>CAYQZU010000028.1:0-2937 GCA_964422115.1 uncultured Solirubrobacteraceae bacterium | reverse complement strand
GCGCGATCGCTTCGTCCACGTCGTGCGTGACGAGCAACATCGTCGCCTCGTGCCGCGCGCGCAAAGCGCGAACGAGGTCGTGCATGCGAAGACGGGTGATCGCATCGAGTGCCGCGAACGGCTCATCGAGAAGCACGAGCTCCGGCTCGGAGACGAGCGCACGTGCCAGAGCGACACGCTGCGCCTCACCGCCGGACAGCGTCTTCGGCCAAGCGTCCGCATGCGCAGCGAGACCGACCTCTTCCAGGACGTCGCGCGCGATCGCGCGGGCATAGCGCCCGTGCGTCCCGATCGTCACGTTTCGCCAGACCCGCTGCCACGGCAAGAGGCGCGGCTCCTGGAAGACGACCGCCCGGCGGCGTGGCACGGACGCCTCGCCGCCATCGGGATGGTCGAGGCCCGCGAGCAGCCGGAGCAGCGTGCTCTTGCCGCAACCCGACTGCCCGACCAGGATCGCGAACTCGGACCGGGAGAGCTCGAGGTCGAGATGGTCGATCACCGTCCGCTCACCGAACCGGCGCACGAGGCCGCTGATGCTGACCGCGGCAGGCTCGGGCCGCGCCGACTCGCGCTCGGGCGCATAGCTGACGGCGCTCACCGCGTCGCTCCGAAGGCCGGCCGCCAGACAAGGAGCGCCCGCTCGAGCGCACGCACGATCTGGTCGGCCGCTAGCCCAAGGACCGCGTAGATCGCGAGCCCGAGGAACATCTCGTCCAGCCGGTCGTACGTCTGTGCCTGCGTGATCATGAAGCCGATCCCCGATGTGGCGTTGATCTGCTCGGCGACGACAAGGCCGAGGATGCTGTAGGCGAGGGCAAAGCGAAGCCCGACGAGCGCCCCGGGAAGCGCGCCAGGCAGGAGCACCCGGAAGACGAGCCGCCAACGGCCCGCGCCGGAGACGGCCGCCATCTCGACGAGCCGCTGGTCGACGCCGCGGATGCCTGCAAACAGGTTGATGTAGACGGGGATGCCGGCGCCGAGCGCGATCAGCAGCACCTTCGACTCCTCGCCGATCCCGAACCACATGATCATCACCGGCAGCAGCGCGAGAAACGGGACGGTGTTGAAGATCTGCACCGGGCCGTTGAAGAGCTGCTCGCCGAACCTCGACAGCCCGGCGATCGTCGCCATCAGGGCTGCAACGCTGGCGCCGACCGCGAGGCCGACAAGCGCACGTGTGAGGGAGACGCGCAGATCCTCTCCGAGCGTCGAAGGGGCTCCGACCTGCCAGAGATGGATGCCGGCTTGCACGACCTGGATCGGCGACGCCGCGATCGTCATCGGGACGCGACCTGTCGAGCACATGAGCTGCCACAGCAAGGTGAGGGCGACCGGAGTCGTGTAGATGCCAAGCGGCGAGCGCAGGCGCCGCAGCCCGCCAAGGCGCGCGCCGGGCGCCGCCGGCGTGAACGTCTCGCGGGCCGACGCCTTGGCGCCACTTTCATGCGGCTGGGCGGCGGTGGGCCGCGCACCGGCAACCGTGGTCACCTTCGTCGTCAGCGTCATGCCTGCGGCCTCACGGCGGAAAGAGCTGCGCTCCCCCTGATCGCGAGCGCGAGCTCGACGAGCCCCGCTCCCTGCGTCCGGGCCTGCGACGCGTAGGGCTCGAGCAGCGTGCCGTCGTCCGCGAATCCCGCGCGAGGCACGTAGAGCCCCGGCGAGACGACGTGCGCTGCGAAGAAGCCGGCGAGCACGCTTCGCAGCGAGTCGAGAGCCAGGAAGTGATGCAGGCTCGCACCGGTGTGGACGATCACGACCGGCTTTGCCGCCAGCGGCGAGTCGCGCTCCTCTGCACCGCGAGGGATCGCGTCGAGCAGTTGCTTGAGCGGAGCGGCCGCAGTCGCGCGATAGACAGGAGCGCCGATGACCACCGCCTCCGCCTGCGCGAGGGCGCGAAGAACACGCTCCGGCCCGTCGGGCTCGGCCAGGCCGATCGTCTCGAGCACCGCCCCCAGCTCGCCGGCGGCTGCGCTTACCGCCCCCACAGCGCTGCGTGTCCTGCCACCGCCTTCCGGCGATGCGTCCACGGCAAGCACCGCGACCGGTGCGACTCTTCCGGCGATCCCGTTTCTATTCTCAAGTGATTCGATCATCTTTATCGACATTATCAGCTTCACTCATAGCTGCGCAACTTCTCCACCTTGTTAATAGGTAAGATCGCAATATGACCACCACCACTCGGCTCGACGCAGGCACCGTGCTCGTCCTGGGGGCGAGCGTCTCGCAGGTGCCGGCGATTGAAACCGCGCAACGGCTTGGCCTTCGCGTGCTCGCTGTCGACGGCGATCCCGAAGCGCCCGGTCTGTCGGTCGCCGACATAGCCCGCCTGATCGACTTCCGCGACATCGACGCAGTCGTCGAAACGGCGCGGGAGCACGACACGAGCGGTGTCGTCGCCATCTCGTCGGACCGCGCCGTTCCGATTGCCGCCGAGATCGCGCGGCGCCTCGGGCTTCCCGGGGTCGACCCGGCAGTCGCCTACGTCATGACGAACAAGTCAGCCATGCGCCACCGCCTCGAGGAGCACGACCTGCCCCAGCCGCGGTTTGCCGCGGTGAACGATCTCGCCTCGGCGACTCGTGCGCTCGGTCGCATCGGCACTCCGGCTGTGCTCAAGCCGGCCGACTCGGGCGGGCAGCGCGGCCTCTTCCGCATCAACTCGGAGCACGACCTCCGCGAGGCGCTGCCCGAGACACTGAAGTTCTCCCGGACCGGCGCGGCGATGCTCGAGCAGTTCGTCGACGGCGCCGAGCTCAACGCGATTGCGGTCGCGCGGGACGGCGAGATCCGGCTACTGACGCTCTCCGACCGCCTGCGCCCGCCTGGCCGGGGCTTCGGGGTCGGCTGGTGTCACCTCTTTCCGTCGCGGCTGCCGGCGGCTGCCCTCGCGCGGGCGACGGAAGTGGCCGTCGAAGCGGTGCGAGCGCTGGGTCTCCG
>CAYQZU010000027.1:0-6776 GCA_964422115.1 uncultured Solirubrobacteraceae bacterium | reverse complement strand
GATGCGCCCAAGCCGGCGGTCTCGCCGGCGAAAGCCGACGAGCCGACCGGCGACGCCCTTCCAATGACCCTGCAGACGCTCGTCGAGGCATGGCCCGCCGTCGTTGCGACCCTCCGCGCGTCAAATGCGATGCTCGGCGCGGTGATCGAGGACGCGCAGCCGGTCGAGCTGGACGGTAGCCGACTGGTCCTGGCGTTTGCTGCCGACGCGGCTTTCCTGCGCCGCAAGGCACAGGACCGCGCGAGCCGCGCGGCGCTGAGCGACGCGGTGACCCAGGTCACGGGGCGGTCTCTGTCGCTCGACTACGAGTTGCTCGAGGCGGCCGACTCTGCCGCGCCGGTCACGCTGACCGAAGAGGAGCTCGTGCGACGTTTGAAGGACGAGTTCGATGCCGAGGAGCTCCCTGCCGTCGACGAGGAGGCGCACTGATGCCCCAGCCCAACATGCAGCAGATGATGAAGCAGATGCAGAAGATGCAGGCGGACATGGCGCTTGCGCAGGAGGAGATCGCAGCGGCCGAGGTGCAGGCGTCCTCCGGCGGTGGAATGGTGACCGTGACGATGAGCGGAGCGCTCGAGGTGAAGTCGGTGAGGATCGAGTCCGCCGCGATCGATCCCGACGATCCGGACCTGCTGTCCGATCTCGTGCTCGCAGCGGTCAACGAGGCGATCCGGGACGCCCAACAGCTCGCCAACAGGCGCATGGAGCGCGTGACCGGCGGCATCGACCTGAGCTCGCTCGGCGGTCTCGGCCTACCCGGCCTTTGATCCTTGTCGGTTTACGCACCCCCGATCCAGCGGCTGGTCAGCGAGCTCTCAAAGCTCCCCGGCGTTGGGAGCCGCACTGCGCAGCGCCTCGCGTTCCACATCCTGCGCGCGCCTGGCGAGGACGCAGCGGCGCTGGCCCAGGCGATCCGCGACGTCAAGGAGCGGATCGGGCTGTGCGAGGTCTGTTGCAACCTGGCGGAGGGTCCCCGCTGCCGGATCTGCGAGGACGACCGTCGCGACATGTCTGTCATCTGTGTCGTCGAGGAGCCCTCCGACGTGATCGCGCTCGAGCGCACGCACGAGTACCGCGGGCGCTACCACGTCCTCGGCGGCGCGCTGTCACCGATCGACGGCGTCGATGCCGACGATCTACGGATCGCTGAACTGTTCGCGCGCGTCGACGGGCCCGGCAGCGAGGTCCGCGAGGTGGTTCTTGCCACGAATCCGACGACCACCGGCGAAGCTACTGCGCTTCACATCGCGCAGGGCCTGCGCGAACGGGCGCCGCAGGTGTCGGTGACCCGCCTTGCGAGCGGTCTGCCGGTCGGAGCGGATCTCGAGTACGCCGACGAGGTGACGCTCGGGCGCGCGTTCTCAGGCCGCCGCGCCGTGTAGCCGAAGGGCCGGGTTTCGCGCGTCGCGCCGCGGCCGCCGCACCGTATCCTCCGGCCATGGCAACGATCGTGATGAAGTTCGGCGGTACCTCGGTGGCCGACGCCGAGCGGATCAAGCGTGCAGCGCGGCGGATCGTCGCGAAGCGCGAGTCCGGCTACCAAGTGGTGTCCGTCCTCTCAGCGCGTGGGAAGACGACCGACGAGCTGATCGCGATGGCCGAGGAGGTCTCGCCGGCGCCCGACCCGCGCGAGATGGACATGCTGCTCTCGACCGGCGAGCGGATCTCCTGCGCGCTCTGCGCGATGGCGATCCACGATCTCGGGCATCAGGCGCTCTCGCTGACCGGCTCACAGGCGGGCATTGTCACCGATACCTCGCACACCAAGGCGCGGATTCTCGACGTGCGCAGCGAGCGGATCGCCGCCGCGCTCGCCGACGACAAGATCGTGCTTGTCGCGGGCTTTCAGGGTGTCTCGACGAGTCGCGACGTGACGACGCTCGGCCGCGGTGGCTCGGACACGACGGCTGTCGCGCTCGCCGCCGCCCTCGGTGCCGAGGAGTGCGAGATCTACACCGATGTCGCCGGCGTGTTCAGCGCCGATCCGCGGATCGTGCCGGATGCCCGCCTTCTGCCCATCGTGTCCTTCGAGGAGATGCTCGAGATGTCGGCCTCCGGAGCGGGGGTCCTCCAGCTACGCTCCGTGGAGTACGCCCGCAACCACGGTGTGCGGATCCACTGCCGGTCGAGCTACGACGACGGCCCGGGTACCGTCGTGGTCTCGGAGCAGGAGACCTTGGAACAGCCACTCGTTACCGCAGTCACGCATTCGACCGGCGAAGCCCGGATCACGCTGCTGGGCGTCCCCGACGAGCCCGGGATCGCGGGGCGGATCTTCGGCGCGCTCGCCGAGGCGAACGTGAACGTCGACATGATCATCCAGAACGAGCCGCTTGCTGACGGGCGCCGCGCCGACATGTCGTTCACGGTCGCGCGCGACGACATTCGCAGCGCGCGCGCCGCGCTCGACGGCGTGGTGTCGGAGGTCGGAATCGGCGGGGTAGCGATGGACGAGGAGATGGGCAAGGTTTCGATCGTCGGCGCGGGGATGCGCAGCCATCCGGGCGTCGCGGCGAAGGTCTTCAAGGTACTCGGGGAAGTGGGGGTCAACATCGAGATGATCTCGACGTCGCCGATCAAGATCTCCTGCGTGATTCCGGGGGATCGTGTGCCCGACGCGGTGCGTGTGCTGCATGCTGCCTTCGAGCTGGCGGGCGAGGACACGATCCTTCCCGAGGATCCGTTCGCGGGGCCGCGATGAGCCGCGGTCCGCGCGTGGCCGTCGTCGGCGCCACCGGCGCCGTCGGTGCCGTGATGCTCACCCTGATTGCTGATCGCGGGTTTCCGGCGTCGGAGGTGGTCCCGTTCGCCTCAGAGCGCTCCGTGGGGCGCATGATCGATGGGGTCGGCGAGGTTCAGCCGCTGCACGAGGAGACGATCGCGGGCTTTGACGTCGCGCTTTTCTCGGCCGGTGGCAGTCTCTCGCGCGAGTGGGCGCCACGGTTCGCCGCTGCCGGCGCTGTCGTCATCGACAACTCGAGCGCGTGGCGGATGCACCCGGATGTGCCGCTGGTGGTGAGCGAGGTCAATCCGCACGCCCTCGACGGGATCGCTCGCGGGATCGTCGCGAACCCGAACTGCACGACGATGACGATCATGCTGCCGCTCAAGGCGCTCCACGACGCCTTCGGCCTCCTCGCCGTTGTGGCGACGAGCTTCCAGGCGGCCGGCGGCGCGGGCCAGAAGGGAATCGACGAGCTCGCCGCGCAGATCCCCGTGCTCCACGAGACGCGCCACCTCCTGTTGAGCGATGGAGCGGCGGCGATCGCCGAGATCGACTTCAGCGTGCATGCCGCGCCGCTCGCCTTCAACGTCGTCCCGTGGCTCGGCGCCGAAGCGGGCGACGGCTACACCGACGAGGAGATGAAGCTCGTCAACGAGTCGCGCAAGATCCTCGAGCTTCCGACGCTGGAGGTGAGCCCGACTTGCGTTCGCGTTCCCGTGATGGTCGGGCACGCGATCGAGCTGCGCGCTACCTTCGAGCGCGAGGTCGGTCTCGACGCTGCGACGGCCGCGCTCGAAGCGTTCCCGAACGTGGTACTCGACGCGCTGCCGACGCCGGTCGCCTATGCCGGCCGCGACGAGGTGGCCGTCGGCCGCCTGCGGCGTGATCTCGCGGACCCGCGCTCGCTGAACCTGTTCGTGGTCGGCGACAACCTCCGCAAGGGCGCCGCGTTGAACGCCGTGCAGATTGCGGAGCTGCTCGTCGAGCGCCACCTCCTGGGCGCCCGCGTGCCGACCGCATCCGCCCCGCAGACCTAGGGCGCCAGCCCCGAGCCGGTCAGGCCGGCTGGTGCTCGCTTCGGCGCACGAGGTAGATCGCCACCGCGAGTGAGAGTGTCAGGAGTCCCAGGACCCCGAGCTCGATCAGCTGGTGGGTGCTCGGGTTCGCATAGTGCTCGAGCTGCGCCGTCGTGATCAGAATCCGCCGCACGACCGCGATCAGGCCGACGAAGAGGAACGGCTCGGCGACGATCTCCCCGCGCAGGACCACGTGGCGCAGCGTGTGCAGAAGCTCAGCGACGATCAGCGCGAGCAGGATCCTGTCGAGCAGCGTTACGCCGATGTCGACGGCCCCGAGCGGGTGCGTGCGCGTGATGTCGTGCACCACCTGGTGCACGGCGCCCACGACGATCAGCACTGCCGCCGTCACCAGCAGCAGCGCAACGATCACATAGAGCCCCTCCTCCGCACCAACCAGCGACCCACGCACGAACCGCGCAAACGGCGTGTTGCTCGTGCTCGGTCCCGGGGGCTCACTCGTCGTCACGTCACGGCCATCGTAGAGCGGGCGCCAGTCGGTCCTTCCGCATCGACCGGCGCGCAGGCACGGGGAGCGTCTCCGGCTAGGTGCAGTGAGCGCGTGGTGTTCCTGGTCGCCGCGGTTGTGGGGTTCGCCTTCGGTGGTGCCGACCAGTACCTCGGCAGCCTGATCGCGCTCGATCCCTGGTCGGCCTCGGTCAGCCATATGTCGGCGCCGTGGCTGATCCTCCCGTTCGCGTTCGGCACGACCCAAGCCCGCCCGCGCACGGCGGCGATGCTCGGCACGACCGTGATCGTGTCGGCCTTGCTCAGCTATTTCGTGCTCACGCTGAGCCCATTAGAAGGCGTCGCGCTCAGCCGCTTCCCCGCCGACTGGATCGCGCTGATCGACTCGAACCGCGAGGTGATCATCGGCGGCCTCCTCACGGCGCCGCTGTTCGGCCTCCTCGGCCACCGCTGGCGCGAGCGCCGTTCACCCCTCGCCGCGGCAGCCGTCGCCGGCGCGCTCCTCTTCGAGCCCCTCGCCAGACTCGCCACCAATCAGCTGCTCACTCCACAAGCGGTGTGGATCGCCGAAGTCGCCCTCGGCCTGCTCGCCGCAGGCGGTTTCGTCCGCTGTCGCGCGCAGCGTCCAACGCTTCCCTGAGTGGCGGTCAGGCCGGTTCACACACCTCCCGCGCCGCCACCGCCCGCGCCTCCCGCCCGACCCAACCCGCGCCGTAGAAAAGACCCCGAATCCCGTCGCGACCCAACCCGCGGCGCCCCAAGACCCCGAATCCCGCCCAGCCCAAGCCCTACCACGGACCCACCAAGCGCCCGCTGCGCCCGGCGAGGATCCCCGCCGCTAGGCGGGGACCGGAGCCACCCCCGCCACCACAGTCTCCGACCAGTCGATCACGGTCTTCGGCTTGACGATGTGGCGACCCATCCCGAGCTCCTTGGGCGAGAGGCCGAGCGCGAGCCCGACGAGCTGGGGGAGGTGAAGCACCGGCATTCCGAGCTCGCGACCGACAACGGTCGCGGCGACCGGCTGCTGGAGGTCGAGGTTCAGGTGGCAGAGCGGGCAGGGTGTCACGAGGCAATCGGCGTCGGCATCGATCGCGTCGCCGAGGTGGCGGCCGGCCTGCTTGAGGGAGGCCGTCTTGTTCATCGTGATGATCGGGAAGCCGCAGCATTTGTGAGAGCCGGCATAGTCGATGACCGTGCCTCCGAGCGCATCGATCACCTGGGCGAGGTAGTCGTCGCGCGGATGTTTCTCGTCGATCCCCACGCGCGCAGCGGGGCGAACGATGTAGCAGCCGTAGAAAGGGCCCACGCGGAGGTTCGTCAGCGGTCGCTTGACCAACTTGCGCAGCTGCCTCAGGCCGATGTCCTCGACCAGGACCCAGAGGAAGTTCTTGTTGACGATTCCCTGCTCGTAATGGAGGCCGGACGCGGACAGCGACTCGTTGACGTGCTCGCGGTAGACCGCGTTGGCGTCGAGTCGCTCCTGGCATTCGCTCTGCGCGCCCTGACAGGTCGAGCAGACGTTCATCATCAGCTCGCCGTCGGTCTGCTGGGCCATCGCGAACGTGCGGGCGTTCAGCGTGTCGGCCAGCTCCTGGTTGTGCTCGGCGATCACGCCGGCGCCGCAGCAGTTGGCGCGGTCGAGCTCGAGCAGCTCGATCCCGAGCAGCGGCGCGACCTGCGCCATCGATCCGTGGAGCTCAGGGGTGAAACCTCGGCTGACGCAGCCGGGCCAGTAGGCGACCTTCATTCCTTACCCCCCTTGGCCGTCGGCGCCGGGGCGTTGTCCTTGTCGTCACCCGACACGTACAGGTTCAGCTCGTAGCGCTCGGGCTCACCTTCGATCCGGTCGAACAGTGCGCGAAGATCCTTCGACGCCTTGTGCGGGTGAAGCAGCGCCTTCGCGGGTGTGATCTTGCGGCGTAGGAGGCCCCGGATCACAACGGGCAGCGAGGCGAGGAGTTCCGGTACGGCGTTGGGGTGAAACTTCCCGCCGTAGCTGTCGGGCAGCAGGTCGGCCTCGTGCAGCAGGCCGTTGCGCTTGATGTTGTCGACGAACGCGTGCTCGTGGCGGTAGCCGTTGTTGCGGTCGTTGATGTCGAAATCGGAGCCTGCGATTCGCCGCAGCCGCATGATCTGGCCCATCGGATTGACGCCCTTCGGACACGCGTCAACGCATTTGAAGCAGTGCGTGCAGGTGTACATGCCGCTCGGATCCTCGGCGAGGTACTTGAGCCGCTCGTAGTGCTCGTCGTCGCGCGGATCGCCGACGAACCTGTAGGCCTTGGCGAGCGCTGCCGGTCCGGTGAAGTCTGGCTCGACCTCCATCGCCAAGCAGTCCGACACGCACGCTCCGCATTGGATGCAGGCCATCGACTGCGTCACGTCGACCATCGACTCGCGGTCCACCAGATACTCGCGCTCAGGGACCGGCTCCTTGCCGATCAGCCATGGCGTGACCGACTGGATCTTCTTCCAGTGGACGGCGTCCATGTCGACGATCAGGT
>CAYQZU010000026.1:1369-7331 GCA_964422115.1 uncultured Solirubrobacteraceae bacterium | reverse complement strand
GTCTCGACCGACTACGACACCTCCGACCGCCTCTACTTCGAGCCGCTGACCCTCGAGGACGTGCTCGGCGTCATCGAGCTCGAGCAGCCCGAGGGCGTCATCGTGCAGTTCGGCGGCCAGACGCCGCTTCGGCTGGCAGCCGGCCTCGAGCAGGCCGGCGTCAAGCTCCTCGGCACCGGAGTGGACGCGATCGACGCCGCCGAGGACCGCGGCCGCTTTGGCGCCCTCCTCGCCGCGTCGGGCTGCAAGGCCGCGCCCTTCGCCACGGCCCAGAGCATCCCCGACGCGCTCCGCGAAGCGGAGCGCGTCGGCTTTCCGCTGCTGGTCCGCCCGAGCTACGTCCTCGGTGGGCGGGCGATGGAGATCGTCTACTCGACCGAAGCGCTCGCCGACTACCTGGAGCGTTCAACCGCCGGCGCGGACGGTCGCGAGATCTATCTCGATCGTTTCCTGGAGAACGCGATCGAGGTCGATGTCGACGCGCTCTGCGACGGCACCGAGGTCTGGGTCGCCGGGATCATGCAGCACGTCGAGGAGGCCGGGATCCACTCAGGCGATTCGGCGTGCGTGCTGCCGCCGCACTCGCTCGGCGGCCCGATGCTCGCGCGGATCTGTGAACAGACGTCGCAGATCGCGCTGTCCCTGGGCGTGATCGGGCTGATCAACATCCAGTTCGCGGTCGTCGGCGGCGACGAACTGTTCGTGATCGAGGCGAACCCTCGCGCTTCGCGCACCGTGCCGTTCGTCTCGAAAGCGATCGGCTTCCCGCTCGCGAAGCTGGCCTGCCGGATCATGCTCGGCGAGCGGATCGCCGAGCTGGGCCTGCCGGCCGACCCGATGCGCGGGACGCACGTTTGCGTCAAGGAGGCGGTGATGCCGTTCAACCGCTTCCTCGGCGCCGACTCGCTGCTCGGACCCGAGATGCGCTCGACCGGCGAGGTGATGGGGATCGCGGTCGACTTCCCGACAGCCTTCGCGAAGGCGCAGGCCGCCGCCGGATCAGCGTTGCCAGACACCGGCACCGCCTTCATCACCGTCACCGACGGCGACAAGCCGGCCGGTGCCGGGCTCGCCGCCCAGCTTCATGACCTCGACTTTCGCATCGTCGCGACGCGCGGCACCGCCCAGGCGATCGAGCGTATGGGAATCCCGGTCACGGTCCTCAACAAGGTCGGCGAGGGCTCGCCGCACGTGGTGGACTGGATCGCGCGGGGCGACGTCGACCTGGTCATCAATACGCCGACCGGATCGGGCGCGCGCAGCGACGGCTGGGAGATCCGCCGGGCCGCGCACACGCGCGGCATTCCGGCCATCACGACCCTGTCGGGAGGACAGGCGGCGATTCGCGCGATCCGCTCGGCCCGCGGGGGAGAGCCGTCGGTGATCTCCCTCCAGGAACTCCATCGCGGGAGATGACGGTGACCTTCGGTCACAGCATCTCCGCGCGGTGTAGCAGGCGCGTGGTGCTCGTGGCTTTGGGTCACGGGAGCTGGGTGATGCGGGCGTGGTGACGGCTCCTTTTGGGCGGCGGGTGGCCGCGGTTCTCAGTCGGCGGTTGGTGGGGCCGTATGTGGTTGTGGGTGTGGCGGAGGAGGCGCCGGTGGCGCCGGGTCAGTTCTACATGCTGTCGGCGGTGGAGGGTTGGGGCGGGGGGGCGGATGAGCGCCCGTTTCTGCCACGCGCGATCTCGGCGCTCTACGCGCGCGACGGTGAGGTCGGGTTCCTGATCGAGGACGTGGGGCCGGGGACGCACCGGCTGTGCGAACTCGAGCCCGGCGAGGAGGTCAATCTGCTTGGGCCGCTCGGTAACGGCTTTACGCCTCCCGATCGTGGCGTCGAGGCGATCCTGGTCGGCGGCGGCGTGGGGATCCCGCCGCTGGCGATGTTCCAGGAGCGCTTTGGCGGCACGGCACTGGTTGGCTTCCGTTCGGCGGGCCACGCGCAGGCCGCGAGCCTGTTCACCGCTCCCGCGATCGCGAGCGACGACGGCTCGATCGGCCACCACGGCTTCGTCACGGACCTTCTCGCCAGCGTTGTGCAGGAGCGTGGAAACGTCGACGTTTACGCCTGCGGGCCACCGGTCATGCTCGAGTCTGTGCGACTGATCCTCGCGCGCGAGAATATGTCCGGGCAGCTCGCGCTGGAAGCTCCGATGGCGTGTGGCTACGGAGCGTGCTTCGGCTGCGTCGTCGAGACGGTCGACGGGTACAAGCGGGTCTGCGTCGACGGGCCCGTGTTCGCGGCGGCGGCGCTCGCGTGATCGAGTTCTGCGGGCTCGATCTCGAGCACCCGATCATCAATGCCTCGGGTTGCTTTGATGTGCTCGCCGCGCGGCGGGCTTTCGGCGATTCGCTGATCGAGCGGTTTCCGTTCGCGGCCTACGTGTCGAAGACGGTGACCCTCCGATCGCGCGCCGGCAATCCACCGCCGAGGCTGTGGGAGTCGGCCGGGGGGATGATCAACTCGATCGGCCTGCCGAACCCCGGGATCGACGCGTACCTCGAGCAGCATGTGCCCGATTATGCGAAGCTCGGAGTGCCGCTGATCACCAACGTCATGGGCTCGAGCAGTGCCGAGTTCGCTGCGTTGATCGAACGGGTGGCGGACCGCCCCGAGGTCGCGGCGATCGAGCTGAACGTCTCCTGCCCCAACGTCGAGACCGGGCTCGACATCGGCGCCGATCCCCGTGGCCTCGAGGATCTGCTGGGCGCCGTGCGTCCGCTGACCGCCAAGCCGCTGATCGTCAAGCTCACCCCCAATACGGCCGACGTTGCTGCCTGCGCGCTCGCGGCGGCGGCCGGCGGCGCCGACGCGGTCTCGCTGATCAACACGCTGCGCGCGATGGCGCTCGACCCCGTCACCGGCGCTCCGTGGCTCGGCGGTGGCACCGGCGGGATGTCAGGACCGGCGATACGTGCGGTCGCCCTCGCGCAGGTCGCGTCCGTCGCCGCCGCGGTCGCGATCCCGGTCGTCGGCATGGGCGGCGTAAGCAGCGGCGCGGACGCCGCGGCCCTGCTCGGAGTCGGCGCCCGCGTCGTGGCGGTTGGCACGGAGAGCTTCCGTGACCCCGCCGCCGGCCGTCGCATCGCCGCTGAGCTGGCAGGCGAATTTTCGGAAAATGCGGGATGATCGCCGCTAATTGAGTCAGAAAGCCCTGCAAAGCGATCCAGTTTTGGCGCGAACGGCGGGTTGGCACGAACCTCAAGTAGGGGTCGAGATGAATTCGCGCTTTCGTACTTGAATGGCGTGGGAGAGGCGATACACTCGCCGCCCATGTCGCCCGGCACACGAGACGCCTCCAGATGACAGCCTTGACCCCGGAGCGCTCGATCAACCAGCGACTCGACGCACTGGCCCGCGCGAACGAGATCCGCTCGCAACGCGCGCAGCTGAAGCGCGACCTGAAGGCGGCACGCATATCGATCCAGCAGCTCCTCGCCGCGCCGCCGAGCTACGTCGAGACGGCGAAGGTCTCGGACATGCTCCTGGCCGTCCCCAAGTACGGACGGGTCAAGGTCAACAAGATCCTCCACACCTGCCGCATCTCGCCGAGCAAGACGATCGGCGGTCTCTCGGACCGCCAGCGCAGCGAGCTCGTCGCACTGCTCAACCGCCGCTGACCGACGGCCGGCGGACGGCGGGCTCGCGTCCCGACCGACCCGCGCCCGCTACGGTGCGCTCCGATGGCACCCTCGCGACCACACGCCACCATCTTTGTGATCACCGGCCCGTCGGGGGTCGGCAAGGGGACCCTGATCGCAGCTCTGCGCGCCCGGCATCCCGAGCTCGGGCTTTCGATCTCGGCCACGACTCGATCACCGCGCCCGGGGGAGCAGGACGGCGTCGACTACCACTTCGTGAGCGAGCTGCAGTTCGACGAGCGTCTCGCGGCCGGCGAGTTCGTCGAGCATGCGACCTACGCCGGGCACCGCTACGGGACGCTCCGCGCAGAGCTCGACCGCCGCACTGGCGGCGGCGAGCCGGTCGTGCTCGAGATCGAGGTGCAGGGAGCGCGCCAGGTGCGCGACGCGATCGCCGCCGCGATCCTCGTGTTCATCGCGCCCCCGTCGCTCGCCGTCCTGCGCGACCGGCTCGAGGCGCGTGGTACCGACGACGCGCAGGACATCGCGATGCGGATCGCCGTTGCCGAGACCGAGCTCGCGGCCTGTGCGGAGTTTCCCCACACGATCGTCAACGATGACCTCGATCGCGCGATCGACGCGCTCGACGCTCTCTACACGCGTGCGCGCGCGGCCCCGTGAGCCGGGCACGCTAGACTGGTTGGGTGATCTCTCCACGCATCGACTCCCTGCTCGACCACGTCGACTCCAACTACGCAAGTGTGATCGTCGCCGCCAAGCGGGCGCGCCAGATCAACTCCTATTACCAGAACCTCGGTGAGGGAAGCTTCGACGAGTTTCCGCCGCCGATGGTCGAGTCCGGCTCCAAGAACTACCTCACGATCGCTCTCGAGGAAGTCGCGGCCGGCAAGCTGAAGTACCACTACCGCTAAACCGGCGCGATGCCAAAACTGCTGCTCGGCGTGAGCGGTGGCATAGCGGCCTACAAGGCGCTCGAATTTGTCCGCCTCGCGACCGAGCGCGGGCACTCGGTGCGGGTGATCCAGACGCCGAGCTCGAAACGGTTCGTCGGCTCGGCGTCGTTCGCGGCGCTCACCGGCGCGCCGGTCCTCACGAGCGAGTGGGAGCGGGACCCGCTGCGCGGCGCGTTCCCTGGCGAGCCGCTCCCGCAGCACGACCCCGCAAGCCATCTTGCGCTGGTCTCCTCCGCCGACCTCTACCTGATCGCCCCCGCCTCGGCGAACACGATCGCAAAGCTCGCGGGCGGGCTCGCCGACAACCTCCTATTGAGCGCGGCGCTCGCTGCGGATTGCCCGCTCCTGCTCGCACCGGCGATGAACCACCGCATGCTGGGACATGCGGCGACGCAGGCGAACCTCGCGCTGCTGCGCGAACGCGGGGTGAGCATCATCGACCCCGACTCCGGCCGGCTCGCGACTCACGGCGAATACGGTGCAGGGCGCCTCGCGGCGCCCGCCGCACTGCTCGAAGCCTGCGAGGCGGCGCTCCGCACCGCGGACGGGGCATGGGCGGGCCGCCGCGTTCTCGTGACGGCCGGCGGGACGCGCGAGGCGATCGACGCCGTGCGGTTCATTGGCAACCGCTCATCGGGCCGAATGGGCTTCGCCGTCGCTGCCGCGGCGGCCGACCGCGGTGCGCAGGTCACCGTGATCGCCGCGAACGTCGCCCTCGAGCGCGACCCGCGGATCACCGTCATCGACGTCGAGAGCGCCGAGCAGCTCGCGGCGGCCTGCGAGCGCCAAGCGCCAAGCGCGGACGTGATCGTGATGTGCGCCGCCGTCGCCGACTTCCGGCCCACGACAACACACGACGGCAAGATCTCCCGCAGCGACGTGGATCGCCTCGCCGTCGAGTTCGAACCGACCGAAGACATCCTGGCATCGCTCGCGGCAGCTCGCCGCCCCGGGCAGACCCTCGTCGGGTTCGCCGCCGAGCACGGCCCCCAGGGTCTCGAGCGCGCACGCGACAAGCTCGCCCGCAAGCAGGTCGATCTGATCGCCTTCAACGACATCGCCGACCCCTCGATCGGCTTCGACGCACGCGAGAACGAAGTCATCCTGATCACCGCGGCCGGCGAGCAGCAACTCGCCAAAGCCCCCAAGCAAGAGATCGCCGAGCAACTGCTCGACGCGATCGAGAACCTCGCGGCCTAGCCCAACTCCTCAAGACCACCGAGAACGCAGCGGCGCAGCCCAACGCCTCACGGCCATCGAGAACCCGGCGGCCGCGCCCAAGTCCCACCGCCGTCGCCCCCACACGCGCCGGCAGCGCGCCACCCGGTCAGGCCCGCACGGCTGCGACCCACCCCCAACCAGATATCCCACGCGGAGCCGGACGCCGATAGGCGGGCCGGTCCGCCC
>CAYQZU010000026.1:0-1269 GCA_964422115.1 uncultured Solirubrobacteraceae bacterium | reverse complement strand
CCCCAACCAGATATCCCACGCGGAGCCGGACGCCGATAGGCGGGCCGGTCCGCCCGCTGCGACCCACCCCCAACCAGATATCCCACGCGGAGCCGGACGCCGATAGGCGGGCCGGTCCGCCCCTGATAGAGTGGGTTTCACAGCTTTCGCATCGCCCACGAGGGGCGGTGGTTCCCTTTCCGGAAGTGGGCGCACGCCCGCTTTTTTTTCGCCATGAACCAGCTACAAACCGATATTGAGGCCCGCGTCGCGACCGTCGAACCCGACGCCGAGGTGCTGCTCGTGGAGCAGGCCGGTTCCACCCTGCGCGTGTTCATCGACCACCCGGCGGGCGTCAGCGTCGCGCACTGCGAGCGCGTGGCCAAGGCGCTCGCGGACCTGAGCGAGAGCTACACGATCGAGGTCAGCTCGCCGGGACCGCGACGACCGCTCGCGAAGCCCGAGCACTTCGCCCGCTTCGTCGGCCGGCGTGCGCGTGTCCGCATAGCCGCGGGCTGCGAGGAGTTCACTCTGGCGGGCGAAGGCGCGCAGCGCAACCTGACCGGCGAGCTCGTCGGTGCATCGCAGAACGAGGTGACGCTTGCCGTGCCGGAAGGCGTCGTCGCGATTCCGTACGCGGCGATCGAACGGTCCCACCTGGTGGAGGAGTAGAGGAATGTCACGCGAGATCCTGGACGCAATGCACGCGCTGGCCCACGAGAAGGGCATCGACTCCGAGCGGCTGATGATCGCACTCGAGGACGCTCTCCTGTCGGCCTACAAGAAGCAGCCCGGCGCGGCGAAGTACGCGCGGGTCGAGATCGATCGTGAGACCGCGGACTTTCGCGTGATCGAGCTGATCATTCCCGAGCAGCTCGAGGCGCACCTGATCGTCGAGACGATCGACGAGGGCACGACGATCGACCCGGAGACCGGCGAGATGCGCGAGCCGGAGGAACCCGAGATCGACCCGGCGAAGTTCGAGCAGTATCGCGACCAGATCGAGGAGCGCGACGTCACCCCGGACGACTTCGGGCGCATCGCCGCGCAGACCGCCAAGCAGGTGATCCTCCAGCGGATCCGTGAGGCCGAGCGCGACATGATGTTCGAGGAGTACCGCGACCGGGTCGGCGAGCTGATCACGGGCATCGTCCAGCAATCGGACTCCCGCTACACCCTCGTGCAGCTGCGCGAACGTGTCGAGGCGCTGCTGCCGAAGTCGGAGCAGGTCGACGGCGAGCGCTACGACCATTCGCAGCGGATCAAGGCCGTGATCAAGGAGGTCTCGCC
>CAYQZU010000025.1:0-9905 GCA_964422115.1 uncultured Solirubrobacteraceae bacterium | reverse complement strand
GACGACAAAACCTCAGACGCCGCCATGGAAGAACGCAAAAAAGCTGGATACTTCTAAGGAGATGACGCTCGATCTGCTGAGGTTCATGACCGCTGGCTCCGTCGATGACGGCAAGAGCACGCTGATCGGCCGCCTCCTCTATGACTCCAAGCAGGTGCTCGACGATCAGCTCGAGCACGTCGCCGAGGTGTCGCGGCGCCGCGGTGAGGACGAGATCGACCTCGCGCTCCTGACCGACGGCCTGCGCGCCGAGCGCGAGCAGGGGATCACGATCGACGTCGCCTACCGGTACTTCAAAACGCCGGCACGCCGGTTCATCATCGCGGACTGCCCGGGCCACCAGCAGTACACGCGCAACATGGTCACCGGCGCCTCAACCGCCGACCTCACCGTGGTGCTGCTCGACGCACGCAAAGGGGTTCTCGAGCAGTCCAAGCGTCACGCCTTCATCAGCGCCCTGCTCGGCATCCCGCATGTGGTAGTGGCCGTCAACAAGATGGATCTCGTCGATTATTCCGAGGAACGATTCGAAGAGATCGTCGACGAGTTCGCGCCGTTCCTGGAGAAGATCGCGGTGCGCGACTACGTCAACATCCCGATCTCGGCACTGCGCGGCGACAACGTGGTGAACCGCTCCGAGAACACGCCTTGGTACGACGGTCCCACGCTGCTGGCGCACCTCGAAGAGGTGGAGGTGGCCTATGACCATCCGGACGACGTCCCCGCGAGGTTCCCCGTGCAGTGGGTGATCCGCACCGGCGGCAAGCAGGGTGAATACCGCGGCTACGCAGGACAGGTCGCCAGCGGAGCCCTCCATGCCGGCGAGGAGGTCCTCGTGCTCCCCGCGGGACAACGCAGCCGGATCAGCGCGATCGACACATACGACGGGCCGCTTGATGAGGCGATCGCGCCGCTCTCCGTCACGCTGCGCCTGGAGGACGATCTCGACGTCGAGCGCGGCGAGCTGATCTGTGCGGTTCGCGAGCCGCCCACCGTGGGGCGCGACTTCGAGGCCGACGTTTGCTGGCTGGCGGCCGATCCTCTTCGCGCCGGCTCGCGGTATTCGATCAAGCACACGACCCGTAGCGCAACTGCGATCGTCGGCGACCTTCTCGACCGCGTCGACGTCCACACGCTCGAGCGCGAGGGCGCGCCGGACAAGCTCGCGTTGAACGACATCGGGCGGATCACGCTGCGCACAAGTGTCCCGTTGGCATTCGACCCCTATTCCAGCAATCGCCGAACGGGCAGCTTCATCCTGATCGACGAGGCATCCAACGCCACTGTCGGGGCCGGGATGATCACGGGCACGGGCTAGCTGGCTGGCCCCGACGCTCTCGTCGACGTGGGCGGCGTGCACGGGAGAGGCGCGGCGACACACCGATCGACGGCGGACTCGGCCCTGGCAGTGCGCCTGGTAGGAGGCCTGCGGCACCGTCGCCGCCGGCTTTCCCGCAAGCACACTCACGCCATCCCCTGAAACGTCCGTTCCGCGCGCGACTCCGCGGGGCGCCGAGACGCGACCGTTCTCGCTGCCGCGGCCGCTAGGATCGCCGCCGTGCGCGCGCGCATTGCGGACCTCGGCCCTGAGCGGCGAGGACTCGGCGTCCTCTGGGGCCTTGGCGTCGTCGGCCTGCTGCTGGGCTTGAAGACGCCGTCGGCCGCCCCCAGTGCCGGAGCGCTGCTGCAGGCGGTCGACATCGCGCGCATCCTGACCACGACGGCGCTGGTCGCTGTGCTTGTCCTTGGCCCCGGGCTGGCGCTGCGGGCGGCCGGCAGGCAGATCCGACTCGGATTCCTGCCGCTCCCCGGACTCGCGATCCTTGTCCTCGGCGGAAGCGCAGCGTGGGCAGCCGGCGTTGCCGGCTGGGTACACCCGCACATCGTCTCGCTGCTGGAATTCGGGCCGCTGCTGGCACTGATGCCGCTCGCGTTCGCACGCCGAGCACCTCGGCAGATACTTTCAGCGGAGGAGTGGCGGGCGCTGCTCCTGGTCGGCGGCGCGCTCGGCATCGCGATCGGTCGCGCGCTGTGGTCGCTCGACCTGCCTGGCGAGCTGTATGCCGGCACGATCTACCGGACGCTCGAGGTCGGCGACCGTCCCGACAGCCGAATCTCCTACCACGTCGTGGAGCTTGTCGCGAACGGAAACTCGCCATGGGGCGCCGCTGCCACCTCGTACTTCAGCCCCTACAACTTCTCGAGCCGTGGGCCGCTTGCGGGGGTTGCAAGCGCGGTGGTCGTTCTGCTCGCCGGGGGCAAGCCACCCGCAGTCGTCGGCACGCCGGCCTGGTCACCGTTCGATCCTCAAGGGTTCATGGCCTACCGCCTGGCGATGATGACATTCGGCTGCACCTGCTTTCTCTCGCTGTGGACGCTGGTGGCGCGGCTTGGCGGGAGACGGGCAGCACACTTCGCCGTGTTGCTGGCGGTCACAACGCCTTTCCTCGTTCACGAGGTCTGGTTCACGTGGCCCAAGCTCGCCGCAGCGTCGCTGGTCTTGCTCGCGGCGGTCAGCATCATCGATCGTCGCCGCGCGCAGGCCGGCGCGCTCATCGGGGTTGCCTATCTGGTGCACCCCCTCGCTCTGCTGTCGGTACCGGCGCTCGTGCTGTTGGCGCTGTGGCCGCTGGTGCAACCGCGGCTGCGCAGGCCACGGATGCTCGACGCCCTGTATCTCCTCGGGGGACTCGCGCTGTTCGCTGTTGGCTGGCGTCTGTTCAACGGCAGCCACTACAGCCAGAGCGGCTTCCTCAGCTACTTGACCGAGGCGGGACCGAATTGGACGCCCAACGCCCTGTCAGTGACGCTCGGCGCATGGATCGACGACCGGCTGGTCTCCGTCGCAAACACTCTGATTCCGCTGCGGCTGTTCTTCTTTTCATCTGCGGACCAGGAGGTGAACAGCGCCCTGCAGGCGTGCTTCCCGCTCTGCTCCGGCGGCTCGCCACCAATCGAGCATTTCTTCTTCCAGTACTGGAACACGGTTCCGTTTGGTCTGGGGATCGTGTTCTTCCCGATGCTGCTCGTGAGCGTGTGGCGCGCGGCACGCAAGTGGCCTTGGGCGGTGACCGTGGCGGTGATCGTGCCGTTTGTGGCCTTTGCCGTGTACTGGGGATCGGCATCGACAGGCCTACTGCGAGAGGGGCTTCACGCATGGGTCTTGACGCTGCTCGCGGTCGTCGCACTCGAGCAGCGGTCGGCCGGATTCCCGTGGCTGCGGTCACGGCTCCTTCGGGGTCTGCTGGTGCTACGAGCGGTCGAGGTGCTGATCGTCGCGGTTCTCCCGACGATCTGGACACTCAACGAAGACGTGAGCACACAATGGTGGCTGACTGACAACGTCGCGCTGGCGGTCATGGTTGGCGTTTGCGCGTGGCTCGGCGTCCAGATCTGGCGATGGGCTCCCCACCGACAGGCCGCCTAGGATGTCTGGTTCGTGACGCGACGCATCCTCATCACCGGCGGGGCCGGATTCATCGGCTCGAGCCTCGCGCTTGCGCTTACGGAGCGGCACGCCGACTGGGAAGTCACCGCACTCGACAACCTGCACCGGCGCGGATCGGAGCTGAACTTGCCGCGCCTTCGCGAGGCAGGGGTGCGATTTCATCACGGCGACGTGCGGGAACTCGACGACATCCTCGCCGTGGGGGAGATCGACGCCCTGCTCGAATGCTCTGCGGAACCCTCGGTGATGGCCGGGATCGATGGCGATACCGGATTTCTCGTGCGGACGAACCTGCTCGGCGCCTATCACTGCCTCGAGGCGGCGGCGCGCCACGGCGCCCAGGTCGTTTTCCTTTCGACGAGTCGCGTCTATCCCGTCGCGGCGCTCAACGCTCTCAGCTTCGAGGAAGGCGAGACACGGTTTGCCCTGCTCGACACGCAACGGGTCGCGGGCGCCTCGACGCGCGGCATCTCCGAAGGCTTTCCCCTCGAGGGAGCACGGACGCTTTACGGCACGACCAAGCTGGCGGCAGAGCTGCTCGTCGGTGAGTACGCCGAGACGTTCGGGCTTGCGACCGTCGTCAACCGCTGCGGCGTGATCGCCGGGCCGTGGCAGATGGGGAAGGTCGACCAGGGCGTCTTTACGCACTGGATGCTCGCGTTTCACTTTCGGCGCGCGATCTCCTACTTCGGCTTCGGCGGCGCGGGGAAGCAGGTTCGCGACCTGCTTCACGTCGACGATCTCACTGACCTGGTCGAAGACCAGCTGCTGCGGCCCGAGCACTGGGCCGGGGCCGTCGTCAACGTCGGCGGTGGCCCGGACGTGAGCCTGTCACTGGCCGAGACGACAGCGCTCTGCCGGGAGATCACGGGCAACGAGCTGGCGCTAGGGAGCGATCCGCTCACGCGCGCCGGCGACATTCGCATCTACCTGTCAGATTGCGCGGCTCTGGCGCAGTACACCGACTGGCGGCCGGAGCGCTCTGCCACCCAGATCATGTCCGACATCCACACCTGGATCCGCGACCACGAGCCGCTTGTCTGCGGCGCGCTCGCCGCCGCCTGATGAGCGTCGCGATCGTCACGGGCTCGGGCGGCCTGATCGGCTCCGAATCCGTCCGCTTCTTCGCCGAGCAGGGATTCGAGGTGATCGGCATCGAGAACGACATGCGGGCGCAGTTCTTTGGCCCCGAGGCGTCGACAACCCCCACCTCGGAGCGCCTGTCGCGAGAAGTCGACGGGTTCCGATCGGAGGTGCTCGACATTCGCGACACCGACGGAGTCGCGGCGCTCTTCGCGCGCAACGCCAAGAGCATCGAGCTGATCGTGCACACGGCTGCCCAGCCCTCCCACGACTGGGCAGCGTCGGACCCGCAGACCGACTTCACGGTCAACGCCAACGGCACGCTGAACCTGCTCCAGGCAGCGCGCGAGCACGCCCCAACAGCGACGTTCATCTTCACGTCCACGAACAAGGTGTACGGGGATCGGCCGAACTTTCTGCCGCTTGAGGAGCTCGAGACGCGGCTCGAGCTTCCCGCCGATCACCGCTGGTACGACGGAATCGACATCGAGATGCCGATCGACCTGACGACGCACTCCCTGTTCGGCGTCTCGAAGGCGGCGGCAGACCTGCTCGTCCAGGAATACGGACGCTATTTCGGGATGCCGACTGTCTGCTTTCGCGGCGGCTGCCTGACCGGCCCGCAGCACGCCGGCGCCCAGCTGCACGGGTTCCTCGCCTACCTGATGAAGTGCACCGTCACGGGCACGCCGTACACGATCTTCGGATATGGCGGCAAGCAGGTACGAGACAACATTCACGCACACGACGTCGTACGGGCGTTCGCCGCCTTCCACGCCAATCCGCGCAGCGCCGCTGTGTACAACCTCGGCGGCGGCCGCGAGTCGAACGTCTCGATGCTCGAAGCGATTGACCTGTGCGGGGCCATAGCTGGGCGCGAACTCGAATACACGCTGTCTGAGGTCGCGCGGATCGGCGATCACCGGTGGTGGGTCTCCGACCTCGACGCATTCAAGGCCGACTATCCCGACTGGCAGCTCACCTTCGGCATTGAAGACGTCCTGCGTGACATCTACGAGCACAACGCGGAGAAATGGAAGACACCAGCGAAAAGCTGAAGCTCTCCGTCGTCATTCCTGCGCACAACGAGGAAGACTCGATCGGACCGACTGTCGCCGCAGTCACCGAAGCGTTGGTGCGCGAGGGCATCGATTACGAGATCGTCGTCGTCGACGACAGCAGCGTCGACGAGACCGCAAACGTCGTCGCGTCGCTGGCGGCGAAGGACGACCGGGTGCGGTGCGTCTCGTCCCCCTACCGCAACGGCTTCGGCTTCGCCGTCCGCGCCGGCTTGGAGGCGTACCGTGGCGACGCCGTCGCGATCATGATGGCGGACGGATCCGACAGCCCCGCCGACCTCGTGTCCTACTACCGGCTGCTGGCCGCCGGCTATGAATGTGCGTTCGGCTCGCGGTTCATGCCGGGCGGCAGCACCCACGACTATCCGCGGGTGAAGCTCGTTATGAACCGCATCGTCAACCTCGGGATCCGCCTCGCGTTTGGGCACGGGTACAACGACACCACCAACGCCTTCAAGGCATACCGGCGTGAGGTGATCGACAACATCCAACCGCTGATTTCTCACCACTTCAACTTGACGGTGGAAATGCCGTTGAAGGCGATCGTCCGCGGGCATTCGTATGCCGTGACGCCGGTCAGCTGGACAAACCGGACTTCCGGCACCTCGAAGCTGCGCCTGCAGGAGATGGGAAGCCGCTACCTGTTCATCGTTCTCTACGTGTTCTTTGAGCACCACCTCAGCCGCGGGGACTATCGGCGGAGCGGTTCCGGGCGGCCCAACCGACATGGCTGGCGCGTCGGGGCGCCCTCGGTACGGGTGCACGACGAAGCGCACGGCGCCGAGACCGCGGATGTTGAACACGGGTAGAGCACCGCGGCGTTGCGTGATCGCGTGAGCCGGCGACGGCACTGGCCGCCGGCCTACTCGTTCTAAGCTCGGGTCGAGCACTGCGTGCCGCTCCAGGAGCCGAGCGCCGGCTGATGGCGCCCAGCAAATAGAGTGCGCGCGATGTTCACGAAGGTCCTGGTCGCCAACCGAGGCGAGATCGCGGTCCGAATCATCCGCGCGCTCGAGGAGCTGGGTGTCGAGAGCGTCGCGGTGTACTCGGAGCTCGACCGCGACGCACTCCACGTGCGGCGCGCCGATCACGCCTACCTGCTCGGCGGCGCGAGTCCCGCCGAGAGCTACCTGAACATCGCGCGGATCCTCGAGGTGGCCGGCGAGTCGGGCGTGCAGGCGATCCACCCGGGCTACGGGTTCCTCGCGGAGAACGCCGCGTTCGCGTCCGCTTGTGAGGAGGCAGGGATCGTCTTCATCGGACCACCGGCGAGCGCGATCGAGGCGATGGGCTCGAAGACCCGGGCGCGCGAGCTGATGGCCGCCGCTGGGGTGCCGATCGTGCCGGGCACGACGGAGCCGGTTGCGACGGTCGCTGACGCGCGCAAGATCATCAAGGCGGAGATCGGCTACCCGGTCGCCGTGAAGGCTGCCGGTGGTGGCGGCGGCAAGGGATTCCGCGTGGCACTCGCTGCCGGTGACCTGGAGGACGCTTTCGCCGGCGCGGCGCGCGAGGGCGAGAAGTTCTTTGGCGACGCAACCGTCTACCTCGAGCGCTATCTGCCCGACCCGCGCCACGTCGAGGTGCAGGTCCTGGCGGACGCCCACGGCAGCGTGCTCCACCTCGGCGAGCGCGACTGCTCGATCCAGCGCCGCCACCAGAAGCTGATCGAGGAGTCGCCGGCTCCCGCTTGGGTCGTCGACGCCGCGCTGCGCGAGCGGATCGGAAAGATCGCGACCGACGCCGCCCGAGCCGTCGGTTACCGCGGCGCCGGCACGATCGAGGGCCTCTTGGCGGACGGCGAGTACTTCTTCCTCGAGATGAATACGCGCGTTCAGGTCGAGCACTGCGTGACCGAGATGACAACCGGGATCGACATCGTCAAGACCGGGATTCGCGTCGCCGCGGGGGAGCCGCTCCAGTTCGCGCAGGAGGACGTCGTTCTTCGCGGCCACGCGATCGAATGCAGGATCAACGCGGAGGATGCCTCGCGCGGCTTCGTTCCCGCGCCCGGCCGGATCGCCGGTTACCGCGAGCCGTCGGGTCCCGGAGTTCGCGTCGACTCGGGCGTGCTCTCAGGCAGCGAGATCTCACCAATGTACGACCCGATGATCGCGAAGCTGATCGTCTGGGACAGCGACCGCTCGCAGGCGACACGGCGCATGCTGCGCGCACTTTCCGAGTACGAGATCGATGGCGTCACAACGCTGCTCCCGTTCCACACGGCGCTGCTCGGGACCGAGCAGTGGGAGCGTGGCGAGACCTGCCGCGACCTGCTCGAGGACCCGGCGTGGCTTTTGGCCACGGCGCCGCCTTTGGCGGGCGCGGTGGGGGATCGCGAGCCGCTCGATGACACGGTGGCGGTTGACTACACGGTGGAGGTTTCGGGACGAAGGTTCGAGGTGAAGGTGATCGGGCCTGCGGGCGCAGCCGGGGGCGCTGGCAACGGAGGCGGTGCCGCCCGGGCCCAGCGCAGTCAGCGGGAGCGCTCGAAGCATGCCGTGACGGGGGACGCGCTCACCTCGCCGATGCAGGGCACCGTGCTGCGCGTCGCTGTGGAGGCCGGGGCGGCCGTCGAGGAGGGAGCGCTCGTCGCGATCATCGAGGCGATGAAGATGGAGAACGAGGTGACCGCGCACAAGAGCGGCACGGTCGCCGAGGTCGCGGTCAGCGTCGGCGGCTCGGTCGGGGCCGGCGACCTTCTTGCGCTCATCACCTCGCCGGCCGAGTGAGCGCGACACCGCGCGTCTGGCAGGCCAGCGCGGCGGACGCCGAGCAGGTGGCCCGCCTGCTGGTCGCCTTTCGCGACTGGAACGAGGGCAGCTCCCCGAGCGAGCTTCAGATGCTCGCCTCCGTCGAGCGATTGCTCGCCGACCCGAGCACGGAGTTCCTGCTGGCCGCGCCCGGAGATGGCGATGCCGCCGGCGTCTGTCAGCTGCGCTTCCGCCACTCCGTCTGGACCTCGAGCGACGACTGCTGGCTCGAGGACCTGTTCGTCGACGAGCAGGCCCGCGGCAGCGGCCTTGGCCGGGCGCTCGTCCTGGCGGCGTTCGAGCGCGCGGGGGAGCGCGGAGCGGCGCGAATCGAGCTCGACACCAACGAGAGCAACACCGCCGCGATCACGCTCTACGAATCGCTCGGCTTCTCAGCGCAGAGCAAGACACACGGGGCGCTGCGCGGCCGCGACCTCTTCTTCGGATGCCGGCTCTAGAGGCCGGAATGATGGGCGTCCGCGGGCGCTCGCGCAGCTCATCCTGCGCGAACTCTCAGCTCAGCTGCGCGACGTTCTCCGCGTGAAGGCGCCGCTGCTCTGAGTCACGGCGCCCGCGCGGCAGCCGAGCGCTCTCCCCGTCGCTGCGCAGGGCCTCGAGGTAGGCGCGGTCCTCCGCAAGCACCGCCATCGCCGTCTCGCCATCGATCACCCCGCCGTGGCCCGGGACAACATGGGTCGCGTTAGCCACGAGCGGCTCGAGGCGTGCGAGCGTGGCAAGGTACTCGCCCACCCCCGCCCCGACCGTCGGGATCTCGACCGGCGAGAGGTAGTCGCCGCAGACGAGCAGCCCGAGCCACGGCGCCCAGATCGCCATGCCGTCGACCGTGTGGCCGGCGGCCGGGTGAAGCTCGAGCTCGTGATCTCCGAGTCCGCAGTAGCCCGGCACGGCCAGCGGCTCGACCTGGCCCAGCGCCAGAGCTGACGGACGCGACAGGTAGAAGCGCTCGTCGAAGTCACGCAGTGAACGTTGCGCCGCCCCCGGCTGCGCGCGAAGGCGGGCCGCCGTCGTCTCCGCAACGCCCAAAGCAGCGCCCCCAAACGCCAGCCGCCCCAACAGGTGGTCCCAATCGCCGTGCGTCGCGAGCAGGCCACTGAGCACGAAACCCGACTGCTCGAGCACCGCCGGCAACAGCTCGATCTCGTCCGGCAGCACCGGCGAGTCGATCACAAAGCACTCCTCCCCACCCCGAACCACCGTGCACGTCGTCCGCCAAACCCGGCTCTCGAGAACCAACACATCCTCATGCAGCGCAACCGCACGCATCAGAGCCCCCCAGCCTCAACCGCACAGCAGTCGCCGCCAGGCGAGTGCGGGCCCACAGCATCCTCATGCGCACCGGTCGAGCACACCACCCGCAAAAGGCACGCCAGCGCAGGAATCGCCGCTAGGCGATTCCAAGCAACTTGGCCGCCTCGCGCAGGTTCGCGACCTCCGCGGTGGGCTTGCGCTGCCCGGCGTCGAGCGTCTCCTTGTGGCGGTTGACCCAGATCACCGGGATCTTCGCCTTCACGCACGGCTCGA
>CAYQZU010000024.1:10268-10342 GCA_964422115.1 uncultured Solirubrobacteraceae bacterium | reverse complement strand
AGCAGCCGGCAACGGCGCCGCTGCCGCAGCCTAGCTGCCGAGCCGGGCTGCGGAGCCGAGCCGGGCTGCGGAGC
>CAYQZU010000024.1:0-10168 GCA_964422115.1 uncultured Solirubrobacteraceae bacterium | reverse complement strand
CAAGCCGGGCTGCGGAGCCAAGCCGGGCTGCGGAGCCAAGCCGGGCTGCGGAGCCAAGCCGGGCTGCGGAGCCGAGCTGCCGCTGCGTCCGGTTTAGGCGCCAGTTGTGCTGAGCGGTCGAGCCGCGGGCGCTTAGCCTGACTGGAGCCGTGAGCCCCAGGTCGGGGTTGGTCGTGGTCCGAACATCTACGCTTGCTGCGTGAGCGGCGAGCGCCGGACCGTACATCCGCTTGTCGGTGAACTGCGCCGGCTCCTCGGCAGCGCCGCCGTCGAGCCGCCGAGTGCGGAGCATCTCACCGACGCGACCGAGTGGCGTGGTTTGCGCGGGCGCGCGGACGCGGTCGCCTTTCCTGAGAGTCGGGCGGACGTCTCGCGACTGCTCGAATGGTGCTCCGCCCGTGATGTAGCGGTGACGCCGCGCGGCGGCGGGACGGGACTCGCCGGCGGTGCGGTTCCGCTTGAAGGTGGCGTCGTCCTCGCGCTGGAGCGGATGACGGCGGTCAGGAGCTTCGCCCCGGAGCTTTGGCGCATTCAGGTCGAGGCGGGGGTTCGTACGGCGCAACTCCACCGCATTGCGCGTGAGAATGGGCTGCTATTCGCCCCCGACCCTGGTGCGGCGGAGCAGTCGCAGATCGGCGGCAACATCGCGACGAACGCGGGCGGCCCGCACGCGTTCAAGTACGGAGCGACCCGTGCCTGGGTCACCGGCCTGGAAGCTGTGCTCGCCGACGGCTCGCTGCTCGAGCTCGGCGGTCCGGTCCGCAAGGACGTTGCAGGCTATGACCTGATCGGGCTTCTCTGCGGCTCGGAGGGAACGCTCGCCGTGATCACGGCGGCGTGGCTGAAGCTCGTGCCGGCGCCCGAGTCGGTCCTGCCGCTGGTCGCCGTGTACCCGGACGCGAGGTCTGGCTGTGCGGCGATCGCGCGCGTCGTCGGCGAAGGCGTCGCGGTTGCTGCGCTTGATTACCTCGACGGCGGGTCGCTCGCCGCCACGGCGGCGGGCTACCCCGGTGCGCTGCCCGATGACGCCGGGTTCATGGTGATCACGGAGGCCGACGGCAGCCTGGCGGAGGCCCAGCGGCTGCGCGACGCCGCGCGCGAGGCCCTTGCTGAGAACGCGCTCGCGCTCGACGCACCGAGCACCCGCGGGGAGATCGACGAGCTCTGGCGCTGGCGTCACGGAGCGGGCATCCAGATCGCCGCTCAGCGCGGCGGCAAGGTCAGCGAGGACATCGTCGTCCCGCTCGAACGGCTCGAGGAGGCGATCGAGGAAACCATCGCGATCGGCGCGCGTCACGGTCTGGCGGCGCTCAGCTGGGGCCACGCGGGCGACGGAAACCTCCACTCGACATTCCTCGTCGATCCGGCCGACGGCGCCGAGGTCGAGCGCGCCGAGCTCGCCGCCGAGGACCTCTTCGAGCTCGCGGTCCGTTACGGCGGGTCCGTCTCAGGTGAGCACGGCACAGGCGCCGTGAAGCGCGGCCAGCTGGCACGGCAATGGTCGGCGCCCGCACTCGCGCTTCACGCGGCCGTCAAACACGCGTTCGACCCGCGCGGGGTGCTGAACCGCGGCAAGAAGGAGGGTGCGGGAGCGTTGTAAGGACGTTGGCGGGCGAGCCGGCTCGACGCAGTCGCCGGCTCGGCTTCGCGGACCGTCTAGCCGGTACCGCGGGAGCGGTGGTCGCGCCGAGCTCATGACGCGCGGCTTCGTGAGGCTCGCGGTTCGAGTTCGATCCGGTCGCTGCGTTTGTGCATTACCCTTGCTCGATGGCTTTGCCGGTTGAGGGATATCGGCTGGAGGGGATATCGCCGAAGGCTTACGAGCATCCGGCAGATCGGGCCGCGACTTCGGCGCTGCAGTCGATTCCGTATCTCGACACCGTTGTGCGGAAGCTGATCGAGCTCGGGTACGAGCGGGCGCTCCGCCAGTACTACCTCGGGTCGTCGGTACGACTGGGGGAGGAGCAGCTTCCGGAGGTCTGGCATGCACACGCCCGCGCCTACGCGACGCTTGACCTCGAACCGGTGCCGGACCTCTACCTGACGACGGTCCCGCCAGTCGACAATGCGATGGCGATCGGTGCGACCAAGCCGATCGTGGTGGTGCACGCCGGCCTCGTGAAACTGCTCGACGTCGCGCACCAGCGTGCGCTCTTCGCCCATGAGGCGGGGCACATCCTCTCCGACCACATGCTCTACAGGACCGCTGTCGTGATCCTGATGCGGCTCAGCTCGCTGCCGGGCATTCCGCTGCCGCTGCTGCCGCTGCGCCACGCCCTGCTCGAATGGTCGCGCGCCGCCGAACTCTCGTGTGACCGGGCCGCGGCGCTCGTGACGCGCGATCCGATCGCCGTCTGCCACCTGCTGATGGTGATCGCGGCGGGCGCCGAGGCGGATCGTCTGGACCTCGACGTGTTCATGGCGCAGGGCAGCGAGTACAACGAGAAGGGCTCCGGCATCGAACGCCTGACACGTCTCCTGATGAACCTGAACCTGACGCATCCGATGCCGGTGCGACGGATCCACGAGCTGATGGAGTGGGTTGGGTCAGGCGAATACGACCGCATCGTCGGCGGCTCCTACGTGCGCCGCGACGAGCCTCCACGCCCGCGGGTCGAGGCGAGCGATGCTGTCGCCCACTACGCGGATCGCTTTCGCGCCACGTTCAAGGACGCCGGTGAATCGATCGGCGACCTCGGCAAGCAGCTCAGCGACTGGCTGCGCGGACCGGACGACCGCGGGGAGTAAACCCACCGCGTCGTTGCGAGCGTGGCCGGAGCGCTGAGCGCGTCCGTGTCGCCGCGCGGCGGTCACCGATCAACGCCCCGGGCCGAGGAAGAGCGTCGGTGAGCGGATGGCGCGGGCCGGTGCTCGCCTGCGATCATGCGGCCGATGGTGGGGAGCGAGCATCTGCGGTGGGGCGTCATCGGGACGGGCGGTATCGCGCGCGCCTGGACAGCCGACATGCGGCTCAGCGACTCGGGACGAGTCGTGGCTGTCGGGTCGCGTTCGCAGGAGTCCGCGGAGCGCTTCGGCGATGACCTGGACGTGCCGGCGCGTCATGCGAGCTATCAGTCGCTCGTGGAGGACGGCGACGTCGATGCGATCTACGTGGCGACGCCGCACCCGCGCCATCACGACGACGCGATGCTCGCCCTCGCGGCCGGCAAACCGGTGCTGGTCGAGAAGCCGCTGACGATGGACGCGGCGCAGGCGCGGTCGCTGGTAGCCGCGGCGCGGGAACGCGGCCTCTTCCTGATGGAGGCGATGTGGACACGGTTCCTGCCGCACATCGTCGAGGTTCGTCGGCTGCTCGCCGAAGGCGTGCTTGGCGAGATCGTGCAACTCAGCGCCGACCACGGGCAATGGTTCGCGCCCGACCCGACACACCGCATCTTCGCGCCCGAGCTCGGTGGCGGCGCGCTGCTTGACCTCGGCGTCTACCCCGTGTCGTTCGCGTCGATGGTGCTCGGCAAGCCGCAGCGGATCCAGAGCGCGATCGAGCCGGCGATGACCGGCGTCGACGGCCAGACCTCGATGCTGTTCACCTACCACGGCGGTGCTCAGGCGCTGATCACCTGCACGTCGCTTGCTCGCAGCCCGACCCGCGCGGCGATCGTCGGCACGCAGGCGCGGATCGAGATCGACACCGACTTCTACCGCCCGACCAACTTCACGCTGATCACGCGAGCCGGGGAGCACACCCGATTCGAGGTGCCCCACGAAGGCTCGGGGCTGCGACACCAGGCGGACGAGGTCGCTCGATGCCTGCGCGACGGCCTGCTCGAAAGCCCGGTCATGACACTCGACGAGTCGATCTCGATCATGGAGACGATGGACGCGGTCGTGGCCTGCGCGAGCGGCTGACCGCATCCCGGCGAGCGCCGCGTCGGCGGCGAAGGTTCGACGGCCGTGTGCCCGACCCAGTGGGTCGCGTTCCCGTGGCCGAGCGAATTGTCCGCAAGTTGCGTCGCGTCGGTGGCTAGGCGTCCGCGCGCTGTGTCAAATTGCGCACTTCAGTGGGCAAGCTGCGCGTCAGCAAGACGTCAGTGCCGATCGCGATCGTGGTCGTCGCGACGTTCTGCTTGGCCGCGATTATCAGCCTCGTGGGCTCGCCCTGGTCGTGGGCCACAGCGCTCGCCGCACTCGCCGGTGCGGCCGCCGTGCTCCTTTTGCGCCAGGAACGCGAGATCCGAGCGATCCGCGGGCAGATCGGTCGACTCGGCGCGTCGATGGGCGAGACACACGATCGCGTTGCCGGCGAGCATCTCGCGGCGACCGCTGAGCTGACCGACGAGGTCAGGCGACTGCGCGACCGCCTGCGCGCAACGGAGCGCGTCGCCGGTGAGTCGTGGGTTCGCCTGCAGCGGTACGACCTGATCCAGCGTCCGGGCGGGTTCGAGATCGAGCTCTACTGCGACGCGTGCGCCGCATGGCGCCCCTCGGGCGTCATCAGCACCTGGGAGCATTTCAAGCGCGACGAGCCGTTCGTCACCGCGGAGGGACGCTTCATCCTCTCCTGCGGTCACGAGGTCCGCGCCGACAACTACAACGCCCGGCCGGGCGCGAAGGTCGCTCCGACCGTACGTCGCCTGAATCCGGCAGCCGACAAGACCACCGCAGAACCCGCAGCTCGGGCCGACGACGGCCCCGTCGCGCTCAGCGGCTGAACGTCGCTCGGTGAGGGGTCAGCAGGTCGGACCCGACCGCCGGCCGCAACGCCGCGCGCACCGGCCAGCGACCGCGTGAGCGGCGGCGCGACATCGCCTCTCCACACAGCGGCACCCGCATCGCCCCGCCGCCACCGGGACCAAAGGACCGTCGCAACGCCGTCCCGACCCCACGTCATCCGCCGATCGGCGGCGTCGCGCACAACAAGCGGCCGCGCAGCACGCCGCCGGAGGGGCTGCCTGCTACTCCTCCTTGAACGGCTTGTCGCTGCGGCCGACCATCGTGTGCAGGAAGTGCGTCCAGGCGTTTGGTTTCGTTCCAGGCTCGTCGTCGCGGTAGGTCGGTGCGGCGCCGTGTGGCTCAGGTAGCGCGGCGGCCTGGGCCTCGTCGAGCTTCAGGTCGACGCCGTGCTCGTGGAGCGAATCGACATCCTCGGCAGCCACAAACCGCTTGCCCGAGCTCGTCTTGATCACGATGCCGTGGAAAATGTCCTGCTGGACCGCGGCGATGACGTGGTCGACGCTGCCGACCAGCTCGCCCCCGGACGCGTACACCGGAACGTTCTTCTCAAGCACCTCGTAGGCGATCGGTAGGCCTTCGTCCATGGATCCACCATAGCGCCCGAGCGTGAACAGGTTCCCGCTGGCGGCGGGCGCAGCTGGCGTTCCCCCAAAAATGCCGGCTGCGAGCACAGTTGGCGCCGCTCAACTTCGCGTGGTCGCGACCGATCATTAAGACGCCGCGGTTTCGAGATCCGAAGCTCATGCCGACCCACGCACTCGCCCGCACATACCGGATAACCGAGGAGAACGTCGCGCTCCGGCGCGCCGGTATCGGTCTGACCGAACGCGACATCGCGGTGCTCCGCAAGCTCGCCCCGTGGGCGCGGCGAAATGCTGCTCGGCTAGCGCGGGAGAATCAGGCGCACGCGTTCGCGTTCCCGCCACTCCGCGCGTTCTTCGAGCACGTGGCGGCGACGACCGGCAGGACGCTCGAGGACCTGCGGGCCGAGGCGGAGCGCTCGCAGGCCGAGGATTTCAACGCGATCTTCGCGGAGGCGACGAACGGCACGGGCTTCGACGCCGAGTACTTCGTGACGCGGCTCGCGCTCGGAGCTGGACGCAACGCGGAGAACCTGCCGCTCAAGTGGATCGTCGCCGGCTTCGTCTACCACTTCGACATCGTGCGTGCCGCGCTCAGGCGGAGCTATCCGCACCGGCCGCTGCTGCGGGCGCGGGCCGAACGCGCGCTGCTCGCCGTCTACAACCTCGACCTGCAGGCGATGGTCGATGCCTACTACTTCGAGATGTTCGAGCTGATCGGCGTCGATCTGGCGCAGACGACGGCGGTGACCGATGCAACGCAGGACATAACCGACCAGGGCGGCGAGCTGAAGTCGCTCGTCCGCGAAACGCTGACGGCGGTCGCGCGTGTGAGCGGCGTGCTGCGCGACTCGTCGAAGGTGATGGCCTCGACGTCGGGTGAGAGCGGCAGGGCGACCGGCGAGATCGCTGCCGCGGTCGGCCAGGTCGCGAGCGGTGTCGAGCGTCAGGTGTCGATGATCGAGCGGGCGAAGCAGTCGGCCGCGATGGTCGATGAGGCGGTGCGGACGACCACAGGAGTTGCCGATGAGGCGACTGCCGCCGGCGCCATCGCGCGCGACACGGCCGCGGAGGGAGTACACGCTGCGGAGCTCGCGACGGACGCGATGCGGTCGGTGCGCGAGTCCTCGCAGATCATTGCGGAGGCGATCGAGCAGCTGGCCGAGAAGTCGGGCCAGATCGCGCGGATCGTCGGCGCGATCGGCGGGATCGCCGAACAGACGAACCTGCTCGCTCTGAACGCCGCGATCGAGGCCGCACGTGCGGGAGAGCAGGGACGCGGCTTCGCGGTCGTCGCTGAGGAGGTGCGCGGGCTCGCCGAGGAATCGCGCCGTTCGGCGTCCGAGATAACGGCGATCGTGCAGGCGATCCAGGGACAGACCAACGAGACGGTCGCTGCGGCGGCCGACGGGGTCAAGCGATTCGAAGATGGCGTGAGCGTCGTCGAGCAGACCCGTGACGCGTTCATGCGAATCGGGGCGAGCGTCGAGGACATGACCGAGCGGATCGCTCAGATCACCGCGGCGACGCAGGACATCGCTTCCAGCTCGAACTCGATGCGGGAAGCGATCACCGAGGTCGCGACAGTCGCCGAGCACAGCTCCGCCTCCACGCAGCAGGTACTCGCGTCGACTCACCAGACCTCCGCCTCGGCACACGATGTCGCGACCTCCGCGCTTGGCATGGAGGCGACCGCCGACGAGCTCGCTGTGCTGATGGGCCGCTTCGCGCTGAGCGCGTAGACGGCCGGCCGGCCGGCTTGCGCGGCGCGGCCCATGCGGTAGCGTGTCGCCGACGTTTCGGTGGAGTTGGGCTGGGCGCCGTTGCTCGCCCGGCGTTCGCCGTATCCGTACCGTGTTCCACGGGGGAGGCACGATGACGCACAACGCTGGTGGACCGTTCCGGTCGCGCATTGCGCGGAAGCTGGGTTCGCACCATGCCGGCGCGGGTAGCCGGTGGTCGCCGCGTCCAGGTCGGGTGCTCGCCGGCGTTTGCGCCGTGCTCGTGGTTTCCGCGACCGTTGGCGTGTCGTTGGCGTTGGCTGGAGTGCCGGTTCCGGTGTGGCCCGCGGCGAGCGCGGTGGCACTGCCGGCGAACGTAAATGCGCTCCCCGGTGCGGATCTCGGCTCGGTTGCATGCACGAGCGTGGGGAACTGTGTCGCCGTCGGCAGTTACAACGACCAGTCCAACACAATGCAGGCGATGGTTGTGGGGGAGTCCGGTGGAGTGTGGGGCAGCGCGAGCGAGGTGGCGCTGCCGGCGCACACGCCTGGCACAAACGCGAGCCTCGACTCTGTGTCCTGCCCGAGCGCCGGGAACTGTGTCGCAGTGGGCGGGTACAACGACCTCTCCGGGTACCAGCAAGAGATGGCAGTCGTCGAGTCCGGTGGGGTGTGGAAGACCGCCGTTTCGCCGCAGCTCCCGGTGGGTGCCGGCGCGAACCCGAGGGCGTTCCTCACCTCGGTGGCCTGCGCGAGCGCCGGGAACTGTGCCGCGGTCGGCATCTACACTGACCTCTCCGGCACTCAGCAGGCACTGACGGTCGTGGAGTCCGCTGGAGCGTGGGCCGCCGCAACCGAAGTGACGCTGCCGGGGAATGCTGCCGCGAACCCGCACGCGTACCTAGGCTCGATTGCGTGCCCGGGCGCTGGAAGTTGCGTCGCCGTGGGCAACTACGACGGAACCGCCAGCAGCAGTGAGTACCCGCTGCTGGTCGTGGAGTCCGGTGTCGCCTGGGGAGCCGGGTCGCCGGGCCTGCCTTCGAATGCGGTAACCACCCCAACCGAGGCGTACCTCAACTCGGTCGCGTGCGCGAGCGTGGGGAACTGCGTCACGGGCGGCTATTACGCCACGTCAGCCGGCGGTCAGGCGTTTGTGGTCGCGGAGGTAGGCGGCACATGGGGGCCTGGGAGCGCGGTGACGCCGCCGTCGAATGCCAGCTCCACGCACCCCGACGCCTACGTTAAGGCGGTGGCATGCCCGAGCGTCGGGAACTGTGCCGCCGTCGGCCCCTACCGCGACACTTCCGCCCACACGCAGGCTCTTGTGGCGGGGCAGGCCGGTGGCGGATGGGGAAGCGCAAGCGAGGTTACGCTGCCGGCGAACGCCAACTCAGATCCAAATGCGGACCTCAACTCGGTGGCTTGCGCGAGCGCGGGGAACTGCGTGGCGGTCGGCGGCTACTCCGACACCTCAAACGAGTCGCAGGCGATGGTTGTGGCCGAGTCCGGCGGAGCGTGGGGAAGCGCGAGCGAGGTGGCGCTGCCGGTGTCGCCCGCTCCTGCGGACTTGAACTCGGTGGCGTGTGCGAGCGCCGTCAACTGTGTCGCGGTCGGTGGGTACGGCGGGTCGCTTGGCAACCGTCCCATGGTGCTTGGTTCGGTCGGGTCGCTGGGCGTTGGGACGTCGGGGTTGCCGGCGGCCGTCGTTGGGTCTGCGTATAGCGCGCAGCTATCGGCGTCTGGTGGGGCGGGGAGCTACTCGTGGTCTGTCACGGCTGGTGCCTTGCCGGCGGGGTTGAGTTTGAACAGCGGCACCGGCGTGATCTCGGGCACGCCGACGGCCGTCGGGACACCGAGCTTCACTGTCGCCGTGAAAGACCCGGGACCGCCCGGCCAGCAGGCGAGCGCCGGACTGTCGATCGCTGTCGGTGGTCCCAGAATCACCAAGGTGAAGATCAGCGCTCCCACCGTCACGGTCACCGTCTCCTGTGGTGCGGCCGTCGGCCTGACCTGCACCGGGACGCTCGCGCTGACAACGCTCGAGCACCTAGGCGGGCACACGATCACCGCGATCACCGCGACCCACAAGCCAAGGAAGCCAAAGAAGCCGAAGCACAAGACGCGCAGGATCACGCTCGCAACGACGAGCTACACGATCGCGGGCGCCACCAGCAAGCCATTGAAGATCACGCTCAACGCGACCGCTCGGCGGTTGCTCGCGAAATATCACAAGCTCCCGGCCAAGATGACGCTCACGCCCAGCGGCAGCAAGACCGCCGCGGCGACGATCAGCGTGACGATCAAGCCAAGCAAGCCGAAGCCAAAACACCACCACCACTAAGCAGACGCCGCGCGTTGTCGCGGCAGGCCCCGGACGGTCGAGATCAGAATCCGGGGTTAGCCCCGAGCGCCTTCTTCGCCGCGGCGGTGGTAGCCGCAAGGGTCGCGTTCGTGAGCGCGAGGCGCAGAACGTCATGGTGTTTGGTCAGGACCGTGACCATGTACAGCGCGTCTTGCGGGAGTCCCCCGGAGGCAACATAGCCGCCGCTGGCGAGAGACATCGTGTCGACATACGCGTGGACGCCGGCACCGAGACTCAGTGCGCTGTAGGTGAGGCTGCAGCCGATGCTGGAACCGATCGTCCCACCGCCCCCACCCTTCTTCGCGGTGCTGACGAGCTGCTGCCAGCTCCGGTGCGATTCGCCATAGCCGACCTCGACCCACGCAGCCTGCGTGTAAATATTGGGCTCATTTGGAGCGTTCGTCCAGCCCCAGCTGCACAGGGTGCCGGACCGCCCGAAGTCGATCTGCTTCGCCGGTGCCTGAACGAGGGCTGCTCCCTCCCCGGTGATCGCTTCGATGTCGCTCACCGGCACGAGCTTCGAACAGGGGATGTGTGACGCGGCCGCTACCGCGGGGGCGGGCGCCGCCGCGACTGCGCCCGCACATGTGACCGAGAGGCTCGCTGCCACAACCACGAGCGTCCAGCGGAAAGCGCTCACGCAACGACAATAGCGCACGCCGGCGCACAGCCAGTCAGTAGGCGGGAACCGGCCCACGAGCGGCCGCGATATTTGGATTGCACTGGCGCAGGGCGCGCAGCGTCCTAACAGCCCGAGAGGCGACGGCCGGAATCGAACCGGCGTAGACGGCTTTGCAGGCCGCTGCGTAGCC
>CAYQZU010000023.1:0-11096 GCA_964422115.1 uncultured Solirubrobacteraceae bacterium | reverse complement strand
ACTTCTAATCCGAGGGTCGCAGGTTCAAATCCTGCCGGGGGCACTCAACTAGTCGTCAAGTGAGCCTGCGCCAGCGCGCGGCGGGTCCGCTGCTTTCCGCGCGGATCTGCCCAGTGTCGCGCAGCTCGTTCAGCACGAGGCGAATTGTTGCGTTGCTGATGCCGGGGAGCGCTCGTTCGATGTCGCGTCGACGGAATTCAATTGGTGCTTGGTCGAGGATGTAGTGCCGTACGCGGTCCTGCTTGCTTCCGGTGGCGTCGCCGGCGATCGCGACGCGTTGCTCGAAGTCTTCGTAAGCGCCGGCGAGCACGCTGACGAGGTACGAGACCCACGGCCAGATGGTGTGCTCGCGCGCCGCGTTGTAGCGGTCAACCAGCTCCCCCAGCATGAACTCGGTGTCCGTGGGCTCAGGCGGCTCGAACACGACCTCTCGATCGAGATCTACAAGACTCTGCATCGTGCTAGTCCGGTGATAATCGTGCTAACTGGCCAGCTTTTAGCATGACTGTGCGCGCGCACGTGGGCGACATTTCGGCGGATGCGCAATGACGCGCGGGATGGTGAAGCCGGCCGTGCCCTCCGCGGAAGACGTGAGCGGACTTGCGCCGCTGGCGAGAAGTGAGACGCACTACGCGGTCCGGTGTTGTTCTCGCGCGGCGATGACGCCGGCCTGCCAACCGGGTGCGCGCCCTCCCGCCGGGGGCTCGATCGCGGCGGCATCGATTGCGCTCTGCGTGAGTAGCCAGGCGATGACGGAGTTGGAGTTCCACATCTCGCCCGTATTGAGCTCGTCGCGTCCCCAGACCGGTGTTGGGACGCTGGGCACGAGATCCAGCAGTCGGGTCGCGACCGCCCCATCCTCGCTGAGGTGGCGGGGGCTCTCGACAGCTGCGTACGCGTCGGGGATGGATCCATCTCGCCAGCAGCGGATCCCGTAGCGGAAGAGCGACGAGTGCGCGGCGCGCCTCGTGCCAACCGCGCCCTCGGCCACGACTCCGCACTGTCCGGGGGGCGCGGCGAAGATCGGCGCCATCTCGATCACGTACCGGCCTCGGTCGGCACGCACCTCGAGCGCTGAGTGATACAGATTGCGGCGATCACGCCGCTGCACAGCCGCGATGAGCGCCTCGTAGATGACGCCATTGAGATGCACAGAGCGGCCTCCCGCCCCGAGCGGAAGCCAGTAGAGGTCGACGGCGTTCCGGTCGCGAGAAGCGCCAGGCCCGTTTCTAGCGACCGGCGGAACGGCCATCGAACCGTGGGGAGTAACCGGGCGCGGCGGATCAGGAGAACGGGCTACGCACGCGTCTCGGTCGTCGTGCCGTGAACGGTCGGGGCAGCGCCGATGCGATCGCGCTCACCGCGCCGCGGGCCTCGCCGGCTCGGCTCGGCGCGCCGCTTCAGGTTCGCGAACTGGCGGGTTTGCATGAGCCAGTGCGCAGGCTCCCAGAACACGAAGTCGACGATCGCGGTGAGCGGCCGGGGTCGAGAGATCGCGTATCCGCTGACCAACAGACGCGTTCGCCCAGCGGGCAACTCATTCAGGAGGAAGCACCACGTCGAGTCGCTGTAGAACCGGGGCCGCGCACCGCGCGGGTCGAAGGGCCGCATTCGCGGCCCAAGCTCAAGCGAGGCGCGCAGCGCCAGGAAGCGCAAGGGCTCGAGCGCTGCGACCTCGAACCAAACGCTGCCGCCCGATGCGGAGGCGAGACGATCGCCGATCGCGATGTCCTGCCACTCTTCGTGGACCCGCTCTGCGCTCGGTATCCCGCCGCGGTCCAGCCAGTCCCAGCTGTACCAGCCGGCGCGGTCGAAGCCCATCTGCACGAGCCACGGCCAAACGCTGGACGGCGGCGCGTCGATTGTCACGGCCATCGTGGCGGTCCTCGTGCCCCCGCGAACGATGTGGGCGCCCGGGTAGCACGCCGACTGTTCGTCGTCAGTCGCGCCCCAGCACAACATCGCAGGCCGGATCAACGTCGCGTATCCGATCAATGCCGCCAGCGCGGCGCCAGCTGCGCCTTCGCGATGTCGCGTCATGCGGGCACCGTACGCCGCGAGTCTGCCCGCGACATCAGGAACGACCGCGGGAGAGAATCGGAGAACTACCGGTCGAGGCTCATCTCCGGGTCGAGGCTCATCTGCGGGCCGCCTGCGCCACCAGCACCGTCCGGCGACTCCTCTCGCGCCGCGTCAGCACGTCCCCGAGTACGCGGACACACCGGGTCCGGCGGCCGGATCGTCGACCATTCCGACGTCGCTGGCTCGCAGGATCGCGCCGAAGTGGACGACGTACCAGACGCCGCGCCACGAGATCAGGGATGCGATCCCGAACGAGCGCACGTGCCCGTTCTCGCTGTAGACGACGCGCGCGTTCGGCATCTCGTAGTAGCCATCGCGGTTGTAACAGATGCCGGGGGCGATCCAGTGGCCGTAGCTGCGGACCACCTTGACCCGGAGCAGGGTCGCGCTCGAAGCGTCGCGGCCGAGGAGGGCGTGCGCGGCAGCGATGTCGAGCTGGTAGTCGTGGACCAGCCGGTCCTTCCAGTCGCCGCTCGCCGAGGAGATCGCTTTCAGTTGTTCGTATGCGCCTTCGGGGAAGAAGGCGGGAAGAGCGGTCTTCACCGAGTTCGTGACGACACCGGCCCACAGCGACGCCATCAGGCTCTTGAACTGAGCGCTCCGCCCGGACGGAAAGGCCATGGTCTGCGGCAGAGAACCGGGCGAGGCCGTCCCGCGAACCGCGCCTCGTCCTGCGGCACGCGTCCCCACGGCGGATCTTGCAGGCGCCCGCGAGTGAGCGGAGAGCGCCGCGACGTGTCGTGGTCGGCTACGCGGTAACGTCGGGTCGCGCGCGATCCCGACGATGACGACCACCACGGCGATCGCAACCGCAAGCGCCAACCCGGCCGCGAGCGCGCCACGCCGGTGAGCCGCATTCCGTCGCAGCGCAGCGCGCCGGCGGCGACGCAGCTCGTCCGCGCTCAGCGTCACGACTCGCCCTGGGCGCTCGGAGCCATGCGTCACGGTAGCGCACGGTCTCCGGGACGCGTGCTCGCCGCAGCCGAGCGCATCCTCGCCCTCCCTACACTTCGAGCAGAGGCCGACCGCCAACGCCCGAGGAGATAAGCCATGTCAACCGCTCCGGCAGACTTCAACGCGCAGGTCATCGATGAGTTCCGTGCGAACGAGGGTCGCGTCGGCGGCGCGTTCGCTGAGATGCCGCTTGTGCTCGTGCACCACAGGGGCGCGAAGACGGGTGTCGAGCGGGTCAACCCACTCGCCTACCTCGAGGACGACGGCCGCTACGTCATCTTCGCCTCCAAGGGCGGGGCGCCCGACCACCCGGGCTGGTACTTCAACCTGAAGGCTCACCCGAAGACGAAGATCGAGGTCGGTGCAGGCACGATCGAGGTGATCGCGAGCGAGGCGATAGGGGACGAGCACCACCGTCTTTTCACGCATATGGCCGAACGCTCGCCGATGTTCGCGAAGTACGACGCGATGACCGAGCGCAAGATCCCTGTGATGATCCTGACCCCCGCCTGAGCGGACCCGCGGCCACGTTTGACATAACGCCCGCCGGCGCGCTCGGGCGCTGCAGCACGCCCGGGAACACTGCCCAATCCACGACTCTAACCCTCAACTCCAGGGTTAGATATACGACGGCCTGCTCGTCTAAATAGGCTTCTCGGCGTGGCACTGATCAAAGTCAGCCGACCGCTTCTGCGCGAGCTCGCCCGCGTCATCCCGGAGCGCCCTTTCGCGCTCGAGTTCTGGGACGGCGGCAGGCTCGCCGCGACCGAGCCCGACTCGCCGACCTTCTACGTCCGCGCCCCGTCTGCCCTTGCGCACGCACTGCGCGCACCCGGGCCGTTCGGCCTCGGCCGCGCCTACGTCGAGGGCTCGCTCGACTGCGACGACCTCGATAAGGCGTTCATCGTCGTTGACGACTGGATCCCACCGCCGATCGCGAACAAGGACAAGGCCCGCCTGCTCGCGGCGCTCGCCCTCGCTGCGGCACCCGCCGGTATCCCCCGGCGCCCGAACAGCGAGCTGATCCTCAAGGGTGAGCGCCACAGCCCGGGCCGCGACAAGGAGGCGGTGCGCTACCACTACGACGTCGGCAACGAGTTCTTCGCGCTCTTTCTCGACGAGTCGATGACCTACAGCTGCGCCGTCTTCTCAGCTGGGCCTGGAAGGCCCCGCCGTGCAAAGACGCTCGCGGAGGCCCAGCGCACGAAGCTCGACCTGATCGCGAAGAAGCTCGAGCTGAAGCCCGGTCAGCGGCTGCTCGACGTCGGCTGCGGCTGGGGCAGTTTCGCGATGCACGCCGCGCGCGAGTACGGCGTCACCGTCACCGGTATCACGCTCTCGACCCGCCAGGCGGAGCTCGCCCAGCAGCGCGTCAAGGACGCCGGCCTCACCGACAAGGTCGAGATCCGCATCGCCGACTACCGCGAGCTCGCCGACGAGCCGTTCGACGCCATCTCATCAATCGGCATGGCCGAGCACGTCGGGATCGAGCAGATCGACACCTACGCACAGGCGCTGCACCGCGTCCTCAAGCCGGGCGGTCTCGTGCTGAACCACGCGATCAGCCTGATGCGTCCCGAGGAGGACCCGACGGTCGACAAGTTCACGATGCGCTACGTCTTCCCCGACGGGCACCCGCTGCTGCTCTCCCGCACCCAGCTCGCCTTCGAGCGCGCCCGCTTCTACACCGAGCACGTCGAGGGCTTCATGAAGGACTACGCCGACACGCTGCGCTGCTGGCACGACAACCTCGATGAGCACCTCGAGGAGGCCGAGCGCCTCGCCGGCATCGAGCGCCTGCGGATCTGGCGCCTGTACCTCCGCGCAGCGCGCCACGGCTTCGACGTGGGGTACACCGCCGTCTACCAGCTGAAGGCTCGCAAGCCGCTCTGAGCGGACCCGGGGCGCGCATGCGCGCCCCGGCCGATCGTTGCATGCAACGATCGGGGCCTCGGCGCATGCGCCGAGGCCTACACCTACGAGGGCCTGAAGTACACCGCGCGCCACCACAGCTCGGCCAGCACGCGGACCGACTCGTCCGCGTCGCCGCCGCCGATCACGACCTCGCGCACGATCTGGCCCTCGACCATCGCGAGCAGCGCGCGCGAGGAGGTCCCGGCCGGGATGTCGTCGGGCGCGAGGCCGCGCTGCTGGTCGCGGCGGATCCGCCGGGCGGCGGCGTTGCGCAGCCGCATGATGTAGGGCTCCCACTCGGCCGGGAGACGGTCCATCTGGCCCGAGAGGCGCGCGGCGAGCAGCAGCACGGGGGCGTGCTGGTGGACGGCCGCGACGGTCTGCGCGAGTGCGCGGTGGATGTCGCGACGCGGGTCGCCCTCGCCGTCGAGGTAGGGCTCCGCCGCGGCGTACATGTCGCTGAAGGCGAGCTGGATCAGGCGGTCGATCACCGCGCGCTTGTTGGGGAAGTAGAAGTAGACCGCGGTGCGGCTGACGAACGCGCGCTTGGCGAGGCCGTCGATCGTTATCCGCTCATAGGGCTCCTCCAGCAGGGCCGCGCGCGCGGCGGCGAGGATCGACTCCTCCGTCGCGTTGCGCGAATGGGGGTCGCGGCCGGCGCCGCTCCCGACCAGCTGGAGCGCGCGTTCAGCCACCCTCGTGCGCTCCCGACGACCCGTGGGCGAACATGCCGCCTAGCGTAGCTGTCGCGCGTGTCGAGTTCAGGCGGCGGCGATCGCCAGGCAGGCATTCTGCCCGCCGAAGCCGAACGAGTTCGAGATCGCGAGCTTGATCCCGGGAGCTTCGCGCGCGCCCTCGGTGATGTAGTCGAGGTCGCAGTCGGGGTCGGGGACCTCGTAGTTGATCGTTGGCGGCAGGATGCCGCGTCGCAGGGCCTCGACGCAGACGATCGCCTCGGTTGCGCCCGCCGCCCCGAGCAGGTGGCCGATCGCCGACTTTGTCGAGGAGACCGGCGGCGCGTCGGCGCCGAACACCTCGCGGATCGCGAGCGTCTCGATGCGGTCGTTGAACGGTGTGCCGGTCCCGTGCGCGGAGATGAAATCGACGTCCGTGGGGGAGGCACCGGCATCCGCGAGGGCGCCGCGCATCGCGATCTGAGCTCCGCGACCGTCCTCGTCGGGGGCGACCATGTCGAACGCGTCGTTCGAGGCGCCGTAGCCGACGACGCGGCCGAGAACCTTCGCGCCGCGCGCCGCCGCATGCTCCTCGCTCTCGAGGATCAGCACGCCTGCGCCCTCGCCGATCACGAAGCCGTCGCGGCGGGCATCGAACGGCCGCGACACGCCCTCGGTCGAGAGCGCTCCCATGCGCCGGAAGGCGGCGATGCAGAGCGTCGTCAGGGCCGCCTCGCTGCCGCCCGCGACGACCACGTCGGCCGCGCCGCGCTCGATCATTCGCATGCCCTCGCCGATCGCGTGCGAGCCGGTCGCGCAGGCTGAGGCGACCGAGAAGCCCGGCCCGTGGATGCCGAGCGCGATCGCGACATGACCGGCGGCCGCGTTGGGCATCATCATCGGCACGAAGTTGGGGGAGACGCCGCGCTCGCCGCGTTCGAGGAACGAGATCAGCTGCTCCTGCAGCGTGTTCAGGCCGCCGACGCCGGTGCCAAGCAGCACCGCGACGCGGTCGGGGTCGCACTCGGAGACGGCTCCCTCGGCCGCCGCCTCCAGTGCCGCGACGAGCCCGAACTGGGTGAAGCGGTCCATCCGGCGCGCCGCGCGCGGGTCGATGTGCTGCTCGGGGTCGAACGCGGTCGCCGCCGAGAGGCCATCGACGATTCCCGAGCGCCCCGCCACCAGGGCGTCGAAGAACGCGTCGGCGCCCTCGCCGAGCGAGGTTACGACGCCGCGACCGGTGATCGCGACGCTCACGGGAGTCCCGCCGTCTGCTGCGCGCGGGCGCTCAGCGCTGCTGCGAGCGGTGTGCTCACGCGCTCGCCGGCTCGTTTGCGAGCGACAGCGTCAGGCGGACCGCGTCGCCGACCCCCGCGATCGAGCGCAGCTCGCCGTCGGCGATCTTTACCCCGAAGCGGTCCTCGAGCGCGGTGACGAGCTCGACCAGCTCGAGCGAATCGATGTCGAGGTCACGCCATTCCGTCTCCATCGTCGCGTCGGCCGCGCCGGGAACCTTGAGCTCCGCGAGCTCGGCGCGAACGCCTTCCAGAACCTCTTCCTCCGTCACCTGTGCCATCACGTGCTCCTTGTCTTGACTTTTCGCGCGTCGCGCACCCCGTCGGCGCCGGCGCCTTCCTTCCACGAGGCGATTCCCGCGCCCCAGACGAACCCGGCGCCGAACGCGACCATCCCGACCAGCGCGCCCGGTTTCAGCTTGCCCTCTCGATTGGCCGCGGCGAGCCCGAGCGGGATCGATGCGGCCGATGTGTTGCCGGTCCACTCCACGTTGAACGACACGCGATCGTGCGGAACGCCGAGCGAGTCGGCGACCGCGCCGACGATCCGCGCGTTTGCCTGGTGGGGGACGAAGTAGTCGATCGACGCGGCGTCGATCCCGAGCCGTTCCAGCACGGCCTCGCTGGCCTCGGTCATGCGTGCGACGGCGTGGCGGTAGACCTCCTGGCCGGCCATCCGCAGCACCCCCTCGTCGCGGTCCGCGTAGAGCAGCGACGCGAGGCTCGCGTCGTAGCCGAACTCGAAGCCGGCGATGCCGATTCCACGCTCGATCGGACCGACCAGCACCGCCCCCGCCCCGTCGCCGAACAGCACCGCCGTGCCGCGGTCCTCGTGGTCGGTGACGCGCGAGAGGGCCTCGGCGCCGACGACGAGCACGTTGCGAGCGCGACCGCTCTCGACCAGCGCTGCCGCCTGGTCGAGGCCGTAGAGGAACCCGGTGCAGGCGGCGTTGATGTCGATCACCCCGGCGTGATCGGCCCCCAGCTTGGCGGCGACGGCGGGGGCGAGGCCCGGCGTCAGCTGGTCGGGTGTGAACGTCGCGACGATCACCCGGTCGACACTCGCGGCCGGGGTGCCGGCGTCATCGAGCGCGGCGGCACAGGCCGCTGCTGCGAGATCGGCCAGCGTCTCGTCGCCTTCGATGTGCCGTCGCTCGCGCATCCCGGTGCGCCGGACGATCCACTCGTCGCTCGTGTCCAGGCGCGCGACGAGGTCCGCGTTGGTGATGACATGCGGCGGCAGCGCGTCGCCGATCCCGAGGATTCCGGCTTTCATGCGACCGGGATCGTCCGCTTGACCAGGCCCGTCAGGATCTGTCCCGGCCCGAGCTCGATGTAGTCCTCGACGCCGAGCGCATGGAACGCGAGCAGTGTCTCGCGCCAGCGGACCGGCAGCAGCAGGTTCTCCGCAAGCTCGCGACGCGGATCGGTGAACGGCTTCACGCTGCTGTTGGAGTAGACGGGGATCCGCGGCTCGCGAAACTCGGTGCGATCGAGCGCCGCCTGCAGGCGCTCCGCCGCGGGCGCCATCAGGGGTGAGTGAAACGCTCCGCTCACGCCGAGCCGCTGCGCGCGGGCGCCCGTCTCCGCTTTCGCGCGTTCCTCGGCCTGCTCGAGCGCCGGCACGGCGCCCGCGAGGACGACCTGTCCCGGCGAGTTGTCGTTGGCGACGATCAGATCGAGCTCGGCTGCAAGCTTTGAGATCGCCTCCGGATCCCCCTTCAGGAACACCGTCATCCCGCTCGGCGTCAGCGCGGCCGCGTCCGCCATCGCACTGGCCCGCTCGTCCACAAGCCGCAATGCCGGCTCGAAGTCGACCGCGTCAGCGGCGACAAGAGCTGCGTACTCCCCGAGCGAGTGGCCCGCAGCGACGATGCCCTCAGGCTGCTCGATCTGCCAGCGCGCGACCGAGCAGAGGAACACCGCCGGTTGCTGGTAGCGGGTTCCTTGTGCCAGGCGTTCAAACGGGTCGTAGTCGAGCAGCTCGAGGCCGCGGGTGATCGTCTGCGTGTCGCGCAGGTCCTCCGCCATCGTCTCGCTGTGGCTTCCCTGACCGGGGAAGATGAGTGCAGCCGCCGCCATCCACCTCAGAACACCCCATTTCGGCGCGACGGTTGCAGAGGTTTGACGCGCCGGGGGCAAGTGTCAATCGCCGATCGGCCGGTCGATCAGCGCCGCCGGCGCTCCACCGCCGGCGAGGCTGGTTGTCGACGTCGGGCGAAGCCGTCGCCAAACGCGCGCCGCCCGGTGGATTCGGTGCGTCGCGCGTCGCGGTCAGCCGCGTGCGGACTCGTCCATCCGTCTAGAAAGGTTGCGTGCCAGCAGCGCCCCGGTCGATCACTCCGAGCGTGCCGCGGGGGCGGCGCTGCACAGACTTGCACCCCACTTGTACAGCGGGGACACGCGATATGGAGCCGGCCCCGGCGGGGAGACCCTGCGGGGCCGGTTTCGTTCTCAGTCCAGGCGCCTGCCCGGAGAGAGGTAGAAAACGGCCGTGAGGCCACATAGGGCGAGGCTTACGGTCGCGTTGACGAACGCCATCGCGATCGCGAGGACGTAGACCGCCAGCCCCGCGCTGTTGCGCGCGATCAGGTAGCGCGCGTGTCGCGCGAGAACCTGCTCGCTGAACAGCTTGGCCCGCGTCCCCCACAGGTACGTGGCGAAGAAGCTGAGCGCCATCGCCAGGAGCGAGGCGGCGTAGGTTGCGGCTGCCGCCTGCTGGTCGGACGCGGTGTCCAGGTACTTGGCGAGCAGACCGGTGGAGAACGGGATCAGCGTCACGAACATCAACAGGAGGAGGTTCAGGACCATCAGCGTCCGGTCCGCGCGAACGATCCGCTCGAACTGCGCGTGGTGATTCATCCAGATGATCCCGATGGTCAGGAAGCTCACGACGTACGTCGCGTAGTAGGGCCATTCCCGGCCGAGCGCCGCTGCTAGCTGCCCGGGCGCAGCCGTGACGTGCAGGTTCAGGACGAGCAGCGTGATCGCGACCGCGAAGACCCCGTCGCTGAAGGCCTCGACGCGTGCGGTCTCGTTTCTCGCCTCGTTCATCCACGCTGAAACTAGCGCGCGGCCCGGCATAATCGCGTGGGATGAGTCCTCTGGCGCAGGCAGCGCTCCCCGGCGCCTTCGAACGCTCGCAGTCGGTCTTTCGCGAGCAGGCCCAGATCGTCACGCCGGGCCGCTACCACCTCTACGTCGCCTCGGCCTGCCCGTGGTGTCACCGCACGATCATCGTGCACAAGCTGAAGGGTCTCGAGCAGGCGGTGGGAATCTCCTACCTCGATCCGATCCGCGATGAGCGCGGCTGGGCCTTCACCGGCGGCCGCTACGAGGACCCGGTGGAGGGTATGGCGTTTCTTGCGGAGGCCTACGAGCGTAGCCGGCCCGGCTACGACGGTCGCTTGAGCGCCCCCGTCCTCTGGGACCGCCAGGAGCAGAGAATCGTCAACAACGAGTCAAGCGAGATCATCCGCATGTTCAACTCGAGCCCGCTCGCCGGCGGGCCCGACCTCTACCCGGAGCCGCTGCGCGAGAAGATCGACGCCATCAACCGCCGCATCTACGAAACGGTCAATGACGGCGTCTACCGCTGCGGCTTCGCGCGCCGCCAACACGCCTACGAGCACGCGGTCCTCGCCCTCTTCGACTCTCTCGACTGGCTCGACGAGCTCCTCGGCAAGCGCCGCTACCTCGCCGGCGAACAACCGACCGAGGCCGACTGGCGCCTCTTCCCAACGCTCGTCCGTTTCGATCCCGTCTACGTCGGACACTTCAAGTGCAACCTGCGTCGGCTCATCGACTACAGGAACCTCTGGTCCTACACGCGCGAGCTCTACCAGCGCCCCGGCGTCTCCGAGACCGTCGCGCTCGACGAGATCAAGCGCCACTACTACATGACCCATAGCTCGATCAACCCAACCCGCATCGTCCCGCTCGGGCCCCTGATCGACTTCGACGCACCGCCCGACCGCACCCTGCCGGCGATCTAGCCCAGCCGGCGATTGCCAACAAGGCCGACCCGAACCTGCCGGTGCGCGGAGCCGGAGGCGCGAGACCAGCCCAGCCGCAGGGGGCTGCGGCCCGTCGCCGCGCCGTGACCATCTACACTGGCAGCCGCTTGGTGGGCGTAGCTCAGTTGGTAGAGCTCCGGGTTGTGGTCCCGGCGGTCGCG
>CAYQZU010000022.1:0-14325 GCA_964422115.1 uncultured Solirubrobacteraceae bacterium | reverse complement strand
CGGAAGTCGCGCTTGCGGTTGCGGCGGTCGCGGTAGGCGTAGGAATCCGCCTTCATCAGCGCTTCCTTGGCCCGCTTGTAGTTCGAGTGGGCTTCGCCGCGGAAGCCCTTCGTGAGCTCGAGCGTTGCGCGACGCTTCTTCTTGGCGTGGACCGAGCGCTTGACGCGTGTCATCTCAGCCGCCCAGCAGCTTCTTGACGCGCGGCGCGTCGTGGTCGGAAATCATCGCGGGCCGGCCGAGAGCGCGCTTGTGCTTCGCCGACTTCTTCTCGAGGATGTGGCTCGTGAAGGCGTGATGGCCGCGGACCTTCCCGGTCCCCGTCAGCTTGAATCGCTTCTTCGCGCCGGAATGGCTTTTCATCTTCGGCATAGCAGCAGGGGAGTATGGCAGAGGCACGCGCGTCGGCGTGAAATGGCGCTGGCAGGACGGCGCCGACGTCGGGACTCGCGCGATCGGCCGACCGGACGGGCGGCGCGCCGGATCGGGCGCGCAGGTATGGGTCGCGTCGGCCCGGCGGGCGAAGTCGATTCGGGCAGCGCCGCGAGGGCGCTAGGAGCCTGTGGCCTTGGGCTTCGCTGCCGGCGTCGCCTTCGCCTTCGCGGCGGTCGCCCTCGGCTTGGGCGCCGCCTTGGAGGCGCTCCCGGCCGGCTTCGCCGCCGGCTTTGCCGGCGACTTCGCCTTGGCCGCGGCGGGCTTCGACGCGGCGGGCTTCGCTTTCGGCGCAGGTTTCACGGCCGGTGCGGGGCTCGCGACCGCAGCGGCAGGCTCGCCGACGACATCCTCGGTCGCGGGCGCAACTGCGACCGGCTCGCTGGGAGCCACCGCCGCAGGCTCGGGGTCGCTGACCGGCACCGCGGCCGCGGGCACCGACTCGCTCGCCGGCGTCTCGCCAACCCCCGCCGACGGCATCTCCGATTGGGGCGCCTGCTCCGCGGCGGACGCTGACGGGATGGCACCGTTGCTCGGGACCTCGGAGACGCTCGGCGGTCCGCCCACCAGCGCAACCACCGCTCCGTCGCCGTTGGCGATGGCGCCCTTGTCGTACTGGCCGGCCAGCACCGCCTTCGACGGGCCGAGCATCATCGTCATGTTGCGCCCGTCATGCAGCGGGCGCTGTTCGATGGTCGCGAACTCGGCCAGCTCCTCCGCCAGGCGGTCGAGGATCAGGACGCCGCGCTCCGGGTGGGTGACCTCGCGGCCGCGGAACATGATCGTCACCTTGACCTTGTCCTTGTGGCGCAGAAAGCGCTCGACATGGCCCTTCTTGGTGTCGTAGTCGTGCTGGGCGATCTTCGGGCGGAACTTGATCTCGCGGATCGTGATCTGCTGCTGGTGCTTGCGCGCCTGCTTCACCTTCTGGGCCTGCTCGTACTTGTACTTCGAGTAGTCGAGCACCCGGCAGACCGGCGGCTTGGCTTCGGGGGCGACCTCGACGAGGTCGAGATCACGCTCCTGGGCGTAGGCCAGCGCGTCGTCGATCTTCATCACGCCGAGTTGCGCGCCGTCGTCGCCGATCAGGCGAACCTCGGGCACGCGGATACGTTCGTTGATCCGGGTGAGGTCCCGCTCGGGCGGGCGCCGGTCAAACCTACGAGGGACCGGCACTAGTGCGTGCGCGCTCGCGTCAAACGGTGGGCAGGCTGCGAGGCGGCGTGTGCAAGGTTGTTGCCAACGCGAGCGAGCATAGCAAGGTGCCAGGCGGCTGGCGAGGGCCGGTCGCTAGCTCGTAGGGCTACGGCCCTCGCTCACCGCGCCCGGGTGCGTGTCAACTCGCCCAGTTCGCTGGCCAGCGCAGCGACCTCGACCGCTCCGCGATCGTCACCGCCGTGCTCTCGGACCGACACGGTGCCGTCGGCCGCCTCGCGCTCACCGAGGATCAGCATGTAGGGGATCTTGCGCAGCTCGGCCTCGCGGATCTTGCGCCCCACCGACTCGCTGCGTGAGTCAACCTCAACCCGAGCCCCGGCGCCACGGAGCGTCGCGGCAACCTCCTCGGCGGCCTGGGTCAGGCGGTCGGCGATCGGCAGCACGATCGCCTGAACGGGCGCCAGCCAGGCCGGTAACACGCCGCCGCGGTCCTCGATCAGGATGCCGATGAAGCGCTCGAGCGAGCCGAGAATCGCACGGTGGATCATCACCGGGCGATGCTCCGCGTTGTCGGCGCCGGTATAGGTGAGGTCGAAACGTTCCGGGGCGTTGTAATCGAGCTGCACCGTCCCAAGCTGCCAGGAGCGCTCGAGCGAGTCGGTCATGTGCATGTCGATCTTGGGCCCATAGAAGGCTCCGTCGCCGGGATTCAGCTGGTAGTCGATCCCGGCCTCCGCAAGGACCTCCGCGAGCACGGCCTCAGCCCGGTCCCACAGCGCGTCGTCGCCGATCCTGACCGCGGGGCGCGTGGACAGCTCGAAGCGCGTTTCGAGCTCGAACAGCCCGTAGACCTCGCGCGCAAACGCGATGAAATCGGTCACTTCGGCCTTGATCTGCTCCTCGGTACAGAAGATGTGACCATCGTCGGTGGCGAAATGCCGCACCCGGAGCAGTCCGTGGAGCGTTCCCGAGGGCTCGTTTCGGTGCAACAGGCCCGGCTCGGAGAACCGCACCGGAAGCTCGCGATAGGAGTGGCGCTCCATCGCATACAGAGTGCAGTGCCCAGGGCAGTTCATCGGCTTGAGGCCGAGCGGATGCTCCGCGTCGTTCGTGACGAACATGTGCTCCCGGTACTTCTCCCAGTGGCCCGAGATCTGCCAGAGCTCGGCGTCGTAGAGCTGCGGTGTCTTGACCTCGGTGTAGCCGTGCACAGCGGTCAGCTCGCTCATCAGGTCGCGAACGGTGTTCCAGAGCGTCGTGCCGAGCGGCGTCCAGAAGGCGCTGCCCGTGGCGAGGTCCGAGAAGTGGAAGAGGCCCAGTTCGCGCCCGAGGCGGCGATGGTCGCGCGCTCGCGCGAGCTCGAGTTGCGCGAGGTGGTTGTCGAGCTCTTCCTGCGAGAAGAACGCCGTGCCATAGATGCGCGTGAGCATCCTACGATTGGAATCGCCGCGCCAGTAGGAGCCTGCGACCGACTGCAGCGCAAACGCCTTCACCGTCGCGGTGCTCGGCGCGTGCGGTCCGCGGCACAGGTCCGTGAACGGCCCGTTCGTGTAAAGCGAGACGGTCTGCACCCCGCTTCCCGAGACCAGGTCGTCGATCAGCTCGACCTTGTAGTCCTGGCCCTCGGCGGCGAAGCGCTCGCGCGCGACCGCGACCGGCACGTCCTCGCGCGCGAACTGCTCGCCAGCCTTCACGTGCTCGCGCATCCGGGTCTCGATCGCCGCGAAGTCGGCGTCCGAGACCTTCACGCCCTCCGGGAACTCGAAGTCGTAGTAGAAGCCGTTCTCGATCGCCGGTCCGATCGAGATCTTCACGCCCGGGTAGAGCTCGGTGACCGCCGCAGCGAGAACGTGAGCCGCGTCGTGGCGAATCAACGGCAGTGCACCGGCGCTCTTGTTGGTGAGGATGGAGACCTTGGCCCCGTCGCGAACAGGTGCCGCGAGATCGTGCAACTCGCCGTCAACCTCGATCGCGAGCGCGGCGCGAGCGAGGCCGGGGCCGATCGCCGACGCCACGTCCGCTCCGCTCGCGCCGTCGTCGAGCTCGAGCTCCTTACCGTCCGGAAGGTGAACGCGGATCGCCATCGTCGCAGCGATCCTACCCGCCCCAAGCAGGGGCCCGGGACTGACCGTTCGCAGCCCGAGCGCGGGGTACGCTGAGTGGCGTGTTGGACTCGCTCCAAGGGAAGCTCCTCATCGCCGCTCCGTCGCTCATCGATCCCAACTTCGTGCGGAGCGTCGTCCTGATCGCGGCGCACAGCGACGAGGGCGCGCTCGGGCTGGTCTTGAACCGCCCGCTCGACACGCCCCTGGCGGTGCTCGCGCCGGTGCTCGAGCAGCTCGCCGAGCCGGGAGCCGTACTTCACTGCGGCGGACCCGTTGCGCCCGAAAGCGCGGTCGTCCTCGCGGAGTTCGCTGACCCCTCGCTCGCGGCGCTCCTGATCATGGGCGACGTCGGCCTGCCGTCAGCGTCGTGCGAACTGTCCGATCTCGAAGCGGGAGTGCGTCGCGCACGGGTGTTCGCCGGCCACTCCGGGTGGGGACCTGGTCAGCTCGACTCAGAGCTCGAGCACGAGGCGTGGATCGTCGGGCAGCTCGCGCAGGACGAGCTGTGGCTTGCCGATTCGACGCTGCTGTGGTCGACGACGCTGTCGCGTAAGGGCGGCGCGTACGCACTGCTGGCGCGGATGCCGTCCGACCCGTCCGTCAACTGATCGGGCCGGTGGGCTCACCCAACCGCGGAGCTACGCCTGGCCGGCGACGCGCCAGAGCGCGTCGTCGCCGAGCGCCTCGCGCGTGATCGCGCCCTGCGCCGCGAGCGCGATCAGCTCGCTCTCCGCACTGGGGCGGTCGACAGCGTCCAACCCCGCGGTCAGCAGCACCGCGACCTCCTGCGTGCTGAGTCCGTCCGAGAAGTATTCGAGCAGCGGCAGCGGTCCCGGCGGCGGCGGCGTGCGCTCGAGCTCCGGGTCGAGGTTCGCGATCAACACGTCGTAGGCCTCGATCGGCTGGAAGCCGCCACCCTCGAGGCGTTGCCCGTCGCGCTCGAAGACGATCGACGGCGCGGTGTAGCGGACGAGCGGCCCGTCCATCGCGGCTTTGCCCTGGGAGTGCGTCGCGCCCCCCGCTGCGGTCCTTGCCTGCGCCTTGTCGGCTTCGTAGGCGGCGCTGACCTGCGGCGAGTCGAGCGTGGCGAGCACAGCGTGAGCGTCGATGCCGCGGACGCCGGCGAGGGTGCGCTCGATCGCGTCGTCCTCGTCGAGCAGCTCGGTGGTGTTAAACCATGCGAACTGAAGCGCGCGCATCGCTGCGAACTCACGCCCCGGGTGGGCAAGGCGCGTGGCGACGAGCGCACGGCAGACCCGCCCCGTCGGCATCAAGCGTGGGCGTGCCTGTGGCGCGACCGGCATCCCGAAACGGTCGCCGAACACGCGTGCGCCCTGCGCGGATCTCGTCGGCGTGTGCCCGGTGAGCTCACCGATCGGCTCCTCGCGGAGCACGATCACCACGATTCGCCAGTCGAGTTGACCGCGGTAGCGCCACTGGAGCACGTTCAGCCACGGGTTCGCGGAATACCCCCACGGGCACGCCGGATCGTTGTAGAGCGTCGTCGCGATCGCCACCACCGCAGCGTACACAGCAGCCGCGGTCGCTCCGGGCGGTGCCTGACGTACGATGCGCCCGATGCCCTTTCACGTGACCGTGCGCCGACCGCGGCACCGCGCGAGCGTGTTCAACCTCGACGAGCGTGAGCTTCGCCGCACCGTGATCGAGCCCTGGTCGCGCGGCGATCGGCTGACGCTGGGCGACCAGGATTGGGAGCCACGCGAGTCGACGCTTCAGATCCTTGAAGGCCCACGGCTCGATCCGGTGGACCTCGCCCACGGCCAGGGATGGAACCGCGCGGAGCGATCCGCGCAAGACGTGACGGTCGAGCTGCTGCGGGGCGATGCACCGACCGCTGTCGCGGTCTTTGCTCCAAGCGACGAGGCCCGGCAGCCGGTCGCCGCAGTGCTCGCCGAGTTGGGGGTCGGGCAGGCGGACTGGGGGGCGGTTCGGCGCGGCATCATCAGCCGTCTCGGTGGCGGGAATGCGGCCGCTGCGTTCGACGCGGCCGCGGTTCTGCTCGTCTGTGTCCCAGAGCCACCTGACTGGTGGTTGCTCGACGCGGGCCTTGCGCTTGGGACCTTCGGCCCGCGCGCGGTGCTCGTGACCGCCGGCAACGGGCCCCCGCCCGAGCCGCTGCGAGAGTTCGACATGATCCGGCTTGACGGCGGCGGCGCCGCTTCGCCGCTGGCCGAGCGGCTGCGGCGGTGCGGATGTGTTGTGGCGCCGAACGCCTGAGATGCGGGCCGGACGCGGCGGGAGGGGGCGCCTGCCCCCTCCCGCCGTCCGGTCCTTGACGCGGCTGGCGCGTCCCTAGCCGGCGGCCTCCGGCACCGGCGCGGATGGCATGCCGTTCGGGAACCCGAGGTGCGGCACGTCTGACGGGTAGACCTCGTGGCCGTGAACGGCGACGTCCCCGGCCTCCATGTCCTCGTCGCTCATGCGCAGTGGCACGAACAGCGCGATGAGCTTCAGGATCACGAAGGTCGCGATCGCCGTGAAGACGATCACCCACAGGGCGGTGAGCGCCTGCCAACCGAGCAGGTGGCCCCCATCGCCCGAGATCAGTCCGCCCACGGTGTCACCCAACGCCTTGTTGGCGAAGATGCCGACGAGCAGACCGCCTGCGAGACCGGCGAACCCGTGCGTGTAGATCACGCCGAGCGTGTCATCGACGTTTCGGAACGGACGCAGGCGGCTCAGGTAGTTGAGCGCGAAGTACACCAACGTACTCGCGATCACACCCATGATCATCGCGCCCCAGCCGTTCACGAAGCCCGCCGCGGGTGTGATCGCCACGAGTCCCACGATCATGCCGTTGACGCTGCCGATCAGGCTCGGCTTGCGACCGGTGATGTAGTCCCAGGCAACCCAGACGAGGAAGGCAACCGCGGTGCAGAGGTTGGTGTTCAGCACCGCTGCGGCAGCGATCGAGTTCGCCAGATACGGGTCTCCACCGTTGAAGCCGTTCCATCCGAGCCACAGCAGCCCGGCTCCGACCGCGACCATCGCCAGGTTGTTCGGCGCGTCGATCTCGCGGTCACGCTGAAGTCGCGGACCCACCACCCAAGCTGCGACGAAGCCCGAAACGCCGGCGGCGAGGTGAATCACGTAGCCACCGGAGAAGTCGAGCGCGCCATGCTGGGCGAAGAAGCCGCCGCCCCAGATCAGGAACGCGTTGGTCGAGTACACGACCGGAATCCAGATGATGCAGTACGGAATCCAGGCCTTGAAGTTGAAGCGCCCGAGCACCGATCCGAGAGCCAGGATCGGCGTGATCGCCGCGAACACGAACTGGAAGTACGCGAGCGTCGACTGCGGGAACGCCAACTTTCCGGCTGCACCGAGCTCGGGAATGTTCCCTTGCCCGATCAGCGCGCCGCTGGTCAGAATCGAACCGGGCTTACCCAGCAGGTTCCCGAAGAACCCGGTCTTGGCCCCGAAGAAGTGAATCGGCGAGCCGAACCCCATCTTGTAGGCGAACAGCACCCAGACGACCAGCACGAGCGCGAACGCGATGAACGCCATCATCATCGAGTTCACAGACCAGCGCTTCTGCATCACCCCGCCGTAGAGAACGACGAGACCGGGCACGCTCATCAGACCGACGAGCGTCGCTGCAGTCAGCTGCCAGGCATTGTCGCCCGGAATCAGCCAGCTCATATGTGTCCAACCTTTCGTTCGCCAAGGACAGGACGGAATTTCCCGCCCCGGGTAGTACGACGGCAGCGAGCCTATCCAGGGCGGTAATGGCCGATCTTGTACCGACGGACAAACATCGCGGCCGGTGCTTAGCCACGCTGTCGCCCATGCCCGCCGCCGCGACGCAAAGCGGGCATCGGAGCGCATCCGGTGATCGCCCGGGCTGCGCGCGAAGCCGCTAAGGTCCGCCGGCGATGCCGCTCGAAGGACACTGGAAACGCACCTCCACGCCGCTCTACCAGCTCAGCAAGCGCGAGCGGACCGTGGCGGTCGTGGCGGTGCTGCTCACGACCGTGACGATCGCACTCCTGGTTCTCCTGACCATCGGCGATCGGACCGCTCCAACGAGGCCCGGCTGCATCGCCGCCAGCGTTCCCGGCGTCGTCGGCGGCTCGGTCCCCGTCGACGCGTGCGGCGCTCACGCACAGGCCGTGTGCGCCTCGCACGCCCGGCAGACCGACGCGGTGTCACGGGCGATCGACGCCGAGTGCCGGCGCGCCGGGCTGCTCTAGGCACGCCGCCCCGCGCTACGCGCGCTGCTGCGTCAGTCGCTGACGACGACCATGTCGCCGACCGCCAGCTTGTAATAGACCTTCTCGGCGGTCGGTATCGGGAGCTCGACGCAGCCGAGGCTCTGCGGTGAGCCATAGGTCGCGCGCGGGAAGCCGTGAACGGCGTCGCCGCCGTTGAAGTAGCTGACCCATGGAACGCCGGCGTCGTTGTAGTGCGAGCCGTCGGGATTCGTGCCGCTCATCGTGGTCGCGGTGTAGCGGACGTAGATCGGGAACGCGCCGGTCTGCGTGGCGCGGCCGGGGATTCCGGTATTCGTGGGTGTCGTGATCACAACGTGACCGTTCTCGTGAACCTTCAGCAGCTCGGGCGAGGTGTTCTCAGTCACCGTCACCCAGGTGTATGGCCGCGGGTTCACCGCCCCCAGGGCCTCTTCGCGGATCAGCCGCGCCCAGATCGCAGCGTCGGGAGCCGTACCGGTCGGGATGTCGTGGTTCTCCTCCCAGACCCAGAGGGCGCCGGTCGTCGTCGGGTCCATCGTGCCGGCGGCGAGCGGAGGCGTGTTCGCGTAGGCGTGGCGCAGCCAACCATGCGGTAGCACGTAGGCGCGCTGAGCAGCGAGCCCCATCGTGAGCGGAACGTTCAGATCGACGCCCGCGAAGCTCTGGAGCTTGTACGGCAGGTAGCCGAGGCGCGCGAGCGCCTCCTGAAGCGCCTTCACCGACGGGCATGCGACGGTGAAATTCTGGACCTCGCTCCGACCGAGGGGCGGCCGGCCGGCCGCGGCGGTCGCAGCTGGAATCGTCAACCGGTAGCTCCCGCACGGCGCGAAAGAGGTGGATGGCGTAAACGTCTCATGGTCACCCCAAGCGGTCCACGTCCCGGCCACACTCGGGCTGATCGTCGGCTGGGCGCCGGTGGAAACCGCAGCTCCGTTCAGCTTCAGGGTCAGCGGATGTGCGCCGCTATGGATGAGCGTTGGAGGCAGTTCCACAACGCTCGTCCGTGGTCCGCTCACAGCGGTGCTTCCGGTCGGACCGGTGGCCGCGCTGGGGCCGCTCGTTCCGGTCGGGCCCGTGACGGCGGTCGAGCCGCTCGTCCCCGTGCTGTCGGCCGTCGCGGTCGCCACACCGATCACGAACGCGAGCCCGATCACGGCGCAGACAACCAATTTCAAAGTGCTCGTTCGCATTCCGCAGCTCGGCATTCTAGCCATGACGCAACCGGCACGGCAAAGGTTCCGTGGCTGACGGTGGGCCAGCGGCGCCTACAGCCGGCCGGCGGCCGTGTTGCGTGCGGCTCTGATCTCAGCGGCCCGGCACACGCGCGAGCTCTCAGCCGGCGAGAGCGGCACGCAACCCGAGAACGCGACCTGCCGCAGTCTCGGCGGTCGAACGGTCAAGAGCGCCACTCTCGAGCGACCGCCGAAGGCTTGCGAACGCCTGCCCTCCGAGTGCCGGTCCGTTGCCGTTGGCGTTGACGCCGGAGCAGAGGATCAGGTCGGCGCCCGCCTCTGCCGCGAGCAGAGCGCGGCGTCCGATCCCGCCGTAGCCGTCCAGCGCGCCGGCGCCGATCGCGTCGGTGATCGTCACCCCGGAGAAGCCCAGGCGGCCGCGAAGCTCTCCCTGGATGACTGCCCTCGACAGACCGGCCGGCAGCGTCGTGCCGAACGTCGGGTAGACGGCCCAGGAGACCATCACGAGCTTCACGCCCGCACCGATCGCGCCCACATAGGGCGCCTCGTCGATCGTTCGCAGCGTGCGCGCGGAGACATCGAGCGTGACCGGGCCCGCATCGGTGTCCTGGCCCGCCGCGGCGGCCCCGAGCCCAGGGAAGTGCTTGGCCGTCGCCGCAACGCCGCCGGTCTGCTGCGCGGCGATGAAAGCCGCGCCGAGCGACGTCACGACCGCCGGGTCGCTGCTGTATGAGCGCTCATAGCGATCGATGAAGCTCCCGGCCTGACGGTACACATCGAGCACCGGAGCGAGGTTCACGTTGAGCCCAGCGCTGCGAAGGTTCGCCGCGGCGCCTGCACCGGCCTGCGCCGCAAGCATCGCGCCCACCGCACTTTGCCCGATCTGCTTCTCCGATCGTCGAGGGGCGCCCGGAAGGCGACGGACCAGCCCGCCCTCCTGATCAGTCATCAGCAGGAGCGGCACGTGAATGGGGCTGCTCGCGCTCGCCTGTTGGAGTTCAGCGGCAACGCCGGCGAGCTGGCGAGCACTCGTGACGTTGTCCGCGAAGAAGATGACGCCCGCCGCGTCGCCGGCGCGGATCCTCGCGATCAGGCCGCGCGGCGGGCGCAGTCCGGCGTAGGAGTAGATGATGAGCTGACCGGCGAGCTGAGCCGTGGTGAGCCGCGGAACGATCGACCCGGCCGGGCCCGTCTGACCTGTCGGCCCGTTTCCGCCGGTCGTGCCACCGGTGCCCCCCGCTGCCGCCCACGCCACCGAGGCTGCGAGCGCCATCGCCACCGCGAGGACGCCGGCGAGGAGTCGGCGGCGCACAATCAGCCGGCGATTTCGCCGATCGCGTCGGCGAGCCCCGAGTTCCATCTTCCTCCTCCCTCCCCACGAGCACGGTGACGCGAGCTGTCCCGGGCGTGGCGGGACCCAGTCGTGAGCTTAGCGACGGCGTACTGCGACGCCCGCGGCGACGGCAGCCACCGAGAGATTTATGTTGCGGCTATCTCACGGTTAGGCGGCCCCAAGCTCGCGGGTGTCAACTTGTGCCGATGAAAACGCCAACCGCCAGCAGACCTCTCGCCTTCCTGGCCGTCGTGCTCGGCGTGGCAGTCGGCGTCGTCGGCGGCCACTACGCGTGGACGGCGTCGTCCACTCCCAAGACGCGCTCGACAGCAAGCCGGCCAGGCGGCCAGGCGCACTTTCCGAACGCGAACCCGCAATTCCCCGGCGGCGGCAACGGCTTCACCGGCGGATGCACCTCGAGTGGCTGCTCGTTCCATTTCAATGGCGGCTCGTCCGCAAGCGGCGGAGGATTCGGCGGCGGCTCCGGCAACGTCGCGAGCTCGATCACCAAGAAGGTCGATCCGGCGATCGTCGACATCAATACACAGCTCGGCTACCAGCAGAGCGCCGCAGCGGGCACCGGCATGGTCGTGACGTCGTCCGGCGAAGTCATCACAAACAACCACGTGATCGTCGGCGCCACGAAAATCACTGCGACCGACGTCGGCAACGGCAAGACCTATACCGCGAGAGTCATCGGCTACGACTACGGCCACGACATCGCGGTCCTTCAGCTCGAGAATGCCTCGAACCTCCAAACCGTCAGCCTCGCAAGCTCGAGTTCGCTTTCAGTCGGTCAGCGCGTCGCGACGATCGGCAACGCCGGGGGGGCGGGCGGCACGCCGAGCGCCGCCGTGGGCCGGATCAGCGGTGTCAACCAGTCGATCACAGCGGGGGATCCGAACGGGAGCTCCGAGCATCTGACGGGCCTCATCGAGCTCGACGGCGATCTCCAGCCCGGTGATTCCGGGGGCCCGCTCGTCGATAGCGCCGGGCGAGTGATCGGAATCGACACCGCCGCGTCCTCGACGTTCCAGTTCGAATCAGCCGGCGGCCGGGGTTTCGCGATCCCGATCGACACGGTCAAGACGATCGCGCGGGACATCCTGACGGGCACGATCACCGGCAAGGTTCACATCGGAGGAACACCATTCCTCGGCGTGACGATCGATGGCCGCAGCACCGCAACCGGCGCCACGATCGTTCAGGTCCTCTCCGGAACGCCCGCGGCCGGCAGCGCGCTGGCCTCCGGCGACACGATCACCGCACTCGACGGCACGAGCGTCACAAGCCCCGCGAACCTCACGCAGCTGATCCTCCACCATCACCCGGGCGACCAGATCAAGCTGAGCTACCACGCCAAGACCGGGCCGAGCCAGACAGCATCCGTCACGCTCACCAGCGGTCCGCCCCAGTAACGCGGGAGGACGCGACGCGCCCCGCGGTGAGCGCCGGCGACACCTTTGGGTGCTTTCATCGCCCCGGTGAGCACGCTAATTTCCAGGCGCAGAGCGTAGATCGCGTCGAGACGACAGGGGGCCGCCGTGGTGAAGGGATCTAATCGAATGCTGCGGATCGGGTTGTTGGGTGCCATGTTCGCGGCCGCAGCGGCGCCGGCCGGCGCGTTGGCCAGCGGCCCGGCGATCGTCAGCGCGCCAACCAGCGCTCACGTCGGATCGACCGTGACCGTGCGTGCCGTCGGATTGACGGCCGGCCGTTACGCACTCACTGTGGTCTCGGATACGCACCCGCGGCACAACGCATCGTGCGTCGCCCGCCTGTCCACGCTCGTCGCCGAACAAGGCGGGTCGGTGACGCTCCACGGGAGTATCCCGGCGCGGCTGTACTGCTACCAGGGCGCCTCGACGCACCTCGGCCGCGTTGCAACGGTCGCCGGCTCCTACCACCTCATCGTCGCGCAGCCCAACGGCCCCGACGGCTTCAACGGCAGCGCGTCGTTCGTCCGCGCGCCGCTGCGCATAACGCGCTACTAGCTCACCACCGCGACCGGCGCGCGTCGGTACTGCGCCGGGCTCCCGACGCAGTACCCAAGCTCAGTCGGCGCGCCGACGGTTGACTGGCGCTCAGTGCGCGTGCGTGTGAGCGTCCATGACCTTGTTGAACCACTCGACCCGCGCTGGCTGCGGCGCGCCGACCGCCCCGAACGCCGGGCCGAGCTTCGAGTGCATGAACTCTTCCTGTGCGGCCTGCGACTCCCAGACCTCGACGACGATGAGCTTGTCGCCCTTCTCCGCCGCGACGTGGCTGAGCATGCCCGCCGGCCAGGCCGCTTCGTCCGGCACACCGTGCCAGCCGAGCTCCTTGTTCACGCTGTTGTAGATCTCGACCGCGTTGGGCGACGAGAACTCGATTACGACGACTTCAGCCATGTGCTCTCCCCTGTGAACGACTTGAACAGAACCCACAACGTATCGTGATCAGAGCGGCAGGGCGGACAGGCCAATTCCATGGGCGATACTGGGCTAAGACACCCCTGCAAATGAGCGGTTTTGCAGGCAAAAGGTCGCACCGGGGTATGCACCACGCGAGCGCGGTCGAGCATTGGCGTGTACCCAGGCCATAGACTCCCGCGGCGAGAATGCCCACCAGCGGCGCCAATTCAGCGGAGGTGGTGCTCGCCTGGGTCGCCGTAGCCGCGTTGGTCGTATGTAAGCGCCGCTGCTGCTCACGCCGCTCATACTCTGTAAGGAAGTTGAACACCCACGGGAGCCTGAGTCCTTCAGCTGAGCGGCGCGGCTCGTTGTGCGCCACAATCACGCGATGCTTCGCTCAGCCCTTCTCGTAGCGGTTCTTGTGGGGGTTACGGCTGTAGCCAGCGCGGCTACGGTCAAGCCCGTGGTCGTTTCGGTCACCGCGACGCCGACGAGCCTGCTGTCAGCCGGCGGAACAGTGAACCTAGTCGTCAAGGACAAGCACGCCACGACGTGCACGATCACCACGTCACGAAAGATCGCCGGCTTCCCGAAGACACTTCGCTGCGCGTCCGGTGGCGTGTCAACCACGGCCGGCGTTCCAGCCAACACCACGGGGAGTAGCGAGACGATTCGCTTTCAGGTCGTGGCGAAACGCGGTGGCGGAAGATCGATGGCCCGCGCAGCGTCAGTCGGCGAGGCCCAGGGTCAGGGGACGATCGGTACGACCCTCGACGTTGAGAACTACACCGGCGACACACTCGCCGTCACGATGACGCGAATCATCGACCCGGCGACCGGCGCTGACGAGTTCAACACACCCAACATGGGCGATCGATTCGTCGCCGTCGATATGAGCCTGGAGAACCTGAGTGCTGCGACCATCACCGACTACGCTAACAGCGACGCCGCGGTGATCGGCACCGACTCGCAGGCATACACGGCCGACCTCGACTCGGTCGCCGAATGCACCAACTTCAGCTCTGGCGTGTTCACGCTGCTCCCAGGCAATTCCGAGAACGGCTGCGTCGTCTTCCAACTCCCGGTCGGCATTGGCGTCAAAGCGATCCAATTCACTATCGGAATCGGCGCCTCCGACATCGTGCAATGGAAGCCATAGCTCGATGGCGTTGGACGACGAAAGCACGATGCCGGCAGCGGCGAGATGCCGCCGATACGCTCGCGCGGGCGGCGCGACCGGAAGGGAACTCCTCGCCTAGGTCGCGGGGAGCCGAGCCCTGCCACCGCCTTGCCATGCCCTACCCTGCCCAGGCCGGCGAGCCTAGCAGTCGGGTTGAGACTCGCGAAGTCCCATTGCCACGCCTTTCCGGGTCGCACCGGGGTACGCACGCCGCGAGCTTTCGTGACCTTCACGGCACACCCGACCGCAGTGTTTGCAGGGGTCTCTATGGGCGATACTGGGCTCGAACCAGTGACCTCCGCCTTGTCGAGGCGGCGCTC
>CAYQZU010000021.1:0-16637 GCA_964422115.1 uncultured Solirubrobacteraceae bacterium | reverse complement strand
GCAGCTCGAACTGGACCTCGAGCAGGACCTCCTCGATGATCGAGCGCAGGCCGCGGGCGCCGGTCTCGCGCTCCAGGGCGCGCTCGGCGATCGCGATGAGGGCGTCGTCGGAGAAGACGAGCTCTATGCCGTCGAAGTGGAAGAAGCGGTGGAACTGCTTGACGAGCGCGTTGCGCGGCTCGGTGAGGATCGCGACTAGGTCCTCGTGGGTCAGCTGGTGGACTGCCGACATCACCGGGAGGCGGCCGATGAACTCGGGGATGAGGCCGTACTGGACGAGGTCTTCCGGCAGGCACTGCTCGAAGATCTCGCCCTCGTCCTTACCGCGCTTCTCCTGGATCGCTGCGCCGAAGCCGACGCCGTTGTGGCCGATGCGCCGCTCGATCACCTTGTCGAGGTTGGCGAACGCGCCGCCGCAGATGAAGAGGATGTTCGTCGTGTCGATCGAGAGGAACTCCTGGTGGGGGTGCTTGCGCCCGCCCTGGGGCGGGACCGAGGCGGAGGTTCCCTCGAGGATCTTCAGGAGCGCCTGCTGGACGCCCTCGCCGGAGACATCGCGGGTGATCGACGGGTTGTCGGCCTTGCGCGCGATCTTGTCGACCTCGTCGATGTAGATGATCCCCGTCTCGGCCTTCTTGACGTCGTAGTCGGCGGCCTGGATCAGCTTGAGCAGGATGTTCTCGACGTCCTCGCCGACGTAGCCCGCCTCGGTGAGGGCGGTCGCATCAGCGATCGCGAACGGGACGTTGAGGATGCGCGCGAGGGTCTGGGCGAGCAGCGTCTTGCCGCAGCCGGTCGGGCCGAGCAGCAGGATGTTCGACTTCTGCAGCTCGATCTCGCTGTCCTCGGCGTGCATCATCTGCACGCGCTTGTAGTGGTTGTAGACCGCGACCGACAGGGTGCGCTTCGCGCTCTCCTGGCCGATCACGTACTCGTCGAGGACGTCGTAGATCTCGCGCGGCTTCGGTAGCGCGGAGATGTCGAACGTCGGCGGGGCGACGAGCTCCTCGTCGATGATCTCGTTACAGAGATCGATGCACTCGTCACAGATGTAGACGCCAGGCCCGGCGATCAGCTTCTTCACCTGGCGCTGGGACTTGCCGCAGAAGCTGCACAGGAGCTGCTCGTTGGAGTCGGTCGGTCGGGCCATGGCTGGGCGTGCGGTAGGTCAGTGCTCCGAGATGACGCGGTCGATGATGTGGTACTCGCGTGCTTCCTCGGCGCTCATGAAGTAGTCGCGATCGGTGTCGTTCTTGACCTCTTCGACCGTTTTGCCGGTGTGCTCGGCGATGATCTCGTCGAGCCGGCGACGAACGTCGATGATCTCGCGTGCATGGATCTCAATGTCGGTCGCCTGGCCCTGGAAGCTTGAGCTGACCTGATGGATGAGGATCTTTGCGTTGGGAAGAGCCATACGTTTGTCCTTCGCCCCGCCCGCGAGGAGGAGTGCGCCCATCGACATCGCGATGCCGACGCAGATCGTCTGCACGTCGGGCTTGATGAAGTTCATCGTGTCGTAGATGGCCAGACCTGCGTAAACCGAGCCACCGGGCGAGTTGATGTAGAGCGAGATGTCCTTGTCGGGGTCCTCGGATTCGAGGTGCAGGAGCTGCGCGACGATCAGGTTGGCGATCTGATCGTCGATCGGAGTCCCGAGGAAGATGATCCGTTCGTTGAGCAGGCGGCTGTAGATGTCGAACGCCCGCTCGCCACGCGACGTCTGCTCTACGACCATCGGGATCAGTGGGCTCATCGTGTCGCCTTGTTTCGCTTGCCCGGCTCGATTCCTCCTGGCAAGTGCAACCAGCACCGCCTCCGGGCCGAGTCTACCAAGGGGCAATCGGCGGTCGGGGTAGGTACGTGCCCCGGTGCAGGCCTGGCCGCGCCGGCCTGGATGGTTGGTCTAGGCGCCCGGGAGGATGAGCTTTGCGCGGGCCGCTGCCTTGGCCGGCGAGATCGGCTTGGCAGCGGCGACGAGCTCTTCGAGGGCGCGGTCGGCCGCGAGGTCCTCGCGCAACTCGTTCAGGCGGCCGGCTTTGCGCACACGCTCGATCAGCTTCGAGTGTTCGGCGGGGCTCTTCGGCCGCTGTTCGGGCGGCAGGCGCTCGATGACGGCAGCGAGCAGCTCGTCCTGCGTCGGGTCGATGCCCTGCGCGGCGATGATCGCGCTCAGCACGGCTTCGCGACGCAGGGACTGCTCGGCGTCGGGTCGTGCTTCCGCGAGGACCTCGTCTTCGCTCTTGCCGGCGATCTGCAGGAAGGCGTCCTTGTCGAGTCCGCGGTGCTCGAGCGAGTGGAGCGTACGCTCCCAAGTCTCCTGGTTGCGGGCGTCGATCAGGGAGTCCGGAACGTCCACGGTGGACACCGCCACCGCGGCGTCGAGCACAGCGCCGCGGAACTCGCGCTCGATGCTGGCCTCGTCCTGGGCAAGCAGCCCGGTACGGATCTCCGCCCGGAGCTCGTCGAGGGTGTCGAGACCCGCGGCGTCTGTCGCGAAGTCGTCATCTAGTGGCGGCAGCTGCTTCTCGCGCACCTCGCTGACCGAGATCGCGAACCTCGCCGCGCGCCCGGCCAGCTCGGTGGCGTTGTAGTCGGAGGGGAACGTGACGTCAACGTTCCGCTGCTCGCCCGCTGTGGCCCCGACGAGACCCTCCTCGAACCCCGGCACCAGACGGCCTGCCCCGAGCTCGACGAGTTGGCCGCGCGCCTCGCCGCCGTCGATCGGCTCTCCCTCGATCGTTCCGGCGTAGTCGATCACGACGAAGTCGCCGCGCCGCGCGGGACGCTCGACGGTCTCCAGGCGCGCCAGGCGCTCGCGCGCCTGCTCGAGCTGGCGCTCGACGTCCTCCTCGTCCACGGCGGGCTCGCGTCGCGCGACCTCGAGGCCGCGCCAATCGCCGAGCTTTGCGGTCGGTCGCACGCCGATCTCGAACGTGAAATCAAACGGCGCACCATCCTCCGGGAGCTCTCCGAGCGTGATGTCGGGGTCGCCGACCGGCACGATCCCCGAGTCGCCGAGCGCTTGCGTGTACCAGCGGCTGAGGCGCTCGCGGACAGCGTCATCGAGCACCGCATCACGGCCCAGCCGTTGGATGATCACCGCGGCGGGGATCTTGCCCTTGCGGAAGCCGGCGAGCCGCAGGTTCTTGCCGAGCACCCGAGCAGCGGAGTCGACGGCAGTCGCGAGTTCGCGGGCGCTCACCTGCGCCTGCACGCGGACGCGCGAGTCGGGAAGCTCCGTCAGGGTGGTCGTGACCGCCGGATCAGCCATCGGGCGCAACCATAGCGTCAGGCGGGTTCCCGGCTGCGGCGCCGGCGGAGGCGACTCGATGCGAAACGTGATCTGCGTCCGGGCCATCGATGCAGTCCCGGTCCTCGTCGAGCATTCTCTGTGTTCATGGCCGCTGTGTTGACCTTCATCTGGCACGGACTGCGCGGAGCCCTCCTGATGGGCTGGGAGGTCTGGTGGGCGCTCGTGTTCGGCTTCCTGATCTCCGCGATCGTCCAGGCGTGGGTGCCGCGCGAGCGCGTCGAACGGGCGCTCGGCGGCTCGGGGGTGCGTCCGCTGGCGGCCGCTACGGGGCTCGGCGCCGCGTCGTCTTCGTGCTCCTACGCCGCGGTCGCCGTTGCGAAGAGCCTCTTTGAGAAGGGCGCCTCCGCGCGTTCCGCGCTGGCTTTCCAGTTCGCGTCCACGAACCTCGTCTGGGAGCTCGGGCTGGTCCTGTGGGTCCTGATCGGCTGGCAGTTCGCGCTCGCCGAGTACATCGGCGGCCTCGTGATGATCGGCCTGATGGCGCTGCTGTTGCGGCTCTTCGTCTCGCCACGGCTCGAAGCGCGGGCGCGCGAGCACGCCGCCGCAGCCGACAGCGGCCACCAGCACCTAAGCGCCGCAGGACTAGTGAGCTGGCGAGCGCGACTGACCGACGTTGGCGCCTGGTCGGACGTGGCACACAACTTCCGCGGGGACTGGCAGATGCTGTGGAAGGAGATCGCAACCGGCTTCCTGCTGGCCGGCTTCGCCGCGCAGCTACCCGCCAGCTTCTTCCGGGCGCTCTTCCTCACGGGCTCCACCGGAGCGCTGCGCACGATCTGGGGGGCGTTCGTGGGTCCGCTGATCGCGGTCCTGTCGTTCGTCTGCTCGGTCGGCAACGTCCCGCTCGCGGCGGTCCTCTGGAGTCAGGGGATCAGCTTCGCCGGGGTCGTCGCGTTCATTTTCGCCGACCTGATCGTGTTGCCGATCGTCGCGATCTACCGTAAGTACTACGGCGCCGGCTATGCGCTCCGGGTGGTCGCGCTGATGTTCGTAACGATGGTGGGGGCCGCGCTGATCGTCGATCTGTTGTTTGGTGCCGTCGGGCTGATCCCAACGGGAGCGCGCCCAACGCGCAGCAACGTGTTCGGCTCCGTCGCGCTCGACTACAAGCTGGTGCTGGACGTCATCGCGCTGCTCGTCTTTGGATGTCTTTGGTGGCTCACCGTGCGTCGTGGCGCGACCGACCCGGTGTGCGGGATGCGGGTCGATCGAGCCAAGGCGCTGCGGACGCGGTCGGCTGGGAGGACGCACCACTTCTGCTCGGAGCACTGCCTCCGGGCGTTTGAAGCAGGCAAGCCTCCCTGCTGAGCCGTCCGCGCCGTCTCGTCAGGCCTTGCGGCGACGCGACGTTGCGGTGAGCGCGAGCAGGAGCGCCAGCGCCGCTAGCAACACCGCGATCACGCTGAGCGTACTCGTGCCGCCGCTCGCTGCGCGAACGACCGTCGCCGCCTGCGTCCCGGTCTCGCCCGGCGTCGGTCCGGCCTCGCCGCCCGCGATGTCCTCGATCACTCCCCCCGCCTTCGTGATGTTGAGCGTCGGTGCCGGATAGTTGGCGCTCGGCGGACCGATCCAGTAGGCGTTCTTGCCGTTGCTGTAGTACTCGATCGTCTTGAACGTCAGTGAGCGACCGGCGATGTTGGTCGGCATCGCGATCGACAGCGGGAATTGCACGAAGACACCGTTGTCGAGGCGTCCGAGCGCCGTGCGATCGCCCGTCCACGTGATCTCCGATACCTCCTGGTTGACGGGCCCGTCCGGCGTCTTGATCGGCACCTTCAGGTTGGTGATGGTCTCGTGCACTGCCCAGCCGGGCACGTTCTCGGTGTCGACGCCCGTGAACCCGGGCGGGAGCTGCATGACCACCTTGTACGCGTATGCGCCCTGCTGCTCCCCCGGGACGCGCACATTCAGCGTCACGAACGCTCCGGCGGGAACCGTGTTCGGGTGCAGACTGACGTGTGCCGCGGCGGCCGCGGGGAGGGCGAGAGCCCCGATCGCTGTGGCGATCGCTGCGATGCGCTTCATTGTTCTGCTCCTTTGTTGACGGCGTCCGAGTCACCGGATCGCCAGCTCGTGGACCGGCGTCCGAGTGCCCGGATCGCCATCGTGTTGACGGCGTCCGAGTCACCGGATCGCCACCTCAATCTGCTTTGAGTACTCGCCAAAAAGCGAGACGCGATCGACGATGTCGATCGTCCAGGTGCCTGCCGGCGAGAGGATCGCCGCGGGAATCGTGTAGTGGCCGGGGCCAGACTTGTACGGCGTGAGCACCAGTGGGCCGATGCCCTTTGAGGACAGCTCGGCGGTCACCGTGAGCTGCTTGGTGGCGGTGAACTGCGTGCCGGTCTTGGCGTTGATCAGGTAGAGATGGATCGCGTTCGGTCCGATGCGGGCCGGCGAGACGTAGATCTCGAGCTCCGCTGCGCCGAACGGCGTGTTCAGTGAGAACGGACCGCTAGCGGCGTCGATCGGCGGCGCGTAGGCGACCAGCGCGGCCGTCGCCCCGAACACCGCGGCCATCGCCGTCAGCTCGGCAGCGGTGGTGGCGCGCAGCAGGACGCCCATCCCCCCCGGGGTTGCTGTGGCGGCGCTCAGCCGCCGGAGCGCCGGGATGATGCGCTGACGGTTGATCGCGCCGAGCGCGATCAGGATGGTCAGAAGCGCCGTCTTCGCGAGGATCAGCGCGCCGTAGGTCGTGCTCGTGAGCGCTCTGAGCGAGCGAACGTCGATGTAGGCCTCGACCAGGCCCGTCAGCGCGATGGCGCAAACCGACGCCAGCGCGAGCGGCGAGAAGCGCGCCAGCACGGACAGCAACAGCGGCGTTCGCGCCGCCGGTTCCAACACCCGCGTCGCTGCGGGTAGAGCGAACACGATCGTCGCGATTCCACCTACCCAGAAACTCGCCGCGGTAACGTGAAGCACGTCCAACGGGAAGAACAGGCCGACGGGCGGTTGGATGCTGGCGTGTCCGGCGAGGGCCGGGGTGATCACCAGGTAGGCCGCTCCGAGGGCGACGAGCGCTCGGCCCACGCGGTGGCGCCGCGCGATCAGGGCTCCGGCGATCGCGAGCCAGACGATCGCGCGGATGCCCCATACCCAACCGAAGCGACTGTCGAGCGTGCTCGAGGCGATGCTCCACCGCAGCGAGGACCAGAGCGAGACCCCGCCCGCCTCGGCCCCCTGTAACAGAACGCCGAGCACGCTCACGACCACGCCCAGCAGCACTGCCGCGCAGAGCAGCCGGCGGATTCGCATCGCGAACAACCCCCCGAATGCGTCGCGTAGCCGCTCGTCCTTCCGTACGGCCGGAGCGACCGCGACAACGAGGAACGCCAACGTTCCGATCAGCAGCGACAGCGAGACGTAGTCGAGCGCACGGACCACGCCGGAGACCACGTTCGTCACCGGACCGGCCTTGCCCCGGTTGATCAGTCCGGCGACCGACTGCGACGTCTTGCTCGCGTGGCCGATGTTGAACACCAGGCCGCCGTAGACGATGTGCGTGTCGGCCGAGATGACTCGATAGGTCCCGGTGTAGGTGCCGTCCGGTAGGTGCGCGGGCAGGCCGACTCCCATCCAGTGCTCGTTGCCGTCCGGATGCGAGACGTTGCCGCTGTCGACCTGCTTACCGGCTGCGTCGTAGACGCGAACCGCTCCGGCGGTCCCCCCGACCGACTGGTTGAACTCGAAGATCACTTCCCGCGGCGTGCTCCGTAGCGTCGTTCCCGACACCGGCTGGGTGCCGAGGAGCTGGGCGTGAGCGAGCGCGGCGGCAGGCGTCATCGCGATGACGCCGAGCGCCACCGCAAGCGCAGCCGCGCAGCGGCCTATGCGTGTGGGCATCTCTCCTGCTCTCACTAGGGGGACGAGGGCATGCGCCCCCGTGCCGCAGCGAGCGGTAGAGGAGAGCGCGACTAGGCGGTGCGCAGGTGCGGCGGCGGTCGCACCGCAAGCGAGCGAGCGATCAGCTCGCCTGCTCTACGGCGGAGCGTCCGCGGCCGGCGCGGGAAGTCGATCCGCTTAGGCGGACGGCGCTGCGGCGCCCGCCGGCGCGGTGCCATCAGCGCGAGGATCCGCTCCTCGCCGACGTAGCGGCCGAAGAGCAACGGCAACGCCAGCAGCAGCGCCGGCGCCATGAAGAACGTGCCGCCGTCGATCCCGTGCGTCGTCGCCCAACCGACGGCGCCGGCAAGCGCGCCGACCGCCAGCACCCGCGGTGGGCGCGTCACCACGCCTCCCGCTTCGGCTTGGGCGTGGCTCCCGGAGCTGCGCGACGCCTGCGAACAACGACCACGAACGCAACACTAGCGATCAGGAGCACGACGAACGCGATGATCGCGCCGATCGGAAAGCTCACCGGCTTCTCTCCGATCCACACGAGCTTGCCGTAGAGGTCGCCGCGGACCGCGCCCACCTCGAAGGGCACCTTCCAGTGGAACACGAGCGTCGTCCTGTGAACGTCCTTGACGATGTAGGGGGTGCGGTTCGAATACCAGTGGATTCGATGGTCGTGCCAGACGAACGAGCCGGTCTTGGCGACGGTCACCCAATCCGGTTGCGCGCGTGCGGTGGCGTTCGGCGGCGGCTGCACACCGCCGGCGAAGAAGCTCTGGTTGAGGTAGTAGGCGGGTGAGTTCTCGTTCACCTGGACCGCGCCGCCGGCGAGGATGCGCACGTAGCGCTCGCCGTCGTAGCCGAAAACGGTGACCGTTTCGTGGCTGCGGTTGACGAGCTCGATCTCGTCATTCAGATCGATCACCCGCCAGCTCACGCCGGTCCTCACCGGCGAGACCCTCAGAAGCGTCGAGCTGTAGTGAACGTTCGTCGCGTCGATCTGGCCGCTGACCTGCGAGAGCTGCCGTCCAGCCGCGGCTCCCGGCGGAAGGAGCGCTCCGAGCAACACCGAGATCGCGAGGGCACGCCGGACCACGCGGCGACTCTACCCCACGGCCTGTCGACCGAAGGCCATCTTGCCGAGCTACCTCAAGCTCCTGATGAACGCGACGAGCGCGCGAACCTCAGACGGCTTGCTCGCCAGGTGATCGCCCGCGATCGCCTCGGCCATCACCTCGCCGGGGTAGCCGCTGACCGTCACCGCGTTCGGGTCCACAATGTGCTCGGTAAGGTAGGCGGCGGTCGCGATGACCGTGCGAGCGCTCGCGAGGTGAACGCGACTGCCGTAGAGGCCCTTGTACGACGGGCCGGTGCCGCGACTGCCATCCAGAGAGTGGCAGTCCTCGCAGCCCTGGCTAACGTAGAGCCGGCGTCCGAGCGCAACCGGTGAGCTCGCGCGCGAGGTGCTAGGTCGTGTCGGGGCGCCAGTGCCGCCGCAGGCCGCGATCGCGACAGTCGCCGATGCGGCTCCCAACCACGCTGCGCACCTCAGTCGTCGCTGCGATCCGCCCACGAGGCAATTGTCGCGCCCGCGCCGATCGCGCGCCTCATTTCTTGAGCCCGAACGGGTAGGACGCCGGGGTCGGAGCGGTTCCGCCAGGCCCAACCGCGTAGACGTAGAAGGTGTAGGCGCCGCGCGTCAGATGCCGGTAGACCTTGGGGGAGCGGCATGGGTGGTAGGTGACGGGCGGCGTCTGCTTGGGCTTGGCCGGCGCGCGCAACCTCGGCGTGAACTCCCGTTTGAGCAACTCGCACTCGAATCCCGTCGGGCTGTTGGTTGCGCTGAAAACGAATCGTGCGGTGTGGGCGTAGCGGTTGAGCGTCGCCTTCGTGAGCTTCGTCACCGTGGCCGGCGGTTTGAACGTAGCGGTAACCGTTTGCGACGACCCAGCCTCCCCATTGGTGATCGTGCATGACCCCGTTCCCGAGCAGGCACCGCTCCAACCGACGAACGTCGACCCCGGACCGCTCGAGGCGCTCAGCGTCGCTGTCGATCGAGCCGCGTAGTAGGCGCCGCACGTCAGCCCGCATGAGATGTATCCGCCTGAATCGCTCACGCTTCCGGATCCTGCGCCGGCAAGCGAGACCGCGATCCGCGCGCCGGTACCGAGACTCACGCCCCCGTTCTGATCGACCGCGACGCAGAAGCCGCTCTGCGGGCACGCAATGGCGTTCAGCGGGCTCATGTCGACGGTGGTCCCGTCGAGCGACCAGATCGCGGATGGCCCAGACTGGGGATCGGTCGAGAACGCAGCGCTGCCGCCTGCGTTGACAGCCAGGCAGAGGGCCACCACGGGACAGTCCACGCCTCCGATCGCGTGCCCGTAGCCCGCACCGGCGACCGGATCCCAAACCGCGCCCGCCGGGTCGGTCGACGCTGGAGCCCAGCCGACGTTGTCCACCGCGACGCAGAGCGCGCTCGACGGGCAGGCAACGCCCGTGAATCGATCGCCGCTGACGCTGTCCGCGTTCGGCGCGGTGATCACGCTTGCGCCGGCGCCGGCGCCAAGGGCGCTGATCGTGAGCGCCGTCGTGCTGTCGGCGACCGCGACGCACAGATTCACGGTCGGGCACGAAACGCCCGTCAAGTGCTCGCTCGACGTCCCGGTCACGAGCGTCCAGTGTGCTCCAGCGTCGCTCGAGACCAGGGCTCCGTCATACCCTGCTGCCACGCAAGCGGTGCTCGACGGGCAGGAGACGGACTCGAGCGCGGCTCCGTTTCCGTCCACGTTGGGGATCTCGGTCCAGCTAGCGGCCGTCGCCGCGCCCGGAGCGCTCGACACGTAGGCGTTTCCAGCGCCGTCAACAGCGACGCAGAACAGACTTGTCGGACAGGAGACGCCGTTGATCGACTGGCCGGCGCCAGGCATCGTCACCTTCGCGTAGTTCGATCCGGCGGGGTCGCTCGAGACGAGCACGTGGCTCATCGCGCCCGTCACCACACACAGCGACGTGGACGGGCAACTGACGGCGTGCAGAGGATTCGGCGCATCGATCGCCTGCGCGGGCGCGAACGCGACCGCAGCCGCCGCGCGAGCACTGTTCGGGGCGATCATCGCCAGCGCGACGCATGAGAACACAAGCAAAGCGACCGCGCCGCGGCGCCGCTTCGCACTTTCCAACACCGGACCGAAGTCGGGAAACGTCGTCCGCATGGGGTCACTCCTCGGATCGCCGACCCTTCTCCCCTGGTTGAAACTAGCAGGAGCGCTGGCGGCACGGTACGGGACCCCTGGCAGCCCGCATGCCGCTACGGGGCTGGCCGCCCGGCCCTTCCGCAGAGCCCTGCGGGCCGAGCCCGCACCCTCTTGCAGGGTGGCGCAGCTGCCGGCGACGACTTTCCAACCGGCGAAACCCGGCCTCGTGAAATTGGACGCAGGGCCATGCCGCATGCACCCGTCATTTTCGACAATCCTCGCGATGTATCGGTTCTCCTCTCTCCACCGTGGCAGTCCGGTTGGCGCAGGCATTTCGGGCGCGGATCTTGCGTCCGGCCGTCACCCGGGTCTACACGTTCTCGTTCTCACTCCCTCGAGCGAGCCGTCAGCCTCGACGGCGGGGTTGCGGCACCGTGCGGAGACGCACGGTGCGCGCTTCACGCTGCTCGTGCCAGCCGGATCGGGGCCGGCGGCGCAGGCAGAGGCTTCACGAGTGACGGAGCAGCTTGTCGCTGCCGGACTGCCGGTGAGAGAAGGAAACCGCCGCGCCGATATAGCCGTGGCCGGTGAGGCTTTGCCCCGACGTCTCGAGCTGGCGGCGCCGGTCGCAGCGGCGAGCTCGCTGCGCCAGCTCCACACCGGTTTGCCGCGACGCATCGAGCGACTGACCGGGACGCTCGTTCGCCATGTGCCCGCGACGGACCGCGCGGCCGACTGGCGTCTAGCAGCCTGAGCCGGCGCGAACCGGCCCGCAGCGACTAGCATCGGCTGAGTGGCCGCGTCGCGCGTTCGTGCTGTCGTAGCCGCGTTGAGTGTCGCGCTCTGCGTGGCCGGATCGCTCAGAGGCAGCGCGAGCGCCGCGCGCGGCGAAATCGTCCCTGGCCTGTCGGCCGCCGGCGCGAGCGGGCCGAGCGGCATGACCGGCCCGGGGTCGAGGGGCGCGAACACGTCGAGCAGGTCGGGCGGTGTCACCCGCACGATCGGGCCGAGCGACATGACCGGCACGAGTGGCACGAGCGGGTCAAGCGGTTCAAGCGGGTCTAGCGGCACGACCAGCGCGACTGGGTCGACGGGTATGACCGGGTCGACGGGTATGACCGGGTCGACGGGGTCAAGCCGCCCGCCGCGTCGACGGCTCTACCGCCCAATCGGCTGCCGTGCCACGGGTCCAACCGCGACGATCGCCCACGGACCACGCCGGCGCGTCGTCGCGGTCACGCTCGACGACGGCCCGTCGGTCTACACGCGGGCGTTCGTCAACATGCTGGCCGCAAACCACGTGCCGGCGACGTTTTTCGAAATCGGCGAACAGGTGACGGCGACCTACGCGGGAACGCTGCGACTCTCGCTTCGCGACGGTGACGCGCTCGGCAACCACACCTGGAGTCATCCGTTCCTACCAGGCGCCCGCGATCTCGCGAGCCAACTGCAGCGCACGGACGCCGCGATCAGCAACGCGACCGGCTACACGCCGTGCCTGTTCCGTCCCCCCTACGGCGCGTCCAACCGGTCGATCGTCGCGACGGCGCGGTCGTTCGCAATGGCGACAATTCTCTGGAATGTGGACCCGTTCGACTGGCGCCGACCGGGAGTTGGCGCGATCGAGCAGCGCGTCCTCGCCGAGCTCCAGCCCGGCGCGATCATCGAGACACACGACGGCGGGGGCGACCGAAGCCAGACACTCGCGGCCTACCCCTATGTCATCGACGCAATCCGCCAGCGCGGCTACCGGTTCGTGACCGTGCCCCAGCTCCTCGGCTTCCACACTCTGTATAGAGAATGCACCGGGGCCGGATGTCGCGGTGAGGGTGTACACGGACCCCTGCCAAAAGGCTCGATCGTCGAACCGGGCCCCCGCTGATGTGAGCGCCGGGCCCACCCGCGCTACCGATGTTCAGGTCACGGCGAGAGCTGCGAAGTGCGCTGCGTTGTGTCTTCCCAGCCGAGCAGCCTTCCGTGGAGGGTGAGCGAACCGGGCCTGATGTGTGCGCCGGAATCGAGTAGTCGATCGCCCGCCCGGCCCAACGTCCGCACCTCGTATACCGGGGTCAACGCCCCGACCGCGCTTCGCTCCCCGATCCAGGCGAGTGTCCCGGCAGGATCGATGACCATCCCGTGCACGGTGACGAACGACTCGGCCCGGTGCTCGGGGCTCGTCGCCGGCGCCGTCGCGACCGATCGCCCGGTCTTCAGATCGATCACCATGACGCTCGACGAGAACACGTCGATTCCCATCTGGGCGACGTCAAGGCCGGCAAAGCGCCCCGACAGCGCGTACGCTGCGACCCGCGTCCGCTCAAAGTGGGCACGCGACGCAAGCGCACCCAGGCGCGTTCTCGTGGTGCCGAGGCAGCCGTACAGTGTCCCCGCTGCGGAGTAGAGGCGGGCCGTTCCAGAGCTGGCCAGGACGCGTGAGCCGGCTGGAGCGCAGCCCGCCGTCGCAGCGGGCGCCGTCGCGACGGAACTCAGCGAGAGCACCCCAAGGACGGTCGCGACTGTGCCGGCAGACGACAAACGCACGCGCGGAGCCTACCCGGAGAGCGCAAGGCGAGCGAAGGTCCGCATCCCGATCATGCCGCCCGAACACGTTCGCGAGCGGACCCGAATCCGAGCAAAGGTGTGAGTGGGGGTCTAAGCGCCGCGCAGGACGATGTACCAAAGCCGGTCCGCAACCTGCACGATCGCCTCGGCCACGCGGAGGTAGCGCTGGTAGAGGTCCTGCCCGGCAAGAACGGCTCGGAGGTCGTCTGCCTCGAGCAGTTCCGCCATCGCCCCGCGGTAGTCGCGCTCCACATGACGTACGGCCTCGCTCGCAGCGTCGGAGAGCCGCCCCGCCGCTTCCGGGTCCTTTTCCAGCAGCTTCAGACTGTCGGCGATCGCACGCGTCCCGTCCGCCAGCTGCGCCCCCATTCGCCCGGCGTGATCGTCCGGCTTCCAGCCGAGCACCTCCGCTTCGCGCAGCGCGTTTCGCGCCTCGCCCAGGACGCGGTCGATGCGCTCTGAGAGCGTGTATAGATCCTCCTGATCGACCGGGGTCGAGAGCGCGGCCTGGAGCGCCAGCAGGAGTTGGCGGCGCGCCGAGGAGCCGTCATCCCGGGCGGCCCGCATGGCTTTCGCCGCCTGATGACCGCCGCCGCGTGACCACGCTGCGAACGCGTCCAGGCCGGTCGCCGTGATCTCGCCCTGCGCGATCACGAGCGCGAGCACGTCGGGGGCCGCCGGAAGAAGCAGGCGTCGCCACCACTGGCGTGTCGCCGGCCCGCGTGCCGGTGGGTGGGGCGAGTCGTCGCTCACGGAAACGCTCCGCAGATCCGGCCGAGCTCGAACAGTCCGCCCCCGAGCATGGCGCATGCCGGGACGGTGGCGACCCACGCGGTGATCACAGTACGGACCGTAGGCCAATGGACGTGTCGGTGTCTTTGCGCGGCGCCGACCCCGACCATGCTGGATGCGACCACCGTCGAGGTGCTCACCGGCGCACCCAAAAAGCCCGCGCCCAGGATCGCGACCGCTGAGGCGCTCTGCGCCGCCACGCCGTCGAGCGGCCCGCCCCGGTACAGACGTGAAGACACGGTGCGCACGATGCGTCGGCCGCCGAAAGCGGTGCCAGCCGCAAGTGCGAAGGCGACCGTCGCAGTCACCCATAGCGGCACGGCGAAGTGGCGAATGCTGCCTGAAGCGAGTAGCACACCGGTCGCGAGTCCCATAGCCTTCTGGCCGTCGTTTGAGCCGTCTGCGAGCCCGACGAGCCCGGCGCTCACCCAGATCATCCCCCTCAACGTGCGCAGCACATCCCGTGAGGCGCGCCGCAACAGACGGCCAAGCAAACGCCGCAGGGCGCCGGCGAGCAAGCCTCCGATGACGGGGGACACGAAGATCGCGAGTAGCGTGCCGAGTACGCCGTAGGGACGCGCGCCGCGAAAGCCGCCCCAGCCCACCGCATGCCACCCTGCCTCGACCGCCGCGGCACCGGCCAAGCCTCCAACGATCGCGATGCTCGCGCTCACGGGAACCCCACGACGCACCAAGACCAGCGTGAACACGAGGCCCGCAACGCTCCCCGCCAGGTATGTCCCAGGCAATTGCGCTGCGGAGACGCGTACGACGCTCGTCATTGTCAACGCGACCGCCTGACCGGCGAGCAAACCGCCAGCCGCGTGCAGGACGAACGAGAATGCCATCGCGCGGCGGTAAGAGGCGCCGCGTGAAGCGATCAGCACGGCGCTCGCGTTCGGAGCATCCGACACGCCGAGGACGAACGCGAAAACGACCACCACGGCAAGCGCAGCGACACCGGCGACGCTCAGAGCACCCAAATCGACCGGCGATCATATGCCACACCCAACCGAAGGTCGGGGTAGGCTGACGCGACGCGTATGACCTACGACGAGGATCTGGTAAACCGGCTGCGCGAGCTGCTGGCTGCGGAAGATGCCGTCACAGAAAAGAGGATGTTCGGCGGCCTCGCGTTTCTGTTGCACGGCCACCTGTCGGTAAGCGCATCGCGAAACGGTGGCCTGCTTGTCCGGATCGACCCGGCCGACACCGACGCGTGCCTGGCACTGCCACACGTCGCGCTGATGCGGATGGGCGAGCGGACGATGGACGGTTGGCTGATCGTCGAACCCGGAGGTCTGGCCAACGAGGCGGAGCTCTCCGCGTGGGTCGCTCGCAGCGTGTCGTTCGTCAAATCCCTGCCGCCGAAATCGCAGCGCTGACGCAGCCGTGGCGCCGCGACTGCAGCCACTAAAGACGATCGCCGCGTTGTATGCTCCCGCGCCTGAAACCCTGACTGCGGGCAACTCCTCGTTCGTTGGACGGGTCACTACTTGACAGGAGGCGTCTCGATGGACCCTGCGGCCGCAGTACGTCGCTTCTACGACCTGATCAATGCCGGGGATATCGATAAGTTCATCGGGTCGCTTGCCGACGATTTCGTCGAGCACGAGGCGCTACCCGGAATGGCGTCGGGGCGCGACGCAGTCCGGCAGCTGTTCGCGATGATGCGGGCGGCCTTCCCGGACATGCATTGGGTGGCTGAGGACGTCCTAGTCGACGGTGACAAGGCCGTCGCTCGCGTGCGGATGACTGGTACCAACGACGGCGAGTTCATGGGGATGCCAGCAACCGGCAAGAGCGTTGGGATCCAGCTCATCGACATCATCCGATTCGGTGACGATGGCCTCGCTCACGAACACTGGGGCGTGCTCGACATGATGGGCCTCATGCAGCAGCTGGGCGCCGTGCCGGGCCCTCCGGCATAGACCGGCGCTCCCCCTAAAGGGGTGGGACTTGTGCGGCCACCCGAGGACCGTGATAGATGTGATCCTGGTCCCGGCAACCGGCGCCGAAGAAGAACTGCATGCTGTCGCTGCGGACCCCGTTGTAGCTGGCGTACATGGTCACGTGCCCGCGCGTGCCGACCGTACACGCGGGATCCGTGCTCGCGGTGACCGTCAAGGAGGTCTTGATGATGTTCCCGGGGTAGCCCCACTTCACCGCGTAGTGGGAGTGAAACTTTATGCGCGGCCCGACCTTCACCGCGATGATGCTCGCAGGACCCCAGACGCGTTGACAGATCCTGCCGGAGATCCAGTTCGTCTCCAGATTGACGTCGCCCCAACCCCAGGCGAAACCCCTCCCCCGTCCCGGAAACGACTGCGGGGCGTGGAATCCCCACGGCGGAATACCGCTGCCCGGCGGGATGCCACTGCCCGTGTAGTTCATGTAGTGGGCGCAGTTCGGGAGTGGAGGTCCGTGCGGCGAAGCGAGCGTGCTAGCCGAGCCGACGGTCAGAACAAGACACGCGATGGCAATCAACCAGGTCGGCCGAAACCTTCGAACGCGCGAAACGCGGGCCGTTGTAAGGGGTCCTGCCGGCCCCCTCGATGCGGTCATCGCCGATCCGGCCGTGGGCCTGTGTCATCGGAATGCTGGAAGCCGATGTGGGAGATCCCGCGCAAGCGCGCGACCGGGACGTCGATGTCGCTCGGTTTGAGAGACACCACACCCGCGGACTCGGTCATCGCTGCTCCTTTGGTCGATGGGTGACGCTCCCACCCGATCCGCTCTCACACGCGAGACCGGTTGTTATGTATCGGTAGCAGTCGGGGTGGGCGATAGTTGGCGATCCGCCGCCGCACGGTCCGGCAGAAGCAACAGCCCGAAACCCCCATTTTCCAGCCACTTCCTAAGGGTGAGCGACGAGACTCGAACTCGCGACCGCCGGGACCACAACCCGGAGCTCTACCAACTGAGCTACGCCCACCAAG
>CAYQZU010000020.1:0-25069 GCA_964422115.1 uncultured Solirubrobacteraceae bacterium | reverse complement strand
GTCGTTCGAGAGGTTCGTGCCGATCTGGATCAGCATCGCGCCGAGCAGCGCGGCGGCGAACGCGAGCGGGCGAAACGGGCCGACGCGAATCGCCAGCGAGGTCCCCACGAGTACGGGAGCGATCGCCGCCGGCAGCGTCCGAGGACGCGCTGCCATCAGCCAGAGCCTCACGGTCGGCGAGGGAAGCTCGAGAAGTCCGGTGCTCGCTTCTCGCTGTAGGCGGTCCGTCCCTCACGCGCCTCCTCGTGGCCGTAGAACAGCAGGTTCGCGTCGTGTGCGAGCTGCTGAATTCCGGTCACTCCGTCCTCGGCGGCGTTGAAGCTCGCCTTCAGGAGCCGCAGCGCGAACGGGGACAGCGCCTGCATTTCGCGACACCAGGCGACGGTCTCGGCTTCGAGCCGCTCGAGCGGGACGACCGCGTTGACGAGGCCCATCGCGAGGGCCTCTTGCGCGTCGTACTGGCGGCACAGAAACCAGATCTCCTTCGCGCGCTTCTGCCCGACCTGGGCCGCGAGGATGCTTGCTCCGTAGCCGCCGTCGAAAGAGCCGACCCGCGGACCGGTCTGCCCGAAGCGTGCGTTGTCAGCGGCGATCGTCAGATCGCAGACGACCTGGAGGACATTGCCGCCGCCGATCGCGTAGCCGGCGACCATGGCGACCACCGGCTTCGGGGTGCGCCTGATCTGGACGTGCAGATCGGTCACGTGGAAGCGGCCGTGAGCATCCGAGCCCGGATTCTGGACGTAGCCGCTGTCGCCGCGAACGCGCTGATCACCGCCGGAGCAGAACGCATCCGGTCCCTCGCCTGTGAGGATGATCACGCCGACCTCGGTGTCCTCGCGGGCCCGGGTGAACGCATCGCTCAGCTCGATCACGGTCTGCGGCCTGAAGGCGTTGCGGACCTCGGGCCGGTTGATCGTGATCTTCGCGATCCGCGGTGGCTTTCCGGCCGTGCGCTCATAGCGGATGTCGCCGTACTCGCCCGCGGACTCCCAGTCGATCGCCATCGCGCAAGGCTAGCGCCGGAGGCGGGAAGGAACCCGCCCCGTGTGGCGTCTAGCGGTTCAGGCCGTTCCATCACGCCGCGCTATTCGGCCTGCACCTCACCACGCACCTTCGGACATCTCGGTGCCGGCAGCTACGTCTTCTACGTCCGCGCAACCGGTGCGGCTGGGCTCGACGCGACGCCGGCCAGTCACCGCTTCCGGATCACCTAGGCCCCATATACGCTGGTCGGATGGATGGACTGGCGGGACTGCGTGCTCCAGGCTCGCCGGGCGATCGCGTCGCGCTCGAGGGTGGGTCTGACGTCATCGTCTACCGGGAGCTCGAACGGATGCGTCGCGCCGGGGCGCTCGAGCTCGGCGTGGCGGCGGGCGAGCGCGTGGCGATCGCGCTGCCGGCCGGGCTGGGGTTCGCCGTGGCGCTGCACGCCTGCTTTGCAGCGGGGGCGGTGGCGGTGCCCGTCGATGTGCGCGAGCCGCGCGCTCGGTGGCCGCTGGAGGGGGTTGCGGCGGTCATCGAGCGCCCGCTCGATTGCTCGGGCCTGATGCTCGACGTGCGACGGCGAACGCTGGACGACATCGCTCTGGTGGTGCGGACCTCCGGCACGGAGAGCGGCACTCCGAAGGAGGTCCCGCTCTCGTTCGGAAACTTCGCCTGGAGCGCGATCGGGTCGGCCGTGACGCTCGGTCTCGACCCGGCCGAGCGCTGGCTGTGCACCCTGCCGCTTGTCCACGTCGGCGGTCTGTCGATCCTCGTCCGCAGCTGGATCTACGGGACGACGGCGGTGATCCATGAGCGCTTTGACGCGGCAGCTGCGACGGCGGCGTTGATGGAGCGGGAGATCACGCTCGTGTCGGTTGTTGCGACGACGCTCACCCGCATGCTGGACGCGGGGCTCGAGAGGCCGCCGCGGCTGCGCTGCGCGCTCGCGGGCGGCGGGCCGATCCCGCCGTCGCTGCTCGAGCGGGCTGACGCCGCAGGGGTGCCCGTCGCGCAGACCTACGGCATGACCGAGGCCTGCTCGCAGGTCGCGACTCAGATCCCCGGACGCGGGAGCGAGGCGAACGCCGGCCCGCCGCTCTTCTGCACCCGCGTCGCGATCGCGCCAGATGGAGAGATCCTCGTCTCGGGGCCGACCGTCTCACCGGCGCTCGGCAGCGTCCTGCGGACCGGTGATCTCGGCGAGCTTGACGGCGCGGGCAGCCTGCGCGTCATCGGACGCAAGGCCGACACGATCATCACCGGCGGCGAGAACGTCGCACCCGCCGAAGTCGAAGCCGTCCTGTGCGAGCACCTGGCCGTGAGCGACGCGGGCGTGTTCGCGCGGGCCGATCCGCAGTGGGGCGAAGCGGTCGTCGCAGCGGTCGTTGTGCGCTCGCCGGTCAGTGCCGCCGAGCTTCAAGCCCACTGTGCGGCGAGGCTCGCCCCCTACAAGGTGCCGAAGCGGATCGACTTCGTCGAGGTGCTCCCGCGTACCGCTTCGGGGAAGCTCCGGCGCGGGTCGCTTACGGGCCTATGATGGTCGCGATGCGTCGCCGAAGCGTGACCCTGACCCTCGCAGCGTTGGCCGCGGCGGCCCTACCGGCATTTGCGGTGGGCGCCACCGGAAGGGCCGTCGGCACCTGCAGCAGATCGACGGTCGCGCCGAAGACGATCGTCCTGACCTGCGCGCTCAGCGACACCGACTACATAGCGCACGTCAAATGGACGAGCTTTGGCGGCCGGAGCGCGAGCGGATCGGGCGCGTTCCGTGCGAACACGTGCTCGCCGAGCTGCGCTGCCGGCAGGTTCCGGGGCTATCGGGTCACGTTGACCGCCACCGCGCCCAAACCGTGTCCGGACCACCACGACGATTACCGCCGACTCTCGGTCACCTTCATCGGGTCGCCACCGAAGTCCTACGGGAAGCACTACTCCACGGAGCTCCACTGCCCGATGCCCTGAGTGATCGCGGAGGCAGCCCGGAGCGCAGACTCGGCAGTGCCGTGGCGGAACGACCGAGCCGTCGTATGATGATCGTGATGCGGAGAACCGTGCTCGCCGCTTCCGTTGCCGCGCTCGCGCTGTTCGCGGTTCCCGCGCTCGCGGCGATCGGAGGCAACCAGGTCGTCGGCAAATGCACGAAATCCAGTGCAGCACCGGCCGAGATCATCCTGACCTGCGCCGACGCCGGCACGTACCTGCTCGGCATCCGCTGGCAGGCGTTCGGCGGCGCGACGGCCAGAGGCACTGCTCGGTTCTACGACAACCCGTGCGACCCCAGCTGCGTCGCGAGCAAGGACCAGGTCACGCCGGTCCGGTTCACGCTCACCGCAGCGAAGCCGTGCCCCGACGGTGTCAACGACTACAGGCAGATGTCGATCACCTTCATCGGGAAGCCGCCGAAGCATTTCGGGCGCCATTACAACCCGAAGCTCTACTGCCCGATTCCCTGAGCGACCCGGACGAGCAGCGGCGCGAGCTGCTCGAGCGCTGGGACGCCGCGTCCACGGGATGGTCGAGAGCGCAGGCGTGGATTCGCGAGGCCTCGGCGCCGGTGACACGATGGCTGATCGACGCGCTCGAGCTGCAGCCCGGCGAGGACGTGCTCGAACTGGCCGCCGGCCCCGGCGATACGGGCCTTCTCGCGGCGGAGCTGATCCGCCCCGGCGGACGGCTGATCACAAGCGACCAGTCGGAGGCGATGCTCGAGCTGGCGCGCGCGCGTGCGGCCGAGCTCGCGCTCGATAACGTCGAGTTCCGCGTCATCAACGCCGAGTCGATCGCCCTTCCGGTCGCGAGCATCGACGCCGTGCTGTGCCGGTGGGGCTACATGTTGATGGTCGATCCATTGGCGGCGATGGTCGAGACGCGGCGGGTGCTGAAGAGTGGTGGGCGGTTGGCGCTGGCGGTCTGGGGATCGCCATCAGGCAATCCCTGGCTGGCAGTTCCGAACCGCGTGCTGCAGGAGTTTGGGCTCGCGGAGGCGCCGGCTTCGCCGGAAGCGCCGGGGGCGTTTGCGTTTGCGAATCCGGATCGGCTGCGGACGTTTCTGGACGAGGCCGGGTTCGTCGACGTAGAGATCGACGAAGTCGATCTCGTGCGGGCTGCCCCGACGTTCGCGGAATGGTGGGATGCGCACCTCGACGTGTCGCCGGCTGGTCCAGCCGTCCGGGCCGCGAGCCGAGATGTCTCGCGGGCCGTTGCCGCCGCCGTCGAAGCGGCGCTCGCCCCCTACACCAGCGGCGACGGCCTCGCGGTTCCCGGGACGAACCACGTTGCACGCGCGAGCGCCTGACGAGCGCCCGAGGCCGCCGATCGCGCGCCTGATTCTTAGGCTCCCCGGCCGCGCCGACCGACGACGCCGCCAAAGAGATAGCCTGCTCGACCATGATCTATGACGAGGGCGCAGACCTTTCGAAGCTCGACGGCAAGACCGTCGCAATCATCGGCTACGGCTCGCAGGGACACGCGCACGCGCTGAACCTGCGCGACTCCGGCGTTGACGTGGTCGTCGGGCTGCGTGAGGGCTCGAGCTCGGCGGCGGCGGCGCGCGAAGCCGGTCTCGAGGTGCTGCCGGTCGTCGAGGCGGCGAGTCGCGGGGATCTGGTGATGATCCTCGTGCCGGACGAGCTACACCACGACGTGTGGGAGCAGGACGTGCGCGACGGGATCGCGGATGGCAACCTGCTCCTGTTCGGGCACGGGTTCTCGATCCACTACGGCGAGATCGTGCCGCCGGCCGGCGTCGACGTCGCGCTGATCGCGCCGAAGGGTCCCGGGCACCTGGTGCGCCGCCAGTACACGGAGGGCTCAGGCGTGCCGGCGCTGATAGCGATCCACCAGGACGCGAGCGGGAACGCGCGCGAGCTGGCGCTGGCCTACGCGAAGGGGATCGGGGCGGGACGCGCCGGGGTGATCGAGACGACGTTCAAGGACGAGACGGAGACTGACCTGTTCGGTGAGCAGGCGGTGCTCTGTGGCGGCGTGTCGGAGCTGATTCAGGCCGGGTTCGAGACGTTGGTGGACGCCGGGTACGACCCGGAGATGGCGTATTTCGAATGCCTGCACGAGGTGAAACTGATCGTGGACCTGATCTACGAGAAGGGCCTTGCGGGCATGCGCTACTCGATCTCGAACACCGCCGAGTACGGCGACTACACGCGCGGCAAGCGCGTGATCACGCCGCAGACGCGCGAGAGCATGCGCAAGATCCTCGGCGAGATCCAGTCCGGCGACTTCGCGCGCGAGTGGATCGCCGAGAACCGCGCGGGCCAGGAGAACTTCAAGCGGATGCGCGCCGAGCAGGCCGGGACGCAGGTGGAGGAGATCGGCAAGGAGCTCCGCTCGCACATGGACTGGATCAAGCCGACGTTCTGAGGAGGTCCAGATCGCGTGATCGCCTACGTGTTCTGGCACCGTCCCGCGCCGGGAGCGGCGGCGGGGCGATACGAGGAGGCCTGCGCGCGTTTCCACGCCGGCCTCGCCGCGCACAGGCCCGGCGGGCTGATCGGCTCGGCTTGCCTGAGGGCGCCGGCGCTGCCCTGGCTTGCGGGCGGCGGAGCAGGGTATGAGGACTGGTACGTGCTCGAGGACTTCGGCGCGCTGGGCGTGCTGAACGAAGCGGCGGTGGGGCGTGGGCACGCCAGCTCGCACGACGGCGCCGCGAAGCTGATGGGGGAGGGCACGGGGAGCATCTACCGGCTACTCGACGGCGGCGCAGCGCCGCAGCGCGCCGGCGTCGCAGTGTGGATCGCGCCGGCCGGCGGGCACGACGCATCACGGTTCGAGGATTTTCTCGCGGACGGGATCGACCGCGCGGACGCAGGCCTTTGGCGTCGCCAGCTCGCGCTCGGGCCCGCTCCCGAGCTCTGCCTGCTAGCCCCGCAGGTGCCGGACGGGGTTCATGAGACGCGCCTGCCGGCGGGCTGGGCGGTCGAGGCCGTGGGCCGGGAGGCCGTCAGCTACACTGCGCGCTAGATCGTCACGACTGGCGTCTGGGTGGAATCGACCACCGTGGAGTGACGAATCGCATCACCGCCGCGCGCCTGGGCACCTCTGCACTTCGAGTCCACGAGGAACTCCCATGACGCCATCAGCAAAGACGACAGACGCGCGGCCGCTCAGCATTCCGCAGGCACTCCTGCCGAGCGACGGCCGGTTCGGCTGCGGACCGTCGAAGATCCGTGATGCGCAGCTCGCGCGCCTCGCGAGCGACGGGCGCTCCGTGCTCGGAACCTCGCACCGGCAGGCTCCGGTCAAGGCGCTGGTCGGGCGCGTTCGCAGCGGGCTGCGTGAGCTGTTCGCGCTTCCCGATGGCTACGAGGTGGTGCTCGGCAACGGCGGCGCGACGGCGTTCTGGGATGCGGCTGCGCTGGGGATCGTGCAGCGGCGCTCGCTACACCTCGCCTACGGTGAGTTCTCGAGCAAGTTCGCGAGCGTCACCAACGGCGCGCCGTTTCTCGAGGAGCCAATCGTGATCGAGGCGCCCGTCGGTAGCGCCCCTGAGCCCACCAGCTCGCCTGATGTGGACGTGATTGCGTGGGCGCACAACGAGACTTCGACCGGCGTGATGGTGGGCGTGACGCGGCCCGCGGGTAGCGAGCATGCCCTCGTCGTGATCGACGCGACCTCCGGCGCCGGCGGGCTGCCGCTCGATGCGGCGGCGGCAGACGTCTACTACTTCGCGCCGCAGAAGAGCTTCGGCTCGGACGGCGGGCTGTGGCTGGCGCTGATGAGTCCCGCGGCGCTGGAGCGCGTCGCGCGCATCGAGGAGTCCGATCGCTGGATCCCGCCGTCGCTCTCGCTCACGATCGCGCTCGAGAACTCGGTCAAGGATCAGACGAACAACACGCCCGCGGTCGCCACGCTCTTCATGCTCGCCGACCAGATCGAGTGGATGCTCGACGGCGGCGGGCTCGACTGGTGCGTGTCGCGGACCGGCAAGTCAGCCGCCTACCTGTACGGCTGGGCGGACGCGTCACCGCACGCGACACCGTTTGTTGCGCAGCCCGCACTGCGGTCGTTCGTGGTCGGGACGATCGACTTCGACGAGACGGTCGATGCCGCGGCGCTCGCCGCAACATTGCGCGCCAACGGGATCGTGGACGTCGAGCCCTACCGCAAGCTCGGGCGAAACCAGCTCCGTGTCGCGATGTTCCCGTCGATCGAGCCCGACGACGTCAGGGCCCTGACCGCGTGTATCGACTACGTGCTGGAGGAGACGCTTTGAGGGCGGTCGCCGGCTGCGGGAGCGGCTGCGGGAGCGGCTGCGGGAGCCGCCTGCGGCGGCTGTCCTCGCCTGGCGTACCTCTGCCGGGTGGGGCCACATCGCTGCCGCACTACCCGGGTTTCTCTTCGATGGAGGTTTTCTGATGAGTGGTGCTGAGACGACGGGGAAGAAATCCGCGGCGGCGAAGCCGCCGGGGGGCGGCCGTGCGCCGGCACCGATGCCGGGCGAGGACGGCGGCGCGGCCGGCGCCCGCAGCCGCGTATTGGTTGCGGAGAATGTTGGCGAGTCGGGTATCGAGCTGCTGCGCGAGCACTTTGATGTCGAGACGGGCTTTGACTGGGATGGCGAGCAGCTTGCGGAGCGGATCGGAGAATTTGACGGGATATTGATTCGCTCGGCGACGAAGATGACCGCGGAGCTGATCGACCGCGGCGAGCGGCTTCGCGTGATCGGGCGCGCAGGCGTCGGCGTCGACAACGTCGATGTGCCCGCCGCGACACGGCGCGGGATTGTCGTCGCCAACGCGCCGCAGTCAAACGTCGTGACGGCCGCAGAGCACACGGTCGCGATGCTGCTCGCGCTCGCCCGCAACATTCCGCAGGCGCACGCGTCGTTGACGTCCGGTAAATGGGAGCGCTCGAAGTTCTCCGGCGTCGAGCTGTACGACAAGACGCTCGGGATCGTCGGGTTCGGACGGATCGGCCAGCTCGTCGCGGCCCGCGTGCGCGCCTTCGGTATGCACGTCATCGCGTTCGACCCGTTCATCGCGGCTGAGCGCTACCGCGAGCTTGGGGTCGAGAAGGCGCCGGACGTCGACGCGGTCTATGCGAGCGCGGACTTCATCACCGTGCACCTGCCGAAGACCGAAGAGACCAAGGGCTTCATCGACGCGAAAGCCATTGCCAAGATGCGCGACGGCGTGAGGATTCTGAACGTGGCGCGCGGAGGCCTGATCGACGATGCGGCGCTGCAGGCCGGTCTGGACTCAGGGAAGGTCGCGGGAGCCGCGCTCGACGTGTTCCCGAGCGAACCGATCACCGACTATCCGCTGTTCAGCGGCTACCCCCAGGTGATCGTTACGCCGCACCTCGGCGCCTCCACCGCGGAGGCGACCGACCGCGCGGGGTTTCAGAGCGCGGAGCAGGTCGTCGCCGCGCTGACCGGCGGCGTGGTGTCCACCGCCGTCAACATTCCCGCCGTCGGCGCCGAGGACATGGACGCGCTGCGCCCGTTCCTGCCGCTCGCGGAGCAGCTCGGGCGCCTGGCGATGGGGCTCGCGGAAGGGAGCTCGGTGGAGCGGATCGAGGCGGCGTTCCTCGGGCGCATCGCCGAGCTCGACACGCGCCTGCTGACGCTCGCGGTGCTGGTTGGAGCTCTGCGTGGCAGGACCGAGGAGGACGTGAACTTCGTCAACGCCGCCTCGCTCGCCGAGGAGCGCGGGATCGTTGTCGAGGAGAAGAGCGTCAGCGAGGCAGAGGATTTCAACGAGCTGATCCGCGTGACCGTCCACGCCGGCGGTGAGCGCGTCGCAGTCGCCGGCACCGGCATGGGCCCGGCACAGGTGCCACATCTCGTCGAGGTCTGGGGTCAGCGCTTCACGCTCGAGCTCGCCGAAAACGTAACCGTGTTCCGCTACAGCGACCTTCCGGGCATGATCGGCCGCGTCGGGTCCGTGTTCGGCGCCCACGGGCTCAACATCTCCTCGGCCGCGGTCGGGCGCAACGTAAAGGGCAGCGACGACGGCCTTGCCGCGATGGCCGTGACGACCAGTTCGCCGGTCACGCGAGCGGTGCTCGACGAGATCGTTGCGCTTGACGGCTTCACGAGCGCTCGAAGCGTCACCCTCGCATGACCGGGAAGCTCGGGCGCGGCGCCGCGGGAGCGGAGGACGCGGCCGAGGCGTTTTCGAGGCGCGACCCGTATTGGCCTGCGCAGCTCAGCGTCCTTGCGACGATCGTGCTCGACATCGACCTGCCGAGCAAGCTGACGTTGAGGCCCGCCTGGCTGCTGCCGGTATTGGAGGGCGTCCTGCTGATCGCGCTGATCGTGACGACGCCGATGTCCCGCGCGCGCAACGATCCGCGCCGTCGCGTCCTCGCTCTGATCCTCGTGGGGATCGTCAGCGCAGCGAACCTCCTGTCGCTCGTGCTGCTCGTGCACTACCTGCTGCACAAGGGGAACGTGCAGGGAGTCGACCTGGTTCGCGCCGGTGTCGAGATCTGGATCACGAACGTCCTGCTGTTCGCCATCTGGTACTGGGAGCTCGACCGTGGCGGGCCGGCGGCGCGCAAGCTGGCGGTCTGCCCGGCGCCGGACTTCCTCTTCCCTCAGATGACCGAGGAGCGGCTCGGGCGCTGGGAGTGGCGGGCCGGGTTCATCGACTACCTCTACGTCTCGATCACCAACGCTTCCGCGTTCAGCCCGACCGACACGATGCCGCTGAGCCAGAAGGCAAAGGTCCTGATGGCAGTGCAGTCGCTGGCCTCCCTCGTGACGGTCGGACTCGTCGTTGCGCGCGCCGTGAACATCCTTCACTGACGCTCGCCGGATTGCTACGCTCTGCGCGAATGAAGTTCCGCACGTCCCTTGCACTGCTTCTCCTCCTCCCCCTTCGGGGGGAATAGCGCGTGGCGGCCGCGAAGCCGCAAACCGACTGAGAGGAAGCCCAGGGACCAACGCGAAAAGCGAGGAACTTCATGACAGCTCACAGCAACGACCGAGTACTGATCTTCGATACGACGCTGCGCGACGGCGAGCAATCGCCGGGAATCTCGCTGAACGCGTCGGAGAAACTCGAGATCGCGCAGCAGCTCGCACGGCTCGGCGTGGACGTCATCGAGGCCGGTTTCCCGATCACCTCGCCCGGGGACTTCGAGGCGGTGCAGGGAATCGCGCGCGGAGTCGAGGGGCCGGTGATTGCCGGCCTGGCGCGCACACACGCGGCCGACATCGAGGCAGCCTTCGAGGCGGTGAAGGATGCGGCACGACCGCGGATCCACACGTTCATCTCGACCTCCGACATCCACATCGTCCATCAGCTGCAGACCACGCGCGAGGACGTGCTCGGACAGGCGCGCGCAGCCGTGGCGCAGGCGCGGAGCCTCGTGGACGATGTCGAGTTCTCGCCGATGGACGCGACACGCTCCGAGGTCGAATTCACCGCGGAAGTGGTCGCCGCGGCGATCGAGGAGGGGGCGACGACGATCAACATCCCGGACACCGTCGGGTACGCGATGCCGCACGAGTTCGGTGCCTGGCTCGGTCGCCTCTACGAGCTCGTGCCCGCGTTGCGCGACGTGGTCCTGTCCGTGCACTGTCACGACGACCTCGGGCTGGCGGTGGCGAATTCGTTTGCCGGCATTCTCGCGGGCGCGCGTCAGGTCGAGTGCGCGGTGAACGGGATCGGCGAGCGCGCTGGCAACGCGTCGCTGGAGGAGATCGTGATGCTGCTGGCGACCCGTGCCGGGGACCTCGACGTCCACACCGACGTGAACACGCGCGAGCTTGCCCGTACGAGCCGGCTGGTCTCGCGGCTCACCGGCTACGTCGTCCAGCCGAACAAGGCGATCGTCGGTCGTAACGCGTTCGCGCACGAGTCAGGTATTCATCAGGACGGCGTCCTGAAGGAGCGCACCACATACGAGATCATGGACGCGACCAGCGTCGGCCTCGAGGCGAACTCGATCGTGCTCGGGAAGCATTCGGGCCGGCACGCGCTGCGCCAGGCGCTCGAGGAGCTCGGCTTCGAGGTGTCCGGGCAGACGCTCAACACGGCGTTCAAACGCTTCAAGGAGATCGCCGACCGCAAGAAGGTGGTGACGGCGATGGACCTGGAGGCGCTCGTCACCGACGAGCTCCGTGAGGAGGTCGCCGCATATGCGCTCGAGTCCTACTCGGTCAGCGCCTCGACGGCCGCGGCACCCGTTGCGACGGTCGCCGTGCGCCTGCCGAGCGGCGAACTGGCTCGCGGCGAATCCTCCGGCGATGGCCCGGTCGACTCCGTGTTCCACGCGATCAACGCCGCGACGGGCGTACAGGCGACCCTCCGGGAGTTCCGTGTCGGCGCGGTGACCGAAGGTCAGGACGCGCTCGGTGAGGTGTCCGTGGTGATCGAGAGCGGCGGTGAGTCCGCGTCCGGTCAGGGCGTGGCGCCGGACATCATCGAGGCCGCGGCACGAGCGTACCTGCGCGCGCTCTCGACTGTGCGCCGCCGCGCCGAGCACGCCGGCGGCGAGACCGCAGCGTTGGTACGCACGCCCTGAGCGGCGGGTCGGGGCGAGACGGCCGAGCGGGTGTCGTGTCGTGGGGGTGTACGTGATAACGTACGAGCGTATGGCGTTGCCAGCGGTTCCGGAGCCTTACGACGTAGCCTCGGTCGGGCCTCGCGTACGAGCGCTCCGCGAGGCCATGGGCTTCTCGCTACGGGAGCTTGCGCTTCGCTGCGGCGTCAGCGCCCCGATGCTCTCCCAGGTTGAGCGGGGCGAGACCAGCCCGACGCTGCAGGTGGCAGCGCGGATTGCGCAGGGTCTCGAGTTGCGTCTTTCCCAGCTCCTGCGACTGGATGAAGGCGGCTCCGTCACCGTTGTCCGGGCGCAGGAACGCCGCGCAGGGGGGAAGCCGGGTGACGGCCACAGGTTCGAGATCCTCACGCCACCGCTTCCCGGACAGCGTGCCGAGTTGTCGCTGCACACGCTCGAGCCGGGCGCGGTCACGGGTGGAGCGGGCGATCCGCCGCTGCACGAGCCGGGCAGCCGCGAGACCACGCTCGTCTCGCGCGGCACGGTCACCCTGGTCTGTGACGGGCGACGCTACGAGCTGGCCGCCGGCGACTGCGTGACCTTCGACGCCGACCTTCCGCACCGATTTGAGAACCCCGGGCCGCAGCCGGCGGAGCTGTGCGCCGTGCTCGCGGCCGGACTCCGACGAAGCTGAAGCCGAGACAGGAGATTCGCGATGGCGAAAACGATGCTTGACAAGATCTGGGAGGCCCACGAGGTCGCGCAAGGGCTCCTCTACATCGACCTCCACGTCGTGCACGAAGTGACCAGCCCGCAGGCGTTCGAGAGCCTGCGCCTCGCGGGGCGGCGGGTGCGCCGTCCAGACCGGACGCTCGCGACCGCCGACCACAACGTGCCGACCGACGGGACGCCGCGCGCGGCGCAGATCAAGGACGAGCTTTCGCGCGTGCAGGTGCAGACGCTCGAGCGCAACTGCGCCGAGTTCGGGGTGCCCGTCTACTCGGTCGGCTCGGACCGCCAAGGCATCTGCCACGTGATCGGCCCGGAGTTGGGCGTCACCCAGCCGGGCATGACGATCGTCTGCGGGGACTCGCACACCTCCACGCACGGCGCATTCGGCGCGCTCGCGTCCGGAATCGGGACCAGCGAGGTCGAGCACGTGCTCGCGACGCAGTGTCTTGCTCAGACGAAACCGCACTCGATGCGAATCCGCTACGACGGCGCCGCGGGGTTCGGCGTCAGCGCGAAGGACCTGATCCTCGCGACGATCGGGCAGATGGGGGTCGCGGGAGCGGTCGGCCATGCCGTCGAATACAGCGGACCGGCGATCGAGGCGCTCTCGATGGAAGGGCGGATGACGCTCTGCAACATGACGATCGAGGGGGGCGGCAGGGCCGGGATGGTCACGCCCGACGACACCACCTTCGAGTGGTTCGAATCGGTGCAGCGCCCCGGTGCGCCCAGCGGCACGGAGCTCGAGGAGGCGATCGCGCGGTGGCGTGGACTTGCCAGCGACGACGGCGCCGTGTTCGATCGCGAGCTCGTCGTCGACGCGGGGACTGTTTCGCCCCAGGTGACGTGGGGCACCAACCCCGGGATGGTCGTCGGAGTCAACGGCAGCGTGCCTGCTCCCGAGAGCTTCGAGAACCCGGTGGACCGTGAGGCGGCGGAGCGCGCACTCCACTACATGGGACTCGAGCCCGGAACGCCGATCCAGGGGCTGAAAGTGGACCGCGTCTTCATCGGGTCGTGCACGAACTCCCGCATCGGTGACCTGCGCGCAGCCGCGGCTGTGGTCAAGGGTCGCCGTGTCGCCGGCAACGTCAGCGCGATGGTCGTCCCAGGCTCACATCAGGTCAGCGCCCAGGCCGAGTCCGAAGGCCTCGACGAGGTGTTCCGCGCTGCCGGCTTCGACTGGCGCACGGCGGGCTGCTCGATGTGCCTCGGGATGAACCCCGACATCCTCGCTCCCGGTGAGCGCTGCGCTTCGACCTCGAACCGCAACTTCGAAGGGCGGCAGGGACGCGGGGGACGCACGCACCTCGTGTCACCGGAGATGGCGGCGGCAGCCGCGATCGCCGGAGAGTTCGTCGACATCCGCGACTGGAGCTAAAGACCGATGGAGCCGATCAGAAAAATCGCCGGAGGCGTGAGCGACCTCGACCGGGCCGACGTCGACACCGACCAGATCATCCCCAAGCAGTTCCTCAAGCGCATCGAGCGCAGCGGCTTCGGCGAATTCCTTTTCTTCGACTGGGCGAAGGAGCCCGGTTGGAGTCTTCCCGCAAACCCGATCCTGACGGCCGGGCGCAACTTCGGCTGCGGGTCCTCGCGCGAGCACGCGCCATGGGCGCTCGAGGACTACGGCTTTCGCGCGATCGTGGCGCCGAGCTTCGGCGACATCTTCTACATGAACTCGACCAAGATCGGCCTCCTGCCAGTCGTGCTGGCCGAAGCCGACGTGCGCGCTCTGGCAGCCGCCGGCGTGGGCGAGATCGATCTCGAAGCGCAGGAGGTACGTTTCGACGGCCGCACGGTGGCGTTCGAGATCGACCCGGAGCTCCGACACCGGCTGCTGGGCGGGCTTGACGACATCGCCCTGGCGCTCCAGCAGGAGGCCGCGATCGCGGCCTACGAGCGCGATCGCCAGCGGGTCGGCCCGGTGACGACGGCGCTGTAGCACGGTGCCGCGCCGACCGAAAGGCGCCGCACCTGCTCTCGCTGCTCCGCAGACGACGGCGAGGTGGCTGCCCTCAGTGGTTGTCGGCCGGCGGTGGCGCTCGCGGCCAGGTGTGGTGGTCGCTGCTAGCGTGCCCCGTCGATGAAGCGCATCGTGACGCTGCCGGGGGATGGGATCGGGCCCGAATTGATGCCACCCGCACTCGATGTTCTGCGGGCGATGGCGGATGTCGACGTCGAGGAGCACGTGTTCGGTGGGGCGTCGATCGACGCAAGCGGCACTGCTCTGACCGACGAGGTTCTCGGCGCCTGCGCCGTGGCGGACGCCGTACTGCTCGGTGCGGTCGGAGGCCCCAAGTGGGATACGACCGATCCCGACAAGCCGCGTCCCGAACAGGGCCTCCTCGGCCTGCGCAAGGGCCTCGGGCTGTTTGCGAACCTCCGCCCGGTGCGGGCGCTTCCCGCGTTACACAACGCAAGCCCGCTGCGCGAGGAGCGCATCGCCGGCACCGACCTGCTCGTCGTGCGCGAGCTGACCGGTGGCATCTACTTCGGCGAGAAGACGCGAACTGCGACATCGGCGTCCGATCTGTGCGTCTATAGCGCCGAGGAGGTAGAGCGCATCGCCCGTGTCGCGTTCGGGGCCGCGCGAACTCGCGTTTCGAGCGTCGACAAGGCGAACGTGCTCGAGACCTCACGACTCTGGCGTGAGGTCGTGATCCGCGTGCATGCAGCCGAGTTCCCTGACATCGAGCTCGAGCACGTTCTCGTCGATAACGCGGCAATGCAGCTGGTCAGCACGCCCACCCGCTTCGATGTGATCCTGACCGAGAACATGTTCGGTGACATCCTCAGCGACGAGGCAGCGATGATCACCGGCTCGATCGGGATGCTCCCGAGCGCATCGCTCGGAGAGCGCGGGCCCGGGGTGTTCGAGCCCGTACACGGCTCGGCGCCGGACATCGCCGGACAGGGCATCGCGAACCCGCTCGCGATGTTCCTGTCGGTCGCAATGTTGCTGCGCCACGGCCTGGGCTTGGAAGACGAGGCAACGGCGGTAGAATCGGCAGTTGACCGGGCGCTCGCCGACGGGCTGCGGACCCGGGATCTGGGCGGGGACGCGACGACGGCGCAGGCCACAGCAGCTGTGCTCGCCCAGCTATAGGGAGGGACATTCGCGTGAACCAATCGGAGTTCATCTGGCAGAACGGCGAGTTCGTCGCATGGGACGACGCCAAGGTTCACGTGCTCACGCACGGCCTGCACTACGGCACCGGCGTCTTCGAAGGGATCCGCTGCTATGAGACCGAGCGCGGGCCCGCGATCTTCCGCCACCTCGACCACCTCGACCGCCTCGAGCGGTCGGCAAAGCTCTACTACATGGATGTCCCGTTCTCGACAGCGCAGCTTCGCGCCGCGACGCACGAGCTGATCGCGCGCAACGAGATGACCTCCTGCTACATCCGCCCGATCGTCTTCCGCGGGTACGGCCAGATGGGGCTGAACCCGCTCGAGGCGCCGATCGAGGTGGCGATCGCGGCCTGGGAGTGGGGGGCCTACCTCGGTGAGAAGGGCAAGACCGAAGGGGTTAGGGCGAAGGTCTCCTCATGGGAGCGAATCAGCTCGCGCTCGCTCATCCCGCACGCGAAGGCGTCGGGCCAATACCTCAACAGCGTGCTCGCGAAGATCGAGTCGCTGAAGGCAGGCTACGACGAAGCGATCCTTCTCGACGAGCACGGTCACGTCTGCGAGGGGACCGGCGAGAACGTCTACGTGGTCCGGGATGGCACGATCCTGACGCCGCCGCATACCGCATCGATCCTTGATGGAATCAGCCGCCGGGCGATCCTGCAGATCGCCCAGGATCTCGGCTACCCGACAATCGAGCGGGACATCGAGCGTGCCGAGCTCTACCTCGCGGACGAGGTGTTTCTGACCGGCACGGCTGCGGAGCTCGTGCCGGTGCGCGAGGTCGACGACCATCCGATCGGGAGCGGTCGCCCCGGCGAGATCACGGGCGTTCTGCAACGCGCGTTCGATGACGCTCTGCACGGGCGCGCCGAGCGCTATGACGAGTGGCTCGACTACGTCGAGGTTCGGGAGCGGGCTCGCGCCTGACGTTCGATGACCGCGGGCCATTTCATGTTCGACGGGCGAATTATGCGGGCGGCCGGCTAGCGCAACACGCGCACGGTCGCTGCTCGCCTCCCCCGACACGGGGGTCCGCCTCGCCCCCCGGACAATTGAAAGGAACCTTCGTTGAACCCCACAATCCAGCTATACGACGCGACCCTGCGAGACGGCATGCAGGGCGAGGGGATGTCGCTATCGGCGGCGGAGAAGTTGCGCGTGGCCCACGCTTTGGACGAGCTTGGAATCGAGCTGATCGAGGCCGGCTTCCCCGCGTCGAACCCGAAGGAGCGCGAGGTGTTCGAGCTGCTCGCCTCCGAGAGCTTCAAGAACGCCGAGATCGCAGCGTTCGGGATGACGCGCAGACGCGACATTGCCGCCGGCGAGGATCCCGCGCTGGCTCTGCTCGCCGGCTCGGTCGCGCCAGTCTGCACGATCGTCGGCAAGACCTGGACCCTTCACCTCGAGAAGATCGTGAAGGTGGATCGCGCGGAGAACCTGCGGATGATCTCGGAGTCGGTCGCGTTCCTGCGCGCCCAGGGCAAGCGCGTGATCTACGACGCCGAGCATTTCTTCGACGGCTGGCGCGCCGAGCCTGACTACGCGATCGCCTGCGTCACCGCGGCCGCCGAAGCGGGTGCGGAGACTGTCACGCTCTGCGACACGAACGGCTCCTCGCTGCCGTCGCAGGTGACCGTTGCAACCTCGGCGGTGATCGCGGCGATCGGAGAGCACGTTCGGATCGGAATCCACTGCCACAACGACGCCGAATGCGGCGTCGCGAACTCGATCGCGGCGGTCGAGGTCGGCGCGCGTCAGGTGCAGGCAACTGTGAACGGGTGTGGCGAGCGGACCGGGAACGCGAACCTGATCTCGATCATCGCGAACCTGCAGCTGAAGCTCGGGTACCGCTGCCTCGAGGACGAGCAGATGGCGAGGCTGACACAGACCGCGCATTTCGTCGACGAGTTGCTCAACATCGCCCCCGACCCCAACCAGCCATACGTTGGACGCAACGCGTTCGCGCACAAGGGCGGCATGCACGCGGCAGGCGTCACGGCCGACGCCGCGACCTTCGAGCACATCGATCCGGCGCTCGTTGGCAACGAGCGGGCGCTGCTGGTCTCCGAGCTGGCCGGGCGCGCGAGCATGGTCGACAAGGCCGCTGCGCTCGGGATCGAGCTCGACGCGGAGGGGGCCGCGCGCGTGCTCGAGCGTGTCAAGACGCTCGAACACGCGGGGTATCAGTTCGAAGCCGCCGACGGCTCGCTCGAGTTGCTGATGCGACGCGAGACCGGCGACTACAGGAAGCTGTTCGAGCTCGAGTCGTGGCGTGTGGTGGTGGAGATGGCGGGCGACGGCTCGGTGTCGACGCACGCGACCATTCGGATCGCAATCGATGACCGGCGCTTCGAGCGGACCGCAACCGGCAACGGTCCGGTCAACGCGCTCGACGCCGCTCTACGTGACGCAATCGTCGAGGTGCACCCGCACCTGGGCGACATCGAACTGATCAACTACAAGGTGCGCATCGTGGATGAGGCGAAGGGGACCGACGCGGTGACGCGCGTGCTCATCGACGCCTCGGACGGGACCGAGGTATGGGGCAGCATCGGCGTCTCGGAAAATCTGATCGCCGCATCCTGGGAAGCGCTCGTCGACTCGCTCGAGTGCGGAACGCTGCCGAGCCACGCGACGTGAACGCTGCGCTAGCCGGCTTCGCCGGCCGTCCTCGCCTGGCACTCGTGTCAGGATGCCACCTATCCGTGTGGCCTGTCGCCGATGGCGGTTGCAAGGCGTGGTGATATGAGCGCTGGCGAAAGCGATTTGATTCCGCTCGCGCGCCCATGGCTTGGGGCGGCTGAGGAGGCGGCGGTAGTGGCTGTCCTGCGCTCCGGGCGACTTTCGCTCGGTCCGCGACTCGGCGAGTTCGAGGAGCGGTTCGCGGAGCAGGTCGGCGCCCGGTATGGCAGCGCCGTGTCGAGTGGTACGGCGGGCCTGCATCTCGCGCTGCGCGCCGCCGAGGTTGGTGAGGGCGACGAGGTGATCACGAGCCCGTTCTCGTTCGTCGCCTCAGCGAACGCGGTTGTCTATGAGCGAGCGCTGCCGGTGTTCGCGGACATCGATCCCGTGACGCTCACGCTCGACCCTGAGGCCGCGCTGGCTGCCGTGAGTGAACGCACGCGCGCGTTTCTGCCGGTCCACATCTTCGGCTGGCCGGCCGAGCTCGAACGGCTCGAAGCAACCGGCCTCCCGATCGTCGAGGACGCGTGTGAGGCGCTAGGCGCTGTGCACGCCGACGGTCGTAAGGTCGGGTCGCGTGGACACGCCGCCGTGTTCGCGTTCTACGCGAACAAGCAGATGACGACGGGCGAGGGCGGCATGGTCGTGACCGGCGAGGCGAGCGTGAAGGAGCGAATCGACAGCGAGCGCAATCAGGGGCGCGCGCCCGACATGGACTGGCTCGACCACGACCGTCTCGGGTTCAACTACCGGCTGTCGGACATCGCCTGCGCGCTCGGGATCGCGCAACTCGAGCGGCTCGACGAGTTGCTCGCCGCTCGCGCGCACGTCGCGTCGCTGTACCGCGAGGCGCTGGCCGAGATCGAGGGGATCGTCCTGCCCTGCCCGGATGCGGGCGGCGCATCGCGCGGGTGGTTCGTTTTCACCGTGCTCCTACCGCCCGACCACGATCGCAACGCGACGATCGAAGCATTGCGTGCACGCGGGGTCGCCAGCAAGCCATATCTGCCGGCCATCCACCTGATGAGCTTCTATCGCGAGCGCTACGGGCATCGTCCGGGCGAGTTCCCCGTATGCGAGGACGTCGCGGCTCGCTCGCTCGCGCTCCCCTTCTACCCGCAGCTGCGAGAGGCGCAGGTCGAGCGCGTCGCAGTCGCGCTGCGGACGGCTCTCGGTCAGAGCTGACGGGGCCTCTACACTGCCCGCCCACGATGTCGCGCTTCGCTGAGCCCCAGCACCCTGATTTTCGTTCGATCAACGAGTCGTTGCGGTTCGACGTGCGACTGTGGCCATACGACGTCGAGCAGTCAAAGGCGCACGCGGCGATGCTCGCGAGCTGCGCGATCATCAGCGACGATGAGGCAAACGACCTGCGGCGGGGTCTGGACGAGGTCGCGGCGGAGCTCGGCGCCGGCACGTTCACGTTCGCCGCGACCGACGAGGACATCCACACCGCAATCGAGCGACGCCTCACGGAGATCGTCGGTCCGCTCGGCGGCAAGATTCACACCGCGCGCTCACGCAACGATCAGGTCGCGACGGACATGGTTCTGTGGGTGCGCGACGCGTCAGCGCAAACGGTCGCGTCGCTTGACCTGCTGATCGAGGTGGTGATCGGGCTCGCTGCGGACCACAGCGACTGGCGGATGCCCGGGTACACCCACCTCCAGCGCGCCCAACCCGTCTACCTCGGTCATCACCTGCTCGCCTACGCGTGGATGCTTCTACGCGACCGCGAACGCTTCGACCATGTCATCGCGGCCTGCGGAACCCTCCCGCTTGGGGCGGGTGCGCTGGCCGGCGTCAACTTCGACACCGACCGCGGGCTGCTCGCGCGCGAGCTCGGGTTCGCGGCGGTCTCCCCGAACTCGATCGATGCCGTCTCAAACCGCGACTTCGCGCTGGACTACCTTGCCGCCGCAGCCACGTGCGCCACGCACCTCTCACGCCTGGGCGCGGAGCTTGTGCTGTGGAGTAGCAGCGAGTTCGGATTCTGCGAGCTCGCCGACTCGTGGACCTCCGGTTCCTCGATCATGCCGCAGAAGAAGAACCCGGACGCCGCCGAACTGCTGCGCGCCAAGGCCCCGCGCGTCAGCGCACACCTCGCGGGGCTCCACGGCGTCCTTCACGGCCTTCCGCTCACCTATAACAAGGACCTTCAGGAGGACAAGGAACACCTCTTCGACACTGCCGACACGCTCGCCGGCGCCCTCGCGGCGGCCCAAGGGATGCTGAGCTCGATCACATTCGCTCGCGAGCGACTCGCCGACGGCGCAGCGGACGAGCTGATCGCTGCTGTGGACATCGCGGACCTCCTCGTCCGCGCGGGCGTGCCGTTCCGTGAAGCGCACGGGATTGTCGCGGGTCTGGTTCGCGTAGCGCTCGACAGCGGCAGGACGCTGTCGCAGCTGACCGACGAGGAGCTCACGCAGGCGAGCGAGCGCCTGGACCCCGAGGCTTTCCGCGCCCTCCTCGCGAGCGACTCATGGCTCGAGTCCAAGGTCTCGGAGGGCGGCACGTCCGGCGAGCGCGTTGCGCAGCAGCTCACCGCGGCGCGCGCTGCGCTCTCTCGCACGGCTTGAACCGTGCATTTTACGAGCGCGACGTCTGCGCTGTCGCCGAGGATCTCATCGGGTGCGTATTGCGCAACGGACCCTGTGCCGGGCTGATCGTTGAGACCGAGGCCTACCACGAGTCTGAGCCCTCCTGCCACGCTTTCGTCGGGCTGACCGCGCGCACGCGAACCCTGTTTGGCCCACCCGGGATCGCCTACGTCTACCGCTCGTACGGGATCCACGCGCTCGTCAACGCGGTCGCCGAGCCGGAGGGGATCGGCGCGGCCGCGCTGATCCGCGCTCTCGAGCCGATCGAGGGGATTGCGCTGATGCGTGAGCGTCGGGGCGCGGAGGCGGTCGCGGACCTCTGTTCAGGCCCCGGAAAGCTCACGCAGGCACTGGCTATCCGCCTCGACGACAACGGCGCGAGCCTCACCGGCGGACCGATCGAGATCCTGCCGCGGCGCGCCGCGTTACCGGCGCCTGGGATCGTGCGCTCCGTGCGCATCGGAATCACGAAGGCTGTCGAACTCGAGTGGCGCTTCAGCCTGGCGGGGAGTCGCTTCGTGTCGCGCCCGCGACCGCGCTGAGGAACGCTATGGCGCTGCGGCGCCGCCGCCCGCGCTCGTCGGCAGCGGCGTCGTGGGCGTCGTCGGGGTGTTCGTGGTGGTGCCGGCAGCGCTGGTCGTGCCGGTCGCCGTCGTCGTTCCTGTCGGCGCCGTGCTCGAGGTGCTGGGTGTCGAAGGCGTGCCGTAATTCGGCAGGGCGCTGATCGGAATCAGCTGCACCGGGGTCTCGGTCGACGCAAGGAGCGAGGACTGGGAGATGTGGTGAGCCCGGTCGTAGGCCTCCTTCGTAATGACCGGAAGCGCGTCCTCGACAAACTTCTTGAAGATGTCGGCGGGGTAGGTGCCGCCGTACACAGGCTTCCCGCCGTAGGTGTACTTCATCGACCGCGGCGTGTCGTAACCGACCCAGACCGCGACCGTGATTCCGTCGGGCAGGCCGGGGAGCGCCTGCGTGAAGCCAACGAACCACGCGTCCAGGAATTGCGATGTGGTGCCGGTCTTGCCCGCGACCCACAGGTTCGGAAGCGCCGCGGCGCCGCCGGTTCCCTGGGTCACGACGCTGCGCATCATCGTGCGCTCCTCCTGGTCAAGGTAGTAGCTGAAACCAGGTACCTGGTAGTAGCGCGGCTCGTTGCGGACGAACACCTTCGCGTGGCGCCCGCGGGTCACGACTGAGATCCCAGGCGGTCCGGGGCAGGTCCCATCCTTCCAGTGGGCTTGGGAGATCACGACGTGCTGACCCTTCAGCACCGGTAGCCCGCCGGCACAGCTGGTCGACGCCAGCGTCCCGCTGGCAAGCGCGCCCCCGCGAGCGATGGTCGAGTAGGCGTGGGCCATGTCGAGCGTGGTGACGCCCGTGTAGAGGCCTCCGATGGTCATGGCCGGGTTGCGGGAGATGTCGGTGGTGATCCCGAAATCGTGGGCGTAATGCGCGACGTTGTTGAGCGAGGGAGCGCCCCACGGCCCCGCGTACTCGAGCCCGATCCGCGCAAACACGCTGTTGTCGGAGACGGTCAGTGCTTCCGCGAGGGTTCGCGTTCCGGCGTAGCTCCCCTCGTCGTTGCGGATCGGGAAGGGCGGGCCGGGGCCTCCCTTCCACGTCCACGGCGCCGAGGGGAACACCTGGTTGGGCGACACGCCGCGCTCCAGCGCTTTGGCAAGCTCGAATGGCTTCCACGCGGACCCCGGCTGCCGCTCGCCCTGCGTCGCCGTGTTGAACTGCCGCGCGCTGTAGTCGTTCCCGCCGTACATCGCCATCACGCCGCCCGTCTGGTTGTTGATCACCACGACAGACGACTCGGGCAGACCGGCGTGCGGCGGCAGGATGCTCTCGGCGACGTTCTGCGCGATGTTCTGGAGCGGCTCGTCGAGCGTCGTGTGAATCTGGTAACCGGCGGTGTAGGGGTTTGGCAGGTATTTCTTGTCGCTCAGGACCTGCTGCTCGACCCAACTCGTGAAGTAGCCGTATCCAGGGTTCGTGTCCTCGTTCCCCGGCGCGATGACGTACCGGGCCGGCGGCATCGGGCTCGCCTTGCCGGTCAGGTACTCGCTCTTGCTGATGTAGCCCTGCTGCCACATGTCGAAGAGCACCTCGTCGCGGCGTGCGTGGTAGTAGGAGGTCGAACTCCAGTTCACCGGTGGGTTTTGGACCAGACCGGCGAGCAGCGCGGCGTCGGCCGGCGTCAGTCGCTGGACGCAGAGCGTCTTCGGGTTCCCCGGGGTGTAGCCGCAGCCGAACAGGCTCGTCGTCGGATCGTTGCCGAAGTAGGTCTGTGCGGCGGCCTCGATGCCATACGCGCCGTTGCCGTAGTACACGTTGTTCAAATACGCCGTGAGGACCTGGTCCTTGGAGTACTTGTGCGCGAGCTGGAACGCCAGCGCGGCCTCGGTCAGCTTCTCGAAGATCGTGCGCTTGGCCGGCGCCTCGGCGTTGCGGATCACCTTCACGAGCTGCTCGGTGATCGTCGAGCCACCCTGCGTGTTGCCCGAGCCGGTGACGTCGTTGAGGAACGCGCGGGCGATACCCCTGACGTCGACGCCGGACTCCGTGTAGAAGCGCTTGTCCTCGATCGAGACGATCGCACGCTTCATCAGGTCCGGAATGTCGGCTGGCGGTACGTAGTAGGCGCGGTTGACATCGTCTGTCATGACGGCGATGCGGTGACCGTCGTCGTCGTAGAGAAGGCTGTTCTGAGGGTGCGCGGTGACGATGATGTGATTGATCGACGGCAGCGTCGCGGCGATCGCGATGACCATTCCAAACACGGTCGAGATGGCGGCGAGGATTCCAATCGGGATCATCAGCAGCCACAGCCGTCGCCAGCGCATGACGCGCGGAGGCCGCTGACGACGCTTCTCGCGGACCGCGCGCCGGCGCGCACGCTGGTCGAGCGACTTGCGGTCGCCGGGGCGAAGCGGCACGACAACGCCACCCGGCTCCTCCGTTGGTGCCGGGGCGATTCTCGGAAGCCTGGGAAGCTCGGCGTCGCTCATGGTTCGGCGTGTGTGGCGCGACGGGCGCTTCGGGTCAGCACGTCGCAAGAACCTGCTCAGGCAGCTGCAGGCGGGCCGCGGAGCGCCCTGTGGAAGTGCACCAGTCTAGCATTGGCGCCCGTGGCTCCCGACGACAACCACCGGCTCGCGCGAGGCGCCGTCGACATCCTCCCGGCCGGGGAGCTCGATCGAAAGCTCGCCCTGGGTAGGCCGCTACGGGTCAAGTTGGGGATCGACCCGACGGCGCCGGACATCCATCTGGGCCACACAGTCGTCCTCGGGAAGCTGCGGGCCTTTCAGGACGCCGGTCACGTCGTGGTACTGATCATTGGTGATTACACGGCCCGGGTGGGCGACCCGAGCGGCCGCTCCGAGCTGCGACCGATGCTCTCGCCGGATCAGATCGAGGCCAACGCTCGCACCTACCAGGAGCAGGCGTTCAAGGTGATCGACCCCGATCCGGCGCGCCTCGAGCTGCGGCGCAACAGCGAATGGCTCGACATGCCGATGGCCTCGCTGCTCGAGCTCGTGCGGACCACGACGGTCGGCCAGCTACTCGAGCGTGACGATTTCGCTCGTCGCCGCGCCCGCAACGAGCCGATCTCGGTGCTCGAGCTGCTCTACCCGTTGATGCAGGGGTACGACTCCGTCGCGGTCAGGGCCGACGTCGAGCTCGGCGGGACCGACCAGACGTTCAACCTGCTGCTGGGCCGCGAGATCCAGCGTGCGTACGGCCAGGAGCCTCAGGCGATCCTGACGATGCCACTGCTCGTCGGGACCGACGGGAGCGAGAAGATGTCGAAGTCGCTCGGCAACCAGATCGGCGTGAGTGACCCGCCGAGCGAGATCTACGGAAGGACGATGAGCATCCCGGATGCTCAGCTGGGCCCCTACTACGAGCTGCTCCTGGCTCGCGAACCGCCAGCCGAGCTCGGGCCGCGCGATGCAAAGCGTCTGCTGGCGCGCGAGCTCGTCGCGCGCTTTCACGGCGCCGAGGCCGCCGCTGCCGCCGAAACCGACTGGGACCGCATCTTTGTTGGCCGCGCCGAGCCAGAGGACATCGAGGACTTCTGGACCGTCCCGACCGAGGGCAAGATCCACCTGCCGGCCGTGATCGCCGAGGCCTTCAAAGTCTCGCGCTCAGAAGCACGCCGATTGATAGCCGGCGGTGGTGCGCATCTCGACGAGGTTCCGGTCGAGGAGATCGATTTGCGCCCCGACCAGGTCGACGGACGCGTGTTGCGCATCGGACGGCGCCAATTCAGGCGCATTCGCGTCCGTGCTTGAGTCCGATCGCCGATAGCTTGCTATAGTTCCGCGTCCGTTCCGCGGGCCTGCTTAGGCGTGCCCGGGGACTGGTCACCGGCTGGGAGAACCCCGGCGCGGAGGCAGGCGGTCTTTGAAAACTCAACAGCATGCGCACCGAGACCGGCTTCGGCCGATCTG
>CAYQZU010000019.1:0-45910 GCA_964422115.1 uncultured Solirubrobacteraceae bacterium | reverse complement strand
TCAGGTCCGTGTGGAGGTAACTCTGTGGAGGTTCGAGTCCTCTCATCCGCATCGAAGCCGGGCCGCGACCGTGAGGTTCGCGGGCTGGTGGGATTTCATGTCCCACTCCTCCGCCGCGGTGTGTGGTCGGTCGGCAGCTGGTCAGTCGTGGTGCGGCGCTACGCGGCCAGATCACTCCAGAAGCGGATCGCGCGCGCCCGAGTCGAGGTTCCAACCTCACGCGCCTTGAAGTCCCGCTCGAGGTATTCGTGGAGGCCGTCGGCGTAGACGATGATGTCGCGCTTGTGTACCGAGAACACCGGGTTACCGGCCACCGGCGGCTCGTCGGCGATGTAGTGCTGGCGGTAGATCGGTATCAGGGTGGGGGCCTGTGCGATCCGCTCACGCGCGATCGAGACGGCCGCGTCCAAATCGAGCGGCTTGGGACCCCAGGAGCCCAGCCAGAACCCCGACCGCTCGATGTCGAAGCAGATGCCGTCGGCGGGCCACTCGAGCAGTCGCTCGAGATCGTCCTCCGGCGCTGAACGCCAGTTCGGGAAGCCGTCGGAAACTGGAAGCCCGACTGCAAGGAGTGCTCGCAGGTCCGCAGGAAACGTGAACCTGAAACGCGCTTCTATCGCGGCAAACTCGTCATCGCCGAGTCCCGCGTCGAACACCACCCGTTGAGCCGAAAGATCGTCCGTCTCCCCACCGGCGGGCGAGGGCAGCCTGGCAGGCTCCGAAACGAACGCTTGAACATACGCGGCGAATGCCTGGTCCGTGGAGCCCATCGCCGCAGGCTATCCGCCAGCTGCGCTGGCGCGCGAGAAACCCGCCGGTTCGAGGAGCCCTCGAGGTATATCCCCGAAAGTTGGTCCGGTTTTGTAGAATTTGAGTTGCGAGAACGCTACGGCAGGCCACTGAGCCCGAACCCGAGGCCCGAGCACGGCTCGGCGGCCGCGCCCCGAGAACCGTCTAACTGGGAGCAAACATGTCACTGCATCTTGGAGACACAGCGCCTGACTTCGAGGCCCAAACAACAGAGGGACCGATCCATTTCCACGACTGGATCGGCGACTCCTGGGCCGTGCTGTTCTCACATCCGAAGGACTTCACGCCCGTCTGCACGACCGAGCTCGGCTACATGGCCTCGATCAAGCCGGAGTTCGACCGTCGCGGGGTCAAGGTGATCGGTCTCTCGGTGGACCCGGTCGACAAGCACTCAGGCTGGGCCGAGGACATCGAGGAGACACAGGGAACGGCGCCCAACTACCCGATCATCGGCGATTCCGATTTCAACGTCTCGAAGCTCTACGGGATGCTGCCGGCGAGCACGGAGGGCGATCCCGCGGCACGCACGCCGGCCGACAACCAAACCGTGCGCAACGTGTTCGTGATCGGCCCGGACAAGAAGATCAAGCTGATCCTCGTCTACCCGATGACGACCGGTCGCAACTTCGATGAGGTGCTGCGGGTCATCGACTCGCTGCAGCTGACCGCCAAGCACAGGGTGGCGACGCCGGCGCAATGGAAGGACGGCGACGACGTGATCATCGCGGGCTCCGTGTCCGACGAGCAGGCGAAGGAGCTCTTCCCCGACGGCTGGAAGTCGCCGAAGCCCTACATCCGGATCGTCCCGCAACCGCGCTGAACGCTGCGCTTCGCCATCCGTGCCCCGGTTCGGCGAACCGGGGCACCGTTAGCGCCCAGAGAGCGCGCTGGAGGCGAGCAGGGCGTGGCAGGGTGCCAGCGCCGCGCGCCGCTCGTCGCTCAGCTGGTCGATGATGATGCTGGCGCCGGCGTAGATCGCGCCGGCGTCCTCGAGCAACCGGCGCCCGATGAGGCCCTGGCTGCCCGTTTCGAACCAGTCGTCGACGAGAGCGACGCGCTCGCCGGCATCGACCGCCGCGCGCTGCAGGCGAAACACGTGTTCGCGGCCGCGGTAGTCGGCACTCGTTCGGGCGCTCAGCGTCTCGCCGGGGTAGAGCCCGTCGCTCTTGCGAATCGCGACGAAGCCGACGCCGAGGTGGCCGGCGACGGCCGCGCCGAGGACGAACCCGCGCGACTCGATCCCCGCGACCTTGTCGACGGCACCGCGCAACGGCGCCGCGAGCGCCTGGATCACGCGCGAGAAGAGCGCCGAGTCCCCGAACACGGGCCAGACGTTGCCGAGACCGGCTTCGTCGACAGCGATCGAGGCTGCGAGCGCGGCCGCGAGAGTGGAGCCGCCGTCTTCAGTCAACGAACGCTCCCGACTGCGGTCCTAGGCGCCGGTGGCCTTCGCGGCCAGGCGGTGCTCGCTGCCCAAGCGGTGCGCGAGCCAGCCGGTGACGGCGAGAATCGCCAGAGCGTTCATGGCATGCAGAAAGCCGAGCGCCGGGACGCTCGTCGATACGGCCCCGAGAACGCCCTGCAGGATGCCGAGCGCAGCGAGCACGCCGGAGGCGCGGAGCTCGATCCCTCCGAGCCGGCCCACCGCCGCGATCAACACGAGCAGCACCAGGGCGAGGACGATCGCGGCGCCGAGCACGCCGTGGATGTCGAAGCCGCTCTCGATCGTCTTCTTCGTCACCGCGTGATGATCGGCCGCGTGAATCGCGCGGAACGCGCCGTATCCCGCGAACCCGATCTGGGCGAGAACCGCGACGAAGAGGACCGAAGTCGTGTTGCGGAAGGCCGAGCGCACGCGCCGCAGCCTAGCGGACGCGGGGCGCGCTTCGGCGTAGGCTAGCGGCGGTGGAAGCCTCGCCTGACAGCCTTCGCTCGCCCCGCAAGCGCCAGGCGCTCGCGCTTTTCGACGGCCTGCCGCGCGGCTACCACCGCATGGGGGCTCTGCTCAGCTTCGGGCAGGACCCACGCTGGCGTCGCCTGCTGATCGAAGCGATCGACCCGCGTCCCGGCGACCGCGTGCTCGACGTGGCCACGGGAACAGGGCTGGTGGCGCTCGGGCTCGCGCGACGCGGCGCCACGGTTGTGGCGCTCGATCAGAACGAAGCGATGCTCGGGGTGGCCGCCGCTGCGGTCGCCGCCCAGCCCGACCTTGCCGGCCGGGTCACCCTCGTGGTCGGCGAGGCGGAGCGCCTCCCGTTCGCCGACGGCGAGTTCGACGCGCTCACCTTCACCTACCTGCTCCGCTACGTCGATGACCGCTCGGCGACGATGCGCGAACTGGCGCGCGTTGTGAAGCCGGGTGGGCGGATCGCCATGGTCGAGTTCGGGGTCCCAGGGGTGCGCGCGCTGCGAGCGATGTGGCGTATCCACACGCGCGTGGGCCTGCCGGCGGCCGGACGGCTCGTGTCCAAGGCGTGGTTCGACGTCGGACGTTTCCTTGGGCCGAACATCGAGGAGCTGTACGAGCGCGAGCCCGATATCGCGCAGCTGTGGCGCTCCAGCGGCATCGAAGCCGTGACCGAGCTTCGTCCGAGCTTCGGCGCAGGCCTCGTCATGTCGGGAAGGCGCAGTGGCCAGCGCGCCGGCTGAGACTCGGCGGCCGGCGTTCTACGCGCTGCGCCCTGGCGGCTGGCGCGACCTGGTCACGCTGCTTCACCCGCCGTACACCGCATGGCACCTGAGCTATGTCGCGCTCGGGGCCGCTGCGGCGCCCGCGTTCCGCGTGGATCGCCTGCTGTTGGTCCTCGGCGCATTCCTGCTGGCTGTCGGCGTCAGCGCCCACGCTCTCGATGAGCTGCACGGTAGGCCGCTGCGGACGACGCTGTCCCGGCGGGCGCTGCTCGCCCTCGCGGGCGCCTCCCTCGCGGGGGCGATTGCGATTGGGACCTACGCGGCGATCGCGGTCTCAGCGCTCCTGGTGCCGCTGATCGCGGTGGGGGCGCTGCTCGTTCCCGCCTACAACCTCGAGCTACTCGGCGGACGGTTTCACAACGCCTTCTGGTTCGGGTTCGCCTGGGGAGCCTTCCCCGCCTTCACCGGCTACTTCTTCCAGGACTTGGTGGTGCGCCCCGCCGGCATATTTGTCGCGGCGGGCTGCTTCCTCCTGACCCTCGCTCAGCGACGTCTCAGCATGCCGGTCCGCGAGTTGCGTCGACGCACGAAAACCGTCGAGGGGCGGCTGGTCGCGAGCGACGGGACGGTCGTGCAACTGACGGAAGCGGCGCTCATCGCTCCGCTCGAGGGGGCGCTCATCGCGCTTTCCGCAGGGCTGGTCCTCGTCGCGACGGGACTCGTCCTCGTGCGCGTAGCGGTGTAGCCCAGAGCCCTGCGGGTTACTACGCAGGCCGGTCCGCACTGACTACCCGACCTCGCATTCTCCCCTTGACCGCGTCCGAGCGCATGGTAAAGATGGCGCTCGTCCGAGAGATTTTCCTCATGGTTTCTTCAATCATCAACCTCAACGGCACGCCGCATTACGTGCATTGGCATTTCTTCCTGATGTCGGTGCCCAACGTCGTGGTGATCGTGCTGATGTTCGTCGTGTTCGGCGCCGCGCTGTTCCTGCGCGCGCCCGGCTCGAAACGACCCGGGAGACACAAATGAGTTCGTGGACCGGCAAGGTTCGCGAGTTCGGGCTGCGCAACCTGCCGCCGGAGCGCCTGTTCCCCGACTCCCAGCCGGCCTACATGACGTCGGCGATCTACCTCTTCGGTGCGCTGACGATCGGCTCGCTCGTGGTGATCATCGCGTCAGGTTCGATCCTCGCGCTGAAGGGCCCTGCCTGGTGGCACGTTCAGTCGATCGGCCACTTCTTCAACAGCATCCACCTCTGGTCGGTGGAGCTCTTCTTCTTCTTCATGGTCATCCATCTCTGGGGTAAGTTCTGGATGGCGGCGTGGCGCGGCGGCCGGGCCCGCGTCTGGATAACCGGCGCCGTGACGTTCATCATCGCGATCCCCTGCGCCTTCACCGGCTACGTGTCGCAGCAGAACTTCGACTCGCAATGGATCGCAACGCAGGGCAAGGACGGCCTCAATTCGCTCGGCGTCGGCGCGTTCTTCAACCCGCTCAACTTTGGCCAGATGTACAGCTTCCACGTGCTGCTGTTTCCGGTGCTCGTGATCGGGCTCGTATCGCTTCACATCCTCTTGGTCCGCAGGCATGGCATCGTGCCGCCGATTCCGCTCGCTGACAGCGTCGGCCCGGTCACGGCGAAGCGATGATGCGCGTGCGGCTCAGCAACGCGGAGCTGAACGACGCGGCCAGTCATTACGACGGTCCCTACCGGCCGTACGACATCATCAAGGAGGTCTGCGTCGCGACCGGCGTCGTGACGCTCATCGCGCTGCTCCTGACGATCTTTCTCTCCTCACCGGACCTGCCGCCGACCACGATCCAGACCTGGTCGCGCCAGATGCCCGCAGACTTTGTCACCACCGCGGTGGCTGAGCTCGACGGGAGCAGCGACACAGCCGGCTACGGGCCGCCCTACAACCATGCCTCGAGCGGACAGCACGTGTTCTTCATCTACCTCGAGAAGTGGCTCGGCGTCAGCCATCCGGTCAACTCAGCTTACGATTTCGTGATCGCTCCGCTGCGGGCGATTCCCGACGACCCCTCGCTTCAGGCAGCAGTGACGCACTATGTCCACGCCCCGGCCACCGAACAGGCGGCGTGGACCGGCGCCTACTCCACGGCGCTCGCGAAGGCCAGCTCGAATCCAAAGGGTGCGGTTGCGCTTCCCGCCGGCAACTACGGCCCCGTGGCGCCGATGATGAGCTCACTGCTTGCGTTGGCGCAGAGCGGCGGACTCGACGGCGCGCTCCTCACGAGCAAGCAGTTCTACCAGACCGATTACACCAAGCCGCTGCTCTTCATGGAAGACGGGAGCGCCCTCAGCAACCGCGCCACCTACCAGCACCTCCAGGGGACGCAGTGGGGAATGATGAACGAGACCGGCAGCTACCCCGGGCAGGTTTGGCTGTGGCTGTACACCTTCTGGTACCAGGTCCCGCCGTTCACGACATCGGAGGCCGACAACGCCGATGCGTTCGTGATGGCGGTGATGGGATTGCTCAGTGCGGCGTTCGTCTTGCTCCCCTTCCTGCCGGGCATCCGCACCATCCCGCGTCGCATTCCGGTCTACAAGCTGATCTGGCGCGACTGGTACGCGACGGACGGAGCGGCCTCGGCCCCGCCCCCGCCCGCGCCAAAGCGCGCGCCGCGCGTCGCAAAGCTCCGGCAGGCTAGCTAGCCGCGAGCGCCGTCGCTCCTTGCCCCGGCGCTCGCGGCACCGGGACACGACGCGCGCGCGTCGCGCGTCAGGACGGCGGGAGCACCTCCGGCTCCGTCGCGCTCTGCCACGGACGCGCAACGGCGATCCACGTGGCGGCGAGCGCGAGCAGCACGCCGCACAACACCCAGCCGAGGGTCGTCGTGTCGAGGCCGACATATTTGAGGCCGGAAGCGAGGATCACGAACGCGATCGCAGGCCGAACGTAGCGGTCGGGCGCGCTCGAGGAGATCATCGAGCCAACCAGCACCGCCGGCACGCTCCCGATCACAAGCGAAATCGTGACACCGAACGAGACGTGGCCGAAAGCCAGCGCGCCGAGTGCGGCGGCAAGCGTCAGCGGAACCGCCTGCGTCAGGTCGGTCCCGACCAGCTGGTTCGCGCCGAGCATCGGATAGACGAACATCAGCAGCACGATCATCAGCGATCCGGAGCCGACGGACGTCAGGCCCACGATGATCCCGCCGATCATGCCAATGACGAGCGTCGCGAGGGGCCTTGGCGTGACGTGGTGGACGATCGCTTCACGGCGCTCGCCGCGCCTGCGGTCCAGCACGTAGCGGAACGCCATCGCCGCAGCGCCCGCGAGCAGCGCGCACCCCAGTGCGACCTCGATGTGGTCTTGCGCGTGCTTCGAGTTGCCCAGAAGGTGCAGAAGGTAGGAGCCCACGAACGCCATCGGCACGGAGCCCAGCACCATCCAGCCGACGAGGCGCAGGTTCACCGTGCCCTTTCGAAGGTGCACTGCCGCGCCGAACGGGCGCATCACGACCGCCGCTACGAGGTCGCTCGAGATAGCTGTTGACGGGGTGATTCCGAACAGCAGGATCAGCATCGGCGTCATCAGCGCACCGCCACCCGCTCCGGTCATGCCGACGAGGAGGCCGATCACGGCGCTGCCGAGGACGATGTAGGGGTCGACGTGCAAGGAGAGGCTCCGCGGGATCGGCAGTCGTACGGGTCGGGGACACCCTAGGTGATTGAGCCACAATCGGCGTGTGGGTGCGACCGGTCGTGGCGGCAGCGGATAAGCTGGCGGTCCGGGACCCCGCGTGAGGCGGGCAACCCCATGGCCTATTGCCGCCCGCGAATCTGACACTGCCGAGGGAAGACGGGCCAACCGGAGACTCGGGCGGCTTTACACGCGGGATGCTTCGCTGGGTCCTGCGTGCGTGCCTCGCCGGCCTGATGGCGCTCGTAATCGTGCCCGCGGCCTACCCCGCGGCGGCCATCGGAGCCGCGACCGGTCCAAGTGGGACGACGGGCACAACGGGCACGACGACACCGCCCGCGCTTCCGCCCGAGACCCTGTCGCCGATGCTCGGGACGCCCGACGCCAACCCGCGAACCCAGATCAGCTTCCTCGGCGCGCCCGCGGCTGACGTCACGGGTATCGTGGTCATGGGCTCACGGACCGGTCGCCACAGCGGCAAGTTCGAGTCCTACTCGACCGGCACCGGCGGAAGCTTCCGCCCCACGACGCCGTTCGAGCCCGGCGAGCGCGTAACTGTCTCGGCGAAGATCGTCGTCGGCAGTCTGAGCGAACGCGTCAGCACGCTGTTCTACGTGGCGGCGCCGTACAAGCTGCCGCAGTATTCCCCGGCGCCGCCCCAGCCGCTGACAGCGACCAACGTGCAGCGGTTTCACACCCGCCGCGACCTCATACCGCCGTCGGTCGCGGTCACCGTTCCTGCCGCCGACCCAACGCTCGGCGACATCTTCGTAGCCCCCAACTCGGGGCCCGGCCAAGCCGGGCCAATGATCGTCAGCCCGACCGGAACGCTCGTCTGGTTTCACCCAACCAACTACCCCTCGCGCGCCTTCGACTTCAACGTGCAGACCTATCTCGGCAAGCCCGTGCTGACGTGGTGGCAGGGCAGGACCATCGAGCTGCACGGCCAGGGAGTCGATGAGATCTACAGCGCGAACTATGCGCCGCTGGCGAAGGTGTACGCGGGCAATGGCCTCTACGCCGATCTGCACGAGTTCCAGATCACGCCGCAGAACACCGCGTTCATCACCGCCTATGCACCGATCCACTGGAACCTCCACAGCATCGGCGGCCCGAGCAACGGTCTGCTCGACGACGGCGTCGTCCAGGAGATCGACATCAAGACGGGCCTCGTCATGTGGCAGTGGAACGCGCTGACACACGTTCCTCCCGCCGACACCTACATGCCGATCCCGCGCTACTCCGCGACGGTGCTCGACTACTTCCACATCAATTCGATCGACCCGCTGCCTGACGGCACGATTCTCGTCTCGTCGCGAAATACCTGGGCCAGCTACCTGCTGAGCGCCGCGAGCGGTGCCGTGATCTGGCAGGTCGGCGGGAAGCACAGCACCTTCGCTCTCGGTCCTGGCGCGCGATTCGCCTGGCAGCACGATGTCGAGATGCTTCCGGACAGCACCCCGGGCCAGTACGAGATCAGCATGTTCGACAACGAGGACTCGCCGCAGGAGAGCGACCAGTCGCGTGGGCTCGTGCTCGCGCTCGACACGCAGAACAACACCGCGACGGTCGCCCGGCAGCTCGAAATCCCCAACCACCCGATCGTGTCCGACAGCCAGGGCAATGTCCAACAGTTGCCAAACGGCGACGCCTTCGTCGGCTGGGGCCAGATCGGGATCGAGTCGGAATTCTCGCCCTCTGGGACTGTCACATTCCAGCTCCAGCTGTTCGGGTCGACCAGCAGCTTCCGCGGATACCGCTACGTCTGGAACGCTCAACCGCTGGTCGCGCCGTCGATCGTCGCGTCGCCGCCGGTCGGCGGGAAGACACAGATCTATGTCAGCTGGAACGGAGCGACCAATGTGGCGAGCTGGACCGTTCTGGCGGGCGCCAGCGCAGCGCAACTCGTCCCGGTCGGGAACTACCCGAACGCGGGCTTTGAGACCTCGATCGTCGCGCCGACGAGCGGGCCCTACCTCAAAGTCGAAGCGATCGGATCAGCCGGACAGGTGCTGCGCAGCACGGTGCTGACAAAGGTCTAGCCCCGCGATCGCGGCGTCACGTCGCGCGCGCACCCTTTCAGGCCGAGCGCGGTCATCGCAGCCTTCGCCTGACCGTCGACCACGTTTCCACGGAGCGCCAGCGTCGCGATCCTGGATGTGGCGCCGGCGCGGACTGCCGCGACGAGCTTGGCGATGATCTCGGTCTCCCGCCGCGTGCTGGAAAGCGCGGCGGCGAACTCCATCGTCTGCGAGGCGGGAGCCACGAGAACCGATAGCTCACGGAGTTCTTTGCGGACGATCGGTAGCTCGCGGCTCGCCGTCAGAGCCAGCGAATGCAGCGAGGTGCCCTCGGCGGGCAGTCCGATGATCGCGAGATCGGCGTTCTCGCAGATCGTCTCGGCGATCGCCGCGAAGTGAGGCGTCGGCTGCGCCGAGCCGCCGCCACCGCAGCCGGCGAGGGCCGCGAGCGTGACCGTGAGCGACAGAGCGACGCAGGTCGTCCGCGGCATCCAGACTCGGCCCGAAGTCAGAGGCCGCGCCGCTTGGCCCGATAGCGCTTGAAGATCCTGATCAGCCGAAGCAGTAGGCGCGCCCAATCCACCGGCGGAGTCTCGCACACGCCTGCGAACCGCGGGACTCCAGTCGCCGCGGCCGCTGCGAGCGGATCGGTCGGTCGGATGCGCAAGGATTGGACCGTGGAGGGGCCACCGGCAACCATGAGAGCGATGGTCTTCGAGCGGGTTGGCGCACCGCTGCGCCTCATCGAGGTCGCAGTGCCGAATCCGGGGCCCGGCCAGCTGCTGCTGGCGGTCGAAGCGTGCGGCATCTGCCGCACCGACCTGCACCTACTCGACGGCGAAGTCGTGGTCGGAAACCCGCCGCGGATATTCGGTCATCAGATCGTCGCGCGCGAGGTAGGCAACGGCCGGCGAGTCGGCGTGCCGTGGCTCGGCTGGATCGACGGCGATTGCCCGCAGTGCGTCGCGGGACGCGAGAACCTGTGCGAGCACGCGCGGTTCACCGGCTGTGATGTCGACGGCGGCTACGCCGAGTTCGCCGTCGCCGACGCGCGGTTCTGTTTCGATCTCCCCGGCGAGGGCCCACCCGAACAACTCGCGCCGCTGTTATGCGCCGGGTTGATCGGCTACCGCTCGTTGCGAATGTGCGACGAGGCGGCGCGAATCGGCTTCTACGGCTTCGGCGCCTCCGCCCACATTCTCGTGCAGCTCGCCGTGTGGCAGGGCCGCGAGATCTACGCCTTCACGCGCGCAGGCGACGCCCCCGCCCAGGAACTCGCCCGCACGCTCGGCGCCGTGTGGGCGGGCGGCTCGGAGGAGCACCCCCCAGAGCAGCTCGACGCGGCGATCGTATTCGCGCCGGTCGGAGCGCTGGTTCCCACCGCGCTGCGCGCGGTGCGCCCGGGCGGCGTCGTGGTCTGCGCCGGCATCCATATGAGCGAGATCCCGGCGTTCCCCTACGAGATCCTGTGGGGAGAGCGCGTGGTCCGCTCGGTGGCGAACCTCACTCGAGAGGACGGGCTCGAGTTTCTTCCGCTCGCCGAGCAGGCTGGCATCGCGACCCACGTCACCACCTACCCGCTCGAATCCGCGAACGAGGCGCTCGCAGACCTGCGCGCCGGACGATTCACGGGCGCCGGGGTGCTGGTTCCCTAGTCTCCGGCGCATGCCTGTGCACCGAACGGGGTGCGCCGGAGACCCGGACGGTGCATGCGCCGTCCGGCCGGGGTCGCATCCCGTGCGGGGCACGGCCCGCGACCCCGGGGCTCAGCTCCCGATCGCGAGACCAGCCAGGTAGGTTGCGCCGCCGACCAGGACGCCGGCCAGCGTCATCTCGAGCCCTGCCGACCACGCGCTCCGCAGCGTGAAGACCGATTTTGCCGCGCCGACCGCGAAGTGCGCGATGAGCGAGACGGCCGCCGCAACGATGATGCCGGTAGAGCCCCGCAGCCAGAAGAACGGGATCACGGGGATTATCGCCCCAACCGCAGTCGACAGGCCGCCTGCGATCGCAGCCTGCACCGGATCGGCCCGCTGAGCGTCAGCGCTGCCAAGCTCCTCCAGGGCGATCGCTCGGAAGAGCTTCTCAGGATCCTGCGCGATGCGCTCGACGACCTTCTTTGCCTCCGCAGCGGGCAGTCCCTTGAGCTCGTAGTAGAGCGCCAGCTCCTCCTTCTCCTCCTCGGGATGGCGGCGGACCTCCTCGCGCTCGTGGGCGAGGTTGGCAGCCGCAACCTCGGTCGTCGAGCGCTCGGCGAGATAGGCGCCGGTCGCCATCGAGAGCGCCGAGGCGATCGCTCCGAAGAGCCCGGCGGTGAGAACGACGTGGGTTCCGCCGGTGGCGCCCGACACGCCGGCGACGATGCCGAAGACCGCTGCGAGGCCGTCGTTCGCGCCGTAGATCGCGCCCGGGATCCAGCCGGTGTTCGAGCGGTGCCAGCGCTCGCGGCCGAGGATCCGCCCGAGCCGCTCCTGCGTCGGTGTCCCCCCGTCGCTGCGGCCGGCGCCGGCGGCCGTCGTGGCGTTGCCGACGTCGCCCGTGCCGCCGTTGCGCATATCGGCGAGCGCGACCGTGTGCTGTTCCTCCTCCGCTTTGATCGCGTCGAGGAGTGAATCAGTCTTCGGGTCGCCGGTCGGCTCATCTTCAATCTGCGCCGCGATCGCGACCTCCAGCGCCTCCTGGCGGGCGAGCAGCTTCTCGACCGGCGCGATTCGCGCCTGCAGGCGCTGCCAGCGCGGAAGCGTGACCGTGCGCTCGTCGGGAAGCTCGATCGCCAGCTGTCGCATTCTTGCTTCGAGACGCTCGCGGTGGCTCCGCTCGACTGCAGCGAGCTTGCGCAGGACGGCGGCGCGCTGCGGATCTTGCTCGCGCCGCGCTATGAGCTCGTAGACGATCGTCGCCTGAACCTCGTCGCGCCAGGCGTCCAGCAATCGCTCGCGGACCGCGTCCGAGGATGCGCCATCGACGCGTGTGCTGGCGGGCGTCCGCGTCAACCGGCCTCGCTCACGCTGCGCTTGCGGCCAGGCGCGTCCGCTTGCGGTCGGCGACCGCCACGCGCACGGCGTCCCAGTCGATGTCCTTGAAGTTGTGCATCGGGCAGTACTTCGGGCCGCACATCGAGCAGAACTCGGCGGTCTTGAAGTAGTCGTCGGCGAGGGTCTCGTCGTGCATCGCCTGGGCCGTCTCGGGGTCGAGCGCGAGCTCGAACTGGCGCTTCCAGTCGAAGCTGAAGCGCGCCTTCGACAGCTCCCGGTCCCACTGGGCGGCGGCGCGGTTTCCGCGCGCGAGGTCGGCGGCGTGCGCCGCGATCCGGTAGGCGATCAGGCCCTGCTTGACGTCCTCCGCGTTCGGCAGACCGAGGTGCTCCTTCGGCGTCACGTAGCAGAGCATCGACGTCCCGTGCCAGCCCACGATCGCGGCGCCGATCGCGCTCGTGATGTGGTCGTAGCCCGGCGCGATGTCGGTCACGAGCGGGCCGAGGGTATAGAAGGGCGCCTCGTGACAGAGCTCCTGCTGCTTGCGGACGTTCATCTCGAGCTGGTCGAGCGGGATGTGGCCGGGGCCTTCGATCATCACCTGAACGTCGCGCTCCCACGCGCGCAGCGTCAGCTGCCCGAGCGTCTCGAGTTCGGCGAACTGCGCGGCGTCCGATGCATCGGCGATCGAGCCGGGGCGCAACCCGTCACCAAGCGATAGCGACACGTCGTGGCGGGCACAGATGTCGAGGATGTCGTCGAAGCGCTCGTACAGCGGGTTCTCGGCCATGTGCGCCACCATCCACCGTGCGAGGATGCCGCCGCCGCGCGACACGATGCCGGTGACACGGTGCTGGCAGAGCGGCAGGTGCTCGAGCCGGACTCCGGCGTGGATCGTCATGTAGTCCACACCTTGCTGCGCCTGGTGGGCGATGTTGTCGACGAGCACATCGCCGGTCAACTCCTCGATCGACCCGACGCTTTCGAGCGCCTGGTAGATCGGCACCGTTCCGATCGGAACGCTGGCCGCCTCGATGATCGCTTCGCGTGTCTCGTCGATCCGCTTGCCGGTCGAAAGGTCCATGACGGTGTCGGCACCCCAGCGCTCGGAGACCGTCAGCTTGTCGACCTCCTCTGCGAGCGACGAGCTGGTCGGCGAGTTGCCGATGTTGGAGTTGATTTTCACGCGCGCCTTCAGCCCGATCGCCATCGGGTCGAGCGAGCGGTGGTGGACGTTTGCCGGGATGATCATGCGGCCGCGAGCCACCTCGTCGCGGATCAGCTCGGGTGCTAGGTCCTCGCGCTCGGCGACGCGCTCCATCTCGGGTGTGACGAATCCCTTGCGCGCTAGATGCATCTGCGTCCGGCGCGGCGCGTCCGGATCAAAAGTGCTGCGGTGCTCGACTGACATTCTCGGCTCCCTTCGCTGGCATGATCCAGATCAGGTTCAGCGGGTCGGCGCTTGGCGCCCTCTCAGCCCCCGTCGGGGCTCCCCGGACCATTCACGCCGATGCTACCGCCTCCCGGTGGCGGTCCAGCGCCCTGCGGGCGTGCCAGCCGAGCGGGAGCGGCGGCGCCATCGGGTCAAACCACGCAACTTGGGCGATTTCGATCGGGTCGGGGGTGAGGTTGCGGTCAGCAAGCTCGACCCGGAAATAGCCGACGTCGACGCCGGACCAGCGCCCCGGGCCGGCGAACACACCGATCATCGTCGCGTCGGCGTCGGCGAAGCCGATCTCCAGCTCCTCGCGCAACTCGCGGCGCAGAGCGTTGACGAGATCCTCGCGCTTCCGCGCGCCGCCGCCGGGCAGCTCCCACTCGCGCGGGCCGTAGGTGTGGCGCACAAACAGCACCTCCCCTTCGTTGATCAGCAGGGCCTTGACCCCGCGGCCGTGCGGTTTGCGCACGAACGATGAAAGCCAGAGCGTCCAGAACGCGGCGCGGAGGGCGGTGCGCTGGACGGAGGCGTACACGGCTACAGCGTGACAGGGTGCGAGGGGGTCCTGCTACCATCAACCGGACGTTTACGTTAACTGTCGATGAGCACGCGATCGCACACACTGACATTCGGGGAACACCGGCCCGGCGTAGCCGCGGATTCCCCGAACTATCGCTGGTGGGCGCTCTCATGCACGAGCCTCGGCATGCTGATGGCTGCGACGAACTCGGGCACGCTGATCATCGCGCTCCCCGATCTCGAGCGCAGCCTGCATACGAGCCTGCTCGCGCTCGTCTGGGTGATCCTCGCCTACATGATCGCCTCGACCGTGCTCGTGCTGAGCGCGGGACGGCTGTCTGACCTGTTCGGTCGCAAGCAGGCGTACGTCGGCGGCTTCATCGTGTTCGGTCTCGCGTCGCTCGGCGCCGGGTTCGCCGCAAACGGAACCGAGCTGATCCTCTGGCGCATCCTCCAGGGCATCGGCGGGGCGTTCCTGTTCGCTAACTCCGCCGCCCTCGTAACCGACGCCTTTCCGCCGCGACAACTCGGCTTCGCGATGGGCACAAACATGATGATCGCTGCGATCGGGCTCGTCGTCGGGCCTGTGCTCGGCGGTGCGCTCGTCGAGATCTCCTGGCCATGGGTCTTCTGGTTCAACGTCCCGCTGGCAGCGGCCGGCGCGATCTGGGGAGCGCTGATCCTGCGCGAGCTCGCAAAGCCTGATCAGACGCGCGGGCTCGACCTGGCAGGGACGGCGACGTTCGTGGTCGGGTTGACCGGACTCGTCCTCGCGGTCTCGCGCGGCGGACTGTCCGGCTGGAACGACCCAATCGTCATCGCCGGCCTGGGCGCCGCGGCGGTGCTGCTGCCGGCCTGGGTGTTGATCGAGCAGCGCGGCCGGGCGCCGATGATGGATCTGACGCTGTTCCGCAACCCGCTCTTCGCCGCCGCGTCGGCCGCGACATTCATCAGCGGCCTCACACGATTCGCTCTGATGTTCATCTTCGTGTTCTACTTCCAGGGCGCGCAGGGGGACTCCCCCGTCACCGCCGGGCTCAAGCTGATGCCGCTAGCGCTCGGGATGCTGATCTCCTCGCCACTCGCCGGCAGCTACGCCGACCGCCACGGCTCGCGCGCGCTCGCGGCGGTCGGAATGCTGATCACGGCTCTCGGCATCGGCCTGATGACAACGCTGCAGGTGCACAGCTCGTTTCTCTGGGCCGCAGTGACCCTCGCGATCGTCGGAATCGGCTCGGGGACGTTTATGAGCCCGAACGTGGCGGCCATGATGGGCGCTGTCCCGCCCGAGCGCCGCGGGATCGCTGCCGGCGCTCGGACCGTGCTGCAGAACACCGGATCCGTGCTGTCGATCGCCTTTGTGTTGGCCATGGTCACGGCGGCCATCCCACGCGCGACACTCTTCCGAATCTTCTCGGGTCTCGCGCATGGCCTCAGCGCCACGAAGCTCGCCCCGTTCATTCACAACATGCACGCGGCACTGTGGGTGCTCGCGATCGCGGCGCTCCTCGGCGCCGGCGTATCGCTGTTGCGCCCGGGCCACGAGCAACAGCAGCAGCCGTGAGCGCGACCGAAACCGCGGGCGTGGCGCTGCGAATCGGGGATGTCGCGCGGCTTGCGGGGACGACGGCCCGCACGATCCGCTACTACGAGGAGATCGGACTGCTCGGGGATCACGGAGACCGCCGTTCGGGAACTCACCGCCTGTACACAGAGGCAGAGGTCGAGCACCTACGCGAGGTGCTCAGACTTCGGGCACTGCTCGGCGTCTCACTCGACGAGCTGGGGCGGATCGTCCAGGCCGAGGAGGCGCGTAAGGCGCTCCGAGCCGAACTCCAGGCGGCAGAGGACGATCCCGCGAGGATGCGTCAGATCCTGAAAGAGGGGCTAGGTCACCTGGAGCGCCAGCTTGAGCTCGTGCGGGCCCGTGCGGCCGAGTTGGTGCGGCTCGAGGACGACCTCGAAACCCGCCGGCGACGCGCGCAGACACGACTCGACGCGCTCGAGCAGGCTTGCTGAGCCGCCTCAGGGGAAGTGCTGCTTCACGCTTCGAACGTGTGCGGGACCCGACACCTTCACCCTGAAATACCAGCTGGCCGGCAGGTCAAACGTGATCGTGCGGCCTGCTCCGACGGGGAGTGCTCGGTAGAGCAGCTTCGGCGCGGTCTCGGTGTTCGCCGTCGTCAGCGTCGCGAGGCCGCCGAGCGGGGCGAGCCGCGATCCGATCGTCACGGTCGTGGCCGCACCGGCGCCGCCGACGAGTTCGACGCTCACAACGGATGGCAGTCCCGAGGTGTCCTCGTACTCCCCCGCCGGCGAGATGTCCAGAGGCGTGAGGGTGCGTGGATGACCGCGGAGGTAGGTACGCGCGAAGGCGAGCGGATTGCTCAGCTCGCTGGCCCGTCCGGCACAATCAACCAGGTGAAGGACTCCCTGCGCCGGATCCTTCGGGTACCAGACCGACTGCGCGATCTGCGGACAGACCAGACGAGCGGCGTCTGACCCTGCGTTGCCGCCGCGGTCGTAGTAGGGGCCGCCGACCAGCACGTAGCGCGCCTCGTCACGCGCAACAAGCTCCGCCAGTCCGTTGGCGCTGAGCGCCGGATCGGTGGTGTTGTAGCCACCCATCGCCGCCGCGCTCAGGCCAAGCAGGATCAGTGGCGACGCTGCGTCCGAAGCCTCGGTGATGACTGCGAACCGCCTCGTCGGGTGGTGCGCGCGAAGGTAGCTCGCGAGCGCGCGGTTGGCGGCAAGCTCGGGCGGCGGCAGCGAGATCCCGCCCCAGCCGGCCCGGTTGTAGGGGCCGGCCGAGGGAAACGTCCCGTCGACCGGGGCATCCCAAACGCTGCTGCTGTATAGCGCCGGGGCTACGAGGAGAACAAGGATCAGCACCGCCACCGGCCACTGGGCGTGCCGGCGCCAGATACCAACCGCGGCGAGGGCGGTGAGCCCGAGGATCACGAGCGGGTAGCGCCAGAACTCCGGGTAGCCGTGGCGGTGGATCAGGAAGAGCTGCACGCCGATCGTCGCGACGGTCGCCGCCGCCGCTGCGGCGAGGCCCGTGATGACACGCCGCGACTGCGCGCTCCGTGCCAGCATCGCAAACCCCGCCGCGGCGGCCCCCACCATCGCCGCGAGACCGGGACCGAGTCCGGAGACGTAGTAGGGGTGGACTATTCCCTTCGAGAAGTCCAGCGCAAGCAACTCGACGACAAACCAGGTGCCGAGCACGATGAGGAGGCCGCTTCGCCGGTCGCGGCGGCGCCCAAGCGCAAGCGCGAGGGCGATCAGGCCGATCACTGCGAGCGGTATCGCCCATCCGCCCTGATCGCCGAGGCCGGCACCGAACACCCTCACCGGGCTCGGGCAGGTGCCGAATGGCACGGGATTTGGGTTCCGCACGCTTACACCGGGAACACCCGTCGCGATTGCGGTGACCGGCGTCGCGGCGTCGCCGGACGACGTTGCAGAAGCTGTCGACCCCGCGTTCACGCCGGCTTGCAAACTGGTCGGCGCAGGCCGCAGTAGGGGGATGTCGGTGCTCGGTTGCGGGTAGGTCTGCGGGCACGGTGGCCCGCCGACCTGACCGCCGGTACGCCCGACCCCGTTGTAGCCGAACTCGAGTCCGATCTCGCTGTTGTTGGTCGAGCTGCCGACGTAGGGCCGATGCGCGGCCGGCGTCGCGTCGACGATGATCGACCAGGAGAGCGAGACACCGGCGAGCACGACACTGGCGACCAGAAGCTGGGCAAGGCGCCGCGACAGCGCGCCGGGAGCACAGACCAGGTAGCCAAGCCAGATCCCGGGCACGCAGAGAAGCGCCGCCAGCGATTTTGTGTTGAAAGCAAGCCCGACCAGCACCGCGCTCAACAGCAGTGGGCGCCAGCGGCCAGAATCGATCGCCCTCAAAGCGAGGCCGCAACCGCCGAGCATCAGCAACAGCAGCAGCGGATCGAGCGTGTTGTCGCGCGAAACCGCCACGAACGAGGGAAACACCGCGAGGGCCAGCGCGCTGAGCAGCCCGGCGATCGCACCGAGCCGTCGCGCGACGATCAGATACATCAGCGCCACTGCGAGAACCGCGCAGATGCCCTCTGGGATCAGCAGCGAGAGCGGCGCGAAGCCGAACACCTTGGCGCTCGCCGCTTGCAGCCAGAGGGCGAGCGGCGGCTTGTCAACGCTGACGAGGCCGCCGGGATCGAACGAGACAAAGAAGAAGTTGTGAAAAGACCGCAGCATCGACTTGACTGCGGCCGCGTAATACAGGTTCGCGAAGCCGTTCTGGCTCAGCTTGTTGAACTCGAGCATGCACGAAAGCGCGAGGATCGCGACCAGGCCGAAGTGCTCGGGGCGGACCTCCCCCGGCCCGCGCGCGGGCGCCGGGGTGGCGCTGCCCGCCGGCGGACCCGACGGGTCCGTCTCGGGTCTTGGATTGGGCGGTGCCATGCTTGTTGTGGCCCGCCTCGTCGGCGAGCGGTTCCTGCGCGAGCGCGGGGCGCGCCGGAGGACCGCAGCCTAGCCACCGGCCGGGACGGGTGCGCCGCCGCTGGCGCCAGCCGCCACCCGCTCAGTGATTCTCAGCTGACGCCGGTTGCGCCGCTCGCGCCGAGGTTGACCGATCCGCTCAGCGGCTGTAGCACGTATATACGGTAGGGCGGGTAGGGCGCGAGCGACGCCACGAGCCAGCTCGCGCCGTCGTAGGTCACACGCCCGCTAGAGGGGAGCACGGGTGCCGGCGGAGCCGTGATCCCGTCGAGCTGGTCGATCCCCGAGATCTCCTGGTCGCCCTTGAGGACGAACGTCGGCTCGTGGACGTACTCATACGCCTGCAGCACAAAGAGGCGCTGGTTGTAGCGGAGCGGATACCCGTCACGGGCGAGTCCAGTCGCGACGCGACCGACGATCGCGGCGGTCGCGGCCAGGCGAACCTGAGCGCAGGTCTCGGCTGCGAGCGAGGCTGCCGGCGGTGGCACGAACACGGCGATCTGCAGGGTTCCGGTCGGAAACGCTTTGACGCTGTAGCTTGCCACCGCGTATTGGACGCCGCCGAGCCGAAGCGAGCCGCTCGCCGGCGGACTGCTCGGCGGGCCCGGAAGGGTTCCCATCAATGGCTTGCCATGGAGGTACTCCTCCATCGGGACGCCAACGAGGTGGCTGACGAGCTTCATGTACCCCTTGTCGTCCTGAACGCTGATGACGTAGTGGCCGACGACGTTGCCCTGGTAGCTGATATCGCCTGTTACGGGGGCCAGCACATACGGACCGCCGACGTCCGCGAGGGTCTTGCCCGCCGTGGACAGAATGCGTAGGCGCACGATGTGCCACAGCGGCGTGTAGACGATCGTGTGCGTGGCGCTGCGCACCGCTGCGGGGTTGGCGGACGCGAGCGCCGCCGCGAGCTGGCCGTCGTTCGTTACATGCGCGATGTCGGCACTCACCTCCGTGCTCATCAGCTCGTTCGCATAGATCTGGTGAGCGGTCCTGACGGCGATCGCGTCGGCCACTCCGGCGGTCGCCTTACCGCACGAGGCTGCCGCGGCGACCGCCGACCCTGCCCCGAGAAGTCCGCCGCCGGCGCCCACGCCAAACGCGAGCACAGCGATCAGCAGCAGCAATACGCGGAGCCGATCCCTCATCAGCCGAACACTAACGCGAAACGGCCGGCGCTCTCGCCGCTTGAAGTGCTCGGGGCGATCAGCTCGTACCGGTCGGACCGCTCGAGCCGCCGGGCGCGAGGGTCCCGGGGAAGAGCACCGACACCTGCACGCCGCGGCGCGCCGCAAACGTGTACGTCAGCCAGGTCTGGCCATCGTAGTTGACCGTGGCGCCGCTGCGGATCGACGGTGGACCCGGGAGATCGTTTGAGCTCGCGAGCTGGGTAGAGCCTGCACGTACGAAGGTCAGCTGGCGTGGGTCGAACTCGTGGACCAGCGCCACGAAGGTGCTCGGCTCCGTGCGGAGATTGATCAAACGGGCAAGGTGCACCGAGATCGCTCCAAATGCCTGCGCGTTCACCTCAGGACAGCTCGCCAGCCTGAGCTTGGCGTCCGGTCGCGGGATTGCCAGTAACACCCTGATCTTCCCGGCCGGAAACGCGTTCACGGCATAGGAGGAGGTCGACGACGGCACCCCACCGACGTTGATCTGGGATCCCTCCGGCGGCAGCGCGGACGGGACGTCCTGGCGCGGGAAGTTGCGGCCCATGAGTGGCCTACCGTTTCGGTAGAGCTCGATCGGCAGACCGGTGAACCGAGTTACGAGCTTTTCGTAGCCGAGATCGTCCTGCACGCTGAGAATGAACCTCCCGACGATCCTCCCGTGATCGGCGATCTGCCCTGCCACGGGAGCGAGGACGTACGGCCCACCAACATCAGCGAGCACGCGACCGGACGCCGCGACCACCCGGAGACGAACGATGTGCCAGATCGGCGTGAAGACGATTCGCGTTGTTGCCGTCACGGTCGCAGCGACGTCAAGCGACGCTACCGCGCTCGATAGGTCCAACGCGCTGGTCACGTGCCCCTGATCGTTGGTCACCTCGGGGGAGTCGAGCTCGTCCTGGTAGATCGCGCGGGTCGTCGCCTCGTAGTCGGCCGCGACGATGCCCTGCGAAGCGGCGCCGCACCCCCCCGGGAGCGCCGCCGAGGCCGAGATGGCAGCCGCCGCGCCGCCGCCGCCGGCCAACGCGAACGCAGCGGAAATGCCGATCCGGGCAGCGGTCCTCATCTCCGTGGACGGTTCCGGAGCGACCTGTCAGCTCGCGCCGGTCGCGCTCGTCGCGCCGGTCGCCCCGGTCGCGCCAGGTGACGGAGTTCCGTCTGGGAACAGGAGGTAGACGACGACGGAGTGGTTGGAAGCGAACGAGTACACGAGCCAGCTCTGGCCGTTGTAGCTGACCGGCCCGCTGCGGGGGATCGAGACCGGCCCCGGCAGGTTGTTCGTGCTGCCGATCTGTCGAGCGCCGACGCGAAGGAAGATCAGCTTGTGCGGGTCGAACACGTTGTCGAAGCCGACGTAGGCGCCCGCATCGTGGCGTAGGTTCAGGCGCCGCGCGAGGTGCTTTGAGATCGAGCCGTACGTATCGGCCGTAACCGCCACGCAGCTCAACGCGCTGAGCGCTCGGGTGGCGGCCGGAACGGCAAGCAGCGCGCTCACGCGTCCGCTCGGGAACGCGAGCAGCGAGAGCGTGACCGCCACGGACTTGGCGCCGCCAACGCTCATCGCCGTACCCGTCGGGGGGATCGACGACGGCACGTCGGCGGCCGGAAAGTCTCGGCCCATCAGTGGCACGGCGCCGCTATAGAGCTCGATCGGCACCCCGGTGAACCTCGTGATGAGCTTCTCGTAGCCGAGGTCGTCCTGCACGCTCATCAGGAACCGTCCGACGACGCTGCCCTTGTAGGTGATCTGGCCGGCAACCGGCGCGAGGACGTAGGGCCCACCGACATCGGCGAGCAGCTGGCCGCTGCTGGAGAGCACCCGCAGGCGCACGATGTGCCAGTGCAGGTGGTACACGAGGGCGTGAGTCGCACTCATGACAGCCGCCTGATCGCCGGCGGCGAGCGCGCGAGCGAGCGCTCCGGAGCTCGTCACGTGCCCGAGGTCGGCTTTGACCTCCGGCGAGGCCAGCTCCCCTTGGTAGATCGCCTGCGCGCTGGCTGCGTATCCGTCGTCGATGACGCCCTGTGTCTGTGTGCCGCAGGCGAGCGTTGCGTCCGCGAGCGCGGGAGCGCCGGCGACGCCCAGCGCGAGCGCCCCGCCGGCAAGCACCGTCACGGCGGCGGATCTGACAAGCAGCACGAGTCTCACCGCGCAATCATGATCGAACCACAGAAACGGGGCGGCGTTCACCGGCGGGTGCGCGACGACGGGCCGCCGGGAGGTGTGCCCAGCGCTAATGTGAGCAGGCAGCACGACGCCACCCCCAAGCGAGAAGGAGCGACACATGCCCCCAACTGCCTCGCCGGCACACCTGCCGCCGATCGGTGGGCACGAGCGCGACGAGATCGGCCGCCAGCTTCAGGGCACGCTCGCCGAGCTGATCGACCTCAGCCTGCTTGGAAAACAGCTGCACTGGTCGGTCGTCGGCCCGCACTTCCACCCGCTGCACCTATACCTGGACGAGCTCGTAGGCTCGTGGCGAGAGTTGTCGGACATGGTCGCGGAGCGGGCGGTCGCGCTCGGGTCGTTCCCCGATGGGCAAGCCGGCACGGTTGCGCAGGCCGCGGGAGCGCAAATCACGGTTGGGCCGGTCGCCGACCGCTCGGTCGTGGCGGATCTGGTTCACCGCGTAGCCGAGGTGAGCGAACGGACTCGCACCCGGATGGAGCGGCTCGGCGAGCTCGACGCGGTCTCGCAGGATGTGCTGATCGACGTCCTTCGTGCTCTCGAAGAGCAGCAGTGGATGCTCCGCTCCCAGATCGCGCCAGCCGCTGGCCGCTGATCCCTGCTCCTAGCGGGCGTAGCGGAGCGAGCCCGGCGTCGTGAGCATCTGACCGGTCTCGAGCAGCGTCTTGAGGCCGGAGAGGATCATCGGCCAACCACCGTAGAGCTCCGAGTTCGCGTCGGGCGCAAGGCGATCGTGGATCACGGTCAACTTCGAGGAGTCCTGACCGACGGCTTGGATCTCCCAGGTCACGCGAGAGGTCGCCGCCGCCTTCACCTCCTCGCTCCACAGGGCGTTGAAGCTCTGAACGAGTCGCCGGGGCGGATCGACCTCGAGGTTCTCGCCGGCTGCGATTTCGACCCCACCGGGTCCCGCTGACGCGTAGGGCGACCCGACCGTCCAGTCAGAGCTCGTCGAGACCCCGAACGTGTACCTGCGTCGCATCTCGGGATCGGTTATCGCCTCCCATACCTGCTCTGGCAGCGCCCGGATGTAGATCTCGAACACTGTCATCGTCCCGCGATCGCCGACCACCTGGTAAGTCTGCTCGTCCGCCATTCTCGGTTCCTCCTCGAGTTGTCGTTTGATGCCCGTCAAGGTCGCCGCCCAGCGCTCGGCGTACTTGCTCACCCATCGCTCATGCAGGAGCTGAATCGGGACCGCGTTCAGGAAATGGAGCTTCTCGCGCCCCTCGCGGCGCGTCGTGATGAGCCCGGCCTGCTCGAGTAGGCGCAGGTGTTTCATGACTCCGATTCGCGACATCGGAAAGCGTCGCTCGAGCGTGCTCAGCGTCTGGCCGTCAACCCGATGAAGCTCGTCGAGCAGGCTGCGTCGCGTCGGATCCGCAAGTGCCTTGAACACGGCGTCCATGGCGAAACACAATACGTAACCGTTTAGGGCGCTTATCCCCTAACAGTAGGTAGGTGATCTACGATGGTTACACATGGCGAGCAGACGCTAGGCGGTGACGACGGCTCACTTGGCATTGGGGTTCCTTGGCGGGAACACCATCATGCCCGCGGGGAGCTGACCATTGGTCGCCAACCACCCAAGGAGAGAGATCGCCAGCCCGGCGGCCCCTTTGTCGGTAAGCGTCAAACCGATCGGCCAGTCGATCGGCTTGACGAACGGATGGATGCGCCGGACGCGCTGGGTGAACTCTCCGGCGGGTTCGGGGTTGATGTGGGCTATTGGTACGCGAATCAGGTGGAAGAGAACTCGACCAGTGGCGAGCGTCGAGATTTCGAAGGCGTCGACTGGGTCGTAGGGTGGTTGACTGATAATTGGTTCTGAGCCGCGCCTGAGCGTGTAGTGGAGATGGCGAACGCCCCACTCCTCCCCAACGTGCTCGCCGATCCACATTTGCGTTCGCGGGGGAATGGTGCGGTCCGCGCAAAACGCAGCGCGCTCTGCGTCGGAAGCGACTCGTGCACCTTCTGGCGCGGAGTACGCGAGCACCATGTTCTTGAGGCAGAACCACTCGGCAAGAGTCCTTTGCCGAGCCCGCGTGAGCCGTTTGCCCTCGCCGAGGATGAGTGGTCGGAGAATCGGCTTTGTGGCGGTTTCGAGTTCGCTCATCCACCCGTTGTTGCACGGCTGGCATACAACGCGCGGCTTCACCTTCTTCTGGAGAAGTCCGCCCATTGGGAGTTGTTCGAGATTCGGCAGACCGGTTCCGGTGGACCCCCGCGTCAGCATCGCGGGCGCTTGCTCTGGGAGTAGCTCATGCATCCATTCCGGCCAAATGTGCTCCCGGCTCGACTTGCGGCCGGCGCCGAATGGCTCCCCGCAAAAGATGCATGTGCCCACGGCGCTACCCTCTCACTCAATGGCTGACCAACCCGCTGCGGAGCCTACGACGGAAGCGCTCAGGGAGGCTAGGCGGCACATCGCCGCCGCTGAGGCCCACGAGCGTAAGGTCGCTCAGTGGGAGGAGCAAGCTACGTTCGTAGACGAGCGTAGCGAGCATGAGCGCGCCGAAGCAATGCGCCGCGAGGCGAACCTAGAGCGCGACGCAGCTCGTGACGAGTGGGATCGCGCCGAGGCGCTTCAAGGCCCGACACAGAAGACGCAGCCCAAGAAGGGCAAGCCTGTCGAGATCCCGGTCCCGACCCGCGACGCGTTTCTGCGAGACATCGAGAAGGTCGCACCGCGCCCGAGTAAAAAATGATGCGAAGGATCGTGGCGCGGTTTGCGCGCCGTATCTTGGTCTGGTCCCAGCCGCGCCCAAAAGAGGCGGATCGCGGCGCAATCCTAGACGCTTCACTCCGCCTCGCCGAGACGCAACTGCTGGCCCAATCCGCCGACGAGACAAGTCTCGACGGGAGAACAATGGGGGTCCTGGCGTTCAACGGCGCGCTGCTGGTGTCGGACATTGCGGCAAAGACTCTGCTCGGGACCTGGTGGTGGGCGCCATTGCCCACGGTCGGAGTTGCGTCGGCGCTGTGTTTACGGTCGATCTTCGTCGACGGTCCCGACCTCGGGCTTGAAGCGCTGACGTTCTACACGACCTTCGGCGGACAGCTCTCGTTGCTTGGGCGCGAGCAGTTGCTTGTCGAACTAGACGACGCTTTCAATGGCAACGCAAAGCGGATCAGAGGCAAATCCCGGTTTCTGCGTGCCGCTCTTGCTATTCTGGCGGTCGGCATAGCCGTTGCAGCACTGCTGATCGCGATTGACAGGCCGAGTAAAGTGGAGAGACACCATGTTTGTTCGACACGCCAATGCGCCCATCCAGCCGATGCCCGTGCAGGTTCCGGGCGTATCTGGGCTGCCGCACGTCGGTCCTGGCGGCATTCGCAGCAAATAGCCGCGTAGAACCAGTCCGCCAGTAGCCAGGTCACGCACACGCAGCCCCATGGTTGCCGGCTTTGCGATGCTGTCTGGTAGGCCCGCGACGCTCGCGGACGCAGCGTAGCGGCGAGGTCTTAGCGTCCGCGAGCGTAGCGGGCCTACCATGTCTCATTCGGTACGGGATCGCAGCTGTTGTCAGAGCTGAACGACAACCGCACGTCGCAGTAGCTCGCTAAACATCGAGCGCCCGTCGCGGCGACGATGGTTGTAGCGCCACGTGTACTCGTTGAGATACGACTGGAGCCACTTGACGGACACGCCGTGGTAGTTGCCGGCGATCCCGTTCTTGACGTTGCCGAAGAAGCCTTCGATGGTCTGCGTGTGGACTTCTCCACTAGCGTAGACGCGCTCGGTGTGGTTGATCATGTGGTGGTCGGGATGCGTCGTGTGGAGCTTCCAGTAACCGGCCCACTCGTCCGTGTAGACGGTCGCTCCCGCGTCCACGTGGCGGCGCACGGTTTCTAGCGCGCCTTCGCGCGGCTCGACATACGCGCGGACGTTTCCGCCGCGCTCAACGATGGCGACGATCCCGGTCTTGCGGGCCTTCGCCCACCGCTGAACCTCGGGGATCGTCATGCCGCGCGTCATTGACGCCTTGGGCTTGCCGCCGTACCAAGTCTCGTCAGCCTCGACCGCGCCGGTCAGCGGTTCGGAGTCGTCCTGCGCCATCAGGTGTGTGCGGATCAGGTTGGTCATCCGCCACGCGGTCTTGTAGCCGACGCCTAGCTCGCGCTCGATCTGCTTGGCCGAGATCCCGCAGCGAGTGCTAGTCATGAGGTACATCGCGTAGAACCAGAGGTGCAGCGACGTTGACGACTTCTTGAAGATCGTCCCGGCCAGCGGGTGAATGTGGTGGCCGCACGTGTCGCACGACCAGGAGGGCCGCGACGCTACGCGATGGAACTTCCGCTCGCGCTTACACTTGGGACAAGCTGCGTGCGAGCCGTCCGCAGCGAACCGCGAGCGCCACAAGTGCTCTAGGCACGTGGCGTCGTCAGGGAACTCGCGCATGAACTCCATGAGCGAGTACGACGACTCCGAGGCGAGTGAGCGCTTCGGGTTGTTGCGATCCACCTTCGACATAGGTAGATTGTCCCAGATGAGTTACCTACTGTCAAGGGATAATCGCCCCGTTTAGTTACTTGTCAAGTAAGGCGATGGGCTGCCGGCGCGGCGGTTGGCGCTGGCGAAACTCGAATATTGAGTCCCGCTTCGGTCACCGCGGGCACTGGTTGCATCGCCGACCCGCACGTGCCGTGGCCACTTCGGCGAGGTGTGCTGATCGAGGGCGATGGCGGAGCGACTAGTCCGGCTTGTGCTCGCTGTCGCCCTCGCCGAAGTCGGCTTCGACCGCGTCTTCCTCAGCGCCGGCGTCGCGAAGGATTCGCGTGGTGCCGTGGTCGTCGGCGTGGGAGGCGTGATCGATCAGGTCCTGCTCGGCAAGCTCGAAGCCCTCGGACTCGCCGCCGCCAGCCTCCTCGACGGCACGTCGCTCCTCGCGCCGGCGCGCCTCGAGATCCAGGTCCGACTGTGGGGTGCTTGCCTCGTCCATCAGCGGACTGTAGCGGGCGACGCAACCGGCTCAGGCGAAGAAGACCTCGGCGGCCGCGTAAAAGGACGGGTCGAGCAGCTTCGGCTCACGGAGCGCCTCGGCGAGCGGCACCTCCACGATCTCAGTCGCGTGCAGGCCAACCATCACGCCAAAGTGTCCGGCGTTGACAGCGTCCATCGCCGCCACGCCGAAGCGCGTAGCGAGAACTCGATCGTAAGCGCAGGGCGTGCCGCCGCGTTGGACGTGACCGAGAACCGTGACTCGAGTCTCGTAGCCGGTCACCGCCTCGATCTCCTCGGCAAGCGCGGCGCCGATGCCGCCGAGCCGCGCATGGCCGAACGCGTCGGTACCCCTGGCTGTCGTCGAGAGCCCGCCGTCCTTCGGCGTCGCACCCTCGGCGACCACGACGATCGAGAATGTCCGGCCGCCGTCGTGACGCGCCTGCAGGCGGATGCACAGGTCCGCGAGGTCGAACGGCCGCTCGGGCACGAGGATCGCGTCCGCGCCGCCGGCCATCCCGGAATACGTCGCTATCCAGCCGGCGTGGCGGCCCATTACCTCGAGCACCATCACCCGGTTGTGCGACTCCGCGGTCGTGTGTAGGCGATCGATCGCGTCGGTGGCGATCTGGACGGCGGTTTGAAAGCCGAACGTGAAGTCGGTCCCTCCAAGATCGTTGTCGATCGTCTTCGGCACGCCAACAACCGGGATTCCTCCCTCGGACAGCCGCAGCGCGACGCCGAGCGTGTCCTCGCCGCCGATCGGAACGAGGACGTCGACGCCGGCGCTGTCGATCGCCGACCTCACAGCCGCCACGCCGTCGGCTCCGTCGGCAAACGGGTTGGTGCGTGAGGTTCCGAGGATCGTTCCGCCTCGTGGCAACAGGCCGGTCGTGCTCTCGATCGTAAGATCCACCCAGTTGCCGGCGAGTACCCCGGCCCAGCCCGATCGAAAGCCGACGAACGTGTTGTCATCGCGCTCCAGACCCCGTCGGACGATGCCGCGAATCACCGCGTTGAGCCCGGGACAATCGCCGCCGCCTGTAAGCAGTCCGATCCGCATGCCGTTGCGGCGGAATATGGCAGAGGCGGCACGTCGGGGTCAGGCGGGTCCGTTTCGAGCGACGGGAGCCGGCCGCCGTCGCTCAAGAGACCAGCCCAAGGGGCCGGCCTGCCGGCGCGGCGCGAGGTGCCTCGCGCCGGCGTGGACCGAGCCTGAGACCTTAGCCCGAGAGCTCGGCGCTGAGCGCTACCCGCGTCGGCTCGAGCTCGGAGTCGAACCTGCCGACTAGCTCGTCGCAGACGGCGAGGTCGTGCTCCTTACCGGCGCTCTCGAGTTCCGCCGCGAGCGAGGCCAGACGGGCGGCGCCGACGCTGAGGCTCGCGCCCTTGATGCGGTGGGCCGCCGACGCCACCGTTTCCGCGTCAGCGCTCTCCAGCGCTTCTCGCAAGCGTCCGAGCTGGACACGCACGTCAGCGAAGTACACGTCGACGAGGTCACGCAGATCTTCCTCGCCAAGGCCGCGCAGCTCCCCCAACACATCCATATCCAGCATTTCCACGGAGACCGCCTTCATGCTCGTTTCGTGCTCGCCGACAGTTTGACCCTGTTAGCGGTCGCGGACCACAAAACTGGACCAATTGCAACGCCAGTTGCCCGGTCTCCGACCGGTCGCCGGGCTCAGGGCGAGTTACCCGGAGCCGGCATGGCGAAGGCCGGGCCGACGCGCGCTCTATTCTCCGTAGATGGCGCCAGGTCTGCCTGGGCAGCAAGGCGCGGCGAGGCTCCGATCGCGCCGGTGGGCGCTCGTGCTTGGCTCGCTGACAACGTTGATCGTCGCGGTCGGAGCGCTGCTGGCGGTCGCAAACCTATCCGGCGCGACGCTACGGCCAAGCTCGTCGGCACTCGCCCGGCTCGAGCTGCCTGCGCTCGCCGGATCACTCGAGCGAGCCGCTGCGTACGCGCCGAACGGAGCACCGATCAGGCTGAGCGATCACGGTGGCCTTTTGGTGCCGCAGTCCAAGATCGCCCCGGGTGAGCGCGTGACCCTTGACGTGCTGGTGCGCCGACCGCGCTGGATCGGCTGGCTGCTCGGAAGCGTTCGCCACGAACGCCTCGTCGTCAGAGCACCCGTCGCCCGAATCACCCGGCGGTGGCTGACGCTCGCACCCGGCAAGTCACTGCGCGTAACGTTCGAGCGGCCCGTGAGCGCAGTGGTCGCAGCCGGTGCGAAATCCTCACCGGCGCGGCGGGTCGGTCTGCGGGTCGTCAGTTTCGGGCCGCAGGCCGCCACGGGCACGATCGAGATCCGAGCTGCTGCCCGCCCCTGGGAGCGCGCCGGCCCCGCCGGCTCCGTGACCTGGTTTCCGCGATCCAGCGAGCCGGTGCTCGTCGCCTCGCCCGCCGAGAGCACGAAGCTCACGCCTACAACCGACCTTCGCCTCACGTTCTCAGCGCCGGTCGCTGCGGTCCTCGGCTCCGCCCGGCCGACGCTCGACCCCGCCGTGGCAGGAACCTGGACCGAGCCCGACGGTCACACGCTCCTGTTCAAGCCTTCAGGCATCGGCTTTCCGCTGGCGAGCACGGTTCAAGTCGCGTTGCCGCGTGCCGTCGCGATCAGCCAGCCATCGGGAGCGGACACGCGACCCGCGAACAGCATCGCCTATGAGGTCGCGCCCGGCTCGCCGATGCGACTGCAACAGCTCCTCGCGCAGGCCGGCTATCTGCCGCTGGGCTGGCATCCCGCCGGCGCCGATGTTGCACGTACAGCGAGATCCGAGGTCGCCGCTGCGGTCGACCCGCCGGCCGGCAGCTTCAGTTGGCGGTATCCGAATACGCCGGCGTCACTGCAGTCGGTGTGGCAGACAGGCCGGCCCAACGAGATCACGAAGGGCGCCGTGATGATGTTCGAGCACGAGCACGGACTCGCGGTCGACGGGATTGCCGGACCGCAGGTGTGGCGGAAGCTACTCGCAACCGCGGTCCAGGATCAGCGACACACGGCGCCGTACAGCTACGTGTACGTCCACTCCCAGACACCCGAATCGCTCACCCTGTGGAGCGCCGGACACGTCGTGCTCCGCTCGCCCGGGAACACTGGAATCCCGTCGCGTCCCACCGCCTCGGGCACGTTTGCCGTTTTCGAGCACCTCCCGGTCGGGACGATGAGCGGGACCAACCCGGACGGCTCGCATTACAACGACCCGGGTATCCGCTACATCAGCTACTTCAACGGCGGCGACGCCATCCACGAGTACCCGCGGGCGTCCTACGGCACGCCGCAGAGTCTCGGCTGCGTCGAGCTGCCACCGGCCCCCGCCGCGAAGGTTTGGCCGTACACGCCAATCGGGACGCTCGTGACAGTCGAGCCTTAGCCCTCGTCTCCACAAAGGCCGAACGAGGGGCTCGGCGCCTGCTGCCGCCTGAGCGCCCGCCTCGCTGCACTTGCCGACAGCGCCCGGGCGAGCCTTCCGCAAGCGCCTGCGCGCAGCCCAGCCGCAGGTGAGGGAGCGGGGTGCCTGGGCTCAGGCGGTCTTGACCGCGACGCCGGCAATGACCGTCGGGTCACCGGGGCGATGGAGCTCCGCGGTCAGGTCATCGACCGACGCCGCGATCGCCGACGGCCGGTAGGGGAAGCGCTCGGCCGACTCACGAGTGCTGACCCCGCTCAGTACGAGGATGGTGTGGAGGCCTGCCTCGAGACCGGCAACGATATCGGTGTCCATCCGGTCGCCGATCATCGCGGTGTGCTCGGAGTGTGCCTCGATTGCGTTCAACGCGGAGCGCATCATCAGCGGGTTTGGCTTTCCGACGTAGTAGGGCTCGACACCGGTCGCGCGCGAGATCAGGGCGGCGACCGAGCCGGTGGCGGGAAGCGGCCCGTCGGGTGTCGGGCCGACGGTGTCAGGGTTCGTCGCGATGAAGCGCGCGCCGCCGAGAATCAGGCGAATCGCCTTCGTCAGGCGCTCGAAGCTGTAGGTGCGGGTCTCGCCGAGCACGACGTAGTCGGGGTTGCGATCGCTGAGCGTGTAGCCGACGTCATGCAGCGCCGTCGTCAGCCCCGCCTCACCGATCACGTGCGCCGAGCCACCCGGGCGCTGGTCGCGCAGGAAGCGGGCGGTCGCGAGCGCCGAGGTCCAGATCGATCTCTCCGGCACGTCGAGACCGATCGAGCGCAGGCGCGCCGCGAGATCGCGTGGCGTGTACATCGAGTTGTTGGTCAGGACGAGGAACGGAAGCTCGAGCTCCAGCAGCCGACCGATGAACTCCGGCGCGCCGGGCACCGCGTGCTCTTCGCGGATCAGCACGCCGTCCATGTCCATGAGCCACGAGTGAATCTCGCGATCAGACGGCGTGAACGGCTTCCCACCGTTTGGCTTAGGCGACATCACATCCAGCTTAGCGACACCATCAGCCGTCCCTTCTGGACAGTCGTACGAGGTTCAAGCCGGTCGAATCGGACGATTGGCCGTTAGGCCTAAAACGCATGTCGATCTTGCTTGCCAGCCTGATCCGGCTGCCTCAACCTGCGCGAAGCCGCATCACAACCGATGTTGACGAAGTACTCCAGGGAAGGGCAAGCAATGACTAGAAACCGCTCACACTCACACGTTCGCCGCGGCCTCGCCGCGCTCGCGGGCACTGTGGCCGGGCTTGCGGTGACCGGTGTCACCGCCGCATCAGCTGCCGCCGCAAGCGCCGGCAGCCTTACGTCCACGGTGGGAGGCGCGACTTCGACGCTCGTGTCGGCAACCGCGTCCACGACGTCAACTGTCGTGTCGAGCACAGCGAGCACCGCCTCAGGCGTGGCGTCGGGGACCGCCTCCGGGGCATCAAGCGTGGCGAGCGCAACGGGCCAGGGGTCGGGCGGGGGTTCTGGCGCGTCGTCCGACTCCGGTTCGCCGGCGCCGCCGACCGCGGCCACCGTCAACCCGAACGCAAGCGGCTGCAACACGACGCCGACCGTCAGCCAGCCGTTCGCGCCGTGGGGGGATGCCAACTACTACGACCTCGTCCCCGGCGGTTCCTTCGAAGGGACCCTCGCCGGTTGGACGCTCGGCGGCGGAGCGCAGCCAGTTGCCGGAAGCGAGCCGTTTGCAGCGACCGGCACGCTGGGCTCCTCCTCGCTGTACCTGCCATCCGGGGGAAGCGTACAGTCGCCGTTCTTCTGCGTCGATGCGAGCCAGCCGACGTTCCGCTTCTTCGCTCAGAACGATGCGAGCCGCGGCAACCTGCTCGCCGAGCTCGTCTACCAGGACGGTGAAGGCGAGACGATCACGACAGTGGTCGGGAACGTGAATCAGACGCCAAGCTGGGCGCCGTCGGCAGCCCTGCCGACCGGCGCGGCGCTCGCCGCGGCGGCCGACAGCAACGGTAGCGCCGAGGTGGCACTGCGATTCGTCGCCAGGGGTGGCCCGTCACAGATCGACGACGTATTCGTCGATCCTCGCTGCAAGTAGTCGCGAACTGCACGGAGTTCATTTCGCAGGAACAGGTGGCGGCGTCCGACGGGCGCCGCCACCTCCGTGTGCCAGCTCTCGGGAGGCGGGACTCGCCCGCTCCGGCTGCTCCAACATCGCGCTGCACGCACGGCCGCCGCCGGGTGCTCGGCCAAGCCTGCTTTACGAGGCCTCGCGCAACCCGTCGGTGTGCCCGTCCTCGCAGCCGCTGCTCGCGAGCTCGTGCGAGTCGAGGCTCGCCGCGGCGGCGTAGCCGATCACTCTCGCCGACTCCGCGTCTAACCTCGCGTCCTCGTGCGCGTGCCCACCCATGTCCCGGCCGCGGTCCTCGCGCTCCGGAAGGTTTCGCGCGATCGTCTCGCCGAGCGCCGCTGCGCGCATCGGCTTCGAGATGTAGTCGTCCATCCCGGCAGCCAGGCACTTCTCGCGGTCCCCGGCCATCGAGTGAGCGGTCATCGCGATCACCGGAATGTGTCGACCGGGGCCTTCACGCCGGCGGATCTGGCGGGTCGCCTCGTAGCCGTCGAGCTCGGGCATCTGGCAGTCCATGAGAACGACGTCGTAGCGCTGTCGCATCACCGCCTCGACAGCCTCGCGGCCGTCCTTGACGACGTCGGCGCGGTGGCCGAGCGACTCGATCATGCGCGTAACGAGGATCTGGTTGACCGGATTGTCCTCGGCCACGAGCACGGCGGCAGCCCCGGCGCCGGGCGACACGCGGGTCGCTTTCGGCCGCTCGGGCTTTGCCGTGCGCTCGGCCCTTTGCGCCGCCACTGCGAGCTCCAGCTCGAACCAGAACCGTGAGCCTTCGCCCGGCGTGCTCTCGGCCTCGATGTGACCGCCCATCGACTCGACGAGCTGCGCCGAGATCGTGAGCCCGAGGCCCGTCCCGCCGTAACGGCGCGAGGTCGAATCGTCAGCCTGCGTGAACGGCTCGAAGAGGTGCTCAAGGGCGTGCTGTTCGATCCCGATGCCGGTGTCGAGGACCTCGAGCCGCACCAGTGAGGTCCCGTCCATCGGCACAGCGGTTGCTCGTACCGTCACCGTGCCGCGGTCCGTGAACTTGACCGCGTTCGATACGAGGTTCACCAATACCTGGCGAACGCGAGCGCTGTCGCCGCGTAGCCACGCTGGAACGGCGCCGTCGATCTCGACCGCGAGCTCGATGCCCTTGGTGCGCGCTGCCACCTGAAGCATCGCGCATACCTCGTTGGTCGTGTCGGCGAGTGAGAAGTCGCGATCCTCGAGATCGACGCCGCCGGCCTCGATCTTCGAGAAGTCGAGGATGTCGTTGATCACGAGCAGCAGGCTCTCGGCCGCCGAGCGCGCGATGTCGACGTACTCCTTCTGTCGCTCGTCGAGCTCGGTGTCGAGCAGCAGCTCGGTCGTTCCGAGCACGCCGTTGAGCGGGGTCCGTAGCTCGTGACTCACCTTCGCAACAAACAGAGACTTCGAATTGGACGCCGCGACCGCGTCGTCGCGCGCGAGCGCCGCCGCACGCGCCTCCTCGCGCGCCTGGTCGTGTGAGGCCCTGATCCGGTCGTCGAGGATCCGCACGACGAGCGCGATCGCGATGACCGAGACCATGACGTCGAACCAGCGGCCCGGGTAGGCGCTGACCGCGGGGAGGGCGAGCAGCGCAAGCGCGTGGCAGACGCCGACCCAGGCGACGATTGCAACGGTTCCGCGCCAGCGGAAGAAGAAGCTCGTCCAAACGACCGGCAGCGCGTAGATGACGGCGCCGTCGCCGGCGGCTGGCGTCGTCGACAGCGAGTACGCGACAAGCACGACGCCGAGCGGGCCCAGGAGCGCGATCGTGCGCCGCGGCAGCATCGGCCCGACCGTCAGGAGGAGGACAACCATCGCCGCGACCACGCCGAGCAATGCGGCCGACTGTGACGGATCTCCAGGCAGCGCGGCGTCAACGATCCCGTCCACGAGGGCGGCGATGCACATCGCCGCCGCCGTGTAGACCATGACCCGCCGGTTCTGGTGGATATCGGCGACCGCGGGCTCCATCAGCGGAGCAATCGGCGGGGCACCCCCCGCCCTGAAGCCGCGCAGGCGCTGATTCGCGCCGTTATGTCAACCGGCGGTGCCCGGACGCGGGTCCGCGAGCGATCCGTAGGCATCCGGACGGCGCGTCGTCAGGAACGGGAACAGCTCGAGCCAGTCGCGCCGCTGGTCGAGGTCGATATCGGCGAGCAGGAGCGCGGGCGCGTCGCGCGGAGCTTGCACGAGCTTTCGTCCGTACGGATCGGAGATGAAGGACGAGCCGTAGAAGCGCAGCGGCGGCTCCTCCCCGAAACGGTTCACGGCGACCATGAATAGGCCGTTGGCGATGCCGTTCGCGGTTATCACGCGCTCCCACAGCGGCTCGGTGTCAAACCCCGGATGGTCGGGCTCGGAGCCGATCGCCGTCGGGTAGATGAGCACGTCCGCCCCGGCCAGGCCATATGCGCGCGCCAGCTCGGGGAACCACTGGTCCCAGCACGTCGGAAAGCCGAGCCTCGCGTCGTCCAGCTCGAACAGGCGAAACGCGTCGGCGCCCGCGGGGCCTGGGCGGAAGTAGCGATCCTCGTGGTAGCCGACGGTGACCGGGATGTGGAGCTTTCGCGTGCGGGCGACGATCTCGCCTCCCGGCGCCACGACGATCGCGGTATTGAAGCCGAGGCCGTCGGGCCCGTCGGCCCGCTCGAATAGCGAAGCGTGCACGTGAATGTCAAAATTCGAGGCGCAACTCGCCGCGAACGTGTGTGTCGCGCCCCCGTCGAGATCCTCGGGCTCGACGCCACCGACCATGGGCCCCGCCGGATCGACCGCGAAGTAGCGGCTCAACGTCAGCTCCTGAAGGCAGACGATCCGGGCACCCTTGCGCGCGGCGAGCGCGATCCCGGCCGCGAGCACCTCTTGGTGCTCCACTGGGTCGGGATGCCAGCGCTGCTGGACCGCCGCGATCCGAAGCGGCCCGCGGTTCGATGGGACGGTGCGCGCCGGCGAGTCCTGCGGGCCGAGGGCCGAGATGACCTGGATCTCCTCGATCGTCGGGACTCTAGATGGTTGACACACGACGCTCGCACGGTCCGGGCGCGCCCCCAGCTCGCGGTCGCGATCGCTAGGTGGCACACGCGGACTGCTATGAACACGAGACGATGGCTCGCGCGTTCACAACAACACCTGCGGCGGACGGTTTCGCGATGCCGGCCGAGTACGCGCCGCACGCGGGCTGCTGGATGATCTGGCCGGAGCGCCCGGACAACTGGCGGCTTGAGGCCGCGCCGGCGCAGGAGGCATTCACCGCCGTCGCCGCGACGATCGCGGCAAGCGAACCGCTGACGATGGGCGCTTCGAAGGCGCAGCTCGACCGCTGCCGCGCCGCATTGCCGGACTCGGTGGCAGTCGTGGAGCTGGCAAGCGACGACGCCTGGATGCGCGACACGGGCCCCACGTTCGTGACCGGCCCGAAGGCCGAGCGACGCGGCGTCGATTGGATCTTCAATGCGTGGGGCGGCTCCGCCGGCGGCCTCTTACCGAGCTGGGAGCGTGACGATCGCGTCGCCGCGAAGGTGCTCGAGATCGAGGGCGCCGGACGCTACCGCGCGCCGTTGGTCCTCGAGGGAGGCTCGATCCACGTCGACGGCGAGGGCACGGTCCTCACGACGGAGGAGTGCCTTCTGAACGCGAACCGCAACCCAGACCTCACGCGCGAGCAGATCGAGCGGCTGCTTCATTCATATCTCGGCACCGAGCGAGTGATCTGGCTCGACCGAGGGGTGTTCAACGACGAGACCGACGGCCATGTCGACAACATCGCTTGCTTCGCCCGTCCCGGGGTCGTCCTGCTCACCTGGACCGATGACGAGCGCGACCCCCAGCACGCAATCTCACTGGACGCGCAACGGCGCCTGGAGGCCGCGAGCGACGCGCGCGGCCGCGCTCTCGAGGTGATCCGCGTTCCCTCCCCCGGGCCGATCACGATCAGCGCCGAGGAGGCCGCCGGCGTCGACTCCCAACCCGGAACGCAGCCCAGGCGCGCGGGGGACCGGATGGCGGCCTCCTACGTCAACTTCTACGTCGCGAACACGCGCATCGTCTTCCCGCTGCTCGACGAGCGCTTTGACGACGAGGCGGCCGCGATCCTCGCCGACTGCTTCGAAGGCCGTGAGGTCGTGGGCGTCCCGGCACGCGAGATCATCCTCGGCGGCGGGAACATCCACTGCATCACCCAGCAGGTCCCGGCGGCGCGCGGAGCGACGTGATCGCTGTGCTGGCGGTCGCCTCGGCGCACGGCGCCGAGGCGACCTTGAGACGCCCGCCGTGCGTAGAGGAATCCGGCCTGACGCGCTCTAAGCCGAGATTACGCCGAGCGTGTTGCCGTCGGGGTCCTTGAACCAAGCGGCCTTGTTCTCGCCGAGCGCCGCTATGCCCTTGGCGTCGGTGATCAGCGGTGGCTGGTCGTAGCGCTCGAACACGACACCCTTTGCGGTGAGCTCGTCGACCATCGACTCGACGTCTCCGACGTACCACCCGGCAACCGTCGCCTCCGAGGCTCCGGCCGCACCGGGGTGCGGAAAGACGTGGATCGTGGACTGATCGGCACACTCGTAGGTGCGCCCGCCGTCGGCCTGTTCCCGAGCCACCGTGAGCCCGAGCTTGCCCTCGTAGAACTCGGTCGCATGCCTCATGTCGGAAACCGCAACGACCGCGCCGACCCTGCCGGTACTCAAAGGCATCTCCTTCTCTCCTTCGCTTCGCTCGCCACCGCCCCGAAGTCGGGGTCGGGGCAGTCTCGCGCAGATCTGGGGTTGCGTCAACGCAGCTGGCGCAGGGGGAAGCGGGCGACTGGCGATAATCCGCTCGTGAGCGACCCGGTCGGCATGTGAGCGTGACATGACCGATTGGACCCTCGTGGTCATCGCCTGCTGCTGGGCGGCGTGGATCTTCTATTGGGGGATCATGGCGTTCGGGACGAAGCGGACCGCCGAGCGGGCTGGTTTTTTCGGCTACCGCCTGGTCGCGCTGGGCGTGATCGCGATCCTTATCGCTGCCGGGCGCCTGCTCGGGCTCTCAGCAGCGTCGCGAGCCTGGCACACGGGACTTGCGCTCGGGATCGCGACGGACATCCTGGCGCTCGCGGGTGCGGCCTTCTCGGTCTGGGCCCGCGTCACGCTCGGACGCAATTGGAGCGCCGAGGTGACGTTCAAGGAGGATCACGAGCTGGTGGCGTCCGGCCCCTACGCGCTGGCCCGCCACCCGATCTACACAGGCATGCTCGCGATGATGATCGCAACCGCCGTCAACTACGGGCGCGCGATCGGTCTCGCGTTTCTGCTCTCGCTCTGCGCGGCCTTCTGGTGGAAGGCGCGCGCAGAGGAGCGCATGATGAGCCGTCACTTCGCCGACGCCTACGGTGAGTACCGAAAGCGCGTCCGGGCGATCATCCCGTTCGTTCTGTGAGCTGTTAGCGGGCCGTGTGTCAGGCCACCGCCGTCAGCTCGGGCGTGACACCGCTGTCTGACTCATAGTCGAGCTGCGCGGGCTTGGACTCGATCAGAACCGCCGCCATGACTGCCCCTGCCGCGGCGATCACCGCGAGGACCACGAATGCGACATGGAACCCGTGCGTGAGGGCCGCGGCGCCAAACGCGCTGGCACCGGCGTGAGCGTGGACGAAGTTCGCCGTCACGGTCGCCGCGACAGTCGTAACCACCGCGACACCGATCGCGCCGCCGATCTGCTGGGTCGTGTTGATCAGTCCCGAGGCGACGCCGGCATCCTTGGGGTGTACGCCCGTGAGCGCGCCGATCGACATCGGGACGAATGCGAGCGCGAGTCCGAGGCCACTGATCAGGAACGCCGGGAACAGATTCGCGAAGTAGCTTCCGTGAACCGGGAGTCCGGCGTAGAGCACGAGCGCCACCGCCGACAGCGCGAGCCCGGCCGGCATCACGCGGCGCACGCCGATGCGTGTCACCAGGGCCTGTGCCAGGCCCGCGAAAACCACAACCGTCAACGTCAACGCGATGTAGGCGAGGCCCGTGTGAAGCGCCGAGTAATGGAGGACCTCCTGCATGTACAGCGTCAGCAGGAAGAACTGCGAGAAGATCGCGGCCCCCATCAGGAGACCGCTGACGTTCGACCCCGACAGCGTTCGCAGGCGGAACATGCGCAGCGGCAGCAGCGGCGCCTTGGAGCGACTCTCGATCGCGAAGAATGCTCCGATCAGCGCGACGGACGCGGCGATCAGGCCGATCGATGACGCGGACCCCCAGCCGTGCTGCGCGGCGCGCGTCAGCGCGTAGACGAGGAGCATCAGACCGCCCGTGATCGACACGGCACCGGCGAGGTCGAAATGGCGGTGGTTCAGCTCCGCGCGACTCTCGCGCAAGAGGAACGGCGAGGCGGCGATCACGGCGATGCCAACCGGGACGTTGATGAAGAAGATCCAGGACCAGCCGAGTCCGCTCGTTAGGGCACCGCCGAGCAGCACGCCCGCCGCGCCGCCGCTACCGGACGCGGCGCCCCAGATACCGAGCGCGACGTTGCGCTCGCGACCCTCGGAGAATGTGGTCGTAAGGATCGAGAGAGCCGCGGGCGAGAGCAGCGCGGCGCCAAGGCCCTGCGCGGCGCGGAAGGTGATCAGCGAGGCCTCCGACCAGGCCAGGCCGTCAAGCAGCGAGAAGCTCGTAAACAGGCCTAGCCCGATCATGAAGAGGCGTCGGCGACCGAGCAGATCCGCAAGGCGGCCGCCCAGCATCAGCACGCCGCCGAACAGAATCGTGTACGCGGTGATGACCCACTGGAGGCTCACCTGCGAGAAGTGAAGGTCAGTCTTGATCGACGGCAGCGCCACGTTGACGATCGCGACGTCGAGCACAACCATGAACTGAGCTATGACGAGGATCGCGAGCACGATCCACCGTCTCCTTGATCCGTCATCCTTTGCTGCCTCAATGCTTCCCGCTGACATCGCTTGCGCCTCCCGATCGTTGACAACTGCAACGGTATCATGCCGCCACGCTGGCACGGTACACTGATGACGTGACGATGACGCAAATCACAACCGATGAGCATCGCCCCGTCCACCTGGTGGCGAAGGAGCTGGCGGACAGCTCCGGGTTCCTGCTGGTCCGACTCGGCTTCGCGTTCAAGGCGCTCGCGACCGCGGCGGCCGAGACCGCCGGCTCCGAGGTCCACGACTACAGCGTTCTCGCGATCCTCGGCGAGGGGGCGCGCGAGACGCAGGCGACGATCGCGGACGCCCTCGGGATCGACCCGAGCCGCCTGGTGGCGCTGCTCGACTCGCTCGAGCAGCGTGGACTCGTCGTCCGCCAGCGCGACCCGCACGACCGCCGCCGCCATCTCGTCAGCATCACGCCCCCCGGCCAGCAAGAGCTGGGCCGCCTGCGCGAGTTCGTAACGGCGCTCGAAACGGAGTTCTTTGCGCCGCTCGACGCCGAGAGCCGCAAAGCGCTGCACGAACTGCTTCTGGCGCTCGCCGCACAGAACGATCCGCGCTGCTGCCCGTTCGACGCACCGACCGAGTTCGCCTGAGCCGCTCTCCGGAGGGCCCCGCCAAGCCCGATTTGCAACGCTGCGGGCCGTGAGCACACTTCCCGAACGATGCCGGCGGACGCTCGAGGCGAGCTGGAGCGTCGGCGAGCGCAACGGCGTGCGGTTCGCGTACACGCGCCCGAGCCCGGAGCGCTACACGTGGCAGTGGTACTGGGACTCGTGCTTCGCCGCGATCGCATGGCGGCACTTCGACCCGGCACGCTCGCGCGCCGAGCTCGAGACGCTGCTCAGCGCCGCGCGGCCTGACGGCTTCATCGGCCACACGATCTTCTGGGAGCACCCGCTGAGCGGACCGCGGACGCTCTTCTACAACGTCATCGACCGCGACGACCCGATGACCTCGACGATCCAGCCGCCCGCGCTCGCTTTCGCGTGGCTCGCGGCGGTCGGCGATCCAGCGCTCGACCCGCGAATCCTCGCCCATCACGCGGCGATCAGCGCCGAGCGCGACCTCGCGGGCGATGGGCTGCTGTGGATCCTCCAACCCGACGAGTCCGGCTGCGACGCCTCGCCAATGTTCGACCCGATCTGGCGGCACGAGGCGCAGGGCCTTCCGGGTTTCATCGAGCTCGTGCACCGCAACCGCCAGCGCGACTTCCGTATCGCGGCGGTGCGCGCCGACGGCGACCCGGTCGTCTGCGAGGTCCTGACGAACGTGCTGCACGGGCTCTCCCGTCTGGCCCTCGGGCTCCCGTCGATCACCCCCGCCCTGATCGCGCGCCTCTACGACGAGCCGAGCGGGCTGTTCCTGCCGGCCGTGATCCCTGCGATCGACGACCGCATCCCCGTCACCTGGAACGCGCTCTCTCCGCTCGCGCTCCCCGACCTGCCCGAAGCGGTCGGCCACCGGCTCGTCGAGTACCTGCTCGACGAACGCCGCTTCTGGACCGCCGCCGCACCGCCCGCGGTGGCCCTGGACGAGCCGTCGTTCTCGCTTGCGGAGCACTTCAACGGGCTGCGACGCTACTGGCGCGGACCGACGTGGGTCAACAGCGCCTGGCTCGTCTGGCGCGGCCTCGTGCGCCTGGGCTACGACGAGCAGGCGGGAATTCTGGCCAAAGCGATCTGCGACACGGTGGCGCGCGAAGGGCTGCGCGAGTTCTACGACCCGAACGACGGCCGGGGCATGGGCGCGGAGGACTTCGCCTGGTCGGCCCTTGCGATGGAGATGCTCGACGCGGGCAACGCGAGCGCCGGACTGCGCGCGCCGGCGTAGCTGGTTGAGATCGACCGGCCGCCCAGCGGGCGCGGAGCAGCTCAGCCGTGGAAAACCGTAATCGGCTCGCTGTTCGCGCTGGCCGCGAACTCGCTCCCGTCGCCCGGGTAGCTCGATGTGATGGTCAGCGGCGCGACCCAGAGGCCGCCGCTGTTGAGCGTGACCATGCAGCTGTGTGTTGAGGTGTCGATCGCGCACATCTCGGTGTCGCTCCCCGCTGTGGCCGACACCTGACCGGCGGGCGAGAAGCTCCCGGGCGCGAACTGGTCGGTCACCGTGAGCACACAGGTGATCGGCTGGTCGTCGTAGGTGTAGCCGTCCTGCGGCGCACTCATGCTCTGGCAGGCCATCGCCAGCGCGGTCGCGCGCGGCGTGAGGGTCACGTTGGTCGTGCCCGAGCTGGCGGTGAGGCCACTCTGACCGGGGAAGGAAGCCGTGACGGTCTCCTGCGCTCCGACGGTTGAACCGGTCGCGACGGTCACCTGACACGGATTGGTTGCGAGGCTGCACGTCTCGTTGCCAGGGCTCACCGTGACCGTGCCGGTCGGCGTCGGCGCGCCGGCCGGCGCGCTGACGGTCACAGCGCAGTTCATCGTTCCGCGCACCGCGGCGACGCTGGGGGCCACCGGGCAGCTGACCGAGGTCGTCGACGCGGGTGTCGGCGGCGCCGCGGACGGCCCGATGTAGGTGTGCGTGATCGTGCACGTCAGCGGATCGCTCCCGCCCACGTACTTGGCGACCTCGCCGGCGAGCGCCTTGCAGCCCCCGCTGAACGTGGTGACGTAGTTGCTCGCGCTGAAGTCGTCGGTCACGCCGAAATGCTGGACGACGTGCTGTGCGTTTGCGAAGCTCACCGCGATCGTCGTGGTTGCGCCCACGTTGCCCACATTGGGCGAAGGCCGCACCTGCGCGCAGGCACTGACACTGCTCGTCCTGGCGCTCAGCGCGCCCTGCTCCACGAGGCCTGCCTGAAAGCGCGTGCCGCAAAGCAGCTCTACCACGTCGAACGGGCTGGCCGACCGGCTCGGAACGATTCGCTCGGTTACCCGTAGCAGCTGCGTCGCTTGCGAACCGCCTCGGCTCACGGTGAACTCGCCCGCCAGTGGATACAGGGTGAGCGTGCAGTCCGAGACGGTCTGCGCGTGCACGCGCAACGCGCCGTTGGCGGCGCAGTCGCCGCCGAGCACGATCCCGTCACGTCGCAGGCCGCTCGGGGTGCTCACCGACAGCACCTTCGCCCCGGCCGGCACCACGACCTGAGCGCTGCCGCTGGCGAGCGGCTCGCTGTTGCGGCTGTGACACCCGGACGGGGGTGTCACAGGAAGCGCCGGCCCTACGGGCTGCCCGCCGGGTCCTACGCTCCTGACTCGCAGGGTGGCGTCACAAACGGACCCAGCCGGACCCACGACCGAGCTGTGAACCTCAACGAGCCCGTCTGTCGAGGAGACGGCGCCGCCGACGTGGGTGTGGGTGATCGTGCAGCTGAGCGGGTTGCCCGCCGCGTCGAGCGCAGCCGCACCGCCCTGGACGTGCTTGCAGCCGTCGCTGTAGGTCGTGAGGTAGCCGTTCTGTGAGAAGTCGTCCTGCAGCCCGACGCGCGTCTGCTGTCCGCTCGAGGGCAGGTAGCTCAGATCGATGCTGGCAAGCACCGAGAAGACACTGCTGGTTCGCTCGACGCTCGCCGGGCCGTCTGGTCCGCACACCGCGACGTCCCGGCTCTCCGGGCTCAGCGTAGTTCCCGACGTGAGCCCGAGGCGGAGGTGGATCCTGCACAGTGACGATCCGTCGTAGGTGCTCGCCGCGCCTCCTGGTGGGACGACACGCTCTGTCACCTGGACGAGTTGTGTCGTCTCGTCGAGGCGACCCGGGCCGAGGTCCAAGGAGGCCACGAGCGGGAACATCGAGAGCGTGCAGTGCGCGGAGGCGCCGGTCTGGATCGCGACGACGCCCGCCGGGTCGCAGTCTCCGCGCCAGACCACTCCGAGGTCGAGCCGGCCGGCTGCTCGCCCAACCACGCCGAGGCTCGCGCTCCCCGGCGCGACGGCCAGCTGCACCGCGCCGGACTGGACCGGGTCACGCTGACCGGTTCCCGTACATTGCCGAGCGAGCTGAACGTGCGGGGCAGGACTGCTCGCGGTTTGCTGCCCGTGCGAAGTCACGCTCACCGACAGCGCGGCGCCGCACAGGGTTCCCGTCGCGACAGTGCTCGCGACCGTGAGCAGCCCGGCCTGCTGCGAAGGGCTGCCGCCAACGTAGGTGTGGGTGATGGTGCATGTCAGCGGGTCGCCCGAGGCCGCGAAGCCCGCCCCGTCGCCCGTCACGTATGAGCAGCCCGCGCCGTAGGACGTGACATAGCCTGCTGCGCTGAAGTTGTCGCGGACGCTGATCCGCGGTCCCGCAGTGGGCGTTGCCGCAGCCGCCACGGCGAGGTTCGTCAGGGTGCTGAACGAGTCGGTCTTGGTCGCGCGCCCCCCTGTGTCCGAGGAGATCGTTCCCTGCTGCGCGCACGCTCGCGTCGGCCGGCTCTCCTGCCCGATCATGCCCGCCGAGATCAACCCGACCCGAAAGCTCGTGTCGCACAAGAGCGTCAGCGCATCCCCCGCAGCGCCGACGGCTCCGTTGGTCACGACCCGCTCCGTCACCTGGACCGTGTGAGTCGAAGCGATCCGGCCGCCGCTCAGGCTGAACGAGCCGCCAAGCGCATAAAGCGTGAGCGAGCACCGCGAGAGCCCTCCGGCGGCTATCTTCACGCTGCCGTCCGCACCGCAGTCCCCGCCGAAAATGCCATTTTCGTTCAGCGCCGCGGCGCTCGTCGCGGCGATCGAAAGGATCGACGCTCCGGCCTGCGCGGCAACCGTGACGCTGCTCGTCTGCGGCGGACTGGCGGGGTTACAACGCGGCACGAGCACGGCCGAGACCGGCGAGCGCGCCGGGGCGTGCACACCGGGGGCCGAGGTGAGGTGAAGCGTCACGTTGCAGACGCTCCCGCCGCTACCGACGACGCTCGCATCGATCTCGACAAGCCCCTCGCCGCTCACAGCGGCCGCCGAAGCAGCGATCGCGAGTCCGCCAACCACCAGTGCGGCAAGGACCATCGCGCCGACACCGCGAATCAAACGCGCGCGCCGCCCTAGGCCGTCTCGCTCCTTCAAAACGCTTCCTCCCTCGAGGCGTACCGGAGCATTCCTCCGCGGACCACGTCCAGAGCCGCCTCAAGCTAGCACAAGCCCGCCTGCACACCAGGCATCTCGCCGACGTTCGCAGGGTCGGTCGCCACCTCTCGGTCAGCGCACGGCGGGGCCGCACGGCTCCTCGCAGCAATCGCTCATCAAACGCGCCAGGACGGCCACGAAACCACGTCGTGAGTGATCCGCACGCTCGCTCCCAGGGGTCGTCGGGTACGCTCAGACGATGACTGAGAACGTCCGCGTCGAGCGCGGTTGGATCGCCGTCAACGGCACGCGGCAGGACGATGGCACGATCGAGTTCGGGACCGGTGGCGAGATGCGCTTCAGCCCGTTCGATGCGATCGGACAGCGGCAGGACGCACGGATCACGTGGGGCAACATACTCACGGCTTCGGTGCAACGGCTCGCTTTCTGGCGTCGATAGACGGCACAGGGCCAGTCCGCTCTGCGTCTGAGCGGGAGCAATGCCCGATTACCTGCCGGGACCGAAAAGGTCGAGAGCTCGCTCCTGTCCGGTAGACGCACACTTTCGCGCTGTTAATGTGGCGCTTTATCTTGCTCCTGCGTGGTAGATGTGGCCGCGATGGCTGCGGCTCTATCAGCAGCCTCTAGCATTGACGTGGTGTTCGAAGTGCCCACAGACCTGCCAGGGCACGACCTCGTCTCAGATGGCCTCGCCGATCTCGCCGCTGGGCGGCGAAGCGAAGCCGCGCTGGTCGTGGCGATGGCCGCGCCACGCTTGCGGGCGCTCGGATATGTGGTCTCAGGCGAGGCTGGGCCGACGCCGTCACATGAGCTCTACGACGTGCTGAGCGACGCTGACCCAGCGGGCGCTCACAGCCGCTACAACGCGCTTGTCCGACAGGTGGCGAGCTTCGCGCGCGCCGCGGAGCATGCGGCCGCCGGTTGACGAGGCGCGTCTGCGCGACCTTGCCGAGGCGCTCGGCGCCACGCCCGGGCCACTCGTTCGCCTGTATCTCACTGGCGGCGCGACGGCACTGATCGAGGGCTGGCGCGCCACGACGATCGACGTCGACCTGCGCTTCGAGCCGGAGGACGACACCATGCTGAGGGCGCTGCCCGCGCTCAAGGAGCGATTGGCCATCAACATCGAGCTCGCCTCGCCACCGGACTTCGTTCCCGAACTGCCTGGCTGGGCCGACCGAAGTCCGTTCCTGTTCTCCGCCGGCAGGGTCTCCGTCCATCACTTCGATCCCTATTCGCAGGCCCTGTCGAAGATCGAGCGCGGATTCGCCCAGGATCGCGACGACGTGCGCGAGCTGATCACTCGCGGGTTGGTCGACCCAGACCGCCTGCGTGAGCTATTCGCCGGCGTGCGCGACCAGCTCTACCGCTACCCCTCGATCGATCCAGCGGCGCTCCAGCGAAAGCTCGACGAGCAGCTCGGCTGAGCACGGCCCGCCCCGCCGCTAGCGCAAGCGAGCGAACACAACCGCTGCTCGCACAGCGCGGCAGCGCGCGGCTCCGTGTCCAAGCCGGCGCGTTCGAGAGCTTCGCCGGCCTCTCCATCGACAGAAAAGGCCTGCGTTAGCAGGCTTTTTCTCGTATCGGGGAGACAGGATTTGAACCTGCGACCGCCCGGCCCCCAGCCG
>CAYQZU010000018.1:0-46368 GCA_964422115.1 uncultured Solirubrobacteraceae bacterium | reverse complement strand
CCGTGCCCTCCGCGACGATCCGCCCGCCGTGCTCGCCGGCGCCCGGCCCGAGGTCCACGATATGGTCGGCGGCACGCATCGTCTGCTCGTCGTGCTCGACGACGAGGACCGTGTTGCCGAGGTCCCGCAGGCGCTCGAGCGTCCCGACGAGCTTCGCGTTGTCGCGCTGGTGCAGGCCGATCGAGGGCTCGTCGAGCACGTAGAGCACGCCGACGAGCGCCGAGCCGATCTGCGTAGCGAGCCGGATCCGCTGGGCCTCGCCGCCCGACAACGTCGCTGCCGCCCGGTCCATCGAGAGGTAGCCGATGCCGACGTTCTCGAGGAACCGCAGCCGCTCCTCGATCTCGCGCAGGATCAGTCGCGCGATGTGGCGCTCGGTCTCCGACAGCTCCACGTTCGCGAGCCATTCGAGGGCGGCGCGCGCCGAGCGCGCGCAGAACTCGTTGATCGGGGTCCCGGCGACGAGCACCGCAAGCGACTCGGGGCGCAGCCGCGCGCCGTGGCATGCTGGGCACGGCCGCACGCTCATGAACTCCTCGATCTTCTCGCGCTGGTATTCGGAGTCGGTCTCGCGATAGCGCCGCTCCAGGTTCGGAATGATTCCCTCGAAGCGCGCCGCGTAGTCTCGCTCCCGGCCGAAGCGGTTGCGATAGCGAACCTCAACGCGCTCGCCCCCGGTTCCATGGAGGAAGATGTCTCGCTGCTTGGCGCTGAGCGATCGCCACGGCTTCTCGACGTCGATCTCGTAGCGCTCCGCGAGTCCGGCTGTCATCTGCTCGTAGTAGCCGGAGCTCGAGCCGGCCCACGGCGCGAGCGCACCCTGCGCGATCGACAGCTCAGCATTGGGCACCACGAGGTCCGGATCGATCTCGAGTTGCGAGCCGAGGCCCGAGCAGCGCTCGCAGGCGCCCTGAGGCGCGTTGAACGAGAAGATCCGCGGCTCGAGTTCCGGCATCGAGGTACCGCACTTCAGGCAGGCGAACTTCTCCGAGAAGGTGAGCGTCTCGCCGGCCGCTTCGAGGTCGCCATCGCGCGGCACCAGCTTCACCGCCACGATCCCGTCGGCCAGCGCGGACGCCGTCTCGATCGAGTCGACGAGCCGCTTGCGGACGTCCGCTCGCATCACGAGACGGTCCACCACCACCGACACGTCGTGCTTGACCTTGCGGTCGAGCTCGGCGTAGTCCTCGAGGCCGGTCAGCTCGCCGTCGATCAGGACCCGCGTGAAGCCTTCGGTCCGCAGATCCTCGAGCAGCTTGCCGTACTCGCCCTTGCGCCCACGCACGACCGGCGCGAGGACCATGAAGCGCGTCCCCTCCTCCAGCTCGAGCACCTGATCGGCGATCTGCTCGATCGACTGTCCGGTGATCGTGGCGCCGCAGACGTGGCAGTGCGGGACCCCGATCCGCGACCACAGCAGCCGTAGGTAGTCGTAGATCTCGGTCACGGTTCCGACCGTTGAGCGCGGGTTGCGCGAGGTCGTCTTCTGGTCGATCGAGATCGCCGGCGAGAGGCCCTCGATCGAGTCCACATCCGGCTTGTCCATCTGCCCGAGGAACTGCCGCGCGTACGCGGACAGCGATTCGACGTAGCGGCGCTGGCCCTCCGCGTAGATCGTGTCGAAGGCCAGCGAGGACTTGCCCGAGCCCGACAGGCCCGTCAGAACGACGAGCGCGTCGCGCGGCAGGCTCAGCGAGATGTTCTTGAGGTTGTGCTCCCGCGCCCCGGAGACAACGATCTGATTCGCGGACGCCACTGTTATGTACATTGTAGCCGCACGAACAGATGTTCGCCCGACCCAACCAAGCATCGCGGTACCCGCCTTCCCTCCCTCCGAGGGCGGCCCGAGAACCGCGACATCCCGCCGAGCCGCCAGCTACCGTTCGCAGCGGTCGAAGTACGGGTAGCGCGGCACGCAAGGCAGGCTTGGGATGACCGACCGGCGCATCGATCCGCAATCGCAGGGCGGTGGCGACCCCGCCGATGAGCTGCTGAGCCGGGCGCTGATCGATCACGAGGACTCCGCCGCGGTCGCGATGCGCGTGGGCGGCCTGACGCTCTGCCGCCAGCTGACGATCATCTTCCACGGCCGCCGCGACCTGTCGACGATCAACACCTACGTCGCGCTCGGAGAGCACGGCGCCGGCGAGGCGCTCGACCCGAGCGAGCTGTTGCGGGTTCCCTGCTACCTCGACCTCGCCGACGCGCAGACACGTCGCGACGCCGAGGAGCTATACCGCGAGCAGGCGAGCGTGCTGCGTGAAGCGCTACGCGCGGCCGACACGGTCCTCGCGGTCTGGTGGGAGCCGTTACGCGAGCTGGCCGCCTCCCCCGTCAAGGTCGAGCATGCGGGCCCAAGCGCCGCGCTCCCCGCCCAGCTCCTGATGCCGGTCGCCCTGCGCGCCGCCGACCGCGGCATGATCGTCGCGGCGGTCTGCAGCGCCCGCACGCTCGCCGCCGGCGCGCCCCCGCTCGGAATCGCCTGCGTCCAGCAGGAGGTCTCCCACGTCTACCCGCTCACCGACGACCCTGAGCGCTGCCTCGAGGACTTCTTCGCCCGCACGCAGGAGCACGCCCACACGATGGCCGACCGCCTCGCCCACCAGGAGGCGTCGGTGCAGCGGTTCCTGGAGCTCTCGGGCGAGTAGCGTCTCAGCCGCGGTTGTACTCGCGCAGCCGCGCCGACGCCCAATCACGCCCGGCCAGCTGTTCCGGGGCTCGCATGCGAGCCCCGGCCGGACGGTGCATGCACCGTCCGGGGCACAGGCATGTGCCGGGGCCTCCCCCGACTAGGCCGCTGTGGTCGGGAGCTCGCGGATCGCGCGGCGCAGGTCGCGCAGTTCGTCGCGCAGGCGCGCGGCGTACTCGAAGCGGAGCTCCTCGGCGGCCACCAGCATCTCCTCCTCGAGCTCGACCGCGAGCTTCTCGAGCTCGGAGGGCGCGAGCTCTGAGGTCTTGGTCTTGGCGCGACGGCGGCGGGCCGGGGTCTTCGACTCCGCGCTGAGGAAGTCGCCGATGTCCGAGACGCCCTTGACGATCGACGCCGCGGTGATGTTGTGCTCCTCGTTGTAGGCGACCTGGATCGCGCGGCGGCGGTCCGTCTCCCCGAGCGCGGCCGTCATCGCGGCGGTCATGCGGTCCGCGTACATGATCACCGTGCCATCGACGTGGCGGGCGGCGCGGCCGATCGTCTGGATCAGCGATGTCTCGCCGCGCAGGAAGCCCTCCTTGTCGGCGTCGAGGATCGCGACGAGTGAGACCTCCGGCAGGTCGAGACCCTCGCGCAGCAGGTTGACGCCGACGAGCACGTCGTACTCGCCCAGGCGCAGGTCGCGGATGATCTGGATCCGCTCGAGCGTGTCGATTTCCGAGTGCAGGTAGCGGGTGCGGAAGCCGAGCTCGAGCAGGTAGGTCGAGAGGTCCTCCGCCATCTTCTTTGTCAGGGTGGTGACGAGGACGCGCTCGTCGCGGTCGACGCGGATGCGGACTTCGCCCATCAGATCGTCGATCTGGCCCAGGGTCTCGCGGACCTCAACGTGCGGATCGACAATCCCCGTCGGGCGGACGATCTGCTCGACCACCTCGCCCGAGCGCGTGCGCTCGAACTGGCCCGGTGTCGCCGAGACGAACACGATTCGGGGAGCCATCGTGAGGAACTCCTCGAAGGTCTGCGGGCGGTTGTCGAGCGCGGAGGGCAGCCGAAAGCCGTAGTCGACGAGCGTCTGCTTGCGCGAGCGGTCACCCTCGAACATGCCGCCGATCTGCGGGATCGTCTGGTGGGACTCGTCGGTGAAGACGACGAAATCCTTGGGGAAGTAGTCCAGCAGGCAGTAGGGGCGCTCGCCGGGTTGGCGGCCGTCAAGGATCCGCGAGTAGTTCTCGATCCCCGAGCAGAAGCCGACCTCGCGCAGCATCTCCATGTCGTATTGGGTGCGCTGGCGCAGGCGGTGGGACTCGAGCAGCTTGCCCTCGGCGTCGAGCTGCGCGCAGCGCTCATTCAGCTCGGCTCCGATCGCCTCGACCGTGCGGTCGATCGTGCCCTCGGCGACGTTGTAGTGGCTCGCCGGCCAGATCGCGATGTGCTCGAGGTCGGCGGTGAGAAGCTCGCCGGTCAGCGGGTCGAACTCGCTCAGTGCCTCGACTTCGTCGCCGAAGAATGTCGCGCGGTACGCCGTCTCGGCGTAGGCGGGAAAGACCTCCAGCGTCTCCCCCTTGACGCGAAACGTGCCGCGGCCGAGCGCGGTGTCGTTGCGGTTGTATTGGATCGAGACGAGCTTTCGCAGCAGTGCGTCGCGGTCGATCGTCTCGCCGCGCTTGAGCAGCTGCATGTTGCGGGCGTAGACGTCGGGCGAGCCGAGGCCGTAGATGCAGGAGACCGACGCGACGATGACCACGTCGCGTCGTGCGAAGACGGCGGCCGTCGCGGCGTGCCGTAGGCGGTCGATCTCCTGGTTGATCGAGGAGTCCTTCTCGATGTAGAGGTCGCGGCTCGCGACGTAGGCCTCGGGCTGGTAGTAGTCGTAGTAGGAGACGAAGTACTCGACCGCGTTATCGGGGAAGTAGGTGCGGAACTCGTTGCAGAGCTGCGCCGCGAGCGTCTTGTTGTGGGCGATCACCAGCGCCGGGCGCTGAACCTCTGCGATCACGCCGGCCATCGTCATCGTCTTGCCCGTGCCGGTCGCTCCGAGCAGCGTCGTGTAGCGGTCACCACGCTCGATCGCCTGCGCGATCTCCGTGATGGCCTGCGGCTGATCGGCGGCCGGTGTGAAGGCCGGGTCGAGGCGGAATTCGGGCATCGGTTTCAGTATTCCAGGCGTGACCGACCGGTCCCGCGGGGGGGTACCGCGCCGGAGTGTCGCGAGGCTCGTCCCCCACCGACGCCCGGTGGTCCAAGCCGCGCACGGCCCGCCCGTTAGGGCGGGCCGAGCAGCTTTGCGTAGTCGTGCCGGTAGGTCAGCTGCGCCGCTTCGACCTTCGCGACGTACGCACGGGTCTGAGCGAACGGGATCGCAGCGATGCTCAACGAGTGTCCCTGGGCTCGCGCCGCCGCGACCCAATCGTCGACGTTCGTGGGGCCGGCGTTGTAGGCGGCGAGGGCCAGCACGCGGTTGTCGTGGTAATGGTTGAGGAGGTAGCGCAGGTAGTAGCTGCCGTAGGCGATGTTCGTCGCCGGGTGCGCGAGGTCAGCGACCTTGAACGTGGTTCCGCCGCTGATCCGGGCCAGATTCTGCGCGGTCGCCGGCTCCACCTGCATCAGTCCGAGCGCTCCGGCGCTCGAGGTGCGGGGGTCGAACTTCGTCTCGGCGTAGATGACCGCGGCGACGAGCGCCGGGTCGAGGCGGTTCGCAGCGGCCTGACGGTTGATGATCGCCGTGTCGCTCAACGGGTAGGTGAACTCGCGCACGATCCGCTTGATCGTGGGCAGCGCGATGGCCACCCCAGCGGCGGCGGAGGCGGTGACGAGAAGCAGGACGGTCAGCTGCCGGCGGCGGCTGCCGGCCGACCGAGCGGACCGGCGACTCACACCGCGAGACTATCGAGGATGGCGGCGAGCTGGCGCTCGAGATCCTCGATCGTCCCGTCGTTCGTGACGGTATAGGTGGCTCGCGCGGCCTTGTCAGTCTGGCTCAGCTGGAGGCGGTCGCGCTCCTCGAGCTGGGCCTGGTCGCGCAGCGAGAGGCGCTGCGCGCGAAGCTTGTCGTCTGCGAGGACCGCGATCGTCACGTCGAAGCGGCCGTCGGAGCGGCTCTCGAACAGGAGCGGGGTCTCGACGACACCGGCGCGCGGGCGCGGATCGCGCTCGGCGAGCGCGCCGCGGAAAGCGCCCACGCGCTGTGCCGTGAGGGGCCACAACAGGCCTTCGAGCCAATGACGCTGATCGCTGCTGTTGAAGACGATCTCTGCGACCGCCCGGCGGTCGATGCTACCGGGCGATGACTGCTGGAAGACGCGGTCGCCCCAGCGCAGCTTGAGCGCCGTCTGTACGGCGTCGGTCTCATAGAGCGCGTGGACCACGTCGTCGGCGCTGAGCACGGCGGCGCCGAGGCGCTCGAGCGCTTCGAGCGCTGTCGACTTGCCGGCGCCGATGCTGCCGGTCAGGCCGATGAAGACCGGATCAGCCGTCGCCGGTCGGCTCGGCCGGGGCGTCTTCCGCGGCCGGCTCGGCCTGCTCGCCGGCCGAAGGCGCCGACTCAGCCGCCGGAGCGGCGAGCGCCTCGGGAGTCTCGGCCTCGGCCTCGGGAGCCTCAGCTTCAGCTGCGGGCGCTTCCTCTTCGGTAGCAAGCACTTCGTCTGGGACCGTCGGAGCCTCCGCCTCAGGCGCGGCGGCTTCCTCGTCGGCGGCGGGTGCTTCTTGGACCACAGCCGCGGCCTGCGGCTCGTCGAGGGCGGCAGTGGCCGGGGGGCCGGGATCGACGCCCTCGTCGACCGGCTGGTCCTCGTCGGTCAGCACGATCGGGTGAAGCGGCAGGATCTGGCCCTCGACGCGCTTGGCCGACAGCGATAGGCGTCGGCGCTCGGAGTCGATCTCGAGGATCTTGACCCGGATCCCGTCACCCGGCTGAACGACCTCGCGCGGGTTCTCGACGTGATGGGCGGCCAGCTCGGAGATGTGGACGAGACCCTCCACGCCATCGAGAATCTCGACGAAGGCCCCGAAGGTCACTACCTTGGTGACCGTGCCGGCGAGCTCGTCGCCGATGTTGTAGGTGCTGACAATCCGCTGCCAGGGATCTTCCTGTGTCTGCTTGAGGCCGAGCGAGATGCGCTGGCGGTCGCGATCGATGTCCAGCACTTTCACCTTGACCGTGTCGCCGATCTCGAGGATCTGGCTCGGGTGGTTCACGTGCGACCAGGAAAGCTCGGAGATGTGGATCAGGCCGTCGATCCCGTCGAGATCGACGAAAGCGCCGAAGTCGACGATATTCGAGATCTGGCCTTCCACGACGAGGCCTGGCTCGAGGCGGTCCAGGATCTGCTGGCGAACCTCCTTGCGCTCCTCCTCGAGGACCGCGCGGCGGCTGAGCACCACGTTGTTGCGCGAGCGGTTGAGCTCGATCACCTTGCACTCGATCTGCGTCCCCATGTACTCGTCGAGGTTCGGAACGCGGCGAATGTCGACCAGTGACGCCGGGAGGAAACCGCGGACGCCGAGATCGATGATCAGGCCGCCCTTGACCACCTCGATCACCGTGCCCTCGACCGGCTCGCCGGACTCCGCCGCAGCCTCGATTCGGCGCCATGCCTTCTCGAAGCGCGCCCGTTTCTTCGAAATGATGAGCCGACCGTCCTGGTCTTCCTTGGTGAGGACGAGCGCGTCGACCTCCTCGCCCAGCTCGACCTCGTCGTGCGGGTCGACGGACTTGCGAATCGACAGCTCATTGGCCGGAATTACGCCCTCGGACTTGTAGCCGATGTCGACCAGAACCTCGTCCTGGTCTATCCGCACCACGTGCCCGGTCACCACCTCGCCCTCCTCGAACGGGCGCAGAGTGGCGTCGTAGTTGGGCACGATCTGCCCGTCGATCTCGAGCAACAGGCCGTCCGAGCCGGGAACGACCTTTGCCTGCGGGTTCTCAACCACCGTATTCACGCAGGGAGCGTAGCGCAGCGGCAGCTTTCGGCGTTCACGGCGCGCGTATCATCCGCGCTTCATGCCTGTCCGAGCAACCACACGCGGAACCGCCCGCACCGCCCTCGACCGAGACTGCGACGTTCTGATCTGCGGGGCCAGCTTTGCGGGATTGACGGTCGCGCGGGAGCTGGAAGGCACAGGCGCCCGAGTGCTGCTCGTGGATCGCTACGAGATCGGGGAACGGCAGACCTCCGCGTGCGCCGCGCCGACCGAGTGGCTCGAACGACTCGGCCTCGATGCCTCCATTAGACAGACGTTCCACGAACTGGTGGTTCACACGACGCGTTCGACCTTGCGCTGGCGCCTGCCATACAGCTTCTCGACGTTCGACTATCCGGAGTTGTGCGCGCTCCTACGTTCGGGGTCGCCGTCGAGCGACTTCGAGACCGCGACCGTCGAGTGCGTCGAGCGGGGGCGCCTGCATAGGGTGCAGACCGACCGAGGAGAGCTTCGCGCTCCGTACGTGATCGACGCGCTCGGCTGGCGACGCGTGCTTTCTGGCGCGCAGGCCATCCAGCCGCCACAGGCACGGCTCACGCGCGCGATCGAGGTGCATCCCCAAGGCTCGTCCTCGGAGCTCGAGGTCTGGCTCGATCCCCGATATATCCGCGCCGGGTACAGCTGGAACTTCCCGGCCAGGGACGAGCTCCGCGTCGGCGTCGGCTCGTTCAGGCCGCGCGACCACGTCAAGGACGGAACCGTGATGCTCGCCGGCGAGATCGGCGTCCCTCCCGTGGGCTACCAGGGGAACTGGATTCCCCATCAGCTGCGCTCGGCGGCGGACGACTCGATCTTCTTCGTCGGCGACTCGGCGGGCCATTGCCTTCCGCTCACCGCCGAAGGCATCAGGCCGGCGTTCTACTTCGCGCTCGCGCTCGGCCGCGAGCTGCGCTACGCACTCGCCGGCAAGATCACGCGTGAGCAGGCTCTCGACCGCTACCGCGAGTTCAGTGCCGGGCACTCGCTGAAGTACAGCCTCCTGCTGGCCAGCCAGCACCTCGTCGGCGCCACGCTCTCGAGCGCTCCATTGAACTGGGCTCTGAGCACTCTCAACGCGCGCCGCCTCGCTCGCTGGGCCTTCAACCACTACCTGGCGATCGCTCCACCCGACTTCATCGCCACCGCCTCCCGGCTCGGGTGACCGGCGCCGGCGTCGGCACGGGCTGACCGTGGCACGCGAACTCGCGATCGAACGCGACGGGGTCCGAATCGCGGGAGTCGACTTCGGCGGTAGCGGCCAACCGTTCGTGCTGCTCCACGGGCTTGCGGGCACCGCGGTGGAATGGTCTGAGACGGGCTCGTGGCTCACCGAGCGCGGGCGCGTCGTCGCGCTCGACGCGCGCGGGCACGGCGCCAGCGAGCGCTTCCCCGGCGATGTCTCGCGGCAGGCTCATATCGCGGACTCCGCGTTCGCGATCGAGCAACTCGGCCTCGCGCCGGCTGTCGTGATCGGTCACTCGCTCGGCGGCCAGGCGGCGATGCTGCTCGCGGACGAGCACCCCGAACTCGTCCGATCAGTGGTGATCGCCGACGGCGGCCCCGGCGATCACGAGGACGCGAAGGGGATCGGCGCGGCGGTCAGCTACATCGAAGCGTCGTTGCGACGCTGGCCGGTTCCGTTCGCGACGCGCGAGGATGCGATCGCCCACTTCGGCGGGCCCGGGCTTCGCGCCGAGGTGTGGACGGACGGCCTGGAACAGCGGGAAGGCGGCCTGTGGCCGCGCTTTGACATCGACGTCATCGTGCGCACCCTGCGCGCCGCGCTCGAGTACCCCACGTGGCAGGCGTGGGAGCGGATCGCCTCGCCGCTGCTGCTGGCACGCGCGGAGAACGGCATCTTCACAGCCCGCCAGGCCCGCGAGATGGCCGACCGCAGCCGCAACGTCGAGCTGGTCGAGATCCCTGGAGCAGGTCACGATCTGCACCTCGACCGCCCGGCGCAGTGGCGAGCGACGGTCGAGACCTTCCTCGACGAGCACAGCTAGACGGCGCAGGCGGCCGCGTGCACACGCACGCAGCGTCAGCCAGTGCGGACCAGCACACCACCACCCCAATACGCCAGGCGAGGCCGCAAGCGACGCCGTCCTCGACGGCGCTCACTTGGCGGCGAGCCAGTTCGGACCAACCCCCACGTCCACCCCGAGCGGAGGATCCAGCTCCCAGGCGCCGGCCATCTCGGTGGTCAGGAGCGCGCGGACGGTGTCGATCTCCTCAGGCGGGCTCTCAACCATCAACTCGTCGTGGATCTGGAGGATCAGTCGCGATCGATGGCCCGCGAGCGCGCTGTGACAGCGGATCATCGCGACCTTGATGACGTCCGCCGCCGTGCCCTGGATGACCGTGTTGACCGCGAGGCGCTCACCGAGCGCGTGCTGCTGACGGTTGCGCGCCCGCAGCTCGGGGATCGGCCGGCGGCGACCGAGCAGCGTCGTGACGTACCCCTGATCGATCGCGGCGGCGACCGTCCGGTCGATGAACTCGCGGACCGCGGGGAAACGCTCGAAGTAGGTCGCAATGAAAACCGCGGCCTCCTCGCGCGGGATCTGCAGACGGTCGGCCAGCCCGAAGTCGGTCAAGCCGTAGGCAATGCCGTAATTGATCATCTTCGCCTTCGAGCGCATCCCCGGGTCGATGTCCTGTGGCGCGACCTGGAAGACCTGGCATGCGGTCGCGGTGTGGACGTCCTCGCCGGCGCGGAAGATCCGCTTGAGCACAGGCTCGTCGGCGAGCTCGGCGAGCACGCGCAGCTCGATCTGTGAGTAGTCGGCGCAGACGAGCAGGTGCTCGGGAGCAGCAACGAAGCACGCCCGAATCTCGCGCCCGAGCTCCGTGCGGATCGGGATGTTCTGGAGGTTCGGGTTGGTCGAGGAGAGCCGGCCGGTGCTCGCGACCGTCTGCAAGAACGTGGTGTGAAGACGCGACTCCCCGTCGACCTGGCCCGGCAACGGCTCGAGATAGGTCTTCAGCAGCGTTGACAGCTCACGCCAGCGCTCGATCAACGGCACGATCTCGTGCTCGGAGCGAATCGCAGCGAGCACCCTCGCGTCAGTGGAGAAACCCGTTTTCCCGCGGCGCTTGCGCGAGAGGCCGAGCCGCTCGAACAGGATCGCCCCGAGCTGCTGTGGCGATCCGATCACGAACTCCTCACCGGCCGCGCGGTAGATCGACCGCTCCAGCTCGCTGATCTCCGCCGCGACGCGCGCTCCAACCTCGCTCAGGCGGGCGACGTCCAGTCGCAGCCCTGCGACCTCCATTTCCCGCAAAACATCGACGAGCGGCAGCTCGACGTCGGCGAGCAGCCTGTCGAGTCGGCGCTCGGAAAGCTCGGGCCGCTGCAGCTCGGTCAGCGCCCGGACCAGCGTCGCATCGCCCACGGCGCCAGGCGGCGCGCTTAAGCCGCGGTCCTCGCACAACTCCGCCAGCGGGTAGCCACGCCGCGCTGGGTCGAGCAGGTAGGCGGCGAGCATCGTGTCGTGCGCGAGGTTCGCCGGCACGGCGCCGAGCGCCTTCGCGTCGTGCGCGCTGACGGGTCGCGCCGCCAGCAAAGCGACGAGCTCCTCCGGGCTTGTGCACTCACCCGTAAGCACCTCCTCCGCGGAGGCCAGCCCGAACGTCCATGGACCGCCCGAACCGAACAACGCTCCGTCAGGGACCTCGGGCGCGCTCACCGCGACCGCGACCTCCACCACCCCGGAGGTGCCGCGCAGCGCGGCGAGCGTTACCCGTCGCGCGTCGACGGTCGCAGTCTCGCTCGCCTCGCGCGGGGACGCCTCGGTGCCGATTGCCTCCTCGAGGCGGCGTAACGGATCGCGCAGCTCGTACCGGCGAAACACCTCGCGCAGCGCCGTCATGTCGGGCTGCCCGGCATGGATCTCGGCGACGTCCAGCTCCAGCGGCAGGTCGCGCAGCATCGTCGCGAGCCGCTTTGAGACGATCGCGTCGTCGCGGTGAGCGACGAGGTTCTCGCGCCGCTTGGCGCCGCTGACCTCCTCGACGCTGTCGAGCACCGCCTCGAGCGACCCGAAGCGCTGCAGAAGCTCGGCGGCCGTCTTCTCGCCGATCCCGGGAACACCCGGGATGTTGTCCGAGGTGTCCCCTTTGAGGCCGTAGAAGTCTGGGATCTGCGCCGGCGCGATGCCGTATCGCTCGAGCACGGCGCCGGCGTCGTAGAGCTTCGTCTCCGTGATGCCGCGCGCCGTTGCCATAACCGTGACGAGTCCCGCGTCGTCGACGAGCTGGAACGCGTCGCGGTCGCCGGTCACGATCATCACCGGGATACCCTGGCTGCGTGCGCGCTCGGCGAGCGTCGCGATCACGTCGTCGGCTTCGTAACCTTCGAGGCGCGCGTTCCGGTAGCCGAACGCCTCGACCAGCGGGTCGAACGCCGGCCACTGCTCGCGCAGCAGGTCGGGGCGCGACTGACGTCCGGCCTTGTACTCGGTGTACAACTCGCTGCGCCCCGAGGTCCCCGCATCCCAGGCCACCACCGTCGGCTCGACGCCGTATTCGGTGATCAGCTTGACGAGCATGGAGGCGAACCCGAAGATCGCGTTCGTCGGCTCGCCGGCCGAGGTCGCGATCGCTTCGGGCAGTGCGAAGAAGGCCCGGTAGACAAGGCTGTTGCCGTCGATCAGGAACAGCGTTGGCACCGCGGCCGGATGCTATTGCCTACGATGCGTGGTGATGCGGGTCGCTATCACCGGAGCGAGCGGGCTGATCGGGACCAGGCTCGTAAGCGCGCTGCGCGACCGCGGCGACGAGGTCGTGACCCTCAGTCGCAGCGATGCGGAGGGCAGCGTCCAGTGGGACCCAATGGCCGGCCCACCCCCGGCGCAGGCCCTGTCGGGCGCGGCCGCCGTGGTTCACCTGGCCGGTGAGAACATCGCCCAACGCTGGTCCGCGAGCGTCCGCGAGAGGATTCGAAGCTCGCGTGCAACCGGCACCGCGAACCTCGTCGCGGGGATCGAGGCCGCCACGCCGCGGCCCGCTGTCCTTGTCTGCGCAAACGCCGTCGGCTACTACGGCGATCGCGGGGACGAGCTGCTTACGGAGAGCTCCGGCGCTGGCACCGACTGGCTCGCGGAGGTCTGCGTGCAATGGGAGGCCGCGGCGCGCGAGGCGTCAACGCTCGGTGTGCGCGTGGCGGTGCTGCGGACCGGCGTGGTGCTCGATCGCAACGGCGGCGCGCTCGCGAAGATGCTGCCGCCTTTTCAGGCGGGCATCGGCGGGCCGGTCGCGGGGGGTCGCCAATACCTGTCCTGGATCCACGCCGATGACCTCGTTGCGTTCTACCTCGCAGCGATCGACGACGCGCGATACGAGGGTGCTGTCAACGCGGTCGCGCCGCATGCCATCAGGAATGCCGAGTTCTCGAAGGCGCTCGGGCGTGCGCTCCACCGCCCCGCGATCGCGCCGGTCCCGCGCGCCGCGTTGCAACTGCTCTTCGGTGACATGGCGGCGATCGTCACCGACAGCCAGAACGTCGAGTGCGGGCGGGCCGGTGAGCTCGGCATGAACTACGCGCATCCCGAGCTAGACGAAGCGCTCAGCGCTGCGCTGCGCCGCTGAGACGACGAAGCTCCGACAACTTGCCGAGCGGGCCGGCGCGGTAGCCGGCGAAGGCCGTCGCGGTGGTGTCGCCACCGCGCCCGATCCGGTAGGCCCCGATCACGCTGCGGCGTAGACCGAGACGGAAGTACGCGGCGATCACGGCAAGACGCCGGTTTGCTGCGCCGCGGTGGGCATGCTCAATCGCCTGGAGGATCGAGGACATCGCCTCGTAGCCGTAAAGGCTGTAGGGCGTGGCGGCGAGACCGAACGCTCGCCGGTAGGCACGCAGCACCGGTCGCGCCGAGGACGGGTACTGATCGAGTGGAAGGATCGGACTGGTCACATAGGTGGAGTCCGCGGCGCGTCCGAGCGCGCGGAGGAACGGCAGGCTCGCGAGCGTGCTCGGAGCGAACAGCTTCGCCGCCGGAAGCACGCGATGAAGCGCCCGCCAGAGCGTGACGGCGCCGGCGTCGGGCGCTCCGCCGAGCAATACCGCGTCGGGATGCGAGCGAGCGACACTCGCCACGAGCGCCGCGTACGACTGGGGCCGCGGCCCGTCGGCCGTGTCGAGCTTTGCGCTGCCGGCGACGCCGATCCCTGCCGCCGATGCATCGCCCGCCACGAGTGCGGCTATCGCACTGTCGTACGGCGCGCTGGCCGGCGCAATATCAGCAAGGACGTAGAGCCGCCTGACGCCCGTGCTTCGCATGAACCTCGCCGTCGCGAGCGCCTCCTGTGCGTCGGTCGGCACGAGGCGCGCGAAGGTCCGCCTGCTCGTCGGGTAGTAGCGACCCGGCTCTCCCGGCAGGTTGCCGCTGCGCCTACCGGTGAGGCCCGCGTACGGACTTCCCGGGCTGACCTGGAGGATGTCGTTGGCATTGATCAGCGGTAGCGAGATCGCGGTAGCGCCGGAATCGAAGTCCCCGATGTAGGCGATCGCGCCGAGGTCCTGCCCGGCGGCGCGAGCAGCAAGGCTCGTGGTACCGGCCGACCAGCCTCCGCTCTGGGCGTCTGCGTCGTTCAGCAGGGCAATGCTGACGTCGCGGTCCCGGCCGTTCGCGTGGGCCTGTGCGAGCGCGAGGATCGCGCCATCGTTGATCGAGGTCATGGACGCGCCCTGCGGTCCCTGCAGGGGGAGATCGGAGTAGACGGTCAGCGTCGTCTCGTAGGTGAATCCGCCGATCTGCGCTCCCGAGCTGCCACAGCCGGCAATCGCGAGCGCCGCGGCGCAAGCTCCCACGGCCCCGCGCACCCGCGTGTTCACGCGCCGCTCAGGTTGCTGGCGATCTCGACCAGCGAACCCGCTGCGCCAACGGCGTAGCCGACGAACCGCGAGCGTGAGCTGTCACCGCCGTTGCTGATCCGGTAGCGGCCGATCACGCTATCGCGCCAGCCAAGGTGGAAGTAGGCGGAGAGGATCGTCTTGCGGTCGGTCGCATTCTTACCGGCTTTCTTGATCGCCGCGATGACCGACTCCATCGCCTCGTAGCCGTACAGCGACCACTGGGTCGGGGCGGTCTTGAAGTCCTTGCGGTAGAGCGAGAGCACGTGCTGGGCTTGGGGGCCGTACTGGTCGAGCGGCAGGATCGGGCTCGTCACGTAGGTCGCGCTGCCCGCGACGCCAAGCGACTCGAGGAACGGGTTCGTCGCGAGCGTGCTCGGCGCGAACAGCTTCACGCCGGGCAGCTTCGCGTACAGCTCCTGCCATAGCGCCTGCGCGCCCGGGTCGGGCGGGCCCGCGACGTAGACCGCGTCGGGGTGCGTGGCGGCGATCGCCTTCGCCGTCGCCGCATATTGGGCGGGCGCCGTGGCGGTTGTGGTGTTGATCTGAGCGGTGCCGACGAGCCCGATCCCGGCGCGCGTCGCGTCGGTCGCGAGCATCGTGCCGATGACGCTGTCAAACGGCGTGTTGTACTGGTTGGAGTCATCGAGCACGTAGACGCTCTCCACATGCAACGAGCGCATGAAGCGGACCGTGGCCCTCGCCTCCTGCACGTCGGTCGGCACGAGGCGAGCGAACGTTCGGACACCGCTCGGGTAGTAGCTCCCCGGCTCGCCCTTGTCGTTATAGGGGCTTGAGTCGGTCAGTCCGACATACGGGCTCGCTGGGCTCACCTCGAGCAGGTTGTCGGCGTTTGTGATCGGAAGCGAGGTTGCGCTCGCGCCCGAGTCGAAGTCGCCGATGTAGGCGATCGCGTCGAGGTTCTGCGTGGCGGTGGTCGCCGCGTTGTACGCGTCGGTGGTGTCCCAGCCGCCGGCGCTCTCTGACGAGTCGGCTAGCGGCAACGAGATGATCGGGTGCCCGTCGACGATCGCTCCGGCCTGGCTCACCGCCAGCGCCTCGCCGTCCTCGATGCTCGTCATCAGCCGGCCCTGCGGCCCGTCCAGCGGCAGGGCCGTGTAGATCGTCAGCGCGTTCCCGTAGCCGCCGCTCGCCGCGCCCGAGCCGCCGCAGCCCGCGATTGTGAGCGCGAACGCAGCCACTACGAGTGCGAATCGGGGATGACGCACGCGAGGCTCCAGACCTATCGAACGGGGTCGGCACGGCGGGATCGCTCGCGCCGACGGTCGCGGATTGTAGTCGCAGCCCTCAGGGCTGCGAGCCGCTCGCGTCGCGACCGGGCAGATGGCCGATCACGACCCGCCCGGCGGCGCCGAGCAGCAGCACCAGCAGCGCGAGCAGAAACGAGTCGAGGCCGCTGATTCCGAGCGCCCACAGCACGATCCACACAGCAAACCCGAACGTGGCAACGATGACGAGGCCCATGCTGGCGCGCAGTCTATGCGACCGCGGGTGCGAGTGCCCGAGCAAATTCGCCGACGAGGCGCCCGACCTCCGCCGGCCCGCCCCCGTCCTCGCCCGCAGCCCGCACGAGGCGCGAGCCGACGATCACGCCGTCGGCTCCGGCATCGGCTGCTGCGGCCGCCTGCCGGGGCGTCGAGATACCGAAGCCGAGCGCGACGGGCACGCTGGTATGGGCTTTTGCGCGCTCGATCAGAGGGCGCAACGCCCCCGGGTCGGCGGACCGCTCGCCGGTCGTTCCGGTCACGGAGACCACGTACAGAAAGCCGCGCGCGCGGCGGCCGATCTCGGCGAGCCGCGCGTCAGTCGTGGTGGGCGCGATGAGCGGAACGAGCGCCAGTCCGCGTCGCTGCGTCTGGGCTTCAATCTCGCCGCTCTCCTCCAGCGGAAGGTCCGGGACGATCAGGCCGCCCGCGCCGGTAGCTTCGAGCCGGTCGAGGAAGCGGTCGACTCCTGGATGGAGAACCGTATTCGCGTAGGTCATGACGATCACGGCGATCCGCTCGGAAAGAGCTGCCGCGAGCGCCAGCACGTCATCAACAGTGGTTCCGGCCGCCAGCGCGGCCGTCGCAGCGGCGTGAATCGCGGGGCCGTCAGCGAGCGGATCGGAAAACGGGACGCCCAGCTCGATCAGGTCCGCGCCGGACGCGATCGCCGCCTCGGCGACCGCCCGCGAGCGCTCGAGGTCCGGGTAGCCACCCATCATGTAGGGCATCAGCGCGGCGCGCTTGCGGCTGCCCGCGAACGCCGCAGCTATCCGCTCTATCCCGCTCGCGCTCATCCAGCCGGCGTGAGCGCGATGACTTCCGCCAGGTCCTTGTCGCCGCGCCCGGACAGGCAGAGCACGTCGAGGTCGCCCTGCGGGTTCGCGAGCAGCCAGGCGACAGCGTGGGCCGATTCGAGCGCCGGGATGATCCCTTCCAGGCGGGTGAGCTGGCGGAACGCGTCGAGCGCCTCCCGATCGGTCACCGCGAAGTAGCTCGCTCGCCCGCTGTCGCGCAAATGAGCGTGTTCGGGACCAGAGCCCGGGTAGTCGAGACCCGCGGAGACCGAGTGCGCCTCGAGGATCTGTCCGTCGTCGTCCTGGAGCACAGCGGACAGGGAGCCGTGCAGAACGCCGGCGCGCCCACCGGCGGTCAACGGCGCGCCGTGACGTCCGGTCTCGATGCCATCCCCGGCTGCTTCGACGCCGATCAACGCGACCGCCGGATCATCGACAAAGCCGGCGAACATGCCGATCGAGTTCGATCCGCCACCGACGCAGGCAATTACCCGCGACGGCAGGCGCTCGGCGCGTTCGAGCAGCTGGGCGCGTGCTTCGTCGCCGATCGTGCGCTGCAGCTCCCGCACGATCGCCGGGTACGGCGCGGGGCCGACCGCGCTGCCGATGATGTAATGCGTGCCGCCGACGTTCTCCACCCAGTCGCGGATCGCGGCGCTGACCGCCTCCTTGAGCGTCCGCGCCCCGGCGCCGACCGGCGCGACTCTCGCCCCAAGAAGCTCCATGCGTTGGACATTGGGCTGCTGGCGGCGGATGTCCTCCTCGCCCATGTAGACGACGCATTCGAGCCCGAGCAGTGCACACGCGGTGGCGCTTGCGACGCCGTGCTGACCGGCTCCGGTCTCGGCGATCACGCGGGACTTGCCCATTCGACGCGCTAGCAGGGCCTGCCCGAGCGCGTTGTTCAGCTTGTGCGAGCCCGTGTGGTTGAGGTCCTCGCGCTTGAGATAGACGGTGTGGCCGATGCTTTCGCCAAGGCGCCGGGCTTCGTAAAGCGGCGTTGGCCGGCCGATGAAGTCGCGCGAGAGCTCGGCGAGCTGTTGTCTGAACCCGCTGTCACCCCATGCCTCGACCCAAGCCGACTCGAGCTCGGCGAGCGCGGGCATCAGGGTCTCTGGCACGTACTGGCCACCGTAGGGGCCGTAGCGGTGTTGTACGCCCGGCGCCACGTTCGTAACGCTCACACCGTCACCCCGGCCGTCGCCTCGAAGAACGCGCGGAGCCGGCCGTGGTCCTTGATGCCCGGGCTCGACTCGACACCGCTGGCCACGTCCACCGCGTAGGGATGGGTGGCCACGATTGCCGCGCCGACGTTCTCGGCGTCGAGTCCACCGCTGAGGATCAGCGGCACCTTCGAGCGGCGCGCCGCCACCAGCGACCAGTCGAACGGCTCGCCGGTCCCGCCGCGCAGCCCCTCGGAGTATCCGTCGAGCAGGTGGAAGTCGGTGTGGAACCGCTCGAGGTCCTGAAGCGTCGAGGGTCCGCGAACGGCCGCAGCCTTGATCGTGCGAGCGCCCGTGCGGCGCGCCACCTCGCCGCAGAACGCCGGTCCCTCGTCGCCATGCAGTTGAAGGAGCGTGAGGCCAACGCGATCGCTGATGTCAGCGATCGCGCCCGGCGTGCTGTTCACGAAGACCCCGGCCAGTTCGCAGCGACGGTGGAGCGCGGCGCCGATCCGCTCGGCGGAGGCAAGCTCACAGCGTCGCCTCGACTGCTCGTAGAAAACCATGCCGACCGCCCACGCGCCGAGCTCGACGGCGGCGAGCGCGTCCTCGAGGGTGGTTACGCCGCAGATCTTTACGCGCGGAGGCTCCATCGCTCACACCGTAGCGCCTGGCGCGCTGCCGGCGAAGGCGATCAGCCCGATTTCGGGAGGCTCTGCGGGCGCGAGGCGAGCGTCGCATACAGCGAAACGCGGCGGCTGCCGCGCGCCACCACGACGGTCACCTGCTGCCCCGGGGCGTGGTGAATCACCGCCTGCTCAAGCGCGCTGTCGCTGCGTATCGGCCGGCCGTCGAGCGCGACGATGATGTCGCCGCCGACGGCGATCTGCGTGATGCCGTCCGCGAGCGTCTGGGGGCTGTTCGGGTCGCTCGCGCCGCGAATCCCGGCGCGCGCCGCCGGCGAGCCGGGCACAACGGTCTCGACCAGCGCGCCGTAGTTCGAGCCCAAGTGGAGCGAGTCAAGCGCCGGTGTGACGCTCGCGGTCGCGACGCCGAGGTACCCCTCGGAGACGTGACGGTAGGCCTCGAGCTGGGGGATCACGAACTTCGCAGTGTTGATCGGAATTGCGAAGCCGAGACCGATGCTGCCGCTGCCGCCACCCGTCTGGATCTGTGAGTTGATCCCGATCACCTGACCTTCGGCGTTGATCAGCGGGCCGCCGGAGTTGCCTGGGTTGATCGGGGCATCGGTCTGGATCACGTTGTTGATCTCGAACCCGTCGGGTGCCGTGATCGCGCGCTGGAGCGCCGAGACGACTCCTGTGGTGAGCGTTCGCTGCAGGTCGAACGGGTTGCCGATCGCGACCGTCGGGTCGCCGACCTCGACCGTGTTCGAGTTTCCCAGCGGGAGGACGTCAAGGTGGCGACCGCCGGCGTTGATCTTGAGCAGCGCCAGATCGTCGTCGGGATCCTTGCCGATGACGCGTGCCGGAAGGGTGGCGCCATCGGCAAGACCGACGGTTATCTTCACCGCGCCGTTGATGACGTGGGCGTTCGTCAGAATCGTCCCGTTGCCTGCGATCACGATCCCCGATCCGGTCTGGCTTCCCGACGTCCGCGTCGGGAACGGGTCGAATGGCGAGGTCTGCCGCTCGACGACGCGCGCGCTGACGAACACGACGCCCGCCGCATCCCGCCGGTAGATCTCGTGCGGCGTAAGGCCCTCGCCGGCCAGCGGTCCGCTTGGCAGATCCTCGACGACTGTGGTCACCGTGTCGCCGCGGTGATAACCGAAGGCAAGCAGCGCCACGACGACTACCACGCCTGCCACGACCGCGGCAAGCAGCTGTTGAATGCCCACCTTGCGCAGGTCACGTCGCATTGGCGGCGAGTGTTGCCCCCGCCACTGAACGCGGGCTAAACGGGCGTCGGGGCGGGCGGCTCGCCACGCAGCTCGCGCAGCGCCTGCGCCGGATCGGCGGTGCGCATCAATCGCTCGCCGATCAACGCGCCATCGGCGCCGGCGGCCGCAAGCGCGGCGAGATCGGCTGCGGTGCCGATGCCCGATTCGGAGACGACGATAGTGCCCGGCGCCATCAGCGGGAGCAGGGCGTAGGTGCGGCGCGGGTCGACGCTGAAGTCACGCAGGTCGCGGTTGTTCACGCCGATCAGCTCGGCGCCGATTGCGAACGCGACGTCGAGCTCGCCGGCGTCGTGAACCTCGACGAGGATGTCCAGGGAGAGTTCGCGAGCTGTGCGGTGAAGCTCAGCAAGGGTAGCGGCGGGTAGCGCCGCTACGATCAGCAGGACAGCCGACGCGCCCGCGGACGAGGCCTCGTGCAGCTGGTATGAGTCCACGATGAAGTCCTTGCGGAGCAGCGGCAGGCCACACGCCGCCGCTGCCTCCCGCAGGTCCTCGAGCGACCCGCCGAAGTTCCGCTCCTCCGTCAGCACCGACATCGCCGCCGCCCCACCGGCCTCATAGGCCCGGGCGATCTCGGCGACGCTCGAGGCTTCGCGGATCGCTCCCGCTGACGGCGAGCGCCGCTTGTGCTCGGCGATGATCGACAGGCCCGGGCGAGCGAGCGCCGCACGTAGGCTTGGTCGCTCGTGTTCAGGCGCCCTCGGCAGTTTGCCGGCGGGCACCGCAGCCTTGCGCCGCTCGAGGTCCTCGCGCGTCGAGGCGACGATGTCCTCGAGCAGGGTCATGCCGCGACGTTGGTCTGTGCGACGAACGCTTCGAGGGTTGCGCCGGCGCGCCCGTCGTCCACCGCCGCGCGTGCGGCCTCAACGCCCTCGGCGATCGACGAGACTTCTCCGGCGACATAGATCGCCGCTCCTGCGTTGACGAGCGCAAGCTCGCGCGCGGGACCCCGCTCCCCCGCAAGCACCGCACGGGTGACCGCTGCATTGTGCGAGGGGTCCCCGCCCGCGGTGAGCTCGCCGCGAGCGGCCCCCTCGACGCCGAGGGCCAGGGGGGTGACGGTGTAGGACCGCGTTTGATCGCCGTCGACCTCGATCACGCGGGTCGCGGCCGCTGTCGAGATCTCATCGAGTCCGTCTTCACTGGAGACCACGAGGGCCCGGTCCACACCGAGCCGCGCGAGCACGGCGGCGATCAGCTCCAGGTGCGCCGCGTCCGCAACGCCGACGAGCTGACGGCGAGCGCCGGCTGGATTCGTCAACGGCCCGAGCAGGTTGAAGATCGTTCGCACCGCCAACTCGCGCCTGACAGGCACCACGAACCGCGTCGCCTGATGGTGTCCCGGAGCGAACATGAACCCGAAGCCGGTCTGCTCGATACAGACCGCCACGGCTTCGGGCGCGAGATCGATGCGCGCCCCCAGCGCCTCGAGCAGGTCCGCGGAGCCCGAGCGGCTAGTGGCCGAGCGGTTGCCGTGCTTGGCCACCGCGCAGCCGGCTCCCGCAGCGATCAGCGCGGCCGTCGTCGAGACGTTGAACGTTGAACCGCCTCCGCCCGTGCCGGCGGTGTCGACGAGGTTGTCGCGTGCGGCGCGGACCGGGAGCGCGAGTGCGCGCATCGTCCGCGCGAGCCCCGCCACCTCCTCGACCGTCTCGCCCTTGGTCCGCAACCCGATCAGGAAGCCCGCGATCTGCACGTGCGAGACCTCCCCGGCCATGATCTCCGCGAGCACGCGCGCTGCGTCGTCCTCGCTCAGGTCGCGTCCGCAAGCGAGCGCTTCGAGCGCGCCCGTGACGATCGTGTTCGGGGCATCAGCCACCGCCGGCACCGTCCAGGAAGTTGCGCAGGAGCAGCATCCCATCGTCGGTCAGGACTGATTCCGGGTGGAACTGGACGCCCTCGGCCGGCAAATCGCGGTGGCGGATCCCCATCACGACGCCGTCGCCGCGAGCCGAGACCTCGAGGCAGTCCGGCAGGTCGTCGGAGACGATCAGCGAGTGGTAGCGCCCGACCGTGAGCGGGGAAGGCACCCCAGCGAAGATCGTGCGACCGTCGTGCTCGACCCGTCCGGTCTTACCGTGAACGGGCTCGTGACGGATCACCGTGCCACCGAAAGCCTGCGCCAATGCCTGGTGTCCGAGGCACACCCCAAGCGTCGGAATGCCGGCCTGCGGGAAGCGGCGGACCACCTCCAGCGAGATTCCCGCCTCGTCCGGCGTGCACGGACCGGGCGAGACGATCACCCGGTCAGGCGCCGATTCGAGCAGCTCCTCGACGCTCGAACGGTCGTTGCGCACCACGGTGACCTCCGCGCCAAGCTCGCCGAGGTACTGAACGAGGTTGTAGGTGAACGAGTCGTAGTTGTCGATGACGAGCGCCCGCACGTTACGAGCCTAGCCAACGTCACGACGCGACCCGGAGTCTGGTGATATATTTGCTTGCACACGCAAGTGAACCCCGCAAACCAAGGAGCGCGAGATGGCAACTTCCGCAGCAGTAGGCATCACCCCAGGCACATACGAGATCGATCCGGTCCACTCGTCCGTCGGCTTCACCGTCCGCCACAACGTCGTCGCCAAGTTCCGCGGCAGTTTCGCCGACGTCGCGGCGACGCTCACCGTTGGGGATGATGGAAAGCTCGTTCTGGACGGCTCCGTCAAAGTGGCGAGTGTCCAGGTCAAGGAGCCGAACCTCGCCGGCCACCTCCAGTCGCCCGACTTCTTTGACGCCGAGCGCTTCCCGGAGATCACGTTTACTTCGGTCTCGCTCGAGCCGGCGGACGACGGAACGCTGACCGCCGAAGGCGACCTGACGATGAAGGGTGTAACGAAGCGCATTCAGGCGACCGGCGAGCTCAGCCATCTCCCGGAAGACTCCTACGGCGGTGAGCGTGCTGGCGTCGAGCTGACCACGACGGTCAACCGGCACGACTACGGCATCGACTGGAACGCGACGCTCCCATCGGGCCATGGTTTCGCGCTTGCGGAGCACGTGACCCTGCACGTCGAGCTCGAGTTCAAGAAGGAAGCGTAGGGGCGGGCGATGCGCATTCTCGGGATCTCCGGGAGCCTGCGCGCCGGCTCGCACAACTCGCGTCTGCTGGCGGCCGCCGCAAGGCTGCTGCCGGCAGACGTGGAGTACGTGCGCTTCGACGACCTGAAGGCTCTGCCTCCGTTCGACGAGGACGACGAACAGGATCCCGGTGCTGCCGTCCAGCACCTGCGCTCTGAGATCGCCGGCGCCGACGGGTTGCTGTTCGCGACCCCCGAGTACAACTCATCGATCCCCGGCCAGTTGAAGAACGCGATCGACTGGGCGTCGCGGCCGTTCGATCAGACCGTGATGCGCAACAAGAACGCGGCGGTGATCGGCGCGAGCACATCGATGTTCGGCGCCGTCTGGTCCCAGGCCGAGTTACGCAAGGTGCTCGGCGCGGCCGGAGCGAGGGTGCTAGATCGCGAGCTGCCGATCTCATACGCGCAGGAAAGCTTCGACACCGACGCCCGGCTTGTCGAGCCGGAGCTGCAGGCAACGCTCGAGGCGATCGTCGGCGAGCTGCTGGAGCAGGTGCGGATCACCCTCGGCAACCGCACCGGAGCCGCGAGGGAGGCCTGATCAGTCGCGGAGGTGGCCGCCGCGGATCCGCTCGACGAGCGCGTCGGACCCATCGTTAAGCACGCGGCCGTCCTCAAACTCGATCGCAGGGAGGTGCTGCTGGCCAGTCAGCGCGATGTACTCCCTGCGGCGTCCCCGCGGGAACGCCGGGTGCTTGACGGCCTCGTACTCGATGCCCGCGTCGTCAAGCGCCTTCTGCACCTTCCAGCAGGCATGCGAGCCCTTGATCGCTGTCCCGCTGCAACGGTGGAGCTTGATCGCCACAGCGGGAGTATGAACCCAGCCCCGCGCCCGGCCGCGTCAGGCCCAATCGCGCTGTTGCCCGGCGAGCTCGATCGCGCGCATCACCGCCCGCGCCTTGGCCTCCGACTCCGCGAACTCCCGGTCCGGCTTGGCGTCAGCGACGGTACCGCCCCCCGCCTGGACGTGCGCGACGCCGTCCTTGACGACGACGGTCCGGATGTGGATCGCCGTGTCGAGGTCACCGCTGTAGGAGAGGTAGCCGATCGCGCCACCGTAGCCTCCGCGCTTGACCGGCTCGAGCTCGTCGATTATCTGCATCGCGCGAACCTTCGGTGCGCCAGACAGCGTTCCGGCCGGCAGCGTCGCGCGCAGCGCATCGAGCGCACCGACTCCCTCGCGAAGCCGCCCCGAGACCGTGCTGACGATGTGCATCACGTGGCTGTAGCGCTCGATTTGCTTGAGCGCGTCGACCCGCACCGTGCCGTATTCGCACACGCGCCCGAGGTCGTTGCGGCCGAGATCGACGAGCATCATGTGCTCCGCGATCTCCTTTGCGTCGCCGAGCAACTCCGCCTCCAGCCGCGCGTCCTCCTCGGCGTCGGCTCCACGAGGACGAGTGCCCGCGACCGGCCGCGTGACCACGCGGCGGCCGCTGACCGTGATCAGAGGCTCCGGGCTGGCTCCGGCGAACTGGAAGTCCCCGAAGTCGAGGAAATACATGTATGGGCTCGGGTTGACGATCCGCAGACCGCGGTAGATCGAGAACCCGTCCACCGCCACAGGCGCTGACCAGCGCTGCGAAGGCACGACCTGAAAAGCGTCTCCGGCGTAGATGTAGTCGATGATCCGCGCGACGATCGCTTCGAAGCGCTCACGTGACATGTTCGACTCGAACTCGGGAGCAGGGCGCTCCTCGAGCGCCACGCGCCCGGCCGGCAGCGGCGCTGCGAGACTCCGACGCACGCTCTCGAGCGTCTCGAGCGCCCGGGTATACGAGGCTTCGAGGTCGCCCTCGTCCGTGTGGACGTGAGCGAGGATCGTGGCGGTGTGTTTCAGGTGGTCGAAGACGACAAGGACGTCGCTCAACATCAGCGCCATGTCGGGCAGGCCGAGCGGGTCCTCGCCCGCCGGCCCGAGCGGCTCGACTGCGCGCACGAGGTCGTAGCCGAAGAACCCGACCGCCCCACCTGCGAACGGCGGCAGGCCCTCGAGCGGCGCCTGCCTGTAGCGGGCGACTGCGGCTGCGGCGATCTCGTAGGGATCCCCCCCGTCTGAGAGCGACCAGCGGATGACCTCGCGCGGCTGGAAGCCGATGAACGAGTAGCGCCCGAACGTGACGCCCTGCTCGGCCGATTCGAGCAGGAACGCAGGTCCCTCGCCACGCAGCTTCAGAAACGCAGAGACGGGGGTTTCGGTATCGGCGATCAGCTCCCGCGCCAGAGGGATGAGGTTGTAGTCGCGCGCGAGGGCGCGGACCTCCTCGAGCGAGAGGCTAGCCGCCACGGGAATCGAGCACCCGCTCGACGTCGCGCAGACGGCGGTCGCGGCCTGCGAGCAGCACCAGCAGGTGGTAGATGACGTCAGCGGCCTCCTCGTCGACGCGCTCGTCGCTCTCCTGACGGACAGCGCGCGTCACCTCCTCGGCCTCCTCCATCACCTTCGCGCCCGCCAGCGCGGGGTCGTTGAGCAGCGAGACCGTGTAGGACCCGCTCGGGCGCGTGTCGGCGCGCGAGGTAATCGTCCGCTCCAGTGCGGGAAGCACCGCGTGCGGCGCCGTCCGCGCGAACTCGCCGCGGTGAAAGCAGGTCCGCTCACCCGTGTGGCAGGCTGGGCCGGCCGGCTCGACAAGTGCCAGCACCGCGTCGCCGTCACAGTCGAGGCGCAGCGCGCGCACGGCTTGCGTGTTGCCGCTCGTGGCGCCCTTGTGCCACAGCTCGCCGCGCGAGCGGCTCCAGAGGTGAAGCTCACCCGTCTGGCGGGTCAGCGCAATCGCTGCCGCGTTCGTGTAGGCGAGCATCAACACCTCGCCGGTGTTCCAGTCCTGCACGACGCACGGGACGAGCCCGCGCTCGTCGAAGACGATCTCGCTGTCCATACGGCCGATGTTAGAGGGCAACCGCGGGGACTAGTCGATCCCGAGGCGGTCGAGCAGCGAATCGTCAGCTCGCCAATGGCGGCGCACACGGACTGTCAGCGCGAGGTGCACCCGGCCTCCCAGCTCGCGTTCGAGCTCCCGGCGCGCCGCGGTTCCGATCGCCTTGATCATTCGCCCGCCATGCCCGACGACGATCGCCTTCTGCGACTCGGTCTCGACCCAGACGAGGGCCTCGACCCGCATCACCTCCGGATTTCGCTCGTCCGGGCGCGCCTCATCGACCACCACCCCGACCGCGTGAGGCAGCTCCTGGAATGTGCGGCGCAGGACCTGTTCGCGAATCAGCTCGGCGAGCAGCTCGCTGCGCCCCTGGTCCGAGTGCTGAGAGGCCTCGTAGAGGAACGGGCCGAGCGGGAGTTGTGCGACGAGGTGATCGAGCAGCACCCCCACGCCGGCGCCGGTACGCGCCGAGATCGGGAAGACCTCCGCATCGGGCGGAGCAATCGCAGCGGCGTCGAGCAGTGCCTGCGCCTGACGTTCGCGTGTCAGCCTGTCCGCCTTGTTGACGGCGACGGTTACGGGGACGCCCACATCCTCCAGCCGTCGGGCGATGCGGCGGTCGCCGGCGCCAATGCGCTCGTCCGCGTTGAGCACGATCAGGACTGCGTCGGCCTCGGACAGCTCGCGGTCGACGCTGCTCGCCATGCGTTCCGTCAGCGCGTCGCGCGGACGCTGGACGCCCGGTAGGTCAACGAGCACGAGCTGCCACGACGGTCCCGTTGCCACGCCGCGAATTGCCCGCCGCGTTGTCTGTGGGCGATCGGAGACGATCGCCACCTTGGTGCCGACGATCCGGTTGGTGAGAGTCGACTTGCCGACGTTGGGCCGCCCGGCCAGCGCGACGAACCCAGCGCGCGTCGGCTCGCCACGATCGGTCCCGGCGGCGGCAGCGGTGCTCACCAGCTGAGCAGCTCGGCTTGGAGCGCGAGCATCTCGCCGGCGTCCGCCTCGTGATCCATGCCGACGAGGTGGAGGACGCCGTGCACAACGGCCTCGCGGAGGTCGTCGGTCTGCTCCGGGCAGATGACCACGTCCCCCAGCTCACGCGGCCCCCCCGGCACGGGCCCCGCACCGTCGATCGGGAACGACAGGACGTCAGTCGGCTCGGCGTTACCGCGGTACTCCCGATTCAGAGCGGCGATCTCGCCAGAGCCCACGAACTGAATCGCAAGATGACCGTCGTCGATGCCGGCGCTCGCGGTCGCGAAGCCGGCGAGACGCTCGATCTCGGCCACCGTCAGGAGCGGCGGCGGCTCACCGACTACCTCGACCTCGAGCACGACGCCTCGATCGGTGATCTCACGGCCGGCGCTCGCCGGGAGCGGTTTCGCCGTTGCACTCCGGCGGCGCCCCGCTCTGGGGGCGCGCCCCGACCCCGCGACAACGGTGACGAGCCCACGGAGCCGACCGTACCGAGACGGTGCGAGTGTCAACCATCTAGCTGCGGGCGCGCTTCGCGGCACTCAGATCCGGCGCAGCCCGCAGCGCGTGGCCGTCGTAGGCCTCGACGATCCGCTGCACGAGGCGGTGGCGCACCACGTCGGTGGCGCTGAGATTGACAAACTCGACACCGTCGACTTCGTGGAGTATTTCGCCGACGACCACGAGCCCGGATTGCTGCTCGCGCGGCAGGTCGACCTGCGTCACGTCGCCCGTGACGACCATCTTCGAGCCGAAGCCAAGGCGCGTGAGGAACATCTTCATCTGCTCGGGCGTCGTGTTCTGGGCTTCGTCGAGGATCACAAACGAGTCATTCAGCGTGCGCCCGCGCATGAAGGCGAGCGGGGCGATCTCGATCACCCCGCGCTCGATGTGCTGGGAGACCTTCTCCGGATCGATCATGTCGTGCAATGCGTCGAACAGCGGCCGCAGGTAGGGGTCGATCTTGGCCATCAGATCCCCGGGCAAGAAGCCGAGCCGCTCGCCCGCCTCGACCGCCGGCCGAGTCAGGATGATCCGGTTGACCTCGCGCTGCGCGAGCGCCGCCGCCGCCATCGCGACCGCGAGGAACGTCTTGCCGGTGCCGGCGGGGCCGATCCCGAAGCTGATCGTGTTGTTGCGAATCGCCTCGATGTAGCGCTTCTGTCCAACAGTCTTCGGCACCACGCGCCGCGTGCGGTGGCTCCAGACGACGTCGTCGAGCAACTGCGCCGGTGAGTCCGCCGCGTCGAGCGCACCGTGAACCGACGCGATCGTCGCCTCCGACAGGGCGTGCCCGCGCTCGCCGATACTCACCAGCTCCTCGAGTGTCCGCATGGCGTCGTCGATCTCGCCCGCCTCGCCGTCAAGCGTGACGAGGTTCCCACGCAGGAAGACACGGCATGCGAGCTGACGCTCGAGCGCCCGCAGAAGTGCGTCGTGGTTGCCGGCGAGCGCCGCAGCGAGATCGTTCGGTAGCTCGAGCTGGCTTCTCACGCCGAGTCAAGCGCCTCGCGCACCTGCTGGGACACGCGCTTCCCGTCCGCGCGGCCGGCGACCTCGGCCATCGCTACAGGCATCACCTTGCCGAGGTCCGACGGGGAGCCGGCGCCGGTCTGTGCCACCGCGCGGGCGACGATCTCGCGCAGCTCGGAATCGCCGAGCTGCGCCGGCAGGTAGGCAGAGATCAGCTCCGCCTCGCGAGCCTCGCCTTCGGCCAGGTCCTGCCGGCCGCCCTCGCGGAAGGCGTGCTCGGCCTCGACGCGCCGCTTGCGCTCACGACGAAGGACGGCCAGCTCGTCGCTGGACCCCTCCTTCGCGGCCTTCTGCAGTTCTGAGAGCACCATCCGCAGCGTGCTCACACGCTCCTTGTCCCCGGCCTTCATGGCGATAGCAAGGTCGCTCTTGATTGTCTCGGTGACGCTCATGGTCCCTGAGAGGATACGCGCGGAGCGGCGGCGGCGAACAGCATCGCGAGCCAATCGCCTTCACGTAGGCGCGAGGCCTCACACATCCCACATCGGAGCCGCAGGCTCGCCGCAAGCTCATCGCCCTGGTCGGCCAGAAGCCCCGACGCGATCAGCCACTGCGGAGCGTCGTGCAACCGCTGCGCGAGCACCAGCAACGGCGCGAGTAGAAGGTTCGCGACGATCGTCTGCGCCGGTGGGAGCGGGTCCGTCAGCAGGTCCTGGGCCCGGACGTCGAGTTGCACGCCGTTGATGTCGGCGTTCGCGCTGGCGGCTTCGATACACGCGGGGTCGTTGTCGAGTGCGATGACCGGGGAGAAGCCGAGCTTGGTCGCGGCGATCGCCAGGATCCCAGATCCACAGCCAACGTCTACGAGCGGGCCGCTCACGCCTTCGCCGGCCAGCGCTACAAGCAGCTCGAGGCAGCCGCGCGTGGTTGCGTGAGCGCCCGTCCCGAATGCTCGGCCCGGATCGATCGCGATGTCGATCAGCCCGCTTGCAGGAGCTCGAGAATGCCACGGTGGGCGTACGTACAGCCGTCCGGCGACCTCCACCGGGCGGTGGAACTCGCGCCAGCGCTCACCCCAGTCATCGGCGATCTCGCTCGTGCTCACCGTCACGACGCTGTCGCCGACGGTCGCTTTGAGGACCGGGAGCGGGGGCAGCTCGCCTGGAGCGCCGTACAGCACGTATTCCAATGTGTCGCCGTCGATCTCGACCTCCTCAAGCCCTCCGGGAGAGAGGACGAGCAGCTCACGAAGCACCTCCTCGGCGTGCGCGCGATCGACGCGGACCGCCAGGCGGATCACGCCGCGTGCGGGCGCAGCCAGCGCCGCAGGCGCGATTTGATGTTGTCGTCGGCGCGGAGGTTCGCGTCGGTGACCGTCGCGCTCAGTTGCTCCAAGAGCCCGCGCTGCTCATCGGTGAGGTTCCGCAGAACGTGGACGTTGACGACAACGATCAGGTCCCCGCGGCCACCACGACGCAGCCGCGGCATGCCGCGGCCGCGCAGCACCATTCGCTCCCCCGGCTGGGTCCCGGGCTCGATCGCGACGTCCTCGGGCCCTTCAAGCGTCGGGACCACGACCGACGCGCCCAGCTCGGCGTCCGGTGATGCGACGTCGACCAAGGTGATCAGCTCGTCGCCGTCACGGTAGAACCGCTCGTCCTCGGCGACGGCGACGAGCACATACAGATCGCCGGCCGGCGCCCCCGCCTCGCCGGCGTGTCCACGACCGCTCAGCCGCACCCGCTGGCCGTCGGCGATTCCGGGAGGAATATCTACCGTGATCATCCGGCTCGCAACCTTGCGCCCGCGCCCCGCGCACTCCGCGCACGGCTGGTCGGGGACCCGTCCATCGCCGCCGCAGGTGTCGCAGACAACGCTCCGCATCATCTGCCCGAACGGCGTTCGGGCCACCGACTGCAGCTGTCCGGCGCCACCGCATCGCTCGCACGTTGCGATCGGCGTGCCAGGCTCGGCCCCGTTGCCCTTGCAGTTACCGCAGCGGTCGACCGCGTCGTAGGTGATCTCGAAGGAGCCGCCGCTCGCCGCCTGGGCAAGATCGAGCTCCAGCTCGACTCCCACGTCGCCGCCGGCGGCCGCCCGCCGACCGCCTGCGAACGCACCGCCTGCGCCCGCCCCGAAGAAAGCTTCGAAAAGATCACCGAGCGAGCCGAACTGGTCGAAGTTGGGCTGGTAGCCGCCCGTCCGAAGGCCCTCGTGCCCGAACCTGTCGTAGGTCGCGCGCCGATCGGGATCGGAGAGGATCTCGTAGGCCTCCGCTGCCTCCTTGAACTTCTCCTCGGCCTTGGGGTCCTCGGTGTTGACGTCAGGGTGCAATTCGCGCGCGAGTTGGCGGAACGCCTTCTTGATCTGGGACTCGTCCGCGTCGCGCGTGACGCCGAGCACCTCGTAGGGGTCGCGGGGTTGCGCTTGACGTGCCACTCAGTGGTCGCTGTAGACGTCTTCGACGAACCGCGAAAGCTGCCGGGCGACCGACTGGACGCTCGCGATCGCCGTCGCGTAGTCCATCCGGACAGGTCCGATCACTGACACGGTTCCGAGCTTCTGCGCGGCGACGCCATAGGGCGAGGCGACTATCGCGAGGCTTTGCAGCCCTGGAACGTCGTTCTCCTGTCCGATTCGAACGAAGGTTCCGCGCTCGGCCAGCGCCTGGCGCAGCAACTCGACGAGCGCCGCGCGCTCCTCGATCAGCGCCATCAGCTCGTTCACTTCGCTCAGGCTCGACAGCCGATGTGCGCCAAGCAGCCGCGATGTTCCGTCGATGTACAGGAGGTCCTCGCCGCCGCCACCGAGCTCGTTGAACGCGGGTGTCAGCTTGTCGATGAACCCGCGCTCCCGCGCCCCCAGCTCAGGGTCCAAAGCGAGTCGCTGCGCGAGCATCCGCGCGCCGATCGGCAGGCCGCCGACCCGCTCGTTGAGGTACTCGCCGGCCCAAGCGACGAGACCCGGGTCAATTGGCGCTTCGAACGTCCGTAGGAACTTCGAGACCCCGCCGGAGGAGGCGATCACGACCACCATCACCACACCCGCCGGGAGGGTGAGGACCTCGACACGGTGGATCGTCGCGCGTTCGACCGCGGGCGCGGAGGCAACGGCGAGCAGGTTCGTCATCTGCGCGAGCGCTTCGGTGGTAGCGCGAAGAGCGTCCTCGAGCTCGCGCCGCTCGAGACTCAGGGACAGCGGGAGCTCGAGCGCGGTCGAGATCGGAGCAGCGAGCAGCCTGTCCACCACGTAGCGATGTCCGGCGTCGGTCGGCATGCGGCCGGCCGAGGTGTGCGGGTGGGCGAGCAGACCGTGCTCCTCGAGCAGCGCGAGCTCGTTGCGAATCGTCGACGGCGAGCTCGCAAGCTCCCCATCCGCAGCAAGTGTCTTCGAGGCAACAGGCTGGCCCGTCGCGACGTACGCCTCGACCACCTTCACGAGGATCGCCTGCTGGCGGGGCGAGAGCGCACGGGCGGCCGCGCCGCCGATCGCGGTGTGCTCGCCGGCTCCGTGTCCGGATGTGGGCATAGCGTCGATTCTAGGAGTTGGGCCCGGCGGCCTCGCCGTGCTGTTCGGCTACAGCTCGATTTCAGCGCTCGCCCCGCGAATTACCGGCTTGCCCTGCTGGCTTGCGGTCGACGAGACAGTCGCACGGCCACCGCACATCTCCTTGACGGTCGAGATGACCGTGATCTCCTGCTCGGGTACCGCGGGCCCGCGAAACTGAACCGCGAGGCGCTTCAGCTTCTCCGGCCCGCCCGCAGCGTCGGTCTGCGCTCGCGCGACCAGCGCCATCGTGTAGAGGCCATGGAGCACCCGCCCCGGCAGTCCGACGGATCGCGCGAACTCGTCGTCGATGTGGATCGGGTTGAAGTCCCCCGAGGCCCCGGCGTAGCGGACCGTTGTATAGCGGTCCGGCGTGACGACGAGCGTCGGAAGCTCGCTCCCCGATTCGAGGGCGCTCACGCTCGCGGCCTCACGACGACCGTCCATCGCCCGGAACAGACCCGCGCGCCCCGCTGGTTGCGCGAGGTCGAATCAAACGCGACAAACCGCATCCCGACGCGCTCGCGGTCCTCGGCAAGCGCGATCTCGGTTGTGACCTCGTCCCCCGCCACCACCAGCTCCCCCCACTCGAACTCCTGGCCGCTGTGGAGCAGCATCGCGAAGTCGATCTGAAGTGCAGGCTCGCTCATCGCCGCCTCGAACGCGGCCGCCGCGTAGACGACGACGAACATCGGCGGCGCGACCAGGTCGGCGTAGCCCGCCGCGCGCGCGGCCGCCACGTCGTGGTACAGCGGGTTCGTCTCACCGACCGCGCGCGCATACTCACGGATCTTCTCGCGCCCGACCACGTACACGAACGGCTGGAACGAAATCTCTGTCAGCGGCGGGCTTGCGGGCACTGTGGCGGCGACCCTAGCGCGGCGTGGCCGCGGCCGCCCCACGGTCCCGCTGCCGCCAACCTTCCCGCCCAGTAGGGGGAGCGCCGAAGAAGTCGATCGGCATGGCCGCCCCCGCGGCCTGTCAGGGGGCTCACCCGTACTGCCGGTGGCGAGGCCGTCATGTGCTCGAGCGCCGGCCTGGAACGCGCGGTCGGCGCGCCGGCCGCTCGAGGGGCGGCCGGCGCTTGCCTTGGTCAGCCGCGGTGGCTAGAAGGGGATTGGCTCCTCCACCAACTCACCGTCTGCCTCATCCGCCTCACCTGCGCTCGCACGCGAGGCGAGGAACTGCACGTTGTCGGCGATCACGCCGACCGCCTGTCGGCGTTCCCCCTCGACGGTCTCCCACTCGTGCCAGTCGAGTCGGCCATCGACCGCGACCGGGCGTCCTTTCTCCAGGAACCGGGCGCACGCCTCGGCGCTCGCCCCAAAGACCGACACGTCGAAGAAGTTCGGCTTGTCGGTCCACTCGCCCGTATCGCTGCTTCGCCACCGCGTCGTGCAGGCGACTCGTAACCGGCAGATGGTCGTGCCCGCAGCGCTCGAGCGCAACTCGGGGTCACGCGTGAGATTCCCAACCAGCACCACGCGGTTTATGGCTGCCATCTATCGCTCCTTCCATCGTGAACGCACCTTCGATCCCACGCTAGGGCGCCCTTGGGATGGGACTCGTCGATCGCTTCGTGTCCTGCCCCCGCTAGCGCCAGCACGCGGACGGCACCCGACGCCCGCTCGTGCGACACCGCGAGTTCGAGCGCGGCGAGCACGGCTGGCGCCGCGTAGTAGACGACACCGGACACGGTTCGACAACGCGCCCAGCCACGGATGATCGAGCGAAGCCTCACCGGCGCCTTTACGGTGAGCTCGATCTCGACTGCGATCGGGAGTCCGCCCGCTGTGCGGTTGACGGGTCGCAGAGCGAGGTCCGGCCTGTGAACGTCGCCGGTTCGCCGGGTACTGCTGAAACCAAGCTCCATGCTCGCGACCGGCCGGCCTGCAGCCCGCTCCCAGGAGCGAAGCTCCCGCTCGGAGTGGACGGTGAAACGACCGGCATGCCGACCCTCGAGCGCTCGCGCGACGCGAGCGCATTCGAGCGCGTGCACGAACCCGGCGTGGCTGACCCGCGGAGCCGTCAACTCCCCCCGCCCGGCGGCCCTGAGTCCGGACCTCGTTATCAGGTAAAGCGCGGGCCGCGCGTGAAGGAGCCGGGATTCCGATACGAGGCCCTCGCCCTCGAGCCGTCGCAATCGGGTCGACGCAGCAGCGATTGTCGAGCCGCAGACATCGGCCAGCTCTGTCGCGGATGCCGCGCCGATGCCGGCGAGCCATTCGATCATCGCCTTGTTCTTGGGGTCAAACGAATGCATATGTGTCTCCTTTTCAGGGGTGGAAGATCCGTGTCACGGCACAGGAGCCGCCAGCCCGTGCAACGGCGGCGACGCCAGGCGTGAGCGACTTGATCTCGTCGGGGTGGATGAGGTACTCGCGGCCCTGCGTTTGCGTCGCGTGGCCGTTTGCGAAGCCGTGACTCAGCTGTTCGGTCCTCGCCCACACAACGTGCGTTCCCGCGATCCGCGCGATCAGCTCCGCCGATTCAGGGACGCTCTGACGGTGAGCGACAACGGTCTCGACGTTGCCGAGCACCTGGTCGAGCAGCTCGTCGTCCGCCGCCCGCAAATCCGCAACTTCCTGCGTCGCCAGCAGCAGGCTCAGGCCTGCGGCCCGTGCTCGCCCAAACAGCCTCGCGACGGCAGCCGTGCCGAGGGCCGAGAACTCATCCAGTGCCACGAGCGTCGGCACAGGTGATTGCTGGCACTCCGCCGAGACGGTCAGCAGGTCCTGCACGATGGCCGCCCCCAGCATGCGTGCCAGTAGCGGCAGCCGGTCGGCTTCCAGGCGGAAGTAGACGACCGCCCGCTCGCGAACCGCATCGAGCAGATCGAGCCGCGGACCGCGAGATGCCGGATCGAGCCATGGGCCCATCTCGGACTCGGCGAGGATCGCGATTCGGTCGCGGGTCCCGGTGAGGCCGGCTCGCTGACGTCCGTCCAGCGAGTCGAGGTAGGCGAAGAGCGACCGCGCGAGCGCCTCGTCGGCGAGCCCTCTCGCGACCTGCTCGAGCTCGCGGGGATCCATCATCTCGACCAGACGCCGTGGCGTCGGGGTTTCCCCGGCGGCAGTGATCGCCCGCACGGCGTTCCCCAGATACCGCTGTGATTGGCGCAGATAATGCGGCTCGGTGAACAACTCCCCGGCGAGCGCCTTGTCGGCGATCTCGCTCGCGCTGCCATGGGCGTATGGGTTGTAGACCGCCGAGCCCCGGGGCGTCCATTCGACGAACTCCCGGCCGGCCGTCCGCGCGGCGGTCCGCGCCGCGTTGCGCAGCAGCTCATCGCCCTTTGGGTCGATGATCACCGCCCCGTGACCGTGTTCGATCGCGCGCCCGACGATCCATGCCTCGGTGACGGTCTTTCCAGATCCCGTAGCCCCGACCACAAGCGTGTGCGAGCCACTTCGCTCGCGTAGCGGGATACGGACGAGGCGACCGGCTCGATCGGTGCCGATCGCGAGCCCACCGCCATCAGACGCCGCTCGTCTGCCACGAGGGATGCGGACGCCGCGCCGGTAGCCGAGCAGGACGCCCAGCAAGTAGGCGAGCGACGCTGCAGGTGCAAACGGCAAGGCGACAAGCGACAGGGCCGCCGCCACGTTCCAGCTCAGCGGCGTGAGCCGCAGGGAGACATACCCCGCGACCACGCATACGGGGACGATGATGAGAGACAGGGGCATTAGAACCTCCGTTGGTTGTGTTGGTCGTGCTTATTTGCGGCGCCGCCGGTCGCACTGGTGCGAACGCGCGACGACTGGTTGGTTTCAGGCCTGCCGAACCTCGGGGCACCGCCGCGGGGCGCCAGGACCCCTCGTCAGTACGGCGCCGCGGCGCTCGTCAGTACGACGAGCTCAGCACGTATCCGACGCTCCAAACCGTCACGAGCATCGTTCCGTGCGAGCCAAGTCGACGGCGCAAGCGTGCGATCTGCGTTGCGAGCGCTCGGCTGTGCGCGTCCACTTCCGACGCTGCCCAGCAGACGCGGATCAGATCCTGTTTGGTGAACACCCGACCAGGGTCTGACGCCAGGCACGCCAGCAGGTCGAATTCGCGTGGCGTCAATCCCACCGGCGCGCCGGCGAGGGTGATCAGGCGCGCTTCCTGATCAATCCGCAACGGCCCGATGGTCACCCTCAGTAGCGGGCTCGCGTAGCGGCGGCGTAGAAGCGCCCGTACTCGTGCGCGCAGCTCAGCCGGCGCACCGCGCGAGACAACTGCGTCGGCACCGGCGTCGAATGCCGATTGGGCCTCAGCCTTCGTTTCAACGACGTGCAGCGCAAGCGCCAGAGGATGCTCGCGGCGCAGGTGCGGGATCCGGTCGATCTCGTCGGTGATCACGATCGCCGGTCGAGCAGGCGCGCGGGACGGCAGAACGGCTGGGGCCAACGGCCGCAGCGCGTCATCAGCCGCCCAGCGCTCGCGCGGATCCTCGATCGCGACAAGGATCTGCGCCGGCGCGGTCAGCCGAGCTCGACCTCGCGTGGGGCGACGCCCAGCCCGTCGCGAGCGATCAGCGCGAGCGTGTCGGTGTGAACCCACGGGTTCCGCGCACCCGCCGGGCCGTCGCCGACGAGCCCGATCCGTCGCGACAGCCAGCTCGTCTCCCCGGAGCCGTTTCCCCTCGGATCCCGCTTCACCCGCCCGCACGCGATCGCGATCGCGCTGAGACTGACGCCGCGCTCGCGCACCGTCTGGAGCACCGCCTCGCGAAGCCCGCGATTCAGAACGATCGGACTCGACTCGAGGCGTCGCAGCTCAAGCGCCAGTGTCGCAATCGAAACCTCCCGCGTACGCCGCAGCCGCCTCACCGCAGCGCGGGTCAACGCGAGCACCGGCTCGTACTCCTCGAGCGCCGCGACGACCTCACGCGCGCTGACGGTGCGCTCCACGCATCCGGGGGCTTGCGAGCGCCAGCGAAGCTCGGATGGATCCCCGACCTCCGTCAGCCTGTACTGGATCCCGAACCTGTCGCAGAGCACAGCGTGCTCCAGCGGCGCCGCTGGGTGGCGCGCGTGATCGTCTCCGACGGGGTCCGCGACCAGGTCGGCAGGACGAGCTCGCCGACAGTTGCGGCGGGCGGTTGCGAGGTAGTCGTCGCATACGAGCATCCCGTTGGTATCGGGTTCGTCAGGAGCGAGGTGAGCAAGCAGGCGAGCATCAGCGTGATCGGCGATCGAGCGGTCGACGAGCAGGCGTGATCCCTGTGCAGCAAAGAGCAGCACGATCTCTCGGGCGCCGGCATCGGACGCCGGGCAGTAGCGATGGATTCGTGCCCGAACCCTGGCTGTTTCGAGGTCGCTCGGAGGTCCGAGAGAAGTCACTGCGATGCGGTGACGGCCGAGGTGCTGATGGCTGCTTCACCGACACGGTGGGGATTGCGGGACAGACCGCGAGGTGCGAGGGGGTGCGCGAGCGAAGGGAGAAAAGAGAATGAGCGAGCGAGGCTAGCTCGCAGCGGCGTCACAACCGCCTCGGCTCGCGGGGTGACTGCACTGCTCGACGCCGTAACCGCGGCTAGCGCCAGGGTGGCGGCGCGGATTCCTTTTCGGGCGGCCCGAATCCGCGGGCCGGCAACTCGGTCCTCTCCGCGACCACCTCGGGATCAGCGCGCACCGACTCCGGCTGCGGTGCGACGCGCAGCGCTCGGAGGCTTCCCCCATGCGCGTCCTGCTCAGCGACGAAGAGGATGCGCTCGCGTCCGGGCCGCTCCCAGGCCGCGGGATCGTCACCGATCCGCGCAAGGGTCGCAACCAGAACCGCGTCCGCGCTTCGAGCACGAGCATGTGCAGCCGCGGCGTCGTCGCAGATGACGACGAGAAACGGCGGCGCGCCGAGCCGCGCATATCGTGGGACTGCCCTCCACCAGCCACTCAGGAGATGGTCGTAGGCCTCGAGCCAGGTCAGCTCGCCCGGTCGATCGAACGCGACCAGCAGGTCCAACTCTGCGCCTCGCCCACTGGACAGCTCGATCACGGCGTCCGGGCGCACCGAAGCGAACCTGGCGACCGGGCGACGGACGCCGTGGACATCGGAGGCGAGGAAGTCGCGCGGACGCAGTCCGTCCGGCAGCGCGAGGTCGGCGACACCCACGTTCTGCGAGGCCACCGGCGCGATCGCCGCCCGACCGGGCCCAAGCACGGCGCTCGTGGCGGGGCCGGAGCATCGCTCGAATGCCAGCAGCCAGCCGACCACGTGCAGGTCGCGCCGCATCCTGGCCAGCGATTCCTCGCAAAGAACCGGGGCGCGGCGACCGGCGATTCCAAGCGCGGCGATCGCCGCGTCGGTGGCGACGCAGCACTGCGGAACGGCACCGCCATCGGATCGGTGCAGCTGAAAGCGCGCAATCAGGCCCGCGTCGGCCAGGCGCTTCAACTGGCGCTGGGTGCCGGTCAGCGCGCGGCCCGGGCGCGTACGCTCGTGAACCTGCGTCGTGAGCGCGCAGCGCGCAGCAACCAGCCACGCAAGCAGTTCTCGGTCGCGTCGATCGAGCGCGATCCGCGCCGGCGGTCCGCGGTGCGAAAGCCACCTGACACTCGCCGCCGCGTCAACCGTCTGCAGCTCTTGGAAGCTCTGAGGGACAGCGACGGAGGTCATCTCCCGGATATCCGCAGGTAACTGCAAACCTGCGGCGGGCGACTGCACACGTCCAGTGGGTGACTGCGGCGCAGTCGCGTAGGGCCGGCTTGGCGGCGGCGCGGTCACAAACACGCTCGGCGGGCGTCGCGGATCGACCTGCGCTCGGGCACCGCGCACGCGCTGGCGATCAGCGTGACGTGCGATTCGCTCGCGGTCGATTGCCATCGGCAGCGTGGTTGCGATGAACGGTCGCTCTCGCCCTGCGGCCGTCGTCCAGCTGACGATCGCCGTGTGGCGCGGGAGGTGGAGGCGGACGTCCGGTGTGGCGAGCCTCATCGTTCGCTCGTCCGCACCGCGCAGCTGATCGGAGAACTCCGACAGGAGCAGCCCGGACGCGGCTCGCGCGTCGGCCGCGGATGCGGTCGCAAAGAGCACACGGTGGGCGAACAGGGCATCGAGTTGATCGCGCAGCTCCGGCGACCATTGCGAGTCCGTCTGCCAGCACGCAACCGTCTCGAGGCCGGCAGACCGCTTGAGCGCCAGGGTCTGGGCGAACGTTTCGCCGATCACGAGCGGCGCTTCGTCGATCTTGAGCGCGACCGCGCGCCGGTCGGCGACATCGCGCCGGTCCTGGACCCGCGACAGGGCGGCATCGAGCATGCCGAGCAGGAGATGCATCAGAACTGCGACGTTGCCCGCGCCGATCTCGCCCATGGCTCCTCGCACGACCAGCACCTCAGCGTTCTGGATGATCGCGTCGAGGTCGATTTGCATCGAGTCGTTCGCAAGCACGCGCTTCACCGCGGGCGAGTTCAGCAGGCGCGCAAGCTTGTTGGCCGGCGCGTCGAGCTTCGCGGTGGTCGTCGCGCGCGCGTCGGCGAGTTGGACCGGCAGCTCGTCTGCAAGGAAGCTCGCAACCTCGGCGTAGGCCGGCATCGCGACCAGCCGCTCCGCCGCGAACGCGCGCGCCGCCCGGCCGGCCTCCCCCACCTCGAGCAGCCGGGCCACGTCCCAGAGGCTCGCCGACCGATCGCACCCGAGCGCGGCGATGATCGCGTTTCGCAGGTAGCGGTCCGAGCTCCCTCGAACCTCGCCCTCGCTGAACAGCGAACGCAGGGCGCCGACCACCTGATCGGCGATCGCGTCGGGCGCTGCATCGACAGCGAGCGGGTTGAATCCACAGCTCGGTGCTGCCATGTCGAGCAGCGTGCATGTGCGATCGTCCTGAACAACGCTCAGGACCCCATCCGCCGCGTCGCCCTTGGGGTCCAGCACGATGACCGCGCAATTTGGGCGAGTGAGATCATCGCGGACACTGGCAACCAGGAACGAGCTCTTTCCCTGCTCCACGGCTCCGACGACAGCGATGTGCTGGCGGCGAACATCGAGCCCCACCGTCACGCTGCCGTGCTCGTCCCGCAGGAGCCCACGGCCTGCCAGTGGTCGGCTGATTCCGGGCGGCGCCGGTGCGATTGGCAACGCCTGTCGCAGACACGGGAGGGCCGTGAAGTCGGGCGACGGTAGCCCCCACAACCCGCCAAGCTCTGCCGCACGAAACAGACACCGCGGACCGCGCGGCATCGACCGCGATCCGAGCCCTACCGCCGTCGGAGCGTGACTGCGACGCGGGGCGCCGAGTGCGACGGTCGACGTGGAGCGCAACGCGCCCGCAATCGCGCGAGCCCGCAGATGATCACGGGCGAGGATCCGCGCGTGCGCCCAGAACAGCGCCCCCGGCGCAACCTCGGCGCGCGGCTCATCGGTCGCGTCAGCACGCGCGCCGGCCGCCGCCACAATCGCTTCGACCAGCCGCGGCGCAGGGCGGAGGGTCAGCTGTACGGTTGCCGGAGGGCCGGCCGCCGCCATCGCGCCCAGCAACGAGTCGGCGTCGATGGCACAGCCCTGTTGGAGGCCCCGAGGGTTCGAGATCCCGCTGTGGATTGGCTGTTGGCGGCGGAGCGTCACGACCGCGGGCGGCCAGTCAATCGGCGAGCGCAGCGCGCGGAGCCGCACGTTCGGATAACTGTTTCGGAGCGCCGCCTCGACGTGCCGCTCGAGCCCCGCGCTGCAGCACAATGAGAACCACGCCAGGGGGGCGCCACCGCGACGGCGGTCCAGATGGGCCTCGAGCACGATCGTCCGCCCGGCGCCACGCGATCCGCAGAGTAGGGAGTGGAGCGACCCGAGCGTCTGAACGAACGCGTCAGGCTGCGCACGGTCGTTGCGATAGGGCTCGACGATCACACGCACCGGCCCCGTCGTGCGGGCGCGGCGCACGCACCAGATCCTGACTCCGGCGCCGGCCAGCAGCGCGGTCGCGGCGGCGAGAATCACGACGAAGCTCACTGCCAGGCCGCCATTGCCGTCCCCTCCGACACGGACGCCGCCGGCGGACGAAGCGAGTTAGGTCTAGCGAAGCTGCGAGGCGGCGCGCCGCGAGCGGTCGCGGTAGGCGCGGTATTCGGCGCGTTCGGGGCGTAGACACGCGGCGATCGCGAGCGGCCTGCAGGCCTCGTTGTGGCGGCCGAGCTGCTGCAGGGCTCGACCGAGGCAGAAGTGAGCGTAGTCGTTGGTCGGCGCGGTTTGGGCGACGGCATCGAACTCTGCAGCGGCTTCGCGATAGCGCTGGGCGCCGAACAGCGCGCGGCCGAGCGCCTCGCGAATCGACGCCTTGTCTGGTTCCAGCTCGCGGGCGCGGGTCAGCGGGACTGTCGCGGCGGCAAAATCGCCCTTTTGGAGGAGCTCGCTGCCGCGGAGGTAGAGGTCGTAGACATCCTCGTGCACGCCTTTCAGGGTAGAGGACGCGCGTTCTCAGGCCACGGTGAGCGTGCGACCGAAGGCCCGCCGGAACAGCTCGGACTGGCGTTCGGCGCCCCAACGGGCGAGGACCTCGTCGCCGCGTCGCGAGACTTCGAGCTCGAGTGCAAGCGATCCGTTGTCGGCGTGCAGCCCGGCGACCTCGATCGTCCCATCACGACTGCGGTCGAGATGTTCGGCGAGAGCAACCACTGCCGCGAGCGCGGTCAATAGGCGCTCGTCGCCCCTTTCACAGAGAGTGGCCAGCTCGCCGAGCTCTGGCGAGCCCTTGCGGTGGTAACGGACGGTCTGTGCGAGCAACGCCTGCTCCCGCTGACTGAAGCCGGGGAGTCCCGCGGCGAGCACGAGGTAGCGAGAGTGCCGGTGGTGGTCGTCGTAGTCGATCGCCATCCCGATGTCGTGCAGCATTCCGGCCGCCCACAGAAGCTCCGCGGCGGGGAGATCGGTCGACGGGGTCGCGCCCACGGCCTCCAGCGCGTGCCACAGAGCCACCGCGAGATGGGCGACGTGGCGGCAGTGCGCCAGGTCGTCCTGATACTGCGAAGCGAGATTCAGGACGCTCGCCTCGCGGACGTTCTCGAACAGCGGCGGGTCGCGATGCGCGAGATAGGACGAGAAAAACACGCCTTCACGCAGGCCGGCCTCAGTCACCTCGACACGCGAAGCGCCCGCGGCCTCCATCACGGCAGCTACAACGACGGCACCGGCGAGGATCACCCCCGCCCGCTCCGGCTTGATACCTGGAAGCTGCGCTCGCGCCGACTCGGGGCGGCTCGCCAGCTCGTCGATCAGAGCGCTCAGCGCTTCGGCCGACAAGTGGTATCCCTGTACCCCGAGGCCCGCACGCTCCGCGGCTGTGGCGGCCGCGGCGGCGAGGTTTCGCACCGTCCCCCCCATCCCGACAATCGCTTCTCCCGCCCCGGCGAGCCACAAAGCGGTGCTCAGTTCGCCGAGCACGTGGTCTCGCAGCACCACGCATTGCTTGCTTGCCGACCGCTTGTCGGAGAAGAACCGCTCGGTCATCCGGACCGTGCCGAGCGGCCACGAAGCAGTCGCGAGCGCCGCTCGCGCGCCGACGTGAACCAGTTGGAGGCTGCCCCCGCCGAGATCGAGGACAACCCCGTCGACGAGCGTCGTCGAGTTGATCGCCGCGAGGTAGGCGTAGTGGGCCTCCTCGTCGGCGCTGAGGACGCGAACCGTGATCCCGGTCTCGCGCCTGACCCGTTCGGCGAACTCGGCGCCGTTGGTGGCGTCGCGAATCGCGCTCGTGGCGACCGCCCTCACGCTGCCGGCCGGTATCCCGCTGGCCGAGCAGAAGTGCGCGTAGACGACCATCACCTCGAGCGCCCGCTCGACGCGCTCGGGCGATAGCGAGCCGCGGTCGAGTAACCCGGCCCCGATCCGGACCCCGTCGTAGATCTCGTCGCTGCGCCGCCACCAGCGGTCGGGGGTGTAGTCGAACACCACGAGTCGGAACGAATTCGACCCCATGTCGATCACGACCGTCCGCGCGGGGGACCTCTTCGGCATCTTGGCGCAGCGTAGATCGTGGGGTCGGACGGATCGCCGGGCGCTTCGCGGAATTTGCGAGCGGGCGCCGATACCTAACCCGATAGGTGCGGTTTGTAGACTCGTGGGGGTGAGCCGACTCCTCGCGTTCCCCAACCCGGTCAACGAGAAGGCTGCACGTGTCGTCGCCGGGGTCGTCTTCGCCCTCTCGATCCTGACGCTCGCAACAGGCGCCTACTGGATGATCGCGGTCCTAGCCTACGGCTTCCTGGCTCGTGTGCTGACCGGGCCGACGCTCAGCCCGCTCGGGCGGATCGCCACGTCGCTCGTTGCGCCGCGGCTGGGTGCACCCAAGGCAGTCCCGGGACCCCCGAAGCGTTTTGCGCAGGGGATCGGCGCCGCACTGACGGTCGCCGGAGCGGTCCTCGCGCTTGCCGGTGGGCCCGGCTGGATCGTCATCGTGCTGCTCGCCATGATGATCGTGGCGTCGGGGCTCGAGTCGATCTTCGCGATCTGCGTCGGCTGCGCGCTGTTCGCACGCCTGATGGGGCTGGGCTTGATCCCTGCATCGGTCTGCGCCGAATGCGCCGACCTGTCGCTGCGCGGCGAGCGGGCCGCCGCGATCGGGTGACGCCCCCCGGCTAGCCGGCCGAAGCTCCCCGTCTCTGTGTCCAGGCGAACCAGAGAAGACCGACCAGGCAGAGCAACGAGGCGACGTACAGGTTGAGCCGAAGGCCGAACAGGTACTTCGACGGATCGATCCTCTCCGTCTCCTCCCAGATTCTGAACCCGCTGTAACCGGCGACGTAGAGCGCGAAAAGGCCGGGCGGGCGAACCGCTCGAACCTTGCCGATCCAGACGAGGGCTGTGGCTAACAGGAGGTTGAACAGAAGCTCGTAGAGGAACATCGGCTGGAACGTCGCGTCCTGCAGGTAGCCGGCGGGACGGTGACCAGGCGCGATCTGAAGGCCCCACGGGAGCGATGTCGGCGCGCCGAACAACTCCTGGTTGAAGTAGTTCCCGATCCGCCCGATCGCCTGTGCCACGAGCAGCGCAGGCGCGGCCGCATCCATAAACAGGCGCAGGTCGGCACCTCGCCGGCGCAGGACCCACAACCCAACCGCCGCACCGAGCGCGATGCCACCCCAAATCCCCATCCCGCCGTCCCAGATGGCGAAGGGCCCCCACCAGTGCTTTGGAACCTCGTTCCAGCTCGTTGCGACGAAGTACAGGCGCCCGCCGACAACCCCGGCGGGGAACCCCCATAGGGCGACGTCGTAGACGAGGTCCGGGTCGCCGCCGACCGCCCTCCAGCGGCGGCGCGTGATGAAGATCGCAGCCGCGACCGCCGCCACGTAGGCGAGCCCGTAGGCGTGAATGAAGAGCGGGCCGAGGTGGATCCCGTTGCTCGACGGACTCGGAATCGAAGCGAACAACACGGTCGGAGCCTATTGGGCGCCGCTGGAGCGGCGAATTCATCCTGCATACGGGCGGTTTTCGCGCCCGTATGCTCGGACAACTAGATTTCACTCTGCAGCACGATCCGCGGTCACGGGCTCAGGCCCGCAGCTCCATCCGATTCCAGTGCGCCACCACGATCAAATGGCTAAGCACGCGCAAGGTTCCGCCGAGCATCCGGCAGGTGTACCCGCCACCCCGCGGCCGTCTCCGGCTGCCGTGGTGGCGACGGTGAGTCGCGAGCGCGTCGGCACGCAATTGATCCGGCGCATCTTCACGCGCGCCGACGGGCGGGCCCCGGTCTGGCTCGAGGCGATCGTCGTCATCTGGCTGCTGTGGCTCTACGACCAGATCAACAACCTTGCCCCGCTGCGTCGCGTGGCGGCGCTCCATAACGCCGCCGGCCTGCTCTCGCTCGAGCGCTCGTTGAACATCTCGCCCGAGCTGGGTCTCGACCGGTGGTTCGCATCGCACGCGACCCTCGGGCTCGCGGTCTCCTACTACTACGTTGCGGCCCACTTTCTCGTGACCTTCGGGCTGCTCGGCTATCTGTGGTGGCGCAAGCCACGCGCGTACCGGCCCCTTCGCACGCAGCTCGTGGTGGTCAACCTGATCGGGTTCGTCGTCTTCTGGCTCTACCCGGTGGCGCCGCCGCGGATGCTCGCCTCGCACGGCTTCCGCGACATCATCGCGATCACCGGCGCGGTCGGCGACTTCCATCAGGGCGCCCTCGCGTCAACCGCCGACCAGTACGCCGCGATGCCATCGCTGCACATCGCGTGGGCGTCGTGGTGCGCCGTGGTCGTCTGGACCGTGTTCGAGAGCCGGGTCGCCCGCGCGCTCGCGGTCCTCTACCCGTTCCTCACCGCGTTCGTCGTGCTCGCCACCGGCAACCATTTCCTGCTCGACGTGTTCGCCGGCGCCGCGGTCGCCGCGGCAGCGGTCGGAATCGAACAGGCCGCGGCTCGCAAGATCCCGGCCTATCGGCGGCGACGCTACGGTCTCGCGCACATCCGCACCCGAACGGCGATCGCCCACACGACTGCGAGCGGCGCCAGCGCCGGCGGCACGGGCACGCCGACACCCGCCCCAGGCTCGTTGGGGTAGGCCGCACCGCCACAGCAGCGCGACGAGCGCTACGGAACGCGATCGGGCGAGGATCCGGGGCCGAATAGCGATCCGACCGCGGCACCCACCGCCGTGGCGACGGCGATCAACGCCACAACACCGAGGATCAGGGCGCGATCCTTCTCACCGCGAGTCCCGGCACGCGCCTCTCCAAACAGGCGTGGCGGCCAGTGAAGAAGGGACCAGCGTGCCTGCGCCAGCCGTTCGCGCCACCGGAGGACGCGGCGCTGGTAGCCATATGACGCGCGGGCGCAGGTATAACCGTTCGCGATCGACCACGCGAGACCGTGGTCCTGAAAGTGGTCCGCCAGCACGCGGTCGTCGGCGACCATCTGCCCGGCTTCGAACAGACCCGGGAGCACGCTCGCTTCGAGGTCCCCGACCTGCTCGCACTTACCGTCCAGCGCGGTGCGCTTGAACGACATGAGCGATATCGGGGGCGGTCGCAACTGCGACAGCACGGGCATCGGCGGCGCGTACGGAGAGGCGTAGGAGAAGAAGTTCGCCCGTCCCGCGAGAGTCCGGTCGGTTCCGTTGCGGAAACAGCCGACCACCACCGCCGCCTCGGGGTGCTCGGCGTGCGCCCGAATTATCGCCTCGCACCAGTCGGGATCGGGAACGGCGTGGTCCTCGCCAAAAACCACGATCTCTCCACGCGCCTCGTGGGCACCGACCATCCGCAGGCGGAGCACGTTTGGGTCAGCGAGGGGAACGAGCCGCGCGTCGTTCGCGTCCGCTCCACCGGTCGCCCCGACCACGAGCACCTCCACGCCGAGCGCTCGAGCCTGCGGCAGCAAGGCCGAGAGCACCGGGCCGAGGTCGTCCGAGTCCTCTCGCATCGCAAGCACAACAGACAGCAGCGGGCGATCGCCACTGCCAGCGCTCATCGGAGCATCGCCGAGCACCGATAAGGCCGTCGATGCTCGCCGCCCGCGCGTCGATTGACAGGGTCAGGCTCGATGACAGCTCGCGCGCCACCGATGCGGACGACAGTGCGTGAGGTCGTTATTGCCATACCGCTACCGGGATTCGAACCCGGGTTTCCGCCGTGAGAGGGCGGCGTCCTA
>CAYQZU010000017.1:0-47711 GCA_964422115.1 uncultured Solirubrobacteraceae bacterium | reverse complement strand
GCGAGCGCTACGACCATTCGCAGCGGATCAAGGCCGTGATCAAGGAGGTCTCGCCGCAGGCGAAGGGACCGAGCATCATCGTCTCGCGCCGCGACTCCGAGCTGATCAAGAAGCTGTTCGAGCTGGAGGTGCCGGAGATCGCCGACGGCCTCGTCGAGATTGCGAGCGTCGCCCGCGAGCCCGGCTACCGCTCGAAGATCGCGGTCATCTCGCATGCCGACGGTGTCGACCCGGTTGGTGCTTGCGTCGGGCCACGCGGTTCGCGGGTGCGGATGGTCGTATCCGAGCTGCGTGGCGAGAAGATCGACATCATCCCTTACAACGACGAGCCCGCCCGCTTCGTCGCGAAGGCACTCTCGCCCGCGCGCGTGCGTGAGGTGCTCGTCGACGACGCCGCCAAGCAGGCGACGGTGATCGTCCCCGACGACCAGCTGTCGCTCGCAATTGGCCGCGAAGGCCAGAACGCCCGCCTCGCCGCGCGCCTGACCGGCTGGCGAGTCGATATCAAGTCCGAGAGCGAGTTCGCCGCCGAGGAGGCCGAGCACGGCTACGAGGAGGAGGAGACTCAGGGGCGCTGTGCAGCGATCATGTCGAACGGTCGCCGCTGCCCCAACGCCTCACTGCCAGGCTCGCGCTACTGCGGCCTCGAGGCGCACCAGGCGCTCGCAGCAGCCGACGAGGCCGGCGCGAAGCCCGCGGCGCCGTAGTCCGCCGGCGGGCGTGGTTGCGCCCCCGGACCGCGGACGCGCCGCACGAGGAACTCACGCCCAGGACGTAGAATCGACCAGCAAATGGCAAAGAAACGCGTACACGAGATAGCCAAGGAACAGGGCATGTCAGCCAAGGAGCTGATGGCCAAGCTTCAGGCTGCCGGCATCGAGGCGAAGGCCGCCGCGTCGGCGATCGATGAGGAGGCGGCCCTGCTTGCGCTTGGCGGCAGTGGGGCTGGTTCACCGAAGGGGGGTTCGAATGGGGCGGCGGCGAGCGATCGTGCCCCTCGGGCTCCTGCAGGTGGCGCGCCGGCGGAGCCGGTCGCGCACGACGCGGGTGCCCGAGCCGCGCAGCCGGCTGCTCCCGGCACCGCCGCCGAAGGTGCCCTCGCGCCGGACGCGGCGGCGGAGCCGTCGCGGGCTGCCACGAGTCGGCCGACCCGCGATTCGAGGCAGGGCGAGCAGCGACCGGGCGTGACCGGACCAGGCGGCCGCAGGCGCGTGGTGATCGACTCGCAGGCTTCGCGCCGTCCCGCGAGCGGACCTGCTTCGCAGCCACCGCGGCGGCCGCCGCGGCGCGGGCGACGCCGGCGGGGCACATATGACGACACGGTCGCCCCGATCGACACGAGCGCCCACGAGCAGACCGACCTGATCCGCATCAACTCCGGCTCGACCGTCAAGGACGTCGCCGAGTATTTCGGCGTCGCCGTTCCGGAGATCATCCGCAACCTGATGGCGCTGGGCGAGATGGTGACGCTCACGCAGACGCTGTCGGACGAGGCGATCGGCGTCCTTGCTGAGGACTTCAAGAAGAACATCGAGATCGTCCATGCCGCCGACGACATCGACGAGCCGGTGTTCGAGGACGCCGATGACGAGCTTGCCGATCGCCCGCCGGTGGTGACGATCATGGGACACGTCGATCACGGCAAGACGTCGCTGCTCGACGCGATCCGCGAAACGCAGGTCGCTGCGGGTGAGGCCGGCGGAATCACACAACACATCGGCGCCTACCAGGTCGTCCACGCCGGTCGCGCGATCACCTTTCTCGACACCCCGGGCCACGAGGCCTTCACGGCGATGCGCGCTCGCGGCGCTCGGGTGACGGACATCGCGGTGATCGTCGTCGCCGCCGACGACGGAGTGAAGCCGCAGACCGACGAGGCGATCGACCACGCGCGCGCCGCCGGGGTGCCGATCGTCGTCGCGGTCAACAAGATCGACAAGGAAGGGGCGCAGCCGGAGCGCGTCCGCACCGAGATGACCCAGCGCGGCCTGCAGCCGGCGGAATGGGGCGGGGAGGTCGAGTTCGTCGATGTCTCGGCGAAGACCCGCGATGGTCTGGACTCGCTGCTGGACACGCTCCAGGTGGTTGCGGAGCTCGAGGAGTTGCGCGCCAACCCGGACACCGACGCTTCCGGTGTCGTGATCGAGTCGCGCCTGGACCCAGGACGCGGGCCGGTCGTGACGCTGCTGGTTCAGCGCGGCACGCTGAGGGTCGGCGACGCACTCGTCGCGGGAGCGAACTTCGGCCGCGTGCGGGCGATGAGCGACTTCCTTGGAGCCCGCAAGGCGATTGCGGCCCCGGGCGAGCCGGTCGAGGTGCTCGGCTTCGACGGCGTTCCCGAGGCCGGCGAGTTCGCCCGCGTGGTGGAGAACGAGCGCCGTGCTCGCCAGCTCGCCGGGGAGCGCGCCAACCGCCTGAAGACCGAGGCGCTAGCGCGCCGCTCGGGCCGCAAGGTCTCGCTCGAGGATGTGTTCCGCCTCGCCCAGGAGGGCACGGTGAAGGAGCTCAACCTCGTCCTCAAGGGCGACGTGTCCGGCTCTGTCGAGGCGGTCGAGGATGAGATCGCAAAGCTGCCGCAGAGCGAGGTGTCGGTGAACATCATCCACCGCGGGGTCGGCGGCATCAACGAATCCGACGTCATGCTCGCCGCAGCCTCCGATGCCGTCATCCTCGCGTTCAACGTCAGGCCGGTCGGTGACGCGCGCGCTCTCGCCGAGCGCGAAGGCGTCGAGATTCGGGGTTACTCGGTGATCTACCGGGCGATCGACGAGCTGCGGGCGGCCATGCAGGGCATGCTCGAGCCCGAGGAGATCGAGGACACCGTCGGCCAGGTCGAGATTCGCCAGACGTTCCGGGCGTCGAAGATCGGCACCATTGCCGGCTCGTTCGTCACCGAGGGACACGTGACCCGCGGCGCGAAGGTCCGCGTGGTGCGCGACGGGACCGTCGTCCAGGAAACGACGATCGCGAGCTTGCGGCGCTTCAGCGAGGACGTCCGCGATGTGGCCTCCGGATTCGAATGCGGCATCGTCCTGCAGAATTTCCAGGACGTGAAGGAAGGTGACGTGCTCGAGGTCTTCGAGACCCGCAAGGTCGAGCGCGCGCTCGCCTGAGCCGTGCCGCGCAAGGTCGAGGCCGGCCGGCGGACCGGCGTGGGCGAGGACGAATAGGATGGCCGGCGGTCGTATGCGGCGTGTGGACGAGGCGGTCCGCCAGGTGCTGGCAGAAGCGATTGCGGAGGAGCTGAAGGATCCGCGTGTTGGGTTCGTGACCGTGACGGATGTGACGACAAGCCCAGATCTGCGCAGTGCTCGCGTATACGTGAGCGTGCTGGGCGACGAGCAGACACGTGCGGCGTCGCTCGACGGCCTGCGCCATGCCCACGGCTACCTGCAGGGACGAATCGCCAGCGAGCTGACGCTGCGTCGCACGCCGACGCTCGAGTTCCGCTACGACGACACGACCGACCGTGCCCTGCGCGTCGAGGACCTGTTGCGCAACACGGGACGGGAGGCGTGAGCAGATTGGCTGCGGTGGCGCACGACACGCGTCGGGAGGTGCTTGAAGCGATCAGCGCCGGCGAGCAGTTCCTGCTCGTCACCCACGAGCATCCCGACGGCGACGCGCTCGGCTCGTTGATCGCGATGCAGGCGATGCTGCGAGCGCTCGGCAAGGACTCGGTGATGGTGATCTCCCCCGACGACTTCCCGCTTCCGCACGAATATCGCTTCCTGTCGCTTGACGGGCTCGCGACCGCGCCGCCCGCGGACCTCCCGCTGCGCACCGTGATGTTCCTCGACTGCGGGAACCTCGACCGTAACCCGCTTGCTGCGCTTTACGAGGCACCGATCCTTGTCAACATCGACCACCATCACGACAACACGCGCTTCGGGACGATCAACCACGTTGCCCCGGAGGCGTCGTGTACGGCGGAGATCGTCTGGGATCTGCTGCGCGCGGCTCGAGTCGAGTTGACCGCTGAGATCGCCGAGGCGCTGTACGTTGGGCTGATCACCGACACCGGGCGGTTCTCCTACGAGAACACCACGGGCCGATCGCACGAGATGGCCGCCGAGCTGATTGCGGCCGGCGTGAACGTCGCCGCGATGTACCGCCGTGTCTACGAGGAGATCCCGCTCGCCAAGCTGACGCTGCTGTGCCTCGCGCTCGACAGCCTGCGGCTATACGCGGACGGCCGCCTCGCTGTCGCCGTCCTATCGGCGGAGGACTTCGCACGCTCGGGCGCCGAAGACAGCCACAGCGAGGGTGTGATCGATCACCTACGAGCGCTCAGCGGCGTCAAGGTCGCGATGCTGGTTCGCGAGCGATCGAGCCCATCCGCGGAGGCCAGCTACAAGGTGTCGCTGCGAGCGACCGACAATGACATCGACGTCTCCGCGATCGCGCGTGAGCATGGCGGCGGCGGCCACCGCCGCGCTGCCGGCTTCACGACCGGGCTCGACACCGCCGAGTTGATCGACGCGATCCGCGCGCACGTGTGAACGACGAGCCCCGGGGGATCGTGCTGGCCGACAAGCCGGCCGGGATCACCTCGCATGACGTCGTGGCACGGGCGCGCCGCGCTCTGGGGACGCGCCGGGTCGGTCACGCCGGCACCCTCGACCCGTTCGCGACGGGCCTGCTGATCCTGCTCGTCGGCCCGGCGACGCGTCTGCAGCGCTTCTTCATGGCGCTGCCGAAGACCTACGAGGTGACCGCGAAGCTCGGCTGGACGTCCAGTACGGGCGACCCCGAGGGGGTGCTCGATCAGACCTGCCGAATGCCGCCAGAGCCGATAACGCTGCCGACCGGCCGGATTCGCCAGCGCCCGCCGGCCTACTCCGCGATCAAGGTCGCGGGCGAGCGCGCCTACGTTCGCGCGCGACGCGGCGAGAGCGTCGAGCTGGCCGAGCGTGAGGTGGAGATTCATGGTTGGGAGCTGTGCTGGCGCGAGGGCGACCGCGTGGGGCTGCGGGTCGCCTGCTCGTCGGGAACCTACATTCGGTCGCTTGTTGCTGACCTCGGTGACGCCTACTGCGAGGAGCTGCGACGCACCGCGATCGGGCCGTTCACGCTCGAGCACGCCTGGCCGACACAGGGCCCCGCGCCGCTGCTCGACGTCTTCGCCGCATGCGAGCGTTTCGTCCCGGTTCTGCCCCTCGGCGCGGCAGAGCTGCTCGACCTGCGCCACGGCCGCGCCGTCGCGGCGCGCGGCGAATCCCCGCTCGTGCTGGTGATCGACGCCGCCACCGGCGTGCCCAAGGCACTCGCCGAGCGCCGCGAGGTCGCTCCGACGGCGACCCTTAGACCTATAGTCGCGGTGTGAGGCTCGCGAATCTGGGGGACGTGACCCCCTCCGATCGGACCGTCGCCGTCGGCACGTTCGACGGCGTCCACCTGGGACATCGCGACGTCATCGCTGGGGCCGACGCGGTCCTCACGTTCGATCCGCACCCCGTTTCCGTGGTTGCGCCGGCGCACACTCCGCGCCTCCTGACGCCGCTCCCGATCAAGGCCGACATCATCGCCGGGCTCGGCGTCGCGGAGCTGATCGTGATCGACTTCGACACCGCCTTCGCCGCGCGGAGCGCGGAGCAGTTCATCGATGACGTGCTTGTTGCCCGTCTCGGCGCGCGCGTTGTTTCGGTCGGTGAGAATTTTCGCTTCGGCAGCGGCGCGAAGGGAGACGCCGAGCTGCTAGCCGCGCACGGTCGATTCGCCACACGGATCGTCCCGCTGCGGGAGCTCGACGGGGAGGTCGTCTCCTCCAGTCATATCCGCTCGCTCGTCGCCGCCGGCGCAGTTGCGCACGCCGCGGAGCTGTTGGGCGCGCCGTTCGAGTTGCGTGGAACCGTCGTCGGTGGCGACCGCCGTGGGCGCGAGCTTGGGTTCCCCACCGCCAACGTGGTTCCGGACGAGCGGCTCGCCAACCCCGGTCACGGCGTCTACGCGTGCCTGGCAAACGGCGTCCCGGCGGCGGTCAACGTGGGAGTGCGGCCGACGTTCGAGTCCGGGCGCGGCGAGTTGATCGAAGCCCACCTGATCGACTTCGACGGCGACCTGTACGGCAGCGAGCTGCGCCTCCAGTTCCTCGAGAAGCTCCGCGGTGAGCGGCGCTTCGCGAGCGTCGATGCGCTGATTGAGGAGATGCAACGCGACGTCGCGCGAGCCCGGACGCTCTGCGCGTCTGTTAGCCTTGACCGCCAATGATCTTGACCGCGGAACGCAAGCGTGAACTCGCCGCCACCTACGGCGCGAGTGAGACCGATACAGGCAATACGAAGGTGCAGATCGCTCAGCTGACCGAGCGGATCAACGGGCTGACCGACCATCTTCGCACCCACGGGCACGACCACCACTCGCGTCGCGGGCTGCTGATGCTCGTGGGCCGCCGCCGTCGCTTTCTTGATTACCTCCAGCGGACCGACCTCGAGGGATACCGCGAGCTGATCGGATCGCTGGGCCTGCGTAAGTGAGCGTGATCTCTGCGGGCGCCGAGGTGCCCGAGTTCAAGCTCCTGACCGCCGAAGGCGAGCCCTTCACGCGCGCCGACCTGCTGGGCAGGACGAGCCTGCTGATCTTCTACCCGTTCGCTTTCAGCGGTGGGTGCACGAACCAGCTGACGACCTACGAGGCGGCGCTCGACGAGTTCCACGCCCGTGGCCTCTCGCTGTATGCCATCTCGACCGACGCGCGCCAATCGCAGGCGGCGTTCAAGGAGAAGGTCGGGAGCAGCATCGATCAGCTGTCGGACTTCGAGCCGAAGGGCGCCGCCGCCGAGGCGTTCGGGGCCCGCCATTCCGGCGGGATGACGACGCGCGCAGTAGTCATCGTCGGCTCGGACGGACTCGTCCGCTGGAGCGAGGAGAAGACGAACCTCTTCGAGTTCCCGACTCCCGCGGAGATCTTGGCCGCACTCGACGCGTCGTGACCGCCGCCGGCCGCGCGCCGGGTCCGCGCGCCGGCGCCTGAACACTCCGTCCCAGAGCTTCTGGTTCGAGCCCGACACCGGCTACGATTAGCCGGTAACCGCAAAGCGATAAAGAACAAGCAGCGCCGCCACAAGGGCGGCCAGAGAGGTAGTAACCAATGAGCAGCAATGGAATGACCCGTCTGTCGGTGTCCATCGCCGGCAGCGAGATCTCGTTCGAGACCGGACGGATCGCAAAGCAGGCCGGCGGCGCCGTCGTCGTCCGCCAGGGCGACACGATGGTCCTCGCGACCGCGACCGCCGGAGGCCTGCGCGACGCAGACTTCCTGCCCCTGACCGTCGACGTCGAGGAGCGCATGTACGCCGCGGGCAAGATCCCCGGCTCGTTCTTCAAGCGCGAAGGACGCTCAGGCGAGAAGGGCACGCTGACGGCGCGGATGATCGACCGACCGATCCGCCCGCTGTTCCCGAAGGGCTGGCGCTACGAGACGCAGCTCGTCGCGATCCCGTTGTCGATCGATCACGTGCACCCCTACGACATCCTCGCGATGAACGGTGCATCAGCGGCTCTGATGATCTCCGACATCCCGCTGCCCCAGCCCGTCGGAGCAGTGCGGATCGGCAAGGTGGACGGCAACTTCGTCGTCAACCCGCGCGAGGAGGACCTGCTCGCCGCGAGTGACCTGGACCTGATCGTTGCCGGCACCGCCGACGCGATCCTGATGGTCGAGGCAGGCGCCCGTGAGATCCCCGAAGCGGAGATCCTCGACGCGCTCGACATCGCCCACAGTGAGATCAAGAAGCTCTGTGCACTCCAACTCGAACTTGCCGACAAGGTCGGCAAGCCGAAGTTGGAGGTCATCGTGCCGAAAGCGGACCCGGCGTTGCTCGACGCGATCCGCAGCTCGCACGGCAAGGCGCTCGACGATGCAACCCAGGTGGAGGACAAGCTCGAGCGCCAAAGCGCGACCAAGGCGGTCGAGGCTGCGGTCCTCGAGCAGCATTCTGGAGATCCGGACGCCGAGGGGTATCAGGACAAGCGAGCTGCAGCGCAGCTCGTCTTCGACAAGCTTGAGAAGTCGATCATTCGCGAGCGAATCGCCGTTCACAAGAAGCGGCCCGACGGGCGCGCCGAGAACGAGATCCGCGACATCACGATCGAGGTCGGCGTCACCCCGCGCACGCACGGGTCCGCGCTGTTCACGCGCGGTCAGACGCAGGCACTCTCGGTGGTGGCCCTTGGCACGCTCAAGGAGGAGATGCGGCTCGACACGCTGGGGCTCGAGACGAAGAAGTACTACTGGCACCACTACAACTTCCCGCCGTTCTCGGTCGGGGAGGCTGGTCGCCTGGGCGGTCCGAAGCGGCGCGACATCGGTCACGGCGCGCTCGCCGAGCGGGCACTGGTGCCGATGATCCCGCCGATCGAGGACTTCCCGTACACGATCCGCGTCGTCTCGGACATCTTCGAATCCAACGGATCGTCATCGATGGCGTCGGTCTGCGGGTCGTCGCTGTCGCTGATGGACGCCGGCGTGCCGCTGATCCGTCCGGTCGCGGGTATCGCGATGGGCCTGATCAAGGAGGGCGACGACTACATCGTCCTGACCGACATCGCGGGCGTTGAGGACCACCTCGGTGACATGGACTTCAAGGTCGCCGGGACCGAGCGCGGCATCACCGCGCTGCAGATGGACATCAAGATCTCGGGTGTCACATTCGACATCCTGCGCGACGCGCTGACGCAGGCCCACGAGGCTCGCACGTTCATCCTCGCCAAGATGGCCGAGGTGATCGCGGGACCGCGGGAGGCGCTCAGCCAGTACGCGCCACGGATCGAGAAGGTTCAGATCGACCCGAGCCAGATCGGCCTGCTGATCGGCAAGGGCGGCGAGACGATCCGCGGTCTCTGCGAGGAATACGAGTCCCAGATCGATGTGAACGACGACGGCCTGGTGCTGATCTACTCGGCCAACGGCGAGCTCGCCGACGCGCTCGTCGAGCGCATCCGCACGATGATGAAAGAGGTCGAGGTCGGCGACGAGTACCTCGGGAAGGTCGTCAAGACGACCGCCTTCGGCGCGTTCATCGAGCTTTCAAAGGGCACCGACGGACTGCTGCACATCTCGAACGTATCGCCCGGCAAGCGGGTCGAGACGGTCGAGGAGGCGCTCAACAAGGGTGACGAGCTGGCGGTCCGCGTCGTTGAGGTCGACCGCGAGCGCGGACGGATCGGCGTCCGACGCGCCGACGACCCGGACATCGCCGGCAAGACGGTCGAGGAGCTGGTAGCGATGTCCTCGAGCGGTGGCGGCGGTGGCGGTGGCGGCGATCGTGGTCCGCGGCGTCCGCGCGAGGGCGCCGGGTCCGGTGGGCGCAACGGCGGCTCGCGTGGCTCGGGGCGCCCCAGGAATTAGCGGCTCGCTCCGGGGGTCGCTCAGCGACCCCCGAGCACCGCTGGAACCATGGCCGTGCGTGATGAGTGACGTCGTGTTCAGCACGCTTCCCGCTGGGGTCGCTGCCCTGAGCACCGGGCGTGAGGCCGCTCGGTGCGCGCCCAGCGGTGGCGGGTGGCGCTTTCATCGCGCGGCCTTGGCCGGTGGGTCGGGTTCGTGGCCGGCGCGGGGTGCGGCGTGAGCGATCGGCACCTGCTGACCGAGCTGCCGGGCGGCGTTCGCGTGGTGACGGAGAAGGTTCCGGCGGTGCGGTCGGTCGCGCTCGGCTTCTGGATCGGAACGGGATCGGTCACCGAGCACGCCGACGAGGCGGGCCTGTCGCACCTGCTCGAGCACATGCTGTTTCGCGGAACCGCTCGCTACGGATCCGAGGAGATCGACCAGATCTTCGATGCGATGGGCGCAGAGCTGAACGCGGGCACCGGCAAGGAAACGACATCGGTCTACGCGCGGGTCCTCGACATCCACCTCGAGCGTGCTTTTGATGTGATCGCCCAGATGGTCACCGAGCCGGCGATGAGCGGCCTCTCGGAGGAGCGGGCGGTGGTGCTCGAGGAGATCGCGATGTACGAGGACGATCCACAGGACCTCGTCTTCGACGTGCTCGGTGAGGCTGTTTTCCCCGGACACCCGCTTGGTCGCGCGATCCTCGGCCACGCGGACGTCGTCGCGAAGGCAAGCCGCAAGCAGCTGCTCGCGTTCCACGCCGAGCGCTACTTCCCCCAGAACGTCGTGATCGCCGCCGCCGGGAACATCGACCACGACCAGATCGTCGCGTGGGCCGGATCGGCTATGGCGAAGGCGCCGGCGGGGCGCGCCCTCACCGCGCCAACGCCGCCGGCGGGCGCCGGTACGCGGCAATCCTTCCGCCAGAAGGACACCGAGCAGTACCACGTCTGTCTCGGCGGACCCGGTCTCGCCCGCGACGACGAGCGGCGGTTCGCGCTGCGTGTGCTCGACAGCCTCGCCGGAGGAACATCGTCCTCGCGTCTCTTCCAGGCAGTTCGCGAGCAGCGGGGGCTGGCCTACTCCGTCTTCACCTTCCAGAGTCTTTACGCGAGCACCGGGCAGGTCGGGCTGTACGTCGGCACGCGCGGTGAGAACCTGGTCGAGGTCGCGCGAGTGATTGACGAGGAGCTTGCCCGGCTGCGCACCGAGCCGGTGTCGGAGGAGGAGCTCACGCGCGCGAAGGACAACGTGAAGGGTCGGGTCGTCCTCGCGATGGAGTCCACCACGGCCCGGATGGAGCGTCTTGGCGCGAGCACGCTGGCAGGCATGCCGATCCTCGAGATCGACGAGGTGATCGAGCGAATTGACGCGGTTGACGGTGAGCAGCTGACCGCGCTGGCCGGCGAGCTGTTTGACCCAACCCGACTTTCGGCAGTTGCGATCGGCCCCGACGAGGCGATCTTCAGCAAGGCGTTCGAGCCGTTGCACGCGGAGCTCGAGCCGGCGCCATGATCCGGGTGGGTGTCGCTGGAGCGGGCGGCAGAATGGGGAGCACCGCCTGCGCCGCCATCGCTGGCGCCGACGACCTCGAGTTGACCGGTCGCGCGGACCCGGTGCTCGGCGTGGAGCTCGACTCGATCCTGTCCGACTGCGATGTGGTTGTCGACTTCACGACACCAGGCACCGCGCTCCAGAACGCGCTGGCCTGCCTGCGTGCGGGCGTGCACGTCGTCATCGGCACCACCGGGTTCGACGTCGCGGCCCTCGAAGGTCAGGCCGGGGCAAACGTCTTCATCGCGCCGAACTTCGCGATCGGCGCGGTGCTGATGATGCGCTTCGCCGCCGAGGCGGCGCGACACATGCCGGCGGCCGAGATCATCGAACTTCACCACGACCGCAAGCTGGACGCCCCGAGTGGCACCGCCGCCCGCACCGCCGAGTTGATGGCCGCAGCCAGCGGCCGCCCGGCGCCACCGATTCATTCGATCCGGCTGCCGGGCCTGGTCGCCCACCAGGAGGTCATCCTCGGCGACGTCGGACAGACACTGACGATCCGCCACGACTCGGTTGATCGCGAGTCGTTCATGCCCGGGCTCCTACTTGCGATTCGTCGCGTCGGCTCGCTCCAGCGCTCGCCGGTCGTGGGCCTCGAGCACCTGCTGTTTCACTCGTGAGTCGCCTCGCGGGGTCGATCGGCGCCACCGGGGTGTCGAGCGTTTCGCGACGATGCGTCGGGCGGGTGCTCGGAACCGCCGCCGGTGCGTGCCTGGGATACTGCAGCGATGGCCGAGCTTGGAGCGCTCATCACAGCGATCGTCACGCCGTTCGACGCTGAGTTGCGCGTCGACGATGACGCGTTTGTGTCGTTGCTGGGACATCTCGCGGCCAACGGATCCGATGGGTTCGTCGTGTGCGGCACCACGGGGGAGGCGGCGACCCTCACCGACGAGGAGCATCTCGAGCTGATCTCGCTGGCGGTGCGTGAGCGTCCGCCGGGTGTCAGCATCATTGCGGGAGCCGGCTCGAACGACACCCGTCACGCGATCCACCTGACCGAGGAGGCCTGCGAGCTCGGTGTTGACGCGGTGCTGTCGGTGACGCCCTACTACAACCGGCCGAGCCGTCGCGGGATCGTTCGGCATTTCGAGGAGATCGCGCGCGCGAGCAGTGTTCCGGTGATCCTCTACAACATTCCGCAGCGAACCGGGACGGACATGCCAAACGACCTGCTCGCCGAGCTCGCGCAGATCGAACGCATCGACTACGTCAAGCAGGCGAACGACGCGAACCTCGCGCCGGTCGACGGACTCGCGATCTACGCCGGCAACGACACCACGTTCGCGCGGACGCTCGACATGGGGGAGGCCGGCGGGATCCTCGTCGCGAGCCACGTAGTCGGCCCGCAGATGCACAGGATGATCGACGAGCCCGAGAACCGGGCGGCGATCGACGCGTCGCTGCAGGACGTCTACGAAGCGCTCTTCATCACGTCGAACCCGACGTGCACCAAGGCGGCGCTCGAGATGCTGGGCCACCCCGTGGGTGGGTTGCGCCTTCCGCTTGTCGAGGCCGACGAGCGCGAGCGCGAGGCGGTTCGTAGGGTCCTTGTCCGCCACGAGCTCCTGGAGCAGCAGCCCGCGTGAGCACACTTCGCGTCCTGGCGCTCGGCGGCCTCGGCGAGATCGGCAAGAACATGACGGTGATCGAGCAGGACGGTCGAATCGTCGTGGTCGATGTTGGCCTCCGTTTCCCGACGCCTGAGATGGTCGGGATAGACCTCGTGCTACCCGACTTCAGCTACCTGCGCGACCGCGCCGCGGACATCGAGGCAATCGTCATCACCCACGGCCACGAGGATCACATTGGGGCGCTTCCATGGGTGCTGCGGGAGCTTGCCGCGCGCGCCAAGCTGCCCCCGATCTACGGCGGGGCACTGACGATGGCGATGGCGCGATCGAAGCTCGATGAGCACAAGCTGCGCGACGTCAAGCTGATCGACACGAATCCCGGCGACACGGTCGAGCTGGGGCCGTTCAGCCTCGAGCTGATTCACATGACGCACTCGATCCCCGATTCGTGCGCCGTCGCTCTGACAGGCGAGCTCGGAACGATCCTGCTGACCGGCGATTACAAGTTCGACCAGACGCCGGTGGATGGCGAGCCGGCCGACGTGTCGCGGCTCGCGCAGCTCGGCGCGGAGGGCGTGCTGCTGCTCTTCGGCGACTCGACGAACGCCGATCGTGGCGGTTTCTCCCCGTCCGAGACCGTCGTCGGTCCACATCTCGAGGAGGTCTTCTCGCGCGCCCGCGGGCGGATCATCGTCACGAGCTTCGCGTCGAACATCCATCGCGTCCAGCAGGTCGTCGACGCTGCGGCGGCGCTCGACCGCAAGGTCGCGCTCGTCGGCCGGTCGATGCGAAAGAACGTCGGCATCGGCAGCCAGCTCGGCCACATCGACGTCCCGGCCGGCGTGATGATCCAGGCGCGCGAGATCGACGACTTCCGCGACGATGAGGTGGTGATCATTTCGACCGGCTCGCAGGGGGAGCCGCTGTCGGCGCTTCGGCGTATGGCCTATCGCGACCACCCGCAGGTCAAGCTCCACGATGGCGACACCGTCGTCTTCTCCGCGACACCGATCCCCGGCAACGAGCGCGCGGTCAACGAGACGGTCGATCGCCTCTATCAGGTCGGCTGCGACGTGATCACCACCCGCGACGCGCCGATCCACGCCTCGGGCCACGGTTACGCCGAGGAGCTGAAGCTGATGATCAATCTCGTCAAGCCGCGCTACCTGATGCCGTGCCACGGCGACTACAAGCGGCTCAAGCTCCACGGCCAGCTCGGCGAAGCGGTCGGCATCGACAGTGGCTCGATCTTCCACGCCGAGAACGGCCTGCCGCTCGAGATCACCCAGCGCGGCGCGAAATTCGGCAAGCTCGAGCGCGCCGGGATGATCTTCGTCGACGGTGTTGACATCGGGGACATCGCCGATGCCGCGCTGCGCGACCGCCGCATGCTCTCGGCCGATGGGATCTTCATCGTCGTGGCGACGATCTCCGAGCAGAGCGGCGGTTCGGTCGCCGACCCCGAGGTGATCTTCCGCGGTGTGCCGTTCATGGACGAGGCCGGCGAGCTGATCGAGGAGATACGCGAGGTTGTCGAGGACTCGCTCGAGCGAGCGGTCGGGGACGGCATTCGCGAACTCGACGTCCTGACCGAAACGCTGCACGATCATCTCGCCGCACTCGTCTACGACCGCCTGCGCCGCCGGCCGATGGTGCTGCCGGTCGTCGTCGAGGTCTAGCGCCTCAGAGGACCTCTCTGCCGTCGTGCTCCTCGCGCGGGCGTGCGCCGATCGCGATGAAGCGCAGGCCGTCAGGACCGGCGGTCGCGGTGCGCGTCACCGTGGGGGCGACGCGGAGGTAGTCGCCCTTGGCGACCGGTACGTCGGTGCCGGCCACGGTGAACGTTCCGGCGCCCTCGAGAACCACGTAGACCTCCTCGTGACCGGTCGCTGTCTCGTCGTGCTCCTGGCCGCTTCGCCCGGGTCCGAGGCGGATCTCGTTGATCCCAAAGCCGGTGGCGCCAAGCGCCCGACGCATCCGGAAGAAGCGCCCCTCGAAGCTCTCGACCTCGGGATCGTCCGGGCTTACGAGCGTGTGCGGCTCTGCCTCAGGGCACATCTCGTGCCATCTTACGCGCACGGTGCCACCCAACAGGCTCGCTCAGACCGTTACGCCGGCGCGCGCGCGCCGATTGGCGCCGGCGCTCCCGCGGGCCGTCGAAGCCGACCGATCGGTCCGCCCGTGAGCGAGGAAGAGCCCGAACCGCTGGGAGGTTGGTTCGGCGCGGGGCCGGATGCGCTCGAGCCGCGGCCGTCGCCTCCAACCGCCGCAATGTGGGTGGCGGCCTGCGACCTTGCGATCGGCGTGGTCGTCGTGGTTCCGCATCTGCTCGACCTCGCGGGCGTCGCCGCGATCTACTCTCCGGGGGCACACGGCGCAGCAATGTGGTCGCCGGTGGCGCGGCACGGGCCAGGGCTCGTCCGCTTCTGGGACGTCATCTATGTCCTGATCGGGTTCGCGATCGTCCTCCGCAGCCGGTTTGCGCGGATCGCGTATTGGTTGCTCAGCATCGTCGGGCTGGCTTTGCTGGTGAACGGCCTGCCGGCGGGCGAGCTCGACTTCCCGGGCACCGCGGTGAGCCTCGTGCTGCTTCTTGTGTCGCTTGCGCTGCTGCTGGTATCGCCGGCGACGCGTCGCTACGGCTGGGAGCGCCGGCCGTCAGCCGCGCCGCCCGACGAGCCGGATCCGCCTGACTCGAGTGCCTGATCGCCGCGCGCGGCGAGCGCGCCTGCGCTCGAGACCGGGACGGTGCTCTGCGTCGGCTCTTCGCGCGCGAGCGCGCCGGCGCGCGTCCCCGGAAGGCGGACGGTGAAGTGGGCGCCGGTGCGAGGGCCGCTCTTGACGTCGATCGTTCCACCGTGCGCCGCAGTGACTGCGGAGACGATTGCCAGGCCGAGACCGAACGATCCGCTCGCCTCGCCGTGTCCTCGCGCGAAGCGCTCGAAGATGTGTTTCTTGACCTCGGGCGCGATGCCCGGTCCATCGTCGGCGACGACGAGCTCGACGCGACCATCGCGCAGCCTCCGCGTGCGGACTCGCACATGGGTGCCGGGCGGCGTGTGGCGGATCGCGTTCTCGATCAGGTTGGTCGCGACACGTTGCAGATCGTCGGGACGACCGAGCAGCGGCGCCGGTGCGATATCCAGCTCGATCTCGTGGTCTTCGCTTGAGGGCTCGAGCTCGGCCGCCGCGGCGATCGCGAGGTCTGCGAGGTCGGTCGGCTGCGCCGGGGGCGGCTGCTTGTGGTCCGAGCGGGCCAGCAGCAGGAGGTCGGCGACAAGCCGGCGCATCCGCTGCGTCGAGCGGAGGGCCGAGCGAGCAAGGTCGCGCTCGGGCCCTCGCAGCGACTCCTCGAGCAGCTCGAGGTTCGCGAGAACGCTGGTCAACGGCGTGCGCAGCTCGTGTGAGGCGTCGGCGACGAAGCTGCGCTGCTGATCGAGCGCGGCCTCCGTTCGTCCCCGAGCCTCGCTCAGCGACGCGAGCATTGTGGAGAGGGTGCGCGACAGCTCCGCGACCTCGTCGTTGGCCGTCGGCGCCGGGAGCGTGAGCGTCGGGTCGCCGGTCCGCTCGATCTCGCCCGCGGCCGCGGTCAGCTCGGCGATCGGGGTTATCGCCCGGCGGGCGACAAGCCAGCCGGCGCCGAATGCGAGCGCCGCGCCGGTCAGCACGCCCAGGATCAGGAGAACGTCGAGCTGCGCGATCTCGGAGTTCAGCGACGCGAGCGGCAGGCCGTACTGGACGTAGACGAACGCCCCCGGTCCGAGCTCGCCGACGCTGACGCGGAGCGTCGCTACGCGATAGCCGTTGACCTGGACCTGCGGGTCGAGCGGCGAGCCGAGGTAGGGGGCGTGTGCCGACGCCGCATAGCGGGGGCACGATCCGTCGAGCGTGCAGATGCGCGCTGCACCACCCGCGACGCTCGCGAACTGTGTCAGGTCGGGCACGACGAGCTGACCCGACTGGTAGCTCGGGGCGATGTCGTGAGCGAGGTTGGTCGCCTGCGTCGTGACCTGGGTGTAAAAATCAGACCGCAGCCGGTGCGCGGTGAGAGTGCTGACCGCGCCGCCCAGCACGGCCAGCATCAGAAACGTGACGGCGCTTACACTGACGGCCAGCCGCAGGCGGATCGGCAACCGCGAGAGCGGCGTCCGCGCTCGCGATCTACGCTCGGAGGACGTACCCGGCGCCACGAATCGTGTGCAGCAGCCGCGGTTCGCCCGAGGACTCCAGCTTACGTCGCAGGTTCGAGACGAAGACCTCGATCGTGTTGGTCGTGGAGAACGGGTCGTAACCCCAGACCTCGTCGAGCAGTCGCTGGCGGGAGACGACGATCCGCTCGTTGCGCATCAGGTACTCGAGCAGCTCGAATTCGCGTTGCGTGAGCTCCACGTCACGCTCGGACCTGTGCACCTCGTGGGTGTCGGGGTTGAGCGACAAATCGCCCACCCGCAACGGCGCGCTCCCGCGCGGCGGACGGCGGCGGAGCAGGGCGCGCATGCGCGCGAGCAACTCCTGGCGCTCGAACGGCTTGACGAGGTAGTCGTCGGCGCCTGCGTCGAGGCCCGTGACGCGTGCGTCGAGAGCGTCACGCGCCGTCAGCATCAGGATCGGGACGTCATCATCGCTGCGCAGCTGCTTAGCGACCTCGACGCCGTCCATTCGTGGCAGGCCCAGGTCGAGGATCACGATGTCCGGGAGAAAGGCGTGCGCGTCGTCGAGCGCCGCGATTCCGTCGGCGGACAGGCGTACGTCGTAGCCCTCGAGCCGCAGCGAGCGGACGAGCACGTCGGCGATGTCGGTGTCGTCCTCGACCACGAGAACACGTGGGGCGCGCGCGTATTCAGTGCTCATCGCACGATCGATGTTACGGCCCGCCGGACACCGCGCGAGCGATCTTTATGGGCCATTGAAAGCCGCTCCCCGTGCTTCGCGCGGGCTCGCGGATCTCGTCGAACGTGCGCGCCAGCAGACGGTGCGCGCAGGCATATCGCGCTGCGCGTCGAAGTGCGGCTTCGATGGCCCCTCGATCGACCACAAAGACGCGGCGCGCGCCGGCGCGAGCGAGCGCCACGCGGCCGAAGAGCACGGCGAAAGTGCGCTCCAGGAGGCGTCTGCGGCGAAAGCCTCGGACCCGACTGGCCTTGGACCAGCGCTCGCTGGACGTCATCGGCCTCGGCCTCGTGGCGGTCGCTGTGTTCATGGGCTGCGTCCTCTATGCGAACTGGAACGGCGGAACGGTCGGGAACGCGGCCGCGGTTGCGCTGGCCTTCGCCTTCGGCAAGATTCGCGACGGCGTCCCGGTGGCGGTCGCTGGCGCCGGAGCAATGCTCGTGCTGCGGCCGTTGATCGGCTCGCCGCGACCGCTGCGCGCGAGTCCCTTCTTTCTCTTCTCCGCCGCCACACTCGCCCTGGCTGCGAACACGCTCGGTGTCGCCGGCTCGGCGGGCCCGCACGGTTTCTGGCAGCAGTCCTACTTCGAGCACCGCGGCGGCATCGCCGGACAGGGCGAGCTGTGGGCGACGACGCACCTGGTGGGAACGCTCGGCGCAAGCTTCCTCGCCGTTTTCCTCTTCCTCGCGGGCGTGATGCTGCTGAGCGGCGGTTCGGTCGCCCTGATGCTGCGTTCTGCCGGCGCCGGCATCGCCGACGCCACGAACCGGATCCCGTCGGTTTCGGTCGCCGAGCGCCGGCGCGAACGGACTCCGCGCGAGCGTCCGAGCCGTAGCGAGCGGCGCAAGCGCGAGCGTCAGGCCCATGAGGGCGACCGCCTGCACCCGCCCGACGAGGAGGAGCACGAGCTGATCGTGCGGGCTGGGCGCGGAACGGATGCCCCGTTCGATCCGCCGGAGTTCGATCCCTTCGAGGACATGGGTGCCCCCGACCCCGACATCGACGATGCGCACTTCGCGCCGATGGTCTTCCCGGCGAAGCCCGACCGGGCGGAGCCCATCGAAGAAGAGGACGCGGTCGACCCACGCGAACAGCGCAAGCTCACGCCGCAGGGACGTTTCAGGGCGGCGGTCACAGACGATCCGAGCTTTGTGTGGCGGCTGCCGCCGGCGAGCCTTCTGACCCGCAGCTCGAGTGAACAGACGCGACCAGATACCGCGGGCCAGGCGAAAACCGCCGCACGGCTGGTGGAGGCGCTCGGACACTTCGGTGTCCAGGCGAGCGTCGTCGGCACCGTTGCCGGACCCCACATCACGCGCTACGAGCTGCGTCTCGCGCCGGGCATCAAGGTCGCGAAGGTCGCCGCTCTCAAGGACGACCTGGCTTACGCGCTCGCCGCGACCGACGTGCGGATCCTCGCGCCGATCCCGGGCAAGCAGGCGGTAGGCGTCGAGGTGCCGAACGCCAAGCGACGGATCGTGCGGCTCGGCGACGTCTACCAGGAGCCGCCGGCCGACTGGTCGCCGCTCGCGGTCTGGCTCGGGAAGGACGTCGCGGGCCGGGCGATCGGCGCGGACCTCGCGAAGATGCCGCACCTCCTCGTCGCAGGGACGACCGGGTCGGGCAAGTCTGCCGCAGTGAACTCGATGCTCGCGAGCGTCCTGCTACGCGCGACGCCACACGAGCTGCGCCTCGTGCTCGTTGATCCGAAGCAGGTGGAGCTGAACCACTACGACTCGATTCCGCACCTGCTGACGCCGGTCATCACGAACCCGCGAATGGCGGCGAACGCCTTGATGAACCTCGTGCGCGAGATGGAGCAGCGCTACGGGATCATGTCGGTCGCCCGCACGCGGTCGCTGGTCGAGCTGAACCGGCACCGCGAAGCACGTGGGGAGCCGACGCTCCCATACATCATGTGTGTGATCGACGAGCTGGCAGACCTGATGATGGTCGCTCCGGCAGACGTCGAGGACTCGATAATCCGCCTCGCCCAGAAGGCGCGAGCGGTCGGAATCCACCTCGTGCTCGCGACCCAGTCGCCGCGCGTCGACGTGATCACCGGCATGATCAAGGCGAACGTGCCGTCGCGGATCGCGTTTGCCGTCAGCTCGCAGATCGACTCGCGGGTGATCCTCGACCAAAACGGCGCGGAGTCACTGCTCGGGGCCGGCGACATGCTCTTCGCGCCGATCGGCAGCTCCATCGCACAACGGATCCAGGGCGCGTTCGTTGACGAGGCGCAGGTCGCCGCGATCACCGACCACTGGCGCGCGCAAGGTGAGCCGGAGCTGCGCCAGGAGCTGCTCGATGAAGCCGAACCGCTCGCGCAGGACGGTGAGGACGCCGACGGCTTCAACCCTGATGAGGACCCGCTGCTCGGCCAGGCGATCGAAATGGTCGTCGAGATGGGGACGGCGTCGACGTCGATGCTGCAGCGGCGCCTGCGGCTCGGGTACACCCGCGCCGGACGACTGATCGACATGCTCGAGCGGCGCGGGATCATCTCCGGCTACGAGGGATCCAAGCCGCGGCAGGTGCTCGTCAGCGAGGCTGATCTACCGCGTGTGCTCGCGGCGCTCGAGACGCGGCCCGCCGGCCCGGCGCAGCCCCCTGCTGATCCGGCGCTCACCGAAGCCGCGACCGAGTAGACCCGCTGCGGCCGTCGCCTGCGGGCGGCGGGGGCGCCGGTAGGCTTCGCCGTGCGATGAGCGACATCGGCCCAATGCTCCGCGAGGCGCGGATGCACGCAGGACTCGACATATCCGAGGTCGAGGAGCGCACGAAGATCCGTGCCAAGTACCTGCGAGCGCTCGAGAACGAGGAGTGGAGCCTGCTTCCGGGAACCGCGTACACAAAGGGCTTTCTGCGGTCCTATAGCGATGTCCTCGGGCTCGACTGGCGCCTGCTCGTGGACGAGTACAAGCGCGAATGGGAGGAGCCCAACGAGCTCGACCTGAGTCCCGTGCGGCCCACGATCGGTCCCGACCCGCGTGATCGCGCAGCATCCGGGCGGCGTTTCCGGTGGCTGGTTGCTTTCGTTGCGATCGTCGTGCTGGTTCTGGCCATCGTTGTCGTCGGACACCTCCTCGGATCGAAGGCAAAGGCACCGGCGCGCGGCAGCGGTAGCGCGCTCGGGACGGCGACATCGCCTGCGAGCACCGGGTCCCGCAGCTGCGCGCCGGGTGTCAGCGGTGCGGTGCCGCCTGGCTGCGCGTCGCTTCGAATCCGGCCCCGCGCGGGCGTCCGGCTCTGCCTCGTCGCCGACGGCCGCGTCAGGCTCGCGGGCGAGCGGCTCCGATCGCCAACGGGTGTTTTTCACGCGCGACGGTTTCTCCTGACGCTTGCTAGCGGCGCGGCGACGCTCGTCGTCGACGGGCGCCGCCTGGTGGTGGGACGCGCAACCAGCCCGACGCGCTACGCCATCACAACCAGCCGGGTACGGTCGCTCGCCGCCCCGTCGCGATTCGCCTGCGTGGCATGAGTGCGCGAGCGGCGATCGTGGTGACGGGAACCGAGCTGCTCGGCGGGACGGTGAGCGATCGGAACGGACCGTGGCTGGCGGAGCGACTCGGTGAGCTCGGCGTGAGCGTCGAGCACATCACGATCGTCGGTGATCGCCCGCAAGACATGCGCGCGGCGCTCGAGTGGTGCGCGAGTCGCGGGGTGGAGCTGATCGTCACCAGTGGCGGACTCGGCCCGACGGCGGACGACCTGACGGCCTCGGTCGTCGGCGCGTTCAGCGGGCGAGAGATGGTGCTCGACGTCGCGCTCGAGGAGCGGATCGCCGAGATCCTGCGCCCGATGCGTGACCGCTGGCCGGACGTGTCCGAGGAAACGATCCGCGCCTCCAACCGCAAGCAGGCCGTGGTCCCCGACGGCGCGACGGTGCTTGCGCCGGTTGGGACGGCGCCCGGGCTCGTCGTGCCCGCGGCGGGGGAGACCGGCGGGCCGACGGTCGTTGTCCTGCCGGGACCGCCGCGCGAGCTGCAGCCAATGTGGCTGGCCGCGGTTCAGACGCCGGCCTTCGAGCACGCCGTGGCGGGGCGGGTGGCCTACGAGCAACGCACGCTGCGGCTGTACGGCCTGCCCGAGTCGCAGATCGCCGAGACGCTGCGGGCCGCACAGGCTGGGGGCGTGGACCTCGACCTGATCGAGGTGAGCACCTGCATGCGCCGGGCGGAGATCGAGGTGGTCTCTCGCTACGAGGTCGAACACGCGGATGTCTACGCCGCGCTGGAGGCGGTGGTCCGAGCGCGTCATCCGGACACGCTCTATTCCGATGACGGCACGAGCGTCGACGACCAGGTGGTCGCGCTCCTGCTGGAGCGGGGCCTGACCGTCGCAGTCGCCGAATCGTGTACCGGTGGCCTGCTGGCGGCTCGTCTCACCGAGCGCCCGGGCTCCTCCGCGTACTTCGTGGGCGGCGTCATCGCGTACTCGAACGAGGTCAAGGAGGCGACGGCCGCGGTTGCGCACGAGACGCTGGTCGACTTCGGCGCGGTCTCTTCGCAGACCGCCGTGGCGCTCGCCGCCGGGGCACGTGAGCAGCTGGGTGCAGACATCGGCATTGGCGTGACGGGTATTGCGGGCCCCAGTGGTGGGACGGAGGAGAAACCGGTCGGGACGGTCTGGGTCGCGGTCAGCTCGCGGGATGGTACGGGCCTCGTGCGCCGCTCACGCGTGCCCGGGATGCGCGCGGAAATCCGCGACCGGACGACGACGCTCGCGCTTCACCTGCTGCGCCGCCTGCTGCGCGGCGAGAGCGAACGCGAAGCGGCGTGAGCGGCGAGAGCGGGCGGATCTTTGTGGCGGCGAGCCTGCCGGCCGACGTGCGCTCGGAGCTTGCACGCTGGGCCCGCTGCGCCCTGACGGCACGGAGCGCCGCGATGCGTCGACTGAGCGTGGAGACACTTCACCTGACGCTCTGCTTCCTGGGCGAGCAGCCGCTCGCCTGTCGCGCCGAGATCGCCGCGGTGCTCGCAGGCGCGGCCGAGGCGGTCGCCGGCGTCGGGGAGCTCCACGTCGGCGCGCCGGCGTGGCTACCGGCGCGCCGCCCGCGGGCCCTGGCCGTCGAGATCGGGGATCCAGATGGCGGCCTGCGCTCCCTGCGGCGGCTGCTTGTCGATGAAATCGCGGCGACAATCGATTGGCAGCCGGAAACGGAGCGCTTTCGCCCTCACGTGACGGTGGCACGCATGCGTCCCGGCAGCGAGCGACCGAGCGCGCTCCTCCCGACGCCGCAACTCCGCTTCGCGTGCGAGAAGGTGGTTCTCCTGCGCTCGCATCTCGACGGCGACGGTGCGCGCTACGAGGAGCTGGCCCGGGTCGGAGGGTGGTGAGGCGAGGTCAATAGGGGCTCCAGTCGGGCGCGCCGAGCGCCCTGCGGACCGCGCGTCCGGTCGCTCCCAGCGCGTTGTCGGGTTGCTCCCACGCGTCGTCCCAGGCGGGAACCGTCAGCGGCTGCGGTACGTGCGACTGCGCCAGGTCTCCGAGCCTGCGGTCCGAAAGCGCGATGAACCGGTCGATCAGCGGCTGCGCGGACGCCGGCCACCGAGCGCTCGCTAGAGCAGCAACCCGGTGGGCGAGAATGGCGCGCTGGACTGCGCACGTCGAGTCGATCAGAGCCTGGGTCGGCGCCGACGGGCTCGACCGCGTGACCTCTGAACTCCAGCGGTCGAACTCGTCGGAGAACCGCTGATCGGCGGCGTCGAGCGGCGTGATGATCGCAAGGAACTGGGCGGCGGCGGCACCGAGCGCTCGTCGGCGCACGCTGAACGACGCGTTGCGGAGGGGACTGGGCGCTTCGTAGACCTCATGCTTTGGTGACATCCATTGCGACGACAGGTCCGATGCGCTCGGACGCGTGCGATCGACGCGGAGCCCCGCGAACGAGACGCGGGTCAACCTCGGGTAGGCGAAGAGGCGGCCCGTCCGCTCGTCGGTGACGTCCTCCTGGATCCACTGCGCTTCGTTGAACGACCCGCGAGCCTCGTCGGTCGTTGCCAGGTGTCGCGATCGGCCTGAGTTGACGTCATGGATTGTGAGGCGCCAGCGGCCCCCACCGAGCGACATGTTCGCCGATACCCGATCGCCCGGCGCCACCGCGAACAGGTACTGGGGGTGAAAATGGTGGCGGACGTCGCTCCAGAACGCGTAGTAGCCCTCCACGCCCTCCGTTTGGGCAGCGGGGATCGCCGGATCGCCCCCGTTCACCGAGAACAGTTCCTCGTTGCTCCCGATCTGGATGAACGGGCTGTTCTCGTCGCCTGGAGCCTGTGCGCCGATCCACGTGCCGGCTCGTCCTGGCGATGAGGAGCCGAGAATGCTCGGCACCGTCCAGCTCGCTGAGACCGTGGTCACGTTTCCGCTCCAGATCCAGCCGGCGAATGCGCCGAGCCAGCGACGCGGTATCGGATGCGGCTTCGACGGAGCCAGCAGCGCGAGCACGACGATCGTCGCGGCGAGCACTGCGCCGAGAGAGAGGGCGAGTCGCTGTGTGAGCCGGCCTCCCGCCCGAGCCGGATCCGTCGCATGAGCCACCTGCGCGCGCATGGTAGCTGCTGATCGCAGCGTTCCGTCCGCGTCGGTGCGTAGCTTGACCGAACAGACATTCGTCCCAGAGGAGCTGCAGATGTCCGTGACAGACGACGAGAAGGCGGCGAAGGCCAAGGTGGCCGCGCTGCAGGGTGCGCTCAGCCAGATCGAGCGGGAGTTTGGCAAGGGCTCGGTCATGCGGATGGGCGACGAGGGCGCACAGGTCCGCTGTGCCGCGATCCCCACCGGCGCGCTGTCGCTCGACCTCGCACTCGGCATCGGAGGCGTCCCGCGCGGGCGGATCGTCGAGGTCTTCGGGCCCGAATCCTCGGGCAAGACGACGCTGATCTACCACGTTCTCGCCGAGGCGCAGAAGCTCGGCGGGACCTGTGCATTCATCGATGCCGAGCACGCCATGGATCCGCTCTATGCGAGCAGGATCGGCGTCAACATCGACGAGCTGCTCGTGTCGCAACCTGACTACGGCGAGCAGGCGCTCGAGATCGCAGACATGCTCGTTCGATCCGGCGCTGTCGACGTCGTCGCCATCGATTCGGTCGCCGCACTCACGCCGCGCGCAGAGCTGGAGGGCCAGATGGGGGACCAGACCGTCGGCCTGCAGGCGCGAATGATGTCCCAGGCGATGCGCAAGCTTGCGGGCAACCTGAACCGTACTCAGACCCTGTGCATCCTGACGAACCAGATCCGCGAGAAGATCGGGGTCATGTTCGGCTCGCCGGAGACGCAGCCGGGTGGTCGCGCGCTGAAGTTCTACGCGTCGCAGAGACTCGACATTCGGCGGATCGAGACCCTCAAGGACGGGACCGAGGCGGTCGGCAACCGCGTGCGAGTGAAGGTCGTCAAGAACAAGGTGGCCGCGCCGTTTCGTCAGGCCGAGTTCGACATTGAGTTCGGCAAAGGGATATCCACGTCCGGTTGCCTGATCGATCTCGGCATCGAGCACAACGTCGTGACCAAATCCGGTTCCTTTTTCTCATACGGTGAGGACCGACTCGGGCAGGGCCGTCACAACGCGAAGGCCTACCTCGACGACAACCCGGAGATCGCCAGGCAGATCGAGGAGAAGATCTACGCCGCGCTCGGCGTCGACGACTCGCTCGTCGAGCCGATCACCCGCTCGGATACCGGCGATCAGGCTGAGGTGCAGATCGCGGATGTGCCGCTGGTTGCCACACGTGGCTCGGTGTCCGACGCGGACGACGACGATGACGACGAGCCGCTCGACTTCGAGAAGGAGGCAGCCGCGATCACGGTCACCGATGAGCGAGCCGCCTGATGGCGACCCCCTCGCCGAGCGAAGAAGGCCCGGAGGGGGAGCGGGAGCCGGAAAGTGCGTCCGACGCGGAAGCAGCCGCCTTGAGCGATTCGCTGGATGATGCGCTGGCACGCTGCTACCGCCACCTAGGCCGGCGCGAGCACAGCACGGCCGAGTTGCGGGAGCGGCTCGGACGAGCGAAGGTCGACGCGGACACGATCCACGAAGCGCTCGCGATCGTGACGGATCAGGGCTACCTCGACGACGAGCGGTACGCCCGGATGCTCGCCGAGGACCGGCGATCGATCGACGGCTGGGGTGTCGATCGCATCCGCGAGCGCCTCGTACGGGCCGGGGTTGACCGCGAGATTGTCGACGCGACGTTGGCTGCGTTCGACCATCGAAGTGAATGCGATGCAGCGGTCGCGTTGCTGAGTCGGCGGGTGCGTGCCTCGCCGCAGACGGACGCCGAGCGTCAGCGAGCGTTCGCGATTCTCATCCGCCAGGGCTATGACAGCGATGTCGCCTACGACGCTGTGCGACGCTTCCAAGCGACCCAGCCATCGGCCGGGCTGGCGATGGATGGAGTCGGCACCGACTGATTAGGTGGCCCGGCCGCCTCAGCGATGCGAGTCGATCAGCGAGAGGTCGGCAGGACTCAGGCGGTCGCTCGATGTGTTTCGCTGATGCCAGAACGGATAGATCAGCGGCGGGCGGCTGACGACGTCGAGGCGCGTCATCTCATCGGCGCTCAGCTCGAGCTCGGCAGCCGCGAGGTTGTCGGCGAGTTGATCCTCGGTGCGTGCCGCGACGATCGCCGTGCTGACGCCCGGGCGAGCCAGCAACCACGCGATCGCGACCTGCGCCGCCGACACGCTGCGCTCATTCGCGATCGCCAGTAGCACGTCGATCGTGTCATAGAGCTTGCCCTCGTCGTAGACCGGCGGCTCGGTCCAGTCGCCCGCGCGCCGCGAGCCCTCCGGCGGCGCCTCGCCACGACGGTACTTGCCGGTCAGGAGCCCCCCGGCAAGCGGGCTCCAGATCAGCAGGCCGAGGCCCGCATCGATCGCCGACGGCACGATCTCATACTCCGCCGAGCGCTCCTGCAGGGAGAGGTAGACCTGCTGGCTGACGAAACAGGGAAGGCCGTCGCGATGCGCGATGCCGAGAGCTTTCATGACCTGCCAGCCAGCGAAGTTCGAGCAGCCGACGTAGCGCACCTTGCCGCTGGTGAGGAGGTGCTCGAGCGCGGCGAGCGTCTCCTCCAGTGGCGTCTGCCCGTCCCACTCGTGCACTTGGTAGAGGTCGATGTGGTCGGTCGCGAGGCGGCGTAGGCTCGCCTCGCAGGCTTCGATCAGGTGGTGGCGCGACAGTCCGGCGTCGTTGGCTCCGGCGCCCATCGGGAAGCGCGCCTTGGTTGCGATCAGCATCTCCTCGCGGCGTCCCTTGAGCACCTGTCCGACCACGTCCTCCGATGCTCCCTGTGAGTACACATCCGCCGTGTCGATGAGGTTTACGCCGGCATCCCTCGCCATGTCGACCTGTCGGCGAGCACCGGCGACGTCGATCTGACCGACCGGCTGGAACTGGCCCGCGCCGGCGAAACCCATTGTTCCCAGGGTGAGCTCCGAGACCCGGAGCCCCGAGCGGCCCAGTTGGCGGTATCTCATGCTTGTTTCCAGGTGCCGATCACAGTGACGCCAGCCTAGTCGGTGCCGCTGCCGGGCAGCACGTGACGGGCGATCCAGTCGTTGGCGAAGGCGCCGCGAGAGTCGAGTCGCGCAGCCAGCGCGGCGAAATCGCCGAGCCGAGGGTAGCGGGCCGCAAGCGTCGCAGCGTCGGCAAGGAACAGCTTGCCCCAGTGCGGCCTGGGCTCAAACGGTGCAAGCGCCGCCTCCACGTCTACAAGGGCCCGCTCGACCGCCTCCTGATCACGCCGCCAGGTGAAGTGAATGCCGACGGTGTCGGTTCCGTACTGCGGGCTCAGCCACATCTCGTCGGCGGCCACGGTCCGGATCTCGCTGACGTGAAGTAAGGGCCTGAGTCCTACTCCGATCGCTCGCAGCGCATCGATCGCATCGACAGCGTGCCTTCGCTGCACGAGATATTCGCTTTGGATCTCCTCGCCGCTGCTCGGCGTGAACCCCATTCTGAAGTGTGGCAGCCGCTCCGCCCAGGGTCCCGCGACCCCGAGCTGCGGCGTGCAGTTGTCCGGGTCGTGACCGTCGATCACGTGGCGGTCGGTGCGCGCCGGGCGCGCACCGAACAGCTCGTCGCGGACCGCCTCCGGCTCGTTGCCGACGCGCGACTTGACCCAAACATTGACCGTCGGCTCATCCCACAGTGCGAACACGCTGACGCTGTCACCGGCGCCTGTCACTCCGTCGAAATTTGTGAGGAGCGCTTCCCAGGGCAGGCCTTCGAAGACGCGCTGACGAACCTGGTAGTCCAGCTCGACATCAAGAGTGACCGCTGTCACGGCGCCGAGCGCCCCGAGCGACACGACGATTCCACCGAAGTCAGCGTCACTGCGCGAGAAGCGCCACAGCTCGCCCGATGAGGTCAGGAGCTCGACCCCGGCGACTGCGGTCGCGAGATTCCCGGATCGGTCGCCCGAGCCATGGGTCGCCGTCGCGACGGCGCCCGCCACAGATATGTGCGGCAGCGAAGCCAGGTTTGCGAGTGCCATGCCGTCACGCTGCAGGCGTGCGGCCAGCTCGCCGTAGCTCACCTGCCCCCTTACCGTCACGGTCTGTGCGGAGGCGTCCACCGAGATGTCCACGGGCATCAGGTCCAGGCTGACCTGTTCCGCGGCGTCGCTGATCGACGAGAACGTGTGCCGCGATCCGATCAGGCGTAGCTTCGGTCGTGAAGCGACGAGCGCCGCGAGCTCGTCGACGGTGCTCGGGTGATGCACGATCTCGGCTCGGTAGGTGTAATTGCCCGCCCAGTTCGTGTCGGCCATGGCGCCAGCCTAGCTAGTCTGGGACCGACCGCAGCGTGATCACTTCGCTGCAGCACGAGCGCCCGTAATCTTTGTCGCGGTGAAGCGTTACCACGTAACGACGTTCGGTTGTCAAATGAACGAGCACGACTCGGAGCGGATGCGCGGGATGCTCGACGCGCTGGGCTACGCGGAGGTGCCGGCGCGAGCCGATGCCGACCTGATCCTGTTCAACACCTGTTCGATCCGTGAGTCTGCCGACAGCCGCCTCGTAGCTCATCTCGGGGAGGCCCGCCGTCTGAAGCGCGAGAACCCCGACCGCGTGGTCGGCGTCGGCGGCTGCTGGGCACAATCGTTGAAGGACGAGGTCTTCACCCGGTTCCCGTTCGTCGACGTCGCCTTCGGCCCTGGGCAGGTTCATCGGCTGGCGGACTTCCTGCTCAGCGACTCGCTGACGGCGCAGGGATACTTCGAGTTCGAGTCCTTCACGGGAGATCTGCCCGCCAAGCGCTCACGCGCCCTTCAAGGCTGGCTGCAGATCAGCGTCGGCTGCAACTGCCGCTGTTCCTACTGCATCGTGCCATCGACCCGTGGTCGCGAGGTGAGCCGCCCGCTGGATGTGCTCGTCGGTGAGGTGCGCGCAATGGCCGCTGACGGTGTGCGCGAGGTCACCCTGCTCGGTCAGAACGTCAACTCCTACGGGCGTGACCTGCGGCCGGAGCCGGCTAGCTTCACCGTGCTTCTGCGCCAAATCGACGCGATCGAGGGCATCGAGCGCGTGCGCTACACGAGCCCACATCCAAAGGACATGCGCGAGGACGTCGTGCTCGCGCACGCGGAGCTCGCGTCGCTCTGCGAGCACATCCATCTTCCGCTTCAATCGGGATCCTCGCGCGTACTGCGCGCGATGCGCCGCACCTACGATCGGGAACGCTATCTGGACCGGGTCGCGCTCATCCGCCAGCACGTCCCCGACGTCGCATTGACAACCGATGTCATCGTCGGCTTCCCCGGGGAGACCGAGGCGGACTTCGAGGACACCCTGGCGGTCGTGGATGCGGTCGGCTACGACGGCGCCTTCACGTTTCTGTTCTCGCCGCGGCGCGGAACCGAGGCCGGGAGCGTCACGGAGGGCCTGGTGGCGCACGACGTCAAGCTCGAGCGGATGGAACGTCTGCTCGAGCTCGTGCAGCGGCGGGCGCGTGAGCGCGCACAGCGTTTCGTTGGCCGAACCGTCGAGGTGCTCGTTGAGGGGTCGAGTCGAACCGATCCGCAGCGTTTGCGGGGGCGCAGCCGCCACAACAAGGTCGTCAACTTCGACGGTCTGTCGCGCCCGGGACAGCTTGCTGCTGTCTTGGTCACCGGGGCGACGAGCCAAACGCTCAGCGGCGAGGAGCGGATCGCAGCGCGCGCCGGCGCGTGACCGGCGCCCCACGTGATCGCTCTCTTCGGCCCTACCGGCGTCGGCAAGACCGCGATCGCCTGCTCGCTCGCGGAGCGCCTTCGCGCCACGGGCGAGCGTCCGGTTGCGGTGTCGGCGGACGCATTTCAGATCTACGCCGGCCTCGAGCTCCTCACCGCCTGGCCGAGTCGCGAACAGCGCGCAAGGCTCCATCACGAGCTCATCGGGTGCATCCCGGTAAGCGAATCACTCAGCGTCGCTCGCTACGCCGCTCTGGCCCACACACGGATCGACGCTCTCCTGGCGCAGGGATCATCGCCGATCGTCGTTGGCGGTACCGGGCTCTACCTGCGCGCCGCGTTGACCGAGTTGAGTTTTCGTCCAGCCGCCCCGGCCGCCGTTCGCGCGCGTTGGACTGCCTACGCCGACGCTCTTGGCCCGGCTGCTTTGCATGCACTGCTGGAGGATCGAGCACCGGCCACCGCCGCGACGATCGCACCGACCGACCGCCAGCGGATCGTGCGGTCGCTCGAGCTGGACGAGATCGGCGAGTTGAGGGCGCCCGTCCAGAGGTCGCAGCTCTGGAGCGCAGACGTGCGCCGTCCGACGCGCCTCATCGGCCTCGTAATGGAGCGTGATGAGCTCTACGCGCGCATCGATGCGCGCGTGGATGGGATCGTGGCCGCGGGCGCTCGCGCCGAGGTCGAGGCCGCGCTCTGCTGCGGTGCGTCGGCGACCGCGCGCAAGGCGCTTGGCTTTCGCGAGCTGCTCGAAGATGACATTGATGGGCTCAAGCGGCGCACGCGCAACTACGCCCGCCGGCAGCTGACGTGGATGCGCAAGCTCGCCGACGTGGAGTTGATCGACGTGACAGGGAGAGGGCCCGACGATGTGGCCGCCGCGCTGCAATGATCGACAACAGGGGCGCGTGAAGAGCGGAGCGGCATTGCGATTCGAGAAATGGCAGGCACTGGGCAACGACTACCTGATCATCCAAGCGGAGGTCCTGCCTTGGGAGCTTTCAGCGCCGCGCATCGTTCGGCTCTGCGACCCGCATTTGGGGGTCGGGGCCGATGGCGTCCTGCTGCTGGGGCGAAGTGACGATCCGGCGTTCGTCGCGACGCTGCGGATATTCAACCCCGATGGGTCCGAGGCCGAGCTGTCGGGCAACGGCTCGCGCGAAGCGATCATGTACCTCCGGGCGCGCGGATACACGGATTTAGATCGTTTCGCGATCCTGACGGCGGCCGGCCCGATAACCCCGACCATCACCGGGCCGACGACGTGCAGCGTCGACATCGGCCACGCCGCAACGGTATCCAAGGACTATCCGAGCGGCCCGCCGGACGGGATCGGGGAGCTCGAGGCCGGCGGCCGAACTTGGGGTTTCCGTCACGTCTCGATCGGCAACCCGCAGTGCGCGATCGCCGAGCCCGACCTCGAAAGCCTCGACCTGGCCGCGATTGGCCCAGCGATCGAGAATCACCCCCTGTTCCCGAATCGCACGAACGTGTCCTGGTACCGAGTGCTCGAGGCGGGCCTGCTGCGTGTGCGCATCTACGAGCGTGGTGTCGGAGAGACGATGTCGTCGGGCACCGGCGCCAGCGGAGCGGCCGTCGCCTACCACCTGGCCGGCGGTGAGAGCACGGTTACGGTGCGCCTTGACGGCGGGGAGCTGGAGGTCGCGATCGCGCCTGACCTGGCTGTCACACTGACCGGTTGGGCGGTTCCCGTGTACGCCGGGACGCTCGCAGACGAATTCGTCAAGGAGCTACATGAGACACAGTGATCGCCTGGAGCAGATCCCGCCGTACCTGTTCGCCGAGCTGGAACGCAAGATCGCTGCGAAGCGGGCAGCAGGAGTCGACGTGATCACGCTCGGGATCGGCGACCCCGACACGCCCACCTACCAGCCGATCGTCGAGGCTGCGCAGCGCGCCGTCGCGAACCCGACGACGCACACCTACCCGTCGAACCGTGGTCGCGAGGAATTCCGCGAGGCCGTGTCCAAGTTCTACGCGCGCCGGTTTGGGGTCGAGATCGACGTCGATGGCGAGGTCATGCCGGCGATCGGGGCCAAGGAATGCATCTTCAACCTGAACCTCGCTTTCCTCGACCCCGGTGACGTCGCTCTGGCGGCTGATCCCGGCTATCCGGTCTACACGGGCGGGCCGTTACTCGTCGGCGCGGAGGGCGTGTTGATGGCGCTCGTGCCCGAGCTTGGGTTCATTCCCGACCTCGACGCCATCGACGCGAAGACGCGCAAGAAGGCGCGCATTCTGTTCGTCAACTATCCGAATAACCCGACCGGAGCGGTCGTTCCGGACGGCTTCTTCGAGCGGCTGGTCGAGTTTGGCGCCGCAAACGACATCCTGATCGTCCACGACAACGCCTACTCCGAGACGACCTACGACGGCTACGTCGCCCCGTCGTTTCTCGCGACGCCTGGTGCGAAGGACGTCGGCGTCGAGGTGTTCTCGCTCTCGAAGGGGTACAACATGACGGGTTGGCGCTGCGCCGCGATCGTCGGCAACCGCGAGGCGATCTCGTCCTATTGGCGTCTGAAGACGAATGTCGATTCAGGCCTGTTTGAGGCAGTGCAGCTTGCAGGTGCGGCGGCGCTCCAGCCGGCACTCGACGTCTACGTCCGCGCGATGAACCAGGTCTACCAGCGCCGCCGCGATCTCGTCTGCGACGCGCTCGCGGCGATCGGCGTGAACGTCACGAAGCCGCGCGGGACGATCTACATATGGGCGCCGGTGCCTGCCGGCTTCGATAGTGCCGCGGCGTATTGCGAGCACGTGCTCGAAGAGGCCGCCGTCGTGATCTCCCCCGGCGGTGCCTACGGACCGAACGGGGAAGGGTTCTTCAGGATCTCGCTGACCACTCCGGATGATCGCCTCGCGGAGGCAATCGAACGGCTCGGGAAGCTGGGCGGGTGACCGTCCAGCGGGCGCGCCAGCGGGCGGTCTGCATCGCCTCGCAGCGCGCGCCGGAGGATCTGCACGAGCTCGAGGAGTTGCTGCGCACAGCGGGCGTCGCTGTTGCCGGAACGCTTGTGCAATTGCGCGAGCAACCGCATCCAAACAGCTATCTCGGACCGGGCAAGCTCGTCGAGCTGATGGATCTCGCACAGGCACTCGACGCGAACGTCATCGCCTGCGAGGACGAGCTGACTCCGCGGCAGGAACGGACAATCGAAGCGGCGTTGGGCGTCGCTGTCATCGACCGTACGGCGATCATTCTCGACATCTTCGCGCGCCACGCAAACAGCGCGGAAGGCAAGCTCCAGGTTGAGCTGGCGCAACTCGAGTACAACCTCGCTCGCATGCGCGGGCTGTGGACGCACCTCGAGCGGCTTGGCGGTGGAGTCGGCACCCGCGGACCCGGCGAGGCGCAGATCGAGACTGACCGGCGACTTGCGCGCAACCGTATCGCGGCGCTGCGGCGACGTCTGGTGGAGGTCGGCGGAGCGCGCGAGGTGATGCGGCGCGAGCGTGAACGGTCGGAGATCCCGCAGATCGCACTCGCCGGATACACGAACGCGGGGAAGTCCTCACTGCTCCACGCGCTGACGGGCGCTGAGGTGTCGGTTGCCGACCGGCTGTTCCACACGCTCGACCCGACCACGCGAGTCCTTCCGGTCAATGGACGCGACTACCTGCTCACCGACACGGTCGGGTTCATCCGCAAACTCGCACACCAGCTCGTCGACGCGTTTGCGGCGACGCTGGAGGAGACGCGCAGGGCGGCGTTGATCGTCCACGTCGTCGACGCGAGCGCTGAGGCAGACGAGCTCGAGGCGATGATCGCGGCGGTCGAAGCCGTGCTCGAGGAGATCGGCGCCGGCGACGTTCCCCGCCTTCTGGCCCTCAACAAGGCGGACCTGCTCGAGCCTGCGCAGCGCTCCGACCGTTGGGTGGGGCGACGTGACGCGCTGCTCGTCTCGGCGCAGACCGGGGAGGGCCTGGAAGCGCTGCGCGAGCGGATCGACGCGACATTCGTGTCGGCGCTTGAGCCAGTCGAGTTGCTCGTCCCCTACAGCGACGGCGGTCGCATGGCCGAGCTTCACGCGCTCGCGGGCGAGCTTCACCGTGAGGACACGGCGCAGGGAGTACGGGTGAGCGCGCTGCTGACGCCGGCGTCCGCGCGGCGTTTTGCGCGTTACAGCACCGCAGCACCGAGCCGCAACGGTCGATGAGGCTCGAGGTTTCACGTCTGCGACCGGACGCAATCCTTCCCACACGCGCCTACGATGGCGACGCTGGCCTCGATCTTTACAGCGTCGAGGCTGCGACGCTCGCGCCCGGCCAGCGCGCCGGCATCGGAACCGGGATCGCGGTTGCGATTCCCGAATCGCACGCGGGGCTCGTCCTCGCCCGGTCCGGGCTCGCGGCGCGGCATGGCATCGCGCTAGTCAACGCGCCGGGGCTCATCGACAGTGGCTACCGCGGTGAGCTGCGCGTCCTCTTGCTCAACACGGATCCGGACGAGGAGTTCCAAGTCCTACCTGGCGACCGGATCGCGCAGCTCGTGATCGTCGGGTTACCCGAGGTGCAGCTGAGCGAGCAGGCGTCGCTCGACCCTGCGGTCCGCGGTACCCGCGGGTTTGGCTCTAGCGGCTAGCTGATCAGCAGGCGGAGCGGCCTACAGGCCCGTCGCTCGCAGCGCGCTCGCATGTGCCGCGTCCTCGAGCGCATCGTCGAGCTGCGTGAGGTTGGCAGGCTCAACGGCGAGAGCGGAAGCGATCAGCGTGTCGCACAGACGCGAGTTCTTTGGCAGCAGCGGCCCGTGGACGTAGGTCCCCAGCACGCCATCGCGCCGCGCTCCCTCATGGCCCGATCGGCCGTCGTTGCCGTGGCCGCGAATCACGCGGCCGAACGGCTCCTGAGCGGCGCCCAGGCGCGTTCGCCCGGCATGGTTCTCAAAGCCCACGACGATCTCGTCGCCGACCCGAACCGCGATGTTGCCGATGAGGCGCGGGCCGCTGGAGCGGACCGTCACGACATCGAGCAACCCGATTCCCTCGACGCGCTCGTCCCCGATCTCGTAGAAATGCCCAAGCAGCTGGTACCCACCGCAGACGCCGAGGACACATGCGCCGCGCTCGCCGGCGGAGCGCAGCGCGTCGGCCTTGAGCGTTGCGAGATCGTGCGCACAGCGGCGCTGATCAGAGTCCTGCCCGCCACCGATGTAGTAAAGGTCGTGTTCGTCGCGCAGCACGTCACCGAGCGTGCTCGTGTGGAGGCGCATCTCGATACCACGCCACTCGCACCGGCGCTCGAGCATCAGCAGGTTGCCGCGGTCAGCGTAGATGTTCATCAACTCCGGGTAGAGCGCGCAGACGCGCAGCACGTCCGCGGTCATTGCCCGGGAGCCTCTACCACGACTACTTGGCTGCCGCTGTGACGAACGGTCGCCGGCACGCTCAGCACGCCCACGCGCTCGAACCCCGCGGCGGTGGCCTCGAAGATCATGGTCTCCGGCTCGATCCGCGCGAGAGCGACTGTGTCGAGCGAGCTGTGCTCCGTGCCGGCGGTCCGCCGGCGCTCGATGACCACCGTTTCGGCGCTCTCACGCAGAGCGACAGGCGCGCTGGCGTAGCGAATGCCGTGATGCTGAGCGGTGTCAGGGTCGAGCTCCACCTCGAACGGTTGCGTGTCAGCACCAAGCAGGGACATTGCCAGCACCCCGCGCGGCGCCAGCGCCGCCAGCGCGCACCGCAGAAAGGCGCCACGGTCCGCGAAGAGCTGCACCGTCTGCATCGCAACAACGCACAATCCGACTGGAGTCTCGAGCCGGAAGTCGCAGGCATCAGCGCGGATGATGCGCACCGGCAGGTCGCCGACGCGGTCGGCCAGCTCGGCCACGAGGTCCGCATCTCGCTCGATCGCGATCACGTGGTGCCCGGCCCTCGCCAAATCGAGAGCAACCCGCCCTGTACCGGCGCCGAGCTCGAGGACTGCCGCGCCGCCGTTAGCGGCCGCGAGCGACTGCCAAAGGGGCAGATCGGCCCGGTACGCGCCGCATTCGAGGTCGTGCCAGATGACGTTGTCACTGCTCACGAGCGCACCCACGAACTCGACGCAAGCCCACGTCGGCGGAGCACCTCGCGCAGCTCGAGCATTGCCGTGTAGGTCGGCAGGGCGTAGACGGTCGCGCCCGCCGATCCCAAAAGCGCGGTGTCGAGCGCGTTCGCCACGTTCTCGTCGACCACGATCCGGTCCGTCGCCACGCCCGCGTACTTCATGCGCAGAGCCATCTCAGCTGCGCGCGTTCCACCGCAGGTCACGCGTGCGGCTCGCGGTACCAGCTCCTCGAAGTCGGCGTCCCAGATCCAGGAGATGTCCCGTCCGTCGGCGTCGTGGTCGTTGAGTAGGGCGAGAAGATGCTGCTCCCCGCTCTCGAGTGCGAGCGTGCGCAGCAGTTCGTTGGCACCGGCGGGGTTCTTCATCAGCATGATCTGGAGCTCGTGACCGTCGACCGTGAGGCGCTCGGCGCGACCGAACATCGGCGACGCGGCCGCGAGACCAGCGACGATCGTCGCGAGCGGAACCTCGAGAGCGGTGGCAAGAGCTGCCGCGGCGAGCGCGTTGTAGACGTTGTAGAGGCCGGGGAGGGCAAGCGCCACCTCCGCGCGTCCAGCGGGTGTTCGCAGCTCGAAACGGGCGCGGCGCACGCCATCGAGCTCGACCGAGTGGGCGCTGACCTGCGGCGCCGGCCGGCGATGGCCGCAGCCGGTGCATTCGTAGACGCCCAGGTGACCGATGTAGACGCGCTCGTAGCGGTAGGGAGCGCCGCAGCGCCGACACTGCGTGGAGTCGGCAGCGTGGGCCAGGCCGCCTGTTCTTGCGAGCGACGGATCCTCCACGCCGAAGTAGAGCGGGTCGTCGGCCTGGTCCCCGAGGCTCGCGACGAGCGGGTCGTCAGCGCCGAGTACGAGACGCCCGGAAGCTGCGGCGGCGAGCTGCGCCCAGCGGTCACCGATCGTCTCCAGCTCGCCGTAGCGGTCGAGCTGATCGCGGAAGAGGTTGGCGAGCACGATCGCACGCGGCGTCAGCGCCGCCACGACGCCGTCAAGCCAGAACTCGTCCACCTCGAACAGCCCGAGAACGCCAACGGCCTCGTGCTCGTTGACCGTCAGGAGCGCCGACGCGACGCCGCCGGCCATGTTCGCACCGGCGAAGTTGTGCACGGCCGGAATCCCCGCCAGCGCAAGGATCGACTCGGTGAGGGCGGTGGTGGTCGTCTTCCCATTGGTCGCCGAGATCACCACGCTTCCACGCCCGAGCCGACGGGCGAGACGCTCGAGCGCTTGATCGTCGAGCGCCAGTAGCACGGTGCCGGGCAGGCTCGTCCCGCCGCGCCCAGTCAGCCGCGATGCCCTGCCGGCAGCGCGCGCGAGGGTCGCCTTCGCGCGGAACAGGCTCACCGATGTTGGCAGGCCGTCAGCCCGTCCAGCCCTGCTCGGCCATGAACTGCTCGACCTCGAGCGGGCGATCGGTGACGACGTAGGCGTCGATCATGGCGCCGTCGACGTTGATCGTTATCGAGAGTCCGGACGTCACAGTCCGTACCTTCGAGATCGGCGCGACGGGACGCCCCGATCCCATGCGGGGCGTCACGCGGCCCGTTGCGACGCGATGGACGGACGGGTGCTCGGCGAGCCGATCGAGCAGCCGCCGGTAGGCCTTCGTCGATGAATGCTTGTGATGGGTCTGCTTGGGACTCATGGCCGGTTGCTTGCGCGGGTCCGCCAAGCCCATTTTGCGTGGCGCTCCGCGCGGTTCTCAGCCGCCCGCCCCGGGGCCGGCGCCGGCGGCTCCTCGGCGACGGCGAGCGACCTGCGAGAGGACGAGCAGCACGACGATGTCGAGCAGGACTCCGAGGAGAACCGCCGGCGGCAGCGACAGGCCGCCGAACGGCAACGAGACAAGCTCGACGAGGCCGCTGCCAAGCGCTACGACCGCAATGAAGATCACGAGTCCCACGAGGATCCCCCGGACGCGGCGGACGACGCCGGCGCTCGAGGGAGGCGCGATCAGTCCCATCATCTGCAGGCCGAAGAGCTGGCGCTTGGTCGGCGGAGTCTGCCCAAGCTTCTCCACGGCGTTGCGCAGGTCGCCCGCGCGCCGCTCAGCGAGCGCGAGTGATGCGTCGGCCATACGGCGGATCTGGACCCGCTCCTGGGGTCGCGCGGCGGCGATCGCGCGCTGAAAATAGCTCCGCGCGGCGGCCGCATCGTAGCGTTCGGCTGCCCGGCCCCCAAGAATCGCCATCGCGACCGAGCGGTATTTCGTTTCCGCCTCGAGTTGCTCGTCGCTACGCGTCTGCATCTGCGTCATCAGCGCCTCGGGGGCGCCGGCACGCTGTTCGAGGCGAACCTGGCGTTGCTTGGGAGACATACGCGAAGTCTAGAGCGCGGCGCAGTCAGTGTTCAGGCCCGCGCGCGCCGCGCCTCCTTGGTGCGCTCGACCTTCGGTAGCGTCACCTTGCGTAGACGCACCGCGTCGGGTGTCACCTCGGCGCACTCGTCGCTGCGCAGCAGTTCGAGCGCTTGGTCGAGCGAGAGCTCGCGGTGCGGCACGAGGCGAACGAGCACTTCCGAGGTCGACGAGCGCATGTTCGTGAGGTGCTTCTCCTTGACCGGGTTGACGTCGAGATCGTCGGCTCGTGCGTTCTCGCCAACGATCATGCCCTCGTACACGGGGTCGCCGGGGCCGATGAAGAGCTGGCCGCGCTCCTGCAGGTTCATCAGCGCGAACTGCGAGGCGGTGCCGGCGCGGTCGGCTACGAGTGCGCCCGTGGGACGCGCTCGCAGCTCGCCCGCCCATGGTTCCCAGCGGTCGAACACGTGGTGTGCGATCCCGGTGCCACGCGTCTCGGTCAGGAATTCGGTCCGCAGGCCGATCAGGCCGCGGGCGGGCACGAGATACTCCATCCGCACCCAACCGGTGCCGTGGTTGACCATCTGCTCGAGGCGTCCCTTTCGGAGCGCGATCAACTGGGTGACGACCCCGACGTAGTCCTCCGGCACGTCGATCGCGAGTAGCTCGACCGGTTCGTGCCGGCGGCCGCCGATCTCGCGTGTGAGAACCTGCGGCTGTCCGACGGTCAGCTCGAAGCCCTCGCGGCGCATGAGCTCGACTAGCACGGCAAGGGCCAGCTCGCCGCGCCCCTGGACCTCCCAAGCGTCCGGCCGATCGGTGTCGAGGACTCGTACCGAGACGTTGCCGATGGTCTCCTGATCCAGCCGGGCCTTCAACGCGCGTGCAGTGAGCTTGGTTCCGCTCTGTCCCGCCAGCGGAGACGTGTTCAGGCCGATCGTGATCGAGAGGGACGGCTCATCGACGCTGATGACCGGTAGCGGGCGCGGATCCTCGGGGTCGGCGAGCGTTTCACCGATCGTCACTTCAGCGATCCCGGCGATCGCGACGATCTCCCCTGGACCGGCTTCCTCGGCGGCCACGCGGTCGAGCGCGTCGGTTACGTACAACTCGCCGATTTGGGCGCGCACGACCGACCCGTCGGCGCGACACCAGGCGATCGGCGCGCCGCGGCGCGCGACCCCATGATGGATCCTGCAGATCGCGAGCCGGCCGACGTAGGGGGACGCGTCGAGGTTAGTCACCATCGCCTGGAACGGGTGGTCGGGGTCGTGCATTGGCGCCGGAATGCGCTGCACGAGCAGGTCCATCAGCGGCTCGAGGTCCGTCCCGACCTCACCAGCAGTCAGTGACGCCCACCCCGCCTTGGCGTTGGTATAGACGATCGGGAACTCGATCTGCGCGTCTGTCGCGTCGAGGTCGAGAAACAGCTCGTAGACCTCGTCGACGACCTCGGCTATGCGCGCGTCCGGGCGATCCACCTTGTTGACAACGAGGATCACCGGGAGGCCGGCCTCGAGCGCCTTGCGGAGCACGAAGCGGGTCTGCGGCAGCGGTCCCTCGCTGGCGTCGACCAGCAGGAGGACGCCGTCGACCATCGTGATCCCGCGCTCGACCTCGCCGCCGAAATCCGCGTGACCGGGCGTGTCGACGATGTTCAGCTTCACGTCGCGGTAGCGAACCGACGTGTTCTTGGCGAGAATCGTGATGCCCTTCTCCCGCTCGAGATCCATCGAGTCCATGACGCGAGTGGCGACCTCCTGACCGACGCGGAATGCGCCCGACTGCCACAGCATCGCGTCGACGAGAGTCGTCTTCCCGTGGTCGACGTGGGCGATGATGGCGACGTTGCGGAGGTCGTCTCGCGGTTGGAGCACTCCACGGAGGCTATATTGCGACGATCGCGGGACGATTCGCAACAATCGACTGCCGACCGTCTGCGGCGCTGATCTGCGCCGTGCTGTGCGGCGTGGCTGTGTCTTTCACGACGGCGCCCAACGTGACGGCAGCCGCAGCGACGAGCACCACGCCGGCCGCGGCGAACGGACCGACAAGCGCCACGACGGCGCCGAACGCCGGGGCGAGCACCCCGACGACGACCGTACCCACCGCGGTCAGCCCGCCGACGACGACGCTGCCCAACGTATCGCTGCCGTCGACACCGTCCACCGGCGCTACAGCACCTGCGAGCACGGGGCCGGTGACGGTGCCTACGCCGAGCACCACCGCGTCTTCGGGCGGCGGCCTGTCGACCGGCCTCGAGATCGCGATCTTCGTGACCGCCGCGGTCCTGCTGGCCGGGATCGCGCGATTCATTGTGACGGACGCTCGCGTTCGCGCCCCAGCTTCGGCGAGCATCGATCCTGAGCGGCCCAAGGGGTCGGTTCGACCGATCGAGCACCGTGTCAAGCATTCCCGAGCGAAGGCGAGGCGGGCGCGGCGAGCCCGGCGGGCCGGTCGCTGATCCGCTGACCGCGGTGCTCTCAGGAAAGACACAGGCATCGCTTAGGGCGCGCAGTCACGCTCCCGCGAGGATCACCGTAGGGCAACGAAGGGAGTCTGGTGGCTCGTGACGGTGTACTGATAGTCGGTGGCGGCCTTGCTGCACAGCGCTGCGCCGAGGCGCTGCGACGCGGCGACTACGACGGACAGCTGCGAATCGTGTGTGGTGAGCCGCACCTGCCGTACGACAGGCCGCCGCTTTCCAAGGAGCTTTTGGCGGCCGGCGCCGACGACGCGAGCGCAGCCTTCCGCTCAAAGGAGTGGTTTGAAGAGCGGGGGATCGAGCTGCTCCGCGGCGCCAGCGCGACCAGGCTCGACGCACAGGGCCGTGTCGTGACACTGGGCGACGGCACGACGCTCGGCTACGAGAAGCTCGTGATTGCGACCGGTGCGCATCCCCGCAGCCTCCCGCTGTTTGCCGGCTACTCGAACGTGAGCACGCTTCGGACGATCGACGACGCCCGCACGCTTCGTGAGCTGATCGCGGCGCAGCGACGGCTCGTTGTGATCGGTGCGGGTTTCATCGGCCAGGAGGTTGCGGCGGCCGCGCGGGCGGCGGGTGCGGAGGTCGTGGTGATCGAGCTCGAGTCGCTCCCGCTGATCGGGTTGCTCGGTCCGGAGCTCGGACGTTGGTTTGCCGAGCTTCACGCTGGCGCAGGTGTCGAGCTGATCATGGGGGAGGTCGTCACGTCCGTTAGCGGAGAGCGAACGATCGAATCCCTGACACTCAGCGACGGCCGCGGCGTAACCTGCGACCACGTCCTCGTGGGTGTGGGTGTCGTCCCCGATGTGGCCTGGCTCGAGTCGGCCGACGTGCCAGCCTCGGGGGTACCGACTGACGCGGCCGGGCGAACCGAGCTTCCGGACGTGTTTGCGGCCGGCGATGTGGCGGCGTGCTACGACCCGTTCCTTGGCCGCCACGTGCTCAGCGGCCACTGGGAGGCGGCGTCGCGGCAGGGGATGGCGGTCGCAAACGCGATTCTAGGGCGCGACCCGAGCCCGCCCGCGCTCGCGAGCTTCTGGAGCGACCAGTACGGGACTCGCATCCAGTACCTCGGGCACGCGAAGTTGGCCGATACCGTGACGATCGACGGTGACCCGGACGCGCGAGACTTCGTCGCGCACTACACCCGCGACGGCGAACTCGTCGCGGCAGTCGTGGTCGGAAGACCGCGTGCCGTCGGCGAGCTCCGCCAGCGCCTCAGCTACATGACCGAAAGGACTCCCGCATGACGCTCGTCCCAGTGATCGACCCCGCCGCGTGCTCTGCACACGGCGATTGCGAGGACATCGCCCCTGAGATCTTCCGTCTTGACGACGTGGCGGTCGTGATCGGAACCGGACCCGACGAGTTGATGCTCGCCGCCGCGCAGGCTTGCCCTTCGCTCGCGATTCGCATCGTCGAGGAGGAGACCGGCAAGCAGGTATATCCCTAGCCTCGCGCGTCCGCGCGCTTCAGTGCGTGCTGCGCTGCAAGCGAGGACAATCGGGTGAGCGATGCGGACCCGATTCCTCTCACCGCTGGTGCTGCGAGATCGCCGGCCCTCGCTTGCGTTCGGCTTGGCGGCCGCAGCGTCGGGAATAGCGCTCGAGACGCTCGCGATCTACCCGCTCGGCCACGTCGCACCGACCGCGTCGCTGAGCGTGGTCTACGTGGTGGCCGTGGTGCTGACCTCCGTGTACTGGGGGACGGGGCTCGGCCTGTTGACGACGTTTGCGAGCGCGCTGTCGTTCAACTACTTCCACCTTCCGCCTGTCGGTCGTTTGACGCTGGGTGACTCGCGCACGTGGATCGCGTTTGCGAGCCTGGCGATCGCTGCCGTCATCTCGGGCCTGCTGGGGAGGATCGCGCGCGAGCGGGCGCACGATGCGGGGGAGCGACGCCGTGAGGCCGACCTCCAAACAGAGATGGCGCGCATCATGCTCGGCGGCTCGCGCGTCGACATCGCGCTCGCCGCGACCGCGCGGCGCATCGCCACCACGCTCGGTAGCGCGTCGGCGGCCATCGAACTCGGCGAGAGCGTCGGCGGGGACCGTCGCGTCGCCTTTGCGCTCCGCGACGGCGACACCCGAATCGGGACGCTCCTGTTGCCGGCCACCCTCCCCCCGGGGCAGCGTGAACGGGTAAGGGCGCGGATCGTGCCGATCCTACAGTCGATGCTGGCCGCATCGCTCGAGCGCGCCGATCTGCAGGCCGAGGTCATCGAGACGGCGCTCGTGCGCCGGAGTGACGAGACCAAGACCGCCGTGCTCCGTTCGGTATCGCACGACCTGAGGACACCGCTGACGGCGATTCTGACTGCGGCCAGCGCGCTGGACCCGCGAGGTTCGCCCTCCGGCGAGGTCGCCGAGGCGCGTGCTGTCGTTATCGAGGCGGCAATGAGGCTGTCGCGCCTCGTCGAGAAGCTGCTCGACCTGTCACGCCTGCAGGCCGGCGAGCTCGAGCAGCGACACGCGGGCTACTCGCTCGAGGAGGTGATTGGCGAGGCAATTGCCGGCGTTGAGGCCGGCGGCGACTCCGGATTTCGCATCGCCGTAGACGAGGATCTCCCGCAGCTGTGGGGTGACGCGGGCCAGATTGAGCGCGCCTTCGCGAACCTGCTCGAAAACGCGGTCCGGTACTCGGGTGGCAAGCCCGTTGCAGTTCGCGCGCACGCTGCCGGCGGCCAGGTCCGCGTCAGGATCACCGATCAGGGTCCGGGTGTCAGCCCTGGCGAGCTCGAGCGGATCTTCCTCCCGTTCTACCGCTCGCCGACGGCGGAACCGGGGCACCAGGGTTCCGGGCTTGGCCTGGCGATCGCCCGCGGCTTCGTCGAGCTGGCAGGAGGTCGGATTACTGTCGAGTCGCTACCGGGCCAGGGAACCAGTTTCACTGTTGAGCTGCCGGTAGCACCGTCGGAGGTCGAACCGCGCGAGCAGGCGGCGAGCCGGTCGGCGACGCCCGCCCAAGGCCTGGGGCCGGCCGACGCCCGGGAACCGGCGCGACGCTGATGGCGGGGGAACGAATCCTCGTCTGCGACGACGACCCGCAGATCCTTCGCGCTTTGCGCTTGGTACTCCACGGCGCCGGTTACGAGGTGACCACGGCGGCGACCGGTGAGGAGGCTCTCGACCGGGCGGCCTTGACCGGGCCGCATGCGGCGATCATCGACCTGATGCTGCCCGACCGCCCCGGTCTCGAGGTGTGCGGCGAGCTGCGCGCATGGAGCGAGATGCCGATCATCGTGCTTTCGGCGGTCGATGAGGAGGAGTCGAAGATCGCAGCTCTCGGTGCCGGCGCAGACGACTACGTGACGAAGCCGTTCGGTCCAGGCGAGCTCGTTGCGCGGCTGCAGGCGGTGCTCCGACGCGCCGGACGCGCAGAGATCGAGCCAAGAATCGAGGTGGGGGGGTTGGTGGTTGACATCGCGGCGCACACGGTGACGCTCGACAGCGCCGAAGTTCACCTGACCCCGCTGGAGTTCTCCCTGCTGCGCACCCTGGCGGTGAATCGCGGTCTCCTGATGACGCACCGGACGCTTCTCAGCGAGGTCTGGGGACCCGAGTACGCGGACGCGACGCCGCTCCTTCGTACCCACATCGCGAACCTGCGGCGCAAGCTTGCCGACGGCCAGGGGGGCCGGCACTTCATCCGAACCGATTCCGGGGTCGGCTACCGGTTCGCGGGCTGAGCGCGGCGCAGGCGACGCACCCGTCCGTTGCGGGGAGCGAACCCGATCCGCCCGCCGGAGCGAATGACGATGATCTCGCCGTCGACGTTCTCGAGCAACCAGCCGATGTCGTCGGGATGAAACCCCGTCTCGGTCGCGTCGACCGCGGCGACGACCATCGTGTCGAACTGTTCGTGGGAGGCGAGTTCGGTCAGCGCGTGACGCAGGGTTCGGCCGCGTTCGATGCGCGAGTCGACAGGAACCCCGGCCATCATCGCGCGCTGCTCGACAACGTCGAGGAGCGGCAGGCCAGACTCGCATTCGCGGGGCAACGCGGTGTCGAGCGGAAGGTGTAGGGGAACGCGCGCGAGGAAGACCGGGACGAGGGTTGCGGCCTCGTTGCGTGCGAGGCGCAGAGCCGCGTCAAGGCCGCGCTGCGAGAGGCCCTGTGCCACGAACGGGAACACGATTCGCTGCGACGACGGTGTCAGATGCCGCGGACGCCGACCTGCCAGCTCGCGGGCGATGATCGCGACGAGCAAAGCCACGAGGACTACGGCCAGGATCAGGGTGGTCGTCACGGCTGACTCGCAGGCAACTGCGTGCGGTCGGCAACGAGCCGAAGGTCAACGCCCGGCAATTCGCGCATCAGCTCGTAGGGTAGCGCGGGCTTGGAGAGGCGCTGAAGGGCTCCGCGCGGGTTCGGTCTGCCCATCAGGACGTAGGTCGTTCCGCGGTCGCGTGCCACACGCGCGGCGACTTCGGCGATGCTGTCGCCTTCCTCCACCAGGAGGTGCGCTCCAAGGACCGCTGCGAGGCGCCTGATCGCACCAAGCTGTGGGTTCTGCTCGAGCTTGGCCAGCGATCCGGGGCGAGCGACGTGAAGCAGGTCGAGATCGGCGCTCAGGCGCTGCGCCGAGCGGTAGGAGCGGCGAACGACGCGTTGTGACGCGGGCGAGAGGTTGATCAGCGCGAGCAGCCGCTCACCGACAGCCTGAGGCGCCGCGGTTTGTGTGAGGCGCTCCTCGCGCGCCGGCCCGGAGGGCGTGAGTCTCTTGGCCTCGACCTCCTCGGCGACCTGGCGGAGCGCCACTTCTCGCAGGGCGGACAGGTTCTCGACCTTGAAGAAGTTGTTGAGCGCGGCCTCGATGCGGTCGGGCCGATAGATCTTTCCCGCACGCAGACGTTCGATCAGCGCGCGCGGAGTCAGGTCGATCAGGACAACCTCGTCGGCCGAATTGAGGACCGCGTCAGGGATCGTCTCTCGAACCCGAGTGCCGGTCAGGTCTGCGACCTGGTCGTTGAGGCTCTCGAGGTGCTGGACGTTAACGGTTGAGAAGACATCGATCCCCGCGTCGAGCACGTCGGCGACGTCCTGCCAGCGCTTGGCGTGTTCGACGCCAATCGCATTGGTGTGCGCGAGCTCATCGATCAGGCACAGCTCGGGTGCGCGCGCGAGGATCGCCGGGAGATTCATCTCCTCGACGGTCGTCTCGCGATAGGGGACGCGACGCCGCGGAAGGATCTCGAGTCCGCGCGCCTGGATGTCTGTCTCGGCGCGGCCGTGCGATTCGAGGAGCCCGATCACAACGTCCCGGCCGCCCTCGGCCTCTGCCTGGCCCTCCGCCAGCATCCGATAGGTCTTACCGACGCCGGCAGCCATGCCAAGAAACACGCGGTGCGACCCACGTCGCGGCGATTCAGTCACGTTCGCTCCGCCCGGTTAGCGGGTCGGTTCCAGGACGCGCGCGACCGGCCGCCCGGCTTCGCCGAGCCTAGCCGCCGAGGAGGTTGTGCACGACGAGGTCGATCGCCTTGATGCCGACGAAGGGAGCGATGATGCCGCCGAGGCCATAGATCAGGAGATTACGCCTCAACAGCGCGCTGGCGCCGATCGGCCGGTAGCGCACACCCCGAAGTGAGAGCGGGATGAGGAGCGGGATCACTATCGCATTGAAGATGACGGCCGACAGGATCGCCGACTGCGGCGTGCCGAGGTTCATGATGTTGAGGACCCAGAGTGGGCTCTTCGCAGTGTGCGAAGCCGCGTAGGTGGTGATGAAGATCGCCGGCAGGATCGCGAAGTATTTCGCCACATCGTTCGCGATCGAGAACGTGGTGAGCGCTCCGCGGGTGATCAGCAGCTGCTTGCCGACCTCGACGATCTCGATGAGCTTCGTCGGGTTGGAGTCGAGATCCACCATGTTTCCCGCCTCCCGAGCCGCCTGCGTACCGGTGTTCATTGCGACGCCGACGTCGGCCTGGGCGAGTGCCGGCGCGTCGTTGGTTCCGTCGCCGGTCATCGCAACGAGGCGTCCGGCGGCCTGCTGCTCCCGAATCAGCGCGAGCTTCGCCTCCGGGGTTGCTTCGGCGAGGAAGTCGTCGACCCCGGACTCCTCGGCGATCTTCGCGGCCGTGAGACGATTGTCGCCCGTGACCATGACCGTCCGGATGCCCATCGCCCGGAGCTGCTCGAATCGCTCCTTCATGCCCTGCTTGATCGTGTCCTTCAGATACACGACACCGAGGATCTGATTGTCGCGAGCGACGGCAAGTGGCGTGCCGCCCTCGCGGCCGATCCGGTCGAGCTGCGCCTGAAGCTCCGGCGGCGCCTCGCCGCCCTCGTTGCGGACCCACGCGATGATTGCGTCGCCCGCGCCCTTGCGCAGCTGCTGCCCGTTCCAGTCGACTCCGCTCATCCGCGTCTGAGCCGTGAACGGAACGAAGGTCGCATCGCCGGCGGACATGTCGTGCTCGCGGATCCCGTACTGCTTGGCAAGTACGACGATCGAGCGGCCCTCGGGCGTCTCGTCGGCCAGGGAGGCGAGCTGCGCTGCCTGCGCGAGCTCCGCCTCAGCGACTCCGGGCATCGGAAAGAACTCTGAAGCCTGCCTGTTGCCGAGCGTGATCGTGCCGGTCTTGTCGAGGAGGAGAACATCCACATCGCCGGAGGCCTCCACCGCACGACCGGACAGGGCGAGAACGTTGCGGCGGACAAGGCGGTCCATGCCGGCGATACCGATGGCCGACAACAGAGCGCCGATCGTCGTCGGAATCAAGGCGACGAGCAACGCGATCAGCGTCGTCTCAGAGATCTGGGTTTGTGAGAAGAGGCCGAACGGCCGTAGCGTGGCGACGACGATCATGAAGATCAGCGTCAGGCCGGCGAGCAGGATGTTGAGGGCGATCTCGTTCGGCGTCTTGCGCCGCTCAGCGCCTTCCACGAGCGCGATCATCCGGTCGAGAAACGACTTGCCCGGCTCCTGGGTGATCTCGACGACGATCCTGTCGGAAGTGACGCGTGTGCCACCGGTTACGGCGCTGCGGTCGCCGCCCGACTCGCGGATCACCGGCGCCGACTCGCCTGTGATCGCAGATTCGTCGACCGTCGCGATTCCGTCGATCACGGTCCCGTCGCCCGGAATCACCTCGCCCGCAACGACGACGACGATGTCGCCGCGCGCGAGCTCAGCTGCGGGGCGCGTGCTGCCGTCCGCCATCGTCGCCATCGTCTCCTTGCGCATCGAGCGAAGCGTGTCGGCCTGCGCACGACCGCGCCCCTCGGCGAACGCCTCCGCCATGTTCGCGAAGATCACCGTCAGCCACAGCCAGACCGAGATCGTGAAGGTGAACCACGACGGCTCGTAGCCGCCGAGCGA
>CAYQZU010000016.1:0-48823 GCA_964422115.1 uncultured Solirubrobacteraceae bacterium | reverse complement strand
CGCCGCGCTGCTCGGCGCGATGCTGATCCAGATCGGCACGAACCTCTCGAACGACTACTCGGACGCACGACGCGGCGCCGACACCGACGACCGTCTCGGCCCGATGCGCGTCACCGCGGGCGGACTCGTCCCTCCTCGGCGCGTGCTCGTTGCGACATACGTGACCTTCGGCCTGGCGGTGCTCTGCGGCGTCTACCTGATAGCCGTCGCGGGCTGGCTGCTGCTCGCGGTCGGCGCCGCCTCGATCCTTGCCGGCGTCCTCTACACGGGCGGCCCGCGCCCCTACGGCTACGAGGGCCTTGGTGAGGTCTTTGTCTTCCTGTTTTTCGGGATAGTCGCCGTCACCGGCTCGTACTTTGTCGAGCGCCGCGACCTCCCGTGGGAGGCGTTCGTCCTGGCGGTCCCCGTCGGGCTCCTGATCGCCGCGATTCTCGTCGTCAACAATATCCGCGACATCGAAACCGACCGCCGGGCGGGCAAGCGCACGCTCGCGGTACGCCTCGGGCGCCGCCGGATGCGGATCGTCTTCATCGCGATGCTCGTCCTTGCGTTCGCCGCCGGGCTGGTCTGCTGGCTCGCGGGGTCGTTGTCGGCATGGCTGGCGCTGACGCTCCTCGCGACTCCGGTCGCGGTCGGCCTCGCTCGCACCGTGTTGACGCACACCGACGGACCTTCGCTGAACGCGGCGCTTGCGCGCAGCGGCGTCCTTGCGCTGCTCTACTGCCTGCTCCTGAGCGCCGGGATCCTCGCAAGCTGATGCGGCTGTCGCTCGAGCGATGCGAGCGCCGCTTCACCACACCGCAGCTGACGGCCCATGGAACGATCGAGGCGCGTGAGCTCGTTGAAGTGACGCTGACCGACGACGACGGCCTGATCGGTCTCGGCGAGGCGGCGCCCCTCGAGTCCTACGACGGCATTGGCATTGATGCGGTCGTCGGCGCGCTCGAAGCCTACGCCGACGTCGTGGCGGAACCTGGCGAACCCGGCGCGCCGATCCTGATCGACCGCTGTCGCGCGGTCGTCGACCTGCCACAAGCCTACGCGGCGATCGACCTCGCGCTGTGGGATCTGGCCGGCAAGCGAGCAGGCAAACCGGTCTGCGACCTGCTTGCCGAGGATCCCGCGCACATGGTCGCGGTCGGCGCGAGCATCGGCGCGCTCGACCCCGATCGGGCTGCTGCGACCGCGGCGGGACACGTGGCGGCCGGCTACGAGTGCGTGAAGGTCAAGGTGGGCGTCGGCGACGACCTCGCCCGCGTACGCCGCGTCCGCGAGGCGATCGGCCCTGAGCCGCAGCTCCGCTTGGACGCAAACGGTGCGTGGACCGTCGCGGAGGCCGTGACGGCGCTCGAGGCGCTCAGCGAGTTTGGCCTCGAACTCGTCGAGGAGCCGGTGCGCGGCCTGGCGGCGACCGCCGAGCTACGCCAGCGAGTTGCGGTTCGGATCGCGATCGATGAGACCGCCGCGCTGCCAGGCGCGCTCACCGCGCGGGTCGCCGACGCCGTCTGCCTGAAGGTCGCACGCTGCGGCGGCATCTCGGGCCTTCTCGCGGCGGGCGCTCTCGTGCGCGCCAGCGGCGCCGAGGTCTACCTCGCCTCGACCTACGACGGACCGATCGGGATAGCGGCCGCGCTGCACGCGGCGGCGGCACTGGCGCCGTTGCCCGCTTGCGGCCTCGCCACGCTCGGCCTGTTCGCCGGCTCGGTTGCACCGTTTCCGGCTGTCGGCGGCCGGATCACGGTTCCGCGCGAGCCGGGGCTCGGCGTGGCGGTCTCCTAGACAAGCGCGCTCGCTGCGCGGGCCGGTACCGCTGGGCGTGTCGCTGCGAGCGGCCGACCGCAGCTCGCCGCGCGCGCCGGTACCGCTGGGCGTGTCGCTGCGAGCGGCCGACCGCAGCTCGCCGCGGCTCCCGCAGTCCGCTGATCGCGGGGCACCAGCGCGCTGGACGCCGGCAGCCGCTAGCTTGTCTGGCATCGTCGCCCCGATCCCTCACTTCGCGCGCGTCCCCGGAGTGCTCGCGGCCGCGGCGTCGCTGGTGGCGCTCCTGGCCACGGGCGCGCAGGCCGCCACGCCGTCCCCGTGCAGCCGGGTGAGCGCCGCCGCGGTGTCCGCGATCGTCGGATACAAGGTTCCGGCACCGATCGCGAACACGACTCATCTGCCGGCGGTTGCGAAGGATCACTTCATCTCGAGCGTTGAGACCTCCTGCACCTACGGGCCGCAGAAGACCCTGCCGGAGATCGAGAAGGCGGTGACGCTTCAGGTCGCGACCACCTCGAAGGCACTCTCGATCGCGGGCGTCAAGAAGAACCTCGCGGCCGAGGAGAAGACCTCGCACGCCGCGAAGTGGACGATCAACGACTACCACGGCCTCGGTGTCCCCGCGGTATACGTGACCCTCAAGCTCGCCGGGCTCACCGGACAGGTGATCACCGCCGTATCCGGCACGCACACCTACGGCGCGGTCGTCGAGTCGAGCCACATCTCGCTTACGCAGCTCGCCTCGCTCGCGCGCCTCGCCGCAAAGCTCTGATCCGCGCGGCGGCGTGCTCGCCGCGCTCGACCGATCCCGTCCACTAGAACCACGCCAGGCTGGCTGGCGCCGGCGGGGCGAAGGCCGAGACGACGATCCGTGGCGCCTCGAGCGCGACGCGGTGGCCGACCCCCCGAATCGCCTGCAACCGCGCGTGCGGGAGCTCGTAAAAGAGTCGGTCACCGATCTCACGATATGTCGCGTCGCGTGCGCCGACGAGGATCACGGTCGGCATCGTGAGCTCGCCGAGGTTCCCCCACAGGGGCGCGAGGACACCGGGGCCATAGGCACGCAGCGTCGCCGCAACCTGTGCGGGAGTCAAGCGGCGCTGATCCGCCGCGATCTCCTCATGGACCCATTCGGGATCGCCGGCGAACAGCGCGGTCCGACGCCAGCGCGCGACGAACTCCTCGATTGAGCCATTCTCGATCGATCGCGCCAGCACCTCGTCCGCGGCCGCACGAGCGAGCCGGGCTCGCTCGTCCTCGATTCCGGCGCCGCTCGACACGAGCACGAGGCGTGACACCCGGTCCGCCATCGCCGCCGCGACGTGAAGCGCCACGCGTCCGCCCATCGAGTAGCCGCAGAGAACGAACCGCTCCGCATCGACCGCCGCGACGAGATCGAGCACGCCGGCGCGGGAGAGCGGCCGCGCGTCGCTGAGCTCGATGGCGACCGGCGAGTAGCGTTCGGGGTCGGTCAGAGCGACGACGCGGTCCCAGTGGCGCGCCGTGCCGCCGAACCCGTGCAGCAACACAACCGTCTCCGCCACTCCACCATCTTGACGACCGCGCTCGATACACACGTCCTGATCGGCGCTTTCGTGGACGAGCTCGCGCGTTGCGGCGTAACGGCCGCGTGCACCTCGCCCGGGTCGCGCTCGGCGCCGCTGGTGCTGGCCCTCGCCCGCAACGAGCACCTGCGTGCGTTCTCGCACGTCGATGAGCGCTGCGGCGGATTCTTCGCGCTCGGGCTCGCGAAGACGAGCGGCCGCCCGGTGGCGGTCGCGTGCACGTCAGGGACAGCGGCGGCAAACCTCGCTCCGGCGGTGATCGAGGCGTCGTACGCGCGCGTGCCGCTGATCCTGCTGACCGCGGACCGTCCTGCCGAGCTGCGCGAGGTCGGCGCCGGTCAGGCGATCGACCAGATCAAGCTGTACGGCAGCGCGGTGCGCTGGTTCTTCGAGGTCGGCACACACGAGGCGACGCCGGAGCGTCTGCGCTGGGTCCGCATGCTCGCCTGCCGTGCTGTCGCCGAAGCGACCGGCGAGCGTCCCGGGCCGGTCCACCTGAACTGGCCGCTGCGCGAGCCGCTCGTGCCGGGCGGACCGCTCGAGGTGCCGCCCGGGCGCGCTGACCGCAGGCCGTGGGTGCTCCGGCCGCGACCGGCGCCCGCCGCCGTCGACCTCGGCGATCTGATCGCGACTCCGGCGCGCGGGGTGATCGTCGCGGGCGCGGGCAACGCTCCACCGCCGGCCTTGACAGCGCTGGCCGCTGCTTGCGGGTACCCGCTGCTGGCGGACCCCCTGTCTCGCGCTCGCTCGGGCGCGGCTGCAATCGCGCACTACGACCTGCTGCTGCGCGACCAGCCGTTCGCCGTCGAACATCGTCCCGAGGTTGTCATCCGCGTCGGCGAGCTTCCAACGTCCAAGCCGCTACGCTCGTGGCTGGCCGGACTCGCGGACGTCCGCCAGATCGCGATCGACCCGGAGGGCGCCTGGCAGGATCCCGACGCCGTTGTGTCGGACTCGCTGCGCGCGGACCCAGGCCTGCTCTCCCCACCCCCCGCCGCGCCGGCGGACTGGCTTTCGGCGTGGCGAGGCGCTGATGCACGGATCGCCGCCGGTGTCGCCGATCTGCTCGGTGACGAAGCTCTCGGCGAGCTGCCGGTCGCACTGCTACTCGGCGAGCAACTCCCGGCCGACGCGCTGCTGTTCGTGGCGTCGTCGATGCCGGTGCGCGAGATCGAAACGGTGTGGCCGGTACGCGCGGAGCCGCCCCGCGTCCTGTCCAATCGCGGCGCGAACGGAATCGATGGCACCCTCTCCAGCGCCTACGGGGCCAGTGCCGCGGCCGCTCCGGTGCTCGCGCTGATCGGCGACGTCGCTTTCGCCCACGACGTCGGCGGACTGCTGTGCGCCGGTCGGCTTGGGTTGGCGCTGACGATCGTGCTGATTGACAACGGCGGCGGCGGCATCTTCGACCACCTGCCGATATCCGGCGAGACGGACGTCTACGAAACACACGTCGCGACCCCCACGGGACTTGACTTCGAGGCGGTAGCGCAGGCCTACGGGCTGCGCTACGAGGCCCCGGGCGGACTCGCGGAGTTGGCGGACGCGCTGCACGGCGGGCTCGCCAGCACCGATCGGTCGACCCTGCTCCACGTGCGCGTGACGCGCGCCGCAAATCTCGCGCTCCACCGGCGCCTGCGCGCCATCACGCCCGGGCGCTGATCTGCCACTGCGGCAGCTCAGCTGAGCACGGGCAGCAAGGCCCCCAGCTTGACCTCGGTCTCGGCGAGCTCGGCGCTCGGGTTCGAGTCCGCTACCACGCCGACGCCTGCGTAGCAGCGCGCGACGCGACCCTCGACGAGCGCGCAGCGGAGCGCGACGAAGAACTCCCCATCGCCGTTAGCATCGGTCCACCCGACAGGCCCGGCGTACCAGCCCCGGTCGATCCCCTCGAGCGCCGGGATCAGCGGCAGTGCTCGCTCCGCAGGCTCGCCCCCGAGCGCCGGCGTCGGATGCAGCAGCCCGGCCAGCAGCGTGGCATCCACCGGTTCGGCGAGCTGCGCGCGGATCGGCGTCGCGAGGTGCTGGATGTTGGCGATCCGAACGACCGAGGGTTCACTCGGCATGGTCACCCAGACCGCGTGCTGGCGCAGCTCACGCTCGATTCGCGCGGCCACGATCGCGTGCTCGCTGCGCTCCTTGGCGGAGCGAAGCATCCGCTCGCCGAGATGGTCGTCGACCGCGGGGTCGGCGCTTCGACCGGTCGAGCCGGCGAGTGCGAGCGTGCTCGCCCGGAGGCCTTCTCGGCGGATGAGCAGCTCGGGACTTGCGCCGACGAGCGTCGCATCGCCGCGTCCGACCGCGAACACGAAGCAACCGCCGAACGCGCCGCGGAGCACGTCGTACACGGCCGCGACGTCGTGTGCGCGCGGAGCGTGAACCTCGACCTCGCGCGCGAGCACGATCTTCTCGATGTCGCCGCGGCGAATCAGCTCGACTGCCCGCTCGACCGCCGCTTCGTAGTGCTCGGGCGCGAGCGACCCGCCGATCTGGTGACGCTCCGTGGGGTGCGGATCGAGCAACGGAAGCGGGCGCGCGCGAAGCGCGGAAAGCCGCTCCTCGACTCGCGCCAGCACCGAGTCCGGGTGATCTCCGGGCTGCGACAGGGCCGCGACGGTGCACCAGGTCTCACCGTCGCGGCGCGCAAGCGCAACCTCGGGCACGACGAGCGACGCCGGCGCAAAGTCCGACCAGGCGACCGAGCCGCCGCCCTCATCCGCGAAAGCGAACCCGCCGGCCGCGACGAGGCCGCTCCCGAACGGTCCGTCAGAAGGCTCCCAGAGCGCTGCCGACGCCACTGCGCGCCAGCGATCGGCGAGGCGCTCGAACCGCCCGGGCCCGCGGTCCTCGAGCGTTATCGCGGCACCCACGCCCGCGAACGCCGCCCCGTCGCGCTCAGGCTGCTCGATGCAGATCCACGCCTCGCCCGCGCGGCGCGACGCGAAGACGACCTCGGCAGGGTCGACCGCGCTGGGAAGCCGCCACGTAGCCGCAACGAGCCGCGTGCCACCGCGTCGACCGGCGCGAACCGCTCGGTCGACCTGAGCCTGGAGTCGCACCCGCGACGCCGCGTCGATCGCGAACGGGTCTGCGCCGGCGTCGAGCTCGGCGGCGGGCCGCTCCTGCCCGACCTCCGCCACTACGCGTCGAGGTCCGCCACTACGTCTCGCCCCGCCCGCGCGCCATCGCGATCTCGCCGGTTCGCATCATCTCGATCAGCCCGTAGGGCCGCACGACCTGCGCGAACGCCTCGACCTTGTCCTGCTCCCCGGTGATCTCGATCACCACGGCGCGCTTGGTCACGTCGACGACGCGTCCGCGGAAGATCTCGCAGAACTCGAGCAGCTCACCGCGCGCGCTGCCCTCCGCAGCGACCTTGAACAGTGCCAGCTCCCGCGTGACGGTCCCGGCCGGCTCGAGGTCGCGGATCTTGATCACGTTGATCAACTTGTGCAGCTGCTTGGTGACCTGGTCGATCGGATGCAGAGCACCGTCGACCGTCAGCGTCACGCGGGATTTCTCACCGTCCTCGGTCGGGCCGACGGTCAGCGTCTCGATGTTGAACCCGCGCCGCGCGAACAGGCCCGCGATACGGGTCAGGACACCAGGCTTGTTCTCGACCAGAATCGAGAGCACGTGCTTGCGACCGGTCCGCAGGCCAACCGCTGCGTCCAGCTCCTCGAGGCTCAGCAGCTCTTTTGTTCCCGGCTCACCCACGCCGATCACCCCACCATGTCGCGAGCGGCGGCGCCGGGCGCGATCATCGGATAGGTGTTCTCCTCGCGCGTCACGCGCACGTCGACGAGCACGGGCCCCGGCGTTGCGATCGCCTCACGCATGTCGTCCACGAGCGTGTTCTTGTCCGAGAAGCGGAACCCGGTCGCGCCGTATGCGTCAGCGAGCTTCACGAAGTCGGGGAACTCGCCCATGTCGACCTGGCTATAGCGACGGTCCCAGAACAGCTCCTGCCACTGGCGAACCATGCCGAGGTAGCCGTTGTTCATGATGAACACCTTCACCGGGATCCCGTTCTGTGAGCACGTCGCAAGCTCCTGGATGTTCATCTGAATCGAGCCGTCGCCGCTGACCGCGCACACGACCGCGTCCGGGCAGCCGACCTGCGCGCCCATCGCCGCCGGCAGACCAAACCCCATCGTGCCGAGCCCGCCCGAGTTGATCCAGTGGCGCGGCCGCTCGAACCCGTAGTACTGCGCGGCCCACATCTGGTGCTGACCGACGTCAGAGACGACGATCGCGTCGCCGCCTGTCGCCTGGTGAAGCGCCTGGATCAGGTACTGCGGCTTGATCTCGCTGTCGGCCGAGTCTTCGTAGCGCAGCGGGTACTCCTCCCGCCACGCGTCGATCTGCGTCCACCAGTCGTCAAGGCGCGACGCATCGGCTTCAAGCGCGCGGTACTCGACGATCAGCTTTGCGAGGATTCGCTTGGCATCTCCCACGATTGGGATGTGCGCCGGGACGTTCTTCGAGATCTCCGCCGGATCGACGTCGATGTGGATGAACTTTGCGTGCGGCGCGAACTCGGACAGCTTCCCCGTGATCCGGTCGTCAAACCGAGCGCCGACCGCGCAGATCAGGTCGGCGCCGTCCATCGCGTAGTTCGCCGTGCGCGTGCCGTGCATGCCAAGCATGCCGAGCCACTGCGGGTTGCTCGCCGGAAACCCGCCAAGACCCATCAACGTGCACGTCACCGGGAAACGGCCGGCTGTCGCGAACTCGGTCAGCTCAGCTGCCGCGTTTGCGTTGATCACACCGCCCCCGGCGTAGATCACCGGACGGCGCGCCGCGGCGAGCGCCTTCGCTGCCTGGCGGATCTGCTTCTGGTTTCCGTCGACCGTCGGCTGATAACCCGGCAGGTCGACCTGCTGGACCGGCTCGTACGGGATGTCCGCCCGCGAGAGGTCGACCGGGATGTCGATCAGCACCGGTCCTGGGCGGCCGCTGCGAGCGATGTAGAACGCCTCGTGGATGACACGCGGCAGCTCGAGCGGGTGCTGGATCATGTAGGAGTGCTTCACGATCGGCATCGTGATGCCGATCGTGTCCGCCTCCTGGAACCCGTCGGTGCCAAGCAGTTCGGTCCGCACCTGGCCGGTGAAGAAGACCACCGGCACTGAATCCATCATCGCGTCGGCGATCGGGGTCACGACGTTGGTTGCGCCCGGGCCCGAGGTCGCGAACGCAACACCGACCTTCCCGGTGGCTTTCGCATAGCCCTCGGCGGCATGCCCACCGCCCGCCTCGTGGCGCACCAGGACATGCCGGATCCCGGCGTCGTAGAACGCGTCGTAGGTCGGGAGGTTCGCTCCACCAGGTAGCCCGAATACGACATCGACACCTTCGGCTTTGAGGCACTCCATCACAGCGTCAACTGCTCGCATCGCGCTACCTCCTTTCGGCGTGTTCGAATTCGTCTTTGATGTGGTCGAGCCGGCGCGGCCGCGGGCCCGAAATCCAGAATAGCGTCAGGCGGATGTGGCGCAAACCACCTACAGCTGGCTTGCAGAGCGCTCAGAGCTTCGCGCGGACGCGTCGCGAGGGGTCAGGCTCGATGATCTCGCTCGGCTGCGGGTATTCGAGATCAGCGCCGCAACGCATGCACATCGCGTCGTAGACGCGCGCCGCGCCACCGCACGTCGGGCACCGCCGCAGTGGCGTCTCGCTCTCGCGGCGGTAGAGCAGCGCCGCCACCGGGCCGAGCACCGGCACGACCGCACTCAGCACGAACCACAGCGGAAACGAACTTCCCTTGCGCGATGCGATCACCGCCCCCACCACCCCCGACGCGAGGCAGATCAGGACGTAGGCCACCGCTCAGAAGAGGACGCGTATGGCCCAGATCGCCCCGGCGACCGCGACGACTATCGCCACGATCGTCGCGACGAAGATCACGACGTGGAACAGGAGGTGAAGCAGAAGGTAGGCACAGACGAGCAAAACCAGCGCCGCGAGAACGTGCCGGCCCATGCTGTGAAGCCGCGAGGGCTTCTGCTCGTCGCTCATGAGCAGCAGCTTACGCCTCGGCCCCGCCGGCGGGGCGCGCCGACGCGGCCCGGCTAGTCCCGGACGCGCTTCTCCCCGAGTGGCGCCGCACGGTCGACCGGCAGCCGCGCGAGGCTGTAGCGCCGCAACACAGGCTGCTTGGAACCGACCGGTTGCTCGCGGAGCTCGGGCAGAAGCAGAAAACGTGACTTCGCGTTGTTGGCGTTCATGACCAGCATGATCGGCCTGCGCCGCCCCCGCGTCCTTGGCCCGCTGGCCAAGAAGCGGTGCCGGCGCTTGGCCAGATCGGACGTTTGCGCGACGGCGCTCGTGTCAGAGCCCGAGCTGTTCGCGAATCAGCCGCGTCACCTCGGCCCCATCCGCCCGGCCCCGCGTCTCGCGCATCACGGCGCCGATCAGCGCACCGATCGCTTTGTCGTTGCCGCCTCGGATGCGCTCGGCCGCCGACGGGTCGGCGGCGATTGCCCGCTCGACGGTGCCCGCGAGATCGCCGTCCTCGCCCTCGAGCGCCCCCAGACCGCGCTGCGCGACGATCGCCGCGGGCTCGCCGCCGCGAGCAACGAGCTCATCAAGCACCTCGCGCGCTGCTGCTGCGCTCACCTTGCGCTCCGCAACCATCGCGACGAGCGCCGCCAGCGCAGGCGGCGCGACGCGGCTCTGCGCCGGATCCTCGTCTCCGATCCGTGCGACCAACTGGGTCATCCAGTTCGCCACCTGCTGGGCGTTTGCGCTCCCGGCGCCGGCCACCGCCGCCTCGAAGTAGTCGCCAAGCTCGCCGCGGAAGGCGAGCACGTGGGCGCTCTCGCCGGCCAGCCCGTACTCGTTCACGAAGCGCTCGGCGCGCGCGCTCGGCAGCTCGCCGAGCTCCGCAGCCGCGTCGGCGAGCATCTGTGCCGTGGTCGCAATCGGAACCAGATCCGGCTCGGGGAAGTAGCGGTAATCCTGCGCCTCCTCCTTCGAGCGCAACGATGTGATCGCGCCGGTCGCAGGATCGAAGTGGAGCGTCTCCTGCTCGATCTTCCCGCCGGCGCTGAGTACGGCCTGCTGGCGATTGATCTCGGCGGCGATTCCTCGTTCGAGGAAGCGGAACGAGTTCATGTTCTTCAGCTCGGTCTTCCTGCCGAGCTCGCTCGATCCGGCGGGCCGCAACGACACGTTCGCGTCGGCACGGAGCGAGCCCTCCTCCATGTTGACGTCGCTGACGCCGAGGCTCCGCAGCGTCGCGCGCAGCAGCGTCAGCCATTCGCGCGCCTGCTCGGGGGAGTGCAGCTCGGGCTCGGTGACGATCTCGACGAGCGGGGTACCGCCGCGGTTGAAGTCGACCACCGACTGCTCCGAGCCGTGGATCCGGCCGCTCTCGCCAATGTGGATCAGCTTCGCGGCGTCCTCCTCCAGGTGTACGCGGTGCAGGCGCACGCCGGCGAGGTCCCCGCCACGGCAGATCGGTTCGTCGTACTGCGAGATCTGGTAGCCCTTCGGCAGGTCGGGGTAGAAGTAATTCTTGCGATGAAAGATCGAGCGGTCCGCTATCTCGCAGCCGAGGGCGAGTCCGATCATCAGCGCGAAGTGGATCGCGCGAGCGTTGGCGACCGGGAGGGCGCCAGGCAGGCCGAGGCATACCGGGCAGGTGCGCGTGTTCGGTGGCTCGCCGAACGACAGCTCGCAGCCACAGAACATCTTCGTCCGCGTCTTCAGCTGGACGTGGATCTCGAGGCCGATCACCGGCTCGTAGGCGACGTTCACGCGCGTATCGAACTGCCGTCGAAGCCGAGTGCCTGCTCGAGTGCGAACGCGGCATCGAGCATCCGGTTCTCGCTGAACGCGGGACCAGCTAGCTGGAAGCCCACGGGTAGTGGGGTTCCACCGCCGGGCGGCGCGGCAAACCCGTTCGGGATCGACATCGCCGGAATCCCGGCGAGCGACGCGGGCACGGCGAGGAAGTCGTTTGCGTACATCGCGTACGGGTCCGCTGTCTTCGCCCCCAGCTCGAACGCGACACACGGCGAAGTCGGCATCACCACGAAGTCGAAACGCTCGAACGCGGCGGCGAAGTCGGTAGCGATCTTCGTGCGAACGCGCTGCGCGCGGCCGTAGTACGCGTCGTAATAGCCGCTCGACAGCGCGAAGGTTCCCAGCATGATGCGGCGCTTGACCTCCGCGCCGAACCCGTCGTGGCGCGTGCTTTCGTACATCGCCAGCAGGTCGGCGGCGTCAGGCGATCGATAGCCGAAGCGGACACCGTCGAACCGGGCGAGGTTCGACGAGCACTCGGCGGGCGCGAGGACGTAGTAGGCGGCGAGCGCATGCGGGGCGTGTGGCAGAGCGCATGGCTCGACGTCCGCTCCTAGCGCCCGCGCCACCTCGAGCGTCGCCTCGAAGGCCGCGAGCACGCCCGGTTCGATGCCCTCGCCCGAAAGCTCAGCTGGAACGCCGAGGCGCAAGCCGCGCAGGTCGGTTCGGCTCGGCATCACGATCGGCTCGGGAAATCGAAGCGAGGTGCAGTCGCGCGGGTCGGGCTCGCCGACCATGTGACTCAACAGCAGAGCCGCGTCAGTCACGTCACGGGTCAATGGGCCGGCCTGGTCGAGCGACGAGGCGAACGCGATCATCCCGTAGCGCGATGCGGCACCGTAGGTCGGTTTGAGGCCGACGATCCCGCACAGGGCCGCCGGCTGACGGATCGACCCTCCGGTATCGGTTCCGAGCGCCCACGGCGCGAGCCCGCCGGCGACCGCCGCGGCGCTGCCTCCGGAGGATCCGCCCGGGACGCGGGTCTGGTCCCACGGGTTCAGCACCGGACCGAACGCCGAGTTCTCGTTCGAGGAGCCCATCGCGAACTCGTCCTGGTTCGTCTTCCCAAGCAACGGTGCCCCGGCGCGCGCGAGGCGCTCGACCACCGTCGCCGTGTACGGCGGTCTGTAGCCCTCGAGGATGCGCGAGCCGGACTGGCTCGGCACGCCCTCGGTGCAGAAGAGATCCTTCACCGCGAGCGGTACACCGCCGAGCGCTCCGCCCGTAGCGGCGGCTGGCGCGGCCTCTGCGACCCAGGTGAAGGCGCCGAGACGCTCGCCGGCCGCTCGCGAGCGGTACAGGTCGAACAGCTGGCCTGGATCCAGCTCGCCACGGCCGATCGCCGCCGCGGCCTGACTCGCGGTCAACGCCAGCGCGTGATCCGTCATGCCTGCGGACTCGGGACCGCGAAGCCGTCGCCGGCGACTGAGGGCGCGGCCGCGAGGATCTGCTCGCGCGGCAGCGAAGGCTCCGGCACGTCGTCGCGAAGTGCGTTGGAGACCTCCACAACGTGGCTCGTCGGCGCCACTCCTTCGAGGTCGAGCGCAGCGATCGTCTCGATGTGCTCGAGTACGGCACCGAGCTCCCCGACCATGCGGCCGATCTCGTCCTCGGTCAGCGCCAGGCGCGCGAGGCGCGCCACGTGGAGCACCGTATCGCGGTCGATCATGCTGGCGATCCGCCGCCGGGGCGCGCGCTCCAGTACGGGCGCTCGTCGCTCATCGAACCCCAGCCTGCGATCACGATGCCGACCACGGCAGCGAGCGCGAGCCACAGGCCGTAGCAACGCTCCGCGGCGCCCGCCGGCGGGGCCAGCGCCCGTACCGCGATCGCGATCGTGGCGATCAGTGCGACGCTCGTCGTCCACACCGCCAGCGACACGGGCAGCGACGGCGAGCGCTGGTAGGCAGTCGCCGTTACGAGCGCGAAGGCCAGGACAGCCGCGAGCGCGACCGGAATCTCGGCAACGGTCAGGGCGTTCCACGCGTCACGCCGAACGCCGCCGAACTCATACCAGGGCAGGAACAGCGCGACCGCGGCGACCACGGCGGCCAGCAGCGCGAGCAGCTCGGCCGGGCGGACGCGTCGAAGATCTGGGCGCATGGGCACAATCTAATGGGCGCCCCGCCTTCTAACCTTCGCCACGTGCCGGCGAGCGACGCTCTGATCTTCGACGCGATCCGCACGCCACGCGGCAGAGGGAAGCCGGACGGGGCCCTCCACACGATCAAGCCGATCGACCTCGTCGTGGGACTCATCGACGAGATGCTCGCGCGCAACGCGGAACTCGATCCCGACCGGATCGACGACCTCGTCCTCGGCGTCGTCACGCCGGTCGGGGAACAGGGCATGGACATCGCACGGACGGCCGCGCTGAAGGCAGGCCTTGGCGATGCGGTCGCCGGCGTGCAGGTCAACCGCTTCTGCGCGTCCGGGCTGGAGGCGGTCAACATCGCCGCGCAGAAGGTCGCGTCGGGCTGGGAGGATCTCGTTCTCGCTGGCGGCGTCGAGTCGATGTCGCGGATTCCGATCGGCTCCGACGGGGGAGCCTGGGCGAACGATCCCGAGACCGCACAGGCGACGTCGTTCGTGCCGCAGGGAATCAGCGCCGACCTGATTGCCTCCCTCGAGCGCTTCACACGCGACGACGTCGACACCTACGCGCTGCGCTCACAGCGCCGTGCCGCAGCGGCGCAGGCCGACGCCCGCTTCGCGCGCTCACTGGTCGCGGTGCGCGACCGCACTGGTGCGCTGCTGCTCGACGTCGATGAGCACGTGCGGCCGGCGAGCACCGCCGCGGCACTGGCGAGCCTCGCCCCAGCGTTCGCGGCGATCGGCGATGCTGGGGGCTATGACGCCGTCGCGCTTGCGAAATTCCGCTCGCTCGAAAGCATCGATCACGTCCACACCGCCGGCAACTCGTCCGGCATCGTCGACGGCGCGGCGCTCGTAGCGGTCGGCAGCGAGCGGGCCGGGCGTGAGCTGGGGCTCGTGCCCCGTGCGCGCGTGGTTGCGACCGCGCTGTCGGGCACCGATCCGACGATCATGTTGACGGGGTCGGCGCCGGCCAGCAGGAGGGCACTCGAGCGTGCCGGGCTCCGAACTGATGACCTCGACGTGATCGAGGTCAACGAAGCGTTTGCCGCAGTGGTGCTGCGCTTCGTCCGCGATCTCGACCTCGACCCCGACCGGGTCAACGTCAACGGCGGGGCAATCGCGCTCGGCCACCCGCTCGGCGCCACCGGGGCGATGCTGCTCGGCACGGCGCTCGACGAGCTCGAGCGGGTCGGCGGCCGTTATGCGCTCGTAACGCTCTGCGCCGCTGCCGGAATGGGGATCGCCACCGTGATCGAGCGCATCTAGGCGGTGCGCGCCGGCGACCCGATCGGCGATCGCCGGCCAACCGCAAGGGAGCCCTTTCACCCGACGCGCGCGGCGGTGCTCGGAGCCGGAATGATGGGCGCGTCCATCGCCTACCTCGCCGCCGCGGCCGGGGTCGACGTGGTGTTGTGCGACACGTCGCTGGCGGCCGCGAACCGCGGCAAGGCTCAGGCGGAGGTGGCTGCGCGGCGCGCCATCGAACGTGGAGTGCTCGACCGTGCGGACGCCAAGCGGCTACTTGCACGGATCGCGCCGGCGGATTCGCTGCGCGCCGCTGGCGGCGCGCAGCTCGTCATCGAAGCCGTCTACGAAGACGTCGACCTGAAGGCGGCGGTGCTGGCGGAGATCGACCACGTGGCGGCCGCGGACGCTTTGATCGCATCGAACACGTCGACGCTCCCGATCACGCAGCTCGCCGCCAGCGTCTCGAGACCGGGTGATTTTGTCGGGTTGCATTTCTTCAGCCCGGCCGAGCGGATGCCGCTGCTCGAGATCGTCGCGGGCCGCCAGACGAGCTCCGGGACGCTCGCGCGCTCCCTCGACGTCGCAGCCCTGCTGGGCAAGACGCCGATCGTCGTAGCGGACGGCCGCGGCTTCTTCACGAGCCGCGTGATCGCGACGTACATCGATGAAGGACTCACGATGCTGCTCGAGGGTATCCCCGCCGCGTCCGTCGAGCGCGCGGCGCTCGCGGCGGGCTATCCGATCGGTGTGCTGGCGCTGATCGACGAGCTGAGCCTCGAACTGATCCGAACGATCCGCCGGCAGTACCGGTCCGCAGCTGCAGCCGAAGGGGTTGCTGTAGCCGGCGCTGCCTCCGACGCGCTCATCGACACCATGATCGACGCGCACCGGCGCCCGGGACGATCCGCTGGAGCAGGCTTCTACGACTACGCCGACGGCAGGCGGGCCGGCCTTTGGCCCGGGCTTGAAGACCGCGCTCGGACGAGCGTGCCAGCGGCGCGGCTGCGTGACCTCCAGGAGCGGCTCCTCTTCATCGAGGCACTGGAGGCCGTCCGCTGCCGTGATGAGGGCGTGATCGAGTCGGTCGCCGATGCGAACGTCGGCTCGATCCTCGGGATCGGGTTCCCGACCTGGACGGGCGGGGTTCTTCAGTACATCAATGGCTACGAGGGCGGACCGGCGGGGTTCGTCGAGCGCGCCCAGCGGCTCGCGTCCACGGCCGGCGAGCGCTTCGCACCGCCGCAGTCGCTCGTCGCGCTCGCCCAGCGCGGTGGTACCTACCGTGACTGCTAGCCTCCGCGCTGCCGTGAGCGAGCCAGTGGTCCTCGTCGAACGCCGCGAGCCGCTCCTGCTCATCACGCTCAACCGGCCCGCGGCTCGTAACGCAGTGAACGGGGCCATGGCCGCCGCACTCGCCGCTGCGCTCGACGAGCTGGATGGCGACGGAACGCTCCTCGTCGGCGTCTTGGCAGGCGCCCCGCCCGGTTTCTCGGCGGGAATGGACCTGCGGGCCTTCGCCGCGGGCGAGCGGCCCTGGATCGAGGGGCGCGGGTTTGCCGGCATCACCGAGCGCTCCTCGCGCAAGCCGCTCATCGCGGCGATCGAAGGGTTTGCTCTCGCGGGCGGGCTCGAAGTCGCGCTGGCGTGCGATCTGATCGTCGCTGCGCGCGACGCCCTGCTGGGAATCCCCGAGGTCACCCGCGGACTGTTCGCCGCCGCCGGCGGCCTGGTTCGGCTGCCCCGCCGCATCCCCTACCACGTAGCTGCGGAGATGGCACTCACCGGTCAGCCGCTGGCGGCCGGACGGCTCCATGAACTCGGGCTGGTCAACCGTCTCTGCGAGTCTGGCCAGGCCTCGAGCGAAGCGATCGAGTTGGCGCTTGCGGTCGCGGCGAACAGCCCGCTGGCGGTTCGCACGACGAAGGAGATCCTCGAGCGCCAGCACGACTGGTCCCGCGAGGAGGCACTGAAGCGACAGGCGGAGTTCTTCGAACTGATCGTCGCGGAGCCCGATGCGCTCGAGGGGGCCGCCGCGTTCACGCAGAAGCGCCCGCCGCGGTGGCGGACGCAGTAGGCCGCGAACGCGCCGGAAGTACGTCCCCGGTCGCCGCTACGATCCGGCCCGAATGGACGAACCGTCGCTTCAAGAGGCACCGTCGCATGCGGGGCAGCGACGCCGCCGGTCGGGTACCGATGTCGAGGTTGCCCGCGGCACCATCACCGCGGACGACGTGAGTGCCGACCGCGCGGTCGTGCTCTCGGCGGCGGAGGCGCGCTACCACCGCGAGGAGCATCTCGATCTCGCGCAGACGCGCGCGTGGGGCGTGGTGGCGGTGGTCGTGGGCCTGGTCGGCGCCGGCGCCGCGCTGTTTGCGGTCAGCTCAGACACCGTCAAGATCGTCATCCCGATTGCGGTCGCGATATTTGGCGCACTTGCCGGCGTCGCAGCCGCCTACTCGCCGCATGGCAATCTGCGCCACTGGGTGCTTCCTGGCGCTCGCAAGACCGACGACGGCGGACCTGACAGCCTGTCGCGGATCGGCGCGGCGCTCGAGGACCAGCGCCGCGAGGCGCGGCGCAGCGCGGTAACGGTGTGGCGCGGTGCCTAACGTTCCCGAGACCACCTCGGACGCGGGAATTGCGCGTGTCCTGACGACGTTGCGGACCTCCCTCGCGGGCAAGCACGCGCCGCGCGACTTCTCCCAGGAAAGCGTCGGTGCGCTGCTGGAACGCCAGGCCGATTACGTCGAGGAGATCGGCGTCGAGGCGATCCTGCTCGCGCGGCGCTCACGCGCTGACGTCGTGTCGGCATCGGACGTCGAGCGTGCCGACGAGCTGGTTCGTGCCGGAGTGCGCGGACGGCGCCTCGCAGGCGTCGAGGCGCTCGGCGGCCTGCTCGCCGGCGCCGGTATCGCCGAGCTCTTCACCGTTCTCTCCCAGCATCACCCGAGCACGCTTGGCTACGTCCTGGCGGCCGTGAGCACGGCGCTTGGCAGCATGCTTCTCGCCTACGGACTCGCCCGACGCTGAGCGCTCCTCCGCGCGGCCGATGAGCCGTCGCGGCGCCGCGCCACCTGGTTTTTCCCTGCAATTCGCGTTGCCGGCGTCCAGGACTGCCTCGACACGACCACCTGGGCTGCTACCTTCTTCCGCTTCTGCGACTCCGACGGATGACACGGATTCCGTTCGTCGCGGTTGCGCTGTGCGCGCCCGCTGCGTTCGCTTTAGCTGACCTCAGGACCCCCGCGGCCGCTTCCGTGCGCGCCGTGGCGCTCGAACACGGCCCGGTCGCGCGGGTCGCTCGGGTGGTGCGCTCCCGCGGAAGTCTGCCGCGAGTCAGCGCTTCGCTCTCGCCTGTCGCCCGCATCGCGAGCCTCGCACAGGCCGAGGTGGCGACCGCCAAGAGTGGCCTGGCGAACCGCGATCGCGCCGCACACATGGCTCGCGGCGACGGCCCCGCGGTGCTTACCTCAGCGCTCATGCAGACGGTCCCGGGAGACACCGCGAAGATCCTGCCGGACGGCTACGCCGCTGCTCCCGCGAACGCACCGGCGGCGGTACAGCAGGCGATCTGGGCGGGGAACCAGCTGATCGGACTCCCCTACGTCTACGGCGGCGGCCACGGCAGCTTCATCTCCTACGGCTACGACTGCTCGGGATCGGTGTCGTTCGCGCTTGCCGGCGGCGGGCTCCTGACAGCGCCACTCGACTCGGGCGAGTTCACGGTCTGGGCCTCCCAGGGCATGGGCAGCTGGATCACGGTGTACGCCAACGGCGGCCACGCGTTCGCGCAGATCGCCGGAATCCGCCTTGACACGAGCACCGCCGGACAGGTGAATGGCCTCCAGGGGCCGCGCTGGCGCCCGCTCCTGGCTGACACATCCGGCTACGTGGCTCGCCACCCAGCCGGCTACTGACCGCCGGCGGCCTGTGCCTGGGCCGCGAGTAGCGTGTTGCGCAGCAGGCAGGCGATCGTCATCGGCCCGACGCCTCCAGGCACGGGCGTTATCGCCCCGGCGCGCTCGCTGACCGCGTCAAAGTCGACGTCCCCGACGAGCCCGGATTCCAGACGCGTGATGCCGACATCGATCACGATCGCGCCCGGCTTCACCCAACCGGCTCCAACCATCCGCGGGCGCCCGGTCGCCGCGATCAGGATGTCCGCGCGAGCACAGACCCCGGGAAGGTCGCGTGTGCGCGAGTGGCAAACCGTCACGGTTGCGTTCTCCGCCAGGAGCAGCTGCGCCATCGGCTTCCCAAAGAGGTTCGAGCGCCCGATCACGACGGCCTCGGCTCCTACGATGTCGGCTTCGACGCTGCGCAACAGCTCGATGACGCCACTCGGCGTGCAGGGACGCAGTCCGTCGCGGCCGAGCGCCAGCAGCCCGGCAGAGATCGGTGTCAGTCCGTCGACGTCCTTGGCCGCGTCAACCAGCCCCGTCACCCGCGTGCCGTCGAGGTGCTCCGGAAGTGGCAGCTGAACGATGATCCCGCTGACGGCCGGGTCTGCGTTCAGCTCGCCGATCAGGGCGGCGAGATCACCCTCGCTGATGTCAGCCGGCGGCCGATGATCGAACGCCGCCATGCCGATCTCGGCACACGCCCGCTGCTTGCCGCCCACGTAGACCGCGCTGGCGGGATCCTCCCCGACGAGAACCGTCGCCAGGCCTGGGGGCCGGCCGTTGGCCGCGACGAAATCCCGAACCTCCGTGGCGATCCGCTCACGCAGAGCGGCAGCGATTGCCTTGCCGTCGATGATCGTGGCATGACTCACCGGCGGCTCATCGGCGCGCTGTCGACGAGCTTTCGCTCGGACCGGTCACGAGCGAAGCGAACGACGACAATGCCGCCAGGCTCGATCCCCGTCACCACGCCCTCGCCAAACGCCGCGTGAACCACGTCCTCGCCGAGCCGGTAGCTGACGAGCGTGGCAGCGCCAGACCGCCCCGCGCTCGCCGCCGCAGCCCAGCTGCCTCCACCACCGAGCGTTTCGCGCCGCCGAGACGCAGCGCTGCCCGCGGACGCGCCAACCGACGCCACGAAGTCCTCGTCGCGGTCCGTCAGCTCGACCGGGAGCTCGTCGAGGAACCGGCTCCGCAGACCATAGTGCTCGCTTCCGTATAGCGACCGCCGTCGCGCGTAGGTGAACGTCAGGTCGCGCATTGCGCGGGTGATGCCGACGTAGCAGAGCCGGCGCTCTTCCTCGAGCGACCCCTCATCGAGCGAGCGCGAGTGAGGAAAGATCCCCTCCTCGCATCCGATCACGAACACGATGGGGTATTCGAGACCCTTCGCGTTGTGCAGCGTCATCAGCGTCACGAGCCCCTGATCGTCGACGCGTGTGTCGGCGTCGCTGACCAGCGCAACCTGTTGGAGGAAGGCGTCAAGCGTCTTCTCCTCGGCGCTCGCATCGAACTCTCGAGCAACCCCGACGAGCTCCTCGAGGTTCTCGATCCGGCCCTGCGCCTCGAACGTCCGCTCGGCCTCCAACGCGTCGAAGTAGCCGCTGCGGCGAAGCGTCTCGTCGAGCACATCGCCGACCGGCGCGCCGCCCTGCGCCAGCGTCCGAAGCTCGCTCATCGTGCCCATGAAGCGGGAGAGAGCCGTGATCGCCGCGCGGCCCAGCCCAGGAACCCGCTCGGACTCTGCGGCCACGTCCCAGACCGGCTTGCCGAGGGTCGCGGCGTAAGCGAGGACACGCGACAGCGACGTCTGTCCAAGGCCCCGGCGTGGGCTGTTCGCGATCCGCGTGAAGCTCAACTGGTCCTGGGGGTTGGCGAGCAGTGTCAGGTAGGCCATCGCGTCCTTGATCTCGGCCCGCTCGTAGAACTTGGTCCCGCCGATCACCTGGTAGGGCACCTCGGCGCGAACGAGGATGTCCTCAAGCACACGCGACTGCGCGTTGGTCCGGTAGAAGATCGCGATCTCCGAGCGCGAGACCCCCTCACCAACCAGGCGCTCGACCTCACCGAGCACGAAGCGTGCCTCGGCGTGCTCGTCGGCGAGAGCGCGGACCCTGATCGGGTCGCCCTCCCCCACGTCGGTCCAGAGGTCTTTCTGGACCTGGTCGCGGTTGTGGGAGATCACGGCGTTTGCCGCCGACAGGATCGTCTGGGTGGAGCGGTAGTTCTGCTCGAGCTTGACGATGTGCGCATCGGGGAAGTCGCGCTCGAAGTCGAGAATGTTTCGAATATCGGCGCCGCGGAACCCGTAGATCGACTGCGCGTCGTCACCAACGACCGCGAGGTTGCGCCGCTCGCCAGCGAGTAGACGCAGCCAGCGGTACTGCGCGTGGTTGGTGTCCTGGTACTCGTCGACAAGAATCTGGCGGAAGGTCGCCTGGTAGCGCTCACGAACTTCCGGGAAGAGCTCTAGGAGGTTGACGGCGCGCACGAGCAGGTCGTCGAAGTCCATCGCGTTGAACCGCACCAGCTCGCGCTCGTACACCTCGTAGGCATCGGCGACGGTCTGTTCGAAGTAGGAGCCGACCAGCGAGCGGTATTCGGCCGCATCGCGCAGGCGGTTCTTCGCGTCGGAGATCTGACCGTGCACAGCCGCCGGCGAGAACCGTTTGGGGTCCGCGTCAACGGCGTCAAGAGACTGCTTCACGAGCCGCCGAGCATCCGCCTGGTCGTAGATCGTGAACTGGCGCGTGTACCCGAGGCGGCCAGCCTCGGCGCGCAGCATCCGAGTGCAGGCGCTGTGGAAGGTCATGACCCACATTCCGCGCATGGAATGGCCAAGCAGCAGCTCGGCGCGCTGGCGCATCTCGTGCGCTGCCTTATTCGTGAACGTGATCGCCAGCAGCTCGTCGCGCCGCACACGCTCGGTCTGGATCAGATAGGCGATGCGGTGGGTGAGGACGCGCGTCTTACCGCTGCCGGCGCCCGCGAGGATGAGCAGCGGTCCTTCGCCGTGGGTCACGGCCTCCCGCTGAGCCGGGTTCAGACCGTCGAGCAGGCCCTCGATACGCGGGTCATCGACGCTCGTCTGGCTCATGGAGCCAGCATAGATGGGCGGGCGGCTGGCCTGTGCGGCCTGATGGTCGAGCGAGGTCGTGCGGCCAGCCGGCGCGCGAGAAGCGGCGCGGGAGCTGCCTGCGCGCGGGCGTCGTTCGAGACGCTCCACCGCGATTGGCGTCGCGAACGCAGGAGCGGTCCCTTCGCCGTTGCGACTAGCCGCCGGCCGGGTTACGTCCGTGGACCGGCCGCAGCGGCAGGACGGTCGCGGACTCGCTTTCGTGCGTCAAGGGTTTGCCGGTCAGCTCGGCGAGCTGACGCTCGAGCTCGGCAACGCGGGTGCTCAGGACGCGCATCGCATCGGCCACCGGGTCGGGCAGATGAATCCAGTCGGCGTCGGGTCCCTCGACGCGCTTGCCGTCCACCCGGACGGGGTGACCGGGCACACCGACCACCGTGGCGTTCTCCGGAACGTCGGAGACAACGACGCTGTTCGCGCCGATCTTTGCACCGTGGCCGATCGTGATCGGGCCAAGAAGCTTCGCGCCAGACCCGATCGTCACGTTGTCCTGAACAGTCGGGTGGCGCTTGCCGGTCGAGAAGCCGGTGCCGCCGAGCGTAACGCCCTGGTAGAGCGTCACGTCCTCTCCGATTCGGGCCGTCTCACCGATCACGACACCCGAACCGTGGTCGATGAAGAGCCCCGAGCCGATACTCGCTGCCGGGTGAATCTCGATGCCCGTCACCGCACGTGCGGCGAACGAGATGGCACGCGGCAGGACCGGGACGCCGGCCCTGCTGAGCCGGTGAGCGACGCGGTGGGCCAAGAGGGCCTGGATCCCGGGCCAGGTTGCGAGCATCTGAACGACCCCAACCCCACGAGCCGAAGGATCGCGATCGCGCGCGGCGGCGATGTCGCGGCGAACTTCGATCGCCATCCGGGTGAACAGCGGCCGTTTCGGCATGCCTAAGAGGGTAGCGGGGTCGCCGACGGCTCCAAGCGACCGAGCGGCTGTTCGATAGCCCCCTGGGGGACCACGCCGCGCCCGATGCCGTCGAATCCAGCGCAACTTGGTAGCCTCGACGGGGAGAGTCGCGTTCGTACGAACGACGGGGAATGAGGTTGCGGGGATCGATCGGCAGGCCCCGCCGTGCGCGCCTGTGGGGCGCCGTGGCGATTGCAGCACTGACTGTCGCACTCGGCGCGACCCTGGTCTGGGCGGCGACGCCGTCTCCGGTCTGGTCTGCGGCGAGCGAGATCTCCCTGCCGACGGGTGCAACCACAGCCGCGGGTCATCAGCGTGCGACGATCCGCGCGATTTCGTGCCCGGGCGCCGGCAGCTGCGAAGCGGTCGGGTGGTATACGGACGGCAACGGCTCGAGCGACTACCAGGCGATGATCGCGACCGAGGCGAGCGGTACGTGGGCCCCGGCGATAGCGACGGGGCTCCCCGCTGGAGCGAGCACCGCACCCAGCAACCAGGATGCGGTTCTCGAGTCGATCTCGTGTGCGAACGCCGGCAACTGCGCAGCCGTTGGGCACTACGTCGACAGCAACGGGGTGGCCGAGCAACAGGCACAAACTGTCACCCAGATCGGTGGTGCGTGGGGTCCGGCGGCGAAGCTGACTCTACCGGCGGGGGCGAGCAACTTCCCGGCGGGCAACCAGAACGCCGATCTGCGCGACGTGACGTGCGTGGGCGTCGGCGCGTGTGTCGCCGTCGGGCAGTACACGGACACGAACGGGACGAACGATTTTCAGGCGATGGCGGCGAGCGAGACCAACGGCGCGTGGGGACCGGCCACGAAGATCACGCTGCCCTCCGGCGCGAACACCACGGCCGGCCAGCAGAAGGCAGGTCTTGATGCGGTTGTGTGCACGAGCGTCGGAAACTGTCTCGCGGTCGGCTCGTACACCGGCACGGTCGGCAGCGGCGACTCCTCAGCGATGGTCGCGACCGAGACCAGCGGTGCCTGGGGGCCGGCGACGAAGCTCACACTGCCGTCCAACACGAGCGCGATCCCGCTCGCCCATCTCGTGTCGGTCGCATGCACGAGCGCCGGGAACTGTGTCGCCGTGGGTGACTACGAGGACACGAACAGCAACGGACAGTCGATGATCGCGAGCGAGACCAACGGGACGTGGGCGCCGGCCACGGAACTCTCGCTTCCTCCCGGCGCGAACACCGCAACGAGCGGCCAGAGCGCTCACCTCAACGCCGTCACCTGCGCGAGTAGCGGCAACTGCGCTGCGGCAGGCGACTATGACGACACGAACGGAACGTTCGACGAGCAGGCGATGATCGCGACGGAGGCTGCCGGCGTGTGGTCACCGGCGAACGAGGCCGTGCTTCCGGCAGGCGCCACCACGGCCGCCGGCAACCAGCGGGCGACATTGGCAACGATGGCGTGCCCGAGCGCCGGCAACTGCGTCGCCTCCGGCTCCTACAGCCCGAGCACGGTGGGCACCTCGCAGGCGATGGTCGTCGCCGAATCCGGCGGCTCGTGGGGAGCGGCGTCTGCGATCGCGCTGCCGGCAGGCGCGAACCCCGCGCCAGGCAGCGAGTTCGCCTCGCTCGGCGCGCTCGCCTGCACGAGTCCCGCAACATGCGTGGCCGGCGGGCAGTACACCGATGCGAACGGATTGAACGACTACCAGGCGATGGTTGTCAGCGCCCTCCCCTCGCTCGCAGTGTCGACCTCGAGCCTGCCTCCTCTCCTGATCGGCGTGCCGTACAGCGCGCAGCTCGCGGCGACCGGTGGGAGCGGACACGTCACGTGGGCGCTCTACGGCGGATACAACGGACCGCTGCCGGCTGGACTGCATTTCGATGGATCGAGCGGGTCGATCACGGGCACGCTGAAGACCGTCGAACCGGCTTTCCTCACCGCCACGGCGACCGACCCGGGTCCGCCGGCGCAGCAGGCGAGCACGGGGCTCTACCTGGTCGTGGTCGGGAGGGCGGTGCTCGCTGCCGGCAAGGTGACCGTGAAGGTCGCGTGCGGCGCGGCCCCGACTGTGAAGGGCGCGGTCGCGACGGCGGCGTGCTCAGGCCAGCTCGTGCTGACGACGCTCGAGCACCTGAGCGGGCACCGGATCACCGCGATCAGCGCGGCTGCCGGCAAGCACCGTAGGCCGACAGCTACCACACGGACCGTGACGCTGGCAAGCACGACGTACCACGTCCGAGGGGCTGCGACGACCACGCTGACAATCCCGCTGACACGCACCGGCAAACAGCTGCACGCGGCGCATCGCAGCATCCCGGCTACGCTCACGGTCACGCCTGCAGGCGGCTCCGCCGGCACCGGGGCGGTCACGCTCCGTCCCGCAAGCCACAAGCCGCGCCACCGCCACTGACACCGGCGCAAACCGACGCGCGATGCCCGGTTGCAACACTGTGGAATGCCGACGATCCGGTTGACAGAGACGACGACCGTGGCCCCTGAGCAGTTCATCGCGGCGCTGACGGACTTCGGGCCGCAGCGCAGCAGGATCTTCACGAACAGCACGCCGGAGTTCCTGCAGGTCCACAGTCACAGCCAGACATCCGCCGACGTGACCGAGGGCTCGAGCGCGGCTGGAGGCACTTGGGAGCGGCTGCGCTACGACTGGTCTACGCCGAACCGCGTGACGATGGTCACGACCGACAGCAACATCTGGGGCCGCGCGAGCGGCCACGACTACACCGTCGTCCGCAACCCGGACGGCGGTTCGACGATCAACGCGGTGATCGTCCGCCAGGGGAGGAACGCGAAAGGTCTGCTCATCGGCGCCCTCGCCGCGCTCGTCGGCAAGCCGTATATTCGCCGCGAGCTCCGTAAGAGCATCGCCGCGATCGAGGAAAGCGCCGCGGCCCGACCGATCTGAGAAATGCGAGCCGGATTCACCCGGCTTTCGCAGCGGATGAAGGGACTTCGCTCGTCGAGGCTTCCCGGCGTGCCGGCGCCTAGGGCATGAAGAACGGCATCGTGATGTAGCGCTCGCCGGCGTCCGGCAACACGACGACGATGCGTAGTCGACTCGACTGCGGTCGCGTCGCGACCTCGAGCGCGGCTGCGAGCGCCGCTCCGGCCGAGATCCCCGCGAGGATCCCCTCGCGGCGGGCCGCCATGCGCGCGACCTCAACCGCACGTTCGTCACTGATCGCGATCACCTCGTCGATCAGCTCGCGGTTGAGAACCTCGGGGACGAATCCAGCGCCGATCCCCTGGATCCGGTGCGGCCCGGGCACACCGCCGCTCAGCACCGGCGAGAGCGCCGGCTCCACGGCAACAATCCGGCACATGGGGTTCCGCTCCCGCAGCACCTCGCCGACCCCGGTGATCGTGCCTCCGGTTCCGACGCCTGCCACGAGCACATCGACCTTGCCGCCGAGCGCGTCGAGAATCTCAGGCCCCGTTGTGTCGCGGTGGACCTGCGGGTTCGCAGGGTTCGAGAACTGGGCGGGCATGAACACGTCGCCGTTCGCGGCGAGCTTGCGCGCGGCATCGACCGCTTCTCCCATCCCGCCGAGCGACTCGATCAACTCCACGCGCGCGCCGTACTGGCGGATCATCGCGGTGCGCTCGCGCGTCATCCCTTCGGGTAGGGTCACCACCAGGTCATAGCCCTTCGCCGCGCAGACGAGGGCTAGCGCGATGCCGGTGTTGCCGCTCGTCGCCTCGACGATCGTGGTGCGGCCCGGCTCGATCCGCCCCTCCTTCTCGGCGGCCTCGATCATTGCCAGCCCGATGCGGTCCTTCACGCTGCCGCCGGGATTCCCGGCCTCGAGCTTGCCGTAGATCTCGACGCTCTCGGCGAGCGCCTCGCCGCCGATTCGCCGGAGTCTCACCAGACGCGTGCGCCCGATGCATTGCGTAATGTCGATCGGGATTTGCGCCATTTCCCAAATCTAGCCGCTGGCGCGCCGCTTCGGATTTGGCTCGGGGCTACTGCACCCTGGTCGCCGACTTGGCCATCGCCAATAGCGCGTCGTTGCTGAGGTTGTCGAAGATCGTGTTGCTGACCCAGTAGAGGTCCTTGCCGACGATCCAGCCGATGTCCTGCCAGTGCTTGCCGTTCAGCACGAACATGTACGTCCGCCCGTCGATCGTGCGCGACTGAGCGTTCTGGAAAAGCGGCGGGTTCGTCCAATTGAGGCCGTCGATCCCGTAGTAGGCGCCACCGGGGGCTGCCCCGTCCTGCCACGTGATGCGGTAGCCCGAGTAGTGCAGGCCGCCGAAAGTCGCGAAGCGTGGCACGACCTCGTGGAACGAGTGAAACGAGTCGAAGCCGTTCTGGTTCCCGGCGGGCGAGTTCAGGCGCGGAATCTCCACGGGGAAGGGAACCCTCACCGTCATCGCCTTGGCGTCTTCGAACGCGTACGAAGCGGTCGGTATCAGCCCGGCAGCGGTTGTGTTGACGGCAGCCCGGTGGTGGCGGTGATGGTGATGCGACTTACCGCCCGCTACGGGCGGTGATGTGGACGGCGGCAAAGTCGTCGGACCTGAGCCGCTCAGGAAGGCGTCGACCGTCGCTTTGATCTGGGCCGGCGCCGGATCGAGCTGCACCGACCCGGCTGTGGGGCTCAGGGCCGAGCCGACGTCGGGGAATTGGACCTGGCGGACCGGGTGGGCGACCGAAGCAGCGGCGATCTCGACCAGGCGCAGGATCTGGTTTGAGGTGCGGATGTTCGTGCTGACACCCCGCGCGACACGCTTGAGCAAGGCCTGCAGCGCGTTCGGGTTCGTCAGGAGCGTGCTCCGGACGCCGAGCTGCTGCTTCGCCTGGCGGATGAAGTCCTGCTCGCGCGCGTCGCGCGCGTAGGTCGAGTCGCCCTCGCGGTAGCGCACGTAGCTGAGCGCCTGGTAGTAGCAGAGCGGTTTGTAGCCGGGCGAGATGTAGATGTGAGCGGAGCCGGACGCCGACGAGTTGTCGTACAGGTGATCGACATCGACAAACACGCACCCGAGCCCGTCGACGAGAAACGCAAACGACTGGAAATCGATCACGACGATGTCGTTGATCTTGATTCCGAGGAGATGCTCGACCACCTGCAGGGTCTCGCCAGCGCCGCCATAGGTGAACGCCTCGTTGATCTTCACGTTGGCGTAGTTCCCGGCGTACGCGCCCTTCGGAACCGTGAAGCTCGCCTGGAGGTCGCGCGGGATCGACATCACGGTCGTCTGCCCGCTCTGCGGATCGAGCCGCATCAGCAAGATCGTGTCCGAGTGGTGCGGATCGGACCGGTCATAGATGATGTGCGACTCCGCGCGGCTGTCGCTCCCGAGAATCAGGATCGTGACCGGCTGGCCCGCATATGTCGGAGCCAGCCCTTTCGACTGGATCAGTACACCACCGCCAAGCGCGTCGGACACTATCCCCACGCCCTCGAAGAAGGTGGTCGCCGATGCCACCGTCGCGAGCAGCGCGATGAGGAGCGCGCCGCCGATGAAGCGCGTGATCACTCGGGCCAGCGGGTGACGGCGCTCTTCGTCAGGCACAGGCGCTCACGAGCGGTATTTCAGCAGGCGCGGCCCTCCCGCGGCGGAACATCGCGCAGACTGGGAGCATCAGATGTGGTACATCGCGTTGCCGGTCTCGCGTTCCTCGCGCTCGATCAGCTCCGCGACGCTCACCGCACCGAGGATGTCGCGAACCGCGCCTGCGGCATCGCCGAAGACACCAACGGCGTCCGCGCCGACCGTTCCGTCGAGCAGCTCGACGACCTCGAGCACCGTGATGGTGGCCGGATCGCGCGCGAAAGCGTAGCCCCCCTTGACGCCACGGTAGCTGCGCAGCAGGCCGGCACGCCGCAGCACCGCGAACAGCTGCTCGAGAAACTGCACAGGGATCTCGCGGCGGCGGGCCAGCTCGGCGATCGGCACCGGCCCCGACGCTCCGCTACGTCCGAGCTCCGTCAAGGCCGCAACGGCATACGGCGACTTCGTCGTGATCGAGAGCACCCGCCCACGATCGTACCGGCGCGGGCGGCTACAGCCACCCGCGCTCGGTCGCGATCAGGACGGCCTGCGCACGATCCACGGCGCCGAGCTTGCCGTAGACGTTGTGCAGGTGCGTGCGTACGGTGCTCGTCGACAGGGTCAGCTCCTGCGCGATCTGCTTGTAGACCTTGCCTTCCGCGAGGAGACGCAGCACATCGCGCTCACGGGCCGAGAGCGGGCACGCCTCCACGACGCGGCGGCGACCCGACCCGGAGGCCTGCGGCAGCTCGTAGAGCACGGCGCGCAACTCACTCGAGCCGACACCGGCCGAGCGCGCGACGCGCAGCATGTCGGCCGGCGACACCGGATCGTCGTGCACGTAGTGGGCGAGCATGTCGGCGAGACGCACGAGCGCCGCGTCACCGTCGACCTCGTCCGAGTGATGGCGCTCGATCGAGTTGGCAAGCGACTTGGGCAGCCCCCACCGCCGGGCCAGCACGCCCCCCACGACAGCGTGGTCGACACCGAGCTCGCGCCGCTCGCGCTGGATGCGCTCCTCCGGCGTCCGTGCGTCGCGATGAACGGACGCCGGGTAGCCCGAGTAGGCGTGCATCAGGACGAGCTTCCCGATGTCGTGCAGCAGCGCGGCGCCGATCAGACGGTCGCGATCGGGGTAACCGATCTCGGTGGCGAGCAACTCGGCGGCGGCGCGCGTGGCGAGCGCGTGCAGGCGGAAACGGTCGGGGGCTCCGTCCCATACCGCGCTGCGCTCGAAGTAGTCGAATGTCCGCATCCGCTCCGCGAGTTGCTGAACCGCCTCCGGGGTGAGGATGCGCACGGCGTCAGGAACGTTGTCGACGCGCGCGGTTCCGCGGCCCGGAAGGTCGTTCGCAACACGTAGCACTGCTACGACGAGGGCGATGTCCGACTCGACTGTCTCAACCACGTCCGCAAGGGGAACTCGGTGGCTTCCCACGAGGGCGAGCAACCGGTTCCGCGCCTCGGCGAGCGCGGGGAAGCCTTCGAGTGCATCGAACGCGGCGGTGAGGCGCCGTCCGTGGCCCTCACCTTGCCGCTCGTCAACTGCCTGAGCGGCGGACTGCGAATGAGCTGCAGCCGCAACAGTCTGGTTTGCTGACATTGGTGATTCTCTCTTCTTGTTTGGGGGGTCCGCGTCAGCCATCCGTGCTTACGCGGGGCGCTCGGTCGTGCGCCCCCCGGGTGCCGCCACAAGGGTCATCGGCAGTCCTAAGGCAAACGTTTACCTCAGCGCTTTGTCCACCCGCGAAAGCGCCTCGTCCCGACCCAGGACCGCGACTGTTTCGAAGATTCCGGGGGATACCGCGCGCCCGGCCAGAGCCACGCGTAGCGGCTGATATACCGCGCTCGGCTTGCGCCCGGAGCGCTCCACGACCGCGGCCAGCGCCGGCTCGACAGTGTCCACACCGAACGGGTCGGGCACGTTTGCGATCGCTTCGCGAACCTCGGTGAGGACCGAACGTCCGTCCACACCGAGCCAGCGCTCCCGCGCTGCAGGGTCGTCCGCCGGCCCATCAAAGATGAACCCGCTGAGCGGCCAGAAATCGGCAAGGGTCTGGAGCTTGTCGGCGCTGACTGCGGCTGCCGGGCCGAGACCGTCGCGGCCAGTGAAGCTTTCGAGTGCCCCGGTGAGCTCCCCGATCGTGAGCGCGCGCATGTACCGGCCGTTCAGCCAGCGCAGCTTGGTCTCGTCGAACTGCGCTGGGTTGCGCTGGACGCCGGCGATGTCAAAGCGCTCGATCAGCTCCTGGGTCGAGAGGATCGTTTCGTCGTCGCCCGACCCCCAGCCGAGCAGCGCCAGGTAGTTGCGGATCGCCGCTGGGAGGTAGCCGCCATCGCGCAATTCCTGGACCGAGGCCGCGCCGTGGCGCTTGGAGAGCTTCTTTCCGTCAGGCCCATGCAGCAGCGGCAGGTGCCCGTAGCGCGGCGCCGCCGCGCCAAGCGCCTCGATGATCAGGAGCTGCTTCGCGGTGTTCGTCAGGTGGTCGTTGCCGCGAATCACGTGGGTGATCTCGCCATCGAGATCGTCCACCGCCACGGCGAGGTTGTAGAGCGGCGTCCCGTCTGCACGCGCGATCACGAGATCGTCCAGCGAGCGGTTGGGCGAACGGACCTCCCCCACCACGAGGTCGTCAAGGACGGTATCGCCCTCGTCCGGGACGCGCAGGCGCACCGCGCCCTTGCCCTCGTCGGTGCCTCGGTATCCGCGGTCATCGCCATGCTCGGCCTTCCACGCCTTGACATCCTCGCCGCTGGCCTCAGAGCGGTAGGCGCGTCCGGCCTCGATCAAGCGCTCGACCGCAGCGCGGTGGCTGTCCTCGCGCGCCGACTGGAAGATCGGGCCCTCGTCCCAGTCCAGCTCGAGCCAGCGCAGGGCGTCGAGGATTTGCTCGACATTCTCGGGTGTGGAGCGCTCACGGTCGGTATCTTCGATCCGAAGCACGAAGCTCCCGCCCGCGTGACGGGCCATCAGCCAGTTGAACAGGGCGGTGCGCGCGCCGCCGATGTGAAGCGCGCCAGTCGGGGAAGGAGCGAAGCGGACTCTCATGGGGGGCCAAGGATGCTAGTCGGCGCGCACGTCTCACCCGCCGGCGGTCTCTGGCGCGCGATCGAGCGCGGGACCGCCCTGGGGGCTCAGGCGATCCAGATCTTCAACCAGTCCCCACGCATGTGGCGACCCACCGCCTACGGCGAGGAGGACTTCGCGCGGTTCCGCGAGGCGATGTCCGCCAGCGAGATCGGCGCCGTGGTGATCCACGCCGTCTACCTCGTCAACTGCGCCTCGGACGACCCGGACATTCGAGCCAAGTCGCTCGCGTCGCTGACCCATTCTCTGCGTGTCGGCGACGCGATCGGCGCTCACGCGGTGATCCTCCATCCCGGATCGGCGAAAACCGGCGACGTTCGCGAGGCGATCGCCCGCGCAGGCGAGGTGTTCGCGGCGGCCCTCTCGGGCAGCGACCGCTGCCCACTCCATCTCGAGAACACGGCCGGCGCCGGCGGGACGCTCGGTCGCTCGTTCACCGAGCTCGCAGCGTTGCTCGAAGCGGCCGGCGGGGACGAACGGCTCGGCGTTTGCCTCGACTCATGCCACCTGCTCGCGTCCGGCTTCGACATCCGCACACCCGTGAAGCTTGCCGCGGTCCTCGACGAGTGCGACGCCGCCGTCGGTGGCGGCATCGTTCGCTCCCTGCATCTGAACGACTCGATGACGCCGCTCGGTTCGAACCGGGACCGCCACGCCAACATCGGCGATGGCGAGCTCGGCGTCGAGGGCGCGCGGGCGTTCGTCAATGAGCCAAGGTTTGCGAAGCTGCCCTGCGTGCTCGAGACGCCAGGGCCCGACCGCAGCGGGCCGACGGCGGAGGAGGTCGCGCTGGTGCGGGGACTGGTCGGCTGATCCACCGCAACACCCAACGGCTCTATCGCGTGCGTGCCTCAGCTCCAGGCCGCAGCAGAACGCTGCGCGCCTGGGCCGCCACCGTGAGCTACAGTAGCCGCGACACTCGACGCAGACCCATCATGGACATCCAGACAGGGGGCCCTATGCGGGAGCCGAGACGACGCAGGAACCGCAGTGCCGACGGATCGACGCCGCCGCATCGGCGGAGCTTCGCAAAGGTTGCCACACTCACTTTGCTCGTCCTCGTTGTCGGAGCCGGTGCGGCGTACGCAGGGAAGAAGCTCCACCACTACCTTCTGAGCTCAACCAGCCAGATCAAGCCTAGCGTGCTCGCGCAGCTTCATGGCTCGAACGGGGCGAACGGCACAAACGGCACAAACGGCACGACGGGGAACACCGGACCAACCGGCGGCGTGGGTCCGCAGGGTCCAGGGGCGGAGATCCTTTCAGCCAAGGTCTCAGCCTTCAGCGTCAGCTCGCCCGTCGGATCGATTCCCATTGAACTGTCCTGCAACGGGAACGGTGCCAACACCGACCCGAGCGCTCAGCTGCTGACGACTGAAACCGGGGGATTAAACGGTGTCACAGAGTCCGGCGGGGGCTACTACAACACGTCACTCGCTCTGGCCAACGGCGGCACGGCCTCGCCGACTTTCTACACCGGCTCATACAATGGTTCGCCTGGTACCGCACTGAACGCGGGCGGATTCTCAAACGACGCCGTCACACAGGCCGGAACAATCCTCCTGACGCACTTTTCCGGGCTTTTTTCGACCAACTTTCACCCGAGTACGCTCACCGAAACGGTCACGTACAGGTTGAACGTCGTACTAGGCACAGGCGGCGGCGACGGCTCGTGCTCGATAGACGCCCAGATCGTCCCGACGAGCTGAAGCGGGTTTAGTGCGGGTCCAGCGTGGCTGGACCCGCAGTCGGACTTCGCGCCACAGGTCTGGCCGGCGGCCACGCGCGCCTCCGACCGGCAGTCGTCTGCGAGCCCGCTCGCCCCGCAGGGGTCGGCGAGCTCCATCGCGATGGCAAGCCGCGCCCGGGCCTCTCGAGTTCGACCCTGGCGGCCACCGTCAGCGGCGGGTGGGCCGCAAACTGGACCTGGGCCCTAGGCATCAACCCGACGGCCGGCAGCGGGCAGTCTTCTGGAACCGTCGCGTCCTCGGGAAGCCCGACCGTGTTCGACAGCGAAACAGGATCCCCCGCGCTCTATGCAGGCGAAACGGTGCGCCGCGCTATCGTGTCGCGACGCTGCCCGACGAGTCCGCGCGCGCAGTCGCGAGCGGACTCGCGGCTCAAACATCCGGGGGCATAAATGCGCACTGAACCACCTTCGCGCCAACAACAAACGCGGCTCGGAGCGCCGACCGCGAGCTAACTCATACGGAAACGTCATGGCGGCGCTGGCGCTCGTGATCGCGCTCGGCGGAGGAACTGCCTGGGCTGCAAACCATTACCTGATCACGAAGACGTCGCAGATCAAGCCAAGCGTCCTCGCGAAGCTCCACGGAGCGGTTGGACGAGCGGGCGTCACCGGGACGCCGGGAGTTCGCGGAGCGACAGGCGGAACCGGCGTGACCGGCGCCACGGGAACCGCGGCGACCGTGTTCGACACCCAGATCGATCCGCAGACCGGTGAGCAACAGACCGGCGCGGCTGGCGCGATTCCAATCGTCCTAAGCTGTGTCCAGAACGGCGGCAGCGCGCCGCAGGCGCGACTCGACGCGAGCCCGCTGCCCGACCCGAGCTCTCGCGGGCGGTACACGACGACGATGACTGCGAACAACGGCACGAATACGAGCTCCGCAGCTGGCCCGCTCTCGACGTCCGTATTCACGCCCATAGCCGACAGCGGCCCCGGCGCCGTCACCAACAACACGTACGGCACGAGTGTCCTCACAACGTTTGTAGGGGGCAACTTCAAAACCGAGACGGTGACCTTCTGGATCTTCCGCACCGACGACGGCTCGAGTGGCACCTGCTACCTCAAGTCGCAGATAACGACCGAGGGCTGATCGCGGCCCGCGGCGTGCGCTTGAGGCGGTTGCCGCACGGCGCAGCGGCCGCTACGCGACGAGCCGAGCCGGCGAGCCGAGCAGCTGTTCGAGCTCGGCGCGCAGACTCGCGGTGGGCTCCACGCGGTAGCCCTCCCCGAGACGTATCCGCGTCCCGCCGAGCGTGACGACGACCTCGGCCTTGCCGGGAAATGACGCGAGCACGAGCTTGAGGTCGGCGAGTAGCTCGGGACTGCGGCGGGTCTCGCTCACCTCGACGTGGAGGTTCTTGGGGCGCATAGCCTCGTGGGCCGCGATCCGGGCGCGCTGCACCTCCTCGGGGTCGGGACGGAACAGCTCGATCGACCCGGCGACGATCGTCGTGCCCTGGCCCTCCTTGTGGTCGACGCGGCCGCGGACGAGGACGATCTGGTCGGCCTCGAGCGGTCCGCCGAGCTTCTCGAGGGAGGCCTCGAAGGCGAGCAGCTCGACGGTTCCCTCGAGGTCGTCGAGCGTCGCGAAGATCAGGTCGGCGCCGGAACGGGCGCGTACCTTCCGGGCTGAGGTGATGATGCCGCCGACCGTGACCTGCTCCTTGTCGGGCTTCGAGGAGAGCTCGGCGAGCGGGCAATCGACAGCGGCTCGCAGCGCGTCGCGGACGTCCTTCAGCGGGTGGGCGGAGATGAAGAGGCCGATCGCCTCCTTCTCGACGGCGAGCAGCTCGTGCTGTTCAAACTCGCCTGTGGGGATAGGCGGGCGCGCTGACGCGCGCGTCAGCGTGGACTCTGCCGCGCCGTCGCCGAGGTCGAAGATCGACGCCTGCCCGATCAGTGCGTCCTGCTGCGCCTTCTGGCCGGCGCCCTGAGCCTGTTCGAGCACCTCGAGCATCCCGCGTCGCGTCGCGCCCGTCGATCCGAGCGCGCCGCACTTGACGAGCGCCTCGATCGCCTTCTTGTTGACCGCGCGCGAGTCGACGCGCTCACAGAAGTCCCACAGCGAGCGGAACGGTCCCCCGGCCTCACGCGCTCGCTTGATCGCCTCGACGGCCTGGTAGCCAACACCCTTGACGGCGTCCAGCCCGAAGCGGATGTTGCCCTCCACGACCGTGAACTCGTGGTCTGAGACGTTCACGTCCGGCGGCAGGATGTCGATGCCCATCTCCTCGCAGCGCGCGACGAAGAACGGGACCTTGTCCTTGGTCGACATCACCGAGGAGATCAGAGCCGCCATGTACTCCGCCGGGTAGTTGGCCTTGAGCCAGGCGGTGCGGTAGGAGATCAGCGCGTAGCAGGCTGCGTGGCTGCGGTTGAACGAGTAGTCGGCCGAGCGCTCGTTCGTGTTCCAGAGGAAGTCGATCACCTTGTCGGAGGTCCCGCTCGCGCGGCAGCCCTCGACGAACTCCGGCTTCAGCGCGGCCATCGCCGCACGGTTCTTCTTGCCGATCGCCTTGCGCAGGTCGTCGGCCTTCGCTCCCGAGAATCCGGCGATCTCCTTGGAGATCAGCATCGCCTGCTCCTGGTAGAGGATCACGCCCATCGACGAGCGGAGGATCGGCTCGAGCCGCGGGTCGGGGTAGCTGATCGTGCTCCGATCGTGCTTGCCGCGCGCATAGGTGGGGATCTGATCCAGCGCCCCTGGCCGGTAGAGCGCGCCGAGCGCAACCAGGTCGTCGAAGGCATCGGGCCTGACCTTCTTCAGCGCCTCGCGCATGCCCTCCGACTCGAACTGGAAGATGCCTACCGAATCACCCCGAGAGAGCATCTCGTAGGTCTTCGAGTCGTCGAGGGGCAGCGTCGCCATGTCGGGTCGCAAGCCGGTCGACCGCTCGATGATGTCGAGCGCATCCTCGATCACGTCGAGGTTCCGCAGGCCGAGGAAATCGATCTTGAGCAGCCCGATCTCCTCGATCGGCTTCATCGAGAACTGCGTGACGGTGCGGTACTGGCGCTCGCCGTCCTCGCCTGTCCCGGCGTCGGCGAGCTGGAGCGGGACGATGTCGGTCAGCGGGCGGTCGGCGATGACCACGGCGGCAGCGTGGATCGAGGCGTTGCGCACGATCCCCTCGAGGCCCTTCGCCATGTCGATGATCTCGCGTGCGACATCGTCGATGTCGTAGAGCGCCCGCAGCGGCTCACCTGGCTTCAGGCAATCCTCGAAGCTCGGCGCCCGGCCCTGCTGAGGATCGGGGATCAGCTTCGCGAGCTTGTCGCCCTGTCCGTAGTCGTGTCCGAGCACGCGCGCAGCGTCGCGCGTCGCCTGCCGCGGGTACATCCGACCGAACGTGACGATGTTCGCGACCGACTCGCGGCCGTACTTCTCGACCACGTAGCGCATCACGCGCTCACGACCGCGGACCGAGAAGTCGATGTCGATGTCCGGCATCGAGACGCGCTCGGGGTGCAGGAACCGCTCGAACAGCAGACCGTAGGCCAGCGGATCGAGGTCTGTGATCCGCAGCGCGTAGGACACGATCGAGCCTGCCGCAGAACCGCGGCCGGGTCCCACTGCGATGCCGTTGCTCTTGGCGAAGTCGACGAAGTCCCAGACGATCAGGAAGTAGGCGTTGAAGCCCATCCGGTCGATGACCTCCAACTCCATCTCGGCGCGCTCGATGACCTCCGCGGGCAGCGGGTCGCCGTAGCGCTCGCGCAGACCGCTGTCGACCAGTCGCCGCAGATAGGTGGCCGCCGTCTCGCCGTCGGGGACGGGGTAGGCAGGGATCAGCTGGCGGTCCAGCTCCAAGGTCACGTCGCAGCGCTCGGCGATCTCGAGCGTCGTCGCCATCGCCTCAGGCCACTCCGCAAATGCACCAGCCATCTCGGCGGAGTCCTTGAGGTAGAACTCGTTCGTTTCGAACGTCAGCTTCGGCTCGGCAAGGGTGCTCTTGGTCTGGACGCACAGGAGAGCGGTGTGGTGGCCGTAGTCCTCGCGGCGCAGGTAGTGGACGTCGCCGGTTCCGACGAGCGGTCGGCCGATCTCGCGCGCCATCCGAACGATCTCCTCGTTGCAGCGGTCCTGCAGCGCGAGGCCGTTCTTCTGGACCTCCATGTAGACGTTCTCGGCGCCAAGCGCCCCGATCAGCTGGTCGATGTGCTCGCGTCCCTCGGCGACGCGCCCGTCGGCGATGCGCGCGCACAGGCGCGAGGCGAGGCAGCCGCTGAGGGCGATCACCCCGGAGCCGTACCGCTCGATCTGCGCCATGTCGACGGTTGGGCGCCCGCGCTGCAGGCCTTCGAGGAACCCGGCCGATGAGAGCTTCACGAGGTTGCGGTAGCCGTCGTCGGTCGCGGCCAGCAGGGTCAAATGGTTTCGCTCGATCCGCTTCCCGGGCGCGGCGACCGCAGCGTGGTCATCGACGAAATAGACCTCGCAGCCGATGATCGGCTTGATCCCCGCCTTCCTGGCCGCCTTGTAGAGCTCGACCGCGCCGTTCATCACACCGTGGTCGGTCAGGCCGAGTGCAGGCTGGCCGAACGCCGCCGCGCGCTCAACGAGGCCCTCGATCTTGCATGCCCCGTCGAGCAGCGAGTACTCGGAATGGACGTGCAGGTGGGCGCAGGCGGGCTCGGTCATCGGGTGCTCTGATCGTAGGCGCCGCGCCAGACGCCCCGGTATCGATTGACGCAACGTGCAGAACTCCGCGTTGCCGCCGCGACCGGGCCGGCGCGGCTCGCGATCGTCGCGAGCCGCGCCGCCTCATGCGGTAATCAGGAGGCCTTTGCTTTTCCCTTCGGGGTGGGCGCGAGCATCTCGGCCTCGGCCGGGGTGCGACTCGCGTGACGGAAGCCAAGCGCGGTGAGGAGGGCCATGATTGCGGCGAGGATGAACGCTGCGATCGCAGCCCACAGCGCGATCTCGCCGAACTTCGAGAAGCCGTACGCCTCGAGCAGTAGCCCGCGCAGCGTCGTGCCCTGGAACGACGTCTGTTCGAGCGCCGCGAGCTTTGCGTTCGAAGGATTCGCGCGAGCAGCCGCGCTGAGCTTCGAGTAGACGCCGCCGTAGGGCAGCTCCGACAGGTGGATTGCGATGAAGTGGTCGGCGTAGGCCTCGGCCTGCGCCCCGGTGAGAAGCTCCTGCCCCGAGTACTTCTCGAGATAGGGAATCATCGCCGGCGTGATCTCGCCGCCGGGCTTGGCAGCCTTCCATGCCGCCTTCGGCGGGAAGTAGATCTGCTGCTGGGCAAGCTGGTTGCGAACGTTTGAGTTGGCGAAGCTGTTGGCCCACAGGGCGAGGCCGCCCGCCACGAGCAGGACGACGACGGTTACCAACCCGACCCAACTCGTGATCGTGTCAAAAGCTCTGCGGCGCATCGGGAGGTTCCTTCCGGTCGGACAGCGGAGGCGCTGGGCTCCGGCTGGAGCACGGCGTCGTGACGAGCTTCACGAAAACCCGGGGCGGCGGTAACCGAGCGTCGCCGTGCGTCGCCTGCGTGGTTTACCGCAGAGCGCGCGGGCTAGCGGTTGCGCAGCTGCCAGGCCATCCGCGACTGCAACGACCAGAGCTCGATGAAACCTGGCGATGCAGTCTGCGAGAAGAGGCCGCCCGACTGCGCGAATGAAGCGAGCGACTGGTCGTAGAGCGCGTTCGGGGAGCTCCGCGTGATGACGCGAGCGGTGCCCTTGTAGAGCTCGATCCCGATCGTGCCGCTGACCTGGACGTTGACGGCATCCATATAGGCATCCAGGTCGGTCCGCAGCGGCTCCCACCACAGGCCTGCGTAGACGAGGTAGGCCCAGTGGCGGTCGAGGTTCCCCTTGAACTGGTTCTGGTGGATCGTGCAGACGAGCTTCTCGAGCTCCTGGTGGGCGGGCAGGATGATCGCGGCCGCCGGCGCCTCGTAGATGTCGCGCACTTTGAGGCCGACGATCCGATCCTCGATGTGATCGATGATGCCGACGCCGTGCGCAGCGCCGAGCTCGCCGACCCGCTCGATGAGATCGACGAGGCCGAGCGGCTCGCCGTCGAGGGCGATCGGCAGCCCGTTCTCGAACGTCAGCTGCAGGCGCGCCGGCGTGTCGGGCGCGTTGCGTGGCAGGGTCACGAGCTGGAACACGTCCTCCTGCGGCGCCTGGTCGAGGTCCTCGATCCAGCGCCCCTCGGATGAGCGGCCCCAGAGGTTGTCGTCGATCGAGTAGGGCGCCTGCTCCGAGCCGCCCTTGACCGGAATGCCGTGCTCGCGCGCGTAGGCGACCTCCTCGTCGCGGCCCATCGCCCAGCTGCGCACGGGGGCGATCACCTTCAGCTCCGGCGCCAGCGTCGCGACGGTCGCCTCGATCCGAACCTGGTCGTTGCCCTTCCCGGTGCAGCCGTGGGCGATCGTGTCGCAACCGGAGCGGCGCGCGTACTCGACGGCGAGCTTCGCGATGAGCGGCCGGCCGAGGGCGGTGAAGAGTGGGTAGCCGCCGCCGTAGAGGGCGTTGGCCTTGATCGCCGGAGCCACGTACTCGAGCGCGAACTCCTCCCGCGCATCGACTAGGTGGCACTCGACGGCGCCGATCTGGCGGGCCTTGCCCTCGATCACCTCGTAGTCCTCGCCGGGCTGGCCGAGGTTGACGGTCAGCGTGACGACCTCGGCGTCGTAGCGCTCCTGGATCCACCGGAGCATCACGCTCGTATCGAGGCCGCCCGAGTAGAGCAGCAGGACACGGCCGACCTGTTCGGGGTCGGCTTCGTAGCTGGCGGTGCGAGGTGGAAAGGCGTCGTCGCTCATCGCTGCACCGGCAGCCTAGTTGCCGCTGCCCGAATCGGCGCGACGGGCACGGCGCATCGTGGTGGTCGGCGCGATCTCGTCGGTGAAACCGACCTTCGCGTAGAGGCCGTGAGCGCCGGTGGTGGCAAGCCACCAGGCGAGGTTGCGGTACGGCCCGCGATCGACGGTCTCGCGGACGAGCTCGAGACCGAGCCCGCGACCGCGATGCTCGGGCAGGATGAAGACATCGGCGAGCATCGCGAAGATCGCCTTGTCGGTCACCACGCGCGCGAAGCCGACGAGTGCGCCGGCGTGGTAGAGCCCGACGACGCGCTGGGAGCCCTCGATCGCGGCGAGGACGTCGGCGTGTGAGCGGCCGAGCGCCCAGTAGGCGTCTTCGGAGAGGAAGCGATGGACGACGTCGACATCGATCCGGCGGCGGTCGTCGTCCAGCTCGTACCCGTCTTGCAGTTCGCGGATCATCTAGGCGGCGGCGAGGATGCCGGCGATCCGCCCGAGCGCGTCGCGTGCCTGCGCTTCGTCGATGATGAGCGGCGGCAGCAGGCGAACGGTGCTCGGGCCTGTTGTGCCGACGACTAGCCGCTGCTCGAGCAGCAGGCGGCGGACGAGATCCCCGGCGCCGACGTCGAGGTCGAAGGCGATCATCAGGCCGCGTCCGCGGACCTCGACGACGTGCGGGAGCTCGGCGAGGGCGGAGCGCAGCAGCTCGCCCAGCTCGTCGACGCGGTGCAGCAGCGCGTCGTCCAGCAACACGTCGAGCGCCGCGAGCGCGGCGGCGCAGACGACGGGCCCGCCCGCGAACGTCGAGCCGTGATCGCCGGGCGCGAACGTGTCTGCGAGCCGCTCGCCGGTGATGAGCGCACCGATCGGAAGGCCGCCGCCGAGGGCCTTGGCCGTACAGAGGAGATCGGGAACGACCCCCACGCGCTCGTATGCCCAACGGGTCCCCGTTCGGCCGAGACCGGTCTGGATCTCGTCGAAGATCAGCGTCGCGCCGTGGCGGTCGCACAGGACGCGGGCCTCGTGGAGCAGCTCGTCGCTCAGCGGATGGACGCCGGTCTCGCCTTGGATCGGCTCTAGGATCACCGCCGCGGTCGCGTCATCGACGACCGCGCGAAGCGAGCCGACGTCCGGCGCCACCGCGACAAATCCACCGACCAGCGGCGCGAACGGAGCCTGCTTGGACTCCTGCGCTGTGGCCGAGAGCGACCCGTAGGTACGGCCGTGGAAGGCGCCGTGGAACGAGACGATCGTGCCGCCCTGGCGCGCCTTGCGTGCGAGCTTGAGCGCCGCCTCGACGGTCTCGGTACCGGAGTTCGTGAAGAAGACCTTGCCCCCAAGCGAGCACTCCGACAGCCGTTGCGCGAGCCGGATCATCGGCTCCGTGTAATAGAGGTTGCCGATGTGGATCAGCCGGCCGGCCTGCTCACGAATCGCGGCGAGCACCGCCGGATGGCAATGCCCCACGCTCGAGACCGAGATCCCGGCCAGGAAGTCGAGGTATTCGACGCCATCGGAGTCCCAAAGCCGCGCCCCCTCCCCACGCGCGAAATCGACCGGAAACCGAGCATAGTTCGGCGTCAGAAACGCGTCGGCGTCAACCAGACCCACGACGTCACCGACCCAGCAGCGTAGCCGCGACCGCGCCCCGCACCGTAGATTCGGTCGTCACGGCACTCCAGGCGCACGGTTCCACCCGCTGCCGGACGAGCGGAGTCGGCGAAGCCGACTGCCGACTCGTCACGGCGTCACCTGCGTGCCGCGCCCGGCGTCGGTGAAGAGCTCGAGCAGGAGCGAATGTTCGAGGCGTCCGTCGATGATCTGCGCTGCGCCGACACCGCCGGCGACCGCGGCAACGCAGGCCTCGAGCTTGGGGCGCATGCCGCCGTCGATCTTCGGCAGCGCCTTGCGGACCTCGGCGACCGTGGTTTGGGAGATCAGGCTCTGCGGGTCCGCGGGGTCGCGCAGCCAGCCGCGCACGTCGGTCAGGAAGATCGCGCGCTTGGCGTCGAGGGCGACGGCGATCGCAGCCGCCGCCTCGTCGGCGTTGACGTTGTAGGAGTTGCCGTCCGCGTCGGCACCGACTGCTGCGATCACGGGGATGTAGTCGCTCGCGACGTGGTTGATCACGCCGGGGTCGACGGCGTCGATCTGACCGACCCAGCCGATGTCCTCCCCACCGGGCGCGGCGCGCCGCGAGCAGCGGAAGAGACCGGCGTCGTCACCGGAGAGGCCGACGGCCGGCTGGCCGTGGCGGCCGATCCGAAGGACGATGTCGCTGTTGAGCTTCCCGACGAGCACCATCTTCGCGACCTCAACCGTCGCCTCATTGGAGACGCGCAGGCCGCCGACGAACTCGACGGGCATGTCGAGCCGGTTCATGTAGGCGGTGATGTCGGGCCCGCCGCCGTGGACGACGATCGGGTTCATGCCGACGTACTTGAGCAGGACGACGTCGCGCGCGAACTCCTCACGCAGCTTGGGGTCGTCCATCGCGGCGCCGCCGTACTTGATGACGACCGTCGCGCCGTGGAACTCGCGGATGTAGGGCAGTGCTTCGAGGAGCGTCGCGACATCGCCGGTCGGGGTGTTCTGGGGGGTCATGTCGTGTACTCCGCGTTGATCGTCACGTAGTTGTGGGAGAGGTCGGAAAAGAGGTACTCGCTGACGCTGCCCGTTCCGGGCAGGTCCACCGAGTACTGCACCTCCGCGTTCTGCACGGCTTGGGCGAGCCGGTTTGGGTCGTGTGGGGTTGCGGCTCCTTGCTTGCAGACGCCGATGCCTTCGATGTGGATGTCGAACTGGAGCGGCGCTCGCCCGCGAAGCGTTCCGCCGATGGCTTGGGCTATGCGGCCCCAGTTGGGGTCGCCGCCGTTGAGGGCGGTCTTGACGAGGGGTGAGTTGGCGATGGCGCAGGCGACCGCTTCAGTGTCGCCATCGTTGCCGCCGCTCACGACGACTCGTCCGACACGCTTGGCCCCCTCGCCGTCCCGCACCATCAGGATCGCGAGCTGGCGTAGGAGCGCGTCGAGGGCTGCCGCGAACTGGCGCTCGTCGTCGCTGTCAGGCTTGATCTGCACATCACTCGCGCCGCTCGCGATGAGGATCGCGGTGTCGTTTGTCGAGAGCTGGCCGTCGACCGAGACGCGGTTGAATGAGCCCGCGACCGCCGCTCCGAGGAGAACGTCGGCGCGCTCGGCGCTGAGGGCGGCGTCGGTCTGCACAAAGCAGAGCATGGTGGCGAAATGGGGGGAGATCATCCCCGCGCCCTTGCACTGCGCGCTGAGCGCGACGGTTCCGGACGGCAGCTCGACCGAGAGCGACGCTCGCTTGTCGATCGCGTCGGTGGTGCGGATCGCCTGCGCGAAGTCGCCGCCGCGAGCATTGTCGAGGGTGGGACCGATCCCCATCAGGGCGTCGGCGATCCGCGCGCCGGGGAGCTGCACGCCGATCACGCCGGTCGACGCCACCGCGACCTGACTCGGCTCGAGCCCGAGCGCGTTGGCCGCGCCGGACTGGATGAGGCGTGCCTGGGCGAGGCCGTCCTCCCCGGTCGCTGCGTTGGCGCATCCGGAGTTCGCTACGACGGCGCGGATCGCCGCCAGATCAACCTCCTGCTGGTTGACGAGCACCGGCGCGGCCAGGACGCCCGAGTCGCAGAAGCGCGCAGCGCTCGCGACGCCCGGGGTCGTGCAGGTGAGCACGCCGACATCGAGCGCGCCGTCGGGCTTCAGGCCGGCGTGGAGCGCGGCCGCGACGAAGCCGGGAGCGAGCAGGCCGGGGTCGTCGTGCTCCGATACGAACGGGGGCGCGCTCACCCAGCGCGAGTCGAAGAAGCCGCTCACGAGATCCCCAGCCCCTCGGGCAGTCCGAACATCAGGTTCAGGTTCGCGACTGCCTGCGACGAGGTCCCCTTCCAAAGGTTGTCGATCGCGGCGAAGACGAAGACCTTGCCGGTGCGCTCGTCGCCATGCGCGTGAATGGCGCAGATGTTCGTCTCGCGGACGTCGCGAACGCCGGGCGGGCGGCTTACGAGGTCGATGAACTGTTCTCCGCCGTAGGCCTCCGCGTACCACTCGTCAAGCTCGCCCTGCCCGATCGGACGGGTCGTCGTCACGTAGCAGGACACGAGCTCGCCCTGGTCGAGCGGCACGAGGTGCGGCGTGAACGCGGCGATGATCGGCGCTCCGAGCTTGGCGAGCTCCTGGTCGATCTCCGGCATGTGGCGGTGCTCACCGACCCCGTAGGGACGCACGTTCTCGTCGACGGCGACGAACTGGGTGTCCTCACGCAGGCCGCGACCGGCTCCCGAGACGCCGGTCTTGGCGTCGATGACGACGTCGGCGATCAGCTCCGCGGAGGCAAGCGGGGCGAGCGCGAGGATCGCGGCGGTCGGGAAACAGCCAGGACAGGCGACCAGATCGGCCCCCGCGATCGCCTCGCGGTTCAGCTCGGTCAGGCCGTAGACGGCGCGCTCGATCAGGTCGGGATGCGAGTGCGTGACGTACCAGCGCTCGTAGGCCGCCTGGTCGCGCAGGCGAAAGTCGGCTGAGAGGTCGACGACTCGCACGCCGCGGTCGAGCAGGTCCGCGACCAGCGGAGCGGCAGCGCCGTGCGGGTAGGCGACGATCGCGGCATCGATCCCGGCAGGGCGGTCAAGGTCGAGCTCCTCCATCACGAGCGGGACGCGATGATGGGGATAGACGTCGGAGAGCGGCCGGCCCGCCTCGCTGCGGGAGGTGATGGCCGCCAGCTCGAACTCCGGATGGCGGTGGATGAGCCTTGCGGCGAGGGCCCCGGCGTAGCCGCTCGCGCCGGCGACGAGCACGCTAGGCACGAAGCTCACCGCCATGTTTGTCAGCGAGCGCCTTTGCGATCCGTGTGCGGTGGGCGGCGACCTCGTCGTCGGTCAGGGTGCGGTCGGGAGCACGGAACTGCAGGTGGAGGGCGAGCGACCTGTGACCGCGTTCGATCTGCTCGCCGCTGTAGACGTCGAAGAGCTCGACCGATTCGAGCTCGGGGCCGGCGGCCGCGCGAAGCGTCGCGATGAGGTCGGCGCTCGCGACGTCGTCTGCGACGACGATCGCGAGGTCCTCCCGGACCGCGGGGAAGATCGAGAACTGGCTGAAGGTCGTTGTCTCCGTGGACGCTGCCGCGAGCCGACCGAGATCGATCGCCCAGAACGTGGCGGCGTCGAGCTGCCACTCCGCGGCGACCGCGGGATGGACCTCGCCGATCAGGCCGATACGCGTCTGCGCCACCATCACCGCAGCGCTGCGGCCGGGATGCAGGAAGGGCGCGTCTGTGCGCTCGAGCTCTGGCTCGACGCCGGCCACGGCCAGCACCGCTTCGAGCAGCGCTTTCGCCGCGAAGAAGTCGGCAGGCTCGCGTGGCCCGCCGCGCCACGAAGTGGAGGCTGAGCCGCTCAGCAGTACGGCGAGGCCGTGATGCTCGGCGGCCAGGACGTCGGCGGCGCGGTAGACCGTGCCTGATTCGAAGATGCGAATGTCGCCGGCGTCGCGCGAGACGTTGTGACGGGCCACGTCGAGCAGCGACCCGAGCAGCGTCGGGCGCATGATCGACAGTGCCTGCGAGAGTGGGTTCTCGACCGCGACGACGTCTCGCATCGGGTGATCGGAAGGGAGCCGCAGGCGGTCGAGCAGCGCCGGGTCGGCAAAGCTCCAGCCGACAACCTCGTCGAGTCCGCGCGCGGCGAGCGCGTCCTCCGCGCGGCGGCGGAGCCGCTGAGCGTGCGTGAGGCGCCCCGCGGCGCCGTTGCGCGGTGGCAGGGTGGCCGGGAGGCGATCGAGGCCGTCGATCCGCGCGATCTCCTCGATCAGGTCGACCGGACGTGTGACGTCACGGCGGCGAAAATGCGGCGCCGTCACGGCTAGCGCGCCGGCCTTCGCGGTAACAGTGAACTCGAGCGCCTCGAGGATCTCCCGCTGGCGCTCGGGCGCGATGTCGCTGCCGAGCAGACGGTTGACGTGCTCGGGCGAGAGCGCGATCGGTTCGGGGTCAGGGCCCGGGCCGCCGATGTCGATCGTCCCCGGCAGGACTCGCGCACCGGTGAGATCGACCAGGAGCTTCGTGGCGACGGCGAGTCCCTCCAGCGTCTGTCCGGGAGACAGGCCCTTCTCGAAGCGCGCCGAGGCCTCGCTGCGCAGCCCGAGGCGTAGCGCGCTGCGCTGGATGTTCGCGCCGTCCCAGTTCGCCGCCTCGAGTAGCACCCGCGTCGTTGTGGTGGAGACCTCCGAGCGCGCGCCGCCCATGATCGCGGCGATCGAGGTCGGGCCGTCCGCATCGTCGATCACGACCAGGTCGCGATCGAGCTCGCGCCGCTGGCCGTCGAGCGTGACGAGCGACTCGCCGGCACCCGCGCGGCGAACCGTCAGCTCCCCGCCCGCGACCTGGTCGAGGTCGAACGCGTGAAGCGGCTGGCCCGTCAGGAGCATCGCGTAGTTCGTGATGTCGACGACGTTCGATATCGGACGCATGCCCGCCGCGAGGAGGCGGGCGCGCAGCCAGAGCGGCGACTCTCCGATGGCGACGTCCTCGAACACGCGAGCGGTGAACCGCGGGCAGAGGTCCGGGCAGTCGACGGTGATGCGAACCCCGCCGGCGTCGCCGTCGAACGTCCCCGGGTCATCGGCCCAGGGCGGCGGCGCGAGCGGCGCGCCCGACGCCGCGTGCGTCTCGCGCGCGATGCCGTAGACCGCCAGGCAGTCCGGGCGGTTCGGCGTCAGCTCGAACTCGACGACATCTGTGCCTGTCGGCAGGACCTCGCTCAGGGGGGTGCCGGGTGCAACGGCCTCGGTGAGGACGAGAATCCCGCTGTGGTCGCCGCCCAGTGCGAGCTCGTCCTCCGACAGGATCATCCCGTCGCTCACGATTCCACGGAGCTTGGCCGCTGCGAGCGTTCGCCCGTCGGGCAGCTGCGCGCCGGGCCGGGCAACCGCGACCGTCTGCCCCTCCGCAACGTTCGGCGCGCCGCAGACGATCGTCACCGGCTCGGCCTCCCCCACGTCCACCTCGCACACCCGCAGCCGATCCGCGTTCGGGTGTTGTTCTGCTGAGCGAACGAGACCGACGACGTAGTGATCCGGACTGGGTGGTCCCCAGCGGAAAATTCGCTCGTCCTTGGTTCCGGTCAGCGTGAGACGCGCGGCCAGCTCCGCCGTGTCTAGCGGTGGATCGCAGTACTCCCTGAGCCATTGGACTGGAACCAGCATCAGCGCGCTCCGAACTGGCGTAGGAAGCGCATGTCGTTCTCGAAATAGAGGCGTAGGTCGGGGATGCCGTGTCGCAGCATCGCGATCCGCTCGATCCCCATGCCGAACGCGAAGCCGGTCACCTTGTCCGGGTCGTAGCCGTGGTCCGCGACGTAGGCGAAGACGTTGGGATCGACCATCCCCGCGCCGAGCACCTCGAGCCAGCCCGAGCCCTTGCAGAGCGGGCAGCGGTCCCCGCCGGGCAGGTAGCCCGAGTCGCAGTTGAAGCACGACACGTCGACTTCGACGGACGGCTCGGTGAACGGGAAGAAATGCGGGCGCAGCAGGATCTCGCGCTCGGAGCCGAAGATCTGGCGGGCGACGGCGAGCAGCGTCCCCTTCAGATCCGCGAGCGTCACGCCATCGTCGACCGCGAGGCCCTCGACCTGATGGAACTGCGGCGTGTGCGTCGCGTCGTTGTCGGGGCGGTAGACGCGTCCCGGAGCGATCACGTAGAGCGGCGGCGGCTGCGCCATCATCGCGCGGACCTGAACCGGCGAGGTGTGGACGCGAAGGACCGTGTCGTCGTCGACGTAGAACGTGTCGGTACGCGCCCGCGATGGATGCGTCGGGTCCGTGTTGAGGGCGTCGAAGTTGTATTTGACGTACTCGACCTCCGGGCCCTCCGCGATCTGGAAACCGAGACCGAGGAAGACGTCCTCGATGTCTCGCCGCGTCTCGGTGATCAGATGCAAATGGCCGGGAGGAAGGGGTGGCGAGCCGGGGAGCGTGATATCGATCGAGCTGCCGGGATCGCCGATGCCGGCATGCGCGAGCTCTTCCTCCCGGGCGCCCAGCAGCATCTCGAGCTGCTTGCGGGTTTGATTTGCTGCGGATCCGACCGCCGCTCGTTCGGTGGGCTGGAGCGAGCCGACGCTGCGCAGTAGCAACGGGAGCTCGGCTTTGCGGCCGAGGTAGTGGACCCGGACGTCCTCTAGCGAGCTGCTATCTGCTGCGGCCGCTATCGCGGCCTCGGCCTGGGCCTGGATCTCGGCGATGCGATCGAGAGTGCTCACTGCGCGGCCATCCTAGTTGCCTCGTAGAGCGCGACGGTCGCGGCCATGGCGGCGTTGAGGGAGTCCCCTGCCGCCTGCGGGATCGAGCAGACGCGATCGCAGGCCGCCAGCACGTCATCAGGCAACCCGTCGCGCTCGCCGCCTACCAACAGCGTGATGTTCCGCAGCGGCCCACGCAGCGGCGGATAGGTGCCCGGCGCCAAGCCGACCACCTCCCCCGGCAGGTCGTCGACACTTGTGAACCGCGCAAGCGGTGTGGCAAATATCGCCCCCATCGAAGCGCGCACCGCCTTGGGACTGTGCGGATCGGCACAACCGGGGCCAAAGGCGACCGCCGAGCCGCCGAAGGCGCGCGAGGCGCGGACGATCGTTCCCACGTTCCCTGGGTCACCGACTCCCCACAGCGCGACGGCGAGCGGCCCGACGGCTTCTCCCCAAGCCTGCTCGTAGACGCCAAGGAGGCGCGTGCCTGAGCCAAGCCGCGAGGCTTGGCTCAGCACCGCCGACGACGCCTCAAGGAAGCGAGCGCGGCCGCGGCCGAGACCCGGAGCGCACAGCACGTAGAGCGGCTCCCTGCCGGCGGCGGATGCCGCCTCATAAAGATCCTCGCCTTCGATCACGAAGCGGCCGGTCTTCGCGCGCGCGGTTGCGCTTCCGAGCTTTCGGATTTCTTTGAGGTGCGGGTTTGTTGGGGAAGTGATGGTCATTTCGGGCACAAAAAAGGCGCCTGTATCGGCGCCCGGGAGGTCTTGCGGTCGGCTCTGAGGGAATCAGGCAGCCGACGCCTCGCGGGCGGCATCGACGAATCGGCGGAAAGTCTCCGGGTCGCGCACGGCGATGTCTGCGAGCACCTTGCGATCGAGCTCGATGCCCGCGGCCTGGAGGCCGTGGATGAACTGCGAGTAGGACATGCCACTCTCGCGGGCGGCCGCGTTGATGCGCGTGATCCACAGGCGACGGAAGTCGCGCTTGCGGTTGCGGCGGTCGCGGTAGGCGTAGGAATCCGCCTTCA
>CAYQZU010000015.1:0-57021 GCA_964422115.1 uncultured Solirubrobacteraceae bacterium | reverse complement strand
TCAGCGTGTGCTCGAAGGTGCCCTCGCCGGCGCCCTCCATGCGGAAGTAGGCCTGTAGCGGCAGGTCGCACTTGACGCCCGGTGGGATGTAGACGAACGCACCACCCGACCAGACGGCACCGTGGAGCGCGGAGAACTTGTTGTCCTGCGGCGGCACGCACTTGGTCATGAAGTACTTCTGGACCAGGTCGGGGTAGTCGCGGACCGCCGTGTCCATCGAGCTGAAGAGGATGCCGAGCTTCGCGTACTCCTCCTTGAGCCCCTCGTAGACCGGCTCCTGGCGCCAGACGCCGACGACACCCGCGAGGTGCTCGCGTTCGGCCTGGGGAATACCGAGATCCTCGTAGGTCTTCTTCATCTCCTCCGGAACCTCGTCCCAGGAGTTGAAGCGCCCGGTGGTCGGCGGTGAGTAGAGGACCAGGTCGTCGAAGTTCAGCGCCGAGAGGTCCGGGCCCCAGGTCGGGATCGGCTTGCGCTGGAAGATCTCGAAGGACTTGACGCGCTTCTCCGCCATCCAGGCGGGCTCGTCCTTGATGCGCGAAAGCTCGCGGATCACCTCGAGCGAGATGCCTCGGCGGGCGACGAGCTCGCCCTCGTCGGTCTCGACGATCGGGCTCGGCTTCGTTATGCGGGTCGTCTCGGTTGCCACAACACCTATCTTAGCGGTCGGGATGGGGCGCCTGGCGCGCCTGCTGTAAATCGGCGCGTCATTCGCCGCCGCCGACCGGCCAGCTGCCCTCGCCGGTGATCGCGTGGCGCACGACCTTGAGCGACAGCAGCGCGCATTTGCGCCGCGTCGCGGAGATGTCGATGCCGAGCAGCTCGAGCATCCAGTCGGCGTCGAGCGCCGCGGCTTCGTCGACCTCCATGCCGATCAGCTCCTCCGAGGCGATCGAGGCCGCCGCCTGCGAGATCGCGCAGCCGTGGCCGTTGAAGCGCAGGTCCGCGATCTTTCCGTCCGCGACCTGGATCTGCACGCCGAGCTCGTCGCCGCACAGCGGGTTGTACTCGTGGGCGTCGAGGTCGTGCGGCTCGAGCTCGCCGAAGTTCCGCGGGCGCTTGTAGTGGTCGAGGATGAAGTCGCGGTAGAGGTCGTCCATCAGGCGAAGACCTTCTGGGCACCCCGCACGGCACCGACGAGCGCGTCAACGTCCTCGCGGCGGTTGTAGGGCCCAAAGCTCGCCCGGACCGTGGACGTGACGCCGAGCTTCGCCATCAGCGGTTGTGCGCAGTGGTGGCTCGCTCGCACGCAGACGTTCGCGCGGCCGAGCAACTCGGCGACGTCGTGGGGGTGGACGCCGTCCACGACGAACGACACGACGCCGCCGCGGTCACGAGCGTCCGCCGGCCCGAAGGTCGCGACGCCCGCGAGCGACCCGAGCTCCGCGAGCGCGTAGGTCGTGAGGCCAAGCTCGTGCTCGCGGACCCGATCCATCCCGAGCTCGACGAGGTAGTCGACAGCCGCGCCGAGCCCGATCACCTCGGCGATCATCGACGTGCCCGCCTCGAACTTCCAAGGGAGCTCCTTCCAGGTCGACCGCTCGCGGCCGACCTGCTCGATCATGTCTCCGCCGCCGAGGAACGGTGGCATGCGCTCGAGCAGCTCCGCCTTGCCGTGAAGCACGCCGACGCCGGTCGGGCCGAGCGTCTTGTGGCCGGTCCAGGCGTAGAAGTCAGCGCCGATCTCGCCGACGTTCACCGGCATCTGCGGGACCGCCTGCGCCGCGTCGAGCAGGACTAGCGCCCCTGCCGCGTGTGCCCGACGGACGATCTCGCCGACCGGGTTGGTCGTGCCCAGCACGTTCGAGACGTGGGCCAGCGCGACGAGACGCACATCGCCACGGGCGAGCTCGGCGTCGAGCTGCTCGAGCGACAGCTCGCCGGATTCGTCGACCTCCAGGTAGCGCAGCGCGGAGCCGGTCGCCGCTGCGGCGAGCTGCCACGGGACGAGGTTCGAGTGGTGCTCCATCTCGGTGACGAGGATCGCGTCGCCGCGCGTGAGATTCGTCCGTGCCCACGAGTAGGCGACGAGGTTGATCGCCTCTGTCACGTTCTTCGTGAAGATCGTCGAGTACGCAGCCGCACCCGTGAATGCGGCGATCCGCTCGCGCGCACCCTCGAACAGCGCATCCGCCTCCTGCGCGAGCTGGTAGACGCCGCGATGGATGTTCGCGTTGTGCATCCGGTAGTAGTCGTCCATCGCGGCGAGCACGCGCTGCGGCTTCTGCGAGGTCGAGGCGGAGTCCAGGTAGACCAGGCGCCGGCCGCCGATCTCGCGCGAGAGGATCGGGAAGTCGGAGCGGAGATCGAGCTCTGCGGGGGCGGTGGCTGGGCGCGCGCTGCTCGCCACGACTATCTCGCCAGGGCGTAGCGCTCGATCTCGTCGGCGGCGCCGGCGAGCTTCGCGCCGATCCGGTCGCGGACGAGCTGCTCGAGCTGGGGGTCGTCGAGCTGCACGATCAGCGGCTCGAAGAATCCTTCGACGATCACGCGGACGGCCTGTGGCCGAGTCAGACCGCGCGTCTGCATGTAGAAGATCAGGTCTTCGTCGAGCTCGCCGACGGTGCCGCCGTGCGAGGCGGAGACGTCGTCGGCGCCGACCAGTACCGAGGGGATCGCGTCGAGCTCGGCGTCGGCCGACAGCAGCATCGAGTGGAACTGGAGGTAGGTGTGGCTCTGCTGCGCGCCCTGGTTGATCTTGATCAGCCCTTCGAAGCTCGCCCGGCTCTCGCCGCTCGCGGCGCCGCGCCAGTGGACGTCGCCGCCCGAGGGGCCGGTCTCGTGCAGATCCACCGCGAACACGTCGAGATGCTCGTCGCGCTGCGCGAAGAAGAGCCCGCGGAACGCCATGTCCCCGCCCTGGCCGGCGACCGCGATCTCATCGTGATGGTGGATCAGCGCGCCGCCGAGGAGTGCCGGTAGCCAGTGACAGTAGGCGTCGCGCGCGACCTCGACGACCGAGGTCGACACGTCGTGCACGCGCCCGCCGCCCCAGTCGGTGACCTGCGCCAGCCGGCAGCGCGCCGCGTCCTCGAGGTAGAGCTCGAAGGCGCCGGCGTGGAGCGTGTCACCCTCGGTGTCTCCGGCTAGCCCGTACTCGCGCAGGCGGATGCTGCTGCCGCGATCGACGATCGCAAGCGTGTGCGCGTACTGCGCGGTGCCGCCGCGGCTGATCTCATAGACGATCTGGAACGGATCGTCGAGCTCTAGACCCGGCGGAACGTAGAGGAACGCACCGCCGCTCCAGAAGGCCGCGCTCGCCGCCTCGATCTTGTGGCGATCGATCTGAAGGCGGCGCAGGTAGTAGCGCTCGAAGAGCTGCGGGTGATTCTGCGCCGCCTCTTCGAGGCTGCACAGAATCACTCCTCGCTGTGCCAACTCGCCGTTTAGCTGGACGTGGGCTACGGAGCTGTCGCGTTGGACGAGGATTCCCGCCGCGTCCTGCCCGCCCAGAAAGGCCGGCGCATCGGCGTCGCGCTCGGCGTGGGTCAGCTGCTCGAGCGACTCGATGTCGAGCTGCTCGAGCGTCGTGGTCCAGAAGCCCGAACGCCGCCAGGCAGGTAGCGCGAGGCGCTCGTAGGCCGCAAGGGCGAGCGCCCGCGACTCCGCGAGCGGCACGCCGCCAGCGCCGACCCCGTCGAGCGCGAAGTTCAGCGTCGCCTCCCGCGCCGTCCCGGCCTTCCGCGGAGCAGGCGTCCCAGGCGTCCCCTGAGACGATCCCGCCGCAGGCGGCGTCGTCTCAGGCATTCGCGGCAACCTCTTCGCGGATCGGGTCGTAACCCTCGCGTTCGAGGCGCGCGACGAGCTCGGGCCCACCCCGCATGACGATCCGCCCATCCATCAGGATGTGGACGAACTGCGGCTTCACGTAGTCGAGGATCCGCTGGTAGTGGGTGATGATCAAAGCGCCCACGCCCTGCTCGGCGTGGAGCTTCGCGACTCCTTCGGCGACGGTCCGCAGCGCGTCGATGTCGAGGCCGGAGTCGGTTTCGTCGAGCACGGCTATCTGCGGCTTCAGCATCGCCATCTGGAGGATCTCCGCGCGCTTCTTCTCGCCGCCGGAGAACCCGTCGTTGAGGTGGCGCGAGGTGAAGGAGCGATCGACGTCGAGCAGGCGCACCGCATGGTCGAGCTGGCTGCCGAACTCCTTGACCTTGATCGGCTCGTCGCGTTGCGCGTTGATCGCCATCCGCAGGAAGTTCGCGACCGACACGCCGGGAACGGCGACGGGGTACTGGAATGCCAGGAACAGGCCGAGGCGCGCGCGCTCGTGCGGCGCGAGCTCGTTCAGCGCCTGCCCGTCGAGCAGGATCTCGCCCTCGGTCACCTCGTAGCTCGGGTGGCCCATGATCGTGTTCGCCAGCGTTGACTTGCCCGATCCGTTCGGTCCGAGTAGCGCGTGCAGCTCGCCCGTCCGTACGGTCAAATCGACGCCGCGAAGGATCTCGCGATCCTCGGTGCGAACGTGAAGGTTGCGTATCTGAAGCTCAGCCAAGGGTGCCTCCTCGCCGGCGCCTACGCGGCGACCGGCCTCTCAGGGGAAAGGGGGACGATCTGGGTCAGCACCGGCGCCGGGATCAGATCGGCGAGCGTCGTCTGCTCCAGCGTCTGCACGATCGACGCCTGCACGCGCGTCCACAGGATCTTGGTTGTGCAGACGTGCTCCGGGTCGGTCTCGCGCGCACAGCGGGTGCTTCCATCCGGCGCGCTCGAGATGCACTCGACGGGCGCGATCGATCCTTCGAGCGCCTCGACCACCTCAGCCATCGTGATCGCTGCGGGGTCGCGAGCGAGCAGGTAGCCGCCGTGGGCTCCGCGACGGCTGTCCACCAGCTCGGCGCGCCGCAGGCGGGCGACGAGGTGCTCGAGATAAGCCAGCGGCAGCCCTTCGTGCTCGGCGATCTCGGTCAGCGGGGTCGGGTCCTCGCTGCCGCGCCGTGCCAGTTCGACCATCACGCGGACGCCGTACTCGGATTTGGTTGAAAACATCATCGTCTCTATAACCTACCGCCGAGGTAGGTTATCAGGGGCCGGCGGTCCTAGAGCTGCCGGCGCTTGGGCGGGATGCGAGCCACGGGCTGCGCCTGCAGCCGCCGAACGTCGTGCGCGATCGCGTCGGGGTCCATCTGCGTGACGTCCGTGTAGCCGACGCGCGGCTTGCCGTTCTTGTCGAGCAACTCCACGAGCACCGAGTGATCGGAGTTCGACGACTTCACCTTGATCTGCGGCTGGACGCCGAAGAAGTGCCAGATCGGCGCCAGCGCGCGGCGCGGCCCGGAGAGGTAGTGGAGCTGCCCGAGGACGTCCTCCTTGATCAGGAACGCGCTGACGTTAGCGGGCGTGTCCTGTTGCGGATCGACGCTGACGGCGATCGCGGGCACGCGCGTTCGCAACTCGCCGAGCGCTCCACGAATCTGCGCCACCACCACCGGACAGGTCGTTTGGCAGGTCGAGTAGACGAACGTCAGGATCACGACCTTGCCCCGGTACTGCTCAAGGCTGACCTTCTTGCCCGTCTGGTCGCGCAACGTGAAGTTGACGGGCGGGATCGACGGTGGCGCCGTCGGACCGTAGAAGCCGTTGACGAGCTGGCTCGGAAGGGTTCCCCCGCCGCTGTTCCCCGAGTTCGCGCTGAGCGTCACGATCAGCACGAGCGCCGTCGCGCAGAGCACCGCGACGGTCAGGGCGAGACGGACGCGCGGGTGAAGCATCGAACACAGGTTACGCGTGGACAGGGGTCCTCCGGCGGTCCCGCCTTGACTACGATTTGCGTGGGAGCAGTTCCGGGGGCCGCATGCGGCCCCCGGCCGATCGGCGCATGCGCCGATCGGGCGCTCGGGGCATGCCCCGAGCGCTGGAAAGTCGAGCGCAAGGATCCGGCCCGTCCGCAGCGAAGGTCGGGCCTGGCTGGCGCCGCGCCGCGCTATACTTTGTAAAGTGCTAAATCCAGACAAAGGTTCAGGAGTTTGAGATGAGCCCCTCGGGCGCAGAGCTGATCCGCCAGATCAAGGCCTCGATAGCCGAGACGGACCCCAAGGCGGTCCACGAGCTGCTCGGCAACGGCGTCGCGATCGTCGACGTCCGCGAGACCGACGAGTGGGCGCAGGGCCACCTGCCCGGGGCCAAGCACGTTCCCCGCGGCTTCCTCGAGTCGCGCATCGAAGGTGTCGTGCCGGACCGCTCGCAGCACGTCGTCCTCTACTGCGCTTCGGGAAACCGCTCGGCGCTGGCGGCGCGCACGCTGACGCAGGAGCTCGGCTACGAGCACGTCGAGTCGATGACCGGCGGCATCACGCTGTGGAAGGACCGCGGCTACGAGGTCGAGCAGCCGAAGACGTTCACCGCAGAGCAGCGCGAGCGCTACTCGCGCCACATCCTGATCCCGGAGATCGGCGAGAGCGGCCAGCAGAAGCTGCTCGATGCGCGCGTGCTGCTGCTCGGGGCCGGCGGCCTCGGCTCGCCGACCGCGCTCTACCTCGCGGCGGCCGGTGTCGGCACGATCGGGATCGTGGACGACGACGTCGTTGACCTCTCGAACCTGCAGCGTCAGGTGATCCACAACACGACGCGGATCGGCGTGCCGAAGGTCGAGTCGGCGGAGGAGACGATTCACGCCCTCAACCCCGACGTCACGGTCGTCCCCTACAGGACGCGCCTGGACGCGTCGAACATCATGGAGATCATCGAGGGCTGGGACATCATCGTCGACGGCGTCGACAACTTCCCGACCCGCTACCTGCTGAACGACGCCAGCGTGCGCCTACAGATCCCCGTCGTGTCGGCCGCGATCCTCGGCTTCGACGGCCAGCTGACCGTGTTCAAGCCCTACGACGGGCCGTGCTACCGCTGCCTCTTCCGCGAGCCACCGCCCGCCGAGCTGGCCCCTTCCTGCGGCGCCAACGGCGTCCTCGGAGTGCTGCCCGGGACGATGGGCCTGCTTCAGGCAACAGAGGTGATCAAGCTGATCGTCGGTGCGGGCGACCCCGCTATCGGGCGCCTGCTGCTCTACGACGCGCTCGCGGCGACGTTGACCGAGGTCAAGATCCCGCGCGACCCTGAGTGCCCGATCTGCTCGCGTGATCCGCAGTCGATCACCGACGATGAGATGGGGGTCTTTCCCGATTACGAGGCGTTCTGCGCCGCCGCCGGGTAGGTTCCCGCAACGATGCCAAAGATCAAGATCCCCCCGGTGCTGCGCCCGTCGGTCGGCGGCGAACGTGAGGTCGACGCTACCGGCGACAGCGTCCGCGAGGTTTTGCGCGGTCTGGTCGCAGCCCATCCGGCCACCGAATCGCAGCTGTTCGGCGAGGACGGCGAGCTCAACCGCTACGTCAACGTCTACCTGGGCGACGAGGACGTGCGCGTTCTCGACGGACTCGACACTGCGGTCGGCGCGACCGACACGATCGTGATCCTGCCGGCGATGGCCGGTGGGTGAACCCGACCCGCTACCTTTGATGAACCGATGAGCGCTCGCATGCTCCAGAACCGCCCATGCGGGGGGCGTTACGGCGACATCATTCAGTCGATCGGCAATACGCCGATCGTCGAGTGTAAGAAGCTCTCGCCCAAGCCGGGCGTACGGCTATGGGCCAAGCTCGAATCGCACAACCCGACCGGGTCGGTCAAGGACCGCGTCGCGCGCTCGCTGATCGAGGACGCCGAGGAGAAGGGCGCGATCGCTCCCGGCCAGACGATCCTCGAGCCGACCTCGGGCAACACGGGCATCTCGCTCGGAATGATCTGCAAGCTCAAGGGTTACCCGCTCAAGGTCGTGATGCCCGACAACGTCACGCCTGAGCGAACGCAGCTGCTGTCGATGTGGGGCGCCGAGATCGTCTACTCCGAGGGGTCCAAGGGTTCCAACGGGGCTGTCGAGATGGCCCTCGAGCTGGCCGCTGCCGACTCCCGCTACTACATGCCCTACCAATACGGCAACGAGGCAAACCCGCTCGCGCACTACAACGGGACGGCGCTCGAGATCCTCGAGGAGCTCGACCAGGACGTCAGCGCGTTCGTCGCCGGCCTTGGCACCGGCGGAACGCTGATGGGCAACGGCCGCCGCCTCAAGGAGGTGCTAGGCGACACGGTGAAGATCGTCGCCGCGGAGCCGATGCAGGGCGAACCGGTCCAGGGGCTCCGCTCGCTTGATGACGGCTTCATCCCGCCGATCATCGATCTGTCGCTGCTCGACCGCAAGATCTTCGTGACCAACAGCGACGCGATCGTCTGGACCCGCAGGCTGCTTGGCGAGGAAGGGATCTTTGCCGGCGTTTCATCCGGGGCCATAGCTCGCGTCGCCGCGCGCATCGCGGGCGAGCTCGACGAAGGAAACGTCGTCTTCGTCGTTGCCGATGACGGCTGGCGATATCTGTCGAGCGGCGTCTACACGCGACCGCTCGATGAGATCGAGAACCTCGAGTCGACGCTGTGGTGGTGAGGCGATGCGGCCTACGCCGCATCGCTGGCTCTCGGTGGTGCAGCAAGGATCGGCGCTGAGATGAAGCTCGACCGCTCTTTGTACGAGGAGCTGGTCGAACACGCGCGCCAGGAGCGCCCACGCGAGTGCTGCGGTTTGGTCGCGACACGCGACGGGGTGGCGGAGCGCGTCCACCGTGTCACGAACTCCTACAAGTACCCGCAGCTCGGATACGAGATGGGCTACGACGCCGCGCGCCTGATGTTCGAGATCGAGGACGCGGGGCTGGAGGTCGGAGCGATATACCACTCGCATCCCCGGACTGCCGCGGTCCCGTCGCAGACCGACGTGAACACGGCGGTACCGCCCGAAAGCGGACAGCCGCTCTGGCCCGGCACGATCTACCTGATCATCGGATTTCCCGATGGTCGCGATGAGCCCGAGCTCCGCGGCTACAGGATCGACAGCGAGGGTGTCGCGGAGGTCTCGCTGAGCGTCGGGTGATGGCCTCGGCTCCGCTTCTATGCCCCGTCTGTGGATGTTCGCGTCCCGGAGGTGAGCGGTTCTGCCCCGATTGTGCGGTGCCGCTCGTAGCGTCATCGAGCGAAGCGCGCCCTGACGAACGCCGCGAGCGGGCGCGCAAGATCGACCCGCGCTACACGCAGGGCCCACTGGTCTGGGCGGCCGGCGCCCGCAACCAGATGGAGGCGGAGTTCATTGCAGGGATGCTGCTCGAAGAGGGCGTGCCGAGTCTGGTTCGCCGAGCCGCGGGATTCGACGTGCCCGATTTCATGGCGAGTGGTCCGCGGGAGATCCTGGTGCCCGCCTCGGGAGCCGACGTGGCACGCGAGTTGTTGGCGGACACCGGCATTCGGACCGTCTCAGATCCCGACCCGATTCGCGCCAGGCGAACCCGCGCTATCGCCGCGGTGTTGCTGTCGATTGCCGTGCTCGCAATCGTCCTCTTCATGGCGACGCACGTCTGGGACTGACTGAACATCTTGGCTGCTAGGCGCTCGACAGGCCGCGGCGCGACCCTCGAGCAGGCAGCCCTCACGTAGGCGGGCGGCCGCTCACGCCGCGCGCCGGAACCGCGCCGCCGCCTCGCCGGCGCGTCGCTTGGCCCGCAGCGCTCATCGCCTCACCGCTGTGTCGCCTGGTCTGGCGGCGCGCTGGACAGGGCTGCGGCATCCTGCAGCTCCGCCGGGAAGTCCGACATCTCGAATATCCGCCGCAGCTCGAGCACGACGTCACCGCCGACCGGGCACCGCTTAGCCCATTCGACGGCTTCCTCCTTCGACGCCGCCTGGATGATCCAGTAGCCGCCGATCAGCTCCTTGGTGTCTGCAAAGGGACCATCCGTCACGACGCGTTTGCCGTCGGCAAACGAGATCCGCGCGCTCTCCGACGATGGATGCAGGCCGTCCAGCGCAAGCAGGACCCCGGCCTTCGTCAGCTCCTCGTTGTAGCGCCCCATCGCGGCGACCGCCTCGACATCCGGCGTCCAGTCGCCCTCGGTCTCGAGCCCCGGGTAGATGAACAACATGAATCGCATCGGTGAACCTCCTCGGTGGGTTGATGATTGCGCCGTCGTGGTGGGCTGGCGTGTTGCGTCAGCCGACCCTGTAAACACGCCGAACGGCGAACCCCGATATCGACAGGCGATGCCACGCCCTACCCGGCCCGCGCCTGACGTGCCCAGGTCTCGTGGTCGATTCGGTACAGCACGTGCTTTCGCAACGGATGTCCGGCCTCGATCCGTGGATGCTCGAAATCCCCCGCCGGGTCGCGAGACATGCGAAGACGCGCCATTACGCGCATCGAGCGGGCGTTGGTGGTCGCTGTGAACGCGACGAGCTCGGTCAGCCTGGCGTCTGAAAAGGCGAAATCCATGGCGGCCGTTGCAGCCTCGGTCGCCAGGCCCCGACCCCAGAACGAAGGGGCGAGCCGCCAGCCGATCTCGACGGCCGGCGTGAACGGCAGGTCTCGTGGTACCGGTTGTATTCCCACGAACCCGATGAAGGGCGCCTCGCCAGGGACCTCCGCGGCCCACAGCCCGTAGCCGCGCTGCTCGAAGCCGGCTTCGATCCATTCGATGGCTGCGGCCGTCTGCTCGCGCGTGAGAGTCGCCGGGAAATGCTCCATGACGGCCGGATCCGCGTTGAGTGCTGCGAACGGTTCGAGATCGCTCGCCGTCCAACGCCGCAGCACGACGCGTTCGGTCGCGAGCGTGGGCCCGGTTGCCGCCACGTCCGGCTCGCGCACGCCTGACCCGGCCGGGTCAGGCGTAGGCGGGCTGGCCGGCGCCGAGGGTGATCGCCTCGATCTCCTCTGCGGCCCGGTCGAACTCCTCGTCGGCGAGCACAGGCGTGCCCTCGAACGGGAGATCGCGCGCCAACTCCAGCCACGACCGGCAACCGGCGTACTCGTCCTTGACCTTCACGGTCACCGGGCGCGGGATCCGGTAGGTCCGCAGGAGCAGCACGTGCAGCGGGTGGCGGCGCTTCCACTCGAGGCGCTTCTCGGCGTAGTCCGGCGTCCACACATAGAAGGGCGAGAGCGCATCGACGACGCGCGGGTCGGTGACCGTGTACTGGGCCGCGACCTCGGCCCACGCGCGGATCCGCACCCGGTCGGGCGGCAGCAGCGCAAGCCCGGAACGCGCTCCGTGGATCGCGGGCTCGCCGTCAGCCCACACGCCCTCCTCGAGGGCGCGCCGCAACTCGGGCCTGTGGGATTCGCGCACGAGATCGGCACGCTGATGGTCGAACGTCGGATAGAGGAAGAAGCGCTCATGTTCGACGTCGAAATGCTTGCTCGGTTCGCGGATGCCCCCCTTGCGCAGGGTCACCAACTGCTCACCCTCGGCAAGGGCGCGGACGGTTACCGCCCATTCTTTGAACGCGATTGGCATAGAACCAGGATGCTCGGGATGCTCGGAAAGTCACTGCGCGAAATAGAGATTGCAACGCGCGAGCGACCGCACCAAGGATACGCAATAGTCGGAAAAACTCCAAATTTCGCTGCTATTTGCCACATTTTTGGGCCGAACACCGCCCCGGTTGAGGGCCGCCGCTCGAGCTGTTTCAGCGGAGGGACCAACGCACGGCGAAAACGAGCGTAAACTGCGCGATCCCGCAGACGCAATACAGCGCAAACTGCGGGATTTAGTTGCGAGCTGAGACCGTCCTGATGCCAACGACCACAACGAGAACCGTGACCACCCGCATCGCTCTCAGCGCCAGACTGGCGGTGGCGGTGATAGTGGCTTCATTCGCCGCGCTCGCGCTTGCCCCGTCTGCCTTCGCCGGCCAGTGGATTCAGGTCTCGTGCGTCAACCCGGACAACTCGGCGGCGCCGAGCCAGGGATGGTCGGGTTTCGCGACCATGTCACCGCCGACGCTGTCGGACGCGGTTACGACGTGTGCCCCCGGCGCTCCGCTCTTCGCGCTCCTCAGCGACTCCGGCCCTGCGGCGGTCGGCTCGAGCGAGAATCTCCAGTACACGCCTCCGAGTGGCTCGACGCTCGCCGGGGGATCGCTCGTCATGAGGCGATCGGCTGCCGGGCCGTATACCAACGCCTCGGGCATTGCGGTCGTCTACGCGCCGGCGTTCTCCTATCCAGCGGGCGTGATCTCCCAGTGCGCCGCCGGACTGAACCCCTGCACCGGCGGCACGTCAACCGTCATCATTCCGGCGAACGTCGGTGGGGATCTCTACGTGAGCGCCGCGTGTGGCGGCAACAACGGATTTGTATGCAACGGCAGCGCCGGCGGCTCCTATGCCTCCGCGTACGTTTACTCCGCCGACCTCCTGCTGAGCAACTCATCCCAGCCGACGGGAAGCGGTTTCGACGGCACCGTGCTCGATCCCGCCATCGCCGGTCAGGGTTCCCTGACGTTCACTGCCTCTGACCCGGGCGGCCCCGGGGTCTACCGGGTGCAGGTTTCGATCGACGGAACGAAGGTGTACGACGCCACGCCCAACACCAATGGCGGGACGTGCGCCCCAGTCGGCACCGACGCTGGGTCGGGTGCATTGATGTTCGACTCGCAACAACCCTGCCGGCAGAGCGAGTCGGTTGTGGTCCCGATCGACACGACGAAGTTCCCAAATGGCCACCACGAGCTCAGCGTCGTCGTGATCGATGCCGCGGGCAACCTGGCGACGGTGACCGACCAGCAGATCTCAATCGCGAACCCGACGTCCGCGGCGCTGACCCCGACGACCGCACTCTCTGCGCTCACCCCCACCTACGCCTTCGCCCTTGACCGATCGACGCGCGCGCTCAACGGTGCGGTCTCCCGTCAGTACTCGGATTCGGCCCTGCGATTCTCCGGCACGCTCGAGACGCAGAATGGCGTAGCAGTCCCGGGTGTCGAGGTCTCAGTCTGGAGTGCTCCGGCCAACGGCTCAACGTTCACGCGGATCACCAAGACGACCACGGCCCGCGACGGAAGCTGGGCGCTCAGGGTTCCGAAGGGTCTTTCGCGCATGCTGCGGGTGGTCGCGGGCAACAACCAGCCCACCGTCGCGCCGAGCGCCGTCAGCGTGACCGAGACGGTCACACCGTCGTTGTCGCTTCGGGTCCGCCATCCCGCCAGTGCGAAGCTCGATTTCACCGGTCGGATGACCTACCCCTCTGCGGACGTTGCGCTTGCGTCCGTCCAGATCGAGGTGTGGAGCACGAGCGGTTGGCAAAAAGTCGGCGGTCCGGTCCCGGTCGGCGCGCACGGGAAGTTCCGGTTCGTCTACGACGTGTCGCCCGTGCTCATGGGCCACCACTTCCGCTTTCGTGCGAGCACCCCGGCAACGAGTCAGTGGCCGGCCGCAGCGTCGGCCGCGATCGCGACCACCGTACGCTGAGCAACCGCTAGGCGTGTGCGATCCGAGGAGCCGCGCTCACGCCGCGAGGGCGTGCGCCTCTTCGTGCTCGGTCTCGGCCAGGTGCTGGTGCGACGGGCAGTAGCCGTTGCGTGGCAGCGGCGGGCGCTGGCACGACGTGCCCTTGCGCGTCATCGCGCGGCACTGCAACGGGTTTCCGTCCGAGTCGTAGCCGGCCGGTGGCAGCGTTGCCAGGAACTCGTCGGCCAATGCGATGTAGCGCTCGATGACTCGGTACACGTGGTGCTGGCGCGCCACCGGGAAGAAGCTGCGGACGTCAGAGAACAGCGTGCGCGCGGGCCGCGCAAAGTAATGCCTGTCGCTCGCGAGGCGTTGGACGGCCGATTCGCAGGCGCGCAGCAGTTGCATTTGGTCTTCGAGGTGGTGCCTGCCGCCGTTTCGCTGCTCGACCAGCGGTGCTAGCTCGCGGTAGATGCCTCGGCTGTACTGGTACATGGCTACCTCCGATCGGCCCTCGGCGTGCGGCCCCAAGTCGCACGTTCTCTCTGTGCCGGAGTGTCGCCCTGCCGTATGAAGGGGAGCCGTCGCTCGTGTTACGCGCGGCTTAAGCACGTCCACGCAACGGGTGCCACGTCACGTCCAGCGCTCGCGCCGCGTCCCACCGTCGGCGGCGACGATCGTGTGCTCGAGGTCGAGAGCGCTGTCGCGCTCGGGGAAGTCCTCGCGCGTGTGAACGCCTCTGGTCTCCTCGCGGCTGAGCGCGCACCTGGCGATCAACCTGGCGAGAGGATGCGGGTCTTCGAGCAGCCGTTCGAGTCCTGCGCGGGTCCGTCGCAGACCGGCAAGCTCCCACAGGGCAACCTTGGTCTCGCGGGAGGCGACGAGCCCGTCGGCCGTCGCTTGACGCACTTGCCCGCCACTGCGCACCGAAGGCTCCGCGGATGCCGCGCGCGCTGCCCGCGCACCGAAGACGAAGCACTCGCTCAGGGAGTTCGACGCCAGACGGTTGGCTCCGTGCAGTCCGGTGCAAGCCGCCTCGCCGACCGAGTAGAGCCCGGGCAGTGTCGAGCGGCCGTCGAGGTCTGTTGCGATCCCGCCGACCATGTAATGCGCCGCCGGGGCGACCGGAACCAGCTCGCGGGTCACATCGAGGCCGGCCTCACCGAGCGCCTCGACCACGTTCGGGAAGAGCGCCGGATCAATGTCGCGCATGTCGAGCCAGACGCAGCTCTCTCCGCTTTCGCTGAGCCGAACGTCGATCGCGCGACTCACCTCGTCGCGCGGCAACAGCTCGTCCACGAACCGATTCCCTGAACTGTCGAGTAGCACGGCCCCCTCGCCGCGGATCGCCTCCGTCATCAGGAAGCCCTCACGCCCGGCGACTCCGGTTACGGCAGTCGGGTGAAACTGCAGGAACTCGAGGTCCGCGAGCTCAGCGCCTGCCGCGTGCGCGAGCAACAGGCCGCTACCGAGCGATCCAGGAGGGTTGGTTGTGCGCGCCCATAGCGCCGCGGCGCCGCCCGAGCAGATGACGACCGCGCCTGCGCGCACGATCCGACCGTCATCGCAGGCAACGCCGACGCAGCGGCCATCGCTGACGAGCAGCGCGCGGGCGCGCGCGTGCTCGAGAACGCGGATTCGCGGCTCCGCCGCCGCGAGCGCCGAAAGCTGGCGGACAACCCGGCGTCCTGTCGCGCTGCCACCGGCATGCACGATGCGCCGTACCGAATGCCCCCCCTCCAGGCCCAGCGCCAGGCGGCCCCAGCGGTCGGCGTCGAAACGCACGCCGAGCCGCTCGAGGTCACGCACGCGGTCCGGGGCTTGCGCGCACAAGAGCGCCGCAGCCGAACGGCGCACGAGACCGCGACCGGCCAGCTCGGTGTCCCGCAGGTGGATCTCCGGGCTGTCGTCGGCGGCGAGCGCTGCGGCGAGCCCACCCTGCGCCCAATAGCTGGCCGTCTGCGCGAACGACGAGGCGGCAACGAGGGCCACCGTCCCTCCGGCGGACGCCGCGAGGAGCGAGACATACAGGCCCGCGCCGCCAGCGCCGACAACCGCGATGTCCGCCTCGATTGGTGCGGCGCTCGCCATCCGCGCTGTACCGTACCTCGATGACCGGGGCGGTCTACATCTCTCATTCGGCGGTGCTCGAACACGACACCGGCGTGCACCCGGAAAGCGCCGCTCGGATCGTCGCAATCGAGCAGCAGCTGGCTCGGAGTGACTGGCACGGGTTGGAGCGTGTCGATGCGCCACGAGTCGAGCGTGAGCTCCTCGAGCAGGTGCACTTCCGTGAGTACGTTGCGGCCGTGGAGGCGTTCTGCAAGCGCGGTGGGGGTTCGATCGACGCTGACACGATCGTCGGTCCCGGCTCGTGGGAGGCGGCGCTGCGCTCGGCGGGCGGCGCCGTGGAGCTGGTTGACCGCCTATTGGCCGGTGGGGCCAGCACGGCGTTCGCCGCGGGCCGCCCGCCCGGTCATCACGCCAAAGCGGCGCGTGCGATGGGCTTCTGCCTCTTCAACAACGTTGCCTTGGCGGCAACCCGAGCGATCGGCCGCCACGGGCTCGAGCGGGTCCTGATCCTGGACTGGGACGTCCATCACGGCAACGGGACCAACGACCTGTTCGCCGCCCGCTCGGACGTCCTCTACGTCTCGATCCACCAGGCAGGGCTGTTTCCCGACACGGGTGAGGTCAGCGACCACGGGGTGGGCGAGGGCGCCGGCTTCACGGTCAATCTGCCGGTTGCGCCAGGTTCCGGTGACGACGTGTTCTGCGCGATCATCGATCAGCGCGTCGTCCCGCTTGCACGCGACTACAGACCGCAGCTCGTCCTGATCTCGGCCGGCTACGACGCTCACGCGGATGACCCGCTCGCCGACTGCCTGGTAACGGAGGATGGCTACGCGCGAATGACTCGCGCGCTGCGGGGTGTCTGCGACGAGCTCGGTGCGCCGCTCGGCGCGGTGCTCGAGGGCGGTTATGCGCTCGACGCGCTCGCGCGATCGGTGGATGTGACCATCGCGGAGCTCGCTGTGGGTCGCTAGCGAGTCGTGCGGCGCGCGGACCGCTTCGGCGGCGCCGTGCCGCAACTCGGGCAGAATCGGTCTCCGCTTCCGTGGAGCGTCCCGCAGTGCGCGCAAACGGTGATGCCGGGCTCGCGCAGGACGGGCAGCTCGCGTCGCTCTCCGAGCGCCTGCTCGAGACGCTCTCGCTCCTCATCCAGCGTTTGCAACGCTGCCAGCTTGTCCGCCAGGACCCCCGCTTGTTCGGCTCCCTTGCGGTGAGTCTCGAAGACGAAGCCGCCGAGCTCCCGCAGTGCCACTTCGCGGCGTGCTCGCAGATACGCCACTCGGCGCCGCAGCACCGCTCGCTGCAGAAAGCTCGTTGCGCGGACACCGTCAGGGTGCGCCGGTGACTCCCGGCCGTCCTCCGCGTCGAGCGCCGCCACGGCACCGGCGGCGGCTGCGCGGCGCTTCCGAGCCGGTTGCGAGGCTTCCATTGGCGCCTATGCTAGCCGCCTAGGTGGGCGCCGCGACGAGCGCCGTCCAGGCGTCGAGCACTCGCCGTGCCATCGCGTCGCTCGAGAACAATGCGGCGCGCTCGCGTCCCTCGATCCGCGGATCGGCCTGCGCGAGGGCAGGAGCGAGGGCGCGCGCCCACCTTGCCTGCTCGTAGGGGGCGCACAGCGTGCCCGCGACCCCGCTGAGCGCCTGCTCGTGGATGCCGACCGCCGTCGCCAGCACCGGGACATCGCAAGCGAGCGCTTCGAGGACCGCAAGGCCGTATCCCTCGGCATCGGACGGCACGAGAACCGCATTCGCCGCGTTGATCGCAAGCGTCACGTGATCGGGCGCCATTGACCCAAGCGTCAACAGCCGCACCTCACCTGCCAGCTCGCGCGCCCGGTCGAACCGCTTGCCGGCGCGCGTCGGATCGGCGGGGAAAAGCAGGTAGGGCCCAAGCGGATCGAGGCCGAGTGCCAGCCGTGCGGCCTCGCGGGGAATCGGCCGGAAGCGCTCGAGCGCGACCCCGCATGGCAGGATCGCTGCCTTGGCCCTGATCGCGGGCGGGAGCTCGCCGGCGAGCTCCAAAGACACAGTGGCGACAAGATCGAGGTGCCGGAGAGCGGCAAGCGTGATCCGGCGTGTCCGCCGACTCCGCAGGTCGGTGCCGTGCAATGTGGCTGCGTGTCTCCGCGCCCCGAGCGCCAGCGCGGGCCATGCGGTCAGGCCGAAGTGCGCGTGCACGACGTCGAAGGACGACTCGCGGTAGCGGCGGCGCAGCGCCAGTGCCGCGAGCGGATAGGACGCCGCCCCAGGCTGAAACTCGAACAGCTCTACGTCGACCTCGCCGAGGCGTTGCATGGCCGCGACCTGGTCACGCACGAAGCTGCCGCGTCCGGGTGCGAGCGCCGACGGCGCCATGTTCGAAACGACGAGTGCGCTCAACCGGCGGGGTCGCGGGGCGGCCACGTTGCCACGATAACCCTCGCGCACGCGGCGACGGGCCGCGGGCGGCGCGGTCGGGAGGCGGATGCCGGCAGCGGCATCTGGAATCATGGGGGGCGGTGAAAGCGTCGGCGCCCCCACCGCGCGAGCGCCCAATTGCCGTGTTCGACTCCGGCGTGGGCGGCCTGACGGTCTTGCAGGAGCTGCTCGTCGAGCTACCCCATGAGGACTTCCTCTATCTCGGCGACACCGCCCGGTTCCCCTACGGTGAGCACAGCGCCGCCGATCTCGAGCGGTTCGCGCTCGAGATCACCGAACTCCTGCTCGCTCGCCGGGCGAAGCTGCTCGTGATCGCATGCAACGCGGCGAGCTCGGCCGCGCTCGGCGCCGTTCGAGAGCGGATGCTCTCGACGACGCTCGGCGTCGAGGTTCTCGGCGTCATCGAGCCCGAGTCGCGAATCGCAGCGCAGAGTAGCCGCAACCGTCGGATCGGGCTGCTGGCGACCACCGCGACCGTGATCAGCGGCGCCTACGACCGTGCCGTCGGCACGTATGCGCCCGACGCGACTCTGACGAGCGTCGCGTGCCCCGATCTAGCTCCGATAATCCAGCGCGGGTTTCCGTTTGATCGCCGGGTGCTCGAGACGGTTCGTGGGTACTGCGCCCCGCTGCGCGACGCCGACGTCGACACGGTGATCCTCGGCTGCACGCACTATCCGCTCGTCGCGCCGATGCTGCAGCGGATGCTTGGGCCGTCGGTCGCCCTCGTCAGTTCCGGCCGCGCGCTTGCCGCCTCGGTTGCAGCCACGCTGGCCCAGGCGGACCTCGGGAGCCTCGCCACCGGCGAGGGGACCTACCGCTTTCTGTGCACCGGCGATGTCGAGTCGTTCCGACTGCTCGGGTCACATTTCCTCCAGATGCCGATCGAGGAGATCGAGCACGTCGAGCTCCCGACGGCGGTCGCGGCGTGAGCACGCCCGGGCCGCGGAGCTACGACCGCAAGCCCGACGAGCTTCGACCGATCGCGATCGAGGTCGATTTCGTCAAGCCGGCGACCGGCTCCGCACTGATCGCGGTCGGCGAGACCAAGGTCATCTGCACCGCCTCGATCGAGTCGGGCGTGCCACGCTGGCTCGCGGGGAAGGGTCGCGGCTGGCTGACCGCCGAGTACGGGATGCTCCCCGCATCGACCGGCGAGCGCAAGCCGCGCGACGCGACGCGCGGTCGGCTCGACGGGCGAACAGTCGAGATCCAGCGACTGATCGGCCGCTCGCTGCGGGCCGTCGTCGACTTCGCAGCGCTCGGCGAGCGGACGGTCTATCTCGACTGCGACGTCCTGCAAGCCGATGGCGGCACGCGCTGCGCCGCGATAACCGGCGCGTACGTGGCGCTGGCGCGAGCGCAGGCAAGTCTGCAGGCCGCCGGCACGCTCGAGCGAAGCCCGCTCACCGGCACGGTCGCAGCCGTCTCCTGCGGTGTCGTCGACGGCCGGGCCCTCCTCGACCTCGACTACAGCGAAGACTCGACCGCGGAGGTCGACGCGAACGTTGTGATGACGGCGGACGGCGGGCTTGTCGAGGTGCAGGCCACCGCGGAGCGGACTCCGCTCTCGCGCGCGAACCTCGATGAGCTGCTCGCTCTCGCTGCACGCGGCATCGACCTGCTGCAGGACGCCCAGCGCGCCGCGATCGACATCTAGCTCGCCGTGGCTCTCATCCTCGCGACCCGCAACCCGCACAAGCTGCGCGAGTTCACGCGCCTCTTCACGTTCGCCCGGCTCGACCCGCTCCCCGCCGACGTCGTGCTGCCGCCCGAGACTGGTGAGACCTTCCTTGAGAACGCGCTCGGCAAGGCCCGCGCGGCCGCAGCCGCGACCGGCCGCGCGTCGATCGCCGACGATTCGGGGATCGCGGCGGATGCGCTCGGTGGCAGGCCGGGCGTGTTCTCCGCGCGCTACGCAGGCGAGCAGGCGAGCGATCAGGAGAACCTCGACCTGCTGATCCGCGAGGTGCCGGCGGGGAGCGCGTTGCGCTACGTCTGCGCGCTCGTCTACGTCGATCCCAGTTCCGGAACGGAGCAGACGTTCGAGGGTCGTTGTGAGGGCCATATGAGCGAGCTGCCACGAGGCGCCGGCGGGTTCGGCTATGACCCGGTCTTCGTCCCCGACGACGATCGGAGCGGCCGAACGATGGCCGAGCTGACCGACGGCGAGAAGGATGCGATCAGCCACCGCGGGCGCGCACTCCGGGCGCTCGAGGAGTGGCTCCGCCGGCCCAGCTGATGGACGCCGAGCATGCCAAGGGGCGCGCCGCCGCCCTGTCCGTTGCGTCGAACACGACGCTGATCACGCTCAAGGTGATCGCCGGAATCGCGACCGGCTCGGTGGCGATCCTGACCGAGGCCGTCCACTCGTCGATCGACCTCCTCGCTTCGTTTGTCGCGCTTGTCTCGGTGCGCAAGGCCGATGAACCGGCCGACGCGGAGCACCTCTACGGACACGCGAAAATGGAGAACCTCGCGGCGGCGATCGAGGCCGCGCTGATCCTCTTCGGCGCCGCGATCATCACCTACGAGGCGATAACCCGTCTGATCGGTGGCTCGCACGTCCACACGGTCGGCGTCGGCATCGTCGTGATCGGCGTCTCCGCGCTCGTCAACCTCGTCGTCTCACGCGTGATCGCGCGGCGCGCCCGCGATACGCGCTCGGTCGCGCTCGCCGGCGACGCCACCCACCTGAGCTCCGATGCGGCGTCATCGGTCGCGGTGCTCGTGGGACTCGTCCTGATCGCGATCACCCACGCGTACTGGATCGACCCGGCGGTCGCGTTGTTGGTCGCTGCGGGCATCGTGTTCGCGGGCGTCCGTCTGCTCCTGGGCTCCTCGCGCGCACTCGTTGACGAGGCGCTACCCGAGGCGGATCTAGCGCTGATCCGCGCGGCGATCAAGGAGGTCGGGGGCCCGCGCGGTGCGGTCGGCTTCCACAAGCTGCGGACGCGCGCTGCCGGGTCCCGCCGCTACGTCGACGTGCACGTACAGTTCGCGGCCGGCACGACGCTCGACGATGCGCACTGGGCTGCGCACGCGATGACCGACGAGATTCGCGCACGCCTCCCCGACGCCGACGTCCTTGTCCACATCGAGCCGGAGGATCGCCTAGAGCCCGGGACCGAGATCCGCTGAGCCGGCGCCGTGGCCGCTCAGCCCGGGGTGGCTGCGCTAGAGAAGGTTGACCCCGGCCGCGATCCCGACCGCGACGGCGACCTCGGCGTAGCCGTGGTAGTTGGACACGACGAGCAGCCCCGCGGTGATGAAGCACGCCAGCACGGTCAGGAGCCACGGTAGGCGCGAGAGGCGCATGCGCGTATCTTTGCGTCTCATGCAGCGGATTGCGTTCTCCGATCGCCTGACAGAGCTCGTCGGCGCTCGCGAGTCGCAGATCGTGCTCGGCCTGGATCCCGATCCGATGCGCCTGTGGGCGGTCGCCGCTCCGGCGTTCGCCGCCGCCGGCCCGATCGCAGTCCGCACCGGGCGCGCGATCGCCGCGCACTGCCTGGCGCTGATCGAGGCCGCCGGACCCGCGTGCGTGGCCGTCAAGCCTCAGCTGGCGTGCTTCGAGCGAATCGGTGCGCCGGGGATTGAAGCGCTGCAACAGGTGATCGCGGCCGCGCACGAGGAGGGCCTCCTCGTGATCGCCGACGCCAAGCGCGGCGACGTCCCGCCAACCGCGGCCGCCTACGCCCAGGCGCTGGCGGGCGAGACGCCCTCCCCAGCCGGTGCGGTCCCCGGCCTCGGTGCCGACGCACTCACCGCCAACCCGCTGCTCGGCGCCGAGACGCTGGAGCCCCTGCTCGCGACCGGCGCCGGAGTCTTTGTCCTCGTGCGGACATCGAACCGGGGCGCCGCCGACCTTCAGGAAGCTGAGCTCGCGGAAGGAGGCGTCCTCTGGGAGCGCATCGCACGACTCGTCGACGGACTGGGCGTCCCGCGCCAGTGCGGCCTCGCGGATGTGGGCGCCGTCGTCGGCGCGACGGTGCCGCAGGTCCTCGAGCGCGCACGCGAGCTGATGCCGCACGCTGTGTTCCTGCTGCCCGGTGTGGGCGCGCAGGGCGGGCGGGTGGAGGACCTCGCAGCAGCGTTCGCGCCCGGTCGGGCCGCCGGGCTCGTGAGCGCGTCGCGGAGCATCGCGGACGCCTTTCGCGACAACGGCCGCGGGCCAGGCGAGGCAGCTCGCGCAGAGGCCGAGCGCTTGCGCGAGCTGGCCTGGTCGCTCGCATGAACCTGCCACGCGCGAGCCTGGGCGAGATTCGACGGCTGACCGCTGCCGGCGCGGTCCTGGCCGCCTCCGTGTTCACGCTCGCCGCGGCGCCCGCGGCTGCGGTGGCGTTGACGCTCAGGGTCGCCGGCAGTTCCGTGCACGCGGGCGCGTCGGTGCCCCGGTCGGCCCGTGCGGCGTCGCAGTTCACGCCGCCGCAGATCGTCGCGCCCGAGGCGATCCTGATCGAGACCGACCGCGGTAGGACGCTTTTCGCCCGCGCCCCCGAGCGCCGAGTCGCGATCGCCAGCACGACCAAGCTGATGACGGCCTACGTCACGCTCGCCCGCGAGCCCCTTACCCGGAAGCTCGTCGAGCAGCCTTACGCGGCGGGGTCTGGCGAGTCGCTTGCGGGCCTGCCGGCGGGAGTTCGTTTCACGGTTGCGGAGCTCCTGCGGGCGATGCTGCTGCCGAGCGGGAACGATGTCGCAAACTCGCTCGCGATCGATGTCGGCGGCAACGTTTCGCACTTCCTCACCCTGATGAACGCGGCCGCCCGCAAGCTCGGGCTGGCCGGGACGCACTACTCGACGCCGGCCGGCCTCGACACGCCCGGCAACTACTCGACGGCGGCGGACCTCGCCAAGCTCGCCGGAGTTCTTTTGCAGAACCCGTTCTTCGCGAGCGTCGCGCGCGAGCAGCGCGCCTACCTCCCCGGCATCGAGGTCTTCAACCACGAGGGCTACCTGCTGGCGGAGCATCGCTACCTCGTCGGCGTGAAGTCCGGTCACACAGGCGACGCCGGCTACTGCTTCGTTGGCGCCGCGCGCTGGCACGGCGTGCACCTGATCAGCGTCGTGCTCGGCGACCCCAGCCAGGCGCAGCGCGACGTAGACTCGATCGCCCTTCTGCGCTACGGGCTCAGCCTGTACCACCGCGTCTGGTTCGCCAAAGCCGGGAGCACCTACGCCGAGGTGGCGGTGAACGGAACGACCGACCAGGTCGCGCTGGTGTCGACCGACAGCGAGGACGCCGTCGTGCGTCACGGCGCCGCGCTCGCGGTGAACGTCGTCGGCGTCCCGAGCAGTCTGGCGGGCCCGATCGCGGCCGGCACCCAGGAGGGCACGCTCGAGCTGACCGAGAACGGGGCGCTGGTTCGGAGCGTCCCGCTCGTCACCGCCGCCGACGTGCCGGCCCCGCCCCCGCCGCCGCCCGCGCCGGTCACACAGGGGGCGGCGCTCTACGGGATCGCCGTGCCCGTCCTGGCGGTAGTCGGCGGGTGTAGCCTGATGCTGATGCGCAGGAGCCTCAGGCGCCGGCGGGACCGCGCGTGATCGTCACCGTCACGCTCAACCCGGCGATCGACAAGTCGCTCTCGGTGCCGAGCCTCCGGCTCGGTCGCCGCCACCGCACCGTCGAGCGGCGAACGCTCGCCGGCGGCAAGGGAGTGAACATCGCCCGCATGCTGAAGACGCTCGACCAGCCGGTCATTGCGACCGGGCTCGTGGGCGGCGCGACCGGCACGCAGATCGTCGAGCAGCTGACGCGTGAGTCGATCGTCAACGACTTCGTATGGGTTCACGAGGAGTCGCGCACAAACACGAACCTGCTCGACCCGACCACCGGGGAGGAGACCGAGATCAACGAGCAGGGCCCACACATCGACGAGGAGGAGCTCGCGCGGTTCAGCGACAAGCTGTACTACCTCGCGCGCGGCGCAGCGATGGTGGTGGTCGCCGGCTCCCTGCCGCGCGGCGTCGAACCCGATTTCTACGCGACGCTCGTGCGCGAGCTGCACAAGCGCGACGTGCTGACGATCATCGACACCGACGGCGACGCGCTGCGCCAGGCGGTCCGTGCCGAGCCTGGCATCGTCTCCCCGAACGTCCTGGAGGCCGAGGAGCTGATCGGCCAGGAGTTCGGCGACGACGAGGATCGCGCCGGCGCGGTCCGCGAGATCGTTGCGCTCGGCGCGCGCGAGGCGCTGATGACGACGCCCGAGGGCTGTTGGGCGCAGCTGCAGGTCGACGGCGCGACGCAGCTGTACCGGGCGACGATCGCGCCGCGCGCGCAGGTGGCAACCGTCGGCTCGGGTGACGCATTCCTCGCGGGCTATCTCGCGGCTCGTTACGGTGGCAGCCCGCCCGAGGAGTGCCTGCGCTTCGCAGTGGCCTGCGGCGCGGAATCCACTGAGCGCCTCGGCGCCGGGCTGCTCGATCCGCGTGCCGCCGAACGGCTGCGCTCCGAGGTCGAGCTGACGGCACTCGAGGTCCCCGCGCGCGTTGCCTGACGAAGGCTGCCAGCCTGATCGCGACCGGGCGATCGTCGCCCGCGCGCGTCGTTGGTATGCTCGCACGAGGTGGTCGCAGGGGCGCCTCGGAGGCCTCCGCGACTGCCGTACTCCGTCCGCTGAGAACCATAGGATCGGCCAATGGAAGTAGAGATCGGTCGCGGCAAGAAGGCGCGGCGCGCTTACGGCTTCGATGACATCGCGATCGTGCCGTCGCGGCGCACACGCGACCCCGACGACATCGACATCACCTGGAAGCTAGGCAACTATCGCTTCGAGTTGCCGATGCTCGCGAGCGCGATGGACGGCGTCACATCGCCGACCACCGCCGGCATCATCGGTCGTCTCGGCGGACTCGCGGTTCTCAACCTCGAAGGCATTTTCACCCGCTACGAGGACGCCGACGAGCAGCTCGAGCGGATCGCTGGACTGCCGAAGGAGATCGCGACGCGCGAGATGCAGGACATCTATCGCGAGCCGGTCAAGGAGGAGCTGATCGCTCAGCGAATCCGGGAGATCAAGGCCGAGGGTGTCGTCTGCGCGGCGTCGCTTACGCCGCAGCGTGTGATCCGCTACTACGAGACCGCCCTCGAAGCCGGCCTCGACGTGCTGGTGGTGCAGGGGACCGTCGTCTCGGGCGAACATGTTTCGAGCACGACGACGCCGCTCAACCTCAAGGAGTTCATTCCCGAACTGGACATCCCGGTCGTCGTCGGTGGCTGCGCTTCCTATAACACCGGCCTTCACCTGATGCGCACGGGCGCTGCCGCGGTCCTCGTTGGCGTTGGACCGGGGGCCGCCTGCACGACCCGCGGGGTTCTCGGTATCGGCGTGCCGCAGGCGACCGCGATCGCCGATGTGGCACACGCCCGCTCTCAGCACATGGTCGAGACGGGGGAGCTCGTCAAGGTGATCGCCGACGGCGGCATGCGTACCGGCGGCGACGTTTCGAAGGCGATTGCCTGCGGCGCAGACGCGGTGATGATCGGCAGCCCGCTGGCGCGTGCCTACGAGGCTCCGGGGCACGGCTTCCACTGGGGCATGGCGACGTTCCATCCGAGCTTGCCGCGCGGCGCTCGGGTCGCGACCAACCAGAACGCGACGCTCGAGGAGATCCTGGTCGGTCCGGCGCGCGAGAACGACGGCACGAACAACCTGTTCGGCGCCCTTCGTACGTCGATGGCGACCTGCGGCTACGAGGACATCGCCGAGTTCAACGGCGCGGAGCTGATGGTCGCGCCCGCGCTGCAGACCGAGGGCAAGCAGCTTCAGCGTGAGCAGGGTGTCGGGATGGGATCGGGCGGCGGTGGCGCGGCCGCCCACGCGCCCACGCCCGAGCTGGTCAATGACTAGAAGCGCCGCGGCCCGTTGAGCGACACGCTCGCCGCGACGAAGTCGCCGGCGAGCCCGGCTCTGCGCCCGGAAGGAACCGATGAGGTGCTGGTCGTCGACTACGGCGGCCAGTACTCACAGCTGATCGCTCGCCGCGTGCGCGAGTGCGGCGTCTTCTCCGAGTTGCTCCCCGCCGACGTGGGGGCCGATGAGATCGCCCGCCGTGCGCCCGCCGGCCTGATCCTCTCGGGCGGCCCGGCATCCGTCTACGCGCCGGGAGCCCCCGCCCTGGACCCGGCGCTCCTCGAGCTGGGCATTCCCGTGCTCGGCATCTGTTACGGCATGCAGCTGCTCGCGCACTCGCTTGGCGGCCTCGTCGAGCGAGCCGAGGTCGGTGAGTTCGGCCGCTCGGACCTCCACGTCCGCGTGCCCGGCCGCCTGTTCGCCGGACTCCCGGCCGAGCAGACGTGCTGGATGTCGCACCGCGACACGGTCCGCCAGGCGCCCGAGGGCTTCACCGAGCTGGCCTCCTCGACCGTCTCGCCGGTGGCGGCCTTCGAGGACCCGGCGCGCGGCATCTACGGCATCCAGTTCCACCCCGAGGTGGTTCACACGCCCTACGGCCAGCAGATCCTGACCCACTTCCTCGAGGACGTCTGCGGCTGCGAGCGGACCTGGACGGCGGCGTCGATCATCGACGAGCAGATCGCGCGGATCCGCGCCCAGGTCGGCGACGGGCAGGTGATCTGCGGCCTCTCCGGTGGCGTCGACTCCTCCGTTGCCGCGCTACTGGTCCATCGCGCCGTTGGCGACCAGCTGACCTGCGTCTTCGTCGACCACGGACTGATGCGCAAGGGGGAGGGGGAGCAGGTGATCGCGGCCTTTCGCGACACCTTCAAGGTCCCGCTCGTCGCCGTCGACGCCGAGGACCGCTTCCTGGACCGTTTGGCGGGTGTCTCAGACCCCGAGACCAAGCGGAAGCTGATCGGCGCCGAGTTCATCCGCGTCTTCGAAGAGGAGGCCGCGAAGCTCTCGGACGCGCGATACCTCGTCCAGGGCACGCTCTACTCCGACGTGATCGAGTCCGGCGGCCGCAAGGGCTCGGCGACGATCAAGTCCCATCACAACGTCGGCGGCCTGCCCGACGATCTGAAATTCGAGCTCGTCGAGCCGCTGAGGATGCTCTTCAAGGACGAGGTCCGCGCGGTCGGCGCCGAGCTCGGCCTGCCCGAGCGACTCGTCTGGCGCCAGCCGTTCCCCGGCCCGGGCCTCGCGATCCGCATCGTCGGCGGCGAGGCGACCAAGGAGCGCCTGGACCTGCTGCGCGACGCCGACCACATCCTCCAGGACGAGATCCGCAAGGCGGGCCTCTACCACGAGCTGTGGCAGTCCTTCTGCGTCCTGCCCGACATCCGCACGGTCGGCGTCCAGGGCGACGAGCGAACCTACGGCAGCGTGATCGTGATCCGCGCCGTCACCTCCGACGACGCGATGACCGCCGACTGGGCGCGGCTGCCCTACGACCTGCTCGAGCAGATCGCCTCGCGCATGATGGGCGAGCTATCCGACGTCAACCGCGTCGTCCTCGACATCACGAGCAAGCCGCCCGGCACGATCGAGTGGGAGTAGTTCCGGTGCTCGCATGCCTGCCTGCGCCCCGAAGGGGTGTGCCCCGAACGGGGTACGAGCACCGGCCGACCGGCGCATGCGCCGGTCGGAGGATCCGTGCATGCACGGATCCGGCCATAACCATGCGCCCGACCTAGAACAGAACGAAGGGCGAGAAGCGCGGCCCGCCCGCGTCCGGGTCCTGCTCGAGCAGGTACGCGAACGTCGTCTCCACGCGGACCTCGCTGTCCGCCGGAGCCTGCGTGCGCAACCGCTCCGCGAGCGCGTTCGCATCCTCCTGCGTCCAGGCGCCGATCAGCAGGTAGTGCCAGTGGCGCTGGGACGGGACGCCGTCCGCGGCAAGCTGCTTGGAGAACGCGACGGCCTGCGAGTGCGACGGGAGCGTGACGCGGACCTCCCACTCGGGGACGCCGGCCTTCTGGTCCTCGGCGACCTCGGCCTCCTGCGCCTCGGTGCCCTCCTCCTGCTCCCCTGCGAGGGCGGATGGGTCGGCCGGCAGCGGGGTGGCTGGGTCCTCCCAGCGCTCGGCGACCGGATGCCAGCGCGTGATCGCAAAGCTGGCCGTCAGCTGCTCTGACTCGGCGAGCGAGCGGAGCGTCCGCTCGGCGGCCTCGGCGTCCTCGCGGGTCGCCGCATAGGCGAACACGCGGTCGCCGTCGTGCGTAAGGGCGGCACGGTTTCGCAGCGCCCGGCGGCCGTGCGAGTAGAGCGTGTCGGCGTCGTCGTTGCCTGCGGCCAGGTGCAGCTTCGCCGCCGCGGCGTGGTCTTCGAGCTCGACCTCGACTCTCCAGTCCTCTTCGCTCATCGCGGCGCCATCATTGCAGGAAGCGCCCGTCCGTACCCGCGAATCCGTGTTCCTCTATCATCGTTGGCCGCGCCGCGCGCTTCCGCGTGGCCATTTTTTGTGTCATGAAGACCTACGTTGCCAAGCCCAGTGACCGCCAGCGCGACTGGTACGTCGTCGACGCCTCCGGCAAGACGCTCGGCCGCCTCGCGACGCAGATCGCCGACGTGCTGCGCGGAAAGCGCAAGCCGACCTACACGCCGCACATCGACACCGGCGATTTCGTCGTCGTCGTCAACGCGCACAAGATCGCGGTGACCGGCAACAAGCGCGCCGACAAGCTCTACCACCGCCACTCCGGCTATCCGGGCGGTCTGCGCACCCGCACGTTCGCGCAGATGCTCGAGCGTCGCCCCGAGGAGATCATCCGCCTCGCCGTCAAGGGCATGATGCCCCGCAACCGCCTCGCTCGCAAGCAGCTCACAAAGCTCAAGGTGTACGCCGGGCCCGACCATCCGCACGTCGCGCAAAAGCCGGCTCCTCTCGATCTGAGGGACTCGTGAGCGACGAGAGCTTGGAGCCGGGAGAGGCCGTGCAGGCCGGAGAGGCCGACGCGCCTGTTGAGGCGACCGTCCCTCAGATCGAGAGCTCGCCGGAGAACCTGGAGGCCGCGCCCGTCGTGGCCGAGGGGGCATCAGATGCCGCCGCGAGCGACGAGGCGGCGGTGCCCGAATCAGCGACGCTCGCAGAGGCACCCGCGCAGGCCGCACCGGGACGACCGGCCAGAAAGGCCGCGGAGCCCGCAGCCGCCGCGCCGCCGGTCGTGCCCGGCGCACACCTGGAGGTCGACATCGTCCCCGAGGGCGTCGATCCGCTCGCCGCGGAGCGCAGCTACGGCTACGGTGACGATGAGGCCGAGGAGGCGGCGGCCTCCGAACCGGCTGAGGAGGTCGTTGTCGCGGAGCCGATCGAGCAGGTTGCGATCGATCTTGCGGCCGGCGCCCGCTATCACGCGACCGGCAAGCGCAAGACCGCGATCGCGCGCGTGATCCTGCGACCGGGCAGCGGCACCTACACCGTGAACGGGCGCACGCTTGAGGACTTCTTCCCGCGCGAGACGCTTGCGCGCAACATCCGCCTGCCGCTCGAGACGGTCGGCTACGAGGAGAAGATGGATGTCATAGCGCGCCTTCAGGGGGGTGGCGTGTCGGCTCAGGCGGGCGCGCTGCGCCACGGGATCTCTCGCGCGCTGCTCGAGGCGGACCCGAACCTGCGCGGCGAGCTCAAGCGCCGCGGGTTCCTGACGCGCGACGCCCGCGCGAAGGAGCGCAAGAAGGCCGGTCTGAAGAAGGCGCGTAAGCGTCCGCAGTTCTCCAAGCGCTGAGCCCGCCGCGGGTGGCGGGACTCGGTGAGCGCAGGCTATTCGGCACCGACGGCGTTCGGGGCGTCGCGGGCAGCGAGATAACGGCTGCCCTCGCCCTCTCGCTCGGGCGAGCGGCGGTGCTCCAGAGCGCGACGGACTCGCCGCGCGTGCTCGTGATCCGCGACACCCGTGAGAGCGGCGAGATGCTCGAAGCGGCGATCGCCGCCGGTCTGGCGTCCGCCGGGGCCGAGGTGCTGCTCGGCGGCGTTCTCCCGACGCCCGCCGCATCGCTTCTGATCCGCCGCCACGGCTTCGATCTCGGGGTTGTGCTGTCCGCCTCCCACAACGTATACAGCGACAACGGAATCAAGTTCTTCGGCGCCGATGGCTTCAAGCTGTCGGACGAGCGCGAGCGGCTGATCGAGGAGCACCTGGACGAGGAGGCCGCCGGTGCGGCCCATGTGGGGCGTATCCGCCCGCTGCATGGCGCGCTCGAGGATTACGTGCGCGATCTGCACCATCGCTTCCAGTCGCTGGCGCTGTCCGGGCTCGACGTCCTGCTCGACTGTGCCAACGGCGCGACCTACCGCGTCGCGCCCGCGATCTTCGAGCGGTTCGGCGCCCGCGTCTCCACGATCGGCGTCGATCCCGACGGGCGCAACATCAACGCGGACTGCGGCTCAACCCACATCGACGCGCTGGCGCGCGCCGTCGTGGCGGGCGGGCACGACATCGGGTTCGCGTTCGACGGCGACGGTGACCGGGTGCTCGCCGTCGATCGCGACGGGATGCTGGTGGACGGCGATGAGCTCTTGACGATCGTCGCGCTGCACCTCTTGGAGGACGGCCGACTTCCCGGCAACGGCATCGCCGTGACGGTGATGACGAATTTCGCGATCGTCGCGATGCTCGAGCAGGCCGGTCTCAACGTCGCGAGCACGGCGGTCGGTGACCGCTACGTTCTGGAGGCCTTGCGCGAGCGCGGCTGGGCGCTCGGCGGCGAGCAGTCGGGTCACATCATCGAGCTGGGCTTCGCGCCGTCGGGCGACGGGATCGCTTCCGCCCTGCTTTTGCTCGAAGCGCTCGGGGGGCGCGATCTGCGCGACCGCGCGAACGTGCAGAAGCTGCCGCAGCGTCTGGTCAACGTGCGCGTGCGCGACCGCGGCTCGCTGGCAGCAGCTGCCGGCGTGCACGCGGCGGTCGAGCGTGAGGGGGCGGAGTTGGCAGGCCGCGGGCGCGTGCTCGTGCGTCCGAGCGGCACCGAGCCGCTGGTCCGGGTGATGGTCGAGGCCCCGAGCGTGAAGGAGGCAGAGGAGGTCTGCGGGCGGCTCGTTGCGGTGGTTCAGGCGGAGCTCGGGTAACCTCGAACAATGTGCGGAATCATCGGCTACGTCGGTCATCGCCCCGCGCAGGAGATCCTGTTGAGCGGTCTGCGCAAGCTCGAGTACCGCGGGTACGACAGCGCCGGTATCTCGCTCGTCGAGGGCGACGAGATCCGCTCTGTCCGCGCGGTGGGAAACCTCGATCACCTCGAGGCCGCGCTCTCCGGCGCTTTGGAGAGTGGGCGCGTGGCGACGCTGGCGCCGCCGGCGACCGTCGGGATCGGCCACACCCGGTGGGCGACTCACGGCCGTGTCAACGAGGCGAACGCGCACCCGCACTTCGACACCTCCAACCGCGTGCACGTCGTGGTCAACGGGATCGTCGAGAACTACGTGGAGCTGCGTGAGCGACTGGTCGCGGACGGCGCGGTGTTCAGCTCGGAGACCGATGCAGAGGTGATCGCACAGCTCCTGGCGAGCCATTACGATGGCGATCTCGCGGCTGCTGTGGGGCTCACGCTCGCTGAGCTCGACGGCTCGTTCTCGTTCGTCGCGCTGTGTCTGGACGAGCCCGACCTGCTGGTCGCGGCGCGGCGCGAGTCGCCGCTCGTCGTCGGCTGCGGCTCGGACGAGAGTTTCGTTGCGTCAGCCGTTCCGGCGTTTCTTGCTGACACACGCTCAGTTCGCTACATCGAGAGCGGCGAGATCGTGCTGCTGCGCGCCGGTTCCGTCGAGATTCGCGACGCGACCGGCGCGGTCGTGGAGCGCGAGCTGGTCGAGATCGACTGGGATGAGGAGACCGCCGAGAAGGGCGGCTACGAGACGTTCATGCTGAAGGAGATCTACGAGCAGGCGGACGGGCTCGCGGAGACTCTGGGCGACCGCACCGTGCGCGGCAACGGCGTCGATCTGGCTGACGAGGGCGCGTTCGATGAGGCGATCTTGGAGGGCGTCCAGCGCGTGGTCATCGTCGCCTGCGGTACCGCCTACCACGCCGGTCTCGTGGGCCGCTACGCGATCGAGGAATGGGCCCGCCTCCCGGTGGACGTCGATGTGGCCTCGGAGTACCAGTACCGCAATCCGATCGTCGGCCCCGGCGACCTGGTGATCGGCATCTCGCAGTCGGGCGAGAGCTTCGACACGCTCGCGGCGATGCGGCTTGCGCGAGCGCGCGGCGCGCGCGTCATCGCGCTGACCAACTCGATGGGCTCGCAGGCCACGCGCGACGCGGACGCGGCGCTGTACACGCGCGCGGGCCTCGAGATCGGGGTCGCGGCGACGAAGACGTTCACCTGCCAGCTTGCAGCCGTGTATCTGCTGGCCCTGCGCCTCGCGGAGCTTCGGGGCACGCTGCCCGCGGCCCGGATCGCAGAGCTCGTGCTGGCGTTACGACGGCTGCCCCAGCTGGTCGACGAGCTGCTTGCCGGTGTCGAGCCGAGTGTCGCGGCGGTGCTCGACTGGTGCTGGGACGCCGATTTCTTCCTTTACATGGGCCGCCACGTCGGCGTCCCGGTCGCGCTCGAAGGCTCGCTGAAGCTGAAGGAGATCTCCTACATCTCGACCGACGCCTATCCCGCGGGCGAGATGAAGCACGGGCCGATCGCGCTGCTCGACGAAAGCACCCCCGTTGTGGCCATCGCGACGGACTCTCCGCTCCTGACAAAGGTGATCTCGAACATTCAGGAGGTGCGCGCGCGGGGCGCCAGAGTGATCGCGATCACCACCGCCGGCGACACGACGGTCGCCCAGCACGTCGAGGCGACGATCGAGGTCCCCGCGACCGACGAAATGCTCGTACCGCTGCTCGCGGTCATCCCGCTCCAGCTGCTCGCGTACCGGATCGCGATTCGCCGTGGTCTCAACCCCGACCAGCCGCGGAACCTCGCCAAGACGGTCACCGTCGAGTAGCTGCGGGGGTCGGCCTTTGGCCGATCCGTCCTCGCCGGCTGGGGTGTGGGGCCGCGCCCTCGGTCGGTCCCGGTAGCCTCGTCCTGGCGATGGTGCACACGAATGCTGACGACGTCGGTGGCCGGCCTTTGGTCGGCTTCGACCTGCTCGAGATCTCGCGGATGGAGAGCGCCCTCGAGCGGCGCCCGGGCCTCGCGGCCCGCCTCTTCACGGACGGCGAGCTCGCCTACTCGCGTGGACGTGCCCGTCCCGGACAGCATCTGGCCGCCCGCTTCTGCGCGAAGGAGGCGGTGACGAAGGCGCTCGGCCTGCGTGCAATGGTGCCGCACGATGTCGAGGTGCTGTCGGGCGGCGAGGCCGTCTCGCTGCGCCTTCACGGCGCCGCGCTGGCCAGGGCGCAGGAGCTCGGAGCGGAAGTCTCGGTGTCGTTGACCCACTCGCGTGACCTCGCTGCGGCCGTGGCGGTGCTCGGATGAGCAATCTCCCCGATTGGCTCGATCCGCTGCCCGACGCGCAGAGCATGCGCGCCACGGACGCCTGGACGATCGCGGAGGTGGGCGTCGCGTCGCTCGAGCTGATGGAGCGGGCGGGGGAGGGCCTCGCGCGGATCGCGACCGAGGTCGCGCCGGTCGGGGCGATCGTGGTCGCGTGCGGCAAGGGGAACAACGGCGGCGACGGCCTCGTCGTCGCCCGCCTGCTCCGCGAGGCCGGCCGCGAGGTGGACGTCGTCTTCGCGAGCGAGCCGGTCGGGCTCTCCGTTGACGCAGCGGCCAACCTCGAGCGGCTCCCCGGTCAGGCGGCGACGACGCTCGCGGGGCCGCTCCGCGCCGATGCGGGGCTCGTGATCGACGCGCTCCTCGGCACCGGGGCGACGGGCGAGCCACGCGGCGATGTGGCCCGGGCGATCGAGGCCATCGGCGCGTGTAACGCTCCCGTCCTTGCTGCCGACGTCCCGAGCGGCGTCGACGCCTCGACCGGCGCGGTTGCCGGGGTTGCCGTCTGCGCCACCGCGACGGCCACGTTCCACGCGGCGAAGCCGGGCCTGTGGATCGAACCAGGTCGCAGCCGCGCCGGAACCGTTCACGTGATCGACATCGGAATCCCGCCGCAGGCTCCGGGCGAGGCAACCGTCGGGCTGATCCACGACGAGCCGCTGCTCGGGCTGCTGCCGCGGCGCGAGCGCGGCTCGACGAAGTTCATGAGCGGTGCCGTGCTCGTCGTCGGCGGATCGCCCGGCCTGACAGGCGCGCCGTGCATGGCGGCGCTGGCCGCCGGGCGCGCCGGCGCCGGCTACGTGACGGCTGCGGTTCCCGCCTCGCTCTCGCAGATCTTCGAGACGAGCCTGATGGAGGTTATGACGCTCGGCCTCCCCGATGACGCTGGCGCGCTGACGGTGGATGCGGTTGAGCGCCTGCCCAGCGCCACGACGCATGGCGGCGCGATCGTCCTTGGTCCCGGCATCGGACGCAGCGACGGGGCCCTCGCTTTCGTCCGCCGGGTCATCGGTTGGTCCGAGCTCTCGCTCGTGCTCGACGCCGACGGCCTGAGCGCGTACACGGGCAATGTTTCCGCGCTGGCGAGCCGCGGCCAGGTGCCGCTCGTGCTGACTCCTCACGAGGGCGAGCTCGGGCGCCTGCTCGGGATCCCATCTGCAGAGGTCGCTGCGCAGCGGCTTCACCACGTGCGGGAAGCGGCGAGCACCGCCGCGGCGATCGTCGTCCTGAAGGGCGACGACACGCTTATCGCCGACCCTGAGGGACGCGTGGCGGTGAGCCCCGGCGCGACCCCCGGCCTCGCCACTGCCGGCACCGGCGATGTTCTCTCCGGGGTGCTCGGCGCGCTGCTGGCGGCCGGCGTCGAGCCGTTCACGGCCGCCGCGGCGGGTGTGCGACTCCACGCGCTCGCCGCCATCGCGGCCGCCGCGCGCCGCGGTCGTGACGGAATGATCGCCTCCGACGTGATCGAGGAGCTGTCCTTGGTGCGCACGCGATGAGCGCGCGGGCGGTCGCCGCGATCAATCTCGCCGCGCTTGAGCGCAACTGCGCGGTGCTGGCGCAGGCGACCCCGCGGCTGTGCGCGGTCGTCAAGGCCGATGCGTACGGGCACGGGGCCGTCCCGTGCTCGCGCGCGGCGCTCGCGGCCGGCGCCCGCGCGCTCGCCGTCGCCACCGCGGCTGAGGCGCACGAGCTGCGGGCGGCGGGCCTCGACCGTGCCCCGATCATGATCATGGGCCCGCTGACCCGCCCGGAGCTGACGCAGGCCCTCGCCGACCGAGCCGAGGTGGTGGCCTGGACCGACGAGCTGCTCGATTGGGTGCTCGCCGCCGGCGGCGGACGCGTTCACGTGAAGCTCGACACCGGGATGGGGCGCTTCGGCACGCGGGACGCGGCGCTCGCGACCCGACTCGTCGAGCGGATCGGCGCTATGCCGGCGCTCGAGCTGGCCGGCGTGATGACCCATTTCGCCACCGCCGATGACCCCGAAACGCGCTTCATGCAGGAGCAGCGCGCACGTTTCGAGGCATGGATCGCTCCGCTGCGTGAGCGCCACCCCGCCCTTCTCGCGCACGCGGAGAACAGCGCGGCGTTGCTCGGTCCGGCGGGCGGGAGCTTCGACATGGGGCGCCCCGGTGTCGCCCTCTACGGACTTGACCCGTTCGGCGAGGATCCCGTTGCGCGCGGCCTAGAGCCGGTCCTGGAGTTGCGTTCGTGGGTGGCTGCGCTAAAGCCGTGCGCGGCCGGCGAGAGCGCGGGGTACGGCCGGCGCTTCGTCGCGCCGACCGACACCGAGCTGGCGGTCCTGCCGGTCGGCTACGCGGATGGCTACCGCCGCGTCTTCTCGAACAACGCGGACGTCCTGATCGGCGGCGCACGCCGTCCCCTCGTCGGAACGATCAGCATGGACAGCCTGACGGTCGACCTCGGCTACGCGAGCGCCGTCGCGGTTGGCGATCCGGCTGTGCTGATCGGGGCGCGCGCGGGTGAGCGCATCACCGCGGAGGACCTCGCGCGGCGCGCCGAGACGATCAACTACGAGATCACCTGTGGCCTCGGCCCGCGCGTGGTGCGCGAGTACCATCGCGACGGCGTGCCGGTGGCGCCGTGAGCGATGCTGCGGACTGTGACTGACCTCGGCGGGCACGATCGGACCCTCGAACTCCTGCGCTCCACGCTGAGCGCTGAACGACGGTGCTGGCTGGTCGGCGGCGCCGTACGCGACCGGCTTCGTGGGGTCGCCGTCTCGGATTTTGATCTCGTCGTGGGAGACGACGTCGCCGCTGCCGCGAAAAAGCTTGCTCGCGGCGCCGGCGGCGGCGCATTCCCGCTCTCTGACGAGTTCGGCGCATGGCGGGTGGTGGCGCGTTCCGGCGGCTGGCGCGCGGACCTCGGACCGCTGCACGGCTCCGGCATCGAGGACGATCTGGCTCAGCGCGACTTCACGATCAACGCACTGGCCGAGCCGCTCGCGGGCGGCGGGCTCATCGATCCGCTGGGAGGCCTGCGCGATCTCGAGGAGGGTCGCCTGCGCCTCGCATCCGCGGACGCGCTGGAGGCCGATCCGCTGCGCGCGATGCGTCTTGTCCGCTTCGTCTGCGAGCTCGACGTCGCGGTGGATCCCGCCGCCACCGCCGCCGCGCGCAGGGTGGCCCGCCGGCTCGACGAGGTTGCGGCCGAGCGCATCTACGGAGAACTCAAGCGGATCATCGCGAGTGACCGTGCCGTCACGGGAGTGGCTCTCCTGGGCGAGCTCGGCCTGACAGCCGTCGTGCTGCCTGAGCTGGAGGCGCTTCGCGGGGTATCGCAGAGCCGCTATCACCACCTCGACGTCGCGGACCACACGCAAGAGGTTCTCGTCGAGCTCATCGGACTGCAGAACGATCCGGGGTCCGTGTTCGGTCCTCACAGCGCGCGGTCGATCGAGTCGCTGCTCACCGAGCCGCTCGCCGACGAGCTGAGCCGCGGAGTCGCAATGCGCTTCGCAGCGCTGCTGCACGACGTCGCGAAGCCCGAAACGCGGACGGTGGCCGACGACGGCCGCATCGCATTCCCGGGCCACGATGCGGCTGGGTCGGAGTTGGCGCGGACGATGCTCGGCCGCCTGCGTGCCTCCGCGCGCGTGCAGGCTTACGTCGCCGATCTGACACTTCACCACCTGCGCCTCGGCTTCCTCGTGGCGCGCCGTCCCCTGTCGCGCGTTGACCTCTACCGCTACCTCGACGCGTGCGGGCCTGTCGCAGCAGACGTGACCGTGCTGTCGGTCGCCGATCGCCGCGCGACACGAGGAGACCGGGCGAGCGAATCGATCGAGGCGCATCTCGAGCTCGCACGGGGGGTGATCGACGAGGCGCTCCGATGGCACTTTGACGGGCATCCGCAGCCACCGATGCGCGGCGATGAGCTCGCATCGGCCCTCGGCATCGAACCAGGCCCGCGGCTCGGTGAGCTGCTCGCGCTCGTGACCGAAGCCCAGTTCACCGGAGAGGTCCGAACATCCGCGGAGGCCGTCGCATACGCTCGCGAGCGAATCGATCGCGTAGGCTGAACACGATGCCCGAGGACTGCATCTTCTGCCGGATCCTCTCTGGTGAGCTGCCGTCCTTTGCCGTCGGCGAGAACGAGCGAGCCTACGCCTTCGCCGACATCAGTCCGGCGACCCGCGGTCATTCGCTTGTGATCCCGCGAGTGCATGCCAACGACATCCACGACGTCGCACCGGAGGACCTGACGGCGTGCGCGCTACTCGCCAAGGACGTTGCTGCCCGCGCTGTGGCCCGCCTGCACGCTGACGGCGTCAACCTCCTGAACTCGGCGGGAGCGGCCGCCTGGCAGACCGTCTTCCACTTTCACATCCACGTCATCCCGCGCTACGAACGCGACCCGCTGCGCCTGCCCTGGACGCCCGTCCCGGCCGACCAGGGCGAGATCGCAGCGGCGGCGGCACAGCTGCGCGGCTGAGCTCCACGCCGCGTACGCGACCTGGCCCGGCCGCTCGGCGCAGCCCTCCGGCGCGCCTCCACGCGGCGCACGGGACGTTGCGACACTAGCGCGAGACATTTTCGCGGCTTTAGAGTTGTAGTTCTAGATGAGACGCGCTCTCCTAAGTTTCGCCACACTGGCAACGCTCGCACTCGCAGCGACCGCGCTGACCGTCCTCGCACCGGGCACCGCGCTCGGCACGCTCACGAACGTCGGCACCGTTACGGGCGACGTGATCAACTACGGTGGAACGACCGGCTCGACGGGCGTCTCGGGCGCTTCCGGTGCCAGCGGCACCTCGGGCACGAGCGGCGCGACGGGAGCGACCGGCGTGACCGTCAACACCTCGCCGATTCCCCAATGCCCGGGCAGTGGAGCCACCGACCCGTGCGTGGCCGTGACGCAGACGACCGGCTTCCAGGTGAAGGTCGGTGCCGACCGCTCGCTGGCGACGATCCCGCGGTCGGGCTCGATCGTCGCCTGGACGATCAGTCTGGGCGCGCCGACCGCCGGCCAGACGACGTTCTTCAACACGAACGAGGGCGGCCCCGCGCAAGCTGGCATCGCGATCCTCAAGGCTGGCAAGCACCTCGAGTACACGCTCGTGGCACAGAGCCCGACCCAGCAGCTCCTTCCTTACTTCGGTGAAACCGCGGAGTTCCCGCTCGCCACGAGCATCCCGGTCAAGGCAGGCGAGATCCTCGCGCTGACGGTGCCGACGTGGGCGCCCGTGCTCGCGCTTCACGACGTGTCCGGACACAAGTACGGAAAGTACGTGTCGTGGCGCTCGAGCCGCCAGAAGTCAAACAAGGGTTGCAGCACGACCTCGACGCAGACCGCCCAGCAGACCGCGCACTCGACGGTCCAGTACAGCTGCCTCTACCAGGGCGTTCGACTCACCTACTCGGCCCTGCTCGTCTCGACGCCCTAGAACCGCGTTGCCGCGTCGGGTGCCGGCGGCAGCGCGGCGGGTGCTCGTCGCCTAGGTAGCGCCGGTCGGCGCTGCGGCGCCGCCGCCGGCACCGAGCGCTGACCCGGTTCCGGTCCCGGCAGTCGTCGTCGATCCGGTGCCCGTCGCGGTGCTGGTCGTCGTGCCGGTGTTCGTGTTGATCGTCGTCCCGCCGGTCGTCGTGTTCGTGCTCGTCGTGGTACCGGTGGCGACCGGGGTGCTGCTCGAGCTTGAGCTCGTGGATCCCGACGCGCCGGTGGCCGCGACCGTGGAAGGGGTGATCGCGGTCGAGACCTTTGGCTGTGCGGCAATATTGGGGACGTTCCCGGGCACCTGATCGCGCTCGCTCACGCCGCCGCAACCCGCGACCACGACCGCCGCCGCAACGCAGAGTGCGACCGCCGAGGCCCTGCGCGCGCGCCGTCTCGAGCTCAGGCGAGCCATCGCTAGACCGGACCCATTCGCCGACCGCACGTCGGGCAGTCGTTCAGATCCTTCTGGGCGAGCTGCTCGCACCACGGGCAGAATCGGAGGTTCTCGACCGCCCACGCGAGGCGGGAGGTGGATGGCGCGAGCGGCAGCATCTTTCCCGCGACCTCGAGGTGCTCGCCGGTCTCGTGGTCGACATAGACCCGTCCCGGCTCCGCCTCGACGATCACCTCGCGCCCGCTCGAGGGGGCGCGCATCCGGTATCGCTGACCCGTGCTCACAACCGAAATGCTACCGGGCAGCCGGGTCGCCTGTTCCTGATGGTGCCCGGTGCAGACGGGCTTTCCGTCTCGCTGCTGTCGGCGTCAGCGGCGCACGCTACATTTCGAGTCGGGAATGGCTGACGCCGGCAATCAGGACGGTACGACGCTCGTAGGCGAGGTGATGAGCGCTCCGGTGCTCGAGGTCGCACCGACCGCGACGCTCCGTGAGGCCGCCCGCCAGATGGCCCGGCGGCGCCTCGGGGCCGCCGTCGTGCCGCAGAGCGACGGCGGTGAGCTCGCGATCATCACCGAGCGCGATCTGCTCGTCTCGCTCGGTGTCGGTGAGGACCCCGACGCCGAGATGGTTGGGAGCCACGCGACGCGCGACGTCGTGTTCGCGGCGCCGGGCTGGTCGATCGAGGAGGCGGCGGTCACGATGATCAAGGGTGACTTTCGCCATCTCGTGGTCCTCGACGAGTCCGAGGCGGTCGGCGTTCTCTCGCTGCGCGACATCGTCCGTATCTGGACGCAGGACGGTGAGAGCGTCGAGATGCCGGCGACGGTCAGCCGGCCGCGCCGCAAGGCCTGAAAGCCAAGGCTCGCTTCAGTGCGTGTGGCTGGGCGGAAGCTCGGCTATGTCGGACCGCGTGCTGCGGATCCACATCACGAGTGCCGGGATCGCGAGGCCGAGTCCGAGGACCACGAGGATCAGGCTCACCGTCACGCCGACGAGGGCGAGCGTGATGCCGATCGCGAGTATCAGCGGCAGCAGCGACGGTCCGGGAAGGTGGATCTCCTCGCCGACCGCAGGCGCCGACTCGAGCGCGTCGTGCTCGGTGGCTTTCGTCACGAGACCCAGATCGCTGCGACGACGAACGTCAGTCCGAACATGAACATCGAGAACGCTCCGACCATCAGCGCGACCCGGATGTTGCGGTTGGCGAGCTTGCGATCCACGGGCGCAATCCTACAGCCGGGCGTCGAGGACCATCGCACCGAACAGCAGCGCGAGATAGGCGAGCGAGAACAGGTACAGCTGTAGCGCAGCGCGCCTCGTCGCGAGGCGGTAGAGCCGTAGCGAGCCGTAGACGAACGCGACACCGAGCGTCATCGACGCGGCGAGGTAGACGCCTCCGAGCTCCCCGGCGCAGAACGGCAGCTGCGTGACCGCGTAGAGCAGGACCGTGTAGATCAGGATCTGTCGGCGCGTCTCGGCCTCGCCGCGCACGACCGGCATCATCGGCACGCCCACCTTCGCGTACTCGTCCTTCATCAGCAGGCTGAGCGCCCAGAAGTGCGGCGGCGTCCAGTAGAAGACGATCGCGAACAGGAACACCGCGGTCCACGCCAGGTGGCCTGTGACGGCGGCCCAACCGACGAGCGGCGGAACCGCACCGGCCGCACCACCGATCACGATGTTCTGCGGCGTGCGTCGCTTCAGCCAGATTGTGTAGATCCCGACGTAGCCGGCGAAGCCGCCGAACGACAGGCCGGCGGCGAGCCAGTTGACGGTCGTCCCCAGCAGGATCACCGACAGCGTGACCAGCAAAATTCCAAAGCTCAGCGCGGCCGACGGCGATACGCGTCCGCTGGGTATCGGCCGATCGGCGGTCCGCGCCATCCGCGCGTCGATGTCGCGGTCCCAGTAATGGTTGACGGCTCCCGCGCCACCGGCCGACAGGTAGCCGCCGAGGCACGTGAGGGCCACGAGCAGCGGCGACGGCGTGCCGGCGACGTACATCGTCGTCACCGTCGTCAGTAGCAGCAGCGACTGCACCTTCGGCTTCGTCAGCGCGGTGTAGTCGGCTAGAAGCTGGCGCGCGGGGCTGAGCTCGCGCGCGGGTGCGCCAACGGCCTTGGCGTGGGAGGCGGCCATCGCGGGACCCTACGTGGTTACCTTCACCTCGCCCGCGCCCCGCCGACGCGCACGTGTCCCGGTCTTGGCTTGCCGCTCGACCTCGCGGCGAATGTCCTTCATCGGCTCGAGCGAGCGCACACGCGGAATTTCATCAAAGTTGTTGACGGGCGGCGGTGACGTCGTGAACCATTCGAGCGTGTTCGCGCGCCAGGGGTCGGGACCCGCGATGGCGCCATGGCTGAGCGAGCGCCAAACGTTGATCACGGTCAACAGCACGCCGGCGCCGAGAATCCAGGAGCCGACGGTCGAGATCTGGTTGTAGAGCTGGAGGTTGCCGACAGCCGCGTACTCGTAGACGCGTCGTGGCATCCCGTCCAGCCCGAGCGAGTGCTGGATCATGAACGTGATCAGCGTGCCCCAGAACATCAGCCAGAAAGACCACTTGCCGAGCGACTCGCTCATCATGCGCCCGGTTATCTTCGGATACCAGTAGTAGACGCCGGCGACGATTCCGAAGACCGAGCCGCCGACCAGCACGAAATGGATGTGCGCTACGACGAAGTAGGTGTCGCTGAGCTGCCAGTCCACAGGGAAGATCGCGAGGAACACGCCGGAGATCCCGCCGATCGTGAACAGCGCGATCCCGCCGACCGAGAAGATCAGCGGCGTTCGAAACTCGATCGACCCCTGCCAGAGCGTGCCGATCCAGTTGAAGATCTTGATGCCGGTTGGGACGGCGATCAGGAACGAGCTGATCATGGCGAAGACGATGATCACGAGCGGTGTGGGCGTCGTGAACATGTGGTGGACCCAGACGAGCAGCCCCAGGAACGAGATCATGATCGTTGCGGCCGCGATCGCCTTGTAGCCGAAGATCGGCTTGCGCGCGAACACCGGCAGGATCTCGGAGAAGATGCCGAACGACGGCAGGATCAGGATGTAGACCTCCGGGTGCCCGAAGAACCAGAACAGGTTCTGCCACAGCAGTGCCGAGCCGCCGTTCGCGGAGTCGAAGAAGTGCGTGCCAAAGTGGCGGTCGAGCAGGAGCATCGTGACGGCCCCGGCGATCACCGGGATCGCGATGATGAGCAGCAGCGAGTAGGCCATGATCGACCAGATGAAGAGCGGCAGCCGCGACCAACTCATCCCGGGCGCGCGCATGTTGGCGATCGTCACGTAGAAATTGATTGCGCCGATCAGCGACGCGATGCCGGTCAGGTGCACCAGATAGATCCAGGCGTCCACGCCACCCGAGGGCAGGTAGGTGGATGTCGCGAGCGGCACGGTCGAGATCCAGCCCGCCTCGGGCGGGCTCCAGAAGATCGAGGCGTAAAGCACGATGCCGCCGAACAGGAAGAGCCAGTAGGAGAGCGCGTTCAGGCGCGGGAACGCCATGTCGCGGGCTCCGATCATGAGCGGCACGAAGTAGTTGCCGAAGCCGGCCAGCACCGGGACGATGAACAGAAACACCATCGTCGTTCCGTGCATCGTGAACAGCTGGTTGTAGACCTCGGGGGTCACCAGCGTGTTGTTCGCGGCGGCGAGCTGCAGGCGGATGACGAGTGCCTCGGTGCCGCCCAGGATGAAGAACACGAACGACGTGACCAGGTAGAGGATCCCGATCCGCTTGTGGTCGGTGGTCGTCAGCCAGCTCATCAGGCCGCGCGGCTCCGGCTCGACGCGGTGAGCGACGATCTGGGGGGCGGGTCTGAGCACTGCTGTCGCCATTACGGTCCTCTCTGGTCGTGCTGCTCGGAGCGTCTCAGCAATTCTTGGTGAACGCGACTGATGTCGGGCCCTGGCCGCTCGCGAGAACGGCCCGGCATCGGGCGGCGTTCGCGTCGGCCGCCTTCAGGTTGGCCGAAAGCCGGCTCAGCCAGCGCTCGTACTTGGCGGGCGAGACGGCTGTCACCTCGGCGATCATGCGTGCGTGGCCGCGGCCACACAGGAATGAGCACTGGCCCGTGTAGGTGCCGGCTTTGGGGATCTTGAACCAGGTGTAGTTCGTGTAGCCGGGGACGGCCTGCACCTTTCCGCCGAGCTCGGGAATCCACCACTCGTGGACAACGTCCTGCGAGACCACCTTCAGGATCACGGTCGTGTTCGTCGGCACCACCATGTCGTAGGTCGTGTAGGGGTCGCCGAGGCCTGTCGGGTTGCCCGAGGCGCCGACATAGGTATAACGCCACAGGTACTGGATCCCGTTCACCTGGATCGTCAGTGCGCGCCCGTTCGGCGGCTTGAGCGCGCCGGTCGTTTCGTACTGGACGCCGTTGCTCAGGTCAAGCCCGCCTGGGCCCGAGTTAGACGGGTCCCGAATCGAGTGCAGGTCGACGAACGTGAGCGCTGCCAGAGCGACGAGGATCGCAGCGGCGCCGAAGGTCCAGCCGATCTCGAGCTTGGTGTTGCCGTGGAGTTGCTTGGCGACGCGCCCGCGCTTCGCGCGGAACCGAAAGAGGCAGTAGAGGAGCGTGCCCTCGACGCCGATGAAGATCACGATCGCTATGTAGAGCGTGATCGAGTAGAGGTTCGAGATGTGGTTCGCGGTCGGCGATCCGCCGCTCTGCGGCAGGATGCTCCCGGCGAACGCGGACTGTGCGCCCGCCAGGAAAAGCGAGAGCGCGAGCGAGACGGCGAGTAGCGACGCCCGGCGGCTTGGAGGTTTGATGTGGGCCGAGCGGCGCAACGCCGCCGGATTCTATTCAGCCGGCGGCGGGCTGTGCGGAGATGCACCGGGTGGCCACGGCGATCTTGGCTCGCCTACGAGGAAAAGCGCCGCGGACGATACGGTTCCAACATGCGCACTCCGATCATCGGGATCTGCGCCGCGCTTGAGCAGGCGCGCTGGGGCGTCTGGAACCAGGCTGCGGTACTTCTACCTCACAGCTACGTGCGGGCCGTGCAACGCGGCGGCGCTGTCGCGTTGATGCTGCCTCCCGACCCGGCGGTCGCGGCCGATCCGGACACGGTGCTGGATCTCATCGATGCTCTGCTGCTCGCCGGCGGCGCCGATGTCGACCCGACCAGCTACGGCGCGCCGCGCGCTGCCGAAACGACCTTCACTGTGCCGGAGCGCGACGACTTCGAGATCGCCCTGACCCGGCGCGCGCTGGAGCGCGACATCCCGTTTCTCGGCATCTGCCGCGGCATGCAGGTCATGAATGTGGCGCTCGGCGGCACGCTGATCCAGCACCTCCCCTCGCACGTCGGGCACGGTGAGCACCTGCGCAGCCCGGGGAGCTTCGACGGCGCAGATCACCCGGTCCACCTGGCCGCGGGCTCGGTCGCCGCGCTGGCGGCGGGCGAGGAGCACCACGGCACCCTCTCCCATCACCATCAGGGGGTGGATCGTCTCGGCAACGACCTCGTTGTCAGCGGTTGGGCGGACGTTGACGAGCTGCCGGAGGCGATCGAGCTACCCGACCGCCGCTTCGCGCTTGGCGTTCAATGGCACCCCGAGGCCGACGAAACCAGCCGGGTAATCGCTCAGCTCGTCCTGGAGGCGCGGGAGTACGCGCTCGCGCGGCAGGTCTGACGCGGTCACGATCATCGGCGGGGCGCACCGGGCGCCAGCGGCGCCTGGCGCTCCAGGCGCTTGGAGCGACCCTGATCGGCGCCGGCGTTGCGCTGCCCGTCGTTCGCCGGCGACTCGGCGTGCCGCCCGCGGCTGTGCTGGCGGGATCTGCGCTGGCGCCGCTGGCGGCTGCCGTCGTCTGGCCGAGAGGGCGTGGGCGCGACATCGCGGTCTGCGCCCTCCAGATGTACGTCTATGTCGCGGCCTACAAGATGCCGCACGACGATCCGGCTGCGCTCGAGGCGCGCGTCAGGGTCGACTACCCGATCGCACTCGACCGGGCGATCGGTGGCGGCGAGCTTCCGACGACTCGGCTGCAGCGCTCGCTACACAGCGACGGGAGCTTCTCCGGACTCGAACAGGTTCTGGTGTGGGCGCACTGGGTGTGGTTCGCCACGCCGCACGCCTCGCTGCTCTACGTTCGCGCACGCAACCCTTCACAGTTCGCGCGAGCCGCGGTGCTGACCTATGCGGTGTTCGATCTCGGGTCGATCGCGTACTGGCTGGTCCCGACTGCGCCGCCCTGGTACGCCGCCTCCAAGGACCGGCTGGGCCCGTGCGCTGCCGGTGAGAGCACCCGCGTGCGCCGTCTGATGGTCGAGTACGGCGAGCGCTTCTGGGGTGACCGGTGGGGCTCGCTCTACAGCCTCCTCGGCGGCAACCCGCTTGCGGCGATGCCTTCGCTGCACTTCGCCACCTCATCGATGGCCGCGCTGCTGCTGAGCGAGACCGGTGCGCTCCCCGGAGCGGTTGGAACGGGCTACGCCGCGGTGCTCGGGTTCGCGCTCGTCTATCTCGGCGAGCACTACGTCGTCGACCTTGCCGGCGGCCTCGCGCTCTGCGCCGTCGTGCGCGCGGCCGAGCCGCTGGGGCGCCGCCCTGCCGCTGCCGTTGCGAGGGCGATCGGCGGACTGCGCCGGCTTGCGCTCGAGCCCGGCTCGGTCTGAGTTCAGCGGAAAGCCTGCAGGCCTGTCAGCGCGTCACCGACGACGAGCGCGTGGATGTCCGCCGTGCCCTCGTAGGTGACGACCGCCTCGAGGTTGTTCATGTGCCGCATCACCGGGTACTCGAGCGTGATCCCGTTCGCCCCGAGCAGTTGGCGCGCGCTGCGCGCGACCTCCAGTGCCGCATTGACGTTTGCGAGCTTGCCCATGCTGATCTGCTCGGGCAGGAGATGGCCGCCGTCCTTCAGGCGCCCGAGATGGAGCGCCAGCAGGGTCGCGCGGTTCACTTCGAGTGCCATCATCGCGAGCCGTTGCTGCACCAGCTGGAACGATGCGATCGGACTGCCGAATTGGATGCGCTGCATGGCGTAGTCGAGGGCCGCTTCCAGACATGCGCGCGCGGCCCCCGCGACCCCCCACACGATTCCGAAGCGCGCCTCACTCAGGCACGCGAGCGGGCCGCGCAACGAGCTCGCCCCGGGCAGCATCGCCGCCGCCGGCAGGCGCACATCGTCGAGCAGCAGCTCGGAGGTGATCGACGCGCGCAGCGATAGCTTGTGGTGGATGTCCTGAGTGCTGAAGCCTGGGGAGTCGGTTGGCACCACGAAGCCGCGAACGCCGTCATCGGTGACCGCCCAGACGATCGCGACATCGGCGGTCGAGCCGTTCGTGATCCACGCCTTCTGGCCGTGGACGATCCAGTCCTCACCGTCGCGCCGCGCCCGCGTGCGCATCGCGGCGGGATCGGATCCGGCGTCCGGCTCCGTAAGGCCGAAGCATCCGATCGCCTCGCCGCTGGCCATGCGCGGCAGCCAGTCGTTCTTCTGCTCCTCGGACCCCCAGTGATGGATCGCGAACATCGCAAGCGACCCCTGTACCGACACGAGGCTCCGCAGCCCGCTGTCGCCGGCCTCGAGCTCGAGACAGGCGAGGCCATAGGCGACCGCGCTCGCTCCGGCGCAGCCGTACCCATCGAGGTGCATCCCGAGCACGCCGAGGCTCCCGAGCTCGCTCGCCAGCTCGCGCGGCAGCACGGCGTCCTCGAACCACTGCCCGGCGTTCGGCAGCACGCGGTCGCGCACGAACGAGCGCACCGCGTCGCGGATATCGCGCTCCTCGTCGGAGAGGAAACGATCGATGTCGAGGAAATCGCCGGGGCGAATCGCAGGTTGGGCGTCGGGCACGCGTTCAGACTCGCTGTTCCTCTGGAGGTAGGATTGAAGCACGTGGCCTCGGCCCTCGGCAGCCTGCGCGTCCTCGACTTCTCGCGGATCCTCGCTGGGCCGTTCGCGACGATGATGCTCGCGGACCTCGGGGCGAGCGTCACGAAGGTCGAGCGTCCGGGCGGCGGCGACGAGACCCGGTCGTGGGGTCCGCCGTACGACGCGCGCGGCGAGGCAACCTATTTCCAGGCGGTCAACCGCAACAAGGACAGCATCGCCCTCGACCTGAGCCGGCCGGAGGGCGCTGTGCGCGCGCTCGAGCTCGCGCTCGAAGCGGACGTGCTGGTCGAAAACTTCCGGCCCGGGGTCATGGACCGCGTCGGGCTCGGTTGGGACGAACTGCACGCGCGGAGTCCGTCGTTGATCTACTGCTCGATCACCGGCTTCGGCCGCGGTTCGGGAGCGCAGCTGCCGGGCTACGACCTGCTGATCCAGGCGGTCGGAGGCCTGATGAGCGTGACCGGGGCGCCCGACGGGCCGCCGCAGAAGGTCGGCGTCGCCGTGGTCGACGTGATCGCCGGGCTGTTCGCGACCGTCGGGATCCTCGCGGCGCTCAGCCACCGCGACCGCACGGGCGAAGGTCAGCGGGTCGAGGTCAACCTGCTCACCTCGCTGCTCGCCGCACTCGTCAACCAGAGCGCCGCGTTCACCGTCGCCGGAGTAACGCCGGGGCGGCTCGGCAACGACCATCCAAGCATCGCGCCTTACGGTCTCGTCCGCTGTTCCGATGACGAGCTCGTGATCGCGGTCGGCAACGACAGGCAGTTCGCAGCCCTGTGCGACGTGCTCGGCGACCCGTCGGTCGCGACTGACCCGCGCTTTGCGACCAACGAGGCTCGCGTCGAGAATCGCGATGCTCTGCGTGGAGCGCTCGAGGTTCGCCTATCCGCGCGGCGAGCCGCCGAGTGGGCCCCCGATCTGCTCGCGGCGGGAGTCCCGGCAGGCGTGGTCAACGACATCGCCGGGGCGTTTACGCTCGCGCATGATCTGGGGCTCGACCCATCTGTGTCGCTCGAGCGGGCTGACGGCACCAGGGTCGCGCTGGCGCGCAACCCGATCGGGCTCTCAGCCACCCCGCCGGAGTACCGTTCGGCGCCACCAGACCGGCCGTAGCGCTGGCTCGCGGCGAACCTTCGGCAGGGCGGCGGACCGCCCGACGTGCCGTTCAGGCGCCGGGTTGGAACGCCAAAAAACAGCGCTATACTAAATGAAGTACCGATTTCGTCAGGAGCGTCATGTCAAGCCCAGAGAACGTGATCATCATCGGAAGCGGGCCGGCCGGCTACACGGCGGCCCTCTATACGGCTCGTGCGGAGCTGGAGCCGCTCGTGATCGAAGGCTTCGCCTGGGGCGGCCTGCTGCAGCAGACCACCGATGTCGAGAACTTCCCCGGTTACCCCGATGGCGTTACCGGCCCGGAGATGATGCAGCAGTTGCGCGACCAGGCTGAGCGCTTCGGCGCGCGCCTGGTGACCGACCAGGTGACACGGGTAGAGTTCGCCAGCGAGCCCGGCGGCCTTCACCGCGTCTGGGTCGACGACGAGGAGCACGAGACGCGAAGCGTCATCCTCGCGATGGGAGCCGAGCACAAGAAGCTCGGAGTTCCCGGCGAGGAATCGCTCGCAGGCCGTGGCGTGAGCTATTGCGCAACCTGCGACGCCGCATTCTTCAAGGACCACGAATCGATCATCGTCGGCGGTGGCGACTCCGCGATGGAGGAGGCGATGTTCCTCGCGAAGTTCTCATCCAAGGTGAACGTCGTCCATCGCCGCGACGAGTTCCGCGCATCACGAATCATGATCGACCGCGCCCGCGCCGTCTCGAACATCGAGTTCCTCACGCCCTATCACGTCGAGGAGCTGCGGGCCGGCGAGAACGGGTCACTCGGTCTCGTGGTGCTGCGCAACTCGCAGTCCGGCGAGACGCGCGAGATCGCGGCGACCGGCGCCTTCGTGGCGATCGGACACGAGCCCCAGTCGGAGCTCGTTCGCGGCGCGGTCGACGTCGACGACAACGGCTACGTGATCGTCGAGGGCCGCTCGACACGGACCAGTCGCCCCGGTGTCTTCGCCGCGGGCGACCTCGTTGACCACACCTACCGCCAGGCGATCACCGCCGCCGGCTCAGGCTGCCAGGCGGCGCTCGACGCCGAGTGGTACCTGCGTGACACGCCGGCTGCGGTCGCGGAGCGAACCCAGGCCGCCTAACCCAGGCCCGACTCGAGCGCCAGCAGCGACTCCTTGCGCTCGAGTCCGCCCGTGTAGCCGCCGAGCCCGCCGCCGGTGTGGCGCACCCGATGGCAGGGAATGACGATCGCCAGCGGGTTCGAGCCGAGCGCGTTGCCCGCCGCCCGCGCGGCCGCAGGGCTACCGGCCTCGGTTGCGACCGCCTTGTAGCTCCTGTGCTCGCCGTAGGGGATCGCCGCGGTCGCCCGAAGAACGCGACGGCGAAAGCCGTTCAGCTCGCTCCAGTCGAGCGGGGCCTCAAAGGAGCGACGCGTCCCGTCGAAGTACTCGGCCAGCTCGCGGCGCCACGGATCGAGGGCCGCCGCCGATTCGACGATCCGCGGAGAACGCCGCCGCGCAAGATCGTCGAGCGTCACGTCGATATCGCCGCTGACGTAGTGGAGCGCGACGAGGCCGCGCTTGCCGGCGACCAGCAGCAGCGCGCCTAGCGGGCTCGCCTCGGTCGCGTAGAAGAGGTCGGCACCGCCGAGCGCGGCGCGGTCCGCGAACCGCCGTGCCGCCGCCATCGCCTCCGGGTCCGGGGCGCCCAGAGCTACCTCGATTGGGTCCGGTGATCCGCTCACATCGCCTCCCTCAGTCGTTTGAGACCTTCGTGCAACGAGCGGCGCGCCGCCTCCTCCGAACAGCCGATCGCAGCGGCGACCTCCCGATGGGGCAGATCGCCCGCGTAGCGCAGGAGCACGGCAGCCCGCTGGCGCGGCGGCAGGGTCGCGACCGCGCTCCAGACCGCACGGTCGGGCGCCGGCTCAGCAGGGAGGTCCGTCAGCTCGTCGGCCGCCTCGCGGCGCACCCGCCGCAGGTGGTCGATCGCCTTGCGGTGCGCGATCGTCAACAGCCATGCGCGCACGTTTGAGTCCTCCGCCAGCCTCGGGTAGGCGCGCAGCGCCGCCAGGAACGTCTCCTGGAAGCAGTCGTCTGCGGCCTGGCCGACCATGCCGCGCAGGTAGCGCCAAACGTGATCGGAGTGGTCTTCTAGCGTGCGCTGGAAAGGTGGCTGGCTTGCCATCGCCTACATAACGCTGCGGCGGCCGCGGATGTGAGATCCACGGTCGCGACGATAATCCCGGCCGTGGCGCGGATTCTCTTCGTTGGTGGCGGCGCGCGGGCGCTCGTGCTCGCGGAGGATCTCGTGGGCGACGGTCACGCCGTGAGGATGACGACCCGGACCGCTGCTCGCCGCGCCGCGATCGTTGCGGCCGGCGCGGAGTGTTGGATCGGCACGCCTGATCGCATCGCGTCGCTGCGCTACGCGCTCGAGAACGTGACGATCGCCTGCTGGTTGCTCGGCACCGCGACGGGGCCCGCCCGCCAGATCGAAGCGCTCCACGGCTCCCGGCTCGACTTCTTCTGCTCACAGACGATCGACACGACCGTTCGCGGACTCCTGTACGAGGCGGCCGGATGCGTCGATGCCGGGGTCCTGGGGGCGGGCGCCGACCTGCTCGCCGCCAAGGCAACCTACAACGAGATCCCACACGCGATCCTCAACACCGACCCGGCCGACCTCCCGGGCTGGGTCAGCACCGCGCGCGTCGCGATCGACGGGCTGCTCGTGGCCGATCGACCCGCCCCGGGCGGCTGACGGCAGCGCGGGCCTGTTCGCGCCTCAGAGCAATCCCATCCGCGTCAGGAGGTCGACGATGACCCGCGCCGTGGCGCCCCAGATCAGGTCGGGCTCGGCCAGAAACGTGTCGGTCTCGATCTCCGCCCCGAATCGCCGGATCGTCCGGCGAGCATGGCTGGCTACGAGCTCGGCGAGCGTCGGTTCGAGCACCGCGTCGACCTCGTGCGCTGACGGCGTCCACTCCGGCGGGCCCGCAATCGCGCCAACGAACGGGTAGAGCGCAAACCCGGAAGCCGGCACTCCGATCGGCGTGAGCGCGCCGAGCACGGTCACCGCCTCGCGCGCAAGCCCGATCTCCTCGGCGGCCTCCCGCAGCGCGGCTGTGACGAGCGGCTCGTCTTCGAAGTCCAGGCGCCCCCCGGGGAACGAGATCTGTCCCGCGTGCGCCCGCAGGTCCTCGCGCCGGCGCGTCAGCACTGCGACCAGCTCGTCGCCTCGCTCGTAGAGCGGCACGAGCACCGCCGCCCTCGTCCCGTCGATCTCAATCAGCGCTGCCTCGACCGGGTCGAGCAGGACATTGCGCAGGCGGTCAGCCTGCGCGCCGTTCACGCGCTGAGCGGGTTGAACAGCAGTCCGGTGAGGAGCTTCGGGAAGAAGTAAGTCGATTTTGGCGGCATGTTCTCGCCGCTCGCCGCAACCTCGCGGACCTGCTCAACCGGCGTCGGACGCAGCAGGAACGCCGCGTCGAACTCACCGGAGTCGATCAGCGCCAAAGCCTGCTCTGCGTCACGCGCGTACCCGAAGTCGTGCAGGTGAGAGATGTCGTCGTCGCTCAGGCCGAGCGCGCGCTTCAGCAACAGCTCCTCCAGCACCCCCGTGTCGAGGCGACGATACGGCGGTGCGGAGGTGACGAGCGCGGCGTCGGCGATCGCCTGGTCTCGCAACGCGAGCCGCTTCGGCTCGCGCGTTCGCACGTCGATGTAGCCGAGCTCGAGCGGACCGGAGCCGGCGGGCGGGGCAAGCTCCTCGCGGGAGACGGTGCTCGAGGTGAAGTCACGGCCCACCGCCTCGTCAAGCGCCGCCCAGCGCGCTGCGTCGAGGCCCCGAACGAGGCGATGTGTCGGGAACACCGTCAGACCCGGGTCCTCCAGCGCGACGAGACACATCAACACGTATCGGTGATCGCCTTCGCCGCCGATCTCCTCCGCATACACGCGAGCGGTCTCGTAGCGGTGGTGGCCGTCCGCGATCAGGAGCTCGACTCCCGCGAGGGCGTCCTGCACCTGGCTGATCGCATCGGCGTCGCCGGCGCGCCAGAGCCGGTGGACCGTTCCGTCCTGATCTGTGACCTCCCCCCACGGTGTTCCAGCGGTGCTCGGCTCGAGCGCCCGCCAAGCCGCGCCACCGGGATCCGAATAGAGCGAGAAGATCGGCGACAGGTTCGCCCTGGTCGCCCGGGTCAGCCGCAGGCGATCCTCCCTTGGGCCCGGGTGCGTCCGCTCGTGCGGGCGGATCCGGCCCGGCCCGTACTCCTGCACCCGAACGCGGGCGAAGAAGCCACGACGTGTCCGCGCCTGCCCGTCCGGCCCTGTGTAGCGCTGCTCGTGAGCCCACAGCGCCGGCTCGCCATCGCGAACGATCACGCCCTCCCGCTGCCATGCAGCGAACAACTCGGCCGCGACCGCGTACGGATCGTCGCCCTCGGGCAGGTCGACGTTGACCACGTTGTACGGAGACAGCGACGCGAGATCCGCACGCATCTGCGCGTCGATCACGTCATACGGCGGCGAGACGAGATCGCGCAACACCCCCGCGCCGGGCAGGTCATAGTGAAGCGCTCGTAGGGGCTCGACGTCGGCCATCAGGCGGCGAGGCTACCAGCGGCGCACGCGCCGCCGCGTCGAGTCCCTACTCTTGATCATCCACGGGGCGTAGCGCAGTCTGGTAGCGCACTCGCTTTGGGAGCGAGAGGTCCCCGGTTCAAATCCGGGCGCCCCGATCGGACGATGCAGGCAAGCGGCCGGTGCCTCCGCGTCCAGGCGGCATCGCTCTTGCTCTCGTTCCCGCGGCGCGTCGTTGTGTGCCGAACGATCGCCCTGTCACCGTTGCCAATGGCAACGAGGCTGCGTGAAGTACCGAGGCCAGCGCGGCCCGGGATGCCGCACGATGGATCATCCGGTCCTTACGGTCCGCCCTGAAGTACCCAAGAGCTGAGACAAACTCGATGACCCCGTAAGACGAAGACGACGCCGGGCGCCGCCTCAGGGCTGCCTTCGCCTAACGCCTCCTGGCCCTTGCGTAGGCCGGGCCAGCCTCGTAGCGGTACGAGGGTCACGCCGGAGAGTCGGCCGCATGCACCGTTCGGCGTGTAGTCGCGACCCCTGAAGCGGATGTTGCTCGCGCCCAGACGCCATGCAGCAGCGCTGACGAGCTCGAGGACGCCGACAATCGCCAGTGCCACGAGAAGGCCAAGCGAAGCCCGTGTCGTCAGACGCATCAACCGGCCAGCACCGCTCCGTCCTCGATCACACGCGGCTGCGGCGCATCGATCTCGACGGCGCCTCGAACAACGACGTCGCGCCCGAACGTCACGTTGCCGCGGACCGTCAGACGCTCGGCACCGACGAGCGATGGCGGGCCTGCCGGGAAGCGGGCTTCGAACTCGTCAAGCAGCTTGTAGTACGCCGGATCCAGCTCGGCGAGCGGCAGGTCATCTGCTCTCGCCGCCAGCGGCTGCACGAACATCTCGGCGGTCAGCGAGTAGACGTCGGAGCGCAGCACCAGGAGGTCGTCGGTCGTCTTAACGGGTATGAAGCGCGTGCGCGGTACGCGCAGAATGCGCGCGCCGGCGAAGCTCGAGATCGCGGCGCCCATCGCGCTTTCGAGTTGGAGGACTTTTGGTGAGCTCGGGTCGCGCGGATCGACGGTCTTCGGGTTGACGATCAGCGGCAGCTCGAGCACGCCTTCGTTCGCCGCCATCGTCGCCTCAAGAACGCGGAGGTCGACCCAGAGGTTGTTCGTGTTGTAGTAGCGCCAGCGCCGGAAGTCGCGGAATGACTCCTCGTCGTCGGTGGGCGTTTGTGCGGTCTCGCGCAGCACAAGGGTTCCGTCCGCGAGGCGGCGTGCGATGTGACCGCCCTTGCGGTCGGCGGCGGTTCCCTCAACGACCTCCATCAGGAACGGCACCTGCTCGCGCGCGACGTAGGCGGCGATCCGCTCGTCTGCCGTAGCGCCGAGGTTGTCGGCGTTGCTGATCATCGCGTAACGGAAGCCGCGCTCGAGCAGCGCCGCGAGGATGCCGCTGCGCGCGAGCGCCCCGTAAACGTCGCCGTGCCCCGGGGGGCACCATTCGAGCGAAGGCTGCTTCGGCCAGCGGGCCGGCGTCAGGTCTGCCGCGTCGATTTTCGGCACCATGCCCTGGAGGAAGTCGGCGGGGAGGTCCTGCACCAGCGCCGGTTCGCGCGACAGCGCTTCGAGTGTGTCGGCCTGCGTCGCCTCGCTGTCCATCAACAGCAGGGGCAGCTCGACTTCGAGCCGGCGCCGCAGTGCAAGCGTCTGGCCGACGATTACATCGAGGAACGAGCGTCCTTCGCGCGCCTCCACGAGCGACTTCGGGCTCCGAAGCCCCATCGTCGTTGCGAGACCACCGTTCAGTTTGATCACCGCGACGTGCGCCAGCGCCCCAGGCTCCGGGCTCAACTCGTCGAGCCCCGGAACGTCGCTGACCGGTTCCAGCTCGGCGCTCGCGATCATCGTCGCCGCGCCGCTTGCGAGGCGCTCGTAGGCGCGGCTGAAGCTGCGGATTGCGGTCTCCGCCTGGCCTTCGTCGCGCATCTTGCGCTGCGCCATCTCGAGGCCGCCTTGGTTCACGCCCGTATCGTGACCGATACTCGGTCACGCAAGCTGCGAGGATGCGCGGCGTGGAGGAGCGTTTCATCCCACGCCTAGGGCGGAGCGTCAGCATCGTCGGCCTTGGGACCTGGCAGCTGGGCGCCGACTGGGGCGATGTCGATCCCGCGCAGGCACGCGCGGTGCTCGAGACCGCGACCTCCGAGGGCGTCACGTTCTTCGACACCGCGGACGTGTACGGCGACGGCCGCAGCGAGGAGTTCTGCGCCGAGCTGCACGCCCGCCATCCGGATGTACTCGTCGCGACCAAGATGGGGCGCCGGGTCGAGCAGTTGCTCGCCAACTACACGCGGGAGAACTTCCTCGCCTGGAACGATCGCTCGCGCCGCAACCTCGGCCGTGACCGCCTCGACCTCGTGCAGCTGCACTGCCCGCCTGACGACGTCTACCACAGCGACGAGGTGTTCGATGCGCTCGACGAGATGGTGCAGGCGGGCCGGATCGCCGCCTACGGCGTGTCGGTCGAGAGTTGCGAGCAGGCGCTCTGGGCAATCGAGCGTCCGGGCGTCGCGAGCATCCAGATCATTCTCAACTGTTTTCGGCGCAAGCCCCTCGAGCAGGTCCTTCCGGCGGCACACGACGCCGGTGTCGGGATCATCGCGCGCGTCCCGCTCGCATCGGGAATGCTCTCCGGCCGGATCACCGCGGCCACGACCTTCCCGCCGGAGGACCACCGCAACTACAACCGCCACGGCGAGTCCTTCGACGTCGGAGAGACGTTCTCGGGCGTTCCCTACGAGACCGGACTCGCGGCTGTCGAGGAGCTTCGCGGGCTGCTCGACCCCGGCATGACCCTTGCCCAGTTCGCGCTGCGCTGGATCATCGACCAGCCCGGCGTGAGCACCGTGATCCCCGGGGCACGCAACACCGAGCAGGTGATCCAGAACTGCTCCGTCGCGGCGCTCCCGCCGCTGCGCGACGATCAGCTAGCGGCCGTCAAGGACATCTACGATCGCCTGCTTCGCGAGCACGTCCACGCCCGCTGGTAGCGACCGGCGCGGGTCGCCGTCAGCCCTGGCTCGGGTTCTCGACGTTCGCCACGAACAGCACCGCGCCACTCGAATCGTCCCGTAGCAGCAGCAGGAAGGGTCGGTTGAGGACCAGGCTGACCGGCCTGCGCGTCACCGGTACCGCCAACGTCGGCGACACAACGGCCGTCGCACCGGCGGCAACGGTTCCCTGCTCGTCGACCTTCAGTACCGCCGCGTGCTCGACGAGCGAGATGTCCAGGGAGCGTTGCGTCGTCACGCCGCTGAAGTCGGCCGCCGGACCGAAAGCGTCGGTCATCCCAAGCTTTTGCAGCGTTGCGTTCAACGACTCCTGGCTCGAGAGGTTGAGCTTTGGCATCGCGAGATCGACGCGCGCAGGGCTCAGCCGCCCAACGATGGCCGCCAGCGATCGAGTGCTCAGGCCGTGTTCGAATCGCAGCAGGGCCGCGCGCTTCGGCAGAATCGCAAGGAGCGAGAGCGAGCTCGACGCGTAGGGCAGATCGACCGCTTGATACCCGGCCGCGGCTGCGTAGGGGTATGTGTCGGTCTGCTCGTGCATGAACGGAACCGTCACGACCGCTCCACCGGAGGTCGTGAACCGGTCCTGCTGCGTCAGCGTCTTGCTGAACGGGTCCTGCCAGGCCGCCTTGAGGAAGATCGCGTTGGCGAGCACGAACGCCGTCTGTGGTGTGATCGTGCCGGGGCCGAGCAGCGTCGGGATGACCGCGTCTGTGTGCTCGGAGACCCAGCCGTTGATCGCTCGCAAGGCGGCGTCAGGTGCACTTGCGAAGTCGGTGCTCTGGGGCGGCGCACCGAAGTCATCGGTCAGGGTGGACACGAACGGCGCGCCGAGCGGGAGACCGGTCTGCGTCCAGAGGGCGTTGGCGATGTCGAGCGTGGGTGCCGCCGATCCACTGCCGACGGCGTGCCCGAGCGCGCTGCGCAGCGCCGTCGCGTCCGCCACCGCGCGCTGGGGCGACGACGCGCCAAGGACGTGCGCGATCTGCGCCGCCGTGCGCCCGTGCGCGCCCGCGTCGGCCATGGTCAGTGCGAGGTCGACGCTGTAGGGGGAGAACACGAGGTTGCCGCGCGAACCGAGCTCTCGCAGCAGCGACAGCGCAAACGAGGTCTCGGCGGTGCTCGGCGCCGTCGCCGACGTTCGGCCCTGCAGCGCGAGCGCGGTCGCCGCTCCCTCGGGAGCGAACAGCAGCGCGCCACAGGCGGCGACCAGCAGTAGCGCCCTTCGCGAGAATCTCACGCGATCACCCCGACCAACGGTAGCGCTCCGCGCGCTGGGCGCCACCGGTGGTCGTCGCAGGCCGCTTACCTGGCAGACCCGTCCGCCGAGTCGCCGCCCCGATGCGCCACTCGGGCCACCCCGCGTTCGGTCAAGATGTCACCGCGACGAAGCAGCAGGCGTCGCCAGGCCCCCGTAGCTCAGCTGGATAGAGCATCGGACTTCTAATCCGAGGGTCGCAGGTTCAAATCCTGCCGGGGGCACT
>CAYQZU010000014.1:0-70661 GCA_964422115.1 uncultured Solirubrobacteraceae bacterium | reverse complement strand
CGCCCTAGAAGCTTGGAAGGCTTCTGTGCAACCACAACACTTCGCCCGCAAGCCGCTTGGGGACAGGATAGCCCGCGTGCGTTGACGCGGCTCGGTGGGCCGGCTGCGCACGAGCGCGGCTCACGGGTGCGCGGCGGTCGTGGGGTGCTCCGTGTCGCCCCGTCGCGGTACGATCGGTTGGCGATGCCGCTTAAGGCTGTGGGGGCGACAGCTCTATTGACCGCGCTGTGCTTGGGGGCCTGGGAATGGGCGTCGAGCAACGGACATCCGACGATCGGGATGATCGCTGGGATCGCGATGGTGCCATCGGGAGTTGCGCTCGCGGGTTTCCTCGTACTGAGCGGTGCCGGCCTGGCGAGGCTCGCGGCGGAGCGGGCAGCGGTGCGGCGCGATCGCGCGCGCGAGGATGCGGACGACTCCGAGGGTCTCCTCGCAGCCGAGCCGTCCGAGCCGCGTATCGCCGCCTGAGCCGGCGTCCGCGCCACCAGCTCGCTGACGCAAACGACAGCGCGGCGATAATTCGCCAATGAGACGGGGAGTTGTAAGGATCGCGGCAATCGTCGCCGGAACGGCTCTCATTGCCGGATGTGCGACGAGCCCCGCGCCGCCGATCTCCGCGACGGCGCTCGCAGGGGCTCGCTCGTTCAACCTCTTCACGGTCTACTGGGCGGGACCGCGCGTCGATGGGATTGCGCTCACCCAGGCCGACGGGCTCGGCGACTACGTGCCGCCGATCGGAGTGTCCATGTACTACGGAAACTGCCTGCATCAGAGCGTGCTCAAGCTCGGCGGCTGCACGCTGCCGCTGAAGATCACGACAGTCCTGTACGTGCCGCACTCAAACCGCTCGCTCGGGCAGAGGCGTTGGATTCGCCTCCACGGCGTCCCGGCGCTGATCTTCAACCACGGCGACGAGGCTGAGCTCTACACCGACATGATGGAGGTCGACGTGATCGGCGCCACCCCGAAGCTCACGCTGGACGGCGCGCGCAAGCTGACAACGTTCAACCGCAGCCCCACGGCGGCGTGGCCGGCGTTCCCCCCACCGCAGTACACGCCAGGCGTTTCGCTGCGGCAGCTCGCGGCGCGGAACGCGGGAGCAAGTGGGGCAAGCGGCACCGTCAACCCGCCGGGTGATCTACAGCCGAGCGTCACCCCGTCGCGGTGAGAGCGGCTAGGCGCTGCGCCCTTGCCACGGCTGCGGTCGCCATCGCCGTCGCCACCCCGACGGCGGCGGGCGCCACGCTGCCACGCGTGCTGGTCCTGCTCGCTCCGACTCACAGCGCGAGCGCTCTGCTCGAGCAGACGCGGTCTGATCCGCAGCTCGACTCGACTGGCCTGCTGACCGCGAGCGTCGGCGCCTACAACGAGGAGCAGACGTTGCTCGACGTCACCCAGGGTGCTCGCGTGCCCCGCGGCGACTACTCACCCGTGGTGCCCGCAGCGCTGACCGTCTCCAAGCTCGGGGTGATCCGCGGATGGCGCGTCGCGGTTGGTCGCGCCGCAAGCGCGGACGCAAGCATCGAACCAGGGCTGCTCGCATCGCGGGTTCCGGGTGGCGCCGCCTATGCCGCCGCTGGCCGCAGACCGTCGATCGACGCGGTGCTCGCCGCGGATCGGCGCGGGCGCGTGGCGGCTGTTTCCCTCGGTTCGGCGGCTTCGCTTCACGGGCGGGTGATCGCGCTGCTCGAGCGCTATCGACTTGTCGTGGTCGACCTTCCGGACGCCGGCAAAGGACTCCGGGCGTTGCTCGCCCGGCGCCCGGCAGGCGAGCTGGTCGTCGTGCTCGAGCGTCCGCCCGCAAGTGCTCGTTCGGCGACGGGGTCGCCCGTCATTCTGGGCGTCGTCGCTGACGGGATATCGAATCGTCACGCTTCGCTCACGACCGCCACCACACGGACCGACGGACTCGTCAGCGCCACCGATCTTGGACCGACGATCCTGCGCCGGCTGGGGATCCGCGAGCCGGCGCAGTTCACTGGGCTGCCGATCGGGCTCGCTCCGGCGCTGAGTGTCGCCTCGCTCCGCTCGCTTGCGCAGCGCCTGGGAGTCATCGCCGGCCGTCGCGATGTCGTGCTCGTCGCGTTTCTCGCCCTGTGGCTCGCACTCGTCGGCGGCGCCGTCGCAGCCGGACGCGGCCTTCGCCCTGCCCTGCGCATCGGGGGGCTCGCGGCATTCTGGACGCCGAGCACGATGCTCGGCGCCGCCGCGTTGCGCCCGTCGTGGGTGCTCGAGGCAACCCTCGTTGCCGGCGGAGCGTTCGCCCTCGCCGCAGCGACCGATCGGGCGGTCGGCTGGCCGCGCGGCGCGGCGATCCCAATCGGGGTGATGCTCGTCCTCTACACAGTCGATCTCGCGCGGGGGTCCCCGCTGATCGCCACCTCGCTGATCGGCCCGAACCCGGGAGCGGGTGCCCGGTTCTTCGGCATCGGCAATGAGCTTGCCGCCGTGCTGGGGGTGCTTCCGCTCGCCGGCGCCGCTGCGCTGCTGCCGCAGCGACGATTGACCGCCCGCGAGATCGCGCTCGTCGCCGCGTATGGCACCCTCGTCACGCTGGTCGTCGCCTGGGGAAAGCTCGGCGCGAACGTCGGCGGCATAGTCACTGTCGGGGGCGCAACGGCGGTAGCAACGCTGATGCTCGCCGGGAGGTTCACGGCGCCGCGTGTCGCCCTGGCGGCCGTGGCGCTCGTCGGCGGGCTTGCCGTCGTTTCGCTGCTCGATCTGAGTTTTGGTGGTGGTGCGCACTACACCCGTGCGGTGCTCCACGCCCACTCGCTTTCGGCCCTGCTCTCGACGCTCGGCCGGCGGCTGACCGAGGCGTGGGACGCCCTCTTTACCGGCGAAGTGCTTGTGGCGGTGATCGTCTGCCTTGCCGCGATCGGTCTCGGGCGCCACCAGCGAGCCAAGATCCTCGCTGCGGCCGGTGCGGCGGACGGGTGGCGCGCGGCCCTCGGCGGCGGGCTCGGTGGCGCCCTCATGGGTTCGATCGCAAACGACAGCGGGCCGAGGATCCTGCTCGTCGGAACCTTCGCGCTCGGGTGCGTGATCGCGTACCTGTGGGGCGGTGAGGCGGTGGCGGCGCCGAGCGACGAACGATTGGTGCACACGTTCTTATCCGATGCTTAGCGGCGGGGGCGAGACTCGACTTCGGGTCCGGCATCCCCCGGCCGGACCCGCCCTTTTCGCTCGAAGCGTGCCGGCAAACGCCGGCCAGGCCGGGTCAGTGTGAACATACAGTCGATGAGCGACCGACCACGAATCCTGGTCGTTGACGACGAGCCGGCGGTCCGCCAAGCACTTACGCGCGCGTTGACACTCGAGCGGTACGCGGTCGAGCTTGCCGGTGACGGGACTACTGCGCTCGACGCGCTCGCGGCCCACGCGTTTGACGCTGTGGTGCTGGACGTGATGATGCCCGGGCTTTCGGGTCTCGAGGTCTGCCGGCGTATCCGCGCCGGTGGCGACAACAGCCCGATTCTCATGCTCACCGCGCGCGACGCGATCGACGACAGGGTGGCGGGACTCGACGCGGGCGCCGACGACTACCTCGTCAAACCGTTCGCGCTACGCGAGTTGCTGGCGCGCGTCCGCGCGCTGCTGCGACGTCGCGGCGACGACAGCACCGCCGGCGTGCTCGCGTTTGCCGACATCACGCTAGACGGCGTCGCCCACGAGGTCCGGCGCGGTGAGCGGACACTGGCGCTGACGCGTACCGAGTTCTCGCTGCTCGAGCTGTTCATGCGACACCCACGGGCGGTGCTGACGCGCTCGGCGATCTTCGAGCACGTTTGGGGCTACGACTTCGGCGCCGCCTCGAACACGCTGGGCGTCTACATGGGCTACCTGCGACGCAAGACCGAGGAGGGCGGCGAGCCCCGCGTACTCCACACCGTTCGCGGCGTCGGCTACATAATGCGGACGCCATGAACTTCGAGCGTCGAGTCGCGCTCTCGGCCGCGCTGGCGGTCGCCGTGGCAGTTCTGCTCTCCGCCTTCGCGAGTTATGTGATCGTTCGCCACGAGCTCCACCGCGCGGTCGCCAAGTCACTCAAGGATTCGCTCGATAACGACCGCGCGATAGTCGCGGGGCGCTATCGCGAGGAGGCGGGCGTCAAGTTGACCGGGGCAGAGCGACTCCGGCGAATGCTCGGACCGCACCCAAACCGGATCGGCGAGCCGGGAATCGTCGAGCTCGTGAACGCGGCGGGCAAGCTGACCCCGGCGTACGGGATCACAACGAGGGTTCAGGTGCAGGCCACGGCACCGATCCGCGAGCTGGCGCGAACCGGCAACGGCTCGCTCATGTTCGTGGCCCGGCTGCGCAATGAGAACTTCGAGGTACTCGCAGGCGGCGTGGCGCCGGGGCTCGCGATCGTGATCGATCGCTCGCTGACCGAGCAGGACTCGACGCTTGCGCGCCTGCGGATCATTCTGCTCGTCGCGGCGCTGATCGGCATCGCTGTGGCGGCGTTGCTCGGGTGGTTCGTGGCTCGGACGACGGTCGCACCGGTTCGCCGCCTCAACGCGGCGGCTCGGCACGTTGCGGCCACGAACGATCTCGGTGCGCGGATCGACGAGTCGCGCCGTGACGAGTTGGGGAGCCTCGCCCGAAGTTTCAACGCGATGCTTGCGGCGCTCGACGGGACAATGCGTGCGCTCGACGGCTCAGCACGTGCGCAGCGCCAGCTCGTCGCCGATGCCTCGCACGAGCTGCGTACTCCCGTCACAAGTGTCCGGACGAACCTCGAGTTCCTCCAGCAGGCGACCGACCTGCCGGCCGCTGACCGCGATCGCGTGATCAGCGATGTGGTCGTTCAGCTCGAGGAGCTCTCGGAGCTCGTCAGCGACCTGATCGAGCTGGCACGCGATGACGGCGAGGTCGCGACCGAACCGCTCGAGGAAGTGCGGCTCGACATCCTGGTCGGCGAGGCGATCGAACGGGCGCAGCTGCACTCGCCGGCGGCGCGGTTCGACGTCCAGCTGGAGCGGACGGTGGTCCGCGCCGTGCCCTCGCGGCTCGGTCGGGCGGTCAACAACCTGCTCGACAACGCCGTGAAGTTCGCGGGGACGCAGGCCCCGATCGAAGTGCGGCTGATCGACGGCGAGCTTGCGATCCGCGACCACGGCCCCGGCATCGACGCCGACGAGCTGCCGCTGATCTTCGACCGGTTCTTTCGCGGGGCTCGCTCGCGGTCACTCCCAGGCAGCGGCCTGGGGCTGGCGATCGTACGGCAGGTCGTCGAGCGTCACGCAGGCACCGTGAGTGCCGCCGCAGCGCCTGGCGGGGGCACGATCGTACGCCTTCGCGTACCGCTCGCAACCTGACCTGCGTTGCGGCGGCCACCGTCGCAACCCCGCGGATCTCAGTCACCTGCGATCTGGACATCGAGGTGGGGCGCAGCTCCGCCGCGATCCGCGATCTCGGACTCTGAAGCGCCCGCGTCCGCGGCAGTGCGCACACTCCTCGCCGCGGCCCGCAGGTATCCTAGGCCGGCTTTGAGCACGATGATCGAGCCAGCGGCGACACACGCGCGGCCGGCCTACCCGATCGCTTCGGTCGACAGCGCGCTCCGGCTCGTCCTGCTGTTGGTCGATCGCGGACAGCTGCGGGTCGCCGACGCCAGCCGCGAGCTCGATGTCGCACGGTCGACGGCGCACCGGCTGCTGCAGATGCTGACCTACTACGGGTTCGCCCAGCAGGAGCCGGTGTCGCGGGTGTATACGCCGGGCCCGCAGCTCGTCAAGGCGGGCCTGCAGGCTGTGCGCGGCCTCGAGCCGCGAGCGGTCGCTCGGCCGTTCATCGAGACGCTTGTCGCCGAGGTAGCGGAGACGGTGCACCTGTCGGGCTGTGTCGGCGATCAGCTGACCTGCTTCGACTCGGTCGAGAGCGCTCGCGCCGTGCGGGTTGGCGGGCGAATCGGCGTCGTGCTGCCGTGGCACGCGACCGCCGCCGGACGCGCGCTCCTCGCCCACATGCCGCGAGCGCGGATCGCGGCACTCGTCGCGCCGGAGCTCGCGTCGCGGCCGCTCAGCACCGCGGTGCCCCTCGAACAGGAGCTTGAAGCGACCCGTGAGCGCGGCTACGCGATCCAGTACGGCGAGTTCGAACCGGACGTCTCGTCGGTCGCGGCCGCGATCGCCGCGGCGGGCGGCGCGAACTACGCGGTCACCGTCGCCGTCCCGACGACGAGGAGCGCCGTAGCCGACATGCCACGACTCGGGCTCGCGGCGCGCAGGTGCGCCGATGCGATCGCGCTCGCCCTCGACAGTGAGCCGGCGATTGCGACGCTCGGGGCTCGCGGCGAGCGTGTCCGATGACGATTCAAGGGTCCACGTGCACTCGTCTTACCGGGCTGGCCGCCGGCGCATAGGGGTAGCCAGCGACGCCGCTTGGCGGAATGGCGACCCGGAACGTGTAGTTGATCGATTGCGTGGTCCGCTCGAACGTGTAGCGCCAGCGGTAGCGGCCGGTCGCCGGCTCCGCCAGGACCTCCGTGTAGACCATCCAGCGGCTGCCCTCGCGGTACTCGATCTCCAGTGGCAGGCCGCCGTGTCCGATGTAGCCACCGGACACACGACCAGCGAAGCGAACCGTGTGTCCGTTGGTGGTCCGCTGCGGCGTGATCTCGAGCGTGATCGTCGGCGTGACGCGCAGCGAGAGCGTCGCAACCGCCGCGGGTGAGCCGGCGCCCTCGTAAGCGTCGTAGGTGATCGTGATGTCGCGCGAGGGGCCCGGCGGCACGCTGTAGCTGAAGGAGCCGTCGACGCCGGTCTGGACCTGAGCATGGGCCACGGCGGAGTCCCCGCTCGCGGGCGCAAGCGCGATGTCCACCGAAGCACCGGCGACCGGCGCGCCGCCACAGTCGAGCCGACCGCTGAGCACCGCGGCCTCGCCGAGACGGACGCGCTGCGACGAGCCGCCGCCGATCCGCGCATCGAGCTGCGCGGCGGGGCACGCGTCGCTCCCGTTCGCCGGCCCGCGCGCGACTGAGGGGGTCGGTGCGATCACCGTCGCGCTCAGCGACGAGGTTGCGATCGTCGAACCGCTCGCATCGCTGGCCGTAACCTCGACGTCGAGCTGAGAGTTGACATCATCCGCGGTCAGGCGGTAGCTCGAGCCGGTGGCGCCGTCGATCGGAGCGCAGGCGCCGCCACCGGTGCACCGCTGCCACTGGTAGGCGAGCGCGGTCGGCGCCGGGAGCCACGCGCCCGCATTCGCGATGAGTGTCCCCCCCACCTCGCTCTGTCCCGCGATTGCGGGAATGCCGCCTCGCGGCGCGTTCAGCGTCTGCACGCTGCCGCTCCAGGCGGTCGCGGTCTCCAAGCTGTCGCCGATCGCCACGACCACCGTGTGGGCACCGTCGGCGAGCTGGGTCGTGTCGAGGTAGAGGTGCGCACTTCCCTTCGTCACCGGTTCGCTCACAACCTGGTCGCCGTCGACGGTGATCGTCGCCGTGTAGCTGCCGGCAGGGTTGAATACGAAGTCGATCTCCGCGACGCCGGATAGCGGGCCGGCGACCGTCAGCGTCCCGCTTGCATCGGCCGGGTCGGGACCAGTCACGGCGCCCGCGTTGGCGACGTGCCAGGACGCAAGTGGGAGGACGAGCGCGCTCGCCACCGCGCAGGCAAGGCGAAGGATCGTGGCCCGTGCCGTGCTCGCCCGCATCGAGCCCTATTCCGACGGCGGGATCTCACCGGGACAGCGCAGGCGCCGCAGGAACAGGACGACGATTGCGCTGCTACAGCCGCGGGCAGTGGCAGTAGCCGCCCCCTCACCTACTTGCTGTCGAGCTCGAGCACCGCGAGGAAGGCCTCCTGGGGGACCTCGATCCGCCCCACCTGCTTCATTCGCTTCTTGCCCTCCTTCTGCTTCTCGAGCAGCTTGCGCTTGCGCGTGATGTCGCCGCCGTAGCACTTGGCGATCACGTCCTTACGGAAGGCCTTGACGGTCTCGCGGGCGATCACGTGGGAGCCGATCGCGGCCTGGATCGGAACGTCGTACTGCTGGCGCGGGATCTTCTCGCGCAGGCGCTCGGTGAGCATGCGGCCGAGCTCGTAGGCCTTGTCGCGGTGCACGATGATCGACAGCGCGTCGACGGGCTCGCCGGCGAGCAGGACGTCGAGCTTGACGAGGTTCGAGGGCTCCATACCCGACAGCTCGTAGTCGAGCGAGGCGTAGCCGCGCGTACGGGACTTGAGCTGATCGAAGAAGTCGAGCACGATCTCCGCGAGGGGCAGGTCGTAGAGCATCTGGACGCGCTCGGGCGAGAGGTAGTGCAGGCCGACGTGGACACCGCGACGCTCCTGGCAGAGTTCCATCACCGCGCCGATGTGCTCCCGCGGGGCGATGATCGTGGCGCGGATGAACGGCTCGCGGATCTCCTGGATTCGCGCCGGGTCAGGGAAGTCCGAGGGGTTGTGCACCTCGAGCTCCTCCCCGCTCGTCAGCGTCACCTGGAAGCCAACGGACGGCATCGTCGCGAGGAGCTCGAGGTCGTACTCGCGCTCGAGCCGCTCGCGCACGATGTCCATGTGCAACAGCCCGAGGAAGCCCACGCGGAAGCCGAAGCCGAGTGCGTCCGAGGTCTCCGGCTCCCAGGAGAGCGCCGCATCGTTGAGCGTAAGCTTCTCGAGCGCGTCGCGCAGCTCCGGGAAGCGCTCGGAGTCGATCGGGAAGAGCCCGCAGAACACCATCGGCTTGACGTCGCGGTAGCCCGGCAGCGCCGTCTTGGCCCCTCCGTGTCGCGAGGTCAGCGTGTCGCCGACACGCAGCTGCGTCACGTCCTTGATCCCCGTGATCAGGTAGCCGACCTCGCCCGCTTCGAGCTGGTCGACGGCGATCATCTGCGGCGAGAAGTAGCCGATCTCGTCGATCTCGGCGTTCGTCTGCCCGGCCATCGCCCGGATCGCCTCGCCCTTGCGAAAGACGCCGTCAACGACCCGGATATAGGCGACCACGCCGCGGTACTGGTCGAACTGCGAGTCGAAGATGAGCGCGCGCGCGGGGGCGTCCACATCACCGCGCGGCGGCGGGACCAGGGCGACGATGCGCTCGAGCACCTCGATGACGCCGTCGCCGGTCTTGGCCGAGATCTCGAGCAGCTCCTCGGGGGCCTCACCGAGCAGCTCGGCGATCTCGCGCGCAACACGCTCCGGCTCAGCGCCCGGCAGGTCGATCTTGTTGAGTGTCGGGATCAGCTCAAGGCCCGCCTCGACGGCCATGTAGGTGTTCGCGACAGTCTGCGCCTCGACTCCCTGCGACGCGTCGACGACGAGTACCGCCCCCTCGCACGCTGCAAGCGACCGCGAAACCTCGTAGGTGAAGTCGACGTGCCCGGGCGTGTCGATCAGGTGCAGCTGGTAGGTCTCGCCGTCGCGCGCCCGATACTGAACGCGCACCGCCTGCGCCTTGATCGTGATTCCGCGCTCGCGCTCGAGGTCCATCGAGTCGAGCACCTGCGCTCGCATCGCGCGCTTCTCGACGGTGTGCGTCAGCTCGAGGATGCGGTCGGCAAGCGTCGACTTGCCGTGGTCGATGTGGGCGATGATGCAGAAGTTGCGGATGTGCGCCTGGTCGGGCATCGCCAATGGATGCTACGGACCCGCGGCGGCGCTCAGGCAGACCAGAGCGGGGCGAGCGCGAGCGAGGGCGCCGTGACGCTGGCAGCGTCGAGCACGACGCCAGGCACGGAGGGGATCCCAATCACGAAGCAGCCGGCGGCGCGGGCGGCCGCCACACCGGTCGGTGAGTCCTCGAGAACAGCGGTGCGCGCGGGCTCGGAGTCGAGTGCTTCGCAGATTGCGAGGTAGATGTCGGGGGCCGGTTTTGGATGGGCGACTTCGTCGCCGGCGAGGGTTGCGACGAACAGCTCCTGGCTGATGCCTGCGGTAGCGAGCGCTCGGTCGACGAGCACCCGCGTCGCGTTGGATGCCAGGCCGAGCGGCATTCGCTCGTGCCTCAGCCGCGCCAGCAGCTCGACGGCGCCCGGGCGCGGTTGCGCGAGGCGGCCGATCTGCTCGAGCGCCATCGCCTGCAGCTCGCGCAGCAGCGCCGGTCCGTCGTCGGGACGCTCCAGCAGGTTTGCGAGGACAGCCTCGGCGGGCGCTCCGGCCTTGCCGAGCAGCTCGCGCTTGTGCTCGATCGTGAACACCTTGCCGTAGGCGGCGAACATCCGCTCCTCGGCGAGCGTCCAGGCGCCCTCGGTCTCGAGCAGCAGCCCGTCGTTGTCGAACACGACGGCGTCGAAGCGGCGTCTTTCAGTGGGCATTCTGTAGCAGTATCATGCGGTGCTCACGGTGCCGGAGGCCGCGCGAGGGGCAGGACGCGATTCGGAGACCGAACTCGCGCTACGCACGTGTCGCGTCGTGACGCTCGACGGGCGGTTGCTCCGCCGGGCGACCTCGCGTAACCCGCATCGGCTACGCACGTCGCAGGCGCGAGAGGAACATCTCCTGAACCTGGAAGGCCTCCGGGATGTTCATCCGCAGAACGGCGCGCATGTAGATGAACCCGCCGACACCGACGGCGACACCGACCGAGAGGATCTGCGCCGGCACCGAGCGACCGAGGACGACGTCGATGAGTCTCCAGGAGGCCCATGCTGCGGCCGCCATGACGATCGAGGCTGCGGCGATCCGGGCGGTGATCATCATCGTCTGGCGGCCCTCCATGTGGCCGTTGAAGCCGATCCGCAGCCGGCGCAGCTGGAGTCCGGTCATCACGACGTTCGCTGCAAACGTGCCGATCACCAGGCCAGCGATGCCGAGCGACTTGTAGAGACTCAGGCTGACGACGATGTCGACGACCATGTTGATCCCCGCGAGGCCGGTCGGGATCCACGGCCGCTTGAGAGCAAAGAACGTGCGTGTCAAAAGCAGGTTGATGCCGCCGAACGGCAGGCTGAACGCGAACCAGAAGAGCGCGATCGAGACGAGATGCGTCGAGTCTGCTTTGAACGTGCCGTGCTGGTAGATCAGGCGGACGATCGGCGTCGTCAGGACCATCAGGAAGGCCGAGGCCGGGATCAGCAACAGGTTGATCTGGCGCATCCCGATCGCCAGCGCGCGGCGCATTGCGGCGGGGTCGCGCCGCGCTGCCATCCGGCTCAGCGTCGGGAAGAGGACCGTCGCCACAGCGACGCTGAAGACCCCCTGTGGAAGCATGTAGATGCGAAACGCCTGGTCGATGGCCCGTGGCGCGCCGCCTTTCGGGTTGGTCTTGACCAGCCCGCCAAAGGCCGAGTTGATCAGCTGGTCGAGGTTCACAATGCCGAGACCGATCGTCACCGGCAGCATCAGCGCGAAAACCTGGCGGATCCGCGGGTCGTGCCAGTCGATGTGGAAGGCGAGGCGGAAGTCGATCTGCGACAGCGCGAACATCGCCATCAAGAGCTGCACGCCGGTCGCCACGAGGATCGCTATTGCATAGGCCTCGATTCCGCTGTGCGATGCCTCGTACTTCGGGCGCAGGTAGACGAGCAGCGCGATGATGACGATGTTCCAGGCCGCCGGCGCGAGCGCCGGGATCGTGAACCGATCGTAGGACTGGAGGACGCCGACGAACAGGCTGGTCAGCCCGAGCAGCAGGATGACCGGGAAGAGGATCTGCGACAGAAGGACGGTGATCCCGTTAACACCGGGCAGCTGCGGCCCGATGAAGAGCGGCATGATCACGCCCGCCAGCAGGATGAAGAACGCCGTGATCACGACCAACGCGATCAGCATGATCCACAGCAGCGTTGAGGCCAGACGGAACGCCTCGCGCTTTTTCCCCTGCTGGAGGAGGTCGGCGAAAACAGGGACGAAGGCCGCGGACAGCGCGGCGTTGGCAAACAGATTCGCGATCAGGTTCGGGACCTGGAAGGCGATCGTGAACGCCGAAGCCGCCGAGCTCGTGTTGAAGTAGCTCGCGGCGACGATCTCGCGCGCGAGGCCCGCGACTCGCGAGAACGCCGTTGCGATCGAGAAGATCGCCGTGTTACGGGCGACGCGTCCGGGTGGGCCCCCGGCGGCCGCCGGGCCGGCGGCTTCAGTCGTGGCGCTCAACGCCGCTATAGTAAGGCCGTCGGCGGTCCTCGACCGCCCCTCCAGTCATGGCAAACATCGCATCCCAGAAGAAGCGGATCCTTCGCGCCGAGCGCGAGCGGATCGAGAATCGCCAGCACACGTCGGCGATCAAGACGTATTTCCGCCGCCTCGAGGAGGCCGTCGCCGCCGGTGACTCCGAGCGCGCCGCGGCCGAGCATCGCACGCTGATCTCGAAGATCGACAAAGCTGTCAAGACGGGCGCGCTTCACCGCAACACGGGCGCCCGCAAGAAGTCTCGAGCGGCTCGCGTCGCTCGCCCAAGCTGAACAACGGCTCGCCGGCCCGGCTTTGGCCGTCCGGCCTCGCCAGAGGGCAGGCTGAGGTGGTCTTGCCGGCGCTAGGCGGTGATCTGCGCGATCGTGCGGAGTGCGAGCGTGTCGGAGTCCAGTGGTGAGCCACCGCGGGTGGCGACCTCGAGGTCGGCCAGAGCGCTGAGTGCCCGGCGCAGCCGTGTCGTGTCGGTGCGGGCGACGTCGGCGACGAAGGCCTGGGCCGCCTTGGGAGGCATCCGCAGGCCCGCGCGGACCGACGCCTGGGGTTTGCCCGCCTCGAGCTGGGCGGCGACGCCGAGCGCCTCGCGCAGGCGTCGCGTCATCCAGTAGGCGAGCGACTCGACGCGCTCGCCCTGCGAGCGCAGCGCGAGGAAGAGACGCGTCGCCGAGGCCCCGTCGCGCGCCACCAACGCGTCGGACAGGGTCCAGGCCTTCAACTCGCCGGAACGGATCACGCGCTCGAGGATGGCCTGCGCATCGAGGGTGGCGCCCGGACCGCACTCGATGCTCAGCTTCTCGAGCTCGCGGCAAAGGCGCGCCTGCCGGGCGCCCACGGCCTGCACCAGCGCCTTTGCGGCCGCGGCGTCGAGTGTGAGCCCGAGCTCAGCCGCGCGAGCGCGCACCCACTGGGGGAGCTCCCATTCCTTGACCGCGAGCTCGGCCTCGACCGTGCCGCCGGCGGCCTTGACGGCGGCGTGAAGCGCGGACGGCGCCTTCGCGCGGCCGTCCTCGAAGGCGAAGAAGGCAATCGTCGTTTCCGGTCCCATCGCCGCCATCGCGGGCGCCAAGTGTTCCTCGACATCCACCTCCGACCAGCGCTCGACGGCCTCCGCGATGATGAAGCGCCAGCCGAGCGACAGGGTGAGAGAGTCGAGCAGCCCGGCGGCGATCTGCGGTGTCGCGGCGGACTCCCAGGCGTTGCCGGCGAGCGCGCGCAGGCGGGCGCGGCGCTCACCGACGCGCCCGTGATCATCACCGTGAATCAGGTATGCGGGTTTGAACGCGGGCACGCCAGGGACGCTAGACGGTCGGTTGGACACCTGGTGGCGGACCGGCCGGGCCGGGCTGGACGGCCGGGCCGGGGCCGGACGGCCGGCGTCGCGCAGTAACACCCGCGCGCGACGCCGGTGTGGCAGTCAGAAGGGTCTACGCCTTGACCGGCGTCGACTTCCCCTGGGCGAGTGAGTACGCGCCGTAAAGCACGATCACCGCGACGATGATGTCGACGAAGCAGCCCCAGCCGAGATAGCTCGTGTGGAGGATCAGCTTGAGGAGCAGCAGGAACACGATCACCCCGACGACGGCCACGCGAGTCATCCCGCGTCCGAGTGACGAGGTCGGTATCACCGTCTCCGGGCTGAAGACCGAAAGCGCCCAGTCGACGACGATCACGAACGCCAGGATCAGAGCGAGGATGCCCCAGATCGAGGCAGGCGCGCTAGTCGCGGCCGCGGTGGCCGTAAACGGCCCGTACGAGTACGAGTAGAACGGCAGCACGAAGAGAAAGATGATCAGGAGAATGCCGCCGCCCCCGACCATCCAGTCTTCGCGGCTCAATTTTGAAAAGTCCACCCTTGCCTCCTAGTTGCTTTGACTGGATCGGCGTGAGTCTATGCCGCCGCTTCGGGCGGTGCAACGCCGCGGCCCGCAGTCTGGACCGTTCGGCGGACGACGACGCAGGCGCTCAGCGGACGACGACGTTGACGAGCTTGCCGACGATGACGATCACCTTGACGATCTCGTGGCCCTCGATGTGCTCGCGGACGCGTGGCGAGGCGAGAGCGAGCGCCTCGAGCTTCTTCTCCCCCAGGCCGCTCGCGGCCTCCACGCGGTCGCGGACCTTGCCGTTCACCTGGCAGACCAGCTCGTAGGTATCGCGCTCGAGGAACGCCGGATCGGCGAGCGGCCAGCTCTCCTCCCAGACGCGCTCGCCGGTCAACAGGTGGTAGGCGTCGGCGGCGGTGTGCGGCGCGAACGGGAAGATCAGCGACGCGGCTGTCGCGGCGGCGAAGCGCAGCGTGCCCGGGTCGACCGCGTCCCGCAGGCGGTAGCAGTCGTTGACCAGCTCCATCACCGCCGAGATCGCGGTGTTGAAGGCGAAGCGGCCGTCGAGGTCGTGGGTGACCTTGGCGATTGCCCAGTGGGTCTTGCGCAGCAGCTCGAGGTCGGCGCCGACGGGCGAGGCCGGCGGCGGCGCGGGCTCGGAGGACTCCGCGACCTCGGCGGCCAGGCGCCACAGGCGCCCGAGGAAACGGTGGACGCCCTCGACGCCGTCGTCTGACCAGTCGGCGTCCTGCTCGACCGGCCCGATGAAGAGGATGTAGGCGCGCGCCGTGTCGGCGCCGTAGCGCGAGACGATCGTCTGGGGCGAGACGACGTTGCCGCGCGACTTCGACATCTTCGCGCCGTCGCGCGTGATCATCCCCTGCGTGAAGAGGGCGGCGAACGGCTCCTGGAAGGAGAGGTGGCCGAGGTCCGCGAGCGCCTTGCAGAAGAAGCGCGCGTACATCAGGTGGAGGATCGCGTGCTCGACGCCGCCGATGTACTGGTCCACCGGCATCCACTCCGCGAGCACCGCGGGGTCCCACGCCGCCGTGTCGTTGCGCGCGTCGCAGTAGCGCAGGAAATACCACGAGGAGTCGACGAACGTGTCCATCGTGTCGGTCTCGCGCTTGGCGGGCGCCCCGCAGGACGGGCAGGCGACGTTGACCCAGTCCTCGGCGGCGGCGAGCGGCGAGCGGCCCTTCGGCGCGTAGTCCTCGATGTCGGGCAGGATCACCGGGAGGTCGGACTGCGGAACGGGGACGATGCCGCAGGTGGGGCAGTGGATGACCGGGATCGGGCAGCCCCAGTAGCGCTGGCGGGAGACGAGCCAGTCGCGCAGACGGAAGTTGACGGTGCCCCTCCCGCGTCCCGCAGCATGGAGCGCGGCCACGATCTGAATCCCTGCCTCCCGGTTAGGGAGGCCGTTGAAATCCTCGCCCGAGCCGGTCAGCGGGCCCTCGCCTGTGTAGGGCAGCTCGCCGCCCTCGATCACGCGGCGGATCTCGATGCCGTGGGTCTGCGCGAAGGCGAAGTCGCGCTCGTCGTGGGCGGGGACCGCCATGATCGCGCCGGTCCCGTACTCCATCAGGACGTAGTCGGCGACGAACATCGGGATCTCCTCGCCGCTCACCGGGTTCGTGACGGTGCGCCCGAGCGGCACGCCGGTCTTCGGTCGCTCGGCGGCGCCGCGCTCGGCGTTGGACTCGCCGATCGCGTGGTTGACGTAGTCGCGGACCGCCGACTCGCCGGGCGTGCCCGCGGCGAGGCGCAGGACGTCGGGATGCTCGGGGGCCATGACGAAGAAGGTCGCGCCGTAGAGCGTGTCGGGGCGGGTCGTGAAAACGGGGTAGTCGACGTCGAGATCCGGCTGGTGGAAGAGGACCTCGGCGCCCTCGGAGCGGCCGATCCAGTTGCGCTGCATCGTCTTGACGTGCTCGGGCCAGTCGATTGTCTGGAGATCGTCGAGCAGGCGGTCGGCGTAGTCGGTGATCTTGAAGAACCACTGCTCGAGCTGGCGAATCTCGACCTCGTGGCCGCAGCGCTCGCAGCGGCCGTCCACGACCTGCTCGTTGGCGAGGACGGTTTGGTCGTTCGGGCACCAGTTGACCGCCGCCTCGCGACGATCGGCGAGGCCGGCGCCCAGGAGCTGGAGGAAGATCCACTGGGTCCAGCGGTAGTAGCGCGGGTCGCAGGTGGCGAGCTCGCGCGACCAGTCGATCGAGATCCCCCACTCGCGGAATTGGCGCTGGAACGACGCGATCGAGGCGTTCGTCGAGTCGCGCGGGTGGACGCCGGTCGCGATCGCGTGGTTCTCGGCCGGGAGGCCGAAGGCGTCGTAGCCCATCGGGTGAAGGACCTCGGCGCCACGGCGGCGGCGGAAGTGAGCGATCGCGTCGCCGACCGAGTAGACCTTCAGGTGGCCGATGTGCGGCTCCCCGCTTGGGTAGGGGAGCATCTCGAGGACGTACGAACGAGCTCGGCCTTCGGCCGACTCGTTCGGGACCTCCCAGGTGCGTTCTGTGGCCCAGATCGACTGCCAGTAGGGCTCGATCGTTGATGGGTCGTAGCGGTGCTCGGCCATTGCGTAGGGAGACTAACGCGCTCGATAGCCTTCGCCGGGCCATGGGGGCGATCTTGGAACTGGCCGGCGGGCGGCGCGCGAAATGGATCCTGGCGTTCGTGTGGGTGGTGCTTGCGCTCGCGGCAGCGTCCGTGTCGGGGCGCTTTCAGGGCGCTCAGAAGAACGACATCACCTCCTACCTGCCGGCGGGCGCGGAGTCGGTGCGCGCGCTCGACGCGATCGACTCGCTCTCGGGCGGGAACATCGTGACGCCGACGACGATCGTCTTCTACCGCGCTGGCGGGCTGGCGAGCCGGGACCTTGGGGCGATCGGCGCTGACGAGGCGAAGCTGGTCGCCGGACTGCCGCCGGGGACGCCGGCGATGGCGCGCGTGATCTCACGCGATGGCACGGCCGCGCTCCTGACCTTCGGTCTGCTGTTGCACGGCAGCACGACCGTGCTCGAGCACGACGTGAAGCTGATGCGCGCGGTCGTCGGGCACGGACCGCCGGGGCTCGTCGCGGACGTCACGGGGCCGGGCGGCGTGTCCTACGACGCTGCTCAGGTCTTCTCGACGATCAACGGGAAGCTCCTGATCGTGACCGTCGCGCTCGTCTTCGTGCTCCTCATCCTGATCTACCGCAGCCCGATCTTCTGGGCGATCCCGCTCGCCGCGGTCGGTCTCGCGGAGCTAACCGCCGAAGGGCTCGGGTACGTCCTGACGCAGGTGGGGGTGACGGTCGATTCGCTGTCGGCCGGGATCCTGACGGTGCTGATCTTCGGCACCGGGACCGACTACGCGTTGCTGCTCGTCTCACGCTACCGCGAGGAGCTGCGCTCGCACGGCGACGGGCATGCGGCGATGCGGATCGCGCTGCGGCGGGCCGGGCCGGTGATCTTCGCGAGCGCCAGCACGGTGATCGCGGCGCTGCTCTGCCTGCTGGCGGCGAACGTGAACAGCACGCGGGGGCTCGCACCGATCGCGGCGATCGGCGTCGCCCTGGCGATGCTCGCGAACCTGACTCTGCTGCCGGCGCTGCTGCTGATCGTCGGGCGCCGCGCGTTCTGGCCGTTCGTGCCGCAGACCGGATCGGTCGGGTCCGATGAGACGCATGGCCCGTGGCGGCGCATCGCCGAGCGGATCTCACGCTCGCACCGCGTGATCGCGCCCGCCGTTGTGGTGGTGCTGGGAGTCCTGGCGATCGGGCTCACCGACCTTCGCTCGACGCTGTCGGGGAACGCGCAGTTCACGGGCGTCGTGCAGTCCCAGCTCGGGCAGACGCTGGTGTCGGAGCATTTCTCGCCGGGGGCGAGCTCACCGATCGAGGTGGTCGTGCCGAGCGTCGCGCGGGTCGGCGCGGTCCGGGCGGCGATCGCGCGCGCGCACGGAGTCAGCCGCGGGCCTCACGCGCTCGGGCAGACGTTCACCGGGCAGGGCGGGATCTCGGTCTTCACCGCGGCGCTCTCCGTCAACCCGACGACGAACGCCGCGTACGACCTGATCGGGGGGCTTCGAACCACGGCGCGGGCGGCCGGCGGGCCCGGCACGCTGATCGGCGGCCAGAGTGCCGAGCAGGCGGATCTGAACGTCGCGGCGCACCGTGACAACGTCGTGATCCTGCCGCTGATCCTCGTCGCGGTCGGCGTGATCCTGGCGCTGCTCTTGCGCTCGCTCGTGGCACCGGTCCTCCTGATCGGCACGGTCGTCCTGAGCTACGGGGCGGCGCTCGGAGCGGGTTCGTTCTTCTTCCAGCATGTCCTCGGCTACGGCGGCGAGGACCCGTCGCTGCTTCTGTTCAGCTTCCTCTTCCTCGTCGCGCTTGGCTGCGACTACAACATCTTCCTGATGGCGCGCGTGCGGGAGGAGGCGGTGCGCAGCGGGACCGAGCAGGGCATGGTGCGCGCCCTGGCGGTCACCGGCGCGGTGATCACCTCGGCCGGCATCGTGCTCGCCGGAACGTTCTCCGCGCTGGCGTCCCTGCCGCTCGTGGAGTACGCCGAGGTCGGGCTGGTGATCGCGTTCGGCGTGCTGCTGGACACGTTCCTGGTCCGGACGGTGCTCGTTCCCGCACTCGTGCTGGAGGTGCAGGATCGGGTGTGGTGGCCCTCGGCGCTGTGGCGTGGAGACCGGACCGGCTAGCCAGGCGTCCGGCGGCCCGCGCTCAGCAACGTCAGCCCCAGAACCGCGGCGACAGCGGCGGGCAGGATCCACCAGGCCGCGACCGTCGTCGTGGCGACGAGCGCCGTCGCGGCGATCGCCAGTACGACCCCGGCTGCAACGCGCCAGTCGTCACCGACGACGAAATCCCATACGAACAGTCCGAGCGCGCGCAGCCGCGCGGTCATGCGCCGGCCGCGCCTTCGGCCGCTCGCGGTCGCGCGCTCGCGCCGAGCCGCGCCCGCAGGATCGCCACGCATCCGAGCGCGAACAGCAGGATCGACGGGATCAACACGAGCAGGGCGGCGTCCGAGCCGGGCCAATGTGCGCCGGCCCCCTCGGCCCCCCAGAACGTTCCGAACGACGTCAGCATCACCCCGACGCCGAACTTCATCGTGTTCTCGGGCACCCGCGCGAGCGGGGCGCGAACCAGGATGCCGGCGGCGACGACGACGACGATCGCAACGCCGGCGGCCGCCGCGGCGAGACCGATGTTGTGCTGGTTGGTCCCGAACGTCAGGACGATGAAGACCACCTCGAGCCCCTCCAGGAAGACGCCCTTGAAGGCGATCGTGAACGAGTAGCCGTCACGGTCGCCGCGCGGCGCGCCGGCCTCCGCGGCGGCCTCACGTTCGCGCGCGTAGATCGCCGCCTCGTCGTGGAGCGCCTTGATGCCCGCGGCGCGCAGGATCGCCTTGCGCAGCCACTGCAGGCCGAAGATCAGGAGCAGCCCACCGACCGCGACCCGCAGGACATCGATCGGGAGCGCGGTGACGGCGGGACCGAGCCCGGCGGTCACGGCTGCCAGCGCGAGCAGCGCGGCGGCGACACCGGTGAGCGTCGAGCGCCAGCTGCGGGTCAGGCCGACCGCGAGGACGATCGTGAGCGCCTCGACCGCCTCGACGGCGCAGGCGATTCCGACGGCGAGTGCGAGGCCGATGTCGGTGCCGGTCATAGCTCCGCTGAGCTTAGGGGAAGCACCGGTTCGCGCCCTGCGCGGCCTTTCGCACGCTGCCCCCTTGACACTGTGAGTGATCACTCACTACCCTCTGCGCCAACACGTACGGAGTGTCCACTCACTACCCATTCTGGAGGTGCTGCCGTGAACCGCTCGTCCGAGCGCCGGACCCTGATCATCGTCTCGCTCGCGCTCTTCATGGTCGTACTCGACAACCTCGTCGTAACCGTCGCGCTGCCGAGCATCAAGCACGCCTTCGGGGCCGGCGTCCAGTCGCTCGAATGGACCGTCAACGCGTACACGCTGGCGTACGCCGTCCTGCTGCTGACCGGCGCTGCGCTCGGTGACCGCTTCGGGCGCCGGCGCATGTTCATCGTCGGCATGTCGATCTTCACCGCGGCATCCGCAGCCGCGGCGCTTGCGCCCGACACGGGCCTCCTGATCGCCGCGCGCGCGATCCAGGGCTCGGGAGCCGCGATCGCCACCCCGCTCACCCTGACGCTGCTCGCCGAGGCGTTCCCAGTCGAGCGCCGTGGCCTCGCGATCGGCGTCTGGTCGGCGATCGGCGGCGTCGCGATCGCGCTCGGCCCGCTCGTCGGCGGCGCGGTCATCACGAGCCTCAACTGGCACTGGATCTTCTGGATCAACGTTCCCGTCGGCCTCGCCGTGCTGCCGTTCGCCTGGCGCGGCCTTGAGGAGAGTCACGGCCCCTACGGCCGGCTCGACCTCCCCGGCCTCGTGCTCGGGTCAGCCGGACTGCTCGGCATCGTCTACGGCCTCGTCCACTCCCAGACCGCCGGCTTCGGCGCCCCGAGCGTCCTCGCCTCCCTCGCCGCCGGCGTCGCACTGCTCGGCGCCTTCGTCGCGTGGGAGCTGCGAGCCGAGAGCCCGATGCTGCCGATGCACTTCTTCGCCAACCGCAGCTTCCTGATCACCAACGCCGCATCCCTCGCGATGTACTTCGGCATGTTCGGCTCGATCTTCTTTCTCACCCAGGATCTCCAGATCGTGCTCGGCAACAGCCCGCTGAATGCCGGCCTCAAGTTGCTCGCGTGGACGGGCACCACGATGATCGTCGCCCCGATTGCGGGGGTCCTCTCGGCTCGCTACGGAGAGCGGCCGTTCCTCGCCGCCGGGCTCGCTGCGCAGGCGTTGGCGCTCGCACTGCTGGCCTCGAGCGCCGGAACGCACACGTCCTACACGACGCTGCTCGCTCCGTTCATCCTCGCGGGCGGCGGCATGGGTCTCTTCTTCGCCCCTTCCGCCAGCGCCGTGCTCGCCGCCGTCAGCCCAAGCCAGGCCGGCCAGGCCTCAGGTGCAACCAACACGATCCGCGAAGTCGGCGGCGTCTTCGGCGTCGCGGTCCTGGCAAGCGTGTTCGCCAGTCACGGCAGCTACGCGACACCCCACACGTTCCTCAGCGGCATCGTCCCCGCCCTCTGGGTCGGCGTCGCCGTGCTCGCCGCATTCGCCGTGATCGTCGCCGCCGTCCCATGGGGCGCCCGCGCACACTCCGGCGTCAGCGCCGCGGAGCCGGCCGCGGCAATAGCGGGCTGAGCGGCCGCGCGGCGGCCCGAAAGCGGGCTGCGGGGACACACGGCGCTCCCCGCAGCCTAAGCCCACCGGCCGCGATCGTCCCCAACGACGGTGTTACGATGGCCCCTCGCCGCGCACCACGAGCGGCCACGACGGGGCTATAGCTCAGCTGGGAGAGCGCTTGCATGGCATGCAAGAGGTCGTCGGTTCGAGCCCGACTAGCTCCACTTCGGAATGCGTCAATGACCGTGGACGGATTGATCGACCGCGTCGGACGCCGGCTGCGGCCGATCAGCCGAAGCAAGGGACGAGAGAGGAACATCGGGCGCCCGCGTCGCCCGGATCGCCTCCTCTGCTGAGCGACGCGGCTCCGAGTCCCCGAGCGCCAGCGATGCGCTTCTGCGGCAGGGTGCGAACGTCAGACGCCGCCGGAGGCGATGAGCAGTCGGACGATCTCGGCCTGTTGGGCCCTCGCCGCGGGCGTACCGCTCCCTCCACGGCCAGTCGTCCAGTGCGCCAGCTGCATCGGCGTGGATCCGTTCCCGTTGGTGGCGCGAGCGTTGGCTCCGGCGTGCAGCAGCGCATCAACGGCGGCTGCGCAGCGGTTCCGCACCGCACGGTGAAGCGGCGTCGTCCCGTTCCGGTCGACCGCGTTGGGGTCCGCACCCAGCGCGACGAGCGCGATTACGGTCTCGCCCTGCGCGGCCGGTGCCCAGCGCGGCGAGCCGGGCAGTCCGTCGACCGCGTAGTGCAGCGGTTCGGCGCCGCGACGATTCGCTGCCCTGGTGACCGCTCGAGCCGCGACCAGCTGGCGGACGAGACCGGCGTCGTAGGATGCCGCAGCGATATGGAGCGCAGTGTCACCGCGGTACACGTGGTGGGAGATCTCGTCCAGGAAGTACTCATCGGCGTGCTGCCGGGTCGCTCCGACGCCGACCGACGCGAGCGCGAGCTGCGGTGCGGACGCGAGCACGAGCGAGACGCGCGCCCGCTCGCCCCGTGCGATCGCACGCACGAAATCCATCAACTCAGCATCGTCGGCCACCTCTGAAACCGTAACGAGCGGTAGCGGAGCGAAGGCGCGCCCTTCGCACCGTGTCAGGCGGCGAAGCGGGCGGCAGCGCGGGCGCGCGCCTTGGCGGCTTCGATCTCGCGATCCTTTGGTGGCGCCGAGGTAACGAGCGAGCCGAGCAAGCGCGCCGACGCGCTCGCGATCTCATCGACCGCCCGGTCGAAAGCCTCGGCGTTCGCCTGCGACGGCCGTTGAAAGCCGCTGATCTTGCGGACGTACTGGACTGCCGCTGCGTGGACCTCATCGTCACCGGCGGGTGGATCGAAATTGTGGAGTGTTCGTATGTTTCGGCACATACGTCGATCGTAGCGAGATCCGGACGCGCAGACGAAAACGCGACCGTACAAACGTGGGGCCCCGGTTCGCGGGGCCCCACAAAGTCCCAGCTCGTAACGAGCCTTAGAGCTTGGGCAGCTCGCCGCCGAGCGCCTTCTCCGCAGCCTCAGCTTCTGGTCCGAGGCCCTTCTTCTCGGCCTCCTTCACAGCCAGCTTCTCTGCCTCGGGCAGAGCCTTCTCCATCAGCTTCTCGAGCTCTCCGGACATGCTGTTCTCCTCGTCGATGTGGGCCGGCCTGCGCGGAGCTAAACGCCGCGCCCGCGAAGGTTACAGGCCTCTCCGAGCGCCGAGTCAGACGACCGCGCTCACCCGAGCTGGGTTGTGACGGCTTCGCGGCGGAAGTCGAAGATGCGGTCCAGGTCGCGACGAACGAGCCACAGCCCAGCAAGCTCGCCCACCGGACCGAACGGCAGCTCGTAGCGGACGTGGTCGCTCACACGTGTGCCCTCGTCAACCTCTTCAAAGTCGTGGCGGTGCAACCAGAGCTTGTAAGGCCCCTTGATCTGTCGATCGACGAAGTGGCTTCCCACCTCCCACTCCTCAATCCGGGAAATCCAACGAATCGGGGCACCGTGAACTCGCAAGCGGTACTCGATCAGCGTCCCAGTGGTCATCTCGATCGGCTCCGGAGTGACCATCTGAAAGTGCATCAGCGAGGGTGTGAGCCGCTCGAGGTTGGACGCCCGCGAGAAGAAGTCGAACACCTCGTCCAGCGGACGCTCGACGACCTGATCGCGGCGCAGTTCGTGAACGCTCACGCGTCGCCCGCTTCGATCCTGGATCGGTCACTCGCCACCATTGCAACCTACTGGAGCGGTGACGGCCGCTTGACCGCGTCCGCCGCTCTTGCTCTGAGCGTCGACCACGTGTTGCGTTGCGGCGGTCGCACCGGGCGGGCGAGCCTGCCCTCGCGTCCGCTCAGCGGTCCGGGTCGGCGAGCCGCTTGGGCGCGGCGGTCGCCGTGGCCAGATAGTCGTCGGCTTGGATGCGGCAGGTCGTGAGTGGGGCGAGCGCGCTGACCGTCGCGGTGCGCAGCGTGCCGTGGAGAACCGCGATCTCCCCGAAGGCGTCGCCGGGGTGCAACTCGGCCGTGGGCTCGCCGGCAACCGTCACCTGCCCCAGCCCGGCAAGGACCACGTACACGGCTTCGGCAACATCGCCCTCGCGGATCACGAGCGACCCGGGCTCCCAGCGCTCGATCAGCGTCCTCGTCGCGAGCTCGTCGAGGCGCTCACGACTGACGCCGGCAAACTGGGAGAGGTCCTCGAGCACCTCGCCAAGGGGCCGGTCGAGCAGGTCGTGGACAAGCGGCTGCTCCGGTCGCGCGGCTTCGTCCGGGCGCTGGCCGGTGATCGCACTCAGAAAGTCATCGCGACCGATCGCGAACAGATCGAGCTCGGTCAGCGCACGCACGGTCGCGGTGCGCGGCGTGTCGCGCAGCAGCGCTCGCTCACCGAACCCGGACCCGCGCTCGAGACGCGCGACGGGGTAGCCGCCGACGAGCACCTCAACCTCGCCCGAGTCGATCACGTAGAAGAGGTCGCCAGTGTCCCCCTGGCGGATCACATCGGTGCCAGCTGCCACCTTAGTCGGCGCGACGCGAGCGGCCACGTCCTCGAGCGATGCCATGTCCAGGGTCCGCAGTACGCGGACACGGTGCAGTAGGCGCACCAGCCGGCTACGACCGGCCGCGGCCAGGTCGGACCGGCGGATCTGCCCCAGCCCGGCGAGCACGATCAGCGGTAGCGGCGCGCCGGCCACGATCAAAGCGGTGCGCAGGCCAAGCGCGGCGACGAGCGCCGGAGCAAGCAACGCCCCAACGCCCTCGGACGCCAACTTGAGCGCCTCCATCACGCCGACCACGCGACTGAGCGTGTCGGAATGCAACAGCCGGTGAAGGAGCGACAGCGATGTGGCATCGGCGACGGCCATTGCGGCGCCCCAGCAGAGAATGACCGCGGCCACGGTGTTGCCGAAGTCGAAGACACCGACCGAGCTGACCGTGAGTCCCGCGGCGATGAAGGCGGCGGCGCACGGAATCCCGAGACGCTGACGCCCGATCAGGACGGTCGTGATCGGAATCGCGAGCACCGCACCGACGCCGGCGGCGGCCTGAAGCACCCCGACGCCTGAGTTGCCGAGGTGGAACAGGCTCAGGGCGACAACGACGGCGAGCGCGGTCCACAGGCCGCGCACCAGGGTGCGCGCGACGCTTGCGAGCACGATCGCCGAGGCCTGCCCGTGGAGCACAACCTCGGGAACGGCTGCGAACCCGTCCTTCAACACAGCGACCCAATGGCTTGGCGCTCGCTGCCGCGCCGGCTGAAGTCCTGAGCTGACCAGCGCCGCGGCGGCCATCGCAGCTGCGCCGCCCGCCATCACCCAGCCGGGGTCGATCAGCGCCGCAAGGACGCCGCCGGCAAGGCTGCCGCCGGCCTGTCCGACCGTCTTCATGATGCTGATCCCGGCTGTGGCGGCCGCGAGCTCCTCAGGCTCGCGGGAGAGCACCGGGAGGATCCGCGACTGCGCCGGGCGGTACGGAGCCGAGACCGCGGCGTCGATCGCGACGATCACGATCACGACCGCCGGGTCGTAGCCCGCAAGCACCCAGGCTGCGGCCGCCCCGAGCAGCAGCGTGCGGGCGACCGCGATTCGCTCAAGGACACCCCGATGGCGCTCAACGAGCGGCGAGAAGAGCATGCTGCTCAGCGCGCCCGGGACGAAGCGGAAGCCGACGAACCCGACCGCGAGGGTGCCGCCGATGCCGAAGACGTAGATGCTGAGCGATGTGACCGTCGCCCACTCGCCGACGGTCACGAGGCCAAACGCCGAGAGCAGGCGCGCCATCGCGGGCTGGCGGAAGGCCAGGAGCACACCCGCTCGAGCGCTTTCCGAGCGGGTCACGCCGAACAGTCGCCTCACTTCTGCGCGTCCGCGACCGCTGCTGCCTGTGCCCCCGCCGGCACCCCGGGGACATCGCGTTCGACGAGTCCCCAGACCTTGACGGCGGTCTGCTTGCCACGGACCTCGAAGTCGTCGACGAACACGAGATCGTCAGGTTTCTCGGACAGCTCCGTGTACGTCGAGTCGGACATGTAGAGCTGGAACGGCGTGCCCTTCGTCATTCCTTCGAGCCGTGAGGCGGTGTTGGTCGTATCGCCGATCGCGGCGTACTCGAGTCTGCGCTCTGAGCCGACGTTGCCGGACATGACGTAGCCGGTGTTCAGGCCGATGCCCATCTTGAACCCCTTGCCGCCGTGCTCCGTCTCGAGCCACGTGTTGAAATCGCGAAGCCGGTGGAGCATGTCGCGCGCTGTCGCCAGCGCGCGATCGGCGTGGTCCTCGATGTGAACCGGTGCGCCGAACACGGCAAAGATCCCGTCCCCCATGTAGGCGACGAGCGTCCCGTTGTGGTCGAGGATCGCGTCGCTCATCGCGCTCAGGTAGCGATTGAGGATCGAGATCACGACCTCCGGGTCGAGCGTCTCGGCAAACGAGGTGAACCCGCGCAGGTCACTGAACAGAACCGTGCTGACGAGCCGGACCCCACCGAGTCGGATCGTGCCGTCGGCCGAGGTCTCGAGGACCTCGTCGACGACCGCCTCGGAGATGAAGCGCGAGAACACGTCACGCACGCGCGCACGCTCGAACGCCTCCGCCATGAAGTTGACGGCGAGCGCCCCGATCGAGCTGAGCATCAGCGCCAGCAGCGGGTAGGTGAAGCTGATGATCAGGCCGGCGTCGAAAAGGAATTGCGCGGCAAGCGCGAAGAGCACTGCGACGACGATCGCCGACACGAACGCGCGCACCGGGCGCCAGCGCAGATTGACGAGCGGCGCGATCATTCCGAGCAGGACAATCAACGCGATGTCCCCGACGACTCCGGCGCCGGTCAGCGGGAAGCCGCGCAGGATCGTCTCGATCGAGCTCGCCTGGATTTCTGGCCCCGACATCAGGTTTGAGCCCGAGGTCGCCGTGGAATGCACGTCCTGCAAGCTCGCGTCGTACGCCCCCACGACCACGATCTTGCCCTTGAAGAAGCCGGGCGGTACCCGGCGGTCCTGTAGGACTTTCCAGTACGAGAGGGAGGGGATCGTGTTCGGCGGGCCGACGAAGTCGATCCATGCGTGGTTGCCGGGGAAGTCGCTCGCCGGGACCGGGCGAGCGGTGTAGCGCTCAACAGCTGCGACGGCGAGGGTCTTCAGGTGTTCCTGCTCGTAGTACATGCGGCGGACCTTGCCGTCGGCGTCGGGAGGGACCAGCGAGTCGCCTGCCGACGCGTGGATCCGCCCGAGGATTCCGCCGCCGCCAAAGATCTTCGTTTGGCCGTTCCTCGGGTTCGCTGCGTCAGTCGCGAGCACGACATTCCCGGCCTTTGCGACGGCCTCAACAAGCGCGTTGTCGTCGCGCGGATCGCTCGTCTCGGTGAACTGCACGTCGAAGACGATCACCTTTGCGCCCAGGCGCTTCAGAGACGTGACCACCGCTGCGTCGTAGCGGCGCGGGAAAGGCCAGCGCAAACCTGTGTGCTGGAACGTGTCCTGGTCGACACCGACGAAGGCCACCTGGCCCGTTGCGCTCGGCTGTGATCCGCGAATCGAGAAGCGGGTGTCGATGCTCGACAGCTCGAGCGTGTTGAGCGCGCCGATCGCGTAGCCGAGCACCGCAACGGCGGTGAGCGCGGCCGCGACCGCGAACATGATCACGATCCGCTGGCGCCCGCGCATCAGTGGCAGCGTTTCAGTTTGCCGAGCGCGGCGTCCGCACTGACGCTACTTCACGCAGCCGGGGAGCTTGCCCAGCGACGCAAAGTAGTAGTGGCCGGCGGTGATCAGGACGTGCTTGCCGAGGTTGAAGTCGTACACCGACACGCTGTCGGTAAAGTCGAACGTGAGCGTTCCGTCGGGGTAGTCGAAGATCGCCCACTCGGTGCCGCGCACGCTCGCGGAGCTGCCGTTCCCGACCGTGGTGAAGTTTCCGTGCCCGCTTCCCCACAGTTGCCGAGTCGGCTTCCCCTTCACGTGGAGCTTCTTCGCGATCGTCGCGCCAGCCTCGCGCCTTGCGTGCGAGAAACTCGCGGTGAAGGTGCCCGAGAACGAGTGCGGATGAAGCGCACAACGCACCTTGGGGATCTTGTGGCCGAGGAGGCGCAGGATCGTGTGCGGGTCGGGTGACTGCGTCAGCTTGAACAGACCGTTGAAGAAGTTTGCCGCCTGAAGCTGGCCGCCGATCTCGACGAACACTCCGGCCTCGCCGTTGGTCGTCTGGATGATCGATCCGAGCGGCGCTTGGAAGCCGGCGACCAGCGGAATCGGTGTCGTCTGGCCGGGCAGCAGGATCGTAACGCTGCCCGATGCGTAGTAGACGTTGGCGCTCTGACCTTCGACCGGCGGCGGTAGCTGAGCCGCGACGTAGATCGTCACCGTCGTCGGCGCGCTGGTCTGTCCATTCGCGCTGATGCCCTCGTAGGTGAATGCATCGCTCCCGGCGAACAGGCTGCTCGGCGTGTAAGTGAGCGTCCCGCCCGCTGTGGGGGTGGTTGCGGCGCCGTGGACCGGAGGCGTCACGATCTTGTAGCTCGCGACCGGACTCGCGGCGTCGGTGCACACGAGCGTCACCGCGAGCGGAGCCTGATAGGCGCTCGAAAGCGTTTCGGCAGCGCAGGTCGGGCCGGTCACAGTGATCGACGCGGTCGCCGGCTGGCTGGTCCCATCGACGCTCGTCGCGGTGTAGGTGAACGTGTCGGTGCCCGTGTAACCCGACGCCGGCGTGTACGTCACAGCCCCGGTCGCCGGGTTGAATCCGCTCAAGGCGCCATGTGCCGGCGTCGATGCGATCGAATAGGCCACCGGCGCGCCCGAGCGCTCGCTGCAGGACAACGAGAGCGCCACGGCGATCCCGCCCTTGGTGCTCGCGTTCAAGCCCGGACAGCTCGGCGCGGGAGTGTAGGCGAACTCGTCCACGGCCCCGGTCGAGGTCCCGTCATAGGCGACGTAGGCGTCGTGGTTGCTGCTGTCGAGAGCGATACCGCCGGGTTCGTAGCCTGACCGGCCGGGAATCTGTAGCAAGGCGGCTCCCGTGGGCTCGCTGAACGTGTCAACGACACCGGTCCCCGCGTCTGCCACGTAGACGACGTGCGCAATCGGATCGACAGCAATCGCAACCGGATCGCCGAATGCGCTCCCGCCGAAGCCAGTCGTGAACACCCCGACGTAGCTGCCAGCTGAGTTGTACTCGTCGACGATGCGGTTCTGACTGTCGATCACGAAAGTCGCGCCGGTGTTCGGGTCGATCGCGACCGCGACCGGCTGCGGATCGTTAGAGGCCAGGTTGACCGATCCGACCGTATCCGAGGCCAAGCCAAGCGCGGTGTCCTGCAAGAGTCCGCCGCCCGCGACGTAGACGTTCCCGTTGTAGATCGCCAGGCCGTGCGGCGAGGGGAACGAGCCGCCCGCAGGTTGGGCAGCCAGCGCGCCGCCGATGATCACCGGTCCCATGATCGGGGCGACTTGGCACGTGCTCGTCGCCACCTGGGCGGCGTCGGTTCCGGTGTCTGTGAAGTCAAAGAGGGCGCTCGCGTTGAGGTCCGAGACGTACAGGTCGCCGGTCGCCGGATCAACAGCTGCGCCCGCGAGATTGTAGAAGCACTCGGTGCTCGAAAGGTACGTGAAGCTCTCGAGCGGATCACCTCCGTTGAAGCCGCCGACGAGGCCTGTTCCGTCAGCGGTGTAGGCGAACACCCCGGGCGAGCTGGCGCAGTTGTCCTCGACGTAGACGGTGCTCGTTCGCGCGCCGCCACCGGCGTCGAACGCGAGCTGCGAAGGACAAACCGGGCTCCCGCTGAACGACGCCAGCTCGGTGAACGAGGCCGAGGCGCCGGCCGGCAGCGCAAGCGCCGCCATGGCGGTCGCCGCCAAGACACAGAGGGGCCCGCACACCCTGCTGACCAGCTTCGCTGTCAACCGCTTCTCCGGCCCTGCTCCCGATTTGGCGCTGCGAGACCGCACTTTATACCGAAGGCGAGTTCTCAGTGACGCGCGCGGCAGGTCAGGCAGTCAGGAGCAGCGCCGCGCCGAACAGGGCAACGATGTGAAAGGCCTGATCGACCCACAGCCCGATCTCGGGCGACGCGATGATGTCCAGGCCCTTTACGCGGCGGCAGTACGCCGCGAGCAGGCGACCGTCGTCCTGGATCAGGTGTTCGAGCACCACGGCGACTCCGACGAGCACGGTGGTGCCGGCGGGACGCTCGCTCGCGATCCACGCACAGGCACCCGCGATTGCGATGGTGTAGCTGGCAACGTGACCGAAGAGCGCCCTGCGGGCGACAGGGTCGCGACCCAGCCCGCCATGCTTGTGCGCCGCCTGGAAGTCGGTCTGGAAGAGGTAGTCGCCAACGATGTGCGCGACCAGGAAGACGAGAAAGTAGGCGACCCACGACACAGCTGCTCCAATCCGGAAGTTCGACGGGCACGCGCCCCGCACGGCCGGACAGCGCGGCGGCGATCTTATCGGCGCTCGCAAGCGGTGGGCGCCATCCCGGCAAGCTCACCCGAGCCAGTCCGCGTATGCTGAACCGATGCAAGACACGGCCGTGCAGGCCCACATCGAGGATCTCGTCGCAGAGGAGCATAAGCTCCTCGACTCCTCCCGGGGCGGGCTCACCGCCGAGCAGGATGCGCGCCTCGCGCAGGTCAGGGTCGAACTCGACCGCTACTGGGACCTGTTGCGCCAGCGCCGGGCCCGCGAGGAGTTCGGCCTCGACCCGGATTTCGTGAGTCTGCGCGACGAACAGACCGTCGAGGGCTTCGAGCAGTAGCCGTCGTCGCGCGCGTGGCCGGAAGGCTCCTCGCCACCGCACCGTTGCCCACAGGGCGCCGCGGACCGGGCAAGGCCATACCCGGTCAGGACAGGGAAGCCTGAAGCTGGGGCACCTCGCCCCAGAGCCTCTCGAGCCCATAGAACTCGCGGACTTCGGGCACGAAGATGTGAACCACGACGTCCAGATAGTCCAGCAGAACCCAGCGGGCCTGCGTCAGTCCTTCCACGCGCCGCGGACCGCCGGCATGTGCATCCTTCAGGCCAACACGGATTCCGTCGGCGATCGCCTTGACCTGCCGATCACTCGCCCCGGAGCAGATCACCAGGTAGTCGGTGTAGTCAACGACGCCGCGCATGTCGAGCTCCACGATGTCGAGCGCCTTCTTGTCTGCCGCGAGTTCCGCGATCCTCTGTACGAGCTGATCCGATGTCACTTGTAGAGCCTCCGCTCGTCAATGTAGTCCGCGACGGCGTCGGGAACCAGGTAGGTGATCGGTTGCCCCGCCTGCACGCGCCGACGAAGTGCTGCCGAGGAGACATCCATGCGGGGAACCTCGATGTAGGCGACCCTCGCTCCGCCGCGAAGGCCTGCGAGCTGCTCGCGAATCTCCTCACGTCGCGCTCCGGCGCGCTCCGCCACGGCCAGGCGGGCAAGCCCGAGAATCGCCTCCGGATCGCGCCACGTCGGAAGCGACCACGCCATGTCGCCTCCGACGATGAACGTCAGCTTGTCACCTGGCCGGCTCGCATTAATCTCCTCAAGCGTATCGACGGTGTACGACGGGCCCTCGCGGCGCGCCTCGATGTCGGAGACCGCAAGCCAATCCTCCTGGCCTTGGACGGCCCGCGCGCACATCATCAGGCGGTGCTCGATCCCGGGCTCATCAGCCATCGGCTTGTGTGGCGGAACCCCGGCCGGCACGAGCAGCACCCGGTCGAGACCCAGCTGCCAACGCGCCTCGCTGGCACAGAGGAGGTGGGCGAGGTGTGGCGGGTTAAACGTTCCCCCCAGAATTCCAAGTGCTGCCACCGCTTCAGCTGCGAACCTGGCCGTCGCCCTCGATCAGGTATTTGAAAGTGCACAACTCCCGCAGTCCGATGGGTCCGCGGGCGTGGAGCTTCTGGGTCGAGTTTCCGATCTCCGCCCCCATTCCGAACTCGCCACCATCGGTGAAGCGAGTCGAGGCGTTGACGTAAACACATGCTGCATCAACCGCGTGCTGGAAGCGCACAGCGGCGTCACGATCGCGTGTCACGATCGCCTCGGAGTGGCCGCTGCCGTGAGCCGCAATGTGCTCAATCGCTACGTCCAGCGAATCGACGACGGCGACCGCCAAAGTGAGCGCGAGGTACTCGGTGTCCCAGTCGCCCTCGCCCGCCGGTGCCATCGCAACCGGCTCGGCGAGCTGACGCGCCCGGGCGTCGCCGCGGAGCTCAACCCCGGCGCGTTCCAGCTCCCCGGCCACCACAGGTAGGAATGCGCCAGCGGCATCGCGGTGCACCAGGAGCGTCTCGGCGGCGTTACACACGCCGGGCCGCTGGACTTTCGCGTTGAGAACTATGCGCGCCGCCATCTCGAGGTCGGCGCCAGCGTCGACGTAGACGTGGCAATTCCCCGAAGCGGCAAATATCACCGGTACCGTCGCGTGCTCCGAGAGCGCCGCCTTCAGCCCTTCCCCGCCCCGCGGGATGATCAGATCGACCGTCGATGTCTGGGTGGCGAGCTCGCGCAGCTCGTCGCGGTCGCCCCCCGCAACCATCGAGATTGCCGCCTGGGGAACGCCCGCGGCGCCGGCAGCCTCCGCCGCAATCGCGCCGAGCACAGAGTTGGAGTGGCTCGCGCTCGAGGAGCCGCGCAACACCGCGGCATTGCCCGATTTCAGGCACAGTGCCGCGGCGTCGATCGTGACGTTGGGCCGCGCCTCATAGACGACCGCCACCACGCCGAGCGGCACCCGGATCTTGCGAATCTCGAGACCGTTCGGCCGACGGAACCCGTCGGATACCTCACCGACGGGATCGGGTAGAGCGACGATCGCGCGAACACCCGCCGCCATCGTTGCGACCCTCTTGCGGTCGAGGCTCAGGCGGTCGAGCAGCGCCTCGCCGATATCTGCTTCGCGCCCCGCCTCGAGGTCGAGTGCGTTCGCCTCGACAATCTCGGCGGTGCGGTCCTCGAGCGCCGTGGCGATCGCCTCCAGCGCCGCGTCCTTCGTCGCGCTATCCAGCAACGCGAGGCTCCGGGCTGCGCGCTTGGCGGCTACGCAGACATCCCTGACCGATGCGGTCGCCGTTGCCATCAGGTGAAGGTTAGGGACCGCGCGGCGTGGGTGCGCGCGTTAACGGGCATCCGCAGGTCAGTCGAGCACGAGGTAGTCACGATGGACCGCCTCCTCCGCCGCCCGCGGCAGCAGCTCGCGGATCTCCTGCGATTGGAGGCCCTTCGCCGCGCGCAGCTCCTCTGCCGAGTAGCTCGAGATTCCCTTCCCCAACGATCCGTCCTGGTCTCTGATCTCGACCGCGTCCCCGATCTCGAACACGCCGTGGACCTCGACGATCCCGACCGGAAGGAGGCTCGTCCCTTCATGTCGGAGTGCTCGCGCGGCGCCGTTGTCGACGACGATCTGGCCCTGGCTCGGCTTGGCGTACTTGAGCCAGAGCTTGAAGCTCGAGTAGCGCGTCTCGCGAGGCACGAACCTGGTTCCCGCGCGCTCACCGCCGAGCACCGCCGCGAGCACCCCGGGGCGGGCGCCGCTGCAGATCGTCGTCTCGATTCCGGCCGCCGTCGCCATGTCCGCGGCCGTGACCTTCGAGCGCATACCGCCCGATCCGTGAGCGGAGGTGTTCTGCGTGATGTCGAATCCGTCGAGCTCGGCGAAGTCGGTCACCTCGCAGATCAGCTCGGCGCTCGGCACGCGCACAGGGTCCGCGCTGTAGAGGCCCTCAGTGTTGGTGAGGATGACCAGGCGCTGCGCACCGACGAGGATCGCGACCTGAGCAGCCAGGAAGTCGTTGTCGCCAAAGGAGATCTCGTCGGTCGCCGTCGTGTCGTTCTCGTTGATCACAGGCACGACGCGCCACTCGAGGAGTTTGCTCAGCGTCTGCCTCGCGTTCACGTAGTTCGTACGCGCGCTCATGTCGAAGAAGGTGAGCAGCACCTGCGCGGCGATCAGGCCGTGTTCGCGCAGGAGGGCGTCGTACACCGGGTAAAGGCGGCCCTGCCCGACGGCGCTCGTCGCCTGGAGGGCATCAACAGTCAGCGGCCGGCCGGGTAGGCCGAGGACACGAACACCGGCGGCGATCGCTCCGCTCGTCACAATCACGACGTCGTCGCCGACGGCGTGACGTGCAGCTACCGCCTCGCAGATGCTCGCGAGCACGTCATCGCGAAGCGTCCCCGTGTCGTCGGCGACGATCGCGGAGCCAAGCTTGATTACGCTGCGGGTCATCGCCGCGGAGCTTAGGCCGTCCGGCTGCGGCGGGTACGAGCGTTGCCGCCTCAAGTCGCCACGAGCCACGTCGATCATCTGGGAATGAGCGCCTCGGGCCCCTCGCGCCCAGCCCGCAGACGCCCGCATGTATGCGTCGTCGGCGCCGGGTTCGCCGGCGCCGTGATGGCTGAGCGGGCGGCAAGCCTCGGGCTTCGAGTGCTGGTCGTCGAGCAGCGCGAGCACATCGGCGGCAACGCTTACGACTTCCGCAACGAACATGGCGTGCTCGTCCATCGATACGGCCCGCACATCTTTCACACAAACGCACCGCGTGTCAGCGGCTATCTGTCGCGGTTCACCGACTGGCGAGCGTACGAGCATCGCGTGCTCGCTGAGGTCGAGGGCCAGTACGTGCCAATGCCGATCAACCGCACCACGATCAATCGGCTGTACGGGCTGCGCCTGGGAAGCGACGTCGAGGTTCAGCGCTACCTCGACGCCGTCAGCGAGCCGTGCCCGCTCCCCCGCAACTCCCGCGACGCGGTGATCGCGAAGGTCGGCGAGGACATGTACGCGAAGCTCTTCCGCGACTACACGCGCAAGCAATGGGCCCTCGACCCCTCGCAGCTCGACGCGTCTGTTTGCGCGCGCCTCCCCGTCCGGACGGGCTCAGACGACCGCTACTTCACAGACGACTTCCAGCAAATGCCGCGCGACGGCTATACGGCGATGTTCGAGCGGTTGCTCGAGCATCCGCGGATCGAGGTGCAGACTGGCGTTGCTCACAGCGACCTCGGCGAGCGCGCACACGTGCCGCTGCTTGTCTGGACGGGGCCGATCGACTCCTATTTCGACCAGCGGCTCGGAGCGCTCCCGTACAGGAGCTTGCGCTTCGAGTTCGAGACGCGCCAGCTCGCCGATGGCGGCCTGCTACAGCCGGTCGCCCAGATCAACTACCCGGGGGCCGAGTATGAGTACACGCGTACGACCGAGTTCCGCCACCTGACCGGCGAGTCCGCAGAGCACACGACGATCGCTTACGAGTACCCGACCGCTGACGGCGAGCCCTACTACCCGGTCCCGCGGCGCGAGAATCGCGAGCTCTATGAGCGCTACCGGGCTCTGGCGGTCGCCGAGCGGGGCGTGGTGTTTGTCGGCCGCCTCGCTCGCTACCAGTACCTGAACATGGACCAGGTTGTTGCGCAGGCGCTGCTCGCGGCCCGCCGGCGGTTTGGGGCGCCGGCGGTGGCGTCGGGCAGCCGGCGCAGCCGTGCGGTAGCAAATGCCTGAGCTTCCGACCGTCAGCGCACTCGTCGCTGCGTATAACTACGAACGCTACGTCGAGCGCGCTCTCGAGAGCGCGCTGACCCAGGATTACCCGCCGGAGCTGATCGAGATCGTGGTGGTCGACGACGGCTCGACCGACGCCACAGCGGCGGTTGTCGAGGAGGTCGCCGCGCGGCACCCGGAGCGTCGAATCAAACTGATCCGCCAGGCCAACGGCGGCCTCACGTCCGCCACGAATACGGCCCTGCGACACGCCGACGGCGAGTTGCTCGCAATCCTCGACGCCGACGACGCGTGGCTCGAGCAGAAGACGCGTCACAACGTCGCGATGCTGCTGGAGCGACCTGAGCTGGGGCTGGTCTTCAGCGACATGGCGATCGTGGGACCCGGCGGCGAGCACCGGCACGACTCGCTCTTCCAGTGGGCGTGGCGGGATTGGCGTCCACCGCGCGGCGCCGGGCTTTTCGCGCGCCTACTGACCGAGAACTTCGTCACCGCGTCGTCGATCGTCGTCCGCGCCAGCCTGCGAGGCTCCTTCGACCCGGTCCCCGACGACATCCCTTTCGTTGACTGGTGGCTGGCAACGAGCACCGCGCGCGTCGCCGAGATCGACTACACCAACGAAGTCCTCGCCCACTACCGCCTGCACGGCGCGAACCTCACGGGCGGTGTGACCGGCGCACGTGCGTCCCAACGCGAACGACGTAAGGACATTGCCTTTCAGCGCTGGTGCCTGCGCAACCTGCCGCTCGACGGATTGAGCGCAGCGGAACTCGAGGCGGCATGGAACGGCCTCGAGCAGAAGGCGCGCAGCGCCGTCGCCGCCAGCGGCACCCAATTCGTGGCGCTTGCGGATGTCGACGAGATCGATCGCGAGCTCGCTGCTGCGGACGCAGCCGAAGCGATCGGGGAAGTTGGAGACCCGCCATCCCAGGCCGTGCTGCTTCTGCGGGCGCTGGCCGCCGACCCCTTCCGGCCCGAGTACCACGAGCAGTTCCGTGAAGCGGTCACCGCGGCTGCGGCGGTTGAAGCCCTCCCTGATCCGCTCGCGGGAGCACGACGGTTCGTCGCCCTGGCGGACGCGGAGGAGCTGCTCGGCGACACCCACCTGCTCCAGGCGTTCGCCGCCGAGTTCGCCGGACGCGACGACGTCACTCTGGCGATCGATGCGAGTCGGCTCGACGGGCGAGCCGCAGCCGCCGACCTGAACGCCCTGATCGAGCGCTGCGGCGTGGCAAACCGCCCAGATCTGCACCTGATCGCGGTCGTCGGGAACCTCCACCCGGCCCAGCGTCGGCGCCTCGTGGGGGGCGCTCACGCGTTCTACGGGACATGCACTCGCGCCTCGGAGGACGCCCCGAGGTTCACGCCGGACTCGCTGCGCGAGCTGCGCGCGCTCGCGGCCTAGGACGCAGGCCAGAATGAGTTCCTAGCCTCTCAGGATGCTCTCGGGCTAAGCCGAGCCGCCTCTCGGGGAGAGATTCAACACTGGTCGCCTGGCAAACCCCAGACAGGAGGACCGGATGAAACGGAAGTTGACAGGCAAGACGCGCACCGTCGCCGTGCTCGGTTCGATCGCCGCCCTGGGTGGTGGCGTGAGCGCTGTTGGCGCGAGCGCCAGCACGCACGGCAGGGCACACGCGAGCGGTGCGAGCCAGACAGGTGGCCCACCCGCCTTGGCGGCGTTGACGACCGGTGAGCGCACCGCACTGGAGGCGGTGCAAAAGGCGATCCAGGCAGACACCAAGTCGGTTGCGACGCCGATCCTCGACCAGGCGGTCAGCGACGGCACCATCACCTCGGCGCAGGAGTCCACGCTCCTGTCCCTGATCGAGCAGGGGCCGATGGGACACGGGCCGGGTGGACACGGAATGCCTCCGGGCGGCGGCCCGCCGCCCGCCAGCAGCTGATCTCACAGACCTCGGCGGGCGGGTGGACGCAAGAGCGCCGACTCGCCCGCCAGGCGATCACGGATCTAGCTCGAACACGACACCGCCGATCTCGACGTCGTCGCCGGGCTGGAAGCCCTGCTCTTCGAGCGCTCCGATGACCCCGATCTGCCGCAGCCGAGCTTCGACGTGAGCGAGCGCGTCCTCGTTGTCGAGATCATGCCGCGCGATCAGGCGCTCGACGCCGTCACCGAGCACGCGGAACGGACCGTCGCCATCGCGCTCGACCCGAAAACCGCGGCCCCGGGCGGGCCGAAAGGTGAGGTGCTCCGCCAGCTGCGGCTCGCCGAGCGACTCGGTCTGCGACGGGCCAACCGGGACCGCTCGCAGCAGCTCGGCTGACAGCTCGGCAAGGCCCTCCCCGCTGGCGCTGGAGGTCACGAACACCGGCACGGTCGGCCCGAGTCGCTCGCGCCATTCTGCGGCGTGCGACGCAGCAAGCTCCGGAGTCACGAGGTCCGCCTTCGAGAGAGCGAGCAGCCGCGGGCGCGCCGCGAGTCGAGCGTCATGCGCCATCAGCTCCTTCTCCACGGTCGCGTGGTTGGTGAGCGGGTCTGAGCCGTCGAGCGGCGCGAGGTCGAGCACGTGGACGAGCAGTTGGGTGCGCTCGACGTGGGCGAGAAAGTCGTGACCGAGCCCCGCTCCCTCGCTGGCGCCTTCGATCAGGCCGGGAATATCGGCGACGATGAGCTGGCGGTCGGCGCCATCGAGTGTGCCGAGCACGGGCTCGAGTGTCGTGAACGGGTAGTCGGCGACCTTCGGTGCGGCGCGCGTGAGCCGCGCGAGCAGCGACGACTTCCCAGCGTTTGGGAGACCGATCAGGCCGACGTCGGCAAGTAGCTTCAACCGCAGGTCCAGCCACCCCTCCTCCCCCGCGAGTCCCAGCTCGGCGAACCGCGGCGCCTGTCTGGTCGCCGTCGCGAAGTGCTTGTTCCCGCGGCCACCCGATCCGCCGCGCGCCACGGGCACACGCTGACCGGGACGCGTCAGGTCGTGGACATCACCGTTCTCCGTCAGCACCTCGGTCCCCGGCGGAACGCGGACGACGAGATCGGGGCCGTTGCGTCCGTGGCGCAGCGACCCCTCGCCGTGTCCGCCGCGCCGCGCGCGGTAGTGCTGGCGACGGCGGAACGCCTGCAGGTCACGAAGCGAAGGGTCACACTCGACGTACACGTTGCCCCCGTGCCCGCCGTCGCCGCCGTCGGGTCCGCCGTGGGGTACGTGAGCCTCGCGGCGAAAGCTGTGACTGCCGTCTCCTCCGGCGCCGGCAGAGACGAACACCCGTGCTCGGTCGTAGAGCATGCACGCATTGTCGGGCACCGCGACGCGCCCTGGCACGCGGGGGACGCAGGCACCGCGACGCCCGGAGGGCTCAGCCCTGGGATGAGCCCAGTATGCTCGCGCCCAGCGGAGGTCCAGGGCCGCGCGGGTTGACCGCCCAGATATCGGTGACGACACCATTCTCGACGACGTGGAAAACGTCGTGCAGGTTGACCGTGGTGGGCCCGTAGCCGGCCATCACCTCGGCCCGGTCTCCGAGATCGAGCGGGGGCGCACCCGGGAAATCCGCGAGGCAGTGCTCCTCGGCGTAGTAGCGGATCTCCGCTTCGGGATAGGCGATCAGCGGCGGCGTGACAAAGTCAATGCCGACGGCCTTACGACCGCAATCGAGCACGACCGTGTTGCCCTGACGGGAGATCACCGTACCGAGCACCGTCATCGCCACCTCGAATCCCCCCGGTACGAGGTTGTCGTGGAAGCAGTCCAGCAGCACATAGGAGCCGGCCTGGACCTCGGTGATCCGTGGGTCGGCTCCCGTGATGTAGTACGTGCCGGTTCCTCCGCCGGAGATCTCGGCGCATGCATGGCCATGTGCGATCAGGTAGTCCGCGGCGTCGACGACCTTCGCGTTGGCCAGGTGCGTCTCGCTGATCCGGACGTCGCGGTCGGGCTCAAGCATGCAGTGACCCTCATACGCCTGTAGGCCGCGCAACTGGAGGTTCGGGAGAGCGGCAATCCGCTCCGCGATCGGGAGCAGCTCCTCCTTCGTACGAACGCCGCAGCGCCCCATCCCGACGTCTAGCTCGATCAGCAGCTCGAAGGCCGAGCCGGCCTCGCCGGCTGCGCGCGAGAGTGCCTCGACGTTGCGCACGTCGTCGACCGTCAACGTGATCCTGTGCTCCCGCGCGAGCGCCGCCACGGCCGCAACCTTGTCCGGCTGGACGAGCTGGTTGGCGATCAGTACATCCGCGATGCCGCCTTCGGCCATCACGATCGCCTCCCACGCCGTGGCACACGCGATGCCGACGGCTCCAGCCTCGACATGCAGTCGCGCCAGCTCGATCGACTTGTGCACCTTGATGTGAGGCCGCAGCTTCGCTGGGAGATCGGCGAACCGTTGCGCCATTGTCGCGATGTTGCGGCGAGCCACGTCGAGGTCGAGGATCAAAGCAGGGGTCGTCAGCTCGTCGCGTGCCCGTCCGAGCTGATTGCGGTAGCGAGCGAGCGACGCATCGAGAGCGCTCATCCTGCGTCCTCAAGGTTGCCCGGGATACCAAGCGTCTGTCCGCCGTCGATGACCAGCATTTGACCGGTGATGTACGACGCCTCGTCGGATGCAAGAAAGAGAACAGCGTTGGCGATGTCGCGCGGTTGCGCGAAGCGGCCGAGCGGAATCGTCTTCAGGTACAGCGGCGCGAGCTCCGGGTTCTGCACCACGAGCGCTGCGAGCGGAGTGTCCACCACACCAGGTGCCACCGCGTTCACACGGATGCCGTATCGGCCAAGGTCGATGGCCGCTGACCGCGCTATCGCGTGGACGGCGGCCTTGCTGACGTTGTAGGACGCCATCGTCTCCTCCACATGCCACGCGTTGATCGACGCCGTACAGACGATCGCCCCGTGGGTACCGCGCTCGACCATCGCACGTGCGGCCTCGCGCACGCAGAAGAAGACACCATCGACGTTGATCGACATGTGTCGGCGCCAGTGATCGTCCGTTGTGTCGAGCAGCGCCTGCGGCTCCGCGATGCCGGCGTGCGCGACCATCAGGTCGAGGCGCCCGAAACGCTCGAGGCAGGCTTGCACGGCATTGAGCGCGGTTCGCGGATCGGACACGTCTGCGATCAACGGAACACACCGCTCGTCGGAATAGGTGTGCTCGGTCCGGTCGAGCGCGATCACGCCCGCCGCGCCCTCCTCGAGCAGGCGGTCGCAGATGGCGCGGCCCATCCCCTGGGCCGCGCCGGTGACGATGGCGGTGCGGCCCGCGAAGCGACTGCCGCTTCGCGGGCCTGCGCCGTCAGAGTCCGGGGACGTGCGCACTCTGTTCCTGCGGCGTTTCAATGCGCTCGGCCACGGCCTCGCTCGCGTGTGCCAGCAGGGACCCCCGTCCTGTGCTGAGGAGCCACACGACGATCCCTATCCCGACCGCAAGCCAGCCCAGCACGATGAAGGGCGCCAGCGAAATCGGATAGGCGGGCAGCGGGTTGACCGACTCGTAGACGACCAGCACCAGCGCCACGATTCCAAGCACGGGTATCACGGCGTGCTTGATCCAGTTGAACTCCGTTGGATGCTCCCGACGGAAGAAGAAGTACAGCCCGACGTTCGCGACGATGTAGACGGGTGCCAACGCGAACGTGAACCAGGTGCCGGTCAGGTTATAGACGTTCGCGACACCGATCAGGATCGGCAGGATGATTCCGAGGGCGATGTTCACGCCTGTCTGAAGGATCACCGCGTTGGTCGGCGTCTCGTACTTCTTCGACACCGTACTCAGCGCCTTCGGTAGCGCGCCCGTTCGCGACATCCCGTAGAAGACGCGCGTCGCGGCGTTCATCGTCGCGATCGCCACGGCGATCGCCGAGTTGAAGAGAGCAATCAGGACGATGATCCAGGCCCCACCCCACAGGCGGTGGCCGAGTACGAACGCGGGCAGCTCACCGGAGCTGATCAGCGACGACACGTGGTTGGTGCCCCATCCCACCGTCTGTCCCCACGAAACGAAGACAAGGAACAGCCCCATGATGAGGATCGAGCCCATCACCGCGCGTGGCACGGTACGGCGCGGGTTCTCGCTCTCCTCACCGATCGGCGCTGCAGCATCCCAGCCGGAGATCGCGAAGATCGCAAACACCACACCGAGGAACAGACCGTGAGCGTTCGGCGCGTTGCCGGGATTGAACGAGTGAAGGTTCACGCCGCCCGGCCCCGGAGAGACAAGCCCGGAGAACGCGAGCACGACGCACACCACGAACTCGAACAGACCGAGGGCGATGATCAGCTTCGTCGAGATCTCGATGCCCCGCCACGCAGTGAAAGCCACCAGCGCGATCAGGAAAACCATGAAGTACCACCAATGAAAAGTGATGCTGTACTCGCTCTTGAGAGTCGACTCGAGCGTGCTGCCCATAAACGACCCGACCTGGGCGACGACGACCGGGTAGAAGAGCAGGTAGACCCACGCGACGACGAAACCGGTGCGGCCACCGAGCGCGCGACTGACGAACGTGTAGTACGTCCCGGCAGAGGTCATGTGCCGGCCGTACTCCGCCAGCACGTAGCCGAGCAGTAGAGCGATGATGAAGGCGCCGAGGTAGGCCAGCGGAGCACTGATACCGGCGTTGCTGACGATGAACTGCAGCGTGAACAGACCTGCGATCGCCGGCGCGATGGCGGTGATCGACTGCATGAGGACGCCCGGCAGCCGGATCGCTCCGGCCTTGAGCTCGGTTACTGCGACTGTTGGCTGGTCAGCCGCTGCTTGAGCCATGTTCCCTCCCCTGTTTGGCGGCCGCGAGGGCCAGTTTTGGTGTGGATCCCCTGCTGTCATCTGCGTTTAAGGTTGCTGCCAACATCGACCGCGCGTTCTCGAGCACAGCGCCGTCGGCAAACACCGCGCTGCCCGCGACGATCAGGTCCGGTCGCAGCGAGGCGACGTACTCGACGTTTTCGCGAGTCACGCCACCGTCGACGCCGAGCACGATGTCGCGTTCGCCGATCAGCTCGCGAGCCGCCGCGAGTCGTGCAGCGGTCGCCGGAATGAAGCGTTGCCCGGGCCAGCCGGGGTTGACGGCGAGCACGAGCAGTTGCTCGATGTCGTCGATCAGCGGCGCGAGCACCTCGAGTGACGTGCCGGGATTGAGCGCCACTCCTCGTGCGACGCCGGTCCCCGAGAGGGTCTGCAGCGCTCGGTGGGCATGGCGCGTGGCTTCAACGTGGAACGTGATGGCCGTCGCGCCCGCATCGACGTAGGCGCCCAGCTTGTCGAGTGGGTCGTCGATCATCAGATGGACGTCGATCGCAAACTCGTCCGCCGGCAACGCGGCGACGAACGCCGGGCCGACCGTCAACTGCGGACAGAACACCCCGTCCATCACGTCGACGTGCAGCGTGCGAACACCCGCTGCAGCGAGGCGGTCGAGGTCCTCGGCGAGGTGAAGCAGGTCCGCGCTAATGACACCCACACTGAGGTTCACGCGACCCCCGCCTGGAGTGCAAGCTCGTTGAAGAGCTCATAGGCCTCGGCCGGCCGAGCTCCTTCGTGCACGACGGTGGAAACCGCCTGGATCATTGCCGTCGGGGCTGCGCTCTGGAAGATGTTGCGTCCCATATCCACGCCCGCCGCGCCCTCCGACACGGCCCGGTAGGCCATCTCGAGTGCGTCCAGCTCGGGCAGCTTCTTGCCGCCGGCCATCACGACCGGGACGGGGCAGCCCGCGGTCACCCGTCCAAAGCCCTCGTCGCAGTAGTAGGTCTTGACCACCTGCGCACCGAGCTCCGCGCAGATGCGCGTCGCCAACCCGAGGTAGCGCGAGTCGCGGGTGAGCTCCTTTCCAACCGCAGTGACACCCAGCACCGGGATGCCGAGCCGGAAGCCGTCGTCGACGAGCGTCGTCATGTTCTTGACCGAGCGTGTCTCGTGCTCCCCGCCGATGAAGACCTGGACCGCCACCGCGTGGACGTTCATGCGCACCGCGTCCTCCAGGTCGAGCGCGGTGTGCTCGTCCGAGAGCTCCCGCAGGATGCTCGGACCGCCACTCGCCCGCATCACGATGCCTCCCTGGTGCGTCGGCGGGATCGTCGATCGGAGCATCCCGCGCGTCAGCATCAGCGCGTCGGCGTAGGGCGCGATCGGAACGATGCTCAGATCGACCCGCTCGAGCCCGGTCGTTGGACCCTGGAAGTAGCCGTGGTCGATTGCGAGCATCACGGTCCGGCCCGTGTCGGGGCGGAAGATGCGCGCCAGTCTGTTGGTCATGCCCCAGTCGTACGCGCCCGACCCCTTCAGGAACGCACCGGGCGCGACGGCAGGGATGTCCTGCGCGAAATTCTTCGTGGCGCTCTCGTCGGCTTCGGGCATCTCTCTCTCCTCCGTCGTCTCAGCAGCCGACGTCCGGCCGGGCAGTCGGCTGGCTCACAGCGCAACCGCCGGAGCGTTGAACACGTTCACCAAGGGTTCGCCGGCGGCGAGGCGGGAGATCTCCGCAGCGATCATCTCGGCGCCCTGAGCGAGGGTTTCGTGCGTCGCGCCGCCAACGTGCGGCGTCAGGATCACGTTCTCGTGACGCAGCAGGCGGTGGCGCCCGTCGCTGGCCACCGCGTCCACGACGTCCAACGCCGCACCCCCAAGGTGGCCGCGCGAAAGGGCGTCATCGAGGGCGTCCTCATCGAGCAACGACTCGCGCGCGGTGTTGATGAGACATGCCCCCGGCCTCATTCGTTTCAGCGCCGCCGCGTCGATCATGTGCTCGTTACCGGCGCCGGCCCTGGCGTGCAGGGAGACGAAGTCCGAGCGTTCGAGCAGCTCCCCGAGCGTGTCCACCTGCTCCGGGCCGTCAGCCCCGCTGCGCGCGTAGGGGTCGTGAACGAGAACCGCCATGCCGCAGGACCGTGCGCGAGTCGCAACGCGGCTCCCGACCTGGCCGTAGCCGATCAGCCCGAGCGTGTGTCGCCGTAGGTCGGAGCCGATGAACTGCGCGCCGTCCCAGTTATCGCGAACACGGTTGCCCTGCTCGAGGAAGCGCTGCGCACGCGGCAGACGGCGAGCGAGCATCACCAGAAACGCAAGTGTGAGGTCGGCGACCGCCTCGGCGTTCTTGCCGGGAGTATTGACGAGCGTCAGTGCCCGCATGCTCACCGCTTCGACGTCGACGTTGACGGGACCGCCGCGAGCACAGCAGACAAGCCGCAGCTGGGACGAGGCATCGAGTACCGCGTCGCTCACCGGAGCGCCGTGGACCGCGAGCACGTCGACTGCGGGCATCCAGCTCGCCAACTCCGCCGGCGCCCCCTGGTACTCCCGCAGCCTGGTCTCCGACTTGGTTGACGGCGAGAAGGCCGGGTCCGGAGTGATGTCGGCGAAGCGAATGTCATGGTCATCGAGCACCCCTCCGAACGCCTCCGCGAAATAGCTCGACGGCATATACGAGTCGCCGACGGCAAGAATCCTCATCGATCTGATCCGGTCAACTGAGCAACCCCGCGCCAACATAACATCATCATCCTGTAGGTACAAGGGATCATCTCGTGTGAGTGAGAGGCGTAAGCGGCCCCCGTCCGCTTGCTACCGGTTGCCGGTTGCGGCCGCGCGCCAGAGCGGCCGCACGCCCGTGGCATCGGTCAGCTCGAGCGCCGCGGAGTAGAGCGCGAGCCATTCGCCGTACAGCTCGCGGTACACCGCGCTCGCCGCCGCGTTCGGCTCGACGGTTCGCTCGAAGCGAGCTTCCAGCTCGTCTGTGTCGCGATAGACGCCGGCACCGATCCCGGCGTAGATCGCGGCGCCAAGTGCCGAGGACTCCTTGACGACCGGGACCCGAACCGGCACTCCGACGACGTCGGCTACGATCTGCGGCCACAGCGAGCCCTTTGCGGCGCCGCCGGTGAAGACAATCTCGTGCGGGCTGCCGCCGTAGAGCTCAGCCGCGATCTCGAGATGACCACGCGAGACGTACGCCGCCGCTTCCTCGATCGCCCGGAAGCACTCTTTCTTGCCTGAACGCTCCGGAGCCGCGACGTCAAATCCGATGAATGCGGGCGAGGCGTGCACCCAGTGCTCGGCAGCCATCAGGTTGGAGAAGATCCCAAACAGGCCGCCGCACCCTGGAGGCACCGCCGCCGCCATATCCTCGAGCAGGCTGTACACGTCCCGACCGGCGGCCGCCGCGAGCTCTTTCTCGTGCTCGCAGAACGCATCGCGAAACCAGCGCATGACAAGTCCGCAGTAAAACCCGATCCCCTCGACCATCCACTCGCCCGGAACGCTGTGGCAGAGCGTGCGCAGCCGGCGCCGCGGATCGATCAGCGGTCGATCCGCAAGGACCGTGTGCTGCCAGAAGCTGCCGCCGACAACCGTGAAACGGCCGGGCTGATCGACGCCGATCCCCACCAGCGCGAGCTGTGTGTCCGCTCCCCCGATCACGACTGGCGTGCCCGCTCGCAAGCCGGTCTCCGAAGCGGCCCGCGAGCCGACGGCGCCAACGACCGTACCCGAGTCGAGGACTTCGGGAAAAACTCGGCGGTCGAGCCCAAGGATCTCAAGCACACGCCCTGACCAATCACGGGCGGTGAGGTCGAACATCGCCGAACTCGACCCGAGCGACGGATCGGTCGCAAACTCGCCGGACAGTCGCGTGATGATCCAGTCGGCGAGCATCCCGACGTGGGCGATGCTGGAGAACACGTCGGGTTCGTTCTCGGCTATCCAAAGGAAGCGCGGTGGTGCCGTAATCGCAACCCAGTCGCCCGCGTGCTCGTAGATCTCGGCGGCCGCGCCGGAGCGCACGAGCGTCGCAGCCTGTTCGCCGGCGCGGCCGTCGACGTTCGGGCAGGCCCAGATCTCGCGCCCTCGCGCGTCATAGAGCACCATCCCCTCGCGCATGCTCGTCGCGCTCACCGCCTTGACCCTGTCCGCGGACACTCCCGGCGCGGCGAGCGCCTCGCGCACGCACTCGCAGATCAGGCGCCAGTTGCCCTGCGTGTCGAATACCTGCGAGCCCGGGACCCCAGCGCGCTCCTGGTGCGAGTACTCGCGCTGGCCGATCGCCACCTGAGTCCCGTCAGGCGCGAAGAGAACCGCGCGGCACGTGCCAGTGCCCGCGTCGATCGCAAGGAGCAGGTCGGATTCGGTCATTCCCGTGAGCGGATGCCGACCGACATACTTAGCGCGCGGTGGGTTGAATGGGGCGAACGCATCTTCGAGTCACCGCCGCGATTCCGCGTGAACGGCCCGTCCACTTGACGAATCTCGCGGCCCAACATAACATCATCATCCTGTAGGTACAAGCGGATCGGATGACCCTACCTGCCAGCGAGCTGCCGGACGTGACGATCGACCGCGCGTCGCCGGTCCCGTTCTACTTCCAGCTCGCGCAACTGCTCGAGGAGGAGATCGTGACCGGCCGCTGGGAGCCCGGCACGAGAATCGCATCGGAGGCCGCGCTCGGCTCGTTCTATGGACTATCGCGGACAACGATCCGCCAAGCCCTCGCACGGATGGAACAGGAGGGCCTCGTCACACGCGAGAAGGGCCGCGGGACGTTCGTCCGCACCTCTCAGTTTCGCTCCTGGATGATCCAGTCCACCGAGGGCTTCTACCAGCGCGACTTCGTCCGCACAGGGCACACGGTCACCTCGCGTGTCCTGCACCTCGATCGGGTGAAGCTCCCGGTGTGGGCGTGCGATGCGCTGCTGCTCGAAAAGGACTCCGAAGGAGTGATCGTGGAGCGCGTTCGCTCGGTCGACGGCCTCGTTGCTCTCTACGTGATCAACTACCTCCCGGCTCGTGTGGCCGATGCGGTGCTCGGGCTCGATCCGGACGAGTCGTTGTACGAGCGGCTCGCCCAGCACGCGGGGATTCCCGTCGTCGACGGCGATCGTTCGATCGGTGCCGTGAACGCCGGTGGAAGGCTGGCGGAACTGCTCGAGGTCGATGCGGGCGAAGCCCTCGCGTACATCGAATCCGTGTCGCGCGACCTGAACGGCCAGCCGGTCGACTGCTACCGCGCCTGGCTTCGGACGGACCGCATGCGCATCGAGGTACACGTGGCGAGCGCGCGAACAAGCGAGGACGCCGCGCCCGATCTGGTCGTTCTGGTACCGACGTGACGCCAAGCCCTTCACTGCTTCTCGACGGCATGCGGGCGATCGTCACCGGGGCGGCGAGCGGCATCGGCCGCGAGACCGCCAAGGTGTGCGCCCGCGAGGGGGCCCGCGTCGGCGCGCTCGACCTGGACGGGTCGGCGGCAGGCCGAACGGTTGCGGAGATAACCGCGGCAGGCGGCGTCGCGCTCGAGCTGTCTGCGGACGTCACCGATGAGCAGCAGGTCGACGCGGCGATCGGCGCCGCCGCTGCGCAGTGGGGCGGCATCGACATCGTGGTCGGTTGTGTCGGCGTACAGCTCGCCGGCCAGGACGATCGCGCCGACCGGCTCGCGCTCGAGGTCTGGCAGCGAACGATCGACATCAACCTCACCGGCATGTTCCTGACGGCGAAGCACGGAATCCGCAGACTGCTCGAGAACGGCGGCGGCACGGTCGTGCTCGTCTGCTCGCCAACCGGCCTGTTCGGCTGCGCCCCGGGTTACGACGCGTACTCGGCGAGCAAGGCGGGCGTGGCCGGCCTCGTCCGTGTCCTGGCCGCCGACTACGCCGAGGAGAACATTCGCGTCAACGGCGTCGTTCCCGGCTACACGATCTCCCCGATGACCGAATGGGTGACGCCAAAGGAGCACGAAGAGCTGCTCGAGACCATCCCCCTGCGACGCGCGGGGCTACCCGAGGAGGTCGCCGAGGTAGTCGCATTCCTCGCCTCGACGCGTTCGGGCTACACGACCGGAGCAATCTGGGCGGCCGACGGCGGCATGACCGCGGTCTAGAACCGAGCGCAAACCACGCCATGTCGCGAAACACGGTCCTTCACGGAAGCGAGCTGCCGCTGTCTCAAACGCGCCCACTCCGTGCGGGCCCGCTCAGCGCGGTGCTCGACGGAATCGACCTGCGCTATGTCCGCCACGGCGACGTCGAGCTCGTGCGACGCGTGTACGTCGCGGTGCGCGACCGCAATTGGAACACGATTCCGGGGGTTGCAGCAGATGTCGAGGTGACCGAACGCGCCGACTCGTTCGAGGTCCACTTCAGTGTCCGCCACCGCAGCGAGGACACCGACTTCTCGTGGAACGGCCGGATCGAGGGGACGGCCGAGGGCGCGGTCAGCTACTCGATGGACGGCACCGGCGGGCGCGACATGCTCTACAACCGGATCGGATTCTGCGTGCTTCACCCATGGCGTGAGAGCGCGGGTCAAAGCGCGAAAGCCACCACACCAGGCGGGACTGTCGAGGCTGTGCTGCCCGACCTGGTCGCCCCGCAGCGGTTCGAGAACGGCGTCTATGTGCCCCTCTTCCCTTCCGCGTCGGGGGTCGAGATCGATCTGCCGGGGGACGGACTGGTCGTCTTCGCGTTCGAGGGCGACCTGTTCGAAACGGAAGACCAGCGCAACTGGTCGGACTCGTCACTGAAGACCTACTGCACACCGCTCGCGCTCGGATTCCCACACGAATTGAAGCGTGGCGAGCGTCGAGCGCAGTCGGTTTCGGTCCGTGCCCGCAGGCTGCTGCCGGCGGAACGGCTAAGTGGACCCACGCAGATCACGGTCGGTGAGAGGACAGGCGCCGTCGTCGCTGACATCGGTCTCGCGCTCACGAGCGAGGCCGGCGAGCCGACGGCCGCCGAGCTCAGCCTGTTGCGGTGCCTTGCGCCGGCCCACGTTCGTTTCGACGCGCATCTGGGCAGCCCCGAGTTGGCCGCAGCACTGAAGCGCGCGCTGGCCGTCGCCGGCGAGCTCGGCGCGGCGCTGGAACTCGGCGTCTTCCTGACGGCTGCGCAGAGCGCGGAGCTCGGGGTCCTGCGCGAGGCGCTAGCGGACGCGCCGATCGCGCGGGTGCTCGTGGCGGCAGCTGACGCGCAGACGACGACGCCGCAGGAGACGACGCCGGCAGACCTTGTCGAGCTCGTTCGCACTCAACTCAAGTTGGGCGCCGTTCCGATCGCCGGCGGCACCGACATGTACTTCTGCGAGCTGAACCGCACCCGCCCGGTCGTCGATCACATGGACGGTGTCTTCTGGTCGCTGAACGCGCAGGTCCACGCATTCGACGACATCTCGGTGATGGAGACGCCCGAGGCGCATGGCGAGCAGGTGCGAACCGCGCGATCGTTCGCGGCCGGCCGGAAGCTGTTCGTCGGACCGGTGACGCTCCGCCGGCGCTACAACGTGAACGCGACGGTTGCGGAGGACCAGGCGAGCGGGGTGCTGCCCGACTCGGTCGACCCTCGCCAGGCTTCGCTGCTCGGAGCAGCCTGGACGCTCGCGAGCGCCAAGTACCTCGCCGAAGCAGGGGCTCATTCGATCACCTATTTCGAAACCGTCGGCTGGCGTGGCGTGATCCAGGGCGACCGCGCCGCGCCGCTGCCGGACCTCTTCCAAGGTCGGCCCGGCCAGGCGTTTCCCCTCTTCCACGTGCTGGCAGATGTCGCGTCGCTGCAAGGCGCCTCGATTCGAGCGTGCACCGCGAGCCGCACGCTCGAGGTCGCCGCGCTCGCGGTCGAGCGGGACGCGAACACAACGTTGCTCCTCGCGAACCTAACGGCTGACACGCAGGCGGTCGAGATCGGCGGCCTCGGCGCCAACGCCCGCGTGCGTCGCCTGGGTGAGCAAACCGTTCATGGCGCTGTGAGCGCTCCCACCGAGTTCCGTGCGAGCGGCGAGCTCGAGCCTATGGCTGGGCTGTCGCTGTCGCCCTACGAGACGATCCGAATCGACACCTAAGGAGAGGCCTGTGGAGGAGAAACAGAGTGCCCAAGCCGCGGTCGGCCTGCTCGGGCGGCCGCTCGCGATCTCGCAGATCGCGCTCGTTGTGAACGATCTTGAGAAGACGATGGAGCAGTACACGAACCTGCTCGGATGGGGTCCCTGGAACGTGTACCGCCACGAGCCGCCGCGGCTTCACGACACGACGGTCCACGGCGCGCAGGTCGACTACACGATGCTCGGTGCGGAGACGCACGTCGGCGAGATGGGCTTCGAGCTGCTGCAGCCGCTCGAGGGGCCCAGCATCTACCGGGAGTGGCTGGACGAGCGCGGCGAAGGGCTCCATCACATAGCCGTGATGCTGCACTCCTTCGAGGAGTCGACGCGTCTGAAGGAGACGTTCGCGGCGGCCGGCTCACCCGTGCTGATGGGCGGGCGGATCGGCGAGACGATCGAGTTCTTCTATCTCGACACCGAGCCGTCCCTGAAGATCATCATCGAGTCGGGCAGCGGGCACGCGATCGAGCTAACGCCAGACTACGTGTATCCATGAGGGACCATCCGAGAACCGTCGAGCGCCGACGCCGGTGAACCGCGTCGCGATCGTCACGGGGGCCGGAACGGGGATCGGGGCGGCGACGGCCAGGCGGCTCGCCGCCGACGGTCTTGACATCGTGGTGGTCGGGCGCCGATCGACGACACTCGAAGAGGTGGCGGGAGGGCTCGGCGGGCGCTCGCTAGTCGTCGTCGCCGATCTTGGCGACGCGGCCGGGCCGGGCACGATCGTCGAACGGACGCTCGCGGAGTTCGGGCGGATCGACGTCATCGTCAACAACGCCGCGGTCGTCGCGGAGAGCACGCTCGACTCGGTGACTCGCCCGGCCTTCGACGAGCACTACGCGGTCAACGTGGGCGGACCGATGTTCCTGCTCGCGCAGGCACACGACGCGCTGCGACGCGCCGAGGACGCGTCGATCATTAACATCAGCTCGTCGGTCGGCTCGATCATCAAACCGGGTACCGCGCTCTACGGGTCCACCAAGGCCGCCCTCGAATACCTCACGCGCGCCTGGGCATACGAGTTGGCGCCGGACGGAATCCGCGTGAACGCGATCGCTCCCGGCCCGGTCGACACCCCGATCCACGCCACCTACTCCGACGATCTCGCATCGACCTACGCCGACCTCGCTCGCAGGATTCCGCTGAATCGCATGGGCCAACCGGAGGACGTGGCAGGCTGGGTTGCGTTCCTGGCGGGACCGCAGTCCCGCTGGACCACCGGGACCGTGATCCACGTCGACGGCGGGCAGGTGCTTGGGCTACCCGAGTCGGCGGGCGGCTGAATCGGGCGCGATCATGGCTTCTTCTTCTTCTTGGGGGCCTTGAACGCGACGGTGTCGGTCGAGACGACGGTTGTGCTGCCGCTCGCAGCCGTTTGGCTGATCGAGAGGGCGGCGGAGAACTGGTGATGGTGCCCGAGAAGCAGCACGCCGACCGAGTTCAGCGCGACGCTGAGCGGCTGGCCTTGCCCTGCCGGCACGGTGATGGCGGCGGTGCCGACGGTGAGCGTCTGCGTCGTCCTTGTCTTCTTCTTCTTCGACGCCGTGATTGCCGTGACCTTGCCGCCCACAAGTGTCTCGATGACGATCAGCTTGCCGCTCACAACACAACTCGTGGCGCCAGTGCAGGTGACGGTGACAGTTGCCGTCGTGCCGGACACGGTGGCGCCGCCCGCCGTCGCGATCCCGGCGACAGTCGAGCCGCCTGCGGGTGGTGAGCCCCCACTGGAACTCGCGGCCACCACCTGAGCCGTCGCGGCGGAGGTCGCCGCGTTACCCGCCCCGCCCGCGTTGCTTGCGGTCTCCGAAACCTCGATCGTGTGGCCGACGTCGCTGCTTCCCACCACGTAGGTCTGGCTCGTGGCCCCGCCGATCACTGCGCACGACGCGCCGGCGCTGTTGCAGTCCTCCCACTTGTAGGCGTAGGAGGTCGGGCCGTTCGACCAGGTGGCGTGCCCTTCGGTCAAGGTCTGCCCGACCTTGGCGGTTCCGGAGATCGTCGGTGACGAGGAGCTGACGGGCACGGGTGGCAGCGTCACGACCGCGGTGGGCGACGACTGGACGGCCGCGGCGGTGCCACCGCTGTTCTGTGCTGTCTCGGTGACGACGACCGTATGCCCCACGTCGGTAGAGGTGAGCTCGTAGCTCCGCTGCGTCGCGCCCGTGATCATCGCGCACGCCAAACCGCTGCTGTTGCAGTCCTCCCACTGGTAGCGGTAGATGACCGGCGCGTTTGACCACACGCCGGTCGACTCGTCGAGTCGGTCGCCCGCGACCGCGCTGCCGCTGATCGAGGGCGCTCCGCTGTTGACCGGCGAGTTCGCGACGAGCGCGGCGTCAACATCGCGCGCTGTCGAACCAGTAGTGAGCGTTACGGCCGTGGCCGTCCCGAGCGTTGACTTCCCGTCGTAGTACTGGGTGACATAGGTGGGCTGGCCGGACGAGTTCTGGCACGGACTGCCAGGCGACGCGAACTCGACGTGGTAGGTGCCGGCCGGGAGTCCCGTGAACTCGTAACCGCCGTCGGAGCCGCTGCAGGTCGAGGTAGTGAGGGTGTTGTTGGACGCGATCGCCTCAACCGGCACCGACACGCCCGCGTTCGTCAACGCGTCGGTGACGACGCCGGCTATGGCTGCTCCAGGCACGACCGTCGCGTTGATGGGGGTGGCGTTGTTGGGAGCCGTGACTGAGACGTTGGACGCGTACGACTGCGGGATATAGGTGATCGTCGTTGCGGGCGCGCAACCGCCAAAATGCGACCCAAACTCGACGTGGTACTGCGCAGTTGGCAGCCCGACGATCGAGTACGTCCCGTTCGCCTCGACGCATCCGACATAGCCACCTCCACCTGCCACTGGGGTCGCCAAGACCGCCCCGTCAATCGCCGGACCAGAGCTGGTCACAACGGTGCCCGAGATTTCCCCTCCGCTCGCAAGCGTCGCGTTGACGTTTCCCGAGATCATCCCGGCGGTGACCGCAATCGGCGTCGCCGTCCCGTCGGTCGCCGCCCCGCCGTCGTACTGTCCGAGGTAGTCGAGCCGACTCCCGCAGCCCGACGGGTCGAATCTGACCGTGTAGGAGCCCGTGGCCAGGCCAGGGAACGCGTACGTCCCGTCGGCCGCCGTGCATCCGCCGGTAACCGTATTGCCGGCCGAGTAGAGCGTGACGCCCACGTTCGCGAGCGGCGTCGCGCTCGCGTTCTTCACCGTTCCCGTTATCTCGCCGCCGACCGCAAGAGTCGCATTGACGTTGGGCGTGGTAGCGCCCGCGCTGACGCTGACCGCGGTCGCCGCTGCAAGAGTGAGCTCTCCATTGAAGAATTCGGCGAGATAGTTATCGCCAGCCCCGAAACACGTTGCCGCTTCGCTGCCGGGTTGGAAGCCGACGTCGTAGCTGCCGGACGCCAACCCGGTCAGGGTGTACTGACCGAGGGCGTTCGTGCAGACCTCCTCGAGCTGAGTGCCGCTCGGGTCGTACGCGTCGACGGCGACGTCCGCCAGCGGGTGCGAGGATGTGTCGGTCACCGTGCCCGAGACGTCACCGCCGCTGACCAGCGTAGCGTCGATGTTCGCATCGGTCTGGCCATCGGCGAGCGTGACGGAGGTTGCGCCTGCCAGCGTCGACGCATCGTCGTAGTACTGCGTGACGAAGTCCCCCGCCGAGGCGCACTGCGTGCCGGCGGCGTTGAACTCGACCCGGTAGGAGCCGGCTTGCAGGTGGTCGAACGCATAAGTGCCGTCAGCGCCCGTGCAGGTGGCCCAAGTGGCACCGAATATCGCGGCGTAGAGGTCGACCTCAACGTGTTTGAGCGGCTGCCCACCGGCCTTGGTGACCGTGCCCGTGATCTGCCCGCCGGGCGAAGCACCGGCCTCGAGAGTCGCGTCGATGTTGCCCGTGTCGGCGCCGTCGGCCACCAGTACTCCCAAGGCACCGCCGAGGTCGGCGCTGCCGCCGGGGATGCCGTCGTAGTACGCGGTCGCGAAGTTGGCTCGGACCCCGCACCCCGGTGAGAACTCGACGTGCCACACGCCGGCCGCCAGCCCCGGGATGGTGTAGGTGCCGTCGTTACCTGTGCAGGCGCCGGGTCCGCTGGAGTTCCCAGCCGAGCTGATCGCAGTCACGCGTACGTTCGCAACGGGTTGTGCCGATGAGTCCACGACGGCGCCGCTGATGGTCCCGGCGGTGACCATCACGGTGTTCACGTTTGACGATGTAGCGCCGGCGGTGACCGACACCGGAAGCGTGTTCGCGAGCGACGGGGCGCCTCCCAACGCGCCGCTGTACCACTGGAACAGATAGTCGCCGCTGCTCGCACACGCGAGCGCTCCGGGAAACGAAGCGTCGGACGGCTGGAAGTTGAGCACGTACGAACCCGTGGGAAGGCCGAGGAGCGTGTACTGACCGGCGCCGTTCGTGCACGCAGCGTCTCCCGCTAGCTCGTCACCGTTCGGCGAGTAGGCGTCGACCTCCACGTTCGCGGCGGGCTGGCCGGAGGTGTTGGTCACGGTCCCGGTCACCTCGCCGCCGTGGGTCGTCAGGGTTGCGTTGACGTTCGCCTTCACCGTGCCGGCTCCGAGCATGAACGCCAACGCTCCACCGAGCGTCGCCGCACCGCCTGCCGACCCCGTGTAGTACTGGGGGACGTAGTTGCTGGTGCCGCCGCACGTGCCCGGTGTCGTAAGTGGGACGAACCCGACGCTGTAGGTGCCCGGCTGGAGGCCGACGATGGCGTAGCTCCCATTCGCGGCCGTGCACACGGAGCCAACCGGGCCGCTATAGGGCCCGCTGGCCTGGAAGGCGTAGACAGCGACGTTTGCCACCGGCTGCGCCGAACCGTCCGTCACGGTTCCGGTGATCTCGCTGCCGGTCGGCATCGTCTGGTTGATCCCCGACGTGGTTTGGCCCTGCGTGACCGCGACCGGTGTCCCGTTCGAGTGGTTCGGCGAGCTGGCTCCGTAGGTGCTGTCGAGGTAGTTACCGGCGCCATTCGGGCACCCGCCGTCAGTCGAGAAGACCACCTGGTAGTAGCCAGTTGGCAGGGCGGCGACCGAGTAGGTCCCGTCGCTTGCCGTGCACGCACTGCCGCCAAACTCGCCGTCGCGTGTCTGGACCTGCACCTCGATGTTCGGTAGGCCCTGCGCAGCGCCGTTCCTGACGGTGCCGGATATCTGTCCGCCGCCAGCAAGCGTCGCGTCGATGTTCGCAGTCGTCGCGGAGGATGCCACGGCCACCTGCGCCCAACCGGCGACCGTTGGGCTTCCCGTCGCCGTCCCGTCGTAGTACTGGGCGAGGTAGTTGGAGATCCCGCAGTCGGAGCTGTTCGAAGGCGAGAACCCGATGTAGTAGTCGCCGGGGGTGAGGCCGCTGAACGTGTAGGTGCCGTTTGCGGCTGTGCAGGTATCGGCGACGTAGTCGCCGCCGCTGTCGTAGACGTCAACCTCGAGGTTTGCGAGGGGGGTTGTCGATGCGTTCGTGACCTTCCCCGAGATCGACCCGCTGGCCGCGAGTGCTGCGCTCGGCAGCACAACGAGCGCGGCGAGAGCCGCCGCCAGCGCCAGGATCCGCGCCCGCGCGCCAGCGGACCGATCAGCCGGCCGGCCCGGCGTCGGCAACCTCCGTGCCGGCGGGCGAGAAAACCACGCTGCATGCATGCCGCGGGCAGGATAGCTGCCGCGGGCCGCAACAACTATGCGAAATCCGCATGGAAAACGGAGCGCCGACTGTGCTAGTCGGCAGGCCCGGCGGCCCGGCTGCTGCTACTCAGCCGGGTCGATCGAGACGACGCGGCCGCGGCGGCCGGTGGAGAAGCGGACTTTGCCGGGGGAACGCGCGTAGAGCGTGTCGTCCTTGCCCATGCCGACGCCTTCGCCGGCCTTGAAGCGGCTGCCACGCTGGCGGACGATGATCTCGCCGCCAGTTACCGTCTGTCCGGCGAAGGTCTTCACGCCGAGGCGCTGGGCGTTCGAGTCGCGGCCGTTGCGGCTGGAACCGAGTCCCTTCTTATGAGCCATCCGACTCCTCCTTCGCGGCAGCAGTGCCGCGGGCGGCGCGGATGCCGATCTTCGTTACCTCGATCCGGGTCAACTCCTGGCGGTGGCCTGTGCGGCGCTTGTAGCCGCGCTTGGGCTTGAACTTGAAGACGCGGAGCTTCTCGCCGCGCTCGTGGCTGAGGATCTTGGCGGAGACCTCGACTCGCTCGAGAGCCTTCGCGTCGAAGACCGCATCGTCGGAGCGGTAGAGCAGCGGCTCGAGCGTCACGGTCGCCCCTTCGGGCTGCGGCAGGCGTTCGACCAGCAGGTATTGACCCTGCTCGACGCGGTATTGCTTTCCACCTGTCTTGACGATCGCGTACATGTTCGTTGTCGGTCAGCGCGCCTAGGCGGCCTGGTCGCTGGCCGGCTCCTTTTCAGCCGAACGGCGGCGTCCGCCTCTGCGGCCGCGGCGCCGAGGGGCTGATTGTACGTCATCGTCGTCCTCGGTGGCGACCGTCACGAGCTCGCCGAGCGGCGTCGCGATCGCGGCCGTCCGCCCGACATCGTCAATCCGGACCATCAGCTTCTGGCCAACCTGGCGGGCGGCGCCGCGCACCGAGATGATGTACCCATCGATCTTGGCCACTCCGTCATCGGCCTCGTACATGTGCGGCTCGACGATCTCGACGAGCACCTCGTCGCCGACACGGAACGGCACCGCGCGTTCGAGCACCTCGTCGCTCGATCCCTCGAAGGTGATCGCGAAGTGGTCGAGCGCGAGTCCCTCGGAGCCCTCGAAATGGAACCGCTTGCCTGTGTTCTCCTCGAGGTATTGCAGGACGCGCGCACCGTGCCCGGTGAACTGGGCGCTGACGCGCGGGTTCATCTGAACCAGGAACGCCTCGATCTCGGGTGCCGAGGCCGCCGCGACCTCGCGCAGCCGGCGCTCGAACTCGATCGAGATCGTCTCCTCGGAGCGGATCACGCCGTCCCCGTTACAGGTCGGGCAGGGGCGGGTCATGATCTCGCGGATCCCTTCCGTGACGTTTTGGCGGGTCATCTCCACCAGGCCGAGCTTTGAGATCTCAGCCGTGAACGTCTTTGTTCGATCCTCGTCCAGCGCCTTGCGCAGAGTCTTCATCACGGCGTCGCGGTTGCGAGCGCGCGCCATGTCGATGAAGTCGATGACGATGATTCCGCCGATGTCGCGCAGACGGAGCTGGTTGACGACCTCGTCAGCCGCCTCGAGGTTCGTCTTGGTGATCGTGTCCTCCAGCCGCGCTCCCTTGCCGCGACCAATGAACGAGCCGGTGTTGACGTCGATGACGGTCAACGCCTCGGCGTAGTCGATCATCAGGTAGCCGCCGCTCGGCAGGTCGACACGGCGGGCGATCATCGACTCGATGACCGGCGTGACCCGGTAGGCGTCGAGCAGCGGCGCGCTGCCGTCATAGAGCTCGACGCGGTCGACCAGCTCCGGAGCTGTCCGGCTGAAGAACGACACGAGCCGGTGGTGCTGCTCCGCGTCGTCGACGACAGCACGCTCGAAATGCTCGGAGAAGATGTCGCGCACCACGCGGACCGACAGGTCGGCCTCCTGGAAGACGAGCGCCGGGGCCTTCGCCTCGGTCACGCGCTTCTCGAGCACCTCGTGGAGCTTGAACAGGTAGAGGAGCTCGCGCTCGAAGTCGGTTCGCGTCGCTCCATGCGCGGCGGTGCGGACGATCGCACCGCCCCCGCGCAGATCGAGGCCGGACGTTTCGCGGCGCAGTCGCTCGCGCTCGCGATCTTCCAGCCGGCGCGAGACGCCGACGCCCTCACCGGTCGGCGTGTAGACCATGTAGCGACCGGCGATCGTCAGGTCCATCGAGAGCCGCGCGCCCTTCGTCTTCAGCGGGTCCTTGACGACCTGGACCACGACCTCCTGGCCCGGTTTCAGCAGCTCCGATATGTCCTGCGCGTCCTTGCCGTTGCCGCGCCCGCGGCGGGGCGCTTCGACTCCGGGCAAGACGATCTCGTCGACATGCAGGAAGCCGTTCTTGTCGAGACCGATGTCAACGAACGCGGCCTCGAGACCGACGAGCACGTTGTCGACGACGCCCTTGTAGATGTTGCCGACGATCGAGCGCGCGCCGCGACGCTCGAGATAGAGCTCAGCTACGCGGTAGCCACGCGCCGGGTCGACAGGCGCGCCGCCGCGCCGCTTCGATGCGCCGGGCGAGCCGGTTGCTTCGAGCAGCGCGACGCGGGTCTCGCCGCGCGCGACGCTCACCAAGACTTGTTTCTTCATGGAAAGGATCCATTTCTGTTAGAAGCGCAGCACTCGTCCCGAGGACGAAGCGCCCGCGCGAGCCTGCCGATAGATCGACTGCAGCAGGCCGAGGGTAAGGAATGTGGTCAAGACCGACGATCCGCCGTAGCTCATCAACGGGAGCGTCACGCCGGTGATCGGCATGATGCCGACGGTCATCCCGACGTTCACGAACACCTGGAACATGATCATCGCGACGGCTCCGCCGGCGATCAGCGCGGCGAAAAGGTTCTTGGCGTTCGCGATGATGCGGAGTGTTCGCCAAATCATCAGCGCGTAGAGCGACATGACCACTGAAGCACCAGCAAAGCCTAGTCGCTCGCCGATCACCGTGAAGATGAAGTCGGTCGGAGCCTCGCTACCGACCAGTCCGAGCGAGGTTTGAGTGGCTCCCGCTCCGCGACCCGTCTTCTCCCCCGAGCCGATGGCGATCACCGATTGGACCTGCTGGTAGGCATGTGAGTTGGGATTCTGCGACGGGCTGAGAAACCCTGTGAGGCGCTGCTCCTGGTAGCTCGCCAACACGTGGAGTCCGAATGCGGGTGCGATCACGAGCGCCAGGAGAAGCACGCCGACGCCCACGCCGGCCAGCGCGCCGAGTTGCCGGGCCGGCATCCCCGCGACGTAGAGCGCCGCGAAGGCGATCGTCAGATAGACGAGTCCCGATCCCAGGTCCGGCTCCTTGATGACGAGCAGCGCCGGCACCAGGGCGAGACCGATCACTCGCAGCGTGCTCGCCCTGGGTGAGCGCCGCCGCGGACTGCCGGCGAGGTAGGCGGCGAGAAAGACGATCAACGCCACCTTGCCGAACTCGGATGCCTGAAAGGAGAGGCCGGCGAGTGTGATCGCGCGGCTCGATCCGTTGACCGCGCTACCCGCGACGATCACGAACAGGATCGCGAGGATCAGCCCGCCATAAAGCGGCCACTGCAAATCGCGCAGGCGCCAGTAGTCGAGCCGCGATGCGGCGAGCATCACACCGAAGCCGAGCACCAGATAGACCTCCTGGCGCGCCACATACTGAGGGGCCACACCGTGCAACGCGATCAGCGAGCAGACGCCCAGGCCCGCCGCCGCGAGCGCAAGCAGTGGATCGAACGGAAGGCCCAACCGCAGGGACGCCGCGCGGTCCTCGCGAGCGGTGCGGCTCGAGGCTGGCTGGACCGCGCTCATCAGCGTGAGGTGGACGCGCCTCGAACCACGCGCTCGGAGAGGCCGAACCACTTCGCAAGGATCAGCCGAGCGGCCGGGGCCGCCGCCTGGTCGCCGAAGCCGCCCCGCTCGACGGTGACGGCGACGACGATCGGACGACTGCGATCGGGGGCGTAGGCGACGTACCAGGACTGGTTGTCCTTCGGGTTCGACGTCACGGTCTGCGCGGTTCCCGTCTTTCCATAGATCGTTCGCCCGAAGCCCGCGAACACATCGGACGACGTTCCGGCCGGGCCCTGCGCCGCGAGATGAAGGCCGCTCAGAATCGGCGCAAGGAACTGGCGGTAGCGCGACGGGAGCGCGCGCGGCGCCGGCACCGGAAGCCTCGCCAGCAGCCTGCCCCCCGGCCGCTCCACCGCGAGGCCGACGTGCGGAGTGACCACGTAGCCGCCGTTGGCAAGCGCCGAGTAGGCGACCGCCATCTGGAGCGGGGTGGCGAGCAGATAGCCCTGTCCGGTCGCGAGCTGCACGTTCTGGCCGACAGTCCACGGCGGATACGGGCCACCGGGGCAGAAGGCACCGTGCCTGTGGTGGGTGCAGCTGCTTCTGCGGTAGGCGGCATCTTCGCTTGCCACCCAGGCCGCGTCGGGCACATCGCCGGAGCTCTCGCCCGGCAGGTCAAGCCCGGTCGGCGCGCCGAGCCCGAGCATCCTCGCGACACGCTGGATCACGGTGCCGCGCGCATTCGCCTCCGCGCCAAGGCGGTAGAAGTAGGTGTCCTCGGATACCTCCAGTGCCTTCGCGAGATCGCCGGCGCCGAAGTCGGCGTTGCCCGAGTTGCAGAACTGCTGTCCCGCGACGCTCAAGCAGCCGTTCGCGGGCGTCGCGCCGAGCAGCGTGGATGGCGTGATCAGCCCGGCCTCGAGACCGGCCAGCGCGCTGATCGGCTTGAACGTCGAACCGGTCGGGTACGCGGCCGATATCGCGCGGTCGATGAACGCGTCGCCGGCTGCCTGCGCCGCGTAGGTGCTTGTCGAGATGAACGGTGCGGACAGAACGTTCGGGTTGTAGGACGGCAGTGACCCGAGCGCGAGCACGTCGCCGTTACGCGGGTCGAGCGCAACGAAAGCGGCGGCGGTGGCCGGGTAGCCGTTCGCATGCGCGAGCTCGATCCCCTTGGCGAGAGCCGCGATGCCCTCCTGCTCGAGCCCGAGGTCGAGCGTCGTCCGCAGGTTGTCGCCGGCGCGCGGCGGAAGCGTGCGAAGCGTCTTACCCGTCGGTCGGCCCGAAGCGTCGACCTCGATCCGCTGCGCCCCGTCGGCGCCGCGCAGGTAGCGGTCGTACTGGTACTCGAGCCCGTCCTGCCCGACGATGTCACCGGTTGGGACGCCCTTGAAGTTCGCGTTGTGAAGGTTCTCGGCGTTCAGCTGGCCGACGTAGCCGAGAACCTGGGCCGCGAGCGTGCCGTACGGGTAGTCGCGGACCTTGGTCTGCTCGAGCGTGACGCCGCGGAACTGGGACTTGTGCTCGGCGAGGTATACAAGTGCAGCGCTCGGGATCTGCGAGGCGATCGTCACCGGGGCGTAGCTGTCACAGGGCCCGACCGTTTTCGCCACCTGGCGCGGCGGGACGCCGAGCACCGACGCGAGGCGATCGAACAAGCGTGCCCGGCTCGCCTTCCCGACCGGCAGCTCGTCGCAGACGACGGCGGCGACCGCGGCGGAGTGGGCGCCGGCGAGCACCTGCCCGCTTGCATCGAGAATCAGGCCCCGAGGAGCCGGGATCGCGACGCGTCGTTGAACGTTGGCCTGTGCGAGGGACACGTCTCGCCGGCCGTTGAGAACCTGCAGGTACCAGAGGCGGAAGACGATGATCGCGATCAGAACGAACGCGACCGCGCCGAGCAGCTCCACGCGCCGGCCAAGTAGCGGTGGCGTCGGAGTGCGGCGTTCGGCGGGCCGCTCGATCACGTGCGCGACAGCGGGCTGAGCCCGCTCGGAGGGGGAACGCCGTCGAGCAACCGCTCACTCGTCGGCAGCGCCCCGATCAGCGAGCGCCGGGTCAGTGCGTAGACCGGGATTGCGATCAGCGAGTTCAGCAGCGTCGTCGCGGCGATCGCCCCGGCGAGGCCGTAGCTCACGGGCGTGTTGACGCCGAGCATGAACTCGATCGCCCCGTAGCCGGCCAGGGCGAAGACGGTCGCGACGGTCCCAAGGGCGAGTCGGGTGAGGGGGGCCGCCGGGGCGCGCAACTCGCGCAAGCGGCCGGCGCCGTAGCCGACCAAGGTGTAGAGCAGCGAGGAGATGCCGAGCACCTGAACGAACGCGAGGTCGACGAACAGACCGATGCAGAAGCCGAAGATCGCGCCCGGTAGCGATCCGCACAGGAAACCCGCCGCGGCGACGACGACCGGCGCGAGGTCGGCGCTCACACCGAGCACCGAGATCTGCGACACGACGAGGAACTGGAGCATGCAGGCGGCGAAGCCGACCGCGAACAGGCGGAGCGCCAGCGCGAGCCCGTCCGAGGTCCGTCGCTTTGGCGGCGGCTCGGCTGCCTCGGAGCGTGGACGCCGCGAGAACCGCAGACGTCCCCTGATGGCGCCGCGCGCGGCCTCGGAAGCGGCAGGCGCCGAGCGGCGAAGCGCCACGCGCTGGCCGACCCCTGGAACACGCGTGCGCGAGCGGCCAAACGACAGCCGCGGCGTACGCTGCTTGGGAACCTTGGGAGCTCGCGTGCGTGAGCGGCGAAACGACAGCCGTGGTGCGCTGCGAGGACGGCTGGTGGCCGTGCGCGCCCGCCAGCGACGCCGACGAGCGGTGAGAGCGCTCAGCACACCGGGCGCGCGGGGGCTCCCCGAACGGTGCAGGAACCGCATGCGCGGCTGGCGGGGGCGTCGGACGCTCCCGCCTCGTCGCCCACGGAAGCTCAGACCGCGCGGAAGGTGCGCCGCCTGTGAACGAGCGGCGCGCGGCCGGCGCCTGCGTCGCCAGGGTCGCAGCGCCATCAGCCTGCGGCGGCGGCGGTCCGCGCCGTCTGTCGGTGGGCGCCGAGAACCTGGACGTCCTCGAGTTGCTTGACGTTTGCGTTGGGCGTGAGCGAGATCGTCGAGGACGCGGGATCGATGCTCGCGACGCGCGCGATCGGGATGTCCGGCGGAAACAGCGAGGTCCCTTGGGTGGTCGTCCCGGCCGTGACGATCAGGTCACCGACGGCGATCATCGTGCTCGACGGGAACTCGAACAGCAGCTGGTCGGTGCTGCCCGCGGCCGGCTCGACGATGCCCCACGTTCCGGTTCGCGCGTCACGCGCGGCAACGGCCGAGCTCGAGTCGGTCAGGAGAGTCACCTCAGCCGCATCGGAGGCGACGGTCGTGATCCGCCCGACGAGGCCGTCACCGTCGATGACGACGTCGCCGAGATGCACGCCGCTCGAGGTCCCGGCGCCGATCATCACGTGCGAGTACCAGATGCTCGGGGACTCACCCGTGACCTGCGCGGTCACCGCCGCCCCGGTCGGGACGGCGAGCCGGGTGTCGAGCGTGAAGAGCTTGCGCAGCTGAAGGTACTGGCGCCGATCGGCCTGGAGGCTCGCGTTCTGCGCGAGCAGGCGACGGTTCTCGGCGCGGTACTCGTCGCGCTGGGTTGTGGCGTGAACGACGTCGTTGATGCCGTTCACGACGTCCCTGACCGGTGTCAGCAGGACGCTCACGCCGTCCTTCACCGGCGCGAACAGATCGAGGAACCCGGACTGAAGCCGGCCCGGCAGACCGCCCGAGGACGAGCCGAGGGAGGCGCTGAGCAGGATCACCGAGAGGGTCACGAGCAGCGCGAGTACTGCGCGGCGACGTCGAACTTGCTTTCGGTACACGAAGAAAAGGGGGTCGGCTACAGGTTACGCGCCGTACAGGCGCCTAACGGGGCGAGCGCTCGCCACGCCGTGCGCCTGCCCGGCCGGGAGCGCAACCCTCAGCGCCGGCGGCTGCGCTTGCGCCCCACGCGGTTGCTGCGCTGGATCACCTCGAACTCCTCGAGCGACCGACCGGAGCCGACCGCGACGCAGGTCAGCGGCGACTCGGCGAGGTGGCAGGGCATGTTCGTCTCGTCGCGCATCCGCTCGTCGAGACCGTGCAGCAGCGAGCCACCGCCGGCGAGCATCATGCCGCGGTCCATGATGTCGGACGCCAGCTCGGGCGGGGTTCGATCGAGCGTCGCCTTGACCGCGCCGATGATCTGCGTCAGCGGCTCGTCGAGCGCGATCCGGATCTCCTCGCTCGTCAGCACGACCGTCTTCGGTAGACCGGTGACGATGTCGCGTCCGCGGATCTCGGCCTGGAGCTCCTCGGCCATCGGGAAGGCCGATCCGATCTCGAGCTTCAGCTCCTCAGCCGTCTGCTGGCCGATCAACACCTTGTACTCGCGTTTGGCGTAGTTGATGATCGCGTTGTCGAGCTCGTCCCCCGCGACCCGGATCGATTCGGACACGACGATGCCGCCGAGCGAGATCACCGCAACCTCGGATGTTCCGCCGCCGATATCGACGACCATCGATCCGGTCGGCTCGCCAACCGGCAGGCCCGCACCGATCGCGGCCGCCATCGGCTCCTCGATCAGGTAGGCCTCGCGCGCCCCGGCAGAGAGGCAGGCCTCCTCGACCGCACGCTTCTCCACGCCGGTGACGCCGGACGGTACGCAGACGACCACTCGCGGATGCGCGAATCGGCTCTGGTGCACCTTCTGGATGAAATGGCGGAGCATCTCCTCCGTGACGTCGAAGTCGGCGATCACGCCATCCTTCAACGGGCGGATCGCCGTAATCGTGCCCGGCGTGCGACCGAGCATCCGCTTGGCCTCGATCCCGACCGCGTGGACCTCGTTGGTCCGCGAATCGATCGCGACCACGCTCGGCTCGGAGAGCACGATCCCGCGCCCGCGCATGTAGACGAGCGTGTTGGCCGTGCCGAGGTCGACCGCGAGGTCGCGGCCGCCCAAACCTGTCATGTGGCTGAAGAGGCCCATAGGGAGAGGCGCTGAACAGGGGCGGGTGCGCCGCGTCCGGGCCCCCGTGTCCGGGCGAGCCACTGCGGAGGGGGGTTCCCCACCTTCGGTTCGATTGTACCTGACGACCATTTCGCCCCAGGAAGGGTCCGACCTGCCACGAGGCGCAAAAGACGCTGCAAAACCAGGATTCAGGTGCGTTCGAGCGTCGCCGCCACTCGGTCGGCTAGGCCTGGCGCGGCGGCGGCTCCCCATCACGAAGCGCCGGCCACACGTCGAGCAGGAGCGCCAGCGGCAGCCCGACCACGTTGTTGAAGTCGCCCTCGATCGCGCGGACAAGCGCACCACCCGCCTGCTGTACCGCGTAGCCGCCCGAGCGATCGCGCCATTCGCCGGTCGCGACATACCAGTGCAGTAGGTCGTCGTCGATCGCGCGGAAGCTCACGCGAGTGAGCGCGTGGTGGACGATCGGCTCGTATCCGGGCTGGAGCAGCACGAGGCCGCTGATCACCTCGTGCGTTGCGCCGGACAGGGCCCGCAGCGTCGCCCCCGCCTCGCTCTCATCAGCCGGCTTGCCGTAGATCCGACCGTCGAGCGTGACGATCGTGTCGACCGCCAGGACCACCTCGCCCTCACCCGCCGCGGCGGCGCGCGCCTTGCGCAGCGCGTTCTCCCGCGCCACGCTGACCGGCTCTCCGTGCTCGGACTCCTCGACATCGGCAGGCCGGACCTCAAACGCCACGCCGAGCCGCTCGAGAATCGCTCGCCGCTGGGGCGAGCGCGAGGCAAGGACCAGCCTCAGGCGTCGTCCTCGCCGAAGAAGATTCCGATCTCGCGGGCCGCCGACTCCGGGCCGTCGGACCCATGGACCAGGTTCTCGCCGGTCGCGAGCGCGAAATCGCCCCGGATCGAGCCGGGCGCGGCCTCGAGCGGGTTCGTCGCGCCGATCAGCTGGCGCGCCGCCGTGATCGCCGACTCGCCCTCCAGAACCATCGCCACGAGCGGACCCGAGGTGATGAAGTCGACCAGCTCGCCGAAGAAGGGCCGCTCAGCGTGCTCGGCATAGTGGCGCTCGGCAAGCTCGCGCTCGGCGGTCATCACACGAAGGGCCACCGGGCGCAGACCCTTGCGCTCAAAGCGACCGATAATCTCGCCCGTGAGGTTGCGCGCGTAGGCGTCGGGCTTGACGAGGATGAGAGTGCGTTCGGTCATAGCTCCGGGCGGCCTCGGGAGAAGCCCGTGCGGCGCGAAGGGTACATGACCGAGGCCCGTCCTCGCGGCCAAGCGGCCGCGCGCGTGTCAAGACGCGTGATCGGGAACAGGCGGGCCCGGCCGTCGTGGGGGGCCTCGTGTCCAACCGGCGTCTGCGTGCGGCACAACGGACGATGCGCTGGCGAGGAAGCCGGCGTGCGCGGACTCGGAGCGTCGAACGCTTCGCCGACGGGCCCGGAGCTCTACGCCGGTGGAGCCTCGCGCGCGAGGCTCTCGCGGCGGCGGCGAGGCGCCGGCACCGGCTCGGCGACGTGCGCCTCGCAGTATGGGCACACGGTCCAGGTCAGGTCGAGCGGGCGGTGGCAGCGCGCACATGGGTCACGCAGCCGGCTGTGACAGCTCGGGCAGATCAGGAAGTCCTTCTCCACCTCCTGATGGCAGTACGGACACGCGTAGTAGGAGAGCTGCGCGATCCGCGCCTCGCTCGCCTCGATCTCGAGGTCGCGTTCGCGGACGTCCTCGAGGTACTCCGGCGGCCGCACGATCATGTAGACGAGCGTGCCGATGAACGGAACGAAGGCCGCCACGGTCGCGCAGAGCACGAGCAGCGGATCGTCGATTCGTCGCTTCGCGTCGGCGCGCGTCCAGTAGATCAGCGCGAGCCAGAGGATCACGACGAACAGGATCAGCAGGTTGATGAACAGGTTCACCCCGCGGCTGCTGATACCGAAATAGGCGATAGGTGCAGGCATTGTTAACGCGAGTGTATCGGCCGCAAGGCGAAAATCTGCGTCCGCAATTACAGAACCAAACGGCCGAACGCGTAGCCGATCCCGACGAATACGAGAATCACGACGATCACCACGACCGCGACCAGGGCGATCATCGCGAGCAACGAGGGCGTCTCGTCCCACATCAGAACTCCGACCCCGGTCCGGACCGGGGGTCGCGCAGGAGGTCGGCCACGAGGTATGTGGTGCCGGTGACGAGGACCACCCCGTCGCCCCCGGCCAGCTCGCGGGCGCGATCGAGAGCACGGCGCGGATCGGGCTCGACGACGGCCGATGTGTCGGCGCCGACCTGCGCCAGCAGCGAACCGAGCGTCGCCGCGGGCAGCGCCCTGCTGCTCGCACAGGCGGTGCAGACGACCGCGTCAGACCGCTGAGCGAGGAGCGCGAGCATCGTCGCCGCGTCCTTGTCGTCGAGGATCGAGACGAGCGTGACGAGGCGCCGCGAGCCGACGACCTCGGGCAGCGACTCGCCGACCGACTCGATCGCGGCGGGATTGTGGGCCGTGTCGAGGATCGTCAGCGGTTCGCCCGCGCGCACCTCGAAGCGACCCGGAACGGTGACGGTGGCGGCTGCGTCCTCGACCGCCGAGGGATCGAGCGGGTGACCGAGCAGCGCGGTCGCGGCGGCGCGGGCCACCGCGAAGTTGCGTCGCTGGTAGGCACCGCGGGCGAGCAGCCGCGGACAGCCGTCGGGATCCTCGACGACCTGCACGAGCGTCGCTTCATGCTCGGCCGCAGTCGCAGCCGCGAGCGCGAGGGCGTCCGGGTGCAGGTGCGGCCCGACCACGAGCGTGGCACCGGGGCCAACCACCGCGAGCTTCTCGCGCGCGATGTCGGCGACGGTCGGGCCGAGGTAGCGCGTGTGCTCGAGCCCGACGTTCGTCAGCACCACGACGGGTGAGCCGACGACGCTCGTCGCGTCGTAGCGGCCGCCGAGACCCGCCTCCAGCACCGCCACGTCGACGCGCTCGCGGGCGAACTCCGAGAGCGCGGCGGCTGTCAGTAGCTCGAACTGCGTCACGCGATCATTCGGGTCGCCCTGTGAGCGGTCGACGAGATCCGCCGCATGGACCGTGGCGGCGACCTGCGCCGCGAAGCGCTCCGGCGCGATGTCGCGCTCCCCGATCCGGATGCGTTCGCGGTAGCTGAGGAGGTGCGGCGAGGTGAAGCAGCCGGTCCGCAGGCCGTGGCGTTCGAGCAGCGCGGCGGTCATCCGCGACGTCGAGGACTTCCCGTTGGTGCCGACGATGTGGACGGAGGGGAACGGCATCTCAGCCAGCTCCAGCACGTTCAGCAGGCGGCGGATCCGGTCGAGGCCGAAGCGCATACCAAACCGTTCTCGTCGGAGCAGAAGGGTTTCTGCCTCGTCAGAGCTCAGTGCTTGGGAGTCAGGGATTGCGTCCATCAGCCTGTCGGAGCTCCTCCTCGAGCTGAGCGAGCTTCTGCTGCCCTTTGGCGACGATCTCGGGCGGTGCGTTGGCGGTGAAGGCGGCGTTGCCGAGCTTGGCCTTGGCCCGGGCGATCTCGGTGCGCAGCTCGGCGCGTCGCTGGTCGGCCCTGCGGGCCTGCGCGGCGAGGTCGACGCCTTCGAGGATTGCGATCGTGCCGCCGGGGATTGCGACGCTTGCCTGCGGCTCGCTTCCGTTGCGGGCGCTTTCGTGGAGGTCGAGGCGGGCTTGCGCGGCGATGAGGTGTGCTGTCTCGGCGTAGCCGGGGGCCTCGATGCGGGCGACGATCCGCGTGCCGGGGACGATGTTCACGCTGTCGCGCCAGCTGCGGATCGCCTGGGTTGCGGCGATCATGCGCTCGAGCTGCTCCTCGGCCTCGGGGTCGCGCAGGGAGTCGGGCAGCGGCGTGCGGACGTGAGCGGCGAGCAGCCCCTCGTCCTCGCCACGCACGTAGGACCACATCTCCTCGGTCACGAACGGGATCAGCGGATGCGCGATCACGAGCGTCTCGCGCAGCACGAAGCGCAGCGTCGAGCTGAGCTCCGAGCGCTCCGAGCCCTGGAACCGCGGCTTGACCAGCTCCACATACCAATCGCACAGCTCGCCATAGATGAAGTCGTAGAGGTCGAGCGCAGCATGCGAAAAGTCATAGCTCTCGAAGCGTTCGTGGAGCTGGCGGTCGATCCGCACGAGCCGCGAGAGGATCCAGCGATCCTCGATCGCACTCGGCCGCGCATCCGCAACGGCCTCTGGATCGATCGACAGAACCACGAATCGCGAGACGTTGAACAGCTTGTTCGCGAGATCCTGGCCCTGTCGGACCTTCTCGTCGGAGTATTTGACGTCCTGACTCGAGCCCATCGCGAGCAGACCGAAGCGGACCGCGTCGGCGCCATGCTTGTCGATCTCGCCGAGCGGGTCGATCCCGGTCCCGAGCGACTTCGACATGCGGCGCCCGTCGCGCGCCTGGATCACCGAAGTGATGCAGACGTCGCGGAACGGGATCTGCCCGGTGAACTCGAGGCCCATCATGATCATCCGCGCGACCCACAGATAGAGGATCTCGCGTGCCGTGACGAGCACGTCGGTCGGGTAGAAGGCGCGCAGAGCGTCGGTCTGGGCCGGCCAGCCGAGCGTTGCAAATGGCCAGAGCGCGCTCGAGAACCACGTGTCGAGCACGTCCTCGTCCTGGCGAACCGGACCGTCACAGGCCCCGCAGCGCTCGGGCGCCGCCGCCGCGACATAGGTCTCCTCGCACGCGTCGCAGTAGTAGACCGGCAGCTGGTGGCCCCACCAGAGCTGGCGCGAGACACACCACGGGCGGATGTTCTCCATCCAGTCGAGGTAGACATCGCCCTGGCGCGGCGGGAAGAAGCGCACCTCCCCACGCTTGACAACCTCGATCGCCGGCTTCGCGAGCTCGTCCATGCGCATGAACCACTGCAGCGAGATCAGGGGCTCGATGCGTTCGCCTGAGCGTTGGGAGTGCGGGACCGCGTGGGTGTAGGGCTCACGATCTCGAATACGTCCTTCGGCTTCGAGCGCCGTGATGACAGCTTCCTTGGCTTGTGCGACCGTCATTCCGGCGTAGGGCTGGGTCGATTCGACGGTCATTCGACCGTCTTCGCCGATGACGGAGATGACGGGGAGGTTGTGGCGGCGGCCGATCTCGAAGTCGTTGGGGTCGTGGCCGGGCGTGATCTTCAGCGCGCCGGTGCCGAACTCGGGCTTGACGTAGTCGTCGGCGATGATCGGCAGCCGGCGCCCGACGAGCGGCAGGATCGCGAACTGGCCGATCAGGTGCGAGTAGCGCGGATCCGTCGGGTTGACCGCCACCGCCACATCACCCAGCATCGTCTCCGGGCGCACGGTCGCGACAACAATCTCGCCCCCGTTTTCGATCGCGTAAGCGATCGAAAAAAGGGTATCGACCTCCTCCTGCTCCTCCACCTCGAGGTCGGAGATCGCCGAGCGGCTGCCCGGATCCCAGTTGACGAGGTAGTGGTCGCGGTGGATGTAGCCGCGCTCGTAGAGCGCGATGAAGACCTTTACGACCGCCTCGTGGTAGTCGGGGTCGAGCGTGAAATGCTCGTCTTCGAAATCGGCGGACGCGCCGAGCCGCTTGTACTGCTCGACGATCGTCGACCCGTACTCCTCGCGCCAGCGCCAGGTCCGCTCGATGAACGCCGCGCGCCCGAGCTCGGCGCGCGACGCGCCCTCCGCGAGCACCTGACGCTCGACCTGGGTCTGAGTCGCGATCCCCGCGTGGTCGGTGCCAAAGATCCATTTCGTGCGCCGCCCCGCCATCCGCGCGCGACGGATCAGCGCGTCCTGCATCGTCCCGCCGAAGGCGTGCCCCATGTGCAGCGCGCCGGTCACGTTCGGCGGCGGGATCGCGATCGAATAGTTATCCGCGGCGTCGCCCTGCGCGTCCGGGTTGAAGATCCCCGACGCGAGCCACTGCCGGGTCAGCCGCGGCTCGACCTCGCCCGGCTCGAAGCGCTTGCGCGAGGCAAGATCGTCTGTCGATCGGCGTGGAGGCACGTTCTCGAAGGCTACTGCTGCGGGAGCGGGCTCCGCCGGCTGTCCTCGCTCAGCTCACCTGGTGCTCGTGAGTCTTGGGTGGGTTCTTGGGCGGGATCGTTGCATGCAACGATCCCCACCTCGGCGCATGCGCCGAGGTGCGTCCTGGCGTATACGCCAGGACGACCTGCTAACCGGCTTCTTCGAGCCGCTCGGCCGGCGGTTCGTCGGCGACGGCTTCGGTGACGAGCGTCGGCGTGAGGCCCTTCTCGATCGTCTCGCGCGTGACGACGCACTTCTTGACGTCGCGGCGGGAGGGCAGCTCGAACTGGACCTCGAGCAGGACCTCCTCGATGATCGAGCGCAGGCCGCG
>CAYQZU010000013.1:58770-77363 GCA_964422115.1 uncultured Solirubrobacteraceae bacterium | reverse complement strand
CACATCGACGGCCCGGTTTGGCACCTCGATGTCGGCTCGTCGCATCCTGGGGCTGTAGTCGGTCCCAAGGGTTGGGCTGTTCGCCCATTAAAGCGGTACGCGAGCTGGGTTCAGAACGTCGCAAGACAGTTCGGTCCCTATCTGCCGTGGGCGTTGGAGAGTTGAGAGGGGTTGTCCCTAGTACGAGAGGACCGGGATGAACAGACCTCTGGTGTCTCTGTTGTCGTGCCAACGGCATCGCAGATTAGCTACGTCTGGTTTGGATAACCGCTGAAAGCATCTAAGTGGGAAGCCAACCTCGAGATGAACTCTCCCATCCCCTAGAGGGAGTAAGACCCCTGGTAGACCACCAGGTTGATAGGCCAGCTCTGGAAGAGCGGTAACGCTTGCAGGAGACTGGTACTAATGGGTCGAGGGCTTGACGGATAACTTCGTGATGCCCGCGACTTGTGGCGCTGTGCAGTTTTGAGGGTCCGCCGGGGCGGTTTCTCGCCGTTTTCCGGTGGCTATGGCGAGGGGGAAACACCTCTTCCCATTCCGAACAGAGCAGTTAAGCCCCTCAGCGCCGATGGTACTTGGCCCGCAAGGGCCCGGGAGAGTAGGACGCCGCCGGTTTCTTCAGTAGCAGCGAGGGCCTCGCGAGAGCGGGGCCCTCCGCGTGCCGTCAGCGCGCGCCCTTTACGCCGGGGCTCTCCGTAAAACGGAAGCCCCGGCGCGGGCCCTGCCGCTGCCCCCGTTGGGGGGCGTGGTCGGCCTCCCAGCCTCAGCGACCTACCACGCGCTTACCCAGCGCGCGGCCTGCGGGTCGTGAACAGACCTGCGGCACAACCCTGCGTCGAATCGGGCGCAGGCACTGCTGTGGACGCTCCGACACTGTCCCGATCCGCCGGCGATAGCTGGTCGAACGCAGCTGCCGCGGAAAGTGCCCATCTGCGGGCGTGAACAGCCGAAGCGCGCGCGACTCGACGGAGCCGTACGGCGGCCACCCGAGCTCCGTCGCCCAGTCGTAGGGCGGCGGGTCGAGAAGCAGCAGGGTACGAACCTGGTCAAGCGCGCGACGTGTGGCGCCGGATCCTGCGGAGGTGTGGTGCTGGCGCCAGAACATGTGTTCGTAAAGGTAGGAGCCGAGCCGGACAGAACACCGGCGGAGCACCTCTCAGACGCCGGTCGAATCCGCGAAAGGCCCAATACCCGCGGGCGTTTTGCCGTGCACGGGAAATTGCAGCGAACATGTGTTCGGCCGGTCGTGCGCGCGGTTTACATCCGCGTAGCACTCCGTCGGCCCCCCGCGCCGTAGGGTGCCCCGATGCCCTCCAGCCGATCCGCCGATCCCAACGATCCGACAGCGTCGCTCGGGACAGTCGCCCGTGAGTGGACGCGGATCGGCGTCACTGGGTTCGGCGGCCCGCCGGCGCACATCGCGCTGCTGCGGAAGCTTGTCGTCGAGCGCAAGCATTGGCTTGACCCGACCGAGTTCGAGGACGCGAACGCGGCATGCGGCCTGCTGCCAGGACCGGCATCCACACAGATGGCGATCTTTTGCGCGAACCGGGTCGCCGGGCCACTAGGTGCGATCGTCGGCGGCGCCGGGTTTGTCATCCCCGCCGTCGTGCTCGTCCTTGCGCTGTCGGTCGTCTTTCTCGCCCACGCGCCGCCGCTCTGGGTCCGTGGCGCGGGAGCCGGGGCCGGCGCTGCCGTGGCCGCCGTCGCGCTTGCGGCCGCGCGCGGGTTTCTGGCTCCGAGCATCGAGCGTGCGCGCGGGCAGCGCGCACGCGAGGTGATGTGGGCGGTCTATCTCCTGGCCGGCGGAGCCGGCGCGGTCTTCGCAGGCCCCTACCTCGTGGTGGTGCTGGTCGGCTGCGGGCTCCTCGAGCTTGCGCGGCGACAGCGCCAGGCTCCGCAGCCGTCGATCCACGCCGGGATCCTCGGCCTCCTTGCGCCCGCTGCCGCCGTCGGCGGCTTTGGAGCGCTCGCCTGGACGGCATTCAAGGTCGGCGCGCTCTCCTACGGCGGTGGCTTTGTGATCGTCCCACTGATGCAGGGTGACGCCGTGCACACCTACCACTGGATGAGCAACGCACAGTTCCTGAACGCGGTTGCGCTCGGCCAGATCACGCCCGGGCCTGTGGTTGCGACGATCGCGGCCGTCGGCTACGCCGCGCACGGGATCGTCGGCGGCATCTTCGCGTCGCTAGTGGCGTTCACGCCGTCGTTCTCGTTCATCCTGCTCGGGGGCAACCGCTTCGAGCGCATCCGGGCCAACATGCACGCGCGCGCGTTCCTCGACGGCGCGGGTCCGGCCGCGATCGGGGCGATCCTTGGTGCCGCGGTCAGCCTCGCGCTTGCGCTCCACGAGGGCTGGCAGTTCGGCGTCCTTGCGGGTGCTGCGGTCGCGCTTCTGCTCCTTCGGCGCGGCGTGGTGCAGACGCTGCTCACCGCCGGCATTCTCGGCGTCATCGCCGCACTTGCCGGGGCGCCCCTGCCTTAGCTAGCCCCCCGGGGGCTGTTAGGCTTGCGGCGCGTCCGCAGGGCTGCAATCGTGGACGCTCACGACGTCATGGAGCGGTTCATCATCACCGGCGGCGTGCCGCTCAGCGGCACGGTCACCCCCGCCGGCAACAAGAACGCGGCGCTGCCGATCCTGGCCGCGTCGGTTCTGACCGACGAGACCCTGGAGATCGTGAACGTCCCGCGGATCCGCGACGTCGACTTCATGCTCGAGATTCTCGAGGGAATCGGCGTGCAGGTCGCTTGGCGCGGCGAAAACGAGCTCTCGCTCTGCGCCGCCGACGTCGACACCGCGACCCTGGAGACCGAGGTGGCGGAGGAGATCCGGGCCTCGTTCCTGCTGGCAGGTCCGTTGCTCGCGCGCTTCGGTCGGGCCGAGATGCCGCCGCCGGGCGGCGATTTCATCGGACGTCGCCGTCTTGATCCTCACATCGACGGCTTCCGCGCCCTCGGCGCGAATTGCGAATACGAGCACGGCTTCGTGCTGCGTGCACCCGACGGGCTCCGAGCGGGCGACGTTTTCATGGATGAGCCATCGGTGATGGCGACCGAGAACGTTCTGATGGCGGCGGCGCTGACACCGGGTGCCACGACCATCTCGAACGCCGCCTGCGAGCCGCACGTCCAGGACCTCGCGCGCCTGCTCGTCAGCATGGGCGCACGAATCGAGGGCATCGGCTCGAACGTCCTGACCGTCCACGGCGCCGAACGCCTCCACGGCGCGCGGCACGAGATCGCTCCCGACCACATCGAGATCGGCAGCTTCATGGCACTCGCGGGCGTGACCGGCGGCGAGTTGCGGATCAAGAACACGATCCCCCAGGACCTGCGCATGATCTGCATGGTCTTTGGCCAGCTCGGGCTGCACAGCGAGTTCGACGGAGGCGACGTGGTGGTTCCAGGCAACCAGAGACTGGTCGTCAAGGCAGACGTCGGGGGCTACAAGCGCAAGGTGATGGACGGTCCGTGGCCCGCGTTTCCGGCCGACCTCACCAGCATTGCGCTCGCGCTGGCAACACAGGCCGAGGGTTCGGTCCTGATCCACGAATGGATGTTTGAGAGCCGCCTGGTGTTCACCGACAAGCTCGCGGCGATGGGCGCCGACATCGTCTCCTGCGACCCGCACCGCGCGATCGTGACCGGGCCGCGGCGCCTGCGCGGAGCGCGCCTGGAGTCGCCGGACATTCGCGCCGGCATGGCGATGCTGATCGCCGCGCTGTGCGCCGACGGTCGCAGCGAGATCGGAAGCGTCGCGCAGATCGACCGCGGCTACGAGCGGATCGACGAGCGTCTGCGCGAGCTCGGCGCACAGATCGAACGCGTTCCGGCCGAGCCGGTGCTTGCTGCCGGCTACGAGTAGTCGTAGCTCATGCGGGTCTTGCCGCAGCTGCGCTGGAGGGCGCTGTGTTAGGGTGCCCTAAGTCCTCCGCAGGAGTTCGAGCTTGTCCTCCAAGACCATCCAGCCCGACGCCGTCGGCGCGTCGTCCCCGGCGGCGCCCGCGCACAACCGCTACCTATACGTATGGACGCTGGTCGTGCTTGCGGTCGGCGTCACCGCCGTCGTTCTCGGCTGGAACGCCAGGGGCGGCACTCCGAACCCCGCTCTGGTCGCCCACGCGGGACACCTCAGCCGCACCACCGCGGTAATCGACAGTGCGATCCTCGTCTTCCGCGAAGGGCTCGAGACGATTCTCGTGCTCGCGGCTGTGCTCGCCAGCTTCCTCGGTGCGAACAAGGTCTACCGTCGGCCGGTCGCCGCCGGCGGCTCCCTCGGCCTGCTGGCGACGGTCGGCACGTGGTTCGTCGCGGTCTGGCTGATCGGCCAGCTCGGCGGTCGCGGCCTCGACGTGCAGGCCGCGACGGGAATCCCCGCCATCATCGTCCTGCTCGTCGTGATGAACTGGTTCTTCCACCGGGTCTACTGGACCGGCTGGATATCCCATCACCACAAGCGCCGTCGGGGATTGCTCGGCGGGGGTGACGGCGACCGCAACCTCCGGCGCATGATGTTGGGCCTCGCGCTGCTCGGTTTCACATCCGTCTACCGCGAGGGATTCGAGGTCGTGATCTTCCTCCAGACGATCCGCGTGAGCTCGGGCTCCAGCGTGGTGTTCGAGGGGGCGCTTCTGGGCCTTCTCTTCACCGGCGCGGTCGGTGTCCTCACGTTCGGTCTGCACCAGAAGCTCCCGTACAAGCGCCTTTTGATCGTCACGGGCGCGATGCTTTGCGTGGTGCTGTTCGTCATGGTCGGGGAGCAGGTCAACGAGATGCAGCTGGCCGGGTGGATCGGCACCACCCCGATCGGCGTCAGCTTCCCTGGCTGGCTCGGCACGTGGTTCTCGCTCTTCCCGAACGTCGAGACCCTCAGCGCCCAGCTGGTCGCAATGGTTCTGGTGCTCGGCTCCTACTTCCTCGCCGAGTACATCCGCGTGCGCCGGCCGCGCAGCCGCGGCCAGGTCCCCGCACAGCGCCCCGAGGCACCACCAGAGCTGGCGCCAGACGCCCTGATCCCATTCGCCTAGGCGCCGTCAGTCGAGCGTCCGCGCCGCCGATTCGCGTGAGCGCAGCCGCGCGGGGCGCGGCGAGCACACCCGGATCTATACCGTCCCGGCAATGATCCACCCGATCCCAAGCGGGACGCGCGATGTGCTCCCCGACGAGATGCGCGAGCTTCGCGCAATCACTGAAGCCCTGCGCACCGTCTGGAGCGACGCGGGCTACGGCGAGGTCTATACGCCGGCACTCGAATATGAGAGCGTCATCACCCGCGCACCGCTCGCGAGCCTGCGTCCCGCGTACCGCGTGTTCGATGAGAACGGCGCGGTGCTCGTCCTACGCTCAGACATGACGGTCCCGATCGCGCGCGTTGTCGCCACGCGCTACCCGACCGCGGACCCGCCTCTGCGCTTCTCCTACTTCGCTCACTCCTACCGCGGTGTGCGTCCCCAGCGCGGGCAGCCGCGCGAGTTCCTCCAGGCCGGGGTCGAGCTGATCGGTGCGCCCGCTCCGCGCGGCACGGCGGAGGCGGTGACCGTGCTGTGCCGTTCGCTCGATGCGGTCGGCCTCGCGCGTTACCGCGTTGGCATCGGCGACGCAACGCTCTACCCGGCGCTGCTCGACTCGCTCGGCGTCGAGACCGAGGACCGCGCCCGGCTACTGGACGAGCTCGCGCGCGGCGATTTCGTCGGCCTCGAGCGAGGGCTGCGCGACCTTGCGATCCCCGACGACGCGATCCAGATGCTGCTCTCGGTGCCCCAGCTGCGCGGCGGCGCCGATGTGCTGCACGGCCCGCACGGTCCGGTGGCCGACGCGGTTGCCGGCCTGCGGGCGGTTCACGACCTGCTCGATGCGGATGTGGCGGCGCGTGTGATCTTCGACCTCGGCCTGTCGCGTGGACCCGGTTACTACACCGGTGCGGTGTTCGAGGTCTACGACCCCGCGCTCGGGATGCCGATCGGTGGCGGCGGCCGCTACGACAACCTGCTCGGCGAGTTTGGCCGAAGCCTTCCGGCGGTCGGTTTCGCCCTGGAGGTCGACCGTCTGCACCTCGCGCTCGCCGCCGAGGAGCGCCTTTGATGAGCACCAACGGCCTGATCATCGCCGTGCCGCGTGGCGCGCTGTTCGAGGAGACGCTCGACTGGCTTGACGTCCTTGGCGTGCGTACCGACGAGGTCCGAAGCAACGATCGCAAGCTCGTCTTCGGTGACGTCGGACTCATCACCATGCGGCCGTCGGATGTCCCGACCTACGTTGCCGCGGGAGCCGCCGATCTCGGGGTGACCGGCAAGGACGTTCTGATGGAGTTGACCGATGCCGCCGTCCCGGGTGCCAGTCGCGACGTATACGAGTTGCGTGACCTCGGGTTCGGTAGCTGCACGATGGTGATGGCGACGCGCGAGGGGCCCGACCCGGCGGTCGAGGCGCTGCGCCGCCTCGGGGTGATCCGCGTCGCGACCAAGTACCCGCGCGTCGCCTCGCGCTACTTCGAGGACACGGGCCGGCAGGCCGAGATCATCGAGGTCAAGGGGTCGGTGGAGCTGGCGCCGCTGACCGGCCTCGTGGAGGCGATCGTCGACCTCACGGCGACCGGCACGACACTGCGAGAAAACCACCTCGTGATCCGCGAGGAGATCGCGCAGTGCACGGCGCGGCTGATCGCCAACCCGGTGGCGCACAAGCTGAAGGCGGCAGCGATCGACGAGCTGCTCGAGCGCGCCCGTGCGATTTGAGCGACTGACCGCGGGGGCCGGAACCGTGGCCCAGATCAGGGGGCTCGTGCCCGGCGCCGCCGACGTCACCGCGGCCGTGACCGCGATCATCGCCGACGTCGCGGCGCGGGGCGACGTAGCGGTGGCCGAGTACACGGCGCGGTTCGACCAGTCGCCGGCGCCGCACGCGCGGGTCTCCGCCGCGGAGCTCAGCGCGGCCCTCGACTCGCTCGCGCCGGACGTCCGCGCCGGCCTCGAGGTCGCGATCGCAAACGTCGCCGCCGTCGGCTGGGGAGCAGCACACGAGCCGCGCGAGACCACGCTGCCGCAGGGCCATCACGTGTTACTGCGCGAGGTTCCCGTCGCGCGAGCCGCCGTCTACGTCCCGGGCGGTCAGGCCCCCTACCCGAGCACCGTCGTGATGGGCGTCGTCACCGCTCGCGCTGCAGGTGTTCCCGAGGTGGTGGTGTGCAGCCCGCCGCCGACCGATCCGGTGCTGCTTGGCGCGTGCGCGCTTGCGGGCGTCGAGGAGGTCTACCGGGTCGGGGGCGCGCAGGCGATTGCCGCGCTCGCGATCGGGACCGAGCAGATCCCGCGGGTCGACGTGATCGTCGGCCCGGGGAACCTCTACGTGCAGGAGGCGAAGCGTCTGGTCAGCGACCGCGTTGGTATCGACGGCTTCGCTGGCCCAAGCGATCTGTTCGTGCTGTTCGACGGGCAGGACCCTGGTTCGATCCGCCTGATCGCGCTCGACCTTCTGGCTCAGGCCGAGCACGGAGCCGCGACCGTCGTCATCGCGGCATCGCCGCAGCGCGAGCTCCTCGACCTCCTCGAGGCCGACATCGTCGCGCTCGAACGAGCCCACCGGACATCGACCGACGCGACCTGCGCGCTGGTCGAGACAGCATCCCTCGACCAGGGGCTCGAGCTGGCCAACGCCTATGCGCCCGAGCACCTCGAACTGATCGGGCCGGGCGCCGAGGAGCTCGCCGGTGGGGTACGGAGCGCCGGCTGCGTCTTCGTCGGGTGGGCGTCCGCGACCGCATTCGGCGACTATGTCGCGGGCTCGAACCACATCCTCCCGACCGCCGGCTCGGCGCGCTTCGCCTCTGGCCTTAACCCGGCTCACTTCCGGCGCAACATGGCCGAGGTGCGGATCACTCCGTCGGCACTACCCGCGCTGATCGCCGCGGGGGCTCCGATCGCTCTCGCGGAGGGCTTCTCCCTGCACGCCGAGTCGATGCGCGCCCGCGTCCCCTCGATCGAGGACAATCAGACACCATGACCCGCAGCGCCGAGATCACTCGCGAGACTCGCGAGACCAAGGTCACGCTCAGCCTCACGCTGGAGGGTACCGGCGCGGGCAAGCGGTTGACCGGGATCGGCTTCCTCGATCACATGCTCGACCTGCTTGCTCGCCACGGGCGCCTCGATCTCGACGTCGCGGTCACCGGCGATCTCGAGACCGGCGGCCACCACACGGTCGAGGACACAGCGATCGTTCTCGGCCAGGCGCTCGACGAGGCGCTCGGCGACCGCGCCGGGATCTACCGCTACGGCGATGCGATCGTGCCGATGGACGAGGCTCGCGCACTCTGTGCGATCGACATCTCCGGCCGGCCGTACCTCGCGCTCACCGGCGACCTCCCGCCCGGGGCAACCGGCGGTTTCGAGCACGAGTTGCTCGAGGAGTTCTTCCGCGCGGTAGCCAACAACGCGAAGCTCACGATCCACATCGCGCTCGAGGCACCAGGCAACGCCCATCACATGATCGAGGCCTCGTTCAAGGCGTTCGGCCGAGCGCTGCGGGCGGCTGTTGAGCTCGATCCGACCGAGACCGGTGTGCCCTCGACGAAGGGTGTGCTGTGAGTGGCCTCGTATCGCCGTCCTCGCGTGCTGGGCAGGCGCTGGGTGGCGCTTTGGTTGGGGTGGTGGACTATGGGATGGGAAACCGGCGGTCGGTTGAGAAGGCGCTCGAGCATGTTGGCGCGCGCGTGGTCGTGTCGTCTGACCACGTGGTGCTCGCGGGCTGCGCCGGCTTGGTCCTGCCGGGAGTGGGTGCGTTCCCGCGCGCGATCGAGAACCTGAGGGCGCTTGGTCTTGACGATTTTCTGGTCGAGCAGGTTCGTGCTGGCGTACCGGTGCTGGGTATCTGTCTGGGGCTTCAGCTTGCTTTTGACCGCTCTGACGAGCTTGGCGGCGCAAAGGGGATGGGGATCGTGCCGGGAGCGGTAACCGAGCTGCCGGCACCCGATCACAAGCTGCCGCACATCGGCTGGAGCGCGGTCCACTGGCGCAAGGATTCGCCGATCCTCGACGGCGTGGCGCGTGACGTCGCTTACTACCACGTACACAGCTACGCCTGCGAGCCGGCGGATCCCGCGGACATCCTGGGCGAAGCCGAGTACGGGCGATCCTTCGTGACCGCGGTGTCGCGGGGCTCTTTTACCGGCGTGCAGTTCCATCCCGAGAAGTCCTCGCTCGACGGCCTGCGTCTACTCGCGAACTTCGTCTCGGTCTGCGTCCCCGCGGCGTGATCCTCTATCCCGCGCTGGACATCCTCGACGGGCACGTCGTCCGCCTCTCCCAGGGCGACTTCGACCGTTCAACGACGTATGCCGCTGAGCCCATTGCCGCTGCGCGGCAATGGGCGTCAGACGGCGCGGAGCACCTTCACGTTGTGGATCTCGATGGCGCGCGGCAGGGTGCGCCCGCGAACCTCGACAGCCTGCGGACGATTGCGCTCCAGACCGATCTCGAGGTCCAGTTCGGAGGAGGCCTGCGCTCGATCGACGCAATCGACGCCGTTCTCGCCGCCGGCGCAAAGCGCGCGATCATCGGCACAGCCGCCTTCAAGGACCCCGATCTCCTCGAGCGAGCCCTCGAACGGCACGGCGAGCGCATCGTCGTCTCAGTCGACGCCCGCAACGGCACCGTCGCAACCTCCGGCTGGCTCGAAACGACCGAGCTCCAAGCAGTCGACGCCACAACCGCCCTGACGGCGAGCGGGGTCGCCACCATCATCTACACGGACATCGAGCGCGACGGCATGCTCGGAAACCTCGACCTCGACGCACTCCACGCCATCGCCGACGCCGCTGGCGAGCTGATCTACGCCGGCGGCATCGGATCGCTCGAGGATCTGCAGGCCCTCAAGAACCTGCACCACCCAAAGCTCGCCGGCCTCATAACAGGCAAGGCCCTCTACGAAGGCCGTTTCACGATTGCCGAGGCGAACGCGGTCCTGTGCACCTGAAGCGCGTCATCCCCTGTCTCGATGTCGACGGCGGACGGGTGGTCAAGGGGACGCGGTTCCTCGAGCTCCGCGACGCGGGCGACCCGGTTGAGCTGGCGGCTTTGTATGACCGTGGCGGTGCCGACGAGCTCGTCTTCCTCGACATCACCGCGACCCATGAGAAGCGAGACACGATCGTCGACCTCGCGCGGCGCACAGCCGACGACGTCTTTGTCCCGTTCACGGTGGGCGGCGGCATCCGCTCGGTCGCGGACGCGCAGGCGGTTCTCGACGCCGGCGCCGACAAGGTTTCGGTCAACAGCGCGGCGGTCGCACGTCCGGGCCTCGTCGACGAGCTGGCGGCCCAGTTTGGATCGCAGTGCGTCGTGCTCGCGATCGACGCCAAGGCCACCGGCGACGCAAGTTGGGGCGTCCACGTGCGCGGCGGCCGCGAGGCGGTGGAGCGCGACGTTCTCGATTGGGTGCGCGAGGGCGTGCAGCGCGGTGCTGGGGAGATCCTGCTGACGAGCATGGACCGCGACGGGACCACCGACGGCTACGACCTGCCGTTGACGGCCGCGGTGAGCGCAGCCGTGGGCGTGCCGGTCATCGCCTCAGGAGGCGCTGGAACGCTCGACCACCTCGTGGCGGCGCTCGAGGCCGGGGCCGACGCGGTGCTCTGCGCGTCGATCTTCCACTACGGCACCTACACGATCGCGGAGGCCAAGCGGCACATCGCCGACGCCGGGATAGCGGTCCGCCTCAGTTCTTCTCCAGAACAAACCTGAAGTGGTCGAGCAGTTCGCGCTCGAAGCAGACCTTGTTCGCGCTGACCCCTGATGTGAACGCGAACCGGAAGTCCTCGCTGAGCAGCCAGCGCGGCAGGAGCCGCGCCTTGAGGAGTGACTTGCGCAGGCTGCGCGCGCCGATCCGCGCGTTCCACTGGTTGATCGTCTCGATGTAGTCGACGCGCCCGCTCTGAGCCGAAACCAGCCTGAAGTGAGGCGATGCGCACTCGATCACCTGCCGCTCGCTCGTTGGCAGCCACGAGCCCGGAAACTGGCGTCCGAGTAACGCCAGTACGAAAGCATCGGAATCGCGTGGCGCTTTGACCGATACCTCGTCGAGCGCGATCATGTTGCGCCCGAACACCATCGTCTGTAGGTAGAACCGCCCCTTGTCAGGCAGCAGTCCCGCGACGTGCTCGAACAGCCGGCGGTAGAGGTCCTCTTGGAGGCCGGCGCGGTACTCGTCGGGTGAGCAGAAATGCTCGAACGCACCGAGGCTTGCGACCGCATCGAACGCTCCGAACGATGCACGCGTCACCTGGCGCGCGTCCGCCAGGTGAACGTCGAGTCCGTGCCGCCGGCACGAGGCCAGCTGGGCGCGCGAAAGCGTCACGCCGACGCCGTCGGCGCCACGCTCGCGAATGAAGTGCAGTAGCGGCCCCCAGCCGCAGCCCAGGTCGAGAACCCGCCGGCCGGGGTCGATCCCGATCTGCTCCGCGATGTACTCGTGCTTGCGCGCCTGCGCCTGCGCGAGCGTCAGCGAGAAGTCGCCGTCGTACTTCGCGCCGCTGAAGTCCGCCAGCTCGCCCATGCTGAGGCGAAAGACGCGATCGGTGAGTGAATAGGTGAAGTCGATGTCTCGCTGGTCGGCCATTGCGTCCGTCAGCCTAGACTCAAACGATGTCGGCAAGCCAGTCCTTTGCACCCGAAATGGTGATCGAGGCCCTCGCTGCCCGCCGCGACGGCGCCGCGGCGCTGGCCGCTCGCGCTCCTCGCGCGGCCGTGGTCGGCGGCTTCGTCCGCGACACGCTGCTCGGATCCAGTCCGCGAGAGATCGACATCGTCGTCGAAGGCGACGCCGCGGCGCTCGCGCACGAGATCGGCGGCACGGTGACCGAGCACGCCGCGTTCGGGACCGCTCGAGTCGAGCGCGACGGCTGGTCGATCGACATCGCGATGGCACGGACCGAGACCTACTCGAAGCCCGGGGCGCTCCCGCAGGTCGCGCCGGCCACGCTGGCCGACGATCTGCGGCGCCGCGACTTCTCCGTGAACGCAATCGCTGTGACACTGGCCGGCGCCGAGATGATCGCGGACGCTCGCGCGGCGGACGATCTCGCCGCTCGGCGGCTGCGGGTGCTCCACGACGCCGGCTTTGTGGACGACCCGACCCGCGTCATGCGCCTCGTGCGCTACGCGCATCGGCTCGGATTCGAGATCGACCCGCACACCCGAGAACTCGCCGACGCGGCGGCGTTCGACAGCGTCAGCGGCGCGCGCATCGGCGCGGAGCTGCGGCTGATCCTGGCTGAGGACGATCCGATCGCCCCGCTGCGCGACCTCGCCGGCCGGCTGCCGGTCACGGTGGACCGCGAACTGATCGAGCGGGCGCTCGCGCTGACGCCGCCGGATGCGCAGACCGATCTCGTGATTCTCGCCACGGTGACGCGAGAGCGCGCTCCGCAGGAGTGGATTGCTGACCTCGAGCTGACCGCGAGCGAGCGTGACGTGGTCGTTGGAGCGAAGCAGGCACCCTCGCTCGCGCGTGCGATCGAGCGTTGCGCCACGCCGAGCGAGCTGCGCGAAGCGCTGCGCGGTGTGCCGCCGGAGGTGGTGGCGATCGCCGGCGCGCTCGGGCCGGCGCAGGCCGCGGCGCGCTGGCTGTCGACTCTCCGCCACGTCGCCCTCGACATTGGCGGCGACGACCTTCTCGCGGCGGGGGTACCGGCCGGCGTCGAGATCGGTGCGCGGCTCGACCGCACACTGCGGCGCAAGCTCGACGGCGAGCTCACCGGCGGTCGCGACGTCGAGCTCGCCAGCGCCCTGGGCGAGGAGGCGTGAGCGTGTCACCCTGCTCGTGCGCCCGTGCTGCGAGGCACGCTGCGATCACGCCCGGCGTTCGGGAGGGGTCGTGAGCGCGACGGTCGAGCTGGCCCATGCGACCGCCCTGTTCACCGACCGCTCCGACGGCGACCTCGGCCGCACCGAAGGCCCGGCGACGGTCGAGGTGCTCGGCAACCGAGCCGCGCTGCTTGCTCGTCACGGCCTGCCCGGCGTCGCGGTCCCGCGCCAGGTTCATGGCGCCGTCGTCGCGACCGTCGAGCGCTGTGCCGGCTACGAGGTCGCGGTCGCCACAGCGGACGGTCTGGCGACCACCGCCAGCCGGACGCCGCTGGCGGTGCACGTGGCCGACTGCCTGCCGATCGTGATCGCGGGCGCCGGCGGCGTCAGCGTGGTGCATGCCGGCTGGCGCGGGCTCGCGTCGGGCGTGATCGCTCGCGGGGTGGCGGAGCTCCGCGCCCTCGGGGTCAGCGGACGACTCGAGGCCGCGATCGGCCCCGCAGCGGCCGGCTGCTGTTACGAGGCGGGGGCGGAGGTCCACGAGGCGCTTGGACGGTCCTCCGTGAAGGGGCACGGACGCATCGACCTGCCCGCCCTCGCAGCCGTAGCGCTCACCGAGGTGGGCGTCGCGTCGGTGACGGCGGTCGGCGTCTGCACGCTCTGCGCGCCGCGGGGCACGCATTTCTCGCACCGGCGGGACGGTCCCGACACCGGGCGCCAGGCCGGGATCGCATGGATCCGCTGAGACTCGATGACGTCCGGGCGAACGTCGCCGTGGTTCGCGAGCGCGTGGCGGCTGCGGCGATGCGGGCGGGGCGCAACCCCGCCGACGTCGAGATTCTCGCTGCGGTCAAGTATCTCGGCGGGCCGGACCTCGAGGTGGTCGCCGACGCTGGAATCACGCTCGTCGGCGAGAACCGAGCGCAGGAGCTGATCGAGAAGGATCGGTTCGCCCGCGGACGCCTGCGCTGGCATTTCATCGGAGCGCTGCAGTCGCGCAAGGTGAAGCTGATCGTTCCGCACGTCGAGCTGATCCACTCGGTCGCCAGCGACTCCGCGCTGGCGGCGCTTGCCGCCTGCGCGCCGCCGACGTTCGAGATCCTCGTCGAGGTCAACATCGCGGGGGAGCCTGGGAAGGCGGGGATCGCGCTGGCCCAGCTGGACGCCTTCATCGCGCGCAGCCCGGTGCGGGTCGTCGGACTGATGACGATGCCGCCGCAGACCGACGATCCCGAGACGAACCGACCGTATTTCACCGCGCTGGCGGCGCTCGCCCGCGAGCGGGGGCTCCGCCACGTGTCCGCGGGCACGAGCCAGGACTACGAGGTGGCGGTTGAATGCGGTGCGAGCATCGTGCGGATCGGCACAAGCCTGTATCGCAGAAGTACTGCGGCGCGCTAGAGTTTGTGTAAGTAGCAGGGTTTACCGGCTGCTACGCGAAACAACCACCCGAACCATGGCGCTCAAAGACTCCTGGCATCGCACGCTCGTCTACTTCGGCCTGGCCGAGGAATACGACGACGACGACAACTACGATCCCGACACCGGGCCGGAGGTCGCGCTCGAGGATCGCTACCGCGAACGGCCCAACGTCCGCCGGCTCGCGCCGCGACGCCGCCCCGACGACATCGACGACATCTTCGGCGAGGAGTCCCCGCGGACGGGACGCCAGCAGACCGTTCTTCGGTCGGTTCCCGGTGGGCGCTCGAACGGACGCCGCGACGACCGCGACTTCCAGGTCCACGTGGTTCACCCCAAGTCGTTCAACGATGCTCAGCAGGTCGCGGACAAGTTCAAACGCGACATTCCCGTGATCATCAACCTGCAAGAAGCCGACCAGGACCTTCCCCGGCGCATGATCGACTTTGTCAGCGGCCTCACCTACGCACTCGACGGCGGCATGCAGCGGATCGCCGATCGGGTCTTCATGCTGACCCCTCGTAACGTGGAGCTGTCGGCCGAGGAGCGCGCGCGGCTGATCGAGAAGGGGTTCTTCAACCAAGCGTAGGCGGCGGTTTTCCGCTTTTCGGAAAATCCGGTGCGGTGCGTTGTGTTGCGCGGTGGCCGGCCGGCTGGTTGGGTGACGAGGATGCCGTGCGTTCGGTGCCGTACAGGTGGTTTTGGTGGGTTGGAAGGTAGCCTTGGGCTATGACCTGGGGATTTGTCGGCGCTGGGAATATGGCTCGGGCTCTTGCCTTGGGGCTTGGTGAGCCGGCGCTGTTCTCAGACGGTGGCTCCGGGCGAGCCGTGGCACTTGCGGCGCTCGTTGGGGGGGAGGCTGTCTCGAACGCCGAGCTGGCTGCCCGCGCTGACGTCGTCGTACTGGCGCACAAGCCGGCTCAGCTGGAGGCTGTGTTGGGGGAGCTTGCCGGAGCCAAGGTGGTGCTGTCGCTGCTAGGTGGGGTGAGCCTCGAGCAGCTCGCCGCGGCGTTCGCCGGTGCGACGCTCACCCGCGCCATGCCAAATACTGCGGTCGCGGTCCGCAAGGGCGTCGTCTGCGTCTGCGGCGACGATGGCCTGGATGCGGCGCTTGGGGCGGTCGGCCTCGTGGCGCGCCTGCCGGAGCGGCTGATGGATGCCGCGACGGCGGTCAGCGGAGTGGCGCCGGCGTACGTGTCGCTGATCGCCGAGGCGTGGGTCGATGCGGCCGTCGCGCAGGGGATTCCGGCCGCGCAGGCCGCTCAGCTCGTGTGCGCCTCGCTCGCCGGGTCGGCCGCGCTGCTCCACGAACGCGGGATGGACACGCTGGCAGTGCGCCGTGAGGTGACCTCGCCGGGCGGTATGACCGCTCGCGGCCTGCGCGTTCTCGAACGAGCGGGTATCCGTACGGCATTCAGCGACGCCGCAGCCGCCGTGGTCGGCGGCGACCGGCCGCGATGATCGTGCTCGCGGCCACGTCGTTGCGCGACCACCTGGCGCAGTTCGTGAATGACCTTTCCTGGGTCTACACGATCGCGATCGTGCTCTACATCGTCAGCAACATGTTCTTCATGGCAGGTCTGCGAATCCCCTACAGCCGCTGGACCGACGCCGTCCTGACGTTCCTGCGCGACGTGAGCGAGCCGCTCCTACGGGCTTTCCGCCGGATTCTTCCACCGTTCGGTGGCTTTGACCTCAGCCCGATCCTGGCGATCCTCCTCGTCCGCCTCGCCGGCTCTCTCGTCGCCCGCGCGATCAGTGGCTAGCCCGTGGCCGCGTGCTGTCGTGGTCGCCGCCGTCGTGATCGCCTTCGACCAGCTGACGAAGTCGCTCATTCGCAGCAGCATCCGGCTTGGCGGTGCGCGCGATCTCCTGCCGGGTGTCGTGCAACTCGTGCACACCACCAACAGCGGCGTCGCGTTCAGCACGCTGAGCGGCAGCGCGGTGGCTGTGACGCTGCTCGCCTTTGTGGTTCTGGCCCTGCTAGGAACGTATTTTCACCGTCATCGTGCGGTGCCGTGGCTCTGGCTGGCGACGGGCTTGATCGCCGGCGGTGCGGTGGGCAACCTGGTTGACCGCCTGCGGGTCGGCGCGGTGACCGACTTCATCAAGCTGCCCGACTGGCCGGCATTCAATCTCGCCGACAGCGCGATCACGATCGGTGTCGTGGCTCTGGTCCTCCTGATCGGCCGCAGTGGAAATCCGCGTCCCGCCTGAGGCGGCTGGCCAGCGCCTCGACCGTTTCCTGGCGGTGCATGCCGGCTCGCGGTCGCAGGCGGAGCGGTGGATCACGCTCGGGTCGGTGACGATCGACGGCCGCAAGGCGCAGAAGTCCACGCTGCTTACCGGAGGGGAGCACCTCCAGGTCTCTGCGCCGCCGCTGCCATCGCACGACGCCGACAGCGACGGCAAGGGGCCCGCCGCGCTCTATGAGGACGCTGACATCCTGGTTGTCGACAAGCCCGCCGGAATGGTCGTGCATCCAGGAGCCGGACATCGCAGCGGGACGATGTCGCAGGCGCTCGCGAGCCGTGGCGCCGCAGGCGGCGATCCATGGCGCGCGGGGATCGTCCATCGGCTCGACAAGGACACATCCGGTCTGCTCGTCGTCGCCAAGAGCGAAGCCGCCCACCGGACGCTCAAAACCGCACTCGGTGAGCGGCGAATCGTTCGGGAGTACATCGCGCTGGTCGCGGGCTGCCCGCCGTCGCGCGGCGGCACGATCGAGGCGCCAATCGGCCGCGACCGCCGCGCGCCCCAGCGGATGTCACTTGACAGCTCCAGCCCGCGCGACGCGAAGACCCACTTCACACTCGTCGAGGCGCTTCCCGCGTCGAGCCTCCTGCGGGTGACGCTCGAGACGGGCCGCACGCACCAGATCCGCGTGCACTTTCAGGCCATCGGGCATCCCGTGATCGGCGATCCGCACTACGGTCCGGCACCGTCCTACGGCCTGCGCCGCCAATTCCTTCACGCAGCTCATCTCGAGCTCGACCAACCCACGACAGGCGAACGTCTGAGCTTCGACTCTCCACTGCCCGCGGACCTCGCCGTAGCACTCACCCGCGCCCGCGCGGGTGACTGAGCGCGGGCGCCGCGGTTTTCGGGCAGCTCACCGTCGCGCCAGCCGCGTTCGCGCAGGTGAGCGAGCGCGCACGCCAGGAGTGCCGTCGCGTATCCTCGTGGTAGGCAACTAAACCCAACCCGCGCGGCGTCCGGGTCGCGCGCCTGCCCGAGCTGTCGAGTTCGGGTCCGCGCAACCCGCCGTGCGGCATCCGCAACACAAAAAAGGAGCAGCACCGTGGCTCGAGTCGAGCTGAGAGACCTGCTGGAGGCCGGGGTCCACTTCGGCCACCAGACGCGACGCTGGAACCCGAAGATGCGCCGGTTCATCTTCGGTGAGCGCGACGGCATCTACATCATCGATCTGCTGAGCACGCAGCGCCTGCTCGAATCGGCGCTCGACTTTGCCGCTGATGTTGCACACCGGGGCGGCACCGTTCTGTTCGTCGGCACCAAGAAGCAGGCCCGCGACTCGGTCGCACAGGTCGCCGCCGACGCCGGAATGCCCTTTGTCAACCACCGTTGGCTCGGTGGCCTCCTGACGAACTTCCAGACGATCAGCGAACGCATCCGCCGACTGCACGATCTTGAGCGCTACGAGACCGAGGGACAGCTCGCGCTGCTACCCACGCGCGAGCGCATGGCGGCGGAGGCCGACCTCGCGAAGCTTCGCGCGAACCTCGGCGGCGTCAAGAACATGAAGGGAACGCCGGACGCGATCTTCATCATCGACCTGAAGACCGAGGTGATCGCCGTTCGCGAAGCGCAGCGACTGCGGATTCCGATCATCGGCCTGGTCGACACGAACTGCGACCCCGACGGAATCGACTTCGTTGTCCCCGGCAACGACGACGCGATCCGCTCGTGTTCGATCATCACCAAGGCGATCGGCGACGTCGTCGCCAAAGAGGCCGGCATCTACCGCGCCGAACAGGAGCGTCTGCGCAAGGAGGCGGAGGAGCGCGCACGCAAGGAGGCGGAGGAGCGGGCAGCTGCGGCAGCCGAGGCGGCAGCAGCGGCCGAAGCGGCAGCCGCGGAGGCAGCTGCGGCGGCAGCCCAGGCCGAGGCCCTCGCGACGCCGGCTCAGGAGGCCGCCCCGGCCACGCCGCCAGCGCGCGCCCGCGTAGCCGCTGGCCCAGCCGCCGGACGGGCCGCCCCGCAGCCACCGACACCCACCGCGCCGGCGGCAAGCACAGCACGAGCCGAGCCGGCCCCAGCCGCGAATGCTCCCGACACCGACCCGGCCGGCGGCGCGAACTCACCCGACCCGGCCCCGGCCGCAACCGCAAAGGCGCCCGAGCCCGAGCCGAC
>CAYQZU010000013.1:0-58670 GCA_964422115.1 uncultured Solirubrobacteraceae bacterium | reverse complement strand
AGCGGCTCCCGAGGCCGCGCCGGTCGCAGCCGCGAAGGCGCCCGAGCCTGAGCCGACAGCGGCTCCCGAGGCCGCGCCGGTCGCAGCCGCGAAGGCGCCCGAGCCTGAGCCGGTAGCGGCTCCCGAGGCCGCGCCGGTCGCAGCCGCAAAGGCTCCGGAGCCTGAGCCGGTAGCGGCTCCCGAGGCCGCGCCGGTCGCAGCCGCGAAGGCGCCCAAGCCGGAGCCGGTAGCGAACGAGAAGGCTCCGGAGGAACCGGTCGCCTCCACGCAGACGCCAGAGCCGAGCGACGATGCCGCCGATACCCAGCCCACGCCCGAATCCGCGCCCGCAGGTCCGTCGGCGTAGCCGGCGGACCAAGGACGCCACGCCACCGCTCCAGGAGAACCATGCCCGAGATTTCAGCTGCTGACGTGAAAGCCCTTCGCGACCGTACCGGCGCGGGGATGATGGACTGCAAGAAGGCGCTCGCCGAGTCCGGTGGGGATGTCGAGAAGGCGATCGAGATCCTGCGGGTCAAGGCCGGCAAGCGGATCGAAGACCGAGGCGAGCGAGTCGCCAGCGAGGGCACGGTGCAGGCCTACCTGCATCACAACGGGAGGCTCGGCGTGCTCGTCGAGGTCGACTGCGAAACGGATTTTGTCGCCCGTACCGACGACTTCGTCAACTTCGCTCGCGAGGTCGCGTCGCACATCGCGGCGGCGTCGCCGCGCTGGCTGAGCGTCGAGGAGGTTCCCGACGAGGCGCGGGAGGCCGAGCTGCGGATCTTCGAGCAGGAGGCAGCCGACAAGCCCGCCGAGATCCGCGCGAAGATCGCGGCCGGCAAGCTGCAGAAGTGGCTGTCGGAGGTGGTGCTGCTGGAGCAGGTCCACGTCAATGCCGACAAGCACGACGGCAAGACGATTCTCCAACTGCAGCACGACGTGGCCGCGCGGACCGGCGAGAACGTGCTCGTGCGCCGCTTCGAACGGTTCGTGGTCGGCGAATAGCCGCCGTGGGCGACCCCGTCTTCTCGCGTGTGCTCGTGAAGCTCTCGGGCGAGGCGCTGATGGGCGAGCTCGACTACGGGATCGACCCCGATCGTGTGCGGGCGATCGCTCGCGCGCTGCGGGACGTTGCCGACACCGGGGTGCAGCTCGCGATCGTTCCCGGGGGCGGAAACATCTACCGCGGCCTGAAGGGCGCGGCCGAGGGAATGGACCGCGCCACCGGGGATTACATGGGCATGCTCGCGACAGTGCTGAACGCGCTCGCCCTGCAGGACGCGTGCGAGAAGGCCGGCGTCCACACGCGCGTGCAATCGGCGATCACCGTTCAGGAGGTGGCTGAGCCCTATATTCGCCGGCGTGCGATGCGCCACCTCGAGAAGGGGCGCGTGGTGATCTTCGCCGCCGGAACCGGCAACCCGTTCTTTACGACCGACACCGCTGCGGCTCTGCGCGCGAGCGAGATCCACGCGGAGGCGATCCTGATGGCGAAGAACGGGGTCGAGGGGGTCTACACGGCCGATCCGGCGCTCGACCCGAAGGCGACGTTCATTCCGCAGATCACCCACATGGAGGCGATCCAACAGCGCCTCGCGGTGATGGACGCCACGGCGCTCACGCTCTGCATGGAGAACAAGCTGCCGATTCACGTGTTCAACGTCGATGACGAACAGAACATCGGCCGCATCCTCTCGGGTGAGCGCGTCGGCACGCTCGTCGCGACACCCTGACGCGGGCGGACCTGTGAGCCGAGACGTTATCCTCCGCGCGACGATGACTCCCGGCTTTCCCCTGCAATGGCGCTGATCGATGATCTCCTCGCGGACGCGCGCGAGCGGATGCACAAGTCCGTCGAGGCCACATCACACGAGCTCGGATCCGTTCGCGCCGGTCGCGCGAGCCCGGGCCTGCTCGACCGCGTCGAGGTCGACTATTACGGGACGCCGACGCCGCTGCGCAACCTCGCGACGATCTCGGCACCCGAGGCGCGCCTGATCACGATCCAGCCGTTCGACTCGTCGCAGATCAAGGCGATCGAGAAGGCGATCAACGAATCCGACCTCGGCCTGAACCCTTCGAACGACGGGAAGATCGTGCGCCTATCGATCCCCGAGCTGAACGAGGAGCGCCGCCGCGAGCTGGTCAAGGTCGCGCGAAACATCGTCGAGGAGGGCCGGATCGCGATTCGCAACGTTCGGCGCGACGTGATGCACGACCTGCGCGAGCTCAAGGAGGAGGGCGAGACCGGATCGGACGACGAGCACCGGGCCGAGGGCGGGCTGCAGAAGCTGACCGACACGAGCATCGCCGAGCTCGACTCGCTGCTGAAGGGCAAGGAAGCAGAGATCCTCGAGGTCTGATGGCGCCCCGGGGCGGCGAGGACGCACGGGGTGGGGGGTCAGAGGACGCCGCGGACGACACCACGCGCGCTCGGTACGTCGCGATAATCACCGACGGCAACGGACGCTGGGCCAAGGAGCATGGCGTCTCGGTGGCGGCCGGGCACAACGCGGGGGCCGACACGGTAAAGGCGCGGCTACGCGACTCGGTCGATCTCGGTGTCAGGGAGCTGACGGTGTACTCGTTCTCGACCGAGAACTGGTCGCGTCCCGCGTCCGAGGTGAGTGCGCTGATGCGCATGTTCAGCCGCCGGATCAAGAGCGAGACGCCGGAACTGCGCGACGAAGGCGTGCGGATGCGGTTCATCGGCCGGCGCGAGGGCATCCGACCCGCGCTCGTGGCGCAGATGGAATGGGCGGAGGCGGAAACGGCGGCAAACGACCGGATAACGCTGTTCGTGGCTTTCAACTACGGTGGCCGCGCCGAGATCCTTGACGCGGCGCGCCGCTTCGAAGGCGGCGAGGAGGCCGACTTTCGCGCGATGCTCTACGCCCCGGAGATGCACGACCCCGACCTGATCATTCGCACCAGCGGCGAGCGGAGGCTGTCGAACTACCTGCTGTGGCAGTCGGCCTACTCGGAGCTCGTCTTCCGGGACGAGCTGTGGCCCGACTTCACGCGCGAGGCCTACGAGGAGTCGCTGGCGGAGTTCGCGGCGCGGCGCCGTCGCTTCGGCGGCCGCTGATGGGCGAGGGCGAGAGCACCGCCGGGAGCCCGCGAGTCCACTCCGAGCTGGCGGCCCGGGTGCTCGTCGGGCTCCCAGCGCTCGCGGCTGCCCTGGCGCTCGTGGCGCTCGGAGGGATCGCCTTCGCCGCCGCACTGGCGCTGCTCGGCGCGGCCTGCCTGTATGAGCTCTACCACCTGTACGACGAGGGGCGGGCGGCGCTCGCCGTGGGGCTCGTGGGGCTCGTGGGGCTGCTCGCCGCGGGCGAATGGGGCGACCGCCAGCAGGTGCTGCTGGTCGCGGTCGCCGCGCTTCCGCTCGCTTTTCTCGTGACGATGCTGCGCGGGCGCGGGGGCACGTTCGCGATCACGTTGACCCTGCTCGGCATCTGGTGGATCGGCCTTGCGCTCGCGCACGCGGTCCTGCTGCGCCGCCTGCCGCACGGCGGCGGGGTCGTCCTCGACGTGCTGATCGGGACCTTCGTCGGCGACAGCGCGGCGTACCTCGGCGGTCGTGCGATCGGCCGCCACCACCTGGCGCCGCGAATCTCGCCCAACAAGACGGTCGAGGGTCTGATGCTGGGGCTGGCGTTTGCGGTGCTCTCCGTCTGGGTCGCAAGCCGCTTCCAGCACTGGCTTGCGCCCGGCGACGCGCTGCTTCTGGGCCTAGGCGTCGCGATCGCGGCTCCGATCGGCGATCTCTTCGAGAGCTACGTGAAGCGCGATGCGGGCGCGAAGGACACGGGCCGGCTGTTCGGTGCGCATGGGGGTGCGCTCGACCGGCTCGATGCCGTGTTGTTCACGGCCGTGACCGGCTTCTACATCTGGCACGCGGTGCTGGTCGGCTGATGGCGGCGCGGCGGATCCTGATTCTCGGCTCCACCGGCTCGATCGGCGTCCAGGCGCTCGACGTGTGCGCGCGCAGCGACGAGCTCGAGGTCGTCGGCCTGTCGGCCGGGACGAAATGGGAGGCGCTCTTGGCGCAGGCGCGCGAGCTGCGGATTGGCACGGTAGCGCTCTCGGACCCGGACGCGGCGGCGCGCGCGGCGGCGGAGTGGTCGCAGGGCAGCGTGCGCAGCGGCCCCGATGGGGTTGCGGCGCTCGTCGCGGAATCCGGTGCTGACCTGGTCCTGAACGCGGTAGTCGGCTCGGCAGGCCTGCTCGGGACGATCGCGACGCTCGGGGAGGGGATTGATCTCGCCCTCGCGAACAAGGAGTCGCTTGTGGCCGGCGGCGACCTGGTGATGGCGCTCGCCGAGGCGACCGGCGCACAGATCCTGCCGGTCGACTCCGAGCACGCCGCGCTGCATCAGTTGATCGCGGCGGAGCGGGCCGCGGGACCTGGGACGATCGAGCGGCTGACGATCACCGCATCGGGCGGTCCGTTCCGCGGGATGACCCGGGCGCAGCTCGAGACTGTGAGCGTCGCCGATGCTCTCAAGCACCCGACCTGGGAGATGGGCGGCAAGATCACGATCGACTCCGCGACGCTCATGAACAAGGGGCTTGAGCTGATCGAGGCGCATCACCTGTTCGCCGTCCCCTACGAGCGGATCGACGTCGTCGTTCATCCGCAGTCGATCATCCACGGCTGTGTCGCGCTGTGTGACGGCGCCGTGCTCGCCCACCTGGGGATGCCGGACATGCGCGTCCCGATCGCCTACGCGCTCCAGCACCCCGAGCGCATGGAGCTACCGGTCGCTCGGCTCGACCTCATCGCGACCGGCGCGTTGACCTTCGAGCCCGTCGATCTCGAAGCGTTCCCGAGCCTGCGGCTCGCGCGTGAGGCTGCGGTCGCCGGCGGCACCGCTCCCTGCATCCTGAACGCGGCGAACGAGATCGCTGTGCACGCCTTCCTCGAGGGCCGGATCGGCTTCACGCGCATCCCCGAGGTCATCGAGCAGGCGCTCGAGCAGGTCGAGACCCGCCGGTTGTCGGAGTTCGAGATCCTCTTCGCCGCTGATCGCCAGGCGCGCGATGCGGCACGCGCCGCTCTCCTCGCGTGAGATCGGGCTGACCGCCGCAACGTTGCCGACGACGGTGGCGCGCACACAGCGCTTTAGGTTCCCCTGTGGGACCGCCTGCGAGACTTGCGGGCGCGCATGGCATGGGTTATCGCGATCGGCGGCATCATCCTCCTCGTCGTTCTGCATGAGGCGGGCCACTTCTTCGCAGCGAAGGCCGTCGGGATGCGGGTCGAGCGCTTCTCGCTGTTCTTTCCGCCAACCCTGTTCAAGATCAAACGGGGCGAGACGGAGTACGCGATCGGCGCGATCCCTGCCGGCGGCTACGTGAAGATCACCGGCATGAGCCCGGAAGAGATGGCCGAGCTCGACCCGGAATTGCGCAGCCGCTCCTACTACGCGCAGCCACCCTGGAAACGGATCGTCGTGATCCTCGCCGGTCCGGGAACCAATCTGCTGGTCGCCTTCCTCGTTTTCACCGCCGTCCTCATGTCGGGCACGCTCGGCGGCGCCAACGCGATCTCGAACCTGGCACCCGGCGTCCAGACGCTTCAGAACGGGACCTACGTGGACGTGATCGGGCACGGCGACCCGGCCTACCGCCACCTGAAGCTCGGCGACCGCATCGTCGCGATCAACGGACAGAAGGCGAACTACCACAACGTGATCCAGACGATTCGCGCCGATCGTTGTGCGGGCGCCGCGACCGCCGGCTGCCGCGGCGTCGCTCCCGTCGTGTTCGCGGTCGAGCGCTCCGGCGCCAGACGGACCATCTCCATCTTCCCACGCTACGTCAAGGCTGCACATCGGATGGAAGTCGGCGTGGACCTGCTCGCGCCGCGCTCGTTCGGACTGTTCAGCGCGCTCGGCGCAGCCGGCCAGACGATGGTGAGCGTAACCGGCAACACGCTCACCGGGCTGTTCCACGCCCTCACGAGCTCGAAGGCGCGAGGCCACCTCCACAGCATCGTCGGCATCACCCAGGTGACCGAGCAGGCCGTCGCGATCGGGCCCGCGCTCGGCTTCCTGATCATCGGGCTCGTCTCCCTGATCCTCGGCGTGATCAACCTGTTCCCGTTCCTGCCGCTCGACGGGGGGCACGTTCTCTGGTCGGTCGCCGAGAAGGTCCGCGGTGGTCGCGTCTCGACGCAGGCGATGTGGAAGTTCAGCTCGGTCGGGGTCGTCCTGCTGATCTTTCTCGTCTTCAGCGGCATCAGCAACGACATCAGCCGGCTCTCCGGCTAGCGACCGCGGCGGCCGGGATCGCGCGTGCGACTCCGGCGCCCCGCACGGGCAGGCGCGTGCTCGAACGGAACGCTGCGCGTCGACCCAATCCAGATCGTGGACCGGGTCGCCGGCGCGGGAGCCAGGCCGTGTGCGACGGCAGCGTAGAATCCGCGTATGGCCTCTGAGCGCCAGATTGTCGTTGGCGGCGTCCCGATCGGGGGCGGCGCGCCGGTCGCCGTCCAGACGATGACGAAGACCGAGACCGCGAACCTCGCGGCGACGATGACTCAGATTCGCACGGTCGCCGAGGCCGGCGCCGACATCGTGCGCGTCGCTGTCCCGCGCGAGGAGGACGCCGAGGCGCTCGTCGAGATCGTCCGCGACTCGCCGATCCCGATCATCGCGGACATTCACTACAACTACACGCTCGCGCTGAAGGCAATCGACGCGGGCGCTCACTGTGTCCGCATCAACCCGGGGAACATCGGCGGTGCGGAGAAGGCCGGCATCGTCATCGAGCACGCCAAGAAGACCGGGACGCCGCTGCGCGTCGGCGTCAACTCGGGGTCGCTGCCCAAGCACCTGCTGGAGCTCGAGTATGAGAACCCGGTGGAGGCGCTCGTGACCGCCGCGGTCGAGACGGTGGCGCTGATGGAGAGCCTCGACTTCACGAACTTCAAGGTGTCGATGAAATCGACCTCGGTCCCCAACACGATCGCGTCGAACCGGCTGCTCGCCGAGCGGATCCCGTATCCGCTTCATCTCGGCGTGACCGAGGCGGGAACGAAGTGGTCGGGCTCGCTGAAGTCGGCGGTCGGCCTTGGAACGCTGCTCGCCGACGGGATCGGCGACACGATCCGCATATCGCTCTCCACCTTCCATGCGGAAGAGGAGGTCAAGGTCGCGTGGGAGATCCTCAAGGCGCTGAAGCTGCGCGAGCGCGGTCCCGTGCTGATCGCGTGCCCGACGTGCGGGCGGCTGCAGTTCGACATGGACACGGTCGTCGCCGAGGTCGAGCGGCGCCTGGAGGCCTATGACGACCCGATCGAGGTCTCGATCCTCGGCTGCGCGGTCAACGGGATCGGCGAGGCCCGCCATGCGGACTTCGGCATCACCGGGGCCAAGGACATGGGCATGATCTACTCGAAGGGCGAGCCGCTGAAGAAGGTACCGACCGAGCGGCTGGTCGAGGAGCTCTTTGCAGAGATCGACCGCTACTACGCGGCGGGGCGGATCGTCGTGCGTGACGAGGCACGTGCCGCGGAGGCGCGCGCCTGGCTGGCCGAGAACGAGGACGACACGCAGCTGACCCCGGAGCGCCTTGCGATGCTCGAGGCGGCCGCCGCGCGTGAGGAACCCGATCCGCTCGACGAGAGCGAGTCGCCGGTCGCCGGTCGCCGGTTCACGCGGGCCTAGGGGACGCGGAAGGTTACGGTCGCGGGGGCTGAGCTGCCGCTCGCGTCAGTGGCGAGGATGGTGGCGTTGTAGCTGCCCTTCGGCAGTCGTTGCGTGAGGTCCGCGCCGGGCAGCGAGATCGTGTTGGGGCCGGCGGCGCCGGTAATTGTGGTGCTCTCGACGGTCTTGGTGGTCGGGCAGGGTTTCGTGGCCTTGGCGGCGCGGGCCAGCGGGCTCGCGCAGTGGCCGTGCACGCGTTTGCCCTTGAGCAGCTGCTGGATGGTCAGCTGAGCGGATGCGGCGACGTTGAGTGAGAAGCTGACGGTCTGCGAGTAGCGATGCTTGTGTTTGGCGACGGCGACCGCGAGGCCAGATACGACCGGGCTCGGCAGAGTCACCGTCGGGGCGGCGATCGTCACGGTCGCGGTCGCGGTGGGGGTGTAGGGCGAGCCGTCGCTGACCGTCAGCGTCGCGGTGTGCGGGCCGCTCGTGGCGAACGAGTGGCTTACGACCGCGCCCGTTGCGCTCGCGCCGTCGTCGAACCTCCAGGCGTAGGTGAGCGTGGCGCCGGCGTTCGGGTCGCTACCGGAGCCGGTGAACGTGATCGACTGACCCTCGTTCGCGGTCGGAGTGGAGGGGGTTGCGGTCGGCGCCGGCAGCGGCAGGTACTCGAACGCACCCATGTCGACCGTACCGTTTACGCTGCGGGGGTTGCCGGCGAAGTCGACGGCCCCGTCGTTGCCGGCGTTCAGGAGCCCGGTTCCGATCGTCGCGAGGTTCGGCAGCACGCGGAAGTCGTTGGCCGACGCGTTGACGAAGGTCGGGCCGGCTCCGATGGATCCGCCGCCGTTGGTGATCGAGGCGGTGCCGCCGCTGTCGTTGATCGGCTCGGCCGTGCCGTAGTCGGAGTGGGTCAGCGTGATCGTCGCATGACCCGTTCCGTATGCGTGGGCCACGACGGCGACACCGCCGGCGCCGTTGAGCGCGATGACGTTGGTGGCGTTGACGGTGTCAGTGCCACCCATCGTTCCCTCTTCGACGTCGATCGCCGGGGCGCTGGACTGAGTCGAGTAGAAGGTGTCGTTGTAGAGGTTTGTCACATGGGTTACGCCGGGTGGATTCGGATAGCCCCACGCCGCGCCGCCGACGCCCGTGTCAACGCAGACGCTGTCGATCAGCGTTGTGTCCGCGGCGTAGCAGACCGGCTCCTGGTCGGCGCCCTGCGCACCCACGACGAGCATCTGGCTGGCACTGCCGCTCTCCGGGTTGAAGTAGAACGTGCCGGTGGATTCGAGGTCGAGGCCGCGGGTGCTCGAGTTCGATCCCGGATAGAAGTGCGTTCCTCCTCCAGCGAAGTTGATGACCGGCCGAGCGTCCCCGGGAACGCCCTCGATCAGCAGGCTGCCGACCGAGACAGTGATGCTCGAGCTGACCGTGTAGGTGCCCGGCTCGATCATGACCGTGTCTCCGGTGAACGGCTTGGTGACCAGCGCGGTTGACAGAGAGCAGGCGTTCGCCGGCGTTGTGCAGTCCCCGGTGCCCGTTGGGCTGGCGTACCAGGTATTGGGCGACGTTGCGTGCGCCTGTACCGCGAACACGAGCGCGAGCGAGAGCACAGCGACCGCGGCGGCGACACGAGGGGGTGGGTTTCTCGTGCCAGTGCGCCGCACGGCGTCATCTCGTACGAGCCTCTTCACGGGACGCGGAAGTTCAGCGTGACAGGCCGGGTGGATCCGGTCGCGTTTGTTGCGGTGATGGTCGCTGTGTAGCGCCCGGGCGGGTAGCGGCGCCCCAGCACGACTGTGTTCCTGCCGGCCGTCGCGGCGATGGAGGTGCTCGTGAGCTGCTTGGAACTCGGGCAACGATGAGTCCTCGCGGCCCGCGCGAGCGCGCCTTGGCAGCGACCGCCGACGCGCTTGCCGTGGAGTCGCTCGGCAACGGTCACCTGTGCGCTCGCGGCGAAGTTGAGCGAGAACGTCAGCTTCGCACCGTAGCCGTGCTTGCGCTTGGCGGGGTGTGCAGCGGCGGCCGATATGTGTGGCGCCGGTGGGACGATCGCGAGCTGCGCGGTGGCGGAGGCGGTGTAGGGGGAGCCGTCACCGACCGTCAGCGTGGCAGTGTGGGGGCCCGCGGTGGCGAACGCGTGGACGACCGCGGCCCCGGTCGCGGTCGCGCCATCGTCGAACTTCCAGCTGTAGGTGATCGTCCCGGCTCCGGGGTTGGGGTCGGTCTCGGCGCCGCTGAAGCTGATCGCCTGCCCGGCGGTGTCGGTGGCGGGTGCCGTGAGCGTCGGCGTCGCGGGCGGCTGGTACTCGAACGCCCCCATGTCGACGGTACCGGCGACGGTTCGCGGGTTGCCGGCGACGTCGAGGGGCCCGTCGCTCGAGAGGCCGAGCAGGCCCGCACCGATCGTCGGATCGTTTGCGAGCTCGTGCAGGTCTCCGGCAGCGGCGTTCACGAAGTCCGGTGCAGCGGCGAAATTGCCGCCTGCGGCGACCACGTTTCCGTGCATCGCGCCCCCGTTGCTGCCGTCGAACGGCGCGCGGTAGTCGGAGCCCATCATCGTGATCGTCGCGTCGCTCCCGTCGGATGCGGCGTCGACGTCGGTTGCCCCGGCCCCGTTGAGGGCGATGACGTTGGTCGCGGTCACGTCGTCGGCGCCACCGGACGCCGTCTGATCCAGCCACATCGCATACGCACCGCTCTGCGCGGCGTAGAACGTGTCGTTGTAGAGCGTGACGGTTGCCGCACCGGTGTCTGTCGCGCCCCAGGCGCTGCCCGTGCTGCCGGTGTCGATGCACACGCTGTCCATCATCGTGCCGTTGGCATGCATGTCGCAGACGGGAACGCTTCCGGGATCCGCAGCCGCCTGCACCGAGACCTGGCTCACGTTGGAGTCGTGGCCCAGCGTGAGTGAGAAGCCGCCGGCCGACTCGAAGTCGACGTAGGACAAGGTGTTGCCGCCTGGAAAGTCGATGCTGTTGGTGGCCGCGGTTGAGGTGATCACGGGCGCCGGGGCGCCCGGTTGGCCCTCGACCGTCAGGTTGGGCGCGAACGTGATCGGGCTGGGTCCCGCGAACGAGTACTGGCCCGGCTCGAGTATGAGGGTGTTGCCCCCGAACAACGTCGTCGCCGCCTGCGCGAGCGAGCATGGGGTCGCCTGCGAGCAGTCGGTCGCGCCGCCTGACGGGCTTGCGTAATAGGTGGTGCCGGCGAGGGCCGATGGAGCGAGCGTGAGCGCCAGCGCCACGGTTGCCGCACCCGCGGCAACCGCCCGCCTGCGCCGATGCCGCCGCTCGCTCAGCACGACGGCGACTCTATCCCACTTCGCCGGCGCTATACGGCGGCCAAGCGCTCCCCGACCTTGTCCCAGTTGACGACGTTCCACCAGGCGTCGATGTAGTCGGGACGGCGGTTCTGGTAGAGCAGGTAGTACGCGTGCTCCCAGACGTCGACGCCGAGCAGCGGCGTCTTGCCGGTGGAGATCGGGTTGTCCTGGTTGGGCGTCGCGACCAGCGCGAGCCCCGATCCGTCGTGGACGAGCCAGGACCAGCCGGAGCCGAACTGGCCGAGACCGCCGGCCTTGAACTTGTCCTTGAAGTCGGCGAACGAGCCGAAGGCCGCGTCGATCGCGCCCGCCAGATCGCCGGCCGGCTCGCCGCCACCCGAGGGGCTCATGCTCTCCCAGAAGAGGCTGTGGTTGTAGTGGCCGCCGCCGTTGTTGCGGACAGCGTTTCGCTTGTCGTCGGGAACCTCGTCGAGCTTCGTCAGGAGCTCCTCGATCGGCAGATCGCCCAGCGGGTTGCCCTCGAGCGCGTTGTTGACGTTGGTGACGTAGGTGGCGTGGTGCTTGTCGTGGTGGATCTCCATCGTCCGGGCGTCGATGTGCGGCTCGAGCGCGTCGTTCGCGTAGGGCAGGGCGGGGAGCGTGTAGGCCATCGAGGGGATCTCCTTGAAAATCGCTTGTCAGCGGACAATAACTACTGCGCTCCGGCGGCCCCACTTGCGTAGGCTAGGCGGCGTGACGCGCCTGTCGAGCTACTTCCTGCCCACCGAGAAGGAAGCGCCGGCCGACGCCGAGGCGCTCTCGCACAAGCTCCTCGTTCGCGGCGGACTCGTGCGCCAGATGGGCGCCGGGTTGTGGACGTGGCTGCCTGCCGGCTGGCGGGTCCAAACAGCCATCTACCGGATTCTGCGCGAGGAGATGAACAGAATCGGCGGGCAGGAGATGCTGATCCCCGTGATCAACCCGGCGGAGCTGTGGAAGCGCAGCGGCCGCTACGGGATCGACGAGCTGTTCAAGCTCTCGGATCGCAAGGGCGCGGAGCTCGTCCTCGCGATGACCCACGAGGAGGCGATGACCTCGCACGTCGCCCAGGTCGTGCGCTCCTACCGCGACCTGCCCCTGATCCTCTACCACCTGCAGACCAAGGGCCGCGACGAGCCGCGCCCGCGAGCCGGCGTGTTGCGCACGCGCGAGTTCGTGATGAAGGACGCCTACAGCTTCGACCGCGACCAGGCGGGGCTGCAGGAGAGCTACGCAAAGCACATCGAGGCCTACGACCGGATCTTCGACCGCGTCGGCCTGCGCTGGTACCGAGTCGCGGGCGATGTCGGAATCATGGGGGGGACGGGCGCGCACGAGTACATGGCGCCGTGCCCGGCGGGAGAGAACGATGTCGCGCTCGCGCCCGGCTACGCGGCGAATGTCGAGGTGGCGAGCGCCGACGCGCAAGCGGTTGCGCTGCCGGCGGCCCTGGACGCGCCTGTTGAGGTGCAGACGCCGGACGCGCGAACGATCGCCGCGGTCGCCGGTCAGCTGGGACTGCCGGCCGGCGCGTTGCTGAAGGCCTTTCCGATCGTCGGGGAGAAACGCGGCCTCGTGCTGGCTCTGCTGCGCGGCGATCATCGTGTGAACGAGATCAAGCTGACAGCCGCGCTCGGAGAGCCGTGGCGTCCGGCGAGCGAGGAGGAGATCGCGTCAAGGATCGGGCCCGCGGGATTCATCGGTCCGGTCAGCCTCGACGGCGCGATTGCGGTCCTGCTCGACGGGGGGGTGGCCGACGGCGGCTACGTGGCAGGCGCGAACCGCGCCGGGTATCACCTCCGAGGCGTCGAGCCCGGTCGCGACTTCGCGTTCGAGCGCGCGGACATCCGCAGCGTCGAGGAGGGCGATCTCGTCGAGGGCAACCCGATCACGATCGAGCCGGCGATCGAGGTCGGCAACATCTTCCAGCTCGGGACGCGGTTCGCGAAAGCGCTTGGCGCGACCTACCTCGACGAGCACGGCAAGGAGCAGCTGATCTGGATGGGCTCCTACGGAATCGGCCCGGCGCGCATCGCCGCCGCAGCGGTCGAGCAGTATGCCGACGAGGCCGGCATCTCCTGGCCGGCGAGCATCGCACCGTTCACCGTTCACCTTGTGGCGCTCGGGAAACCACGGAGTCCCGAGCGCGAGCTGGCCGACTCGCTGTATGAGACGCTCGCCCGCGGCGGCGTCGAGGTCTGTTACGACGACCGCGAAATCGGGGCCGGCGAGAAGTTCGCGGATGCTGAACTGCTCGGCTGTCCGCTGCGCCTGACCGTGGGGCGGCGCGCGGTCGAGAGCGGCGAGATAGAGGTGCAAGCTCGTCGCGGGCGCGAAGCACGCCCGGGCGTGGCCCTCGAGCAGGCCCTGGCCGGCGTGGAGGAGCTTTGCCGCACGCTCAGCTGAGCCCGGTCGGGGTGGCGGAGGTTGCCTAGCCGGGGCGCGGAGCCCCCGAACCCGCCGCCGGAGCGAGCCGCGTCCGACGCAGCCCGCCGGAGCGGACGGAGGCTCCTCGGGTTCGATCGCTCTGGCCCGCCGCCGTCACAGACACGGCCGGGAGAGCCATGGCGTCCTTGGACGATCCCGAACGCGATCGGGTACGCACGGCTCGGCCTGATCCCGCTCTTCCTCGCGTTCGAGTACGCGTCACGCGACGGGGTCGCGACGGCGCCCGCTGTCTGCTTCTTCCTCGCCGGCGCCGGCGACTACCTCGACGGCATCACCGCCCGCATCACCGGCCAGTACAGCCGGCTCGGCGCGGCGCTCGATCCGCTGGTAGACCGTCTACTGGTGCTGGCCGGCGCTGCCGCGTGCTGGTCGTTCGAGCTGCTCCCACGCTGGGCGCTCGCCGTGCTGCTTGCGCGCGAAATCCTGATGCTGCTCGCCGGCCAGCAGTGGGTGCGACGCGGGCGGCCGATCACCATCAACTGGCCCGGGCGCATCGCTGTCGCGCCGACGATGTTCGGGATCTGGCTCGAGCTGCTTGGCGTGCACAGAGTGGGCGAGGGGTTCTTCTTCGTCGGCCTTGCGCTCGCGTGGATCGCGGCGGGCGTCTACATTCGCGACGGCCTGCGTGAAACATCAGGCTCAACTTCAGCTTGACCCTTACGTCGCTCGGCTCTATACTCGCCCCTGCACCCCCGGCCCGGAAGGACACGATGGACGAAACGTTTCCCGATCTCGGCGCGCTCAGCGACAAGGAGCTCAAGGATCTGATCGCGCAACTGAGCGGCGAGGAGATGGAGATCTCCTACCAGCGCAGACTGCTCCATGGCAAGATCGACATCCTCCGAGCCGAGCTCGTCAACCGGCTGCGCCGCAAGCACGACGGTGGCGAGGACATCATCAGTGGCGCGGACGTTGAGCGCCTGACCGAGATCCTCTCAGGGCGGGCGACCGCTGATCCGGCGCCGGAATCGCCGTGAGGTGCTGACCGTCGTGGCACTCCACTGCGCCGAATGCGGCTTCGTCAACCCCGAGGGCTCCAACTACTGCCAGAAATGTGGTTCCCTGCTGGCGCCGGATGGCGCCGGTGAGCCCACGACCGCGACCTATCGGGTCGGCGAGACCGGCGACTTCATTCCGGTCGACATCGAAGAGATGACCGACCACGGCGCGGCGCTCGTGATACGGACGGGCGGTGGACGCGCCGGCGAGAGCTTCGCCGTCAAGGGCGAGCAGATGACCATCGGCCGTCGGCCCGACTCCGCTGTGTTCCTCGACGACATCACCGTGTCGCGCGATCACGCACTGCTGGTGGCGCGCGGCAGCGAGTGGTTCCTCGACGACTGCGGTTCGTTGAACGGCACCTATGTCAACCGCCGACGGATCGAGTCCCAGCGCCTCGACGACGGTGACGAATTGCAGATCGGCAAGTACAAGCTGACCTTCAGGACGACATGAGCACGGTCCCTGAAACAGAGCCTGCTGATCCGCCGCGGGCGAGCACGAAGTCGATGACGATCGGCGCCGTCTGCAAAGCACTGTCGCCCGAGTTCCCGGACATCTCGATCTCGAAGATCCGCTACCTCGAGGATCAGCGTCTTCTTGCGCCTCAGCGCAGCTCGGGTGGCTACCGGAAGTACAGCGCCGAGGACGTCGCACGGCTGCGGACGATCCTGCGCCTGCAGCGCGACGAGTTCCTGCCGCTCCGCGTGATTCGCCAGGAGCTCGCGAATGGCCGGGCGACAGCGGCCGAGATGCCGGCTGCCGACCAGGCCACGGGCGGCGGCAGGCGCTGGCGCGCCCAGGTCGGCGTCGGCGAGGCACCCGCGTACTTCAGCCTCGACGACGTGATCGCGGACACCGGCGCCGAGGCGAGCCTCGTTTCCGAGCTCGAGGAGTACGGCGTGATCGAGGGGGAGGCGCGGGACGGCACTCGCTACTACGACGAGACCGATCGCGAGATTGTCCGTGCGGTCAGAGAGCTGGCGCGCTACGGGGTGGGTGGACGCAACCTCCGCGTCTTCCGCTCGTCAGTAGATCGCGAGGCCAACCTGCTCCAGCAGATCCTCGCTCCCGCGCTGCGCTCCCGCAACCCGCAGCGACGCAAGGAGGCGCTCGAAGCGCTCGAGAACCTCGCGACCGTGTCCACGCACCTCAAGCACCTGCTGCTCGTGCGCGACCTGCGTAGGATCGCGAACTAGCGCTCCGCGCCGATGGACGTTGAGGAGGACCCGATCGAGCGGGCGCTCGCCTCCAGCCAGGGGTTCGACGGCGTCATCGGCCTCGAGCTGACAGAGATCACGCCGGCACTGGCGAGCGGACGAGTCGAGATCCATCCGGGCATCCTGCAGCCGTTCGGGATGGTCCATGGCGGCGCCTATGCAGCGATCGCGGAATCGCTGGCCTCGCGCGGAACGATGGCGGCGGTTGTGCGGGAGGGCGCGATGGTCCTCGGGCTCTCCAACAACACGAGCTTCCTGCGACCCGCAACCGACGGCGTGCTCGACGCGCGCGCCCTTCCACGTCACAGCGGCAGGACCACCTGGGTGTGGGACGTGGAGATCAGTGACGGCGAAGGGCGGCTGTGCGCGGTCTCACGTGTCACGATCGCCGTGCGCCGGCCGGATCCGAGTCACAACGGTTGATGGCACGGCGCTGCGCCGGTCGCCAGGCGCGAGAATCCGCAATCAGCCCCGGTAGCGGTTCGTGATCGGCATTCGGCGGTCACGCCCGAAGGCGCGCTCGGTGATCTTGATCCCGGGCGGCGCCTGGCGGCGCTTGTACTCGGACCGGTCCACGAGCGCGACGACGCGGTCCACGGCCGGCGCCGGGAGCCCCTCGGCCACGAGCTCGTCGCGCCCGACGTTGCGCTCGACATAGCCGCGGAGAATCGCGTCCAACACGTCGTAGGGAGGGAGCGAGTCCTCGTCGCGCTGATCGGGGCGAAGCTCGGCGGACGGCGCCCGTTCGAGGATCGATGGCGGAATCACGGCTTGGCGCTCGTTTCGCCACCGCGCAAGCGAGTAGACGAGTGTCTTTTCGATGTCCTTGATGACGGCGAACCCGCCCGCCGAATCGCCGTAGAGCGTCGAATACCCAACTGCCATCTCCGACTTGTTGCCGGTCGTGAGGACGAGCCAGCCGAACTTGTTGGACAGCGCCATCAGGAGGTTGCCGCGGATTCGCGCCTGCAGGTTCTCCTCCGTGATGTCGCTGTCGCGGCCGTCGAAGGCGCGGGCCAGCAGGCGCTCGTAGGAGCCCAGGACGTCGCCGATCTCGAGTTCGAGCGCGTCGATCCCGAGGCTCGTGGCAAGCGCCCGCGCATCGCTCTGGGTCTCCACCGAGGAGAACGCGGACGGCATCACCACCGCGGTCACGCGAGCCTCTCCGAGCGCGTCGCGCGCGATCGCGGCGACGAGGGCCGAGTCGATCCCGCCCGAGAGGCCGAGCACCACGTGATGAAACCCGTTCTTGCGAACGTAGTCGCGCAGCCCGCACTCAAGCGCAGCGTAGATCTCAGCCTCGCGCGGCTCGAGCAACGGGGCGACTCGCGCCGGCCGGCCTGCGAACCTGGCGCCGCCTGCGAGCTCGATTCGCGCAAGCAGCTGCGCCCTGGATGGTGCCGGGGATTCGGCGGCCTTGCCGAGGTCGATCTCGCACAGCAGCAGCTCCTCAGTGAACTGGCCGGCGCGCGCGAGGAGCTTTCCGTCGGCGGCGAGCACAAACGAGTGCCCATCGAAGACGAGCTCGTCCTGCCCCCCGACGAGCGCACAGAACGCTGCCGCGAGACCGGTCTCGGCGACACGAGCGCCAACGACCGCCTGCTCGCGCTCGGGGCCCTTACCGGCGTGATAGGGCGAAGCCGAGATATTGAGGATGAGCCTTGCTCCCGCAGCGGCCAGATCTGTGCAAGGAGCCCCGGGAAACCAGATGTCCTCGCAGATGGTGATGCCGATCGGCAGCCCGTTGACCTCGATCAATCCGGCGCGCTTGCCCGGTGCGAAGTAGCGCTGCTCGTCGAAAACGCCGTAGTTCGGCAGGTGGATCTTGCGGTAGACCGCCGCCACGCCGCCGTCCGCGAGGATCGCCGCCGCGTTGGCGGTGCGCTTGCCGCGCTCGGGAAAGCCGACAACGGCGACGATGCCTGTGGACTGAGCGGCAAGGCGTTCGAGCGCAGAGTTGGCGTCGCGCAGGAAATGCTCCTTGTACAACAGGTCCTCCGGCGGATACCCGGTCAGCGCCAATTCGCCAAACACCACGATCTGCGCTCCGCCGTCGCGTGCCGCTGCAATTCCGTGCGCGAGCATCGCCTCGTTGCCCCCGATGTCGCCGACCGTTGGATTGACCTGGCAAAGTGCGAGCCGCAGCCGCGTATCGGCGCCCATCGACTTCGATTATCGCTGAGCGCGCCGGCCGGTTGGCGGGGACCGGTTCGGTACGACCGTGACGTCCGCTAGGGTTTGTGGCGCTTCATAAGATCGCCGAGTCGCCCTGCATCCAGCGAGGGCGAGCGGGGGACCCATTGCCGGACCGCGTAAAGACGCGAGAGCCGGCTGGGGCGAATCGGCCGCACTTCCGCGGCTGTAGCGACCTTGGATCACGGCTCAGCAGTGAGCTGTGACCGCGGCCGCGAGCCCGACAGCTAACCCCGTAGGCGGTGACGTAAGGAGTTCAATTGATCGGTGTAAAGCTGATCGCGCCCGCTGTGGGCGCGGCTGTAGTGTCGTGTGCGCTCGCGTTCGGCGTCACCCCGCCGTCGAGTGGAGCGACCCCGCCGAGCGGATCGAGCGCTCCAGGTGGCGTCACGGGCGCGACTGCTCCGGGTGGCGCCACGGTCCTCGCGAGCCAGGTGAGCTCCCGCAACGTGCTGCTCGACCACTCGGTCGCCGTGAGCGGCACGCTCGAGCCGAGCCAGGGGCTCGACACGGTGGTCCTGCAGGAGCGCACCGCCGCGGGTTGGCGCACCGTCGGGGAGACGCCGGACGTGATCGGCGGCTTCTTGCTGCGCTTCCGCCCGAACGTGCTCGGGTTACACGCAATGCGTCTGCGAATTGTGGGCGCGACCGGCGTTGCCACGGTGTCCACCCCCAGCGTCGACGTCTTCCACAAGGTGCTCGCATCGTGGTACGGGCTCGGCGGGCGTACCGCGTGCGGTCAGGAGCTCACGACCGGCACCCTCGGCGTCGCCAACAAGACGCTGCCCTGCGGAACCAGGGTGACTCTCCACTACCGCCACCGGTGGCTCCAGGTGCCGGTCATCGACCGCGGCCCCTACGTCGCGGGCCGTGCCTACGACCTCACGTACGCGACCAAGCGTGCGCTTGGAGCCGGTGACCTGACAGAGGTCTGGGCAAACCACTGATTCAAATCGGAAGCGCCAGCTGGCCGGTCGCCTCGGCCGCTGGCGCTTTCTCCAGTTCGTCGGCGAACGCGGCGACCCGCACGCCGAGCAACCGAACCGGGCGCGCGGGCGCATAAGCGCGGAGCAACTCGAGCGCCACAGACGCGATCGTGTCGCCCTGGTCGGTGTAGTGGTCGAGCGTGCGCGCGCGCGTGACGGTCGTCCAGTCATCGAGCCGCACCTTGACGCCGATCGTGCGCGCGCTGCGCCCGTGCGCCGCGAGGGCGTCGCCGAGATCACGTGCAAGCCCGGCCAGCGTCCGCTCGAGGCGCCCGCGGTCTGACACGTCGGCCGGAAATGTGATCTCGCCCGACCGCGACTTGGCGATGCGCTCGGTCACGATCGCGCTGTCGTCGATGAACTCCGCGCGGGCCTTGAGCGCCGATCCGTAACGCTCGCCGAATCGGCGAGCGAGAACGTCGATGTCCACGCGCTGGAGATCGGCAACCGTTCGCACGCCGATCGCGGCGAGACGCTCGGCGGTCTTTGGACCGATCCCCTGCAGAACACGCACCGCGTGGCCCGCGAAATGCGTCGCAGCCTGCTCGCGGCCCATCGCGGCGAAAGCGGCGGGTTTGAAGGCGGCGCTGACAGTCTTGGCCACGAGCCGTGACGGCCCGACACCGACGGATATCTGTAGGCCGGTGTGTTCCAGAACAAGCGCAACAGCCGCCCTCAGGGCCGGCAAGGGCCGCTGCACCGAGGTCACGTCCACGTAGGCCTCGTCAATACCCACCTGCCCGACGATCGTGAACCGCGACCTGACAAGCGCCCAGACCTCGCGGCTCCGTGCCGCGTAGGTGGCGAAGTCCGGCTCGATGAAGATCGCGTCCGGGCACAGAGCACGAGCGCGCGCAGCGGGCATCGCCGAGTCGATGCCGTAGCGCCGTGCCTCGTAGCTGGCCGTGGTGACGACCGCGCGAGGACCGGAGCCCGCGACCACGAGGGGTCGTCCGCGTGCCTGCGGGTGGCGCGCCAGCTCGACCGAGGCATAGAAAGCATCGATATCGAGATGCGCGATCACGCGACGTGGAGCGTTCATCGGCCGATTGTCCTGGCCGGCGAGGACGGTGCAGTGGCTCGGGCGTTCGTCACCGCGCGAGCGCAACCGGCGGCGTGCGGCTCAGAACAACGCGGTCGCGAGCCGTCGGCGCGTGTCGCGGGCGAGCTCGTCGCCGGCGTCCACTCGAGCAAGCTCACCGACAATGACGAGTCGCACATCCTCGTGGCGCGAATGAGGCTCGGCCATCGCTGCGAGCAGCAGATCGAACGCCTGAGCCCTCTCGCCGGCGTCGATCGCCGCAAACGCTTCGAGCTGCTCGCCTCGCTCCTGGAGCTCGATGCGCGCCCGCAGGCCGTCTGCTTCGAACCCAACCGGCACATCGGCGAGCAGTGAGCGAGCGTCGTCGAGCTGCCCGCGGCTGACCAGTAAGCGCGCGAGCGGCACGGCGGCGTCCGGACGGCCCGGTGCCAACCCGACCGCTTGACGCAGCGATGCCTCATCGCCAGCTTCGATCAAGCGATCGACCTCCGACGGAACGATCGTGTCGAAGAACGCTTCGACGCTTTGCCTCGGCTGCGCACCGACGAATTCGGCAACGACCACGCCGTCGCGGAACGCCTTCACCGCTGGAATCCCCTGGATCTGGAATGAGGCGGCGAGCCCGGGGTTTGCGTCGGTGTCGAGCTTGGCGAGGATCACGTCGCCCTCGCGTGCCGCGGTCGCGGATTCGAGCAGCGGACCAAGTTGGCGGCAGGGACCGCACCACGCGGCCCAGAAGTCGACCACGACCGGCGTCGTGCGCGAGCGCTCGAGCACCTCACGCTCAAAGTCGGCCTCGCTGACGTCGATCACAGTCACGCCTACAGCCTACGATCCGGAGTGGTGGAACGAGAAATCGACGGTCTCGCCGGCAAGCTCCACGTTGAGGACCTCGGAGAGGGCCGCGCTGTGGTGGGCCTACACGGACTCAGCGCCACGCACCGGTACGTCGTCATGGGGTCGCGCACGCTCGAGCGCGGCGGGCACCGCGTCATCCTCTACGACGCCCGCGGGCACGGCGCCTCGGACGGGTCGACCGGCCGCGACTATTCATACGAATCCCTCGCAGCGGACCTCCTCGCCGTCATCGACGAACTCGGGATCGAACGCGCGGTCCTCGCCGGTGCGTCAATGGGAGCACACACGGCAGCGCGCCTTGCGCTCGCCCACCCGCACCGGGTCAGTGCGCTCGTGCTCATCACTCCCGGCTACGACCCGGACCGGTTCGAGTCGGGCCTTGCACGCTGGGACGCTCTTGCCGGGGGTCTGCGCGAGCGCGGGATCGAGGGGTTTCTGGACGCCTACGACTTCCATCGTGTGCCGGAGGCGTGGCGTGACACCGTGAGAACGGTCATCGCTCAGCGACTTTCGCTGCATAGGGATCTGCGCGCCGTCGCCGATGCGCTCTCGGCGGTTCCACGTTCACGCCCGTTCGATTCGCTGAGGGAACTGGCGGCGCTTCGCGTCCCGACGGTCGTGGTTGGGAGCCGCGACGAAGCCGACCCCGAGCACCCGTTCTCGCTTGCGGAGCGCTACGCCTCCGCGATTCCCTCATCGCGGCTTCTCGTCGAGGAGGCCGGGCGCTCACCGATCGCCTGGCAGGGAGGCCAGCTCTCGCGCGCCATCGCCGAGCTGGCGGCGCGGGTGGATGCATGAACCGTCGGTAGGGCTACCATCTAGCCGTGTCTGATCCCGCCTCAGGCGTCGGCGTCCTCGCCGCCGGCGCGGCCGGCACCGTGTCGTTCCTCTCGCCATGTGTCCTGCCGCTGGTGCCTGGATACCTCTCGACGGTGGTCGGGATCGCACCGGGAGAGCTCGGGCGCAGCCGCGCGCGGCGTGTACTGGCCCCGAGCCTCCTCTTCATCGCGAGCTTCTCGACGATCTTCATCCTGTTCGGTCTGAGTGCTACCGCGATCGGATCGCTGCTCGCCGACAACAAGGCGATCCTCGACCGCGTCGCCGCCGGCGTGATCGTCGCGCTCGGAGTGCTCTACATCGCAGCCGCCATCGTGCCTCGACTGGGTCGGGAGTGGCACCCGGAGCGCCTGCTCGAGCGCGCCGGGCGGGGAGGCCCGCTCGTCGCCGGTGCTGCATTCGCGCTCGCGTGGACGCCGTGCGTCGGGCCGACCCTGGGGGCGATTCTGAGCGCCGCCGCAGCAAGCGGCTCCGAAGGTCATGGAGCCTTCCTGCTGGCTTTCTACTCGGCCGGGCTGGCGATCCCGTTTCTCGTCACTGCGCTCGCGTTCGATCGCATGACCACCGTGTTCGCGGCGGTCAAGAGACACTATGCCGTCGTCGTATTCGCGGGCGGCGCCGTCCTGATAGCCATGGGCATCCTGATCTGGACCAACGAGCTGGCGGTCCTGAACCACCAGGCGCAGAACGGACTTTCGGACCTCGGCATCAACTTCCTGAACGTCTGAGGAGTCTCGCGCCGCCGCAATCCGGGGCGCCGTCAACGCGCGCCGGCTGGCTCCGCGCTCAGCTCACGCTGGTAACGACCGGTGTGGGCGCAGGTGCGGGCGCCACGGCGACGGTCGGAGTCGGAGTGGGAGTGGGAGTGGGAGTGGGAGTGGGAGTGGTGCTCGGCGTGACGGCAGCCGGCGTCGCGGTGGACTGAGCCGTGCTCGGGGTCGTTGCGGGCGATGGCGCGAGCGAGCTGGTGGAGGAGGTCGCTGACGCTCGCGCGGCAGCCAGCCGGCGCCTGTACTCGCGTTCGCGCTTTCGCACTAGCGCTGCATGCTGCGCAGCCCGCCGGTCCGCGGCTTGGACCGCCGCGACGCGGATCGCCCGGAGCTTTGCGTACGCCGTCAGCGCAGGGTCGTTGCCGAGCGCGAGCTGCACGCCGATCGTGGCCCACGAAGCGACGAACACGATCGCGGTCGCGAGATAGACGCGAGTCCGTATGTGACGAACGCGGTCGCGACGTTCGCGCAGGCGTGAACGTGCAAGGGCCCGAGCGTGGAAGCTCTCCATCGAGAGGTGCGGAAGGTGAGGGCGGTGCGGATGTCTGTGGGTCACGGCGTGCGGTTGCTCCACATCGGTCGGTGAGCGCGGCGCTGGCGTCTGCGGGCCACGGCCGGTGGCTGATCCACCGTCGCAGGAGCACCGGATGGTCCGCTATAAACATGAAGCTGCGATTAGGCGCGCCTCAATACCGGCGTCGGCCGGCGGTGCGGTCAGCCCGCGGCGCGGCGCTCCGATGGTATTCCGTAGCCCTCGACCGTCAGCTCGGCGGCCGGGCGCGGCCCACTGAACAATAACCCCTGTCCGGCCGTGCACCCTGCCCTGACGAGCTCGTCGAGCTGCTCGGCGCTCTCGATGCCCGCAGCGATCACGCAGATGTCGAGCTCGCGTGCCGCAGCGAGAACCGCCGCGAGTCCGGCACGGCTCGCCCGTGAACCGGCGGACGCGAGATCGCCGATGAACGCGGGAGCGAGTTTGATCGCGTCGAGCGGAAGATCTGTCAGGTGGCGAAGCGGCGCGAAGCCGGAGCCGAACTCGTCCAGGGTGATCCTCACGCCCAGCGCGCTGAGCGCCCCCAGGCTCTTGGCCGCGCGCTCGGGGTCGCGCAGCACCGCCGCCTCGGCGACCTCGACCGCAAGCGCTCCCTGGGGGAGGGCGATGGAGGAGAAGACGGATTGAACGCTCGAGAAGAACCCCTCGTCAGCCAGCTGGCGGGGGGTGACGTTTACGGCGACGAACCAGCTGCGTCCAGCCGCATCCCAGTTTGCGGCCTGCTCGGCGGCCACGCGCCGGGCCCAGTATCCGAGGGGTACGATGAGACCGGTCTGCTCGGCGAGCTCCATCAGCTCGGCTGGCGGCACAACGCCGCGCTGCGCGTCGTTCCAGTGGACCAGCGCCTCGCAGCCGACGATCTGGCCGTCCTCGAGCGAGACGATCGGCTTGTAGCGCAGCTCGAGCTCGTCGTGCTCGAGCGCCGAACGCAGCGACTGTGCAAGCGCGTGGCGGCGCTCGACCTCAGCTCGCAGCTCGGAGTCGAAGATCGCAAAGCGGTTGCGACCGCCGGCTTTCGCCTGGTACATCGCGATGTCGGCCTCGTGGATCAGGGTGCTCGCGGAGTCCCGCGGGCCGTTGCCGATGGCAACCCCGATGCTCGCAGACACCGAAATGGGCCCGCCGGCGCCCAGCTCGATCGGCTCGTCAAGCGCAGCCAGCGCGCGGCCGGCGACCGTGACCGCCTCGAGGTCATCGACCAGCGACTCGACGAGAATCCCGAACTCGTCACCGCCCAGGCGCGCGACCACGTCCCCGGCGCGGATCGCGAATCGCAGCCGCTCGGCCACCTCCGCGACGAGCCGATCGCCGGCCTCGTGACCGATGCTGTCGTTGATCTGCTTGAGCGAATCGATATCGACGAACAGCACGGCGAGCCGCCGGCCCGATCGTTCCTGGCGGGCGAGCGCCTGGCTGACCTCCTCGGTGAAGACCTCGCGGTTGGGCAGACGCGTCAGAGGGTCGCGGCCGACACGGTCCTCGAGCTTGATCCAGTCCGTCACGTCGCGCGCCGAGGCGTACCAGCGGTCACCGTGAATCGCGCCGCTCCACATCAGCCAGCGCCAGGTCCCGTCGGCATGCCGATGACGAGCGAGCAGATCGAAGCCCTGGCGGCGCGTGCCCGTGTCGCCGTCGACAACGCCCGGGCTCAGCGCCGGCGGCGGCGCCTCCGAACGGGCGAAGTCCAGGAGCGAACGACCGATCAGCATGGCGGGCTCGATACCCAGAACCCGCACACAAGCGGGATTGACCGTCAGGAACCGACCTTCGGCGTCGAGGATGGCCAAGAGGCCTCCCGCGTGCTCGAAGAGCGCTTCGAACGCCGTCGCGTCGGGCTCGCCCTGCGCGCCTGCCGCGGGCGACGAGGCGTCAGTTATCAGGCGTAGGGACATTGATCACTCGAGTGAAGCTCGTTCCAGGGCGCGCGCACACGTGTTTGCGCACCATGGCAACTAATCGGCCGGCGACTCGCCGAACTTGAAGGCCCGTAGGATCCGGTGATGAGCGTGCAAGATCGGGGCGAGCGGGTGGCCCTTCTGACTCGCTGGATGGAGCCGGCTGACGCGAACCTCGCGGGTTTTGTTCACGGCGGAACGGTGATGAAGCTGTGCGACGACGCCGCCGGACTTGCCGCGGTCCGCTACTCCCGTCAACGCGTCGTGACAGCGGCGATCGACCGGATGACCTTTCTGGTGCCGATCCACATCGGTGAGCTCGTGACGTTCGCGTCGACCGTCAACGCGACGTGGCGGACGTCGATGGAGGTCGGGGTCAGGGTCGAGGCCGAGAACCCGCTGACCGGCGATCGACGCCACACAGGCAGCGCGTTCCTGACGCTTGTGGCGGTTGACGAGGACGGGCGGCCAGTTGCGATCCCACCCCTCGAGCTCCTCGACGAGGAGAGCGAACGGCGCGAGCGTGACGCACAGATTCGACGTGCCGGACGACTCGCCGAGCGCGAACGGATCCGCGGCGCGCAGGCCTGAACACGCGTTTAGTAGCGATTCAGGCATCCGCTTGATCATGAGCGAGGATGCGAACCGGCACACCGACAACGATCGTCTCGGCCGCCGTCGGCGCGGCGATCGCCGCAGCGTGCGTCGTCGCGTTCTCTCCAGGTGCGACTCGGACACGCACGGTGCTTGCCGGCGGGACCGCGCGAGCTGACATTCTCGCGTCAGATCAGCGGATGCATCAGACGGTCGCTCACACGGTCTATGAGCACTCGGCACCGGCCGTCGTTGCAATCTCGGCGACGAGCATCACAAACAGTTTCTTCGGCGCGCAGCAGACCGCGGATACCGGCACCGGGATCGTGGTGACCAAAGGCGGACTGATCCTCACGAACTACCACGTGGTCGCGGGCGCCAGCGAGATCTCGGTGCAGATCGGCGGGAGCGGCGGCCCGCTGCGCAAGGCTAGCCTCGTGGGCGCGGATGCGCCGCACGATCTGGCACTCCTGCGGATCGCGCCCGGCGGGTTGACACTCCATACGCTTCGATTCGTCCGCTCAAACGGGCTCCGCATCGGCGATCCTGCCTATGCGATCGGCAACCCCTACGGACTCGACCAGACCCTGACCGCCGGCGTGGTCTCCGCGCTCGGCCGCACGATCACGGCGCCCGACGGGCACTCGATCGCGGGCGCAATCCAGACCGACGCTGCGCTCAACCCGGGGAACTCGGGCGGCCCGCTGCTGAACGCCCAAGGTCAGGTGGTTGGCGTGAACTCGCAGATCGCCGGGGGCGGGGGGCAGAACGGGAACACGGGTATCGGCTTTGCGATCGCCAGCGACACGGTGATCCCCGACCTGATGCGCCTGGACCATGGCGCCGGCGCCGGCGCGGTCGTGCCCTAGCGATAGGCATTGAACAGACAGTCCGCCGGTCGGGTCCCGTGGAGAGGCTATGCGGCGTGCCGCAGGTACCGCGTCAGGGACCCGAACGATTGCGGGCCGCTGATCCGCTCGACAATGTTGCCGCGGGGGTTGATGAACACCCACGTCGGCAGGCCGCTGGCCACCCCGTATGAGTCCGAGACCGTTCCGTCGGGATCCCGCAGCACGGGGAACGTCCAGCTGTAGGTGCGAAGAAAGTTGCGCGGCCCGCTCCCGAAGTCGCTGTCGTCGACGCCCAGCACGCGCCCGCGTCCGGCGCGAGAGGTGGCGAAGCGCTCCGCCGCAGACGCCTCCTTGCGGCAGGGACCGCACCAGCTCGCAAAGAACACAATCGCCTCAGCGTGGCCACGTAGCGATCCGACCGTGACCGGGTTCCCCTGGAGCGCGCCAGTCGGAAGACTCGGAGCCGGGTTGACCTTACTTGCTTGCGCGGCGAGCCCGTAGCCGAGAAGCGCCAGTGCCAGCGCGGCGAGAGCGACCCGGAGAGCGAGCCGATGTCGCAGCAGCTTCACGCCGCGGCGAGGCGCGGCACGTCGTGCACGATCTCCGACGGCGCGAAGTCCTCGGGGTAGATGACGACGACCTTGCCCTTGCCGGTGATCCCGTAGATGAGGGCGCTGTGCGTGAGGAGCGCAGGGTTGCCGGCCTGCCGCTGCGATCCGACGCTCCAAGCGGACCAGACCCGCGCCAGCGCAGCAGCGTCGCCGATCAGGTAGTCCATCTTCCCTGTCATTCCGTGGGCCGCGACGAAGTCGCGCACCGTGTTGGCGGTGTCGCCCTTCGGGTCCACCGAGACGGCGACGATCCGAACGTCGCGCCGCTGTGCGGGCGCCATCTCCGCCAGGGCCGTGTGGAGGTGCGAAGTGATCAGCGGGCAGATGTCCGGGCAGTGCGTGTAGAGGAAGGTCACGAGGACCGCCTTACCGCGAAGCGCGTGGATGTCGACGGTGTTGCCGAGGTAGTTGCGCAGAACGAGCGGTGGCTCCGCCTTCGCGCCGATCGTGAGCCCGTCGTATCTGCCTCGGTGGGCGCTCGTCAGCGGCTCCCCTAGCGCCGTTTGCTTGGCGGGCCCGTGAATCAGGACAGCGAGGAGTCCGCCGGCGACGACGAGCATCGCAATAAGAAGCAGAGCGTCGCGGCGCCGAAAGCCACCGTGGCGCTGCCCCGGAGCGGTGCTCACGGGAACGTTCTCCTCTTTCTCACTCGCCATGGCGCGCGCGACAGAGCGTAGCGCGTCGGTCCGGGCCGACAGGTGGCACCGCCCGTGGCATCCGGCACACTGTCGCGATGGAGCATCCGCCGCAGGGGCAGCGCCCGCGTGAGCACGCCGCCTACACGGGCGCGCTGGTGATCGGTGTGCTCGTCGCTGCGATGTGGATCGTCGAGGTCGTGAACGCGATCGACGGCCAGCGCCTGGACTCGGACGGGATCATCGCTCGCACGCTGTCGGGCCTCCCTGGGATTCTGAGCGCCCCGTTTCTGCACGCTGGGTTCGGGCACCTGATTGAGAACACGATCCCATTCGTGATTCTCGGGCTGCTGATCGCGCTCAGTGGCGCGACGCAGGTCGTCGCGGTCACGGTGATCGTTGCGATCATCAGCGGCCTTGGGGCGTGGTCACTCAGCGCCGCCGGAACCGACACGATCGGCGCCAGCGGCGTCGTCTTCGGGTTCGCGACGTTTCTCGTCTCGCGCGGGTTTTTTGCCCGCGACGGCGTTCAGATCGCCGTCGGCGTGCTTGTCGCGGTCCTGTTCGGGGCGGCTCTGGTAGCGAGCCTCGTGCCGCACTCCGGGATCTCCTGGGAGGCCCACGCCTCCGGCGCGGTCGGCGGCGTGATCGCAGCGCGTGTGCTGGCCGGGCGGCCCCGCGCGGTGGCTGGCGCCGAGAACGAGTAAGACGCGGAAGCGAGCCGACTGAGGAACCCTCCTCCGGCTCCGCTCCCGAAAGCGCAGCGCCGGTCTCCTGGTGGCGCGGCCTCACACCTCGGTGGCCTCGCTCTTTGCGGCTCGTTCCGCGTCTGGGCCGAACATACGGCCCGTCCGTCTGCGGTGCAAGAGCAGGCCGATAATTCATCGCCCAACTTCCGTGGAATTGTCGCTCAGCGCCCCCGTCTGGCGCGCCGGTGCCATCGGCTAAGGTCTCATCCGTGAGCTACAGCCCCGATCAGAGCACCCTCGAGCGCTACGCGGACGTTCTCGTCAATTTTGCGCTTGGCGGTGGCGAGGGAGTCAAGCAGGGTGATGTGGTCCTGGTCGTGGCGAACGAGGCGGCGAAGCCGCTCTACGTCGAGTTGGCGCGCACCGTCCTGCGGGCCGGCTGCCACGTGATCGGGCAGTACGCACCCGACGACGACGCAGCATTCAACCTGTCCCGCGACTTTTTCGAGCTGGCAAGCGACGAGCAGATCGACTTCTTCCCTGCCCGGTACCGGCGCGGCCTTGTCGACCAGATCGACCACATGGTCGCCGTCATCAGCGACGCCGACATGCACGCGCTCGAGGGCGTGCCGCCGGGCAAGATCATGCGTCGCGGAGCTTCGATGAAGCCGTGGATGGAATGGCGGAGCGAAAAGGAGAACGCGGGCCTCTTCACCTGGACGCTTGGCCTGTACGGCACGCCGGCGATGGCCGCGGAGGCGGGAATGAGCGAGTCCGACTACTGGGAGCAGATTGTCCGGGCCTGCTTTCTGGATGATCCGGAGCCGATCAAACGCTGGCGCGAGACGAGCGCGCAGATCAACGAATACCGCGAGCGCCTGAATGCGCTGCACGTCGAGCGCCTGCACGTCGAGGGCGAGGACGTCGACCTGCGTATCACGCTCGGCGAGTCACGCAGATGGGTTGGCGGAAGCGGCCGGAACATTCCGAGCTTCGAGATCTTCACGAGCCCCGACTGGCGCGGAACCGAGGGCTGGATCTACTTCAACCAGCCTCTCTACCGCTACGGCAACCTGGCCAAGGGAATCAGGCTGCGCTTCGAAGCAGGCCGCGTGGTCGAGGCGAGCGCTGAGCAGGGGGAGGAGCTGATCAGGGAAATGGTCGCCACCGAGAACGCCGACAAGGTGGGGGAGTTCTCCCTGACCGACGCCCGGTTCTCGCGCATCACGAGGTTCATGGCTGAGACTCTGTATGACGAGAACGTCGGCGGCCCTTACGGAAACACCCATCTGGCGCTCGGCAAGTCATACCTCGACTGCTATGCGGGCGACCCGAGCAGCATCGACTCAGCCGAGGTCGAACGTCTCGGCTTCAACGACTCAACCGTCCACACGGACATCGTCTCGACAACGGACCGCACGGTCACGGCAACACTCCGAGACGGCAGCGAACTCGTGATCTACTCGGGCGGCCAGTTCCAGCTGTAGACCCGCGGGCGGTCCTCAGGAGAGGTTGAGCACCACCTGCGGTGCGGGTATCACGTGGTCGTCGCCGCCCTCGGCCGGGATGATCGCGGTCCCGATGGCGAAGAACTCGATGACGTGGCTGCCCCAACCGTGTGAGCGCTCGTGGATGTCGACTCCGACGATGCCCTCGGCCTTCGCCGCGAGCGCCTCGGCCTGCATGCGCTCCATCGCCAGCTCCCGCGCGTCGTAGAGCGCCTGCGTGTAATTCGGGAGCTCGACGTTTTGACCCGCGTTGCGCAGCGACTGCCGCATCGTCTGATGGGCGACGTGGTAGACGCAGGAGCCCATCACCATGCCGACGGGCCGGTGGCCGGTCTGCAGGAGGGTCCAGAACTCCTGGCCCGTCAGGTCGCTCGTGAAGGGACGTCCGGACGGGGCTCGGTGAAGCTCGCCGCCGCGGTGCCTCACGGCGGTCCCAACCGCGATGAACTCAGCCATGTTCTCGCCCCAGTCGTAGCGCCCGATGTTGAGCCGGACCCCGACGACACCGTCCGCGCCCAGCTGATCGGCCTCCTCCTCCATCCGCGTCATCGCGAGCTCGCGCGCCTCGTACATAGCCTGAGAGAGGACCGTCAGCTCCTGGTTCTGTCGGTAGTTCGCGAGCTGGATTCCGATGTGGTAAATGCTCGATCCGATCACGAGACCAAGCGGCTGGAAACCGGCCTCGCGCACGAGCAGGAACTCGTTCACCGATAGATCGCTCGTGAACAGACCCCCGCGGTTCTGCTCGAGCCGGGCGCGACCCGCTTGCGGAAGGCCCTCTGTACTCGTCGGGTCGTAGGCCATCAGCGGCGCTCCTTTCGCGGTGTTCCTGCGGCGGCCGGCACGCTGATCACAGTGACAGAACGCTGCGCACCGCCGCGCCCACCTCGGCAAGCCGGCCCGGTCCGCTGCGGCCGTCCTGCAAGCGGCGGATCAACGGATCAGCGCTTCGAGCGCTGCTCGCGCCTGCTCGCGAACCGAGGCCGTGCGGATCACCGCGGCAACGACTTCGTCGATCCAATCGGGCAGGTCGAGTTGTTCGCGTCTCACGGTGATCCCGCGAACCACCGTGTGATGTGTGCACTCGAAGCCGGCAGGCGCACGCGTGAGTTCGAAACGAGCATCGCCCGTGGACAGCAAGATCGCTTGGATCGCCGACTCCTTGGAGCGCAGGCCGCCGACCCGCCGCCGCTTGACGGCCACCATGCCGGGCAGAGCCGCCTCCAGACGCACGGCGAGCGCCGCGACGAGCGCCTCCACGTCTTCGCTGTCGGCGCGCAAGCCGGCCGATGCCAGGTCGAGCGCCTCGCCGGCGTCCGAGGGCTCGCTCACGTGCTCCGCTCCGAAAACACCGGCGCAGCCCCATGAGCAGCCATGGGCTTCAGCGTAGGGCCTCGCCAGTACCGGCGCCGCGCCCGCTACCTTGGCGGTCATGCGAGACCACAGGCGGTTGGCAATCACCATCGCCTCGGCGGCGCTCATCACCGGTGCTGTGGCCGGGCTTCTGCTCACGCTCGGCAACTCGAACGGAGCGGCGCACCGAGGACAGAGCGGCCCGGAGGTGCAGAGCGTCCTGGACGCGGTGTCTTGCCCGGCTGCCGGTAGTTGCACCGCCGTAGGACAGAAGACCTCGGGCTACCGTGTCGAGCCGCTCGCCGAGCGACTGGCCGCCAGCGCATGGCAGCCGGTACCGGTAGCGCCCGCCGGACGGTCGTCCGAGCTGACGGCCGTGTCCTGCTCAGGGGCGAGCTTCTGCATGGCGGTGGGTGGGCAGCCGCGCGGGGGGGCGCTCTCGGAGATCTGGCGCGGCGCCGGCTGGATGCGGCAGCGTGTCGCGGTGCCCGGCGGAGCGCCGGTCCTCGACGGCGTGTCGTGCCTGAGACCGCGGTTCTGCCTTGCGGTCGGCGCGACAAAACTCGAGCACTCCCTCGGCGAACGCTGGAACGGCACCTCGTGGCTACGCACCGAAACACCTGATTGGAACGCCGAGGTGGTCGAGCCGCTGCGGGGCGTGTCGTGCTCATTTGCGAACGTCTGCATCGCTGTCGGGACCACCTACTCGCAGGCATCGCAGTCACCGGTCATCGATGTCTACCGCGATCACGCATGGAGCCGGCTCACCGTTCCGGCGGCGACCACTGGCGGAACGCTCCGAGGCATCTCGTGCGTCGCGACGCCGAGGCACGCCAGCTGGTGCCTTGCGGTCGGATCGATCGGGAGCGGAGCAACCCGCCGCCCGCTGGCTGTGGCGATCGCGGGAACGGCCGTCACGGCGCTGGCGCCGCTCCCGGGCGCCGGCACCTCGCTCGCCGGCGTGAACTGCGTGGCCGTGGAGCACTGCATCGCAATCGGGGTCAAGGTGAGCCGGAGCGGACTCGGGATCCCGTTCGCGGAGCGCCTGTGGCCGACAGGCTGGAAGCTGGTCCCGCCCTCGAGCCGCGCGAGCACGGTGCTGCCGGCCGGCGTCTCGTGCGCGCCCAAGTGGGGGTGCGAGGCGGTCGGCTCGTCGTTCGATCCTCTCCGTCGAACGGTGACCGCGTCCGCGCAGCGCCTGCGCGGGGGCGTGTGGTCGTCACTCGTGCTGGCACCCTAGGTCGCACCGGTCCGCCGCGCAGGCGTTTGTGAGAAATTCTTCATGAGCGGGCCTTGCATTCGTCTGGCGGGCCGGATACAACACGGCGGGTGAGGGTGAGGATCCTTGGCGTTGCCGCGACGCTGGCCGCTCTGGTGGCGCTGGTGGCCGTCTACGTCGTGTATTTCCTCGAAGCGTCGCCGGCGACGGTTTCGACCGCGGTGATGAACAGCGACGGGAGCGCCAACCTGACGCTCCAGGTGGTGGGCGCCTACGGCAAGCATCCGTTCCCAGACTGGGTCAGCTACCTCGTCAAGGACACCAGCGGCGAGTGGCGGCACACGACGATCTGGAAGCTGCCCGCACACACGCTGGTGCACGTCACCGTCTACCAGTTCGACAGTCAGACCGGCCTTCGTAACAACTTCCTCGCGCAGGTCCGCGGCACGGTCGGCGGTACGGCCACCTACACCGACACCGGCAACACCGGTAAGGGCAGCGGCCTTCCCGTCTACAACAACACCGCGCTGAGCGTGCTGCCGCCGGCGGAGCCGGCGCACACGTTCACGGTGCCCGGCATCGATCTGAGCGTGCCACTCGTCGGGATCAGCAACGCCACCGAGAACGTCTGCGGAGTCGCTCCGTGCTCGATGAAGTACGCACACACCACGATCGCGTTCAGTTTCAGGACGCCCGGGGCCGGCAGCTATCGCTGGCAGTGCTTCGTCCCGTGCGCCTTCGCCTTCCTCTACGGCTTTGGCGGCCCGATGCAGACGGTTGGCTACATGGACGGGTTGCTGGACGTCACATGAGCCCGACCGCAGCCAAGACGAGCGGCACCGTCGAGCCCAGGCACGGGCGTAACTTCGCGATCCTGTGGGCCGTCGCGACGGCGATCATGGTCCCGATCATCATCTGGGTGGTGGGGCCGCACATCCCGCCGGGATCGATGAGCGACAACACCCGGGCGCAGCACGATGTCGATGTCGCGCTCACCGCGCTCGCGATGCCGGTGCTGATGCTGGTTTGGGTGTTTCTCGCCTACGCGATCAAGAACTTCCGCGCCGACAAGACCAGCGAGGCGATCGTGGACGGCCCGCCGATCAAGGGAAACGCTCGGATCCAGGCGACCTGGCTGATCGTCTCGGCGGTTCTGGTCGTCGGCCTTGCGGCTTACGGAACGATCGACCTGTTCGTGGAGCACGGGGTCGGAGGCGGCCAGGGATCGAACCCGCTCGCCAAGCCCGCCGACGCCAAGGGGGCACTGCAGATCCAGGTGATCGGGCAGCAGTGGATGTGGACGTTCCGCTACCCCGGGTACGGCGGGGTCGAAACGCAGACACTCGAGTTGCCGATGGGACGCGATGTCGAGTTCCACGTGACCTCGCTCGACGTCGTCCACAGCTTTTGGGCGATCGAGCTCGGCGTCAAGGCCGACGCGGTTCCCGGGGCCGACAACGTCGCGTTCGTCCGCGCCCTTCGGACCGGCAGCTTCCAGGTGCGCTGCGACGAGCTCTGCGGCCTCTGGCACGGCCAGATGTCAACGACCGGCCGCGTTGTCAGCAGCGCACAGTTCCAGAGCTGGATCGGCGCCACAGCGAAGCGTTACGCGGGCGTCACGAAGGTTCTTCCGCCGTACTCGTTGACCTACTACCCACCCCCGACCCGAAACGCGACCTGACATGGAATCAGCCACGGTCTCAGTGCAGCCTCGCAGGAGCAACGCGTCGGCCTGGGGGGGTCTCCTCAAGACAAACGTCATCTGGGCGGTCGTTCTCGCGATCGTCGGCTACATCGTCGCGCACTGGCTTGGCGGCAAGATCGCGGGGAACATCGCGGCGGAACAGAACCCGGGCGGCACCGACCAGGCGGACATCGCGATCCTGCTCGGGCTTTTCGGCTCGATCGTGGGCTGGATGCTCGGGCTTGGGTTCTTCAACTACCCGCTGAAGCGCATGCTTGGTCGCCCACCGTCACTCCACGAGGGCGGCGAGTCCGGCGCCTGGCGGTATTTCCGCCTCTGCACCGACCACAAGGTGGTCGCTATGCAGTACCTCGTTGCGACGCTGTTCTTCTTCTTCGTCGCGGGCCTGAACGCGATGTTCATCAGGACCGAGCTGACGAGCCACAACGCGACGCTCTTCCCGTCGGGTAACTACCTGACCCTCGTGGGGCTGCACGGCACGATGATGCTGACGATGATGTCGGCCGGCGTGATCGGGCCGCTCGGCAACTGGCTCGTACCGATCATGATCGGTGCCCGGCGCATGGCGTTCCCGCGGATCGAGTCGCTGACGATGTGGCTGACCGTCCTGGCCGGCTTCGTCCTGCTCTCGGCGACGCTGCTCGGCGGGTTCCCGACCGGTTGGACCGGTTACGCACCGCTGGCCGATCAGGCGCGCGCGGGTATCGACTCCTACCTCGTTTCGTTCCTCTTGATCGGTATCTCGCTCGTGCTCGTCGGGCTCAACATCATCGTCACGGTCGTCACGCTGCGGGCGCCCGGCATGTCGTGGAACCGACTCCCGATCTTCGTGTGGGGGATGGTCACAACCTCGATCCTGGCGGTCCTCGCGGCACCGGTCCTGGCAGCTGCCCTGTTCATGGTGATGTGTGATCGCAGCATCGAAAGCACGTTCTTCGTGTCGAGTTCCGGCGGCAGCCCGCTGCTGTGGGACGAGCTGTTCTGGTTCTTCGGGCATCCCGAGGTCTACATCCTTGCGCTGCCCGGCTTCGGGATCGTCCTGGAGATCCTGCCGGTCTTTGCGCGCAAGCCGCTCTGGGGCTACAGGCTTGCCGTCGCCGGCATGTTCGGCGTTGCGCTGATGAGCTTCATGGTCTGGCAACACCATCTCTTCATGAGCGGCATCAACGCGAACCTCCGCCCGTTCTACATGTTCACGACCGAGCTGATCTCGATCCCCACAGGCGTGATCTTCCTCAACGGCTTCGGGACCCTGTGGAAAGCGAAGATCCGGTTCACCGTGCCGATGCTGTTCTGCACCGCGTTCTTCTTCAACTTCCTGATCGGCGGCCTCTCGGGCGTCTTCCTGTCCGACGTGACGAGCGATGTCGTCACGCACGGGAGCTTCTTCGTGATGGCGCACTTCCACTACACGATCATGGGCGGCCTGGTGTTCGCGCTGATGGGCGGCATCTACTACTGGCTACCGAAGATGACGGGCTTCAACCTCAACCAGACGCTGGGCAAGATCCACTTCTGGACGATGTTCGTGTTCTTCAACCTGACGTTCTTCCCGCTCTTCGCCGCCGGGATGCTCGGAATGCCACGACGGGTCTCGACCTACAACGCCGACCTGCACACGCTCAACGTCTTCGTCTCGATCATGGCCTTCTGCCTCGGCCTCTCGATGATCATCTTCATCGTGAACCTTGTGTGGTCGATGGTCTTCAAGCGCGAGCGCGCGGCCGAGAACCCGTGGCACTCGAAGTCGCTCGAGTGGCAAATCCCGACACCCGTGCCCTCCTACAACTTCGAGGAGATCCCGACGATCACAGGCGACCCGTACGGCTACGGGCTGCCCGAGGGACCGGTGGTCGACTTCGGTCGTCGTCGTCCGGCCGTCGCGGCCGGAAAGGCCGGTGCTTGACCGTGGCTGCGGGAGCGATCGATCGCGAGTCACCTGAGACCCTTGCGGCCAACATCCGCGTCGGTGCGAGGCTGTGGACGAGCGCCGCCGCCTTCTTCTTCATGTCGTTCGTCTTCGCGTTCCTCTACCTGAAGGCGCTCAACACGGCCCACTCGTTCCGGGAGCCTCACGTCACCCCGCCGCTCGGCTGGGGCGTCGCGATTCTCGCCTGCGTCGTCGTGTCAACGGCGCTGTTCGCGTTCGGTCGCACGAGCCTGGGCGACGGCACCGCCAGCCGCTGGCGCGCTATGTCGCTCGGTGCGCTCGTGTTGGGGCTCGCCGTGATCGCATTGCAGTTCATCGAGTACTACAACCTCTCGTTCGGCGCGACCGACGGCGGTCTCGCGAGCGTGTTCGTGGGGTTCACCGCCGCGTTCCTTCTCTTCTGGCTCGCCGCCGTGTACTGGATGGAGACGATCTGGGCGCAATCGCTGCGCGGCGAGCGCGCGGGGGAGAGCGACATCAAGGACACGAACGCGCTTCTGCGGCCGAATGCCGACGGGTGCGTCGTGTACCTCGCTGTGCTCGTGATCACCGAGATCTTCGCCTTCGTCCTGCTGTACCTCGTCAAATGAGCGCGCTGGTACAAATCGCCGACTTCGGCACGGACTACACCGGCATCGGCTGGCTCACGCTCATCGGTCCGCTCGTCGTGCTCGCACTCATCGTCGTGTGGTGGCGGTCCGCGTGGCGACGCGGGGCCGGCGAGAGTATCGCGGAGACGGTCACGCCCACACGCCCGGCGAAATCTGCTAAGGCTGCTAAGGCCGCGGGGAAGAAGAAGGGAGCGTCGCGCTAGGTGCTCTCTGTTGGCGCAGCTAACGCAGTTCAGCGGGGCGTCGCAATCGCCTTGTTTCGCGCGCGAAGCTAGCGGATGCCCGTCGCGGTAGACGTACCGCTAGCCCTGATCTCGCTGTTCGGCGCGCTTCATGTGCTCGGAGAGAGCCGGGCGACACGGCTGCTCGGTCGGCCGCGAAGCCGTCGCGAGAGAACACGGTCGCTCTACTTCTACTCCGGGCTGGTCGCGATTCTGATCGCTCTGGCGTCGCCGATCGACAGCCTTGCCGACAAGCTGTTCTGGGTCCACATGATCCAGCACGTCCTACTGTTGTCGGTTGCGGCTCCGCTCATCGTGCTCGGCGCGCCGTGGAACTCCGTGTGGCGACCGCTGCCGCTCGGACTGCGTCGATCGCTTGCCAAGACAGTCGGTAGATCCCACTGGTGGGCGCCGGTACGCGCGATCGGAGTGCTCCTCGCGCGGCCGATTCCCGCGTGGATAGCGTTCAACGTGAACCTCGTCATCTGGCATATCCCGTTCGCCTACGACGCGGCGGTCGGGGATCGGGCGATCCATGACCTTGAGCACACGACGTTTCTACTGTTCGGGGTCCTGCTGTGGGCGCAGGTGATCGACTCACCGCCGTTGCGCGCCCGGCTCAGCCAGATTCACCGCGTGTACTACATCGTCGCCGCATCGGTGGTCGGCTGGGTGATCGCGCTGGTTCTGATCTTCTCGACCGGGCCGCTCTACCCGCTCTACGCCCACCTCCGCCACCGCCCCGGAGGAATTTCGGCGCTGGTGGATCAGCAGCTCGCAGGCGGAATGATGTTACTTCCCGGCTCGCTCGCGATGACGCTTTTCGTGTTCATCCAGATCTACCGCTGGCTCGGGGCTGATGAAACGGGCGGCCGACCGCGACCGAAGGCGCGGCTCACTCCGCCGCCGCCCACGCCGGACGCGGGCGGACCGGCCGGCGTGGCCGGGGTGGAGCGCACAACCTCAAAGCGCACGAAAGTCTCGGCGTGAGCCCGCGGTGGAGCAGTCCTCCGAGTGGTCGGCGCGACCGCGAGCTGCGCCGGCGCCGCTGAGTACTATCGTTCGCGGTGTGGAAAGCAGGCGCGCTGCAGAGCTTCTGGGCCAGGCACGCCACGAAGCCGAGACCCAGCTGCGCCGACTTCGCAGCACGCCCGGCGCGCCGGGCGACGAACAGTCCGACGCCTCGGCGGCTGCCGACGGCGTGGTCGCAACCGAGACCGATGAGGCGCTCGAAGAGCTGCTCGAGCACCGCCTTGCCGCCATCGAGCGCGCTGAGGCACGCCTGCTCGACGGCAGCTACGGCCTCTCTGTCCTGAGCGGCGAGCCGATTCCAGACGGCCGCCTCGAGATTGAGCCGTGGGCCGAGTTGACCGTCGCGGAGCAGGCACTGGCCTGACGCAGCCCGGTGGGGCGTGCGAGGCCCGTGGGCGCCGTCGTCCAGGACGCTAGGGAACGATGAACGTCACAGTGACGGGCGTCGAGCGCTCAGCGCCGTTGACGGCGGTGAGCGTGATGCTGTAGTGGCCTGCGGGCAGGGCGGCGCCGGCGGCTAGCGCTACCGCGTTGCTGCCCGCAACACCGGGCAGCGATATCGCGCTGGAGATCGGCGTCACCGAACAGCGTCGCTTCCTGGTGGCAGCGAGGTGCAGCGCTGACGCGCACCGCCCGTTGACTCGTTTGCCCAGTGGCGTTCGGACCAGCGTTCCGCTGACGGTCGCAGCGTTTGTCAGCACGAACGACAGCTTCGCCTGGTACTGCGCGGGCTTCTTCTTCGCGTGCTTCTTGTGCTTGGCGCTCGGCAGCTTGCTCACCGACACGCTGGCGCCCGAGATTCCTGGCTCCGCCGTGACCGTCGCGGACGCGGTGGCAGCGGCGTACGGGCTTGCGTCGCTGACGGTAAGCGACGCGTGATGGACGCCCGGCGTCGTAAACGTATGGTTGACGACCGAACCGCTCGCCTGCCCGCCGTCGTCGAAGTGCCAGTGGTAGGCGAGCACACTGGGGCCGGGGTTCGGATCGGTCACGGTGGCTGTGAAGGTCACCGCCGACCCGACTAGCGGCGTTGGCGCGGACGCGGCGGCCGACGCGGTCAGGGGCTGGTACTGGAACGCGCCGATGTCGGTCAGCCCAAGAACACTCCGAGCGAGCCCGTTGAAGTCAGCGGTCCCGTCAGTCGACGCGTTGGTCGTACCGGTGCCAACCGTCGGCGAACTCGCAAGCTCGTGGAAGTCGCCGGCGCCAGGATTGACGAAGACGGGGGACGCCGAGGTGTTCCCGCCGCCATCGATCACTGTTGCGGTCCCACCGCCTATCGGATCGACCAGCGGGTTCTGGTAGGCAGAGTGGGTGAGCGTTAGAGTCGCCGTGCTCACGGCGTTCATCGCCAACTGATCGGAGTGGATCGCTACGTCGTGGCCTCCGGCGGCGTTGAAGGCGATCACGTTCGTCCCGCTGTAGGTCTCCACCGCGGGCAACATCGTGGACGCGTTCTGTTCAAGCAACTCGATCGCCGCGCCACCTGCCTGCGTCGCGTAAAACGTGTCGTTGTAGTAGGCCTCGGTGCCGGACCCGCCGTTCGAGTTGAGCCCCGCGGCCGCGCCGCTCGCGCCGGTGTCCACCATGACGCTGTTGGTGATCGTGCCGTCGTAGCACTGGCAGAGGATCCCGCCGCTCGCGTCGCCCGACATCAGGACGCGGTTGATGTTCCCGCCGTCGTCGTTGATCAGATCGCCGCTACCCCCGGAGCGCTCAATATCGAGGTAAGACAGGTTCGCGGTGCCGACCGCGAGTTCCATGCTTGCGCCGACGTTGAGGACCGGCCGCGGCTGGCCGGCAACGCCATGCACGTTGAGATTGCCGGCGCCGGCGGTGATGTTGCTAGCGATCGCGTAGGTCCCGGTTTCGACGACGATCTCGTCGCCGTTCGACGCGGCGGTGAGGGCGCTCGCCAGATCACACGCGGTCATCACGGTCAGGCAGTCATCCAAGTTCGTGCCGGATGGGCTCGCGTAACGCGTCGCAGCGGCGGCCGACGCCGGGGCAGCGAGCGCCGCCAGCACCAGGAGCGCAACGGCCGGCGCCATCCTGGCCCGGATGAATTGGCTGAAGAGTTTCATAAGGCCGCCGAGTATCGCAGAGCCGTCGGGCGCGGACTTCGGCGAGTGAGTGAGCGGGGCGGGCGAGGCTGGCAGCGGTGGAAAACCGGAACACGGGATCTGTACTTCGCCGAGCAGCGAGTGCCTGCTTCTACCGAAGGTGGCATTGGGCGCCGGCGCTACGGTGCTCGACATGCTCACCCACACCACCAGCAAAGCGCCGGACCGCCCCGTTGTGCCGCCCGTTCCCGCTGTGGCGAAGCACGTCACGCGGGCCGAGAGCATTCATCAAGAAGCTCTCGCTCTCATCCACCGTGCCCACGAGGACATGATCCGTCGACGCTACCCCGACGCAGCGGCGGGTTGATTGCGCCGCTGGGCGCGACCAGCACCAGACCGGCGTGGCGTTCACAATGCTCGATAACCTAGCTTATGTAGTCCTAGCCCACCGGAACCCACGCCGGCGTGCTGCCGAGCGTGAGATGTAGCTTCTCGATGTCGGGGGAACCGCTGGCGGTGGTCGCAGTGAGCGTCAGGCGGGTGAACCTGCCGTTCCGGGCGCGTGAGGCGCTGAGATCGACGTGGAGGGTCGTCGTGTGGCCCATGCCCGAGGAGACGGCTGTGCCGGTGCCCGCTGCCGACGCGCCGGTCCAGGACGACCAGGAACTGACGGTGACCTCGCCGCCTGCTGCTTCGGAGAGCTCGATCTTGAGCGGTCTGACCTTGAATATCCCGACGAGCGTCCTGCAGTGATGCGGTCCGCACTTCGTGTTTACCAGGAGGCTCGGCAACGAACTCGCTGACGCCGCGCCGACACTTGCGAGCGCGATGGCGCCGGCGGACACTGCCACGGCTGAAAACCTGATCCACCGCATGACTCTCCCCTTGGCCGATGCCGACATTCTCGCCAGCGAGGCTAGCACCGGCGAGCGAGCCACCGGTTAGCTCCCACAATGCGGCCGGGCGAGCCAATGGCTCGCCCGGTTCCGCCCGGTCATAGATCGCCGCTGAACAACTACGTCCCAGGACTTTGTGTCTTGCCTGGGTGGCGTGACACTCCCGACCGCCGGGACTGGCCACCGGCGCGAGCCGGTGCGTGGCCCGGTTGGGCTTTCACCCTGGCCGAGTAGGCGATCTGCCGGACCTTCAGGCTAGCGCGTCCCGGCCGATCAGAACTCGCTCGTCGCCGGAAGCCCGGCGTAGTTCTCGGCCAGACTCGTTGCCGCGGCGCTCGAGCGAGCGAGATAGTCGAGGCGCGCAAGCTGCATTTGGGCTTCGAACGCGCCACGGCCGAGCTGGTGCAACAGCTGGGTCATGTAGTTCGAGAAGTCCTGCGCGCGCCAGATCCGCCGCAGCGCCGCACGCGAGTAGTTCTCGAGGCCGCGGTCGTCTTCTCTGGAGTACCACGCGCCAAATGCGCCCGCCAGAAGCCGCACGTCGTTCACAGCGAGGTTCAGGCCCTTCGCTCCGGTCGGTGGAACGATGTGGGCGGCATCCCCAGCTAGGAAGAGACTGCCGTAGCGCATCGGCTCCGCGACGAAACTGCGCATCGGCGTCACGCCCTTCTCAAATATCTCGCCCTCGGTCACCGACCAGTTCTCCGCGGCAAGGCGCCGCTGCAGCTCGGCCCAGATCCTCTCGTCGGGCCAGTCCTCGATCGGCGTGTCGTTTGCAACCTGGAGGTAGAGCCGGCTGACCGTCGGCGAGCGCATCGAGTAGAGCGCGAAGCCGTCGTCGTGCCAGGCGTAGATGAGCTCATCGGTCGACGGCGCCGCCTCGGCGAGAATGCCGAGCCAGCTAAAGGGGTAGACAAGCTCGTGCTCGGTGAGTGCGTCTGCCGGGATCGAAGCGCGACACACTCCGTGGAAGCCGTCGCAACCGGCGATGAAATCGCATTCGAGCTCCTCTTCGGCCCCCGCTCGTGTGTAGCTGATCCGAGGCCGGGTTCCGGTCAAGTCGTGGATCGCGAGCTCGGCGACCTCGAAGTGCAGTTCGCCTCCCTCCTCGAGCCTCGCGGCGACGAGGTCTTTGACGATCTCCTGCTGCCCGTAGATCGTGACCTTGCGCCCGGTCAGCTCGGTGATCGGGATGTGGAGGGTCTCGCCGCGGTGGCGAAGGTATATGCCGCGATGCTCGAGCCCCTCTCGCGCCAGCCGCTCACCCACACCGAGGTCGTGCATCAGGTCGACCGTGTTCTGTTCGAGCAGCCCCGCGCGCACGCGCTGTTCGACGTACTGACGGGTGCGGCTCTCAAGGATCACCGATTCGATTCCCTCGCGCGCGAGCAGGAGGGCGAGTGTCAAACCGGCCGGCCCGGCGCCTACGATTCCAACCTGCGTCTGCACCGGCGGATCGTATTGGGCGCCTGCGGTCGCATTGGCGGGTCAGGCGAAAAGTTCGGCTCGGGCGCACAGCGTGCGCTCTGCGAACAGGCGTCCAACGATTCCGCCGTGCGCGCTAGATTATCCGCGCATGTCCACCGAGAGAGAGGAATAGGCCGAGGTGTCACAGTTCGACGCAACCACAGCATTTGGGGCCGACGCACAGGTCGAGCGCACCTTCCTGCGCCAGGTTTTCGCGTGGATGTTCCTCGCCCTCGCCCTCACGACGGGAGTCGCGATCTGGTTCCACAGCCACGCCACGCTCGTCTGGGTCGCAAATCACCCGACGTTGTTCTACATCGCGCTGTTCGCGCAGCTCGGCTTCGTGATCGCGATCCAGTTTCTCGCCTTCTCGCAGCGCATCTCGGCTCAGGCCGTCGCATTCATGTTCTTCCTCTACGCAGCCCTGACCGGGGCCGTCTTCTCGATCCTGCTCGAGGTCTACACGACCAACTCGGTGGTCGGGGCGTTCGCAGGCGCGTGCGGGGTCTTCGCCGGGATGGCGATCCTCGGCTACACGACCCACATGGACCTCTCCCGCTTCGGACCGATTCTGTTCGGAGCCCTGATCGGCGTCGTCGCGGCGTCGTTCGTTTTCATCTTCACCGGCGGCCAGACGCTGAACCTGATCATCGGCTACGCCGGAGTGGTGATCTTCTCGGGCCTGACCGCATACGACATCCAGAGGCTCAAGACGCTGCGCTCGGGCGGTGCCGTGACCAGAGGGTTCGGCGGCTTCGGGCGGCGCGGCGGATCCGGCGGCGCGGGGCTCTCCCTGACTGACGGAGCAAGCACTGAGAAGCTCGCGATCCTCGGCGCCCTCTGGCTCTATCTCGACTTCATCAACCTCTTCATCTCGCTGCTGCGCATCTTCGGCGGCCGCCGCTGAGGGTCACGCCGGGCTGATGCCCCACCGGGCGAGGTGCTCCTCGCCCGGCTCGAGCGCCACCAGGCCGGCGCCGCTCGCAAACGCGTTGGGCGCGCACGACATCGGCTCGACGGCGAGACCACGCCGGCGCTGGCGCTGCGGAAGCGTGTCGCCGCTGTAGACCATCACGTAGGGGTACGCGCCGTCGAACCAAAGGCGGGTGACTCCCCCCCGGCCTGGGCCGACGATAGCAACCACGGCGTTGCCGTCCGCGCCACGAGCGAGGTTGGTGAAGCAGGTATCGAGCACGAGATTCCCGAGCTCACGCGGCGCGCGGAAGTCGTAGGGCGTGCCGTCGACCGGCTCCGACGAGTAGGGGATCCCGCGCTGATCGGTGATCAACCGCACACTGGCTGGTAGCTCCAGAAAGCAGTCATCGACCACCTCGGCACGCGGCGGGCTCAGGTACGGATGGAATCCGATGCCGTACGGACAGGCTTCCGTGCTGCGGTTTCGTGCCCGTGTCTGCACCACAAGCCCGTCAGCAACGAGCTCGTATGAGATCTCGAGATCGAGCGAGAACGGGTAGCCGGGTGACGGATGCAGGGCGTGCGTGAGCGATACCCGCCGAGGATCGTGCATTACGCCCGTCCAGTTGCGCCAGCGGGTGAGTCCGTGGATGGCGTTCCCGGCCGCGAACTCGCTGATGTCGAGCTGTAGCGACTTCCCCTGCCACTCGTATCGGCCGTCGTAGATCCGGTTCGGCCATGGCAGGAGCGGCTGCCCGCGCCCGCCGCCGCAGATCTCGTCCGAGCCGTAGCCGTCGAGGATTCGCCGGCCGCCGACCTCGTAGGAGCGAAGGCCGCCGCCGACCTCGACAACGACCGCGCGTTGCTCACCGTTGCGCAGCTCATACTGGGCACCCGAGGGTGGCGGCGTGCTCAGCTGTCGCACCAGGGCTCGTGCCAGCGGCCGACGCCGCGCAGCATACGCTCGGCCGAGGGCGGGCCCCAGGAGTTCTTTGTGTAGCGCTCGACCTTCGGTGGGTCGGTGAGGAGCGGGCCGCAGATTCGCCAGCACTCCTCGATCGCGTCCTGGCGCGCGAAGCGAGTGGCGTCGCCGGACATCGCAGCACACAACAACACCTCGTACGGGGTCGGCGCCTCGCCGCCCTCATCCTTGAAGCGCATCGGCAGCTCGATCTCCGCCGGGCCGCTGTGGTCGGCACGCAGCGCGTCAAGCTGGAAGTTAATCCCGGTGCTCGGATCGATGCGAACGATCAGCTGATCGGGCATTGGTCGACGGTGACCTGGCGTCGCGAACGGAAGGCGTGGAGCGTGGCGGAACACGAGGCGGACCTCGGTCTGCGTGAGCGGCAGCTGCTTGCCCGTCCTGATGAAAAACGGGACGCCAGACCAGCGCCAGTTGTCGATCTCGAGCCGCAGCGCGGCGTAGGTCTCGGTCGTCGACGTGCGCGCCACCCCCTCGATCGAGCGGTAGCCCTCGTATTGCCCGCGAACGTAATGCGCCGGATCGGCGTCGCCAACCGATCGCAGGACCGCGTACTTCGCGTCTGCGAGCGCCGATGCGTCGCCCGCGGCCGGCGGGTCCTGGGCGACGGCCGCCAGCAGTTGAAGCAGATGGTTGACAACGACATCGCGCAGCGCGCCAACCGGGTCATAGAAGTGCCCGCGATCCTCGACGCCGAACTGCTCAGCCATGGTGATCTGTACCGAGCCGACGTAATAGCGGTTCCACAGCGGCTCGAGAACCGTGTTTGCGAACCTGAGGTAGAGGAACTCCTCGAGGCCCATCTTCCCCAGGAAGTGATCGATCCGGTAGATCTGCTCCTCCCGCAGGTGGGCGTGGAGCGCGGCTGCCAGCAGGCGCGCCGAGCTGAGGTCGCGGCCAAACGGCTTCTCGACCACAACGCGCGCGCTTTCGGGCAGGATCTGCGCCACCGCGAGCGAGTCGACGACCTGCGCGAAGAGCGCGGGCGGAATCTCGAGGTAGTAGACAGGAGCCTGTACCGGACCGATCGCCTTCGCGACGGCCGCGAACGTGCTCGGCTGCGCGAAGTCGCCTGCGACATAGGAGAGCCGCCGGGCGAAGCGTCGAAACACCTTTTCGTCGATCTTCTCACCGCCGGCGACGATCGCCTGGCGGGCATGGTCGCGCAGGTCATCCGCGGTCCAGTGATCCACCGCCACGCCCACGATCGGGCACTTCAGCAGACCGCGCCGCTCGAGACGATAGAGCGAGCGGAGCGTCATCTTCCGCGCGAGGTCCCCGCTGATGCCGAAGACGACGAAGACGTCGGCGGGCAGGTGTGGCGCGGTCGGCTGACGCATCTCCGGCTCCTTCGCTTGCTCGATCGTCGCGGCCGGCCGGCCGCTAAGCGCTCGAGCGGCTCGCTGACCCAAGGCACGCTAGCGCTTCGCCCAGCACGACGCGGATGGCTGCTCGCTCTAACCTTCCGTGGATGCGCCAGCACCTGCGGCCACTGTTCGACCGCGTCGTAATCAAGGAACTCGAGCCGGACCGTATCCGTCAGTCGGGACTGGTGGTGCCTCCAGGATCACACGAGCCGCCACCCCAGCACGGCATCGTGCTCGCCGTCGGCGCCGGGCGGGACTGGTGGGGTCAGGCGGGGGTCGAGATGCCGGTACGTCCCGGCGACCATGTCGTCTTCCCGTTCTCAGCCGGCGTCTGGGTGGACGTCGAGGAGGAGCGACTGCTGGTCTGCCGCGTCGGTGAGCTGCTCGGTGTCCTCGAGATCATCGAGGAGCCGACGCTGGCGCGGGACGGCGAGTGACCACGGACTCAGCTGCTGCGTAACTTCGCAGCGCGGCGACCAGCGGCTCCAGCGCGCGACCGCGTTCGGTCAGGTGGTATTCGACCGACGGCGGGTTGGCCTGGGGCGATACCCGCCGCTCGATCAACCCCGCGTGTTCGAGGTCACGCAACCGCTCAGCGAGCATCCTCGGCGATATGCCGGGGACGGTGTCGATGAACGCGTTGAAGCGCACCTCGCCGCTATGGGCAGCGACGACGATTGATAGGAGCCAGCGCCGCTCGAGGAGGCCCGCCACACGGCGGACATCCTCGGGCACCGGCTCACCCCTGCTGCATCGAGACATCTTGATCGGATCAGCTCCCCGACAGGGACACGTCCCGCGCAGGCTCAAGCGCCAGATCAAGCACCTCGCCGACCGTCATGACCGGGTGGAAGCTCATCTGGTTGCGGACGTCCTGCGGGATCTTCTCGAGGTCTCCGCGGTTGCGCTCAGGCAGGATCACGTCGGTCAGTCCCGCGGCGTGCGCCGCGAGCGCCTTCTGCTTGAGGCCCCCGATCGGAAGCACACGCCCCTGCAGCGTTATTTCGCCGGTCATGCCGACCGTGTGCTTGACCGGACGCCCGGTGAGTAGCGAGACCAGAGCGGTGAGCATCGTCACACCGGCGCTCGGACCGTCCTTCGGCGTCGCGCCGGCGGGAACATGGATGTGAACCAGCCGGTTCTCAAACGCCTCGTCCGCGATCCCGAGCTCAGCTGCGTGAGCGCGCACGTAAGAGAGCGCGATCCGCGCCGATTCCTTCATGACATCGCCCAGCTGTCCGGTCAGCTCGAGTCCACCCCCCTGGCTGTGGCCCTTCATCGTCGTCGCTTCGACGAACAGGACATCGCCACCGGCGCCGGTCACCGCCAGGCCCGTCGCAACGCCGGGCACGGCCGTTCTCGCCGCCGATTCCTGGAAGAACTTCTGGCGTCCCAGGGCATCACGCACGGTCTCGATGTCGATCGTCACCGGCGGCTTGCGCTGGCCGGACGCGATCCGCGTGGCGGTCTTGCGCAACACCTTGCCGAGCTCACGCTCGAGGTTTCGCACACCGGCCTCGCGCGTGTACTCGGAGACGATCAGCGCAAGCACGTCGTCCGGGACGCTGACCTCGCCGTCGTGTAGTCCGTTGCGCTCGCTCTGGCGCGGTAGCAGGTAACCCTTCGCGATCGCGAGCTTCTCCTCGCTCGTATAACCGTCGAAGGTGATCACCTCCATGCGGTCCAGCAACGGCCCCGGGATCGTGTCGGCCTGGTTGGCGGTCGCGATGAACAGCACCTGGCTCAGGTCGAGCTCGACGTCCAGATAGTGGTCGCGGAAGCTGTGGTTCTGGGCGGGGTCGAGCACCTCGAGCAGGGCGGCGCTCGGATCTCCACGCCAGTCCGCGCCCACCTTGTCGACCTCGTCGAGCAGGATCACCGGGTTCATCGTCCCGGCGTCGCGCAGGGCGCGAACGAGCCGGCCCGGCAGCGCGCCGATGTAGGTACGGCGATGACCACGAATCTCAGCCTCGTCGCGCAGGCCGCCGAGCGACATGCGCACAAACTCTCGGCCCGTCGCACGGGCGATCGACTCGCCGATCGATGTCTTGCCGGTGCCGGGTGGTCCGATCAGCGTCAGGATCGCGCCCGAGCGTGGATCGGCCTTGATCCCGCGGTCCTTGCGGAGCTTGCGCACCGCCAGGTACTCGGTGATCCGGTCCTTCACGTCCTCGAGCCCGGCGTGGTCGGCATCGAGCACCTCGCGTGCAGCTACCGGGTCGAGCTTCTCCTCGGAGCGCTTGTTCCACGGCACGGCGATCAGCCAGTCGAGGTAGCTTCGGATCATGCTCGACTCGCCGGTCGACTCCCCCATCCGTTCGAGCCGCGCCAACTCCTTCAGCGCCTGCGCCTGGACGGACTCGGGCATCTCGGCTTCCTCGATCTTCTTGCGGTACTCGTCGGCCACCGAGCCCTCGTCCTCGCCGAGCTCCTTGCGGATCGAGTCCATCTGCTTACGCAGGAAATACTCGCGCTGCTGCTTGTCGGCGCCCTCCTGTACGTCGTCTCGGATCCGCTTGCGAATCTGAAGCTCTGCCAGGCGCTCGCGCTGAAGCCTCACCGCCAGCTCGAGCCGCTCTCCCACGTCGAGAGTGCGCAGCAACGACAGACGGCTTTCGTAGTCCAGATCCGGGCTGTAGCCGCACGAGTCGGCCAGCGAACCTGGTTCGCTGATCGCGCGCAACCATTCCGCGATCCGGTGGTCGGCGCCGCGTAGCTCGAGGATCTCCTCGACGACGGCCCGATACTCGCGCTGCAACTCACGGGTGCGGTCGTCGGTTGGCGTTGCGTCCGGTCGTTCGTCAACCTCGACGAAAAGATCGCCGTCAGACCCGGTCTCTGCCGCGCCGACGAGCCCGCGGTGCTCAGCATCGACGCTCACCGCCGTGCCTCCCCCTGGCAGCTTGATGCGCTCGGTCACCGTCGCGACGACGCCAACTTCGGCGAAATCCTGGTCGTGACGCGGAACGAGCACGACGCGCTCGTCCTTGCCGACCTCAGCGGTCAGCGTGATGCTCATTCCCGGGAATACGACCATGTCGTCGAGCGGAACCAGGCGAAGCTTCGTCATACGTATCAACTCCATACTTGCTTACGAAGGAGAAGTAAGTGTAGCACCACTACCGCCGGGCGGACAGCAGCGCGGCGCTCGGCCACTAGGCTTTCTGCCATGGCACAGGCGCCACCGACAATCGCGTCGATTCTCGAGCAGCGCGGCGGTGAGGCGCTCAGCCTCAACGACCGCTACATGAACCGCCAGCTCGGGCGAATCGTCCGGACCCTGGGGTTCGATCGCGACTGGCAGACGGGCGAGGGCGCGTACCTGATCGACGCTGACGGAGATCGGTATCTCGACCTGCTCTGCGGCTACGGGGTCTTTGCGGTCGGTCGCGGCCACCCGACGGTCGTCGGCGCATTGCGTGACGTGATCGACGCGAACACGGCGAACCTTCCGCAGCTGGGCGTCACGGTGCTTCCAGGAGTGCTCGCCGAGCAACTCGTCGCGCGATCCCCCAAGCGGATCGAAGCATTCGTGGCGGCCAACAGCGGCACGGAGTCCGTCGAGGCGGCGATCAAGCTCGCTCGCGCGACAACCGGCCGGCCGCGGATCGTCTACGCGGAGCACGCGTTTCACGGGCTGACACTCGGATCGCTCTCGCTCAACGGCAACGACGAATTCCGCGAGGGCTTTGGGCCCCTGCTCGCCGACACCGCGGCGGTGCCCTTCGGCGACGCCGATGCGCTGCGCCGCGAGCTCGAACGCGGGGACGTCGCTGCGTTCATCGTCGAACCCGTGCAGGGCAAGGGGGTCAACCTTCCCCCGCCCGGGTACCTCGAGGACGCCCAGGCGCTGTGCCGCGCCACGGAGACTCTGTTCGTATGCGACGAGGTTCAGACGGGAATCGGCCGCACCGGGCGTTTCTTCGCCCTGGAGCGATGGGGTCTGGACCCGGACATGATCTGCGTCGCGAAGGCTCTGTCCGGCGGTTTCGTTCCGATCGGCGGAGTCCTCGTCTCGCGCCAGGTGCGCGACCGTGTCTTCGACCGCATGGAGCGCGGCGTCCGCCACGGCTCGACATTCGGCGGCAACGACCTTGCCGCCGCTGCGGCGCTGGCGACGCTGACCGTGATCGACGAGGAGGGCCTGGTCGAGCGCTCAGAACGCCTCGGCAATCTCCTACTCGAGTTGACGCGCCCGCTGGTTGGCCGCTACGACATCGTCTGCGACGTGCGCGGCGTCGGCCTGATGTGGGCGATCGAGCTCGCCGCCCCCGCCGGCGGGCGCAACCGAGCGGTGTGGAACACCGTCGAGCGCAATCAGCCAGGACTTGCAGCGCAGCTGATCACCGTGCCGCTGTTCAAGCGCCACCACATCCTCAGCCAGGTCGCCGGACACCATCTCAACGTCGTCAAGGCACTTCCGGCGCTGATCGTCGAGGAATCGGAGATTCACCGCTTCGCTGCGGCGCTCGACGATGTCCTCGCCCGCGCCGAGCGACTACCCCGAGCCGTCGCCGGGCTGATGTGGGATCTCGCGAAGGGCGGGATGCGCGCGCGAGTGGGATGAAGGCACTCGTCACCGGCGCGGCGGGCTTCATCGGCTCGCATGTTGTCTGCGCCCTCACGTCCGCCGGCGCGGAGGTGAGGGGCTTCGACCATCGACAGGCACCTGACGGATTCCTTGGCGTCGAGTTCGTGGTCGGCGACGTCTGTGACGCAGAGGCGCTGTTTCGTGCGCTCGACGGTTGTGACGCCGTCTTTCACCTCGCGGCTGCGTACAGTTACGAGCGCGCCGACGCGGCACTGATGGAGCGCGTCAACGTCGGGGGCACCCGCGCGCTGCTCGCCGCGGCGCGGCGCGGCGCCCGGAGCCGACGGATCGTTCACACCAGCTCGTGTGCGACCTGCGGACCAGTGGCCGGGCGCGCCGCGACAGAGGTTGACCGTCCCGCGGCGTGGGAGCTCAAGGTGCCCTACAAGCGCACCAAGCTGGCCGGCGAGGCTCTGGCACTGGCCGCAGCCAAGGACGGCGCCGACGTGGTCATCGTCAACCCGACAACCCCGATCGGGCCGGGCGACCGCAGGCCGACACCGACCGGAAAGATGGTCGCCGACGTCGCACACGGGCGCGCCGGTGCCTACCTCGCGCGGAGCGCGCTCAACATCGTCGCCGTCGAGGACGTCGCCGCCGGCCACGTACTTGCGTTCGAGCGTGGAGTGGCCGGCCGCCGCTACCTGCTGGGCGGGGAGAACCTAGCGATGCGCGACGTGTTCGGCGCGATCGCGCGCGCCGCCGGACGCCGGCCGCCACGCGTGCCGATCCCCTGGGCGCTCGCCTATGCCGCAGCGCTCGCGCTCGATCCGCCGCTGCGGCTGCTGGCCGGTCGCGAGCCGGACCTGCTGAAGCTCGACGAGGTGCGCGTGGCGCGCTGGCCAATGCTCTTCGACGACGCTCTGGCTAGACGCGAGCTCGGCTACACCTCGAGGCCCGCGATCGAGGCGCTGCGCGCAGCGACCGCGGCCGCATGCGCCGCACCGTGAGCGCGATTCAAGGTCCAGGGATGATCGTCGCAGCGCTCGAATGATCGACGACAGGGCTCTTGGCCGTGCGCTCGACGACACCGACGGGCTCGATCCCAGCGGCGCGCAGCAGCGCTGCCCCGAACTCGAGGCCGGATCCGAAGCGGTCCTCGGGCCGCTTTGCCATCGCGCGAGCGATCACCTCGTCGAAGGCGCTCGGGGCGGCCGGCCAGCGCTGTGACGGGGCAGGCACGGGATCACGAGCGTGCGCAACAAGCCGCTCCGCGTCGCCACCACGCGGGTAGGGAACCGTGCCGGTCAGCGCCTCGAACAGCACGCAGCCCAGCGAGTAGAGATCTGACGGCGGACCCACCTCTTCGCCGCGCGCCTGCTCCGGCGACATGTAGTCGATTGTTCCGATCCGCTCGCCGGCGAGGGTCAAGCCGTCGCCGCGGCTTTCACGGGTCACGCCGAAGTCGGTCAGGTAGCAATGCTGCGATTCGCCCTCGGCGTGAAGGTCGAGCAGCACGTTCGCCGGCTTCACGTCGCGATGGACGAGGCCGCGCTCGTGAGCCGCGTGCAAAGCGGATCCGATCTGTGCACCGATCGAGGCGGCCAGCGCCGGCGGGAGTGGTGCGCGTGAGGCGATCAGCTCGGCCAGGCTCCCACCGCGGACGAGACGCATCGTGATGAACAAGAGGCCGCTGTCCTCCCCAGCCTCGTAGACGGGGATCACGTGCGGGTGGATCAGCGAGGCTGCTGCGCGCGACTCGCGAATGAACCGCACGCGCACTTCGGGATCGTCCGCATGCGCAGGGTCGATCAGCTTGAGCGCGACCGGGCGTCCGAGGCTCAGCTGAATCGCTTCGTAGACGACGCCCATGCCGCCACGCCCCGCGAGCGAGACGAGCCGGTAGCCGGCGATCACCGACTCCGGTCCGATTGCGAGCGCCCGCAGGCGCAACGCGACTCCCGGATCGGCCAGCACGGCGCCGACCACGGCGGGGTCGAACCGCGCAAAGCGCTCACGCAGCAAGCGCAGCTCGCGTCGCTCGACAGCGAGCGGCACGAGGACCGCACCGATGCCGCTGACGAAGATTGCGGCGAGCACCGCAACCACGAGGACGATCGTGCCGGCGTCGAAGAGAAGCTGAGCGAGCACGAGGTAGCCGGCGACACCGAGCATGCCTACGAGCGCGGTCCAGGGCCACGGTCGGCGAAGGTAGGCGAGCAACGGCAGAGCGAGCGCGGCAGCGGCAAGGACCAACCAGTCGATGGAAGCGCCCGCGGGCCGCAGTGGAGCCCCCCTGAGCAGGGTCGCGATCGCATCGGCCTGCAACTCGGGGCCGGTGATCGGCGCCGATCCCTCCGGGACCGCGTGCACGTCCTGCAGCGCCGGATCGGTCGCGCCGACCACGACGACCTTGCCGCGGAACGCCGACGGCGCGACCGTGCCGCGGAGCACGCTGACAAAGGAATACGTCTCGACCGCCCCGGCCGGGCCAGGGAAGTCGATCCAGACCGGGCCGCTCGCGAAGAGCGATCTCAGAGTCGCACCGGGCAGGCCTGCCAGCCGCGCGCTCACCGCAGCAAAGCTCGCAAACCCACCCGGCTTGGCGGCGACCTGACTGATTTCCCCGTTCGCGTCGTAGCTGAAGAGCGCGCTGCCGACCGTTATCCCCTGCCTGCCACCGAGCACGAACGACCTGTTGGCTCCGTTCGTCGCGTCAGCCGCCAGGACGAGGTGTCCCCGGGCCCTCAGAGCCGCGGCCAGCAGCTCGCGATCCGCTGCGGCTGATGGACCGCGTGCATCGAAGATCAGGTCGTAGGCGATGACCGTTGCACCGTCGCGGCGCAGCAGGTCGATCATCCGCGCCGCGTCGGTGCGCGGAAGCGGCGGGCGCCCGAGTCTCGAGACGGTCTGCGGATCGATGCCGACCACCACGACTCGCGCCGAAGGTCGCTGGCTCCCGCGTAGGCTGAAGCGCGCGTCGAGAGTGTTCAGCTCCAGCTTCCTCCCGAGCCCGGAGTGCCACGTACCGTAGCCGGCGAGCAGAGCAACCGCGACCACCGCACCGAGCGCGACGCCGAGGCGGCCGCGCGGCGCGGCTAGGGTTCTGGCCGGACCAGGCCCCACGCGACCGCCCGTTCAGCAAGCTGCGCGCGCTTCTGGTTCTGCGCTAGCGCCGCGACTCCGAACAGCGCGTACATGGTGCGCAGGTTCGCCTTCACGGCGTCCAGGCTGAGAAACAGTTCGTTGGCAATCTGCTGGTTGCTCGCAGGCGATGCGAGATGCGCTGCGCCTCGATAGGGCCGCGACAGCGCTGCGAGAACCCGGCGCTGGGTTTCCGTCAGCTGGTCCGCGGTGACCGCCGCTTCCGCGCGGACCGTCGGCGCGGGACCGCGGGCCGGTCCGCGGAACAGCATCACCGTCGCCCCGACGCGGATCAAGTCGCCGTCCGCCAGGCGCCGGCGACCCGCGATCCGCTGCCCGTTAACAAATGTTCCGTTGCTGGAAAGCCCGTCGTCGACGACCAGCCACTCGCCGGCCGCACACTCCAGCTGGGCGTGCAGGCGCGACACCTCGACGTCCCAGGCGAACGCGACGTCGGTCTGCTCGCTGCGACCGATCGTCAGTGGCCGCTCGAGGTCCTCCAGAACGACGATTCCTTGGACTCCGCCACCGTCCTTGTATACGAGGTGGGGTTGCCCGGCCCGCTCCGCGAGCAGACGCGACCGGACCTCCTCGCCGGTCGAGGCCGCCGGTGCCGCCTCGTCTCGAGCCATGCGACGATGGTAGTTCAGCGCGAGGCCGCGAGGTAGTGCCGCCCGGCGGGAAGGACGAACGTGCGGTGGCGCAGCAGATCGGTGACGGTGACCAGGCCGACGGCGACCGCGACGAACGTCCCGTCGCAGCGGTCGGCTATCCGCCAGGACGTGCCCTCGTCGGCAGCCGCCGCGTAGTGCCCGCGCGTCGTGTAGTTGCCGTGCGCGTCGCCAAAGACCTGGTCGACGACCTTATGGGAGCGCCTTGCCTTGCCCGTGCTTGCGATGCGCGCGTGCCGCCCTCGCGGGTTGCAGCTCGCAAGGTCCGCATTGAGTCGCAGCACCGTCGTCGCCGCGCCGGTCGGCTGTTCCACAGCGAAGATCCCACCAGAGAACTGTCCGCTCGCCACCTGCTGTGTGCCTGGAGCGGTCGCACTCTCGATCACGACGTGCCCGTGCCGGGCGTCGACGGTCGATCCGACCGGGATCGGCGCACCAATGCCCGACACCGCTCGGAAGCGCTTGTTGGCGCCCGGAGGGTGGAACCGGACACGCCCCCCGATCGCCGCGATCACGACGCTCCGGCCGAGGACCGGCGTACCCGCCAGACTCGTCGTAAAGCTCTGGTCAGCGCTCGAGGCCTGGCAGATCGCCGGCGCGCAGCCGGACGCGAGGACCCGGTAGTGGTAGGTGGTGTCGGGAGCGAGCCCGCCCAGCCCGCTGGTTACGTTGACTCCGCCGGCCGTGGCGTTCGCCGCGCTGATCGCGCTCGTCGATCCGTATGCCGTGGTCGTCCCGTACTCGAAGTGGTAGGTGACCGGCTGCGCCAGGTCCCCCGCAGGGACCGACAGAGTCGCCGCCACGACCGCCGATCCGGGGCCGACCGTCGCGACCGGCCGCAGGTCGGCAGCAATCACCGGCGAGGATCCGAGCGCCACCCGGTAAATCGATGACGCCGTCGCGTCGGTCAGCCACAGCGTGTCACCCGGGCCCGCGGCCAAAGCTTCAATCGTGTCGCCGGACGGGTAAACCTCGTCGAACTGGCTGACCACCCCGGCCGTCGTGATCGACGTCAGGTCGCCGCCGCCGGCCAGCCAGATCTGGCCGTCAGGTCCGCTGGTGAGGAGCTCGGGATTCGCAGTCGATGCCGGTGGCAGCGCAAACGCAGTGAATATCTCGGTCGGGGTGATCCGGTCCACTTGCGAGCCCTTGATCCCGAGCCACAGGTTTCCATCGGGTCCCGTGACGATCGGGATCTGCGCGGTGGAGGCGACCGGAAGGAGCGCCGGCGAGAGACTGCCAACGGTTGAGACCCGCTCGTACTGATCGGTTCCAACCGTGAACCACAGGGCTCCGTCGGAGCCTGCGGTGATTTCGTAAGGCTCACCAGACGTAAGGCAGTGTTGCGTGACCGGGCCAGTAGGGAGCGCGACCGTCGCGACCTCGCCCGGCACGTCGCCGTTCTCGGTCACCCAGATGTTCTTGTCGGGCCCGCCAACGATGCCCACCGGGCCGGCTCCGTTACCGGCGGAGCAGCCCGAGGTCGCGATGGAGATTTCGCTCGCCGTGCCGCCGGCTGTGGAGAGCCGACCGACCTCGTTCGAGCCAGGCTGAACGAACCAGAGCGCGCCGTCCGGTCCCGCGGTGATCGCCGCCGGCGCTGCCGAGACCGGGTACTCCGAGACGACACCGCCATTGGTGACGCGTCCGATCCGCAGCGCGTTCCGCTCCGTGAACCAGAGCGCACCGTCACTTCCGAGGGTGATCCCGTCAGGCCCCGCCGCGGGGGTCAGCGTCGAGAAGGATGTGGCCGCGATCGGAACGTCGGCCTCGGCGAGGGCGGCCGAAGCGAGCGCGGCCGCGGCCAGCACGAACCCAACCGACGCACCGCGTAACGACTTCCATCCCCAATTCAGCCGTGCTCCCAGGCGCAACTCGCCATCGATCGTAATACCTGCGCACCCTGGACGCGCCGCCAGGGCGGCGGTGAGCAGTCGCCGGGACCCACATGAAATCTTGACACCGGTCCCCGCGATCTTGATGCGGCCTTGATGAGCGGCGTCCTACGCTTCGCAACGTGCTCGATGTCCTGGCCGTGGTCCTCGGAATCGCTTCGTTCGCGGTCCTCTATCTGCTGCTCGAGGGAATCGACCGGGTATGACCCCGTTCGGCGCCTTCATCGCTCATATGACCGGCGCCGACTTTCTCGGCCTAGTGGTTTCAGTGCTGATCTGCGCCTACCTCCTCTACGCGCTGCTCCGCGGCGAGCGGTTCTGAGGTCGCTGCGATGACCGTCAACGGCTGGCTTCAGATCGTCGTTTTCTGCGGAGTTCTGATCGCCATCGCTCCGCCGCTCGGCGCCTACATGGCAAAGGTCTACACGGGCCGGCGCGTCTTCCTGAGCCCTGTGCTCGGCGCTCCCGAGCGATTCATCTACAAGCTGATGGGGGTGGACGAGAAGCGGGAACAGGACTGGAAGTCCTACGCGAAGAGCCTGATCTTCTTCTCGCTGGCCGGCTGGCTCCTGCTCTACCTGATCCTGCGCACGCAGTCAATTCAGCCCTGGGCCAACTACGGCGGCGTGACGTTCCACTCCGCACCGTGGAATGTGACGTTCAACACGGTCTCGTCGTTCATGACCAATACGAACTGGCAGTACTACGGCGGCGAGACGACGATGACGTACTTCAGTCAGATGGTCGGCCTGACCGTCCAGAACTTCGCCTCATCGGCGGTCGGAATCGTCGTCGCGATCGCGCTGATCCGCGGCATCGCCAACCGCACGAGTTCGAGCCTCGGCAACTTCTACGTCGATTTCGTGCGCACGGTGCTCTACGTCCTGCTCCCGATCGCGTTCGTCAGCGCGCTGGTTCTCGTCTCGCAGGGCTCGATCCAAAACCTCTCCCACTACGTCTCTGTACACGGCATCAGCGGCATCGCACAGACCGTCGCGATGGGCCCCGTCGCCTCGCAGGAGGCGATCAAATTGCTCGGCACCAACGGCGGCGGCTTCTTCAACGTCAACTCGGCGCACCCGTTCGAGAACCCGAACGGCTTTACGAACTTCTACGAGATGCTTCTGGTGCTTGCCATCCCAGCGGGTCTCGTCTTCACCTACGGCAAGATGGTCGGCTCGCGCCGCCAGGCAATCGCCGTCTTCTCGACGATGTTCGTCTTGTTCTTCGCCGGGGTTACCGTCGCATACGCCGCGGAGGCGGCTGGATCGCCGGCGCAGCACGCGGCGGGGCTGCATACCCAGGTCATGGCGAATTCGACCGGGGGCAACATCGAGGGCAAGGAGCAGCGGTTCGGCATCGCCGACTCCGCGCTGTTCGATGTCATCACGACGGTCACCTCCTGCGGCGCCGTCAACAGCTCGATTGAGTCGTTCACGGGCCTTGGCGGCGCGATCCCCTTCGCCAACCTTTCGGCCAGCGAGGTCATCTTCGGCGGGGTCGGAACGGGCCTCTATTCGATCCTCCTCTACGTCCTGCTGGCGGTGTTCATCGGCGGCCTGATGGTTGGCCGGACGCCCGAGTATCTTGGCAAGAAGGTCGAGGCGCGCGAGATCAAGCTCGTCGCGCTCGGCCTGCTGATTACGCCGCTCACCGCGCTGTTCTCGACTGCGCTGGCGACCGCGAGCGCCGCTGGGAGAGCCTCGATCGCATCGGTCGCAGCCGGAGGACCGCAGGCCTTCTCGGAGACCTTCTATGCCTACCTCTCGCAGGCCAACAACAACGGGTCGGCGTTCGCCGGCTACACCGGCTACGACGGCACGGTCGGCAATCTCGCCGGCGCTCACGGCGTCACGTTCGCCGACCTGCTCGGAGGATTCACGATGCTGTTCGCCCGCTACGCGCCGATTCTCTTTGCGCTCGCCGTCGGCGGCGCACTGGCCGGGAAGCGCGTCAGCCCCGCGGGCCTCGGCACGATGCGCACCGACAACGCGACGTTCGTGGTGCTCCTGATCGGCGTGATCATCCTCGTCGGCGCGCTGACGTTCTTCCCCGCGCTCCTGCTCGGGCCGATCGTCCAAGCCCTGACCGGACACCTCTACGGCTGATGCGCCGGGACCTCCTCACAGCACTGCGCGCCGTCGTTGTTGTCACGATCCTGTTCGGGCTCGCCTACCCGCTAGCGGTAACTGGGGTGGCGCGCGTGATCTTCCCGGGCAAGTCCGGCGGGTCGCTGATCAGACGCAGCGGAGCGGTGGTCGGATCAGCGCTGATCGGGCAGCAGTTCTACGAGGCCGTGATCGGCAAGAACGGCAAGCCCGAGACGAAGGCCGGAGCGCCGGTGACGGTGCCTGACCCGCGCTACTTCCAGACACGTCCCTCCGGCACGGCGCCTGCCGACAACGGGGCCGGCAGCAGCTTCGCGAACTACGGGCCGAACAGCACCGTCACCCTGACCGCTCTACAGGCCAACATCGCGACCTACCTAGCCCTCAACATAGCGCCTGACGGGCACCTCTACGACCCGCACCTGACCGCGGCGAGGCAGGTCCCGGTCGACGCCGCCGACACCTCCGCGTCGGGGATTGACCCCAACATCTCGGTCGCGAACGCCGAAATCCAGGCGTACCGGATCGCCGCAGTGCGCCGCAATCTCTCGCTTGCGCGCGTTGACCGCCTCGTCGCTCAGTACACGACCGGGCGGAGCCTCGGCTTCCTTGGCGAGCCGGGTGTGAACGTGCTCGAGCTCAACCTCGCGCTTGATCGCATCAGCCACGGGAGCCGCTAGATGTCAACCCCTCAAGTCACTCACGAACGCGCCGCGATCTCGCTCTTCCGCCGCGACATCGTTGTGCGCGCCCTGCTCGACAGCTTGAAGAAGCTCGACCCGCGGGTCCAGGTGCGCAACCCCGTGATGTTCGTAGTCGAGATCGGCGCCGTCATCACAACCGTCACGTGGCTGATCCAGGTCGGTGGCGGCAAATCGCTCGGCGGCTACGAGCCGTCGTGGTTCACCTTCACGATCTCGGTCTGGCTGT
>CAYQZU010000012.1:0-78433 GCA_964422115.1 uncultured Solirubrobacteraceae bacterium | reverse complement strand
CAGCCGTTCCTCGGTCGCGAGTTCTCGACCGAGCCCGACTACTCCGACGAGATCGCGCTGCAGATCGACGACGAGGTGCGCCGGATCATCGAGGGCGCTCACGCTCGCGCGACAAAACTGCTGAATGACCATCGCGAGCGTCTCGACACGATCTCGGACATCCTGCTGCGCCGGGAGACGATCGAGAAGGAGCAGTTCGAAGCGCTCGTCTCCGGTGCGACCGAAGAGCAGGCGTTCGGCGGCGAGCCGGTGCCCGCCCCGGCGGTCTCGCAGGACGCCGCGGCGGCGCCTAAGCGCCCCCGTCCGGAGGCGAAGCGGCCGATCCGCCGCCCCGGGCTGGCCGGCGGCACGGCGGAGTTCCGCAGCACGCCGCCCGACAAGCCGAAGCTCTAGAGCAACGGGCGAGCATCCCGACGGACGCGCGCGGGAACTTTCGATTCCTCCGCGGCTAGTGTCACCAAATGCCGTCCAACACCACAGGTCGTCTCACTCCCGAAGAGCGGACCGGCCGCGAGCCGGTGGGCCCCCCGACGCTTATGGGCATCCTGAACGTGACGCCCGATTCGTTCTCGGACGGCGGCGCCTATCTCGATCCAACTGCCGCGGTGGCGCGCGGTGTAGAGCTTGTGGCGGCCGGCGCTTCGATCATCGACGTCGGAGGGGAATCCACGCGACCGGGAGCCGAGCCTGTGGCAGCCGCGGAGGAGCTACGACGTGTCCTCCCAGTCATCGAGGGCCTTCGTGCGACCGGGCTCGACGTTGTGATCTCGATCGACACCTCGAAGGTTGCGGTGGCGCGTGCAGCGATCGACGCCGGCGCCAGGCTCGTCAACGATGTCACGGCCTTTCGCGCCGATCCGGCGCTGGCCTCGCTGGTCGGCGAGCGCGGTGTGGACTGCTGTCTCATGCACATGCGCGGCGAGCCTCGCACGATGCAGGATGACCCCCACTACGACGATGTCGTCGCCGAGGTGCGCGACTTTCTCGAGGAGCGTGTCGGCTACGCGCTCGCGGCCGGAATTCGACGCGAGCGCATCGTGATCGATCCGGGCATCGGCTTCGGGAAGCGCGTCGAGCACAATCTCGAGTTGCTCGCGCGGCTCGACGAGATCGCCGCACTCGGGTTGCCGGTGCTGATCGGGACTTCACGCAAGTCGTTCCTCGGCGCCGTGACGGGGAGGGAGGGAGGCGATCGGCTCGCGGGCACCATCGCGACCTGCGTCATGGCGTTCGAGCGCGGCGCGCGCATCTTCAGGGTCCACGACGTGGCTCCGGTCGCGGACGCCCTCGCGGTTGTGGCTGCTACGGTCAGCGAGCGATGGAAGACGATGCCGAGGAGCCGGGCGAGGCTGACGAGCTAGACGCGGACACCGAGGACGACGAGCTCGAGTCGCACGCCGGCATGCAGACCGTCGTGACGATCGAGATCTCGGGCCTGTCGCTGTTCACCCACATCGGAATCAGCGCCGCCGAGCGCGAGGTTGGACAGCGCCTGCTGTTCGACATTCGAATCGATGTGGGCGAGTCTGACGCGACCGAGACCGATCGGATCGAAGACACGATCGACTACGGCGAGGTGTGCCAGCTGGTCGCGCTCGTTGCCCAGCAGCGCAACTACAAGACGCTCGAGCGGCTCTGCACGGTCGTGGCCGATCGGATCATCGAGGACTTCGGTGCCGAGGCGGTTTGGGTCAAGGCGGCGAAGCCGGAGCCGCCGATACCGCTTCCGGTCGAGGAGGTCTCGGTCGAGGTGTGGCGCGAGCTGCCGGAATAGCCCGCTGCTTGACTCGTGTGAGTCGCCACTTACAATCTTTGGATGGCTACCGGTACCCGTAAGACGGCGGAGCAACGTCGCACGGAGGTCATCGCGGCCGCGCTGAGCGAGTTCGCGATCACCGGACTTCACGGCACCTCGACCGAGGCGATAGCGCGTCGTGCGGGAATCTCCCACGCCTATCTGTTCCGGCTGTTTGGGACAAAGAAGAACCTGTTCATCGCGGTCGCCGGGAGTTGCTTCGAGCGGATCCGCACGCTCTTCGAAAACGCCGCCGCCGGCGCCGAGACCCCGGAGGAGCGTCTCGAGGCGATGGGGCACGCATACATCGAGATGCTCGGCGACCGCGAGCTTCTGCTCGCGCAGATGCAGCTCTACGCGGCTTGCGCGGACCCGGAGATTCGCGCCATCGCGCGTACCGGCTACAACGGGCTGCGGGCCGAGGTCACGCGCGTCTCGGGTGCCAGTGCCGCGGAGCGCTACGAGTTCTTCGCCGTCGGCATGTTGTGCAATGTTGCCGCGTCGATGGACTTCCCCGAGCTGGGCGATCCAACCACCTGGTGAGCCGTTCGCAGGTCGGCTACCTCGGTCTCGGAAGCAACGTCGGCGAGCGCGCTGACAACCTCCAGAGCGCCGCGAGCGCGATCGAGCGCCACGGTGTGCGCGTTCTCGCCTCCTCATCGGTCTACGACACGGACCCTGTCGGCGAGGTGCTCGAACAGCCCGCGTTCCTGAACGCCTGCTTGCGCATCGAGACGCAGCTCGACCCGTTCGCCCTACTCGGGGCCTGCAAGGCGGTCGAGAGCGAGCTCGGACGCGCGGCGAGCGCCATCCGCCATGCGCCGCGGACGATCGATGTCGACCTGCTACTGCTCGGAGCCGTCGTCATCCAAAGCTCGGAGGGGCTTGCGCTGCCGCACGCGCAGGTGCTCGCCAGGAGGTTCGTTTTGATCCCGCTGCTCGAACTTGACTTCAACCTCGCGACACCGTCCGGCGAGCGGCTCGCCGACGCGCTCCTCGAGCTGCCGCTGAGCGAGGGCGTCCGCCTTGCGGGCCCGCCGCTTCGAGTCGGCGGATAATCGAGGAGACATGCTCCTCGTCGTCGACGTAGGTAACACACAGACCCATTTTGGGACTGTCCGCGACCCGCACTCACCCGGGGGTGGTGAGCTGTTCGAGCGCTGGCGCTTCGCTACGGAGCGCGTCTCCAGCGCCGACGAGCTCGGTGCCGCATTGCGTAACCTCCTCGCGCTCCGCGGCCTGGAGCTGTCTGAAATCGACTCCTCGATCGTCTCCTCAACCGTGCCGGAGCTGGGACCCGAGTGGGCGGAGATGGCGCGCCGCTATTTGGGACACGAGACGGTGGTCGTCGGACCCGGGATCAAGACCGGGATAGCGATTCGAACCGACAACCCGCGCGAGGTCGGCGCTGATCGCCTCGTAAACGCGGTCGCGGCCTTCGAGCTCTACCGCTCCGCCGCCATCGTCGTCGACTTCGGCACCGCGATCACATATGACGTCGTCTCCGACGACGGCGAATACCTCGGCGGGATCATCTCTCCCGGCATGGAGATATCGCTCGAGGCGCTCTGGAGCAGGGCGGCGAAGTTGCCCGTCGTGGAGCTCGGCGAACCGCGCGCACTGATCGGGAAGACGACGATCGACGCGATCCGCTCGGGCATCGTCTACGGCTTTGCGGGCCAGGTCGACGGGATCGTCGGACGGCTGCGGGCGGAGCTTGGCAGCGATGCGCCGGCGATAGCCACCGGTGGACTCGCACATCACATCGTTCCGACCTACACGGAGTCGATCAACGTCGTCGACGAGCTCCTGACCTTGAAGGGGCTGCAGCTGGTCTGGCAACGCAACTGCTGAGCGGCACTACCCTTTGCCTGTGGCCTCGCTAACCGACAGCTGGCGCTTGGGCGAGACTGAGTTGCCAAACCGGGTCGTCCTGGCGCCGCTCGCAGGGATCGGCAACTGGTTCGTCCGCCTCCAGGCACGACGCTACGGCGCAGGGCTCGTCGTCTCCGAGATGGTCTCGAGCTGCGCCATCCACTACCGCAACGAGCGCACTTGGCGCGAGCTCCTGCGAATCGACGAGCGCGAGCAGGCGGGCGGGCCGGTCTCGATCCAGCTTTTTGGGGCGGACCCCGACATCACCCGTTCGGCCGCCGGGCACGTCGCTCGGCTCGGCGCCGACGTGATCGACCTCAACATGGGATGTCCTGTACCGAAGGTGTGCAAGACCGGCGCCGGCGCAGCGCTGCTCGACGACGGCGACCGTGCCGTCGCGATTGCGCGCGCCGCGCGCGAAGGAAGCGGCCTCCCGGTCACCGTCAAGCTGCGCTCCGGCCGCCGCGCGGGTGATACCTCCGGCTTCCGACTGGCGCACCGACTCGTCGCGGAGGCCGGGGTGAGCGCGATCGCCTTCCATCCTCGCGCCGCGGTGGCGGGACACAAGGGGCTACCGGATTACTCACTCGCGGCGGAGCTCGCACGGACCCTCGACGCGCCCGTGATCCTGAGCGGCGGCCTTCAAACGGCGGCGGCGACGCGTGAGGCGTTCGAGGCGACAGGCGTCGCGGCGGTGATGATCGCCCGTGGCGCGCTCGGCAATCCATGGCTTTTCGAGGAGCTCCTCGGACGGCGCACGGCCCCGCCGGCGCGCCAGGAGGTTCTCGCCGAGATCGACTGGGTCATTGATCGCGCGGGCGAGCATCTCGGAGCCGAGCGGGCGTCGCGATACCTGCGTCGCTTCTATCCGTGGTACATCGAGCGCCTGGCGCTCGATCGCCTCAGCGCACGCCGGCTCTGTTCGTCCCTGCAGCAGGCGACATCGTTCGAGGAGGTGCGCGGATTGCTCGAGCGGACGACTGAAGTGCAAGCGCTCACTCTCGCGGGCGCCAGCGAGCCAGCTTACGCCTGAGACGGCGAGCGCTGCCCGCTATACTGCGCGACCGCCCGCCCGTGGGGAGGCAGACGGGCGCCCGGCCGTCGCGAACGCGGCGGCACAGCAGACGATTAGAGAGACATGCCGAAGGACATCATCCTCACACCGGAAGGGCTCGAGAAGCTCCAATCGGAGCTTGATTTCCTCTCGACCGAGAAGCGTCGCGAGGTTGCCGAGCGCATCAAGGAAGCTCGCGAGTTCGGCGACATCGCCGAGAACTCGGAATATGACGATGCCAAGAACGAGCAGGCGATGCTGGAGGCGCGGATCGCGAACGTTCAAGAGAAGCTCCGGATGGCCACCGTCATCGAGGCGGATGACATCTCGACCGACGTCGTCCAGGTCGGCTCGGTGGTCCACGTGAAGGATGAGAAGACCGGAAAGTCGCTCAAGTACACGATCGTCGGCTCGGCCGAGGCGAAGCCGGCGGAGAACAAGCTCTCCAACGAGTCACCCGTCGGTCGCGCACTGCTCGGCCACAAGCGCAACGAGACGGTCTCGGTGGCGGTCCCGCGCGGTCCCGCTCGCAAGCTGAAGATCACCAAGATCGACGTCGGTCTCAAGTAGCCTCCCCCCGGTGAGCGGGGAAGACCACGGGCTCGCCGAGTTGCTCGGCGCCCGGCGCGCGAAGCTGGAGCGTCTGCGCGCCGACGGCGTCGATCCGTTTCCGCACGCGTTTGCGGGCGTCGAGTCGCTCGCGAGCGTCGTCGGCGCGCACGGAGGCCTCGCGGCCGGCGAGGAGACAGCCGTCACACATCGTGTCGCGGGACGGATCGCCGCGCGGCGCGAGGCAGGCCGTGCGGCGTTCATCGACATTGTCGACCGTTCGGGTCGCCTTCAATTGCACGCCCGCGTGGACGAGCTCGGCGACACGGAGTTCGACCGCCTGGTGGGTCTCGACCTCGGCGACATCATCGGCGTCGACGGCGTCGCGATCCGCACTCGTCGCGGCGAGCTCTCGCTCCGCGTCAGCGGTTTCACCCTGCTCGCGAAGTCGCTCCGCCCGCCGCCGGACAAGCACCACGGGCTGAGCGACGTCGAGACCCGGTTTCGTCGCCGCGAGGTCGACCTGATCGCCAACGCCGACACCCGCGAGCTCTTCATGGCTCGCGCACGGATAGTCTCGTCGGTGCGGCGCACGCTCGACGACGAAGGCTTCATTGAAGTCGAGACGCCGGTGCTGCAACCGATCTACGGTGGCGCGCTTGCTCGACCGTTCACAACGCACCACAACGCTCTCGACCGCACGCTCTTCCTGCGGATCGCCACCGAGCTCTACCTGAAGCGATGCATCGTCGGAGGGCTCGAGCGCGTCTACGAGCTCGGCAAGGACTTCCGCAACGAGGGGCTCTCGCCCAAGCACAACCCCGAGTTCACGATGGTCGAGTGGTATGCGGCGTACTCCGACTACCAGGATGAGGCGAGCCGACTCGAGCGCGTCTGCGCCGCCGCGGCAGCCCAGGTCGCTGAGCCTGCGACCGACTTCGCCCGGCCGTGGACCCGACTCACGCTCCGCGAGGCGATCCGCGAACGGTCCGGCATCGACTTCGGCGCGCTCCGCGAGCGTGATGAGCTCGCCGCGGCGATCACCGCCGCGGACCTCGCGATTCCGACAGAGGGTAGGACCTGGGCGATGCTGGTCGATGATCTGCTCTCGACCTGTGTGGAGCCGACGCTGCAGGCGCCGACCTTCCTCTTCGACTACCCGGTTGAGATGTCCCCGTTCGCGAAGGCGCATCGCAGCGAACCCGGGTACGTCGAACGCTGGGAAGCGTTCGCCGGCGGGATGGAGATCGCAAACGCCTTCAGCGAGTTGAACGACCCGGACGAGCAGCGCGCGCGTTTCGCGTCACAGCGTGACGCCGCCGCCGCGGGCGACGAGGACGCGCAACCGTTCGACGAGCCCTTCCTCGAGGCGCTCGAGCAGGGGATGGCGCCAACGGGCGGCGTGGGGCTTGGAATCGACCGGCTCGTGATGCTGTTGAGCGGCGTCCGTTCGATCCGCGAGGCGGTGCTGTTTCCCGCAATGCGCGACCGATGAGCGCAACCTCGCGGCCCGCCTGCGGGTTACTGCGCGGGACGGCCCGCCGGCATTGGTAGACTGCGAGCAGGCGCTGATCAAGGCCTGGTGCTCAACAGTTTTCGCGCGGAGCGCCGAATACACGAGCAGCCTTGTCGCGTCGGCGTCCCTGTAAACGACGAGCACCAATCGGGAACGAATACGCCAGTAGCCGGGAAGGAAGCTGCGAAACATGTTTGAGCGATTCACAGAGCGGGCCAGGCAGGTTGTCGTTCTTGCCCAAGAAGAAGCGCGCACGCTCAAGCACAACTACATCGGCACCGAGCACATTCTCCTTGGCCTGCTGCGCGAGGAGGAGGGTCTCGCCGCGAGGGTGCTCGAAAGCCTCGACATCACGGTCGAGCGCGTGCGCGGCCAGGTCGTCCGGATCGTCGGCTCGGGCGAAGAGGTCACCTCCGGTCAGATCCCGTTTACTCCGCGCGCCAAGAAGGTTCTTGAGCTGGCGCTTCGCGAAGCGCTGAGCCTCGGTCACAACTACATCGGCACCGAGCACATTCTGCTCGGGCTGGTGCGCGAGAACGAGGGCGTGGCGGCCCGCATCCTGCTCGACTTCGACGCGGACTCGGAGAAGATCCGCAACGAGGTGATTCGCATGCTTTCGGGCCCCAGCCGCGGCCGCGGCGGTGGCGCGGCGACCGCCGGCGGTCCTGCGGGCGCCGAGGGCAAGAAGTCGTCGAAGCTGCTCGACCAGTTCGGGCGCAACCTCACAAAGCTGGCCGCCGATGGCAAGCTCGACCCGGTCGTTGGCCGTGAGACCGAGATCGAGCGGATCATGCAGATCCTTTCGCGGCGCACCAAGAACAATCCGGTGCTGATCGGCGAGCCGGGCGTCGGCAAGACCGCGGTCGTCGAGGGGCTGGCCCAGCGCATCACGAACTCCGAGGTCCCGGAGCTGCTGAAGAACAAGCAGATCTACACGCTGGACCTCGCTGCGCTCGTCGCCGGGTCCAAGTACCGCGGCGAATTCGAGGAGCGCCTCAAGAAGGTGATGAAGGAGATCACCCAGCGCGGCGACATCATCCTGTTCATCGACGAGCTGCACAACCTGGTCGGCGCCGGCGCGGCAGAGGGCGCAATCGACGCGGCTTCGATTCTCAAGCCTGCGTTGGCTCGCGGCGAGCTGCAGACGATCGGCGCGACGACGCTCGACGAGTACCGCAAATACCTCGAGCGCGACGCAGCGCTCGAGCGGCGCTTCCAGCAGATCCGCGTCGATGAGCCCACCGTCGAGCAGACGGTCGAGATCCTCAAGGGTCTGCGCGACCGCTACGAGCAGCACCACAAGGTGACGATCACCGACGAGGCGCTCGCGGCAGCGGGTGAGCTCGCCGACCGCTACATCTCCGACCGCTTCCTGCCCGACAAGGCGATCGACCTGATCGACGAGGCCGCATCACGGATGCGCATCAAGTCGATGACCGCGCCGCCCGCCAATCGCGAGCTCGAGCTCGAGATCGAGACGACGCGCCGCGAGAAGGAGGCCGCGATCGAGGCGCAGGAGTTCGAGAACGCCGCCAACCTGCGCGACAAGGAGCGCAAGCTGACGACGAAGAAGCGCGAGCTCGAGGAGCAGTGGGAGGCCGGCGAGACCGGCGGCGAGCGCCCGTCGATCGGCGAGGAGGAGATCGCCGACATCGTCTCGATGTGGACCGGCATCCCGGTCTTCAAGCTGACCGAGGCCGAGACGGCGAAGCTGATGCGGATGGAGGACGAGCTCCACAAGCGCGTGATCGGCCAGCATCCGGCGATCGAGGTCATCTCGAAGGCGATCCGCCGCTCGCGTGCCGGCCTCAAGGACCCGAAGCGGCCGACCGGCTCGTTCATCTTCCTGGGGCCGTCCGGGGTCGGCAAGACGGAGCTCGCTCGCACGCTCGCTGAGTTCCTGTTCGGCGACGAGGACGCGATGACTCGGATCGACATGTCCGAGTACATGGAGAAGCACGCGGTGTCGCGGCTCGTCGGCTCGCCGCCCGGGTACATCGGCTACGACGAGGGCGGGCAGCTGACCGAGGCTGTTCGTCGCAAGCCCTACTGCGTGCTCCTGCTCGACGAAATCGAGAAGGCCCACCCGGATGTCTTCAACATATTGCTGCAGATTCTCGAGGACGGTCGTCTGACCGACTCGCAGGGCCGTACGGTCGACTTCCGTCACGCGATCGTGATCATGACCTCGAACATCGGTGCGCAGGAGATTGCGCGGAACACGCCGCTCGGCTTCGCAGTGTCCGACGACGAGACCGGCATCAGCTACGACGACATGAAGAACCGCATCATGGGCGAGCTGAAGAAGGTCTTCAGGCCCGAGTTCCTCAACCGCATCGACGACGTGATCGTCTTCCACAAGCTGCAGCGCGAGGAGATCAAGCAGATTGTTGAGTTGCTGCTCGTGCGGATCCGCCGCTCGATGGCCGAACGGGAGCTCCAGCTCGACCTGACAGACGAGGCGAAGGACATGCTCGTCGAAAAGGGTTGGGATCCAGCGATGGGCGCGCGGCCGCTGCGGCGCGCGATCCAGCGCTACATCGAGGACCCGCTCGCCGATTTCGTCCTGCGCTCAGAGCTCCCGGCCGGCTCGACGGTCGTCGTCGATCCCGCCCCGGCGGGCGATGACCCAGAGGTTCGCCTGACCATCGTCAAGCCAAAGAAAGTCAAGCAGCCGGTCGCGGTCGGCGGTGCCGGCAGCAGCGAGGAAGAGACGAGCGGCGCCGAGCTGGCGGACGAGCCGGCCGAGGAGTCCGACGGCGAGAAGTAGGGTCGGCTGGCGGGGCTGCGCCCCGGCAGGCGACTCGGCTCGGTACAGCGGCCGCGGTGAGCCGGGTCGGTCACCGCCGTCGCGTTAGTCGAGGAAGGTCGCGATCTCCTCGATCGGGGCACGCTCCGGAACGCGCTGGCGCTCGTGCGGGTGTCCCAGGTGGAGCAGCCCGATGGGTAGCTCCACCGGCGCGAACCCGAGCAACTCGCGAACCGGCGGCGAATCGAGCAGAGGCAGCGTGCGCCAGTATCCGGCGAGACCGCGTTCGTGTGCTCCGAGGAGGACGATGTAGGCGGCGACCGCCGCGGCGAGCAGGTCCTCCTGTTGCTCGGGCGGGTCGCCGGCGAGGATCGCGCTGGCGACGACCAGCGTCGGTGCGCGGTCGAGCTTGCGCGCCGAGCCCGGGCTTTCCGCGTCGGCCGCTCGGGCCAGCGCGGCCCGGCTGCGCTCGCCGAGCACGCGAAACCGCCATGGGTTCGTGAGGTGGTGGTTGGGCGCCCACCGTGCGAGCTCGAAGAGCTCGACCAGCGTCGCACGGTCGACCGGCTCGGGCCTGTAGGCCTTGTGGGTGCGCCGAGTGCGGATTGCAGTGCTCACGTCCATCGCGCCTCACGCTACCGGAGCGCCGACGGGTTGCGTCCCCGGCTGCGCGTAGGCTCCGAAGATGGCCCGCTCGACCACAGTCCACACGTGCTCCGGATGCGGACACCAGGAGCCTCGCTGGCATGGGCGCTGTCCCGGCTGCGGTGAGTGGAACACGCTCGTCGAGGAAAGACGCGCCACGGTGCCCGCTCGGTCGCTGGCCCGGACCGCCGGCGGGCCGCGGCCCGTGCCGGTTCCGCTGGCGGACGTTCACGCGCCGGAGTTCGAGCGGCTGCTGACCGGGATCGGCGAGCTCGATCGCGTTCTCGGCGGCGGGATCGTTCCGGGTTCGGTGGTGCTGATCGGTGGCGCTCCGGGGATCGGCAAGTCGACCCTCACGAACATGGCGCTCGGCAACCTCGCGGCGGCGGGCCGGCGAACGCTGTACGTGTCCGGTGAGGAGTCGACGGCTCAGGTTCGGCTGCGTGCAGCGCGGCTCCCGGCCGGGGCGCTCGCAGTCCCGGCGATCGCGGAGACCGACCTGGAGGCCGTGGTGGCGACGCTCGAGCACGAGCGACCCGATGTTTGCGTGATCGACTCCGTGCAGACGCTCGACGCGCGCGAGCTGACCGGATCGCCCGGGTCGGTCGGGCAGGTTCGCGAGGTCGCCGCGCGGATCGTCGCGGTCGCCAAGCGCGAGCGGATCGCCGTATTCCTGGTCGGGCACGTGACCAAGGAGGGCGCGCTCGCCGGCCCGCGGGTCCTCGAGCACCTCGTCGACTGCGTGCTGGCGTTCGAGGGTGAGCGCGAGCGGACCTACCGCACGGTCCGCGCGATCAAGAACCGGTTCGGCTCGACCAACGAGGCAGGCGTGTTTGAGATGCGCCAGGACGGCCTCGTCGAGGTCCTCGACGCGTCGGCGCGGTTCGTCGGTGCGGCAACTCGCGCGCCCGGCAGCGTCGTTCTCGCCGCGATGGAGGGAACGCGCCCGCTGCTCGTCGAGGTGCAGGCGCTCGTCACGCAGTCCGAGCTCGTGCCACCGCGACGTGTCGTCAACGGCTTCGATCGCAACCGCCTGGCGCTGGTCCTCGCGGTGCTGACGCGGCATGGCGGGATCCCGCTCGCGGGAGCGGACGTGTTTGTCAACGTCGTGGGCGGCGTGCGCGTCGATGAACCCGGGGCCGACCTGGCGGTCGCTCTCGCGGTTGCGAGTGCGGCGCGCGGCGTGCAGCTCGGGGCGGCGGCGGCCGCGACGCCCCTGGCTGCCTTTGGCGAACTTGGCCTAACCGGCGAGCTACGCTGGGTCGGGCATCCCGAGCGCCGGCTCGGCGAGGCGAGGAAGTTCGGACTCGACACCGTGATTGCACCGAGTGGCACAGGCGGCTGCGAGGTGGCGACACTGCGTGAGGCGCTGGCCGCCGCGCTGCCGGGGTCGGCTGCTCGCCAGCGACCGCGCGTCGCGGCCTAAGACGCCGGCGAGCCGGCCAGGCCGTCGCTTCGCGAGCGCCCGCTCGATCGCCCGTGGGCCCGCGGGTCTCCGGCCTCCCGCCGTTGCGTGATCGTCCAGGTCGGGTGTGCGAGCCTTTGCCCGGCCAGTAAGCGTCAGCTAAATCACGCTAGAATGGGCAAGCGATGGCAGCGACTCGATCCGATGACGTAGGCGAAATCGAGCCGCTGACAGAGCCAAAGCTGGTCAAGGCGCTTGAGATGGTCGCGCCGGGAACGGCCCTTCGCGAGGGCATTGACCACATCCTCGACGCCCGCAGCGGCGCGTTGCTCTTGATCGGTGAGCTGGACGAACTTTCGTTCCTCTACTCGGGCGGGATCAAGGTCGACATCGATTACTCCCCGGCCCTGCTTTACCAGCTCGCGAAGATGGACGGCGCGATCACTTTGAATGCAAACGCGACGAAGATCGCGATGGCCAACGTCCAGCTGATGCCCGACCCGACGATCCTGTCGGTCGAAACCGGCACGCGTCATCGCACGGCGGAGCGCGTGGCCAAGCAGACGGACGCTCTCGTCATTGCGATCTCGCAGCGACGTGAGGTCATCTCGATCTACCTCGACGGCGTCAAGTACGTGCTGGCCGACATCCCCGCGGTCCTCGCGAAGGCCAACCAGGCGCTTGCAACGCTCGACAAATACCGCGCGCGCCTCGATCAGGTGTCGACGCGGCTCACCGCTCTCGAGTTCGAAGGGGGCGGCACCCTGCACGACGTGCTCACCGTCCTTCAGCGCGCCGAGCTGGTCGCTCGCATGGCTGTTGAGATCGAGCGGCACATCGTCGAGCTCGGCAACGAGGGACGCCTGATCGAGATGCACCTCGAGGACACTATGGTCGGTACGGCGGCCGAGAAGGCAGCGCTCGTCCGCGACTACATCGCCTCTGGAACCGATGAGCAGTTCGCGGCGGTGCTCGAGCAGATCGGACGGCTCGGGCACCACGATCTGCTCGACTTCGGTGGCCTCGCCGAGCTCCTCGGCTACGGCCGCAAGCTAAACACTCTCGACTACCCGGTCACGCCGCGCGGCTACCGGATCCTTGGTCGGATCCCGCGGCTGCCCAAGCTGATCGTCGCGAGCATCGTGCAGGCGTTCGGCGGGCTCGATGAGCTTCTGGCGGCAACCGACGCCGAGCTGGAGAACGTGGAGGGGGTGGGAGAAATCCGTGCGAAGGACATCCGCGAGGGACTTCGCCGGCTGCAGGAGATCAACCTCGTGGATCGCTACTTGCAAACGTGACCCGGTCCCCGCTGTGAGCGGGAGCGCAATCAAGGAGGACACCATTTCCGGAACAGCCGAAGCAGACTTGCTCGAGGACGAATTCGACCCCGAGACCACCGCGGATGTCGATGTCGAAGCTGACGACGACGACGATGTGGACGCCGAGGACGATGTCGACGGCGAGGACGCCATCGATGTCGACGGCGTGATCCTCGAGGTCGAGGTCGAGTACATCGAGTTCGAGCTGGGCGACAACGTCGTCTACCCGCACCACGGCGCCGGCCAGGTGTGCGGCAAGGAGATCAAGGAGATCTTCGGTGAGCGGCGCGAGTACCTGACCATCAAGATCCTTCACAACGACATGACGGTCATGGTTCCGACGGAGAACGCAGCCCTCGCCGGCCTGCGCCGGGTCATCGATGAGGAGACCGTGCAGAAGGTGCTCGACGTGCTCCGCGACGACGTCTCCGACATGCCGAAGAACTGGAACCGCCGGTTCAAGCACAACCGCGACAAGATCAAGACGGGGAACATCTACGAGCTGTCCGAGGTCGTCCGAAACCTCGCCCTCCGCGAGAGTGAAAAGGGCCTCTCGAGCGGCGAGAAGCAGATGTACACCCGCACCAAGAAGATCCTCGCCTCGGAGCTGATGTACGCGCTCGACAAGAGCGAGGCCGAAGCGGAGGCCTACCTCGACGAGTTGCTGTCGCGCTCGAGCGACGCCGGGACTCTGGCGAGCCGGTAGCTGTCGAGAATGGCGGTCGCGCTCGTCGTGGCTGCCGGTCAGGGCGAACGCCTGGGGTCGGGGGGTCCCAAGGCGTTCGTCCCGCTGTGCGGCAGACCGATGCTGGAGTGGAGCGTCGCCGCGCTTCGTGAGGTCGCGGCGATCGAGCAGATCGTCGTTGCTCTGCCGCCTGGAGCGAGCGCGCCCGAGGGCTGCGTCGGCGTGACCGGGGGTGCGACGCGCAGTGCGTCCGTACAGGCGGCACTCGCCGCCGCCGACCCGCACGGCGACCCGGTGCTGATCCACGACGCGGCGCGCCCACTGGTGACGCCGTCCCTGATCGCGGCGGTGCTGGCCGCGCTCGCCGGTAACGACGGCGTGATCGCGGCGGCGCGGGTCACCGACACGACAAAGGAGTGCGACGACGGCCTGAAGATCCTCCGAACGCTCGATCGCAAACACCTCTGGGCTGTCCAAACGCCCCAGGTCTTCATGCGTGCCGCGCTCCACACAGCGTTCACTTCGCTGGCGCCCGCCGAGGTTGCGGCGGCGACCGACGACGCCCTGCTGGTCGAGCGATGCGGGGGGACGGTGCGCGTGGTGCCTGCCCCGCCGGAGAACCTGAAGGTCACGACGCCACTCGACCTCCGTCTTGCGGAGCTCCTGCTCGCGCAGCGACTTGATTGAATCGCGGCGTGCTCACCGACTACCACGTTCATCTGCGCCGGGACGATCCGAGTCTGACCGCCGGCGAGTACTTCACTGCGGCGAACGCCGAGAGCTACCGCGACGCTGCTGACGCCGCCGGTGTCAGCGAACTCGGGGTCTCGGAGCACATCCACCGCTTCCAGCAGGCGCTCACGATCTGGGATCACCCGTTCTGGCGGATCAACGCCACCGACGACATCGTCGCCTACTGCGACTTCGTCCGCGAGAGCACCGACCTGCGCCTCGGGCTCGAGGTCGACTTCATCCCCGGTCGCGAGGACCGCACCCAGAACCTGATCGACCGGCTCGACCTCGATTATGTTGTCGGCTCGGTTCATTTCCTCGGTGACCGTGCGGTCGACGACGACACCTACGACGTTTGGGAGAGCGGAGGCTCGGCTGAGGATGTCTGGCGACGCTATTTCGAGACGCTTGCGCAGGCGGCGGCGAGCGGCCTGTTCGACATCCTGGCCCACCCGGACCTCGTGAAGATCTGGGGCGAGGACCGACCGTCCCCCGCGGGCGATCTTCGCCGCTACTACGAGCCGGCGCTACAGGCGATCGCCGACACGAACATCGCGGTCGAGGTATCGACCGCAGGTCTGCGCAAGCCGATCGGCGAGATCTATCCGGCGCCGGCGTTTCTCGAAGGCGCGCTCGAGGCGGGCGCTCCGGTTGCGCTCTCGAGCGATGCACACGTTCCGCAGGACATCGGTTTCGGTTATGACCGCGCGCTCGCGCTGCTGCACTCGCTCGGCGTCGGCGAGCTTGCCGTGTTCGATCGCCGTGAACGCCGGCTCGAGCCGATCGGCGATGGCGCGTGAGCGTGCGCAGCGGCATCGGCTACGACTCTCATCGTCTCGCCCACGGTCGCCGCCTGATTCTCGGCGGCATTGAGCTCGCCGCCGAGCTGGGTCTCGACGGGCACTCCGACGCCGACGTTCTGAGCCACGCGATCACGGACGCGCTGCTGGGGGCGGCGGGCCTGGGCGACATCGGAGAGCATTTCCCGGACACCGAGGAGCGCTACCGCGATGCGGACTCCATCGGCCTGCTGCGGGAGGCCGTCGCGAAGGTTCACGAGTCGGGGTTCGAGCTCGTCAACGTCGACGCCACGGTCGTGATGGAGGCGCCCAAGCTCGGAGCCGCGCGCGAGGCGATCCGGGCGAGTCTCGCCGGGGCCCTCGGCCTGGGTCGCGCCGACGTTAACGTCAAGGCGAGCACCGGTGAGGGAATCGGCTTCGTCGGTCGCGGCGAGGGTGTCGCCGCGCTGGCGATCGTGACGCTCATATCCCGCTCCGATGCCTGACATTCGCCTCTACGACACGCTTGCCCGCGAGGTGCGCCCCTTCGAGCCGCGCGACCCGGGTCGCGTCGGCATCTATGCCTGCGGGCCCACCGTCTACGGGCGCATCCACATCGGCAACGCGCGGCCGTTCGTCGTCTTCAGCCTGCTGGCGCGCTTCTTCGCGCACGCCGGCTTCGAGGTCACGTTCGTTGCCAACATCACCGATGTCAACGACAAGATCTACGCTGCCGCCCGCGCCGCAGGACTCCCCAGTGGCGAGCTCGCGTCCACGATGGCCGGCGCGTACGTCGCCGACACGGACCGGCTCGGCCTCGGTCGGCCCGACCACGAACCGCTTGCGAGCGAGTCGATCGACTCGATCGTCCGCTACATCGAGGCGCTGACCGCCCGTGGACACGCCTACGCAGTCTCGGGCGATGTCTACTTCCGTGTGCGCAGCGACGATCGCTACGGGGTCCTCTCACGTCGTGCGCTCGATCAGATGGATCAGGGCGAGGGCGTCGAGGGGGCGCCGCTGAAGGAGGACCCGCTCGATTTCGCGCTCTGGAAGGCCGAGAAGGCCGGTGAGGACAGCGCGTGGGACTCCCCATGGGGAAGGGGACGGCCCGGCTGGCACATCGAATGCTCGGCGATGGCCGAAGGCCTGCTCGGCGCCGGCTTCGACATTCATGGCGGCGGCCTCGACCTGCTGTTCCCCCACCACGAGAACGAGGCGTCGCAGACGCGATGTGCTCACGGCGGGGAGCTTGCTCGCTTCTGGGTCCATAACGGGATGCTCGAGCTAGGCACGGAGAAGATGTCGAAGTCGGTTGGCAACATCGCACCGCTTCACGACGTGCTCGACGAGTTTGGACGCGACGCCGTGATCCTGTACTTCTGCGGCGCGCACTACCGCCAGCCGATCGATTTCGCCAGCGAGCCGCTCGAGCAGGCGCGCGCTGGGGTTGCTCGCCTGCGCGAGGCCGGCCGCAGGCTCGAGCCAGGCCCGTCGCCCGCCACGCTCGTGCCGCTTCGCAACCGCTTCTTCGCGAGCCTCGCTGAGGACTTCAATACTGCCGCGGCGCTGGCGGCGCTCTGGGAATGGGTGCGCGAGGCGAACAAGCGGAAGGGCGCCGTCGGTGGCGACGATCTGCGCGAGATGCTCGATGTGTTTGGTCTGGCGAACCTGCTCGACGACGCCGACGCGCCGGCTCCACCGGAGGTCGAAGCGCTGGCCCAGCGGCGGCAGGTCGCGCGCGAACGCGGAGACTTCGCCGCTGCCGACGAGCTCCGCACGCGAATCGCAGAGCTCGGATGGGTCGTGCGCGACGTCTCGGGCGGGTATTCGCTCATGCCGGCCGATGGCTGAGCTGAGCTGGTGATCGTCTACGGCCGCAACGCGGTGCGCGAAGCGCTGCGGGGCCGGCGCGCGTCGACGGTCCAGGGGATCGTGGCGACCGATCAGGCGGCACGTGAGTCGTGGCTGGATGGTCTGGCGGTTCGCCGGGCCGGCGTGGGTGAGATCGAGCAGATGTGCGGTTCAAGTGAACATCAAGGCGTGTGCGTTGCGCTCGCCGAGTACCCCTATGTCGCGGCATCCGAGCTGCTGCGCGAGGACTGCTTCGTCCTCGCACTCGACGAGGTGCAGGACCCGCAGAACCTCGGAGCGCTTTGCCGGACGGCCGAATGCGTGGGGGTCACAGGCGTCGTCATCTGCGAGCGCCGCGCCGCCGCCGTGACCGCCGCCGTATGCCGGTCCTCAGCGGGCGCGGTCGAGCATCTGCGAATCGCTCGCGTCCAGAATCTCGCTGACTTCCTCAGCGCGGCCAAGCGCACCGGCTGTTGGTGCTATGGCGCGGCGGTCGACGAGCGGTCCGTTCCCTACATCGATCCGGACTATTCGGGCGCGACCGTGCTCGTCATGGGCGCCGAGGGGAGGGGGCTTCGCCCGCGCGTTGCGGCGAGTTGTGACGCCCTCGTGGCGCTGCCACTTTGCGGGCGGATCGCCTCGCTCAACGTCAGTGCCGCCGGCGCCGCGCTGATGTACCAGATCTTGCAGAGTCGCGCGACCCTTGACAGCACTCCATAACTACGGCTAACCTTCGCCGCAGCTCAGCCTTAACCTAAGGTTTAGGTTGACATTCAATATCAGCAGATGACGCCAGGGGAGGAGCGCGTCACTGAGCCCCACCTGCCCGAATCTTGGGCAGAAAGGACAACGCTCGTGGCTTTGACCTCCCGTCACTCTGACTCTCAACTCAAAGTTGAGGATGGCTTTCTAATCGCCCTCGCCAAGCAGGGCGATCCGAATGCTTACCACCGCCTGGTGAAGCGTTATCACGGGTTCGTCCGCCTCAAGGCGTCGTCCTACTTTCTCGCTGGCGGCGACAGCGACGACCTCATTCAGGAGGGCCTGATCGGCCTGTACAAGGCGATCCGCGACTACCGCACCGACCGCGAGTCGAGCTTCCGCAACTTCGCGGAGCTCTGCATCACCCGTCAGATCATCACCGCGGTCAAGACCGCAACGCGCAACAAGCACGCTCCGCTCAACCACTACGTCTCGTTCTCCGGGCCGGCGGGAGCGGGTGGCGACGAGGACGCGCCGACGCTCGACGAGCAGATCGCCGGACCGTCGGTCAATGACCCGGCCAGTCGCGTCGTATCCACGGAAGAGCTCCGCTCGCTCGTCGGATGCCTTTCGACCGCGCTCTCTCAGCTCGAGTCGAGCGTCCTCTCGCTCTACCTCGACGGGCGCTCCTACGAGGAGATCGGCGGTCGGCTGGCGTGCGACACCAAGACGGTCGACAACGCGCTACAGCGCGTCAAACGCAAGGTCGGCGCCCACCTCGGCGAGCGGGCGATCCTCGCGTAGCGATCAGCCGAGGCCCAGCGCAACCCGCACGCGCTCGCGCGTGTGCGGATCGTCTACGCCGAACGCTCCAAGGGTCGCCGGCACCGCGGCGGCCCAATTCTCCAGTGCAAGGTCAAAGGCCGCGACCGGTACCCCGCTCGCGCCGGCCAGCTCGCTGACGCGTCGCTCGAGCACCAGACGATCACCGATGCCGAAGACCCGCTTGGCTGCCCGCGTAACGGCGTCGTCTTCGCTGGCGAGTAGGCTCGGCGCCGCCAACTCGTAGCGCCCAAGCGTGCCGAGGACGACGAGTAGGTCGTAGCGCGCCCGTCGGTCGAGACCCGGGAGCGCCAAGCGCTCGAACACGCGCTCAAAGCGTTGCGTTTCGCTCCAGGAAGGATCGGCCGAAAATCCGCCGACTTGCGAGCCGCTCCGCTGCGCCCAGCGACGGTAGGCGAGGAGCGTGCGCTCGCCGCGCGCCGGATCATGCGAGGTCCGCGGTCCGAGGGCCGCGCCCTGGAGGTCGGGTACCCCGCCGCCTGCCCAGCTGGTGCGCACGGCGCGGATCGTCGCGAAGGGGTCATCTGGCGGCTCGAGCGGTCCGAGGTAGGCGATCAGGAAAGCAAGCCAGGTCGCCTCCTCGGTCTCAGGCTCGGCGGCGACGTCGGCGTAGAGGCCCGGTGGGTCCGCGGCCAGCAGCGCCAGGCGCGCAGCTGCGAACGCGAGCTGGTCGGCGAGGCGCTCCGCGTCGGCACTCGCTCGCAACCCAGGGGCCAACGGCGTCCGAAACCCGTCGTCCCCCGACCGCGTCTCGTGACGGATCGTGAGGCGGCCTCCGCGAGCACCGCTCAAAACGCGCGCGCGGCCGGCGGCGCCGGCGCGGGCCGGGCGCTTTTTGGGTCGGCTTGGCGCCGACGCCGCTCGCTCGGCCTCCTCGACGCCGACACGGCAGATCGGGCACGATTCGGTCAACGTGCCGTGCCGGCAGAACGTGCTCATCGGTACCGGAGTCTAGGACCGCCGAGACGATGCGCGGGCCGTGGCGCCGAACCCCAGGCTGCCGTCCGACCCGGAGGCGTGGCTAGCGGTTTGCGGCAGGAGCGGGTGGCGCAGCCTGAACGACCTCGAAGGAAAGCAACTCCGAGTGGCTGGCGACCGGCCCGCCGGTCGCTGCGGCTGATTGCGCATGTCCTCGCGTGAATGCCGGACTCTCGATCCACGCGCGGTAATCCGCTTCGCTCGCCCACCGCGTGTAGACGAAATAGCGTGTTTCGCCCGCGACTGGACGCAGAAGCTCGAAGCCGAGGAATCCAGGCATCTGCTCGACCTCCGAGGCGCGGTTTGCGAAGCGCTCCTCGAGCGCTCCCCCGCGTCCCGGAGCAACCTCGATTGCGTTGATCTTCACGACCTCCATCCGCTGGCGACTATACGCCTGCGACTAGCGGCCGTGCGCAGTCAGCGCTTCGCCGCGACGAGCTCTGCGACGACATCGACAGCGAGCAGCACTGAACTTGCACCGGCGTCGGCGTGGCCGCGAGAGCGATCGGCGGCCCGCTCGGCCCTCCCGCGCCGGGGCGATAGGTGCAGTGTCCGGGCGAGCCCGGCAGCTGCCGCCTCCTGCGCCGCCGACACAGCTTGGGTGGTTTCGAGGTCGGCGTCCGCCGCCTCGCCCAGTGCGCGTGCCACCGGCGCCATCACATCAAGCATCGTCTTGTCACCCTCGCTGCATTCGCCGCGGCGAGCGACGCCGTCGGACGCCGCTGCCACCGCTGCCGCCATCGCGCGCAGGTCGGGGGAGGGGTTGCCGTCGAGACTCTGCGCCGCGCTCAGGATCGCGGTGCCCCAAAGCGGGCCGGTTGATCCTCCGACCGAGGCGAATCGCCGCGCCGCGACGCGAAGCAGCTCGGCAGGCGCGGCGTCGCTGTCGGCGGGCAACGCGCCGACGACGGCGCGAAGGCCGATGACCATGGTGGCTCCGTGGTCACCATCACCCGCAACGGCATCGAGCCGGTCGAGCCGGGCCTGCTCGCGCTCGATCGTCGCTAGAAAGCGCTCGAAGAACGCGATGACATCGGCGGCGCTCACGCCCACAGCGGCGCGACTCGCGGCGCCAAGAGCGGGAGCGCGGGGGCGTCAACGAGACGGCGCAGCTCGGGGTCGAGGGCGGTCAGCGTCAGCGAAACCCCGGCCATCTCGAGCGAGGTGACGTACTCACCGACCAAAGCACGATGCAACGGGATACCGAACACCTCGAGCTGTTGGGCGACGCGGCGGAGCACGATCAGACCCTCCATGAGGGGCGTGGCGCCCAGCGTGTTGACCACTGCGAGCATCGGCCCATCGCCGGGGTCGCCGAAATCCTGGAGGATGAGATCGAGTAGCTCGTCGGCAACGTCGTCGGCCGGCGCAAGCGTGGCGCGGCGGATTCCCTGCTCGCCATGCACGCCCATGCCGATGTCCATCTGGCCGTCTGGCAGCTCGAATGTCGGCACGCCCGCGGTCGGGACGATGCACGGCCCGAGGCCGACGCCGACACTCCGCGTGCGTTCGTTCGCATGCCGGGCGGCCGCCTCAACATCCGCAAGCGAGCCGCCCTCATCAGCCCGCGCGCCGGCCGCCTTCAGCACGACGACATCACCAGCAACTCCGCGGCGGCTGCCCCGAGCTGTGCGCGGCGATGAGCTGACGTCGTCCGTCACGAGGACCGTCGCACACGGGATGCCGCCATCGGCCAGCAGCTCGGTCGCCATGCCGAAGTTCATCACGTCGCCGCCGTAGTTGCCGTAGATGAAGAGGACTCCCTCCGAGCCGCGACCCACGAGTGACTCTGCAACCTCGACAACCGGCTCGGCGGACGGCGAGGCGAAGACGTTTCCGAGCGCGGCTCCGTCCGCGAGACCCTGTCCGAGATAGCCAAAGAAAGCGGGCTCATGCCCCGAGCCGCCGCCGGTGATGACGTGCACCCGGCGCGTCGGCAGCGGCGAGGTGAACACGAGCCCGCGCCCGGAGGGCGTCAGCTCGACGAGGTCTCCGAGCGCCACTCGAAGCCCGTCGATCATCTCGTCGACGGCCGCGAACGGGTCATTCAACAATTTACGCATCGTGGGAGCGGGTCCGGGCCGCGGCGGGCGAACTCGGAAGCTCGCGCGCCGCGCGCCGCTCGGCGTCGGCGATCTTCGCGAGCTTATCTGCTGACCGTCCCCCTTCGAACTCGGATTCGAGCCAGATCGCAACCAGCGCGGAGGCCAGCTCGGGCCCGACGACCCGCGCGCCGAGCGTCATCACCTGCGCGTTGTTCGACTTGCGGGCGCGCTGCGCAGAGTAGGGGTCATGAACCTGTGCGGCGTACACCCCCGGAACCTTGTTGGCGGCTATCGCCATCCCGATACCGGTCCCGCAGATGAGGATCGCGCGTTCGTGCTCGCCCCGCGCGACCGCCTCTGCGACCAGGAGCGCAACATCGGGGTAGTCGGTCGGGTCGGCCGAGAAGCAGCCGTAGTCCTGGACAGCGCGTCCCTGCGCATTCAGCTCGAGCACCAGACGCTCCTTGAGCGAGAGACCGGCCTCGTCGCATCCGATGGCGATCGGGGTCGTCAAAGCAGGGCTACCAATTCCGCGACGATCCGGCGCAGGTCGTCCACGCGAAGTGCCGACCGTCCGACGAACAGCCCGTCGATCCCAGCGCCGAGCAGGCGCTCGACCGCTCCGGCGCTCACGCTTCCGCCGTAGAGGATCCGAACGGAGCCGCTCCGTTCAGAGCCCACGCCGCGCAGCGCGTCCACGACCTCGGCCACGTGCTCGGGGTCGGCGACCGACGCCGCACCGATCGCCCAGACGGGTTCGTATGCGAACACGACCGCCGCGTCATCCGCAACAGCTGTCAGGGCTGCGCGTGCCTGCGCGCCAACAAGCGCGACGGCATCGCTCCCTGCTTGTTCCTCGCCGACGCAGACGAGCGGAATGAGGCCGTTGCGAGCGGCCGCGGCGGCCTTGCGTCCGACGATCGCATCGTCCTCGGAGAACTGGCGCCGGCGCTCGGCGTGTCCGACTTCCATGAACGTGCAACCGAGCTCGCTCAGCATCGCCGGCGAAACCTCGCCCGTGTATGGTCCGCGCTCTTCCCAGTGGCCGTCCTGCGCTCCGTAGAGCACCCGGGACGCGCCCAGCGCCAGTCGCGCCTGGGCGAGGGCGGGAAACGATGGGAGCACAAAGAGGCGCACCCCGTCGAACTCGTCGGCGATCGCTGCCAGCGACCAGAGGTAGCGGACGGTCTCGGCATAGCTCAGGTACATCTTCAGCCCCGCGCCGACCAACGGCCGGTCTAGCGGGTCCACGGGCACGCCGGCTCCATTCGTGACGCCCATCGTTGCGACCATAGCGTTAGGTGCAGCTCGTGTTCGATCACGAGCCTACGGCAACGCGAGCAGCGCAGCGCCGTGCCCGCGTGCGACTACTAGGCCGGGAGGGATGTGACGAAGGAAAGCGTCAATCGATGGTGGCAAGTGACGGCGACGGGCGCTACGCCGTTGCGATCGCGGCTCGCGTGTGAGTATTTGCGCAATGCGAGCTGATCGCCGGTTGTGCGTCGCGCGTCTCGCCGCACAGCGGCTGACGCCGGCGACGGCTTGCGCGAGCGCTGAGGAAGCAGCGCTCGCAGTGATCGGGATTCAGGCGCAGGACCTGCGCGCCGCGGCTCTCGCGCTGCGCTCACGTGTGCCGGGCCTTACCCGCGCCGCCATCCGGGTCGCGCCGCTGCTGCGCACGTGGACCGTCCGCGGTACCGTGCACCTGATTGCGGCGTCCGATCGCCCGTGGCTACACGCATTGCTGGCCGAGCGCAATGCCCGGGTGTTCGGCTTGAGGTTCGAGCGCTTCGGGATCGTTGAGCAAGTCAACGCAATGCGCAGGGACGCTGTTGAGCTCTGCAGTGAGAGGCCTCGCGATCGCGCGTCGCTACTGCGCGCCCTCGTCGAGCGCGGCCACCGATCGCTTGAGCAAGGCCCGATCAACACGTTCGTTCCGTGGCTATCAGCGCAGGGCCTGATCGTCACCGACATCGCTGGCCTACTGCACGCGGCCGACCCACCTCCGACCGTGGATCACGACGAAGCGCTCGCGATCCTCGGCACCCGTTACCGCGCCGGCTACGGTCCCTGCAATGCGACCGACCTCGCGAAATGGTCCTCGCTACCGATCACGCAGGCGCGCCGAGCGCTCGATGCCGCGGGCCCGCACAGCGACGCGGACGCGTGGGGCACCGCAGACCCGCCGCCGTGTCTGCTGCTCGCCGCGTTCGACACTCTCATGCTCGGGTACCGCACCCGCGAGCCGTTCGTTGCAACTGAGCACGACCACCACATCCTGGGGGGCGGCGGGATGCTCAAACCAGTCGTGCTCAAGAACGGCGTAGCGGCGGGCACCTGGTCGATCAAGAACGGTCGCCCCGAACCAACATGGTTCGCGACACCAGCACCAGCCGCCGCCCTCGCCAGCGAGACCGAGGGCATCGCACTCTTTCTCACCTCGTAAGGTGACTGCTCGCCGGCAGTGGCTCGGATGAGTCAAGACCCCAGCCCGAGCAGGCACTTCCCCCCAAGCCGGAGAGGGGACTCGAACCCCTGACCTATCGCTTACAAGGCGATTGCTCTACCAGCTGAGCTACTCCGGCGGCGCCGGTTGGACGCTAGCCGATCGCACGGGCGGCCGGGACGACCGCGCCGCGATGTTGCGCTGGTGGCTCGTGCGGGCGGCTAGTGGCGGGGTTTGCCGGGCGGGTACTTCCAGTGGAACGGCCGGCAGGTGTGCCATTCGCGCTGCTGGTGAAGTGTTTTGCCGTTGACCAGTGTGACGGACGCGTGGACGCGGTAGGTGCCGAACGGCAGCGTCTTCAGGTTGAGCCTCACCTCGCTGCCGCTTGGTCCGAAGACCGGCAGGTTTCGGGTGCCGAATGCGGGGTTCGAAAGGCTGGTGAGCGTTGCCGAGGAATGGCTGATCAGGCTCGGCGAGCTGAGGAAGAACGTGTACTGCAGGTGCATCACGATGTTGCGCAGGCTCGCGCACGGCTGAACCTTGCTCGGTGTCGGTGTCGGTGTCGGTGTGGTGACGACCGATGGCGCCGGGGTGCTCACGCACGTCGGCACGAACTCCGCCGCGCCGATGTCGACGGTTCCGGCGGCCACCGGGCAGCCCTTCGCGAGCTGGCGGATGGCGCCGTAGATGTCGGTGCTCAGGCCACTGGGGACGAGGCCATTTGAGCCGGCGTCAACCGTTGGACTCGAACTCGTCTCGTGCGCGTTGACGCCCGAACTAGAGCCGCTATTTGCAACCGAATTGGTTGAAAGAATTCCCGCCCCCAGCGTCGGCGGCGTGTAGCTGTCATCGACCAATCCGGGATCAGCGCAGATGTTGCCGGTACCCGCATAGGGGGCCGTACCGTCGCAGAAGTCGGAATAGCTGGCGGTGATCCCCGATTCGCTGGGGACGTTGCTCGGGGCGTTGCTCGACGTCCCACGCAGCGGGCCGAAACGCGCCGTGTAGAAGCCTGTCGTCTCGGCACCGCCGACGTCGCCGTAGACGATCGAGTTGTCGAGCTCGAGCGTGTCGTCGTCGCCTGCGATCCCGGCCGTCGCCGTGCCTGAGCCCTCATCCGAGGTCAGCGGAGTCCCGCTGTAGTCGGTCACTGCGTTGTCGGCCACGGTCGAATCCTTGAGCGTGAGCTCGGCGGCGTCGGCCGGCGCGTTTCGCAGTCCGGCATCGGCGGGCGCGTTTCGCGGTCCCTCCTGGAAGCATAGGTAGCCGTAGTTGTCGATCGACAGCGCGCCGTAGGCGCTCCCCGGCGAGTCGGTTGGGCCGCTGTAGCCGTCGTGGCTGACCTCGACCTCGATCGTGTTGTCAGCGACCACGTCCTGTACGAGCGTCGCGTAGACGCTAGGGCACGTCTCGCCGTTTTGGCCGGCGAGGACTCCCAGCCCGGCGCCTTCGCTGAAGCCCCGGCCGCCGCCACTACCCGGGATCACGTTACGCGTAAAGCGATCGTTGGTGCTCTGCAGCAGCACGCCCTCCGTCCACTCTCCGCCGCCGCCGTAGATCTGGTCGAAACCGGGCTGCGTCGTGATCGCGTTCGAGTCAAACGTGTTGCCAGTCTGCGTCACCGGAACTCCGCTGAAGTCCCAGCCGATGATCGCCAGGCCACCACCGGCACTCGGTGCGTTGCCATCCGAGCTCAGCAGGTTGTTCGTGAACTCGTTCGCGCTCAGGGTCGTCGAGTCATACTGGCAGCCGACATCGAGAGCGAGCCCGGCACCGGCGCCCGCCAGGCCGTCCGCATAGAACCCGGAATCGACCGTCATGGTGTTGTTGGAGAACTGCGAGTTCTCGATCACCGTCGACTGGGTCGGGCTTCCGCTCACGCAGTCGGACGGATTGGCATTGATGTACTCCGGTTGCGTGTCGGTGTCGCTGTTGTGCGTGAAGGTGTCGTGATTCAGCGTCAATGTGCCCGCCTCCGCGCTCAGATCAAGCGCGGAGTCGTCTCGGTTGTTGGGCGTCACGCCGTACTCGAATGTGAGGTTCTCGAGCGTCATGCCGTCCACGGCGCCCTTCCCGTTCCTCAGGAACGCGTAGTCCTGAGCGACCGGAGCGGGCTGACCGGGGTCGTTCTGGTACCAGCCGGTGAAGCCGGACAACCCATCTGACCCGGTGCCCGTGTCGGTCGTCCCGGCGCCCGCTCCCTCGAGCGTGAAAGCGGAGCCCCCAGGCAGGTAGAACGATCCCTGGCAGAAGCCCGTGATCACCACGACCGTGCCCGGGTTCGAGCCGCCGAACGTGAGCGCGTCCTGCAGATCGGTGATGCCGCCCGTGGTCGAGGTACCGAGCGGCGTTGTCGAGGAGCAAGTGACGTCGATCGTCGTCGGATCGTTTGCCAGCGCCATGCTGACAGGCAGCGCGAGCGCAGCAACGAGCGCGACGCAGAAAGCAAGTCTGGTTACAAGATGGCGATGGCGACGCATGTTCTGGCTCCCTCTACGACGATCACGAGGAGGCGAGCCTACCAGGGCTACGCCACGCCGAGCAGGGCAGATTGTTCCCCCGCCGCCGCCTGCGCGTAACGGGTCGGCTGTGCCCGGGTATCCCAGGCGTGAACGCCTACGCGTCCAACAAGCCCGCGCCGCCGGGCTATGACCCCGACGCTTACCACGCGCGCACGCTTGGGCGTGGCGTGAACGTCCCGCTCTACTGGTTCGCCCGGGCGATCCTCCAGCCGTTCTTCCACGTGTACTTCAGGATGCGGCGCGAGGGCATGGAGCACGTCCCGACGCAGGGCCCCGTGATCTTCGCCTCGAACCACCGCAGCTTCCTCGACCCGTTCGTGATCGGAACGCTGCTCCGAAGGCCTGTCTATTACGTCGCGAAGAAGGAGCTGTTCCTGCACCCGCTCGCCGGGTGGTTCATGAGCCGCCTCGGCGGGATACCGATCGACCGCGGCGCCGGCGACGTGCAGGCGATGGAGACGGCGCGGCGGATTCTCGAGCGTGGCGATTGTGTCGTGATCTTCCCCGAGGGAACGCGCACGCGCCCGGGGCCGCTCGGCGCTCCGCACCGAGGGGTCGGTCGGCTCGCGCTGCAGACGGCTGCGCCGGTCGTCCCCGTCGCCGTGCTGGGCACCGAGGCGATCCGTCGCGGCTGGCTGGTACGCCCGCATCGCGTGCGGCTGCGCTGCGGAGCACCTCTGCGTTTCCCAGCTGAGGAAAACCCGTCTCCGGCAATCGCCGCCGCTGTGACCGAGCGGATCTGGGCCTGCGTAGTGCTGCAGTGGGACTGGCTTGGGGGAGCGATGCCCGAGCGGTCGCCGTCGCCGGCGGCCGACGCGCGCCTCGCGATCGCCGCCGGCGCAGCAGCGGGGGGTACGCTCAATGGGTGAGCGCCCCGGAGACCGCTACAAAGGCCCGGCTCGATGCTGAGTTCGCGGAGGTGTATCGCACGCACCTGCGCGACCTCTACAGCTACGCCTACTACCGCGTTGGCAACCACCACGACGCCGAGGATCTGGTCGAGCAGACGTTTCTGCAGGCCTACCGGCATTTCGAGCGAGCGCAGCGCGAGTCGGACGGCCGACCGCTGCGCCCGTGGCTCCTGCGAATCGCCCACAACCTCGCAGCCAACCACTACCGCTACCGCTCGCGGCGCCCGCAGGCCTCGCTCGAGGAGAGCGAGCGCGTCGCGGCGCCCCACTCGACCGAGGATCTGGTCAGCGGTCGCGAGGACCTCGCGCGCGTGCTCGATGCCGTCAAGCGGTTGCCCGACGATCGGCGAGAGGCGCTGATCATGCGCTTTGCGCTCGGAATGGACAACCGCGAGATCGCCCGGGCGATCGGCCGCAGCGACGGTGCGACGAAGGTGCTGATCCATCGTGCGATCAAGCAGCTCGAGGGTGTGCTCGCGACTGACGTGGGGGCCCGTTGAGTCGCCAAGCAAACGTCGAGTCGCTGCTGGCGAAGGTCCTGGCGCCCGTCGAACCGCCAGCGGGCTTGGCCGCGCGGCTCACGAGCCGACTCGAGGCGATCAGTGTGCACGCGGCCGGCGAGCTCGACACCTGGGAGCTCGCGGCGATGCGTGATCCCCGCAACTGGGCGGGTCCCCTGTGGGCGCTCATCGGTGGCGGTGCTGCGGGGCTCGGCCTTGTGCTGTTGGGTCTCGGCCAACGGCGCCGAAGCGGCAAGCAATCCGACTAGCGCGGTGATCCGTCGCTGCGGCGGGCCCGTATAAGTCGGAGCCCATGCCGCTGCTCCCAGCCAACCGATCGGCCCGCTCGCGTCTGCGAGAGCTTGCAGACGAGGATCTCATGACACGTGTGCGCGACGGCGAGATGGCGGCGTTCGAGCTCATCTACGACCGTCATTCGAGCGTTGCCTTCTCGCTCGCCTACCGGATCTGTGGCACCCGGACCGGTGCCGAGGAGGTGGTCCAGGAGGCGTTCCTTGCCCTCTGGCGCAGCGGGGCCCGCTACGACAGGGCGCGTGGCAGCGTCAGGACCTGGGTTCTTGGGATCGTCCACAACCGGGCGATCGACGCGCTGCGACGCAACGTTGTGCACGATCGGCGGCGGGCCAGCGACGAAGGCCTTGCTGAGCGCGTCGAGGCCTCGGAGCGCACCGACCTTCAGGTGCTGCAGACCGACGAGGCGCGCGAGATCCGCGCGGCGATCGACACGCTTCCAGACGAACAGGCGCGAGTCATCGAGCTCGCATATTTCGGAGGCTTCACCCATACTGAGATCGCCGAGCTGACCGGCGCGCCGGTCGGCACCATCAAGGGCCGGATGCGGCTCGGCCTCGAGAAGCTCAGGGGAGCGCTCGAGCAGTCTGGAGCACTGGCGACGTCATGAGCGAATCGGCTGAACACCTGCTTCACCGCGAGGACGCGGCGGCCTACGTCCTCGGCGCACTCGAAGAGCAGGAGGCGGCGGCGTTCCGCGCCCATGCGGACGCCTGCCCGGTCTGCGGCGCTGAGGTAGCGCGCCTGCACGAAGCCGCGGCAGTACTCACCGTTGCCGCTCCGCGCATCGACGCGCCGCGCAGCCTGAAGCGTCGCGTGCTCGCGTCGGCGCGCGAGGATCAGCGGTCGCGCGCAACGCCCGCGCGACCCGGGCGTCGCCGTCTCGTGCCGCGCCTGGAGCTTGCCGGTGCCGTCGCCCTGGTCGCCGGGCTCGCGATCGGCGCGCTGCTGATCCGCTCGTCCGGCGGCGGGACGACGATCATTCGGGCGCGCGTTGCGGGCGTCTCGTTCTGGCACACCGCCAAGCCGCCGGTTGCGTACCTGCGACGGTCCGGCAATCGCGCGGAGCTCGTGATTGACCACTTGCCGCAGGCGCCGCTCGGCGATGTCTACGAGCTGTGGATCGAGCGTGGTGGCAAGCCACACCCGACGGATGCCCTGTTCTCGCCGACGCGCTTTGGGCACGCCGACGCGAACGTGCCTGGCGGTGTCGCGGGCGCGAGCGCCGTGCTCGTCACTGCCGAGCCGCGCGGCGGAACGACGGCCCCGACGATGGCGCCGCTGATCGCCGCGGTTCTGTCGGACTGAGCGCCTGGCGCTGACCAGGCGCCCTGGTAGCGTGGTCCAGCCGATGGCGACCTGTTACCGACATCCGTCCCGCGAGACCGGCGTTTCCTGCTCGAACTGCGGTCGCCCGATCTGCCCCGACTGTATGACGCCGACGCCCGTCGGTATGCGTTGCCCCGAGTGCTCGCGGCAGCGTACGAAGGTGAAGACGATGCGCGAGCTCACCAACCAGGGGTGGACGGTCACGCAGGCGCTGATCGCGATCAACGTGATCATCTTCCTGGCGGAGGGCTCATCGGCCTACAGCTTCGGCAACAGCGGTGGCGGTTCGCTGCTGCGTAACGGCTGGCTCGACGCGCCGCAGGTCGGTATCGCGCACCAGTTCTACCGGCTGCTGACGTCCGGCTTCCTACACATCGACCTGCTCCACATCGGCTCGAACATGCTCGTGCTCTACTTCGTCGGGAGGATGTTCGAGCCCGCGATCGGGCGGGTGCGTTTCGTGACGATCTACTTCGTCGGCCTGTTTGCGGGCTCGCTTGGGGCGCTCCTGCTCAGCCCCGATTCGCCGACCGTTGGCGCCTCCGGCGCGATCTTCGGGATCATGGGGGCCGCGTTCGTAGAGCTTCGGGCGCGAGGAATCAGTCCGTGGGAGGCCGGCATCGGTGGCCTCATAGTCCTAAACCTCGTGTTGAGCCTTAGCCTTTCCGGAGTATCGATCGGCGGACATATCGGTGGCCTCGTCGGTGGCGGTCTCGCCGCGCTCGCTTGGCAGCAGGCCGACCGGCAGCCGCGCTCGCTGTGGCTTGGCCTCGGCGCGTGCACGGCTCTCGCGGCAGTGGCGATCGCGGTGTCAATCGTCTTCGCGGAGGGTTACTTGCCGCCCGGCTTCCACTAGTCCGCGGGAGCTGGCGGCAGAGCGGCTGGCCGCTCCCGCGCCTGGCGCGAGCGCGTGCCCGTTGGGCCGAAAGGAAGCACACGGCTCGGTCGCGTACCGCGCAGGGCTTAGGATCCGGATTAGGAGCCCAATGCAGCGACTTGCGGATACCGAGATCGAGAAGCGTCTGAGCGGCGACTGGCGTCGCGAAGGCGAGTCGCTTGTGCGCGACGTCGAGCGCACTGACTTTCGCGCCGCGATCGCTTTCGTCAACGCGGTGGCTGAACTGGCTGAACGCGCCGACCACCACCCGGACATCCTCGTCCACGCGTACCGGCATGTCCGGCTCACGCTGAGCACGCACGCGGCCGGCGGTGTCAGCGCTTGCGACTTTGACCTGGCCGCCGCGATCGACGCACTCGGCTGAGCGTCGTCGTATCGACGGCGTGGCCTGCTACCGTTGCGCGGCCAGATCGCCGATGAACGACGAACCCCCTCGAAGTAGCCACAGGCCCGCCGCCGGGCGGCCGAAAGCGCCTCAGTGAACTGGCTGCTGCTCGCCGTAGCCGCGCTCCTGATCGTCCTGAACGCGTTCTTCGTTGTCGCGGAGTACGCCCTCGTCCGCTCGCGCCACTCGCGCCTCGAGCTGGCCACCGAACAGGGCCTGCGCGGCGCAAAGCTGGCTCTGCGCCAGCTCGAGAACATCAACGAGTACATCTCGACCTGTCAGGTCGGCAACACGATGGCGTCGATCGGCATCGGCGCGGTCGGCGAGACGGCGCTGGCGCACCTGCTCGACTCGCCGTTCGGGAGCGTCGTCGCGCACGGTGTCGCGCTCATCGTCGCCGCGATCGTGGCCTACCTGCTGATCACCAGCGCGCAGATCACCGCCGGCGAGATGGTTCCAAAGCTATACGCGATCGACCGTGCGGAAACCGTTGCGCGTCGGGTCGCTCGTCCGCTGCAGTGGTTCCGGATTCTCTTTCATCCGTTCATCATCGCCCTGACCGTCGCATCGAACGCGATGCTCGGCGCGCTCGGCGTCGATCCGCAGCGGCGGATCACGCGCGGTGGGTCGCCCGACGAGCTGAAACGGCTGATCCGCGACTCGGAGGAGGGGGGGATGCTCGAGTCGGGCGAGGCGACGATGCTCTCCGGCGTCTTCCACCTCCACGAGCAGGAGGCGCGTCAGGTGATGACGCCGATCCCCGCTGTGGTGACCGTCGACATCTCAGATGACGTGGAGACGGCATTGCGGCGCTGCATCAGCTCTGGCCACACGCGTCTGCCTGTCACCGAGGATGAGAACCAGGACCGGATTCGCGGCGTCGTCCACGCGAACGCGCTGGCGCGGAGGCTGCTCGAGGACGGCCCGCACGGTTCGATCGAGGAGCTGGTCCGCGAGGCGCCGATCGTGCCCGAGACAAAGCCGCTCGACGACCTGCTTGCCGACCTCCAACGCGAACGGACGGCGCTCGCTGTCGTCGCTGATGAGTACGGGCGCGTCGCGGGGATCATCACAGTTGAGGACATCGTCGAGGAGGTGGTCGGCGAGCTGACCGACGAGACCGACCCGCTGGCGAGCGACGTGCGCCGCCTGCCCGGCGGCGACTGGTACGTCGGCGGGCACGTGCCGATCGCTGACCTCGTCAACTACGGGCTCGAGCTGCCCGACGACAACGAGGCGTACAACTCGGTCGGCGGGCTCGTGTTCAGCGATCTGGGGCGGCTGCCGAAGCGCGGCGACACCGTCAACGCGAACGGCTACGAGCTACGCGTCGAATCGGTCCGCGAGAACCGCATCGTCGCTGTCCGCATCCGCCGGCGAGCGCACAGCGCGAGCAGCGGGGAGAGCTCGGACGCGGAGGAGTAGCAAAGGGCCCGGGCGCGCAGGGATCGCGGGAGCCGGCGGCGCCGCTGCGCGATCAAGGGATCGGCCGGCGGTCCAGCGCTCGGCGCGAGAGTTCGGCGACTGAGGCTCTGCGACGACTGCCCCGGAACGCACCAGCGCCCCGTTGGGGTGCGGGGCGCCGGTGGGATCAGGGAGGAGGTGCGATTGCGAGATATGTGTCGCACGCAGGATTATGCGTACCTACTCTCAAGCGCGGCTTAATATTTGCCTAATCTTTCCTGTTTGTCCAGTCCCTGGGGCAAATCTTATGAAGCGGCCGCGGGATCGTCCGATCGAGCTATCACCGCGGCGTCAACGGACCCGCGCTCAGCCGAAGCGAAACCCGATCCGCGAGGCGGACGGCGGGAGCGGGCTGCCGGGTAGCCCGTCAGGCAGGGGCATCGCGTTGTATGCGCTTGGAGCCACGTCGTTGGGCGAATCCGGATGGAACATCGCCGCGAGATACTGAATCTGGCCGCGACCGACGCCGAGCTCGGTCTGTCCCCCGCCGTAGTTGCCGATCGCCTCGGCGGCGCAGTAGTCGTAGAGCGCAAAGAGCTCGCGCAGGCTGCCGAGCCGCGACGGCTTGACGTTCAGCATCCGCGGCGCGAACTCGAGCGCCCGGACGTCCTCGACCGTGTGAATCGGGGCGTCCCAGGTGATCCGGTCGTGGTGGGCCGCGAGCACCGGGCGCGTCGCGTCCGTCAGCGCCGGATCCTCGATCAACGCCTCGGGGAAGCCCTCGGCGACCAGGCGGTAGAGGCCCGGGTCGGGCGGATTGTCGACGACCGTGCCTGTGTAATAGCCCTTCAGATCGACGACTGCGACCGCGTCGAGCGCTGCAAGCCGCGCGATCAGCTCGCCGTCCCAGCTTGCGGTCGGGTCGAGCTTGAAGCGCAGCGCCGGGTGCTGAACGAGCCGCTCCTCGATCGGATCGAGCGTCGGTGGTTCAGGCAGGCGCAGCGACGCCACGAATCGCAACGGCGACACCTCGCGGCCCAGTACGGCGTGTAGTGGCTCGCGGGCCTGGTTCAGCGCGAGGTCGAGGGCCGCGGACTCGAACGCCCACCGCCGATAGCGTCGATAGACCTCGTTCTCGGGCTCGTCCGGAAAGAGGTCGAGGGTCGCGAGCAGCTCCGAGAACGAAGCGACCGTGAAGCTTCCGGCAAGCGGCTGCGTCGCGCCCGCCGCGTGCAGGGTGTCGTGGTGGGCGCCGGCGTAGGTGACGTCCTCGCCGAGGCCCGCGGCGCCGTCGCCCCGCAGCGCCACAACCGTCGTGGAGCGTATGAACTCGCCCCCCAGCGCCGTGTCGAGCCGCTCGAGCACGTAATCCTCGACGCGCAGCTCGAGCCCGGCGACACGCTCCCAGGTGCTCACTGCTGCCCGCTCGCACCTTCGAGCTGCGCGACCAGCTCGTCCAGCCGGAGCTCCTCGAGCTCGCCGCCGACCGCCGCCAGCTCGGCGGCGCAGAACTCGATCAGGGAGCGGCCCTCGCGCACCAGCTCGAGCGTCTCCCGCAGGCCCGCCTCGCCCGAATCGAGCCGCCGAACGATCTCCTCGACCCGCGCGGCAGCGCTCTCGTAGTCAGGCGCCTCGGTCATTTCGCGACCCTCGGCGTTCCCTTCAGGCGCCTCGGCCGCTTCGCGACCCTCGGCGTTCCCCGGTTGCGCGTCGTCGCTCTCAGGGCTCATCGTGCATGACCTTGGTCATAACGCGGCCGTCGCTAAACCGGATCTGCAGTTCGCTGTGTGTGCGCGCTCGCGTTGCGGTTGTCACCGGCTCGCCACCGGGATCCTCGACGAGCGCATAGCCGCGCGCCAGCGTCCGCTCCGGATCGTGGGCAGACAGCGCAATGGACAGTCGCTCGAGTTCGGACGGGCGGCGCGTGCCGATGTCGCGCAGGGCGCTCGCGCCGCACCGCGACAGCTGCAGTGCGCGGCGGGCCAACGCCGCATGCTCGCTCGCGAGGTGCCGGCGGCTGGTCGCTTCGAGTTCGCCCCCCTGGCGCCGCAGCCCGCGCCGTTGGCGAGCGAGGTGCTCCGCCGGTGCGCGCGAGAGGGCTGCGAGCAGGCGAGCCCGATCAACCACCGCCGTGCTCGCGTGTCGGCGCAGCCGCCGCGCCGCGGTCGCGAGCACGACGCCGGCCTCGCCACAATCGAGCGGTACCGCCACCTCCGCCGCGTGCGTCGGCGTCGAGCAGCTCGCAGCGGCCACCTCGTCGAGCAGTGTGCGGTCCGTGTGATGGCCAATCGAAGCGATCACGGGGACCGGCAGGAGCGCGACGGTGCGGCACAGGCTCTCGTCGGAGAAGGCCAGCAGATCGGTCAGCGATCCTCCGCCGCGCGCGACGACGATCACGTCGACAACGCCCGTGGCCGCCAGCTCGCGCAGCGCCGCCGCAACCCGTGGGGCCGCGTGGCGGTCCTGCACCGGGGCGAACGCCCAGACGATCCGCCCCCTCCAGGCACGCCGGTCGAGCGCCGCGAGCACGTCGTCACCCGCCTTCGCGCCCTCCCCGCAGACCACGCCGATCGTGCGCGGCAGCACCGGGCGGGCGAGTGCGGACTGGAGCTCGAGCAGGCCGTCCGCGGCGAGCGCGCGCCGCCGCTGCTCGATCTGCGCCAGAAGGTCGCCCTCGCCCGCGATCCGCAGCTCGCTCACCGCGAAACTGAAGGCCGGCGACGCGCTGGCGCTCCCCGCGTAGTAATCGCACCCACCGGCCACAACGACCTCGACACCGTCGGCGAGCGACCCCGTCAGCTCGCCCAGCCCGTCCCATTCACCGCGCCACATCGCGCAAGGCAACGCCCCGTCGGCGTCGCGCAGCTCGAAGTACGCTCGCGCCCTCGTCGGCGGGCGCAGGTTCGCGATCTCGCCGGTCAGCTGAACCCGTGTGAACGACCGCAGCTGGTCGCGCAGCCGCGCCGCGTAACGTCCAACCGGATAGGGCCCCGGAAGGCCGAAGTCGGCTTGCGCGCCCGGTTCGGTCGCGTCATGGTGCTCCTCGTCGAACAGCGAAGGTGTGGCCGGCTCGCTCATCGACCAACGAGCCTAGCGACCGGCGCCGCCGTGACTGTGCGCTCGAGCGCGACTATTGGTCGCGCAGCGACGCGAGCGGGCGCTGGCCGTCCTGGGCCGAGCCGCCGCGTGTCTCGCCGTCGACCGCGAGCGCCGCCAGCCGGCGAATCTCCCGCTCCCCGAGGACCCGCGCCGGATCCTCAGCGGCCAGCGGTGCGATCAGCCGCCCGATCCGCGTGCTCAGCTGCAGCGCGAAATGCGGCGTCGAGGCTCCCATCAGCCCGCGCACGTCATCGACGGTGACCTTGTGCTTTGGCGCGGTCCGCTGCGGTGATTCGGCTTCACTCACGGACGCGCAGTCTAGCGACGCGAGCGGTGCAACTTTGGCTGCGGGAGACCAGCCCCCGCGCAGGCCTGCCGAGCCTGAAGGTGAACCACTGACCTTGCGAGGTTTTGAGATGCACCTGCGCTCCACCGCAATCGTCGTCCTCGGCTGCCTCGGCCTGTGGGCGCCCGCCGGTTTCGCTGCGAGCGGCGGTACGCGTGCGCCACTCCACACCCCGCCGGTCCTCGACGGCGGCGCGCTCTATCCCGCGAGCCTTGACAGCACGCCGACGGTCGCGACCGGAGCCACCGCAACGACCGGCCCGGGGGGCACGACCGGCCCAACGGGCGCCACAGGACCGACCGGACCGACACCGCTCGCGCCGGCGCTCACGCAGACCGTCGCCGGGACCGTCGCCGAGATCCTCCCCGACGGCTACGCCGCAGCCCCCGCGAACGCCCCGCTCGCGGTCCAGCAGGCGATTGTCGCCGGCAACCAGCTGATCGGCCTCCCCTACATCTACGGCGGCGGGCACGCAAGTTTCAACGCGCCCGGCTATGACTGCTCCGGCGCGGTCTCCTACGCGCTGCACGCCGCCGCGCTTCTCACCGCGCCGGTTGACTCGAGCGACTTCGAGACCTGGGGGCTCGCCGGCCAGGGCGCCTGGATGACCGTCTACACCAACCCGACCCACGCGTTCCTGCAGATCGCGGGCATCCGGCTCGACACGAGCGCGGCCGGGGACCCGGGCGGCAGGAGCGGCCCGCGCTGGCGCCCGCTGCTCAGCTCGACGAGCGGCTACCTCGCGCGCCACGCGCAGGGGTATTAGGAGAACCTGGGGCCGCACCCCATTCGGGCACAGGCATGCGCCCCCAGGCCGATCGGCGCCATGCGCCGATCGGGGGATCGGTGCACCCCGTTCGGGGCACAGGCATGCACCGATCCCCGCCGCGGCCCATGGGCCGCGGCGACCACCATCACGGCTCGCCGACCGGCGTCGGCTACGCTTCGGTTGACCCCGCGAAGGAGGACGTGAATGCCTGGCATGTCAGGCCGGATGTCGACGATCGTCAAGGCCAAGGTCTCGAAGATGCTCGATCGAGCCGAGGACCCCGCCGAGACGCTCGACTACAGCTACACCAAGCAGGTCGAGCTGCTGCAGAACGTCAAGAAGGGCATCGCTGACGTCGTCACCTCCAAGAAGCGGCTGCAGCTGCAGGAGGCGCAGATCCAGCAGCAGATCGTCAAGCTCGACACGCAGGCGCGCCAGGCGCTGTCGGCCAACCGCGAGGATCTCGCGCGGGTCGCGCTCGAACGCAAGCAGACCGCGCAGGAACAACTTCAGGGGCTCGACCAGCAGATCGCGGACCTCGAGGCCCAGCAGCAGAAGCTGATCGACTCCGAAGCGGCGATGCGCGCCAAGATCGAGGCGTTCCGCACGAAGAAGGAGGTCATCAAGGCGCAGTACTCGGCCGCCGAGGCCCAGGTGCGGATCTCCGAGGCGGCGACCGGTGTCGGCGAGCAGATGGCCGATGTCGGGATGGCGATGCAACGGGCGCTCGACAAGACCGAGAACATGAAGGCGCGGGCCCAGGCGATGGGCGAGCTGGAGGACTCCGGCACGTTCGACGACCTCACCCAGCTCGGGCCGGGCAAGGACGACATCGACCGCCAGCTCGAGCAGATCGGCGCCGGCGGGGCGGTCGACGACGAGCTCGCGAAGATGAAGGCCGAGCTCGGCAGCGGGGCGGCGCCGGCGACGCTCGACGCGGGCGCGCCCGCGCAAGCGCCGGCGGCGGACGCGGAGGCGAAGAAATGATCGTCCGGATCTTCACCGAAGGGCAGTACCGCGTCGCCGACGCCGAGCGCGCGCGGATCGACGAGCTCGACGACGCCTCGCACAAGGCTGCGCAGGCCGGCGACGAGGCCGCCTACGAGAAGGCCTTCGGCGAGCTCCTCGACTACGTGCGCTCGCATGGCGAGATGCTGGGCGATGCCGACCTCGAAGGGTCCGACCTGATGCTTCCGCCGCCCGACACGAGCCTTGCGGAGGCTCGGGTGGAGTTCACGGGAGAGGGTCTGATCCCGGACTGACCGCTTGCAGTCGTGCCGGCGGTACCCGTGCCTGCCGGGTGCTGGGAGCCGCCGCGGGGTGGTTCGGCTGCCTGCCGGGTGCTGGGGCTGGCGGGGTGGTTCGGCTGCCTGCCGGGTGCTGGGGCTGGCGGGGTGGTGCTGGGATGTGTCGGTCGCCCGGTTGATCGTCGACCTGGCGGTCAACTCCTCGCGTGACGATCGCTTTGCCGTGCTAGTGCTTTCGCTTGGGCGGCGCCGGTTCGATGAATGTGAGCGTCCGCGTGTACAGCACGGAGCCGTGGCTCGTGATGCTCAAGCCGACCTGTAGCCGGTGGTGGGCTTTCAAGAGCGCTTGGCCGGCGCGATTGAGCTGCAGGTCGACAGTCGTGGGGGTGTGAACTTCCAACGTCGTTGCGAGCGAGCCGACAACTACCTTGCGCTTGGTGCTCTTCGGCTTTGCTGCTGCGGTGACGGCGACGACCTTGCCGTCCTTGATGACCTCGTGGACGCTCAGCGTGGCGTTAACGTCGGTACAAGACTGTCCCGCGACGCCGTCGCAGCCCAATGCCAGGGTGGCGACGATCCCGTTTGTCGTCGCGTTCGTCAGGGTGGCGGTGCCGCCATCGGGCACGAACGCAGCTACCTGGCCTGTCTGCGCGGTAGAGATCGAGGGCAGCTGCCCGCCGGTCTGCGTGTCGGTCGGGTTGAAGCGTGCTTGGTACGAATAGGGCCCAGCAATTTGGCTCGCTGTCGTCGTGCAGGCCGCGTTCCATGACTTGCTTGCCGGAGTCTGGTCCAGGATCAGCGGCTGGCTCGCGCATCCAGCGATTGGCGCGCCGTTACTTTCGAACTCCACGGTTCCGACGGGCGTCACCGGCGCATCCGTCACCGGAGCACCGGCTTGAACGTTCGCCTCCAGCGATACTGGTTGTCCCGTGTAGGGCTGATTGTTCACGTAGACATTCGTGCCGGTCGTCGCCCCCGGGCCCACAACCGTCGCCGTCACCGTCTGCGGTGACGCGGTCGTGTTGTACGCGATGCTGAAGACCGGCGCATTGGCGCCGACGCAATTCATCGTCGCCCCGAAACTGCCGCCCGGGCTGCCGAGGTAACCAACGATGGTGTGCGCGCTGATCAGCGTATAGACGGCCCCGAAGTTCAGTGTCGGGCAGCTGTTGGTGTCATTGCCGGCCTCGATGTCCAGGTTGGCGAATCCGAGCGTCACCGTTCCGGTCGCCGTCAGCTGGGAGTAGTCGGTGGCCGGCGTGGTGCCTGCGTCGATGATCAGCGGCGTGAAGGCGCTGTCACCGAGGCTCGAGTTCCTGTTGAAGTTGACATTGCCGTTGACGGCGATGCGGCCGGTCGGATAACCAGGCTCGACCTGGCCTCCGTCTGAGATCAGGTTCCCAACCGTGCCTGAGCCGAAGATCGTTGCGGTGTCGAGCGTGACGGAGTTCCCGTTGGTTGCGTTCAGCTTCGAACCGTCGATCTCGAGCGCTCCGTTGCCGGCGGCGGCAGTACCGCTGTCGGCAGAACTGGCGCCCGTCATCGTGACGTTCCCGACCTCGCTATCGGAGGCGCCATCCACGTCGACGTATCCCTGATCAGATACGTGAATGCCGAGCGTGGAGCTTCCGCTGAGGCCGCCATCAAACGTCAGCTGACCGAGTCCGGAGGCGCCGCCGCTGACGAACCAGAGCTGGGGCGCGCCGAGTGCGATAGGCAGGCCAAACTCGCCAGGGTTGAACGACGTGGAGCTCGTTGTGGCCGTTATACCGCCCACGCCGATCGTCAATGGATCGTGCGCGTTGTCCGGGCGGAGGTAGTACCCGTCGCCATCGTCGATCTGAAGCGAGCTGATCGAGTATCCGGACAGGTTGTCCTCGGCGGTGTAGCACTGGTCGGTCTGGGTAGTCGCACAGTCGCCGCCGCTCAGGTTGGCGGGGAAGATGAGCGAGTCACCTGAATCAATCGCGCTCGGGGCGGTACCCGCCCAGTTGTCGGCGACTGACCAGTTCGGGCTCGACGCATCATCACCGCTCCACGTGAACGTACTCCCCGCCAGTGCGTCGGTTGACCACGCGGCGAGAGAGCACGCAAAGACGGCGACCGCCAGAAGAAACAGGTACTTACGGTGTGTGTGCGCCGCCATGGCCGGATTCTCCCCTTGCCTCAAATCGGTTTGCGCGCCGTAGGGTAGCGCCAGTGTGCGCAACGAGTCGAGGTCAGGGCACCGCCCGTCCGCGCAGGGTGCCTTTATCTGCGGTCGGCGAGCGCGGTTGCGGCTGCAGTTAGGTAGTCGATGTGCTGCTGAGTGGTGGTGAAGCCTCGGCCCATCGTGACTATGGAGGCGTGTGTGCCGCCGGCTTTGCGCCAGGTGTCGATCGTGGTGGGGAGGTCGTCGTCGCCGTTCGGGGTGGGGCGGATCACGTATTCGGCGCCGAAGTCGGTGGGTTCGCGGCCGTGGCTGAGCACGCGTTCGCGTACCTGCTGCCAGCGGTCGACTACCTGGTCGATGTCTGCGCCGATGAAGATGAAACCGTCGGCGAGGCGCGCGGCGCGATCGAATGCCGCCTCGGAGGATCCGCCGAGCCAGATCGGGATCGACCGCGCCGGTTTCGGCTGTAGTGAGACTCGCTCCATCCGGTCGAAGCGGCCGCTGAAGTCGACGACGGGTTGCGTGAACAGTTGGCGCAGGAGTCCGATCTGCTCCTCCTCGCGGGCACCGCGCGTGCGGAAGTCCTGCCCGAGCGCGTCGTATTCGACGTGGTTCCAGCCGATCCCCACGCCGAGGCGCAGTCGCTCGCCTGAGAGCAGATCGACGTCGGCTGCCTGTCGTGCCACGAGCGCCGTCTGTCGCTGGGGCAGGATCAGGACGCCGGTGGTGAACTCGATGCGCTCGGTGATCGCGGCCAGGTGGGCGAACATCACGAACGGGTCGTGGAACGGGTCGTGCTCGGTGTAGGGGCCGCGGAGCGACGGCGTTCGGTCGGCGTGGACAGCACCGAGCACGTGGTCGTAGGCGAGCAGGTGGTCGAACCCCAACTCCTCGACGGCTGTCCCGATCCGCCGAACCGCGGCGGGATCCCCGCGAAGCTCGATCTGGGGGTAGACGACGCCGATCTTCATGCGACACGCCCTTCCGGGACGACGCCCTCAGGGTATTGGATCGAGGCGTTGCGGCGCGGCCGGCGCCCCGGCATCTTGCTAGTGCGCGGCATCCCACTCCGCCTTCGACAGCCGGTAGAGCGTGTGCGGCGCGAGCGGGTGGCTCTCATCCATCAACGGGTGGAGAAAGTCGCCGTCGGGGTCGTGGTGCATGTTCAGCCGCGCCATCACCGCGATCGACCGCGTGTTCGTCTTGGACGCGAAGGACACGATCTCGGGCAGCCCCGACTCGGTGAAGCCGTGGGCGAGCACGGCGCGGGCCGCCTCCGTCGCGTAGCCCTGGCCCCACGCGGTCGGGAGCAGGCGCCAGCCGATCTCCACCGCGGGCGTGAAATGCTCGGTGAACGGGACCGTGGAGAGGCCGGTGATGCCGAGGAACGTCTCGTCGTCGAGCGTCTCGACGCACCAGATGCCGAAACCGTGGGCGTCGAAGCCGAGCTCGATCTGGTCGAGCACGAACTCGCTTTCGGCGCGGGTGAGGCGCGCGGGGAACTGCGCCATCACATCGGGGTTGGCGTTCAGAGCAGCGAACGCGTCGATGTCGCCGGCGCGCCAGCGACGCAGACGCAGCCGATCAGTTCTCAGAACGGGATGCCCCAGAGTGGGAACCAGCGCTCGAGCTCGGGTTCGATCGGCAGCTCGCCGCCGATCTGGGCCTTCAGCTGCAGCTCGCGTTCGGTCGAGCGCTGCTGCTCGCCGCCCGCCGGGACGAACGGGTACCACGTGCCCCGCTTGTAGTTGTAGATGAAATTGACCTGCGCTCCGGCGGAGTCCTTAAAGGTGAACACGGCGCAGAGCAACCGCTCGCCGTAGCCGCCGTCCTCGAGTGCGCTCGAGACACCGTTGACGACGACGACGAGATCCTCGACCGAGCTCTTGTCGCGCACGATCAGCCAGCGGAAGCCGTAGCCGTCGTCCTTGGACTCGACCGTCGCTCCCATGTCGCCCGCGGTCGCCTTGACGACCTCCTCCATGTCTTTCACCATCGCCGCGAAATCGCTTGTCGCGAGGGGTTGGAACACGATCCCGGCGACGCCGGCCGAGGTGATGTTCTGCTCGGTCTCGAGCGTCACGTACGCGGTCGACATCGCGAACAGTCGCTCGCGTGCCGCGGGCCCCTTGACCGAGCGGCGGCCGACGAGTGCGTCGAGAAGGCCCATTGCGGTGAGGCTAGCGCGCGGTGCCCTGGAGCTGAGCTTCCAGGCGAGCGAGGGCGGCGAGGCGCTGGTCGAGCGGCGGGTGGTCGGCGAAGATGTTCATCAGCGACTGCTTCGCGCGCGCCGGCACGATGAAGAATGCGCTCATCCCCTCGGCGCTGCGCAGGTCGTTGCTCGGGATTCGCTCGATCGTGCCGCTGATCTTGATCAGCGCCGAGGAGAGAGCGCTCGGGCGGCCGGTAAGGATCGCCGAGCCACGGTCCGCGGCGAACTCGCGGTAGCGCGAAAGCGTGCGCAGCAGCACGAACGAGATGGCGTAGACGAGCACGGAGACGAGGATCACCACGAGCACCGCCTCTTCGCCGTCGTCTCGGTTGTTGCCACCACCCATTCCGCCACCGAAGAAGAAGGCGAATCGGATGATCACCGCGGCCACCATCGCGAAGAAGCTTGCGATCGTCATCACCATCACGTCGCGGTTGATCACGTGCGTCAGCTCGTGGCCGATCACGCCTTCGAGCTCCGCCGGCTCGAGCATCCGCAGGAGGCCCGTCGTGGCGCAGACCGTCGCGGTCTTCTGTGAGCGGCCGGTCGCGAACGCATTCGGCATGTTGTGCTCCATGATCGCGACGCGCGGCTTCGGCAGGTCAGCCTGGATACACAGCCGCTCGACGATCGCGTGAAGCTCGGGCGCCTCCTGCGGGCTCACCTCGCGGGCGCCCATCGTCGCGAGCGCGAGCTTGTCTGAAGCGAACATCTGGAAGCCGAACAGCGCGACGGCGACCACTGCGATCGTCACGCCGCCGGCCCCGGCGGCGATCAGCGCGCCGATCAGCACGACGTAGAGCAGCCCTAGCAGGAACATCGTCAGCAGCATTCGCCCCTGCAGGCCACGATCCTTACCGAATGCGCTTCTCTTGCCGCCCATAGGGAAATGATCGCAGACCACGAAGCCCGCACCGGCGGGCATGCGCCCTCCCGCCCGCCGCGCCGCAACCGCGATAATCGCTCCGCCATGGCCAGCACGCAGACGCTCTCCCACGTCTACCCGATCGACAGCCGCCTCAACGACAGAGGTCGCGTCGAGATCGGTGGCTGCGACGTGGTCGAGATCGCTAAGCGGTTCGGCACGCCGGCCTACCTCGTTGCTGAGGATGACCTGCGTGCCCGTGCCCGCTCCTTCCGCGCCGCGTTTGAAGCCGCGGGACAGCAGGACTTCGACGTTCTGTTCGCCTCGAAAGCCTTTCCCGCGACCGCGATCCTCCACCTGTTCGCTGAGGAGGGTCTCGGTTGTGACGTCGCGTCCGCCGGCGAGCTCCACCTGGCGCTGCGAGCGGGACTCGACCCGGAACGGATCGTGCTGCACGGGAATGCACGCGACGACGGCGAGTTCGCGATGGCCCTCGACCGTGGGGTCGGGTTGATCGTGATCGACAACTTCGACGACATCGAGAGGCTCGAGCGACTCACGAATGCGCGCGGCGGACGGCCCCAGGCGGTGCTGGTTCGCGTGACACCCGGAGTGCGCGGCGACACCCACGAGAAGATCTCGACGGGACAGGCGAACTCGAAGTTCGGGTTCGGTCTCGCCGACGCCGCCGTGGCGATCGAGCGGGTGCGCACCGTCGCCGGCCTCGACCTGCGCGGCCTGCATTTTCACATCGGTTCCAACCTCCTGGACCTCGAGCCGTTTCGCGCGGCAATTTCGGCAATCGCCCAGCTCGGTGACTTTCCGGTTTATGACATCGGTGGCGGGCTGGGCGTCGCCTACACGCCTGACCAGGCGCCGCCCACCGTCGACGATTACGCGAGCGCGGTCGTCGACGCCGTCCGCGAGGAGCTCGGTCGGGGCAAGCGCCTGCTGCTCGAGCCGGGTCGCGCGCTGGTCGCCAACGGTTGTGTCACCGTCTACAGGGTCGTTTCGGTGAAACAGAACGTGTCGCGCTGGGTCGCGCTGGACGGCGGCATGTCCGACAACCTGCGGCCGATGCTCTACGGCGCTCGCTACGACGCCGAGATCGCCGACCGTGTCGGCGGCGAAACGCTCGTTACGCTCGCCGGCAAGCACTGCGAGTCGGGTGACGTACTGGTCTCGGACGTTCTGCTCGACGATCCGCGCGTCGGCGACATCGTCGTGATGGCGGCGACCGGCGCCTACGGCCATGCGATGGCGAACAACTACAACGCGGTGCCTCGCCCGCCGGTGATCTTCTGCAGAGATGGTGAGGCCCGCGTCGTGGTGCGCCGCGAGACGCTCGACGACCTCCACGCGCGCGACCAGTGAGCCCGGGCGCGCTGCGCATCGGGTTGCTCGGCCACGGCACGGTGGGAAGTGCGTTTGAGCGGCTGCTTGCGGAGCGCTCTGGCCGCGTCGCCGAGCTGACCGGTCGCGTGCCGCAGATCAGTGGCGTGCTCACCCGCTCGAGCGGGTCGTTTGACGACATCCTCGAGCGATCGGATCTGATTGTGGAGCTGATCGGTGGCACCGGCGACGCGCTTGACTACGTTCGCCGCTCGCTCCAGGCCGGCCGCGCGGTCGTCACCGGCAACAAACAGCTGCTGTCCCATCACGGCGAAGAGCTCTGGGGGCTCGCACGCCAACACGGGGTTGCGCTCGGCTTCGAAGCCGCTGTGGCGGGCATCGTGCCGGTGGTCCGGGTACTGCGCGAATCGCTCGCGGGGACACGGATCGAGCGCATTCACGGCATCGTGAACGGCACGACCAATTTCATCCTTTCGGAGATGACGCGCACCGCTTGCAGCTATGAGACGGCGCTCCTCGAGGCACAGCGACTCGGTTACGCCGAGAGCGACCCGAGCGACGACGTCGGCGGTGCGGACGCGGCGGCGAAGATGGCGATCCTGGCGCGTCTCGCGTTCGATGCCCCGATCCACTTCGGCGACGTCCGCTACGAGGGAATCGAGCAGATCACCGCCGCCGACATCGCCTACGCGCGCGATCTCGGGCTTGCCCTGAAGCTGATCGGTACCGCGGAGCGCCTCACCGCGGGGGTCTCGGTCCGCGTCCATCCCGCGTTCCTCTACGCAGCTCACCCGCTCGCCTCGGTCGGCGGCTCGTTCAACGCCGTGACCGTCGAGGCGGAGGCGATTACCGAGATCACGATGTCCGGACCGGGCGCCGGTGGGATGCAGACCGCCAGCGCCGTCCTCGGGGACGTGATCGGTGCGGCATCCGCAGGGGCGGGCGGCGCGGCGCCGATGCCCGAGCCGGTACCGGTTGCGATCGTCGAGGACGTCGTCTCCGCCTACTACCTCCACATGGAGGTCGCGGATCGTCCTGGAGTGCTCGCGCAGATTGCTGCCCATCTCGGTGACCAGGGCGCGTCGATCAAGTCCGTCGTCCAGCGCGGTCTCGGTGAGCATGCCCAGCTCGTGATGGTGATTCACCCGTTGCTCGAGTCGCAGCTTCGCGCAGCGACCGCGCGAATCGGCGATCTTCCGGCTGTGCAGTCACCGCCGCGGGCGATCCGGGTGATCGACGAGGAGTTCGAGTGAGCGAGCAGACACGATCGGTAAGTCTCATCGAGCGCTTTCGCGACCACCTCCCGTTCGCTCCCGAGGACCCGATCGTCACGCTCGGGGAGGGCTCGACACCGCTGGTTCTTGCCGAGCGGCTTTCCGAACGGGTCGGCGCCGAGGTGCATCTCAAGCTCGAGGGTCTCAACCCGACCGGCTCGTTCAAGGATCGCGGAATGACCTGCGCGGTGTCGGCCGCGCTGCGCGAGGGATCGCAGGCCGTGATCTGCGCCTCCACCGGAAACACCGCCGCGAGCGCCGCCGCGTACGCCGCCAAGGCGGGGCTCCGTGGCGTGGTGATCATCCCCGACGGCAAGATCGCGACGGGGAAGCTCGCCCAGGCGCTCATGCACGGAGCGCGCGTGATCGCGTTGCGCGGCAACTTCGACCAGGCGCTCGAGTTGGTCCGCCAACTCGCCGACCGACACCCAATATCGCTCGTCAACTCCGTCAACGAGTTTCGGCTGCAGGGACAGAAGACCGCAGCGTTCGAGCTGCTCGCTGACCTCGACGGCCGGCTCGACGGTCTGTGTATCCCGGTCGGGAACGCGGGCAACATCACCGCCTACTGGAAGGGCTTCGTCGAGGCGGGCGCGGCGCCACGGATGTTCGGCTTTCAGGCCGCCGGCGCGGCGCCGATCGTTAACGGAGCGCGCGTCGCCGAGCCCGAGACCGTCGCCAGCGCGATCCGGATCGGCAATCCGGCACGCTGGGAGGAGGCGATCGACGCGATGCGTGCTTCGCGCGGCGCGATCCGCGCAGTGACAGACGACGAGATCCTTGCTGCCTATCGGCTACTCGCGTCGAGTGAAGGCGTGTTCTGCGAGCCTGCGTCCGCGGCGTCGGTCGCGGGATTGCTCAAGTACGGAGCCGACGGCTGCGAGCGCATCGCGTGCGTGCTGACCGGTCACGGCCTCAAGGATCCCGACGCGGCGCTCGAACAGGCGGGGGCGGTTCTGCCGTGCGAGCCGCAACTGCGGGCAATCGAGCGAGCGGTCCTCGGATAGCGATGCCCGTCAGCGTCAGCGTGAGCGCGCCGGCGTCTTCGGCGAACCTGGGCCCGGGCTTCGACACGCTTGCCGCCGCGCTCTCGCTCTCGCTGCGTTTGCGCGTGAGCGCAGCGGCGCAGTTCAAGCTGACCAGCGACCTGCCGCTGCCGGCGGACCGCACGAACCTGGTCGTCCGCGCGTTTGAGCGGATCCATCCCGCCGACGGCCTCCACTTCGACATCGCCTCGGACATCCCGCTCAGCGGCGGTCTCGGCTCGAGCGCGGCGGCGATAGTCGCGGGTCTCCTCGCCGCTTCCCGGATCGCCGGCGTCGAAGCCGATGTTCTCGCGCTTGCCAGCGAGTTGGAGGGCCATCCTGACAACGTCGCCGCGGCGCTGCTCGGAGGCTTCGTGATCTGTGCCGATGGCGGAGCGAGCCGCCTGGAGCCGCCGGCTGGGGTCTCGGCGGTGCTCGTGGTCCCTGCCGAGGGAGTGGCGACGGCCCACGCACGTGCAGCGCTGCCCGAGATGGTGCCGCTCGCCGACGCCGTGTTCAACACGGCGCACAGTGCGCTTCTCGTTGCCGGCATCGCGACCGGCGACCTCGACCTGATCGCCCGCGGGCTCCACGATCGCCTGCATCAGCCCTACCGAGCGCCGCTCTACCCGAAATCCGCCGAGCTGGCGGATCGCGCGCCCGAGCTTGGAGCTCTGGGCGCAACGATCAGCGGAGCCGGTCCAAGCGTGCTGTTCTGGGTCCGCAGCGCCGAGCTCGAAGCGGTCCGCGCTCGACTAGGACCGCTCACGGAAGGCTGGGCGACCGTCCTGACTGCTGGGTTCATCCCGGACGGAGCGCAGGTCTCCTAGGCGTCTGCGCCAATCGGTCCCGCGGAAGCGCCAGACCGTCTCGGGTCCCTGCCCCGGCGCGCTCTGCCGGTGTGCGACCAGATGCGCCCGCCGCAATTGCGGCACCCCAGGCGCGCAGCGCGGACCCTGTGCTAAGCGCTCGCGGAGCTGGCCGCCGCGGCAGCGGTAGACGCCCCGATCTGCGCCGCGGCGTCCGCGGTGCCGATGCTCGAGCCGGGAGGCGCTGTCTGCGGACGTTCCGCCTCGAGCCTCGCGAAGTGGAGGCGATAGCGTCCGACGAGGATCTCGTCCCCATGGGCGAGCGTGCTCCACTCGACTCGTTGGCCGTTGACGAACACGCCGTTGAGGCTGCGGTCGTCGAGAACACGAACTCCGTCGGGCGCGCGGACGAGCAGAGCGTGCCGGCGCGACACGGTCGGGTCGTCGAAGCGAACATCGGCAGCGAGGCTTCGACCGATGCGCGTCCACTCGCGTGTCAGCGGCACGACAACGACCTCCTCGCCATCCTGGTAACAGAGATACTCACCGGCCTCGACCAGTATGGACGCCGGATCCTCGAGCCATCCGGGAACGGCGCGCAGCGACGCTACGACGTTCTGCTCGGTTGACTCTCCCGGCAACTCGAGCGCCACTAGCGTCTCGGATCCACAGTTGTCGCACCGCTTGGACGCGCTCGTTTCGCTGAGCGTAACCAGGGCCTGACACTGCTCACACCGGAACGGACCTCTGTCGCTGATGGCCCCCGCGCGGTCGTCGTACATGTGGCAGCCTCCTGGTGGCGAACAAACATCATAGAGCGAAGCCCGAATTTGTTGCGGGCGGCCCTGGCAGGAAACCGCTCAGGAATGGCGAAACGGTGGGTTATGAGTTCGAATTTTGACCTTCCCGGCGACCGTCCGGGGGCGCCTGCCGCAGTCCGTCTGTTCCGCCCCGCCGTCGAGGATCTCCTCGCGGAGGAGTTGACTCGCTGTTGCGACTGCGGCCGCACGCCGCTGCTCGGCGAGCACGTTCACCTCTACGCATCCGCCGACATAGTTTGTGAGCTTTGCCGCATGCTGCGCTCCGACGCGCCGGTACTGAGTGCTCAGGTGACCCCGCGGCTCGGTCCTGAGCGGCGTGCCGACCCGGCTTTCGTCGTGCGCGTAACGCGCTGCTGAGCGCTCATCGCCGCCACTGTCCGCCCTCAGCGCGTAGACTGCGCGCTCGCAGTGGATCCCGTCAGCGTTTCGATCGTAGTCGGCCGCCCTCGCGAGGAGGTCTTCGACTACCTGCGTGACATCGCCAATCACGCAGAGTTCACCGATCATTTCCTCAAGGACTGGCGTCTGACCCGGGAAAACTCGGTCGGGCGTGGTGCCGGCGCCCGCTTTCGGATCGAGGCCCCGCTCCAGCGGTTCAGCTGGGCCGGGGTCAGCTTCATCGAAGTCGAAGCTCCACATCGGATCGTCGAAGCCGGGCGCGCCGGGAAGTTCAACCGCATCCGCACGATGACCATCTACAAGCTCGAGCCGGCCGCGGGCGGGACGACGCACGTCGAGCTGACGAGCGAGACGGTCCCGGCGACGTTGAGCGATCGGATCGGTGAGGCGATCGGCGTGCGGCGCTGGACGCGCCGCCAGAACAAGCGCGCGCTACGGCGGCTGCGCTCGATCCTCGAGGAGGGCACCGGTCGCGGCGCCCGTGCAACGATCGCCGGTGGCTGACATTAGACTGCCGCCCAGGATGAAGCGCTACCGGCGAATTGCCCTTGCCCTCGGCATCGTCGCGTGCGGGCTCGCGCTCAGCGCTTGCGGCTCCGACAGCGCTCCGCGCTACGCCGACAACCTTGGCCCGGGGTATGTCAAGGTCGGAAGCCTCTTCTACCAGGTCCAGATCTCTCGCGAGCTCAACCCGTTCAGCGACGAGGACAGCGCCTACCTTCAGGGCATGCCAAAGGGCTCCCTTCCGGCTGGGCAGATCTGGTTCGGCGTGTTCATCCAGGCCTACAACACGACGACTCACCAGCAGACGCCTGCCAGCGACTACTACATAACCGACGCACTGGGTGCCAAGTTCACGCCGGTAACGAACCCGACGCCAAACGCCTTCACCTACCAGGCGAGGGTGATTCCGCCGAAGGGCCAGTTGCCGTCGGACACGAGCCTCGCCTTCTCGAGCTGGACACAGGGCGAGGCCCTACTGTTCGAGTTCCCCTACACGACCTATAACAGCCGGCCGCTGATCCTTCACATCGTCGACCCGCTCGATCCGCTCAAGGAGTCCCGCATCGAGCTCGACGTGTAGGCGCCGCCACTGGGCTTTCAGTTCTCCGGAGCCCGATGGGCGGTGGCTACGGTTGGCGGGCGCCACGGTGGCGGCTAGTACCCGAGTTGCAGCGCCTGCGCCATCAGGTCCCGCGCGAGCGGCGCTGCGCTCGTGCCGCCCGCACCGTCGTGATCGAGCAGCACGGCGACCGCGATCTTTGGCCGGTAGGCGGGGGCGAACGCGACAAACCAGGCGTCTGTGTTGTACGGGTTGTTCGGGATGTTTGCGCACGGGCCGGTTGCGCCGGTCGCGGCGGTTGCGGCGGATACGCCCGTATCCCCGCTGGGCCCGGTCGGGCCGGTCTGGCACGCCGGCACTGTCAGTTGTGCGGTTCCGGTCTTGCCGGCCACGACGACACCAGCGAGTCGTGCCGCCACTCCGGTGCCGGTACTCGAGTTGACGACGGCGATCATCATCGTCCTGATCGTTGCCGCGACCGAGGCCGGCATGATCCGCGGGAAGCGCGGGCGCTGCGCGAGCGCAAACGTCGGTACGGGCTCACGCCCGCCGAGCGCAATCGTCGCGGCCACCCGAAGCATTTGGAGCGGCGACGCCAGGTCCTGATATTGACCGATCGCAGTCGATCCGAGGGCGACCGCGTCCGGGATCTCGCCCGGCAGCGGGATCGTGCTCGGGGCGGCGATCGGCACTGGTGATAGCGAGTCGAAGCCGAAGCGCTGAGCGGTGCTCACGAGCCGCGCCGCCCCGAGCTTGACGCCAAGCGGCGCATAGACCGAGTTGCACGAGACTGCGAACGCATTGAGCAGCGTGCCGCCGCACCGCTCGCCGTCACTGTTGTGGAGCTGGTAGCCGTCGATCACCGCGTAGGTCGCGTAGGGGAAGGTCGAATCGATCGTTGCGAGGCCCGCCTCGAGCACCGCCGTGGTGGTCACGATCTTGAACGTTGATCCGGGCGGTTGGGTCTCCTCCAGCGGCGAACCTGCGAGGGCCAGCAGCTGTCCGTTTCTCGGGTCCATCAGCACCGCGCCGCCGGTCGTGCCTGCCGCATCGAAGGCGGCGGTTGTGTAGTTCTGCAGCTCCGGATCGATCGACGTCTTCACATCGCTCCCGGCCAGCGGGCGGGCCCGTCCGATCACGCGCGTGCCCGCGAATAGTTCGCCTCCGGGCCGCCCGGCCAGCCGGTCCTGAAAGACGTACTCGAGGCCGTCCAGCCCCGCCTGCGCGGTCGGCGGGAAGCCGTGCGATTCGATGTGCGTGAGCTGGCTGCCGCTCGCAATCCCGACGGAGCCGATCAGGCCGGCCGCCGAGCTGTAGTTTGCGAGCGCCGCCCCCGTGCGCGCGAGCAGCACGCCGCGGCTCGGCGTCGTGACGGACCGGTGCACCGTTTCGCCCGGAAAGAGTCCCGGGAAGGCGAGGTTCTGATGCCAGATGATCCGCTCTCCGCCGGCGTCGGTGAGCGGCAGAACGAACTGCTCGTGCAACGTGCCGAAGAGACGCGTGTGGATGCGCATCGTCACGAGTTCCGACCCGCCGACGGCGCGGACGTCTCGCAGGGCCCGCGCTCTGGTCACGGTTGCTGTCGCGTACGCGCGCTCGTAGTCGCCCGCGAACTGCCCGTACGGAACCGTCAGTCTGGTTTCCTGGTCCACGGCCCGGTAGAGCCCCCGCCAGTCCCGGTGCGCCCAGTCCGTGGCGAAGTTCGTAGCGATCGTCTCGGCGGACGGCGCGCCGCCGGTGAGGGAGAATGCCGCCGCGATCGCCGCCGCGAGCACCGCGAGCAGCACCGCGAGCCGCATCAGGCCGGCCTGCCGTCTGCGCCGTCGCGACCGCGAACGGTTGCCAGCCGCCGGGCGGCTCATGACGTGCCTCGCTGACCCTTCGAATCCCGTCTCATCGTCGCCGCCTTGGCGAGCGGCACGGTAATCGGTCTGAGCCAACGATGCGGCACAGCCCGCGCGCGCGACTACTGCCTCGGGCGGGATCGGCGGACCGCCCGGGTAGGCTCGCTGGCGCGATGACGGGTTTGGACTGGCTGATCGTCTCGGCCACGGTGCTGCTGGCGCTCACAGGTTATGCGCGTGGCCTGATCGTCGCGGCTTTCTCCCTGACCGGGTTCGTCGGCGGGGCGGTGCTCGGCACACGCGTCGCCGCGCTTCTGCTCCCGGGTGGTTCGAGCTCGCCCTACCCTGCCGCCTTCGGCCTGCTCGGCGGCGTGCTGGCGGGAGTGATCTTGGCGACAGCGTTTGAGGGCTTCGGCGCTCGCCTCGGTGCACGGTTGCCCGCTGGCGCGCTCAGGCTGGTTGACGGCCTCGCCGGCGCGGTCCTCGGCGCAGCGGTCGCGCTCGCGGCAGCTTGGACGGTCGGCGCCGTGCTGCTCGCCTTTCCGGGGGCCGGCGGCGCGCGAGCGACGATCGTCGGCTCCGCGATCCTGCGCCGGCTCGACGAGCTCATCTCGCCGACCGCGGCCCTCGGGGTGATCGAGCGGTTCGATCCGTTGCCGAGCATCGCTGGACCGGTGGCTAGCATCGCGCCCCCGCCCGCGCGGTTCACCGTTGCCGCTGGCGTAGGCGCGGCGCGAACCGGCGTGGTTCGCGTCCTCGGTACAGCGTGCGGCCTGGGAATCGAGGGCTCCGGATGGGTCGTCGCTCCGGGCGAGGTGGTCACCAACGCCCACGTCGTTGCGGGCGAGGCGGATACAGCGGTGGAGCGGGACGGCCGCCCGCCCGCGCTCCCGGCCACAGTCGTGCTGTTCGATCCGCGCAACGACATCGCGATCCTGCGCGTCGAGGGGCTCGGCCTGCGCCCGCTGGTGCTCGCACAGGGCCCGCTCGCCGGCACGGGCGTCGCGATCCTCGGCTATCCCGACAACGGGACGTTCAACGCGGAGCCGGGACGCATCGGTGGCACCGGCGCCCTCGAGATGAGCGACGCGTACGGGCAACGGCGGGTCCGGCGCGCGGTGACGACGGTTCGTGGCCTGATCCGGCCGGGAAACTCGGGCGGACCGGCGATCGACGCGGCTGGTGCCGTGGTTACGACGATCTTCGCGCAGAGCACCGGCGCGGGTCCACAGGGCGGCTTCGGGGTCGCAAACGCAGCGGTTCGCGCCGATCTACGTCGAAGCTCGCGTCCGGCATCGACCGAACGCTGTACAAGCTAGTGGGCCGTCTCGACACGTTCCATCGCTCACGTCGTCGTCCCACCGTGAGGCGACCGGCGGTTGCGGCGATCGGCCACGGTTGCTCGCTCCCGGAGATCGTGCGAGCTGACCACGGCCGCTCTGCCGAACGCTCCCGGAACGGGGCGTTTCGCACCGGGCGTCCCGAGAAGACCCACCGGCGCTCCGCCGACCGCTACCCTGCGGATCGATGACCGATGTCAACAAGAGGCTCGTGATCGCCGAGAAGCCGTCCGTCGGCCGCGACCTCGCACGCGTTCTTCCAGGCCCGTTCGCGAAGCACGAGGGCTACCTCGAGGGGCGCGAGGACATCATCACGTGGGCGGTCGGACACCTGGTTCAGCTCGCCGAGCCCGACGAGTACGACCCGAAGTTCAAGCGTTGGCGAATGGCCGACCTGCCGATCGTTCCCGACCGCTTCCGACTCGTGGTGCGCGACGAGCGCTCCAAGAAGCAGATGTCGGTTGTCACCCAGTTGCTTCACCGGGACGACATCTCCGAGGTCATCAACGCCTGCGACGCGGGGCGCGAAGGCGAGCTGATCTTCGCCTACCTGTACGAGAAGGCCGGCTCATCGCTGCCGGTGCGCCGCCTCTGGCTCTCATCGATGACGACTCAGGCGATGCGCGACGCGTTCGACTCGCTGCGCCCGAGCCAGGAGCTGGCCTCGCTCGAGCAGGCAGCGCGATCGCGCTCGGAGGCCGACTGGATCGTCGGGATGAACGCAACGCGCGCCGCAACGATCCGCCTGCGCTCGTCGTTCGACGGAGCCGTCTCGCTCGGGCGCGTGCAGACCCCGACGCTTGCGCTGATCGCGCGCCGCGAGGAGGAGATCCGCGCCTTCAAGCCCGAGCCCTACTGGCTGGTCGACGCACGATTCGAGCCGGCGGAGGACCCGCAGCGCAGGTACGAGGGTCGCTTCCACGCCGGGTCCAAGCCGAGGATCGCGACGGCCGACGAAGCCGCGGCGATCGTCGACGCATGCCGGGCCGGCGCCGGCGAGATAACGAAGGTCGAGAAGCGCGAGGTCACGGAGAAGCCGCCGATGCTCTACGACCTGACGACGCTGCAGCGTGAGGCCAACACGAAGTTCGGTTTCTCGGCAAGGCGCACGCTGGGGGCGGCGCAGAGGCTCTACGAGGAGCACAAGGCACTCACCTACCCACGCACGAACTCGCGATTCCTCACGACCGACATGGCAGGTGAGATCGTGCCGACCGCCGAGCTTCTCGCCACGCGCTCCGAGTACAGGGCCGCCGCCGAGTACGTAATCTCGCTCGACGTCCTGCCGCTTGGCCGCGTCATCGACGACAGCAAGGTCACCGACCACCACGCGATCATCCCGACGCGAGCCGAGCATCCCGTCGAGAAGATGGACGACGACGACCGGCGCGTCTACGACCTCGTGGTCCGCCGGTTCCTAGCCGCCTTCCATCCCGAGGCGGTGCTCGAGAACACGCGCGTCGAGACCACGATCGGGGGCCACGTCTTCCGCACGCGCGGAAAGGTTTTGCTCGTTCCCGGCTGGCGCGGCGTCTACCTCACCGATGAGCCCGAAGCGGCGGCGAACGCCGAAGGCGACGAGGACGAGACCCGCGACCAGCAGCTCCCGCGGCTCGTCCAGGGCGAGCCTTCGAGTGTGCTTGAGATCGAGGCGCTTGCGAAGGAGACCAAGCCCCCGCGGCGCTACAGCGACGCGTCGCTGCTGGGCGCGATGGAAACCGCCGGCAAACTCGTCGACGACGAGCAACTGCGCGAGGCGATGAAGGACTCCGGGATCGGAACGCCGGCGACGCGCGCGGCGATCATCGAACGGCTGATCGACGTGGGCTACGTCGAGCGCGACGGACGGTCGCTGGTCGCGACCGAGAAGGGGCTGAACGTGATCCGCCTGCTCGGCGAGCACCCCCTCACCTCGCCCGATCTGACCGGTTCTTGGGAGCAGCGGCTGGGGCGCATCGAGCGCGGCGAGGATTCGCGCGAGAAGTTCATGCACGACATCGCAGGCTTCGCGAAGGAGACTGTCGATGTCCTCGACGAGACGCTCAAGGACGTGAAGATCCCGCGCGCGAACCTCGGCCCGTGCCCGGTCTGCGGCCACGACATCATCGAGAATCGCAAGGGGTACTCCTGCTGGTCGCGCGACGATCCGGGCTGCGGGTTCGTGATTTGGAAGGCCAAGGCAAGCAAGACGCTGCCACTGGCGGTGGCCCGCGAGCTGATCACGACCGGCCGCACCGCGCGGCCGGTGACGGGCTTTCGCGGCCGCAGCGGGCGCTCCTTCCGCGCTCGCCTCGCGCTGATGCAGAACGAAGACGGTCGCTGGCGCGTCGAGTTCGACGAGCCCTGGGCACGCGAGGGTGCAAAGCCACCCGATCACGAGACCGTGCCGGCCATCGCCGCGATCGCGGGCGACGCAGCGCGTAGCGCGGCGTAGCACTGCCTGGGCGCCCAGTTCGACGGGAGAGGGCGCAAACGCGACCCGATCACCGGACGGTCTTCGCCGGTCGGCCGCAGCGCAAGCCGTCGGGCAGTTGCGCCACCATGGTCCGCCGATGCCGTTGAAGCTCGTAGTCGGACCGGCCAACTCGGCCAAGGCCCAGGTCGTTCTCGACGGCTACCGGGCCGCACTGTCGCGCGCTCCGATCCTCGTGGTTCCCCGGACCGCCGATGCCGCGTACTACCGCCGAGAGCTCGCCGAGTCGGGTGTCGTCATCGGCGCGCGGGTCGAGTCGTTCGGCGGCCTGCTGCGCGAGATCGCACAGCGGGCCGCGATCGGAGCCCCCCCGATCGGCGAGACAGCGCGCGAGGCGGTCATTGCCGCGTCCGTCGCCGCCACCCCGCTGCGTGCGCTGGCGCTCGCAGCCCGCTCGCCAACGTTCGCTCCGAGTCTTGCGCGACTGGTGTCCGAGCTCGAGGCGCGCCGTGTCGAGCCCGCTCGGTTCACCAGTGCTCTTAGAGCATGGGCGGGGGAGGGAAGCCGGCGTCGTGAGTACGCCGACGAGCTGGCTGCCGTCTATGGCGCCTACCGCCGCCGACTTGACCGTCTCGGACGCCTCGACCACGAGCTCCACGCGGTGCGGACGCTGGACGCGATCTCGCTCGCGCCTGATCGCTGGGGGGCAACGCCTGTCTTCTGTTACGGGTTCGACGACCTCGAGCCGCTTCAGATCGACACGGTCGAGACGCTCGCGCACCGCGTCGGCGCGGCGGTGCTCGTGTCGCTGGCGGGCGAGCGGGGCCGCGTGGCACTCGCCGGCCGGGCCGGAACGCTCGAGACGCTGCGTCCGCGAGCCGATGAAATCATCGAGCTCGACGCTCAGCCCGCCTTCTACGAAGATCCTGCGCTCCACCACCTCGAGCGGTCGCTGTTCGAGGCGCCGACGCGGGCGCCCCACGGCGAGGCTGTGTTGCTGCTCGAAGGCGGCGACGCTCGCGCGGAGGCCGAGCTGGTAGCCGCCGAGGTGGCTTCGCTTGTTGACGGCCATTTCGAGCCCGGAGACATAGCGATCGTCACTCGCAACGGGGGCAACGGCGCAGATGAGATCGCCGATGCCCTGGACGCGTTCGCCATCCCGAACACGCGAACACGCCGCGACGCGTTCGGCGCGAGCTCCGTTGGTGCGGGTTCGCTTGCGCTGCTGCGCTGCGCGAGCGGCGAGGCGCAGTCTTCAGACCTTCTCGCCTGGTTGCGCGTTCCCGGCGTCACAGAGCGACCGGGGACAGTGGAGGCGTTCGAGGCGTGGCTACGCCGTCACGGCATCACGGAACTCAGGCCCGCGCGTGAGCGCTGGCAACGCGAGCACGGGCCAATCGACGCCCTCGCGCAGATCGAGCGCTCTGCGCGGGAGGGCGCCGTTGCGCTACTCGACCGGGTCGAGATCGAAATCGAACGGATGCTGGCCGGGCCAAGGCCGCGATCTGCCGCGCTGATCGATCCGTGGGAGGCGGCCGCCTGCGCTGTCGGGCGCCGGACTCTCGGTGAGCTGCGCGAGCTCGCGCGCGTGGAGCCGCGGCTCCTGGGTGGCGTGGCGGGGGTGATCCGCGCGTTCGAGGCGGCGGTCGTGGAGGTGCCGATGGGATCCGACAGTGCGGCGGTGGCGATCACGGACGCGCTCTCGCTGCGTGCGCGGCGTGTCCGGGCGCTCTTCATCTGCGGGGTGCAGGACGGCGTCTTCCCGGCTGCGCAAAGCGAAGAGGCGTTCCTCGGTAGCGCCGAACGAGGGGAGCTTGCGCGCGCCAGCGGCCTCGTTTTGACCACACCGGTCGATCAGCTGGCATCCGAGCGCTACCTCTTCTATGCCCTCTGCTCGCGCCCGACTGCTCGCCTGGCGATCAGCTGGCACGCAGCCGGCGACGATGGCGAGCCGGCGTTGCGTTCGCTGTTCATCGAGGACGTCCGCGACTGCTTTGATTCATCGCTCGCCGGTGGATGCCGGTTCCGTGCCGCCGGCGCGCTGCGCTGGCCGCGGGGCGAGCGCGTCGCCATGCGGGCGGCCCGGCTCGAGCAGGCGCTCGAGGAGCCGCGCAAACATGCGGCGAGCATCGCTCCGCTCACGTTGATCGACGACCTGAGAGCGCTGCGCGGGCGGGTCGCGCATTCGGCCTCGGGCCTCGAGAGCTGGGCAGCGTGCCCGGTGGCGTGGTTCGTCGAGCGTGGTCTGAGGGCTCGTGACCTCGCCCCGGACTCGATCTGGATGGCCCGCGGATCCGAGGCGCACGACGTGCTGGCGAGCGTGTTCGGCGGCGTTCGTGCGGCCACCGGCGCCGGCCGGCTGGACTCGAGCACCCTACCCCTCGCGCTCGAGCTGCTCCGCGGCGCTCTGGCCGACAGCACGCGAGCACTCTCGCCCGTCGCCGCTTTCGATCGAGCCGAGCGTCGCCGCCTCGGACTCGACATCGAGCGGTTCCTGACGCTCTGTGCCGAACGCCCGAGCGACTACGAGGTTGCGGCGGTTGAACTCGGCTTCGGCGTCGACGGGGACGATCTCCCGGCGGTCGAGGTGCACGAGGGACTCGCGCTGTGCGGGCGCATCGATCGCATCGATGTCGACGAGCGTGGCGAGACGGCGATCGTGTTCGATTACAAGACCGGCAGCAGCGGGGTCAGTGGGCAGAGCACGTGGGACGCGCAGCGCCGGCTGCAGCCGGCGCTCTACATGCGAATCACGGAGAAGCTCTTGCACGTGCGAGCCGTCGGCGGGCTCTACCAGCCGTTGCGGGACGCCGATCTGCGGCCGCGGGGGGCGCTGCTTAAGGACATCGCACTGGCCGCGCCCGACCCACCGGCCGCAGACCGGCTTGACGGTGACTCCCTCTCCGAGCTGATCGAGGAACGCATCGCGGCTGCGCTCACGGTCGCGATGGAGCTTGAAGCAGGCGCGCTCGCGCCGCGGCCGGCGAGCTGCATGCCCCGCGACGGTGGCTGCCGTTACCCCACGATCTGCCGCTGCACCCTGGCGTGAGCGAGCCGCGGTTCAGCGCCGAGCAGCGGGCCGCGATCGAGCGGCGGACCGGCCCGCTCGCCCTGGCGGCAAACGCTGGTAGTGGCAAGACGAGCGTTCTCGTTGAACGGTTCGTCCGGGCCGTGACCGAGGACCGCCTCCCACCGCATCGACTCCTCGCGATCACCTTCACAGAGCGAGCCGCCGGGGAGCTACGAGCGCGCGTGCGCAGCCGTCTTGTCGCAGAAGGTGAGCGTGAGGCCGCCGCCGACGCCGCGAGCGCGTTCGTGTCGACGTTCCATGCGTTTGCGAGCCGGATCCTCCGGTCCCATCCGCTGTTGGCCGGTGTGGCGCCCGACTTCGTCGTGCTCGACGATGGCCAGAGCGCGCCGCTGCGGGAGCGCGCGTTCGCGCTCGCGCTCGAGGCGTGGCTGTCCCGGGATGGGACGCTCGACCTCGCGGCTGCGTTTGGAGTCGACGCGCTGGCGACAGCGATCATCGAGGTCTACTCGCAGAGCCGCAGCCGCGGTGAGAGCGCACCCTGCCTGCCGGTGGCCGGTCCGCAACCGGACCTTCTCGCCGCCAGCGCGCGCCTGGCGGACGCGTGCGATGCGATCGCCGCGGAGCTCTCCAGCGCAACCCAGACGCTCAGCGTGTCGACCTCGCTTGCTCACGTCGAGCACTGCCGCGCGCTGCTGCGGCTGCCTGCCCGGCCGAGCCCGAGCGCGCTGGCCGCGGTCGCGTTGGTCCGCCGCGGAAAGGCGCTTCAGACTGCGGCCGCGGACGTCTACGAGGATTCGCGAACCGCCTACGAGCAGGCGCTTGCCGATGGCCTTGCCCTTGAGGCGGTTCCGCGTCTGGACGAGCTGCTCGGCGAGTTCGGCCGCCGCTACGACTCGCTGAAGGTGGGTCGAGGCGCAGTTGACTTCGACGATCTCGAACTTCGCGCGCTCGCGTTGCTGCGCGGGCACGACGAGGTCGCGAGCGCGTGGCGCGAGCGTTTCGACCGCGTGATGGTCGATGAGCTCCAAGACACCAACGCCCGCCAGATGGAGATTCTTGGCCTGCTCACGCGCGAGAACCTGTTCACGGTCGGCGACGAGTTCCAGTCGATCTACGCATTTCGCCACGCCGACGTGGCCATCTTCCGTGACCGCTTCCAGCTGCTCGAGTCCGAGCGGCGATCGCTGGTGCTGGCGGCCAACTACCGATCGCGCAGTGCCGTGCTCGACGGCGTCAACGCAGTGTTCGGCCCCCGGTTTGGCGAGCGTTTCGTGCCGCTGTACCCAGGCCGTGACGACGCCGCCGGCGGCCCGCCGGTTGAGCTGCTGCTTGCTGACCGCTCGGGTTGGGAGGAGCACGAGGACCAGCTTGGCCGCGAGCTTGCCCCGGCGCCGCTGTGGCGCCGCGCCGAGGCTCGCCTGCTCGCGTCGCGCATCGCGGAGCTGGTCGACGCCGGGGAGGCACGGCCCGGGGAGATCGTGGTGTTGACGCGCGCGTCGACAGCTGCGGACGTGTACGAGGCTGCGATCCGCGATCGCGGCATCACGACCCTGACGCCCTCCGGCGAGGGCTTCTATGAACGACCGGAGATCGCCGACCTCGCGGCGTACGTGCAGGCGCTCGCCAACCCGTTCGACGATATCGCCCTTTACGGCGTGCTCAGCTCACCGCTCTGCGGAGCGTCGGCAGATGACCTCGTCACTCTCGCGCTGGCGGCGAGGGAGACCGGCGCCACGGTGTGGGCGGCGCTCGACCGGTCTGACGATGCACGGCTCGCGGACTTCGCGCAGGCCTTCGCGGGGGCTCGCGAGCTCGCTCCAGCGCGCGCGCTCGGGGAGATCGTCACCGCTGCGATCAGCGATCACTCCTACGACCTCTACCTCGCGCAGCTCGCGGCCCCGGAGCGGCGGATCGCCAACGTCCGCAAGCTTGTGCGGCTCGCCCGCGACTTCGAGCGCGAGGACGGGCGCGATCTACGGCGTTTCGCCGACGCGTTCGCGGCGCGCCGGCTCGGCGGCCTGCGCGAGGCGGAAGCCCCGCCGCCAGTCGGAGACGCGGTGCGCCTGATGACGATCCACGCGGCGAAGGGACTCGAATTCCCGGTCGTCTGCCTCGCGGACCTAGGCCATCAACCGAACACGTCTGCACCGCGCCTGCTGACCGACGGTGATCGGATCGGCCTGCGACTACCGAGCAGCGAGCGAACCGCGCACGAGACGCTCGACTACCGGGCCCTGCTCGGTGACCTGCGTGCTGCCCAGGCGGCCGAGGAGCGACGCGTGTATTACGTCGCGATGACCCGCGCGCGCGAGCGGCTGATCCTGAGTGGAGTGGGCCGTTTCGAGCATTGGGAGGGAAGCGGTAACAGCGCAATCACCTGGCTCGCGCCGGCACTCGTTCCCGACCTCGCGCAGCGTCTGACGGCGACCGCTCCCGACGCGGAGCTCATCAGTGGAGCGGACAACGTGCCGGTTCGTTTGACGTTGTGTGACCCCTCGACGGCGGCGGTTCAACTTGGGGCTCCGCCCGTGCCAGCCGCCGGGTCGATTGCCGCGCCGGTCAATCAGCCGAGGGACGCGTCCGCCACGCCGTCCGCCGGGCCGCTCGGGGAGCGCCGGCACTCTTACACGGCGCTCGCGCAGTTCGAGCAATGCGGCTACCGCTACTACCTTCAGCGCGTTCTCGCGCTTCCCGACATCGAGCCACCGGCGGCTCACGCCAACGACGGGGTCGCTGCCGCGTCGCGCGGCGTCATCGTTCATGCGCTGCTCGAGCAGGTCGACTTCGCAGCCCCGGACGCTCCGGCCTTCGAGCGGATCGTGCGCCTTGCAGGCGCCGCCGGCCTCAGTCTGAGCGAGCAGGACATGCAGGAGATCGCCGCTCTCGCAGGCGCGCTCGCTCTGAGCCCGCTGAGCCGCCGCCTGGCGCGCTGCGCCGACGTTGGTCGCGAGGAGCCGTTTGCCTTCGCCCTCGACGGCGAGCTTGTGAGCGGGGTGTTCGACGTTGCCGGCCGCGAGGCTGACGGCACGTTTCTGATCGTCGACTACAAGACCGATCGCGTCGAGGAGGACGAAGATCTCGAGTCACACATCGACCGTGACTACTCATTGCAGCGGCTCGTCTACGCCCTCGCCGGACTCCGCGCCGGCGCCGAGCGGGTCGAGGTCGCGCATTGCTTTCTGCGCTCGCCCACGGTAAGCCTCGCGCGCCGCTACGAGGTGGAGCAGCGCCAACCGCTCGAGGCCGAGCTGCGGGCGCGACTCGCTCCGCTACGGGCGGGTCACTTTGAGGTCACGACTGCGCCAGGACGGCTGCGGTGCGCGACGTGCCCCGGGCGCCCGCGGCTCTGTTCCTACGACCAGGCGCAGACGTTGCGAGACTCGCCCGCCACACCGGTTGCCGAGGTCCCGGGCGACGAGCAGCTGCGGCTTCTCTGAGCGAACCCGACGGGCCTGCGTGCCTCGCTCGGCGCCGACCGGAGCGGCCGTCAGATGGTCCTTCGCGCAGGCCTTCCCAGGTCCCGTGTGCGGCGGCAAAACGGCCCGCTGCTGCTAGGCTTTATCTCCGCCTCAGGTGCCCGTTTGCCTCCATCAGGGGCCGCCGATTGTCGGGACTTGCAGATGACCAGGACTAGCCAGCCACAGCAGGCCGACGGCCTCTACGACCCTCGCTACGAGCACGATGCGTGTGGCGTCGCGATCGTCGCGCGCCTCAACAACGTGCCGGGCAACGACGTCGTGCGCTTGGCTATCGAGGCGCTCGAGAATCTCGAGCACAGGGGTGCCGCCGGCGCCGATCCCGAGACCGGCGACGGAGCGGGAATCCTGATCCAGATGCCAGACGCGTTCTTGCGCGGCGTCGTCGAGTTCGAGCTTCCCGCGGTTGGGCGCTACGGCGTCGCAATGTGTTTCCTGCCCAACGACATGGCCGAGCGCGCTGAGCTCCAGACGATGCTCGAGGCCACCGTCCGCGACGAAGGACAAGAGGTCCTCGGCTGGCGCGAGGTTCCGGTCAACGAAGCGGCGGTCGGCGCGACCGCTCGCGCATCACGCCCCGTCATCTCGCAGCTGTTCATCGGGGCCGGGCCCGGGCATCGCGACGACCAGGACGCGTTCGAGCGAAAGCTTTACGTGATCCGCCGCGTCGCGGAGCGCAGTGCAGGAACGGGTTTTTACGTGTCGAGCCTGTCCTCGCGCACGCTGGTCTACAAGGGAATGCTCATCAGCTACCAGCTCGCGCGCTTCTACACCGATCTCGCGGACGAGCGGATGGCATCGGCGATGGCCCTCGTCCACTCTCGTTTCTCGACCAACACCTTCCCGAGCTGGGAGTTGGCGCATCCCTACAGGGTTATCGCCCACAACGGTGAGATCAACACGCTCCAGGGCAACGTCAACTGGATGCGCGCGCGCGAGAGCACGCTCGCATCGGAGCTGTTCGGCGATGATCTGGAGAAGGTGCTGCCCGTGGTGCGACCGGGCCAGTCCGACTCGGCGACGCTGGACAACGTCCTCGAGCTGCTCACGCTCGCCGGCCGGTCGCTGCCGCACGCGTTGATGATGATGATTCCCGAGGCCTACCGGAACCGGGACGGGGAGCTGTCCCCCGAGCTGGGCGGCTTCTACGCCTACCACTCCTGCATGATGGAGCCGTGGGACGGCCCCGCCGCGGTCGCGTTCAGCGACGGGCGCGTCATCGGCGCGACGCTCGATCGCAACGGCCTGCGCCCAGGTCGTTGGCTGCTGCGTAAGGACGGGCTGGTCGTGCTCGGCTCCGAGGCCGGACTCCTGCCGACGCCGCCCGAGCAGATCGAACGCCTGGGGCGCCTGCAGCCGGGCAAGCTCTTCCTGATCGATCTCGAACAGGGGGCGATCGTCGCTGACGAGGAGATCAAGGAACGGATCGCGAACCAGCAGCCGTACGGCGCCTGGTACGACGCCAACACGGTCCGCTTCGAGCAGCTGCCGCGCAGTGAGGCCGCGACGCTCAGCGAACCACTGCGCTCGCTTCAGCTCGCGTTCGGCTACACCCGCGAGGACCTCACAAAGGTGCTCCCGGCGATGATCCTCGGCGGCGAGGAGCCGGTCGGATCGATGGGCAACGACTCGGCGCTCGCGGTGCTCTCGGACGCCTCGCCGGCTCTGTTCCACTACTTCAAGCAGCTCTTTGCTCAGGTCACCAACCCACCGATCGACCCGATCCGCGAGAGCATCGTGATGAGTATCAGCGCGGGGCTCGGCGCCGAGCGCAACCTGCTGTCCGAGACGCCGGAGCACGCGCACCAGATGACCCTCGACCAGCCGATCCTGCGCAACCACGAGCTCGAAGCGCTCCGCGACGTCTCGCACGACATCTTCCGAGCGCGCACAGTCGACATCACCTGGCCGGTGGCCGACGGCGCTGACGCGCTCGAGGACGCAGTGGCGCGCGTTTGCGCGGACGCCCATGCGGCGATCGCAGACAACGTCAACATCATCATCCTGTCGGACCGTGCGGTCGGGCCCGACCGCGCGCCGATCCCCTCTTTGCTGGCAGTCGCTGCAGTCCATCACCACCTCGTCCGGGAGGGGACACGGCTGCGAAGCGGCCTGGTCATCGAGTCGGGCGAGCCGCGCGAGGTGCACCACATCGCGACGCTCATCGGCTACGGCGCGAGCGTAGTCAACCCGTACGTGATGTTCGAGACGGTCGGCGAGTTGGTTGACGAAGGCTGGGTCTCGCGACCCGGCGGATCGCGGATCGATCGCGACGAGGCCGAGGAGTTGGTCCGCAAGTCGATCGGCAAGAGCCTGCTGAAGACGATTTCCAAGATGGGGATCTCGACTGTCCAGTCCTACTGCGGCGCGCAGATCTTCGAGGCTGTCGGTCTCAGCCGCTCGGTCGTCGAGCGCTATTTCACGGGAACCGCCTCGCGGATCGGCGGCGTTGGTTTGCCGGTGCTCGCGCAGGAGGCGCTGAACCGCCACGCTCGCGCATATCCGGCGGCCGCGCAGTCACGGCCGCTTCCGGTCGGTGGCCAGTACGCCTGGCGTCGCGACGGCGAGCGCCACATGTGGAACCCGGATACGATCGCGCAGCTCCAGCACGCGGTCCGCGACGGCGGCGCAACCTCCTACGCCGAGTACTCACGCGTCGTCAACGAGGACGCCACGCGTCGCGCCACCCTGCGCGGGCTGCTCGAGATCCGTGCCGATCAGGTGCCGGTCCCGCTCGAGGAGGTCGAGCCCTGGACGGAGATCGTCAAGCGTTTCGCGACCGGCGCGATGAGCCTTGGCTCGCTGTCGCGTGAGGCGCACGAGAACCTCGCGATCGCGATGAACGAGATCGGCGGGCGCTCGAACACGGGCGAGGGCGGCGAGGACCCCGAACGCTTCCACGACAACCGCCGCTCTGCGATCAAGCAGGTCGCCTCGGGCCGCTTCGGAGTCACGATCGACTACCTCGTCAACGCCGATGAGCTGCAGATCAAGATGGCGCAGGGCGCGAAGCCGGGCGAAGGCGGACAGCTGCCCGGCATCAAGGTCGACGAATACATCGGCAGGATCCGCCACTCGACGCCCGGCGTCGGTTTGATCTCGCCGCCGCCACATCACGACATCTACTCGATCGAGGATCTCAAGCAGCTCATCTATGACCTGCGATGCGCCAACCACCGCGCACGGATTTCGGTCAAGCTGGTCGCTGAGGTGGGCGTCGGGACGGTGGCTGCGGGCGTCGCCAAGGCCAACGCCGACCACGTTCTGATCTCCGGTCACGACGGTGGCACAGGCGCCTCGCCCTTGTCGTCGATCTTCTCGAGCGGCATTCCGTGGGAGATCGGCCTGGCGGAAACCCAGCAGACCCTGCTGCGCAACGACCTGCGGTCCCGGATCTGGGTTCAGACCGACGGTCAGCTCAAGACAGGCCGGGACGTCGCGATCGCAGCGATGCTCGGCGCCGACGAGATGGGGTTCTCGACCGCCCCGCTGATCGCCACCGGCTGCATCATGATGCGCGCCTGTCACCTGAACACCTGCCCGGTCGGCATCGCGACGCAGGACCCGGAGTTGCGCGCGCGGTTCGCCGGCACCCCGGAGCACGTGATCAACTTCTTCCACTTCGTGGCCGAGGAGGTGCGCGAGATCCTCGCGAGCCTCGGGTTGCGCACGATGGACGAGCTCGTCGGCCGCGCCGACCTGCTCGAGCCGACGCCGGCGATCGAGCATTGGAAGGCGCGCGGCGTCGACCTCACCGGCCTGCTCGCCGTCCCTCAGATGCCGCCCGGCACGCCGTTGCGACGGATCCGCAACCAGGAGCCGGTGCTCGGCGACGCACTCGACTGGGGACTGATCGAGGAGGCGCAGGACGTAATCGAAAACGGCGGGCGGATCAGCCTCGCGCGACCCGTGCTCAACGTCAACCGCACTGTCGGCGGGTTGCTTTCGAGTGCAATCGCAAGCCGCCACGGCGCGGCGGGGCTGGATGAGGACTCGATCACGGCCGATTTCCGCGGCTCGGCAGGCCAGAGCTTCGGTGCCTGGCTCGCGCCCGGCGTCAGCTTCACCCTCGAGGGAGAGGCGAACGACTACACGGGCAAGGGGCTGTCGGGCGGCACCATCGTGGTGCGCCCGCCGGCCGGCGCCGCCTACGTCGCGGAGGACAACGTCATCGTCGGCAACACGGTGCTCTACGGAGCCACTGACGGCAGCGCGTTCTTCCGCGGCCTCGCCGGCGAGCGTTTCGCGGTGCGCAACTCAGGCGCGCGAGCGGTCGTTGAGGGCGTCGGCGATCACGGCTGCGAGTACATGACCGGCGGTCGTGTGGTCGTCCTCGGGCCAACCGGGCGCAACTTCGCCGCCGGGATGAGCGGCGGCATCGCCTACGTCCTCGACGAGGTCGGCGACTTCGAGACGCGCCGCGCGAACACCGCCACTGTCAGCTTCGAGCCGATCGATTCCTGCGATGAGCTCGAGCTGCGCGAGCTCATCGAACAGCACCACGCGCGCACCGGCTCGCCGGTTGCCGCGCGGATCCTCGCCGACTGGGAGGCGAACCTTCGGCGGTTCGTCAAGGTGATGCCCGACGACTACCGCCGCGTCCTCAATGAGCAGGCCGAGCGGTCCGGCGTTCTCGTCGAGGCGAGCTGAAGTGACGAGCCCCGGAACGTCGGATCGCTGATGGGCGAGGTCCGCGGTTTCATGCGCTTTCAGCGCGACGGCGCGCTGGAGCGCGACCCGGCCGAGCGGGCTCGTGACTACCGCGAGTTCACGCTCGCCCGCCCGGTGCAGGAGCTGCGAGACCAGGGCGCGCGCTGCATGGACTGCGGGGTTCCGTTCTGCCACAGCGGCTGCCCGCTCGGCAACCTGATCCCCGACTGGAACGATCTCGTCTACAGGGACAACTGGCAGGCGGCGATCGAGGCGCTTCACGCCACCAACAACTTCCCCGAGTTCACCGGTCGCCTCTGTCCGGCGCCGTGCGAGGCAGCCTGCGTCCTCGAGATTCGCGAAGGCGACGCGGTCACAATCAAGCAGATCGAGAACGCGATCATCGATCGCGCGTTCACGGAGGGCTGGGTCACGCCGCGGCCCCCGGCGCTCGAGACGGGCCGCAGGGTCGCCGTCGTCGGCTCCGGGCCGGCAGGTCTAGCGGCGGCGCAGCAGCTGCGCCGCGCCGGACACTCGGTCGTCGTTTTTGAGCGCGACGAAGCTCCCGGGGGCCTCGTCCGCTTCGGGGTACCGGACTTCAAGATCGAGAAGTCGCTGGTCGAGCGCCGCGTCGATCAGCTGCTCGCCGAGGGAGTCGAGTTGCGGCTCGGGGTCGACGTGGGCGTCGACATCGAAGCGACCGAGCTGCGCGCGGAGTACGACGCGCTGGTCTTGGCGATCGGCTCACGGGTACCCCGAGACCTCGACGTGCCCGGCCGCGAGCTCGACGGCGTCCACTTCGCGATGGAGTACCTCTATGAGCGCAACCGCTGGGTCGCAGGCGAGTACGGCCCACCGCCGGCCGTCGAGGTCCCGGCGGCCGCAGGCATCACCGCGGCCGGCAAGCACGTCGTCGTGATCGGCGGCGGCGATACCGGCGCCGACTGCGTCGGGAACGCCGTCCGCGAGAGAGCAGCCTCGGTCACGCAGCTCGAGATCGTTCCGGAGCCGCCGGCCCACCGTGCCGATGCGCTCACGCCGTGGCCTGTGTGGCCGGTCAAGCTCCGTATCTCCTACGCGATGAAGGAAGCGCGCGTTGCCGCGCACGGCGAGCTCGACTTCTCCGTCGTGACTACCCGCTTCACCGGCCAGCAGAGAGTTTCCGCCATGCAGATCGCCGATGCCGACCGCAAGCCGCCGTTCGCGGCGATAGCGGGTAGCGAACGCGAGTTGAAGGCCGATCTCGTCCTGTTGGCGATGGGCTTTCTGCACCCGGAGCGTGCTCTGCCCGATCAGCTCGGTCTCGAGCGCGACGGTCGCGGGAACATCGCCGCGCCCGACTACGCGACATCGGTCGACGGCGTGTTCGCCTGCGGCGACGCACGGCGTGGGCAGTCGCTCATCGTCTGGGCGATCAACGAGGGCCGCGGCTGCGCGCTGGCTGTCGAGCGCGCACTCGCTGCGCTTCCCGTCTGAATGCGCCACACTTTCGCTACAAGCGCGGGACCCCCGCGTTGTAACAATGGTCGCGGCCGCCGAGTTCGCCGCTGCCTGCCGCATCCTCTTGCACTCTTCGAAGGAGCTGATTCATGCGCATGACCCGTACGCCGCTCGCCCTGATCCTTGCCCTTGTCATCGCGGCGCTTGCCGCCGGCACCGCGCTCGGCTCGAGCACCCGCGCAGCGGCGCACACCAGTTCCGGCGGGAGAATGGTCGGGATTGGCGACGAGAATCCGGCGATGTTCACGGACCCCACGTGGCAGGCGCTCGGGGTGAAGGTCGCGCGCTTCTTCACGGCGTATGACGTGGCGTCCGGCGCCGACCCGGCGGCGCTCGCATCGCTCAAGGTGTGGCTGACCGCGGCGCAGACCGCCGGTGTTCAGCCGATGGTCGCCTTCTACCACAACAACTCGAGCCCGAAGAAGATGCCGAGCGTTGCGACCTACACGACCGACATGAGGGACTTCGTCGCGATGTTCCCGACGGTCAAGGTGCTCACGCCTTGGAACGAGGTCAACCGCGGCAACGTGCGCGCGCCGAACGACAACTACGACAGCCCGACGCCGAAGCAGGCGGCAAAGTACTACCTCGCGCTGAAGAAGGTCTGCCCGAGCTGCACCGTGGTCGGCCTGGATGTCCTCGACTCGACAAATCCAGGAGCCACGATCTCCTACATCAACGCCTTCAAGGTCGCGGTCGGCTCCAAGCACATGCCCCACATCTGGGGTCTGCACAACTACAGCGAGACGAACCGTTTCGTCGACAACGGAACGAAGGCGATGCTCGCCGACGTGCCGGGCCAGGTATGGCTGACCGAGACGGGGGGCCTGGCCGAGTTCAAGCCTCACTTCCCGTTCAACCTCTCGCGTCAGGCGAAGGCGACCAAGTACATGTTCTCGCTGGCCGACTCGAGCCGGCGCATCACGCGCCTCTACATCTACAGCTGGTTCGGCGGGGCGGGCAAGAATGGCGGCTTCGACGCCGGCCTCGTCGACGCTACAGGCGCTCCGCGTCCCTCGCTCTGCGTGGTCTACGAGCACCTTCGCGGCACCAAGAGCTGCCCGTTCAAGACCGTCACCGATGGCGGTCGAAAGACACCCCGGCAGAGGTGACGCTCGTCCGCCACGAGGTGGACGAGAAAGGGCGCTGACGGCCGGCGCGCCGGGGTGTGAGCGGCGGCACTGACGACCGGTGTCGCCGCGGCGGTGGCGGGCGGTGACGTCCACCGTGGCGCCTAACCTAGCGGTATCAAACTCGAGCCGCCGGGAGATGTGGGCGATGCCGCTGTGCTTCATCGAGCCGCACGATGCGATCCGCGTGATCGCCGAGTCAGTTGGTCGCGAAGCCCGCCGGCAGCTCGTTGGCGAGGTCTATCACGCGTGGGTCGATGAGATTCCCGACCGGGAGCTCGTGGGCCACTACACGCAGGCCGTGTCGGAGCTCGATGCTGACGATCTGTCGATGCTCGCTGCGTGGCACGCCTCGCTGGAAACGGTGGGGCAACCGATCGCGAACACAGACTTCCTCGTGTCGATCTACCCGTCGCTCGGTGAGCACCGCCGTGAGGCGCTGAAGGTGGCAGCGGGTCTCGGCAGCGAGGAGGCTTTCGACGCCGGACGGGCGGAGGAGCACGCGTTGGCTGAGATCCTCCCGCGTCTCTCACGCAGTCGTGCCGGCGAGCTCGCCAGCGAGTGTGTCGAGCTCTACATGTGGGATCGGCTCGGCAGCCCCAACTGAGCTGCCTGCACGCGCGCGCTCAGCCCGCGAACCGTTCGAGCAGGTAGCAGCCAACGCCACCTCGCCCGCCGGTGTGCCAGTCGAGGAACGCAATCTCGGTCCTGGCGCCACCGGGCTGCGCCAAGACCGCCGTCGCGATCGACTGTCCGGCGATGCTCGTACGGCCGACCGACCCCTCTGGCGCCGTGTCGTCGCCGTCGGACTCCGGCAACCCGAACTCCAGGCCGACGCGCAGAACCAAACCGTCCTGCCCGTAGGTGGTCGACAGCCGCGCCGGGTCGCGCGGACTGCTGGCGATCGGCGCTCCCTGCGCGATCACCCCCGCGATCCGCTCGGCTCCGTGCCCCGCGCTCCCTGCCGCACGCTCGGCGACGGCCGCGAGCACGAGGTCGTCGCCGAACGCCGCCCAGATCGTCCGACGCAGCGACAGCGATCCAGACGGCGGACCCGAGCGCGACACACAGCCGTAACCGGCGAACGCCGTGCCGTGTGCGTCGCGGCCACTCAGCGTGCAGAGCGTTTGCGAGGCATCCAGGTCGGGAAACCGGAGCGGCGGTCCGAGCGGCGCGAGCCGCGCCTCGCAGACGCCGTCGATCGCCAAGTCGAAGCCGGCACCGCTCTCGCGCACGGTGGCGACATGGATCCCGGCAGGGACGTCGTCGCCGAGCACCACCGCTCGCCCACCCGCCTCCACGTGGCAATGGAGTCGTCCGTCGCTGAAGCTGAATGTGGGCCCCTCGCTCACAACCGCAGGGTATGCCACCAGCGCGCGGCGTAGAATCGGCGTATGCCAACAGTCGAGGAAGTTGAAGAGGCGCTGACGAACGTGATCGATCCCGAGCTGGGGCTCGACTTCGTCGAGCTCGGGCTGATCTACGGGGTCGAGGTCGACGGTGCCAGCGTGCACGTGACATTCACGCTGACCTCGCCGGGCTGTCCGATCGGGCCGCAGGTGAGCGAGCAGATCGACGAGTTCGTCTCCGAGCTCGAGGGGGTCGAGTCGGTCGATTCGACGATGGTGTTCACGCCGGCGTGGACGCCCGAGTTGATGAGCGACGACGCCAAGTTCGCCCTCGGATACTGACGATCGCGCCGTGACAGAGCCGGAGCAGGACCTCACCGCGAGCGGGCCGCTCGTCACGCTTCGCTACCCGGTGCCAGCAGACGCTCCGCGACTGTTCGAGCTGGCAAGCGACCCCGAGGTGACGCATCCGTTCTCGTGGGGTCCCTACGAGAAGCAGGCCGATGCGGCGGAATGGATCGCCACGCTCCCGCGCAACCGCTCTGACGCCGTGGCGCTCGAGTTCGCGATCACCGACCCGGCTGACAGGCCGCTCGGCGTCATCTCGCTGCTCGAGCTATCGCACCGCGATCGCCGCGCGGTGATCGGGATCTGGCTCGGACGCGAGTACTGGGGGTCGGGAGTCGGTGACGAAGCCGAGGCGCTGCTCGCCCGCCTCGCCTTCGATGTTCTGCGGATCGAGCGCCTCGGTGCCTGGGTGGACGTGAACAATCACCGCTCGCAACGCGCCTTCGAGCGACTCGGATTCACCAACGAGGGCGTGCTGCGCTCCTTCCAGCGCCACTACGGCAGACCGCACGACCTCGTCTCATACTCGCTTCTGCGGGCGGAGTGGGAGAGCTCGGCCATGGCCGAGGTCTCGGCCGAGGTGAGCGGCGAGCCGCCGGCCGGGTGGGTCTGCGCCGGGGCCTGAGCGGCGTGCGCACACGCGGCTTCATCCAGATGGTTGATTTGCGGGCGCCGCCGACGTGGAATCAGCCATCTAGGCTGTGGCGATGCTCGCCGCGATCGCACACGAGTCGCAGGCCTGCCCGAAGCCAACGGTCGCGGTGGCTCCGAGCGAGCCCTATGTGACCCGCGGCCCGACGGAGGTCGTCGTCGGGATCTACGTGCAGGGCGGAGCGCTCAGACCTGGCTGCGGCGGCGCGCCAGTCTACGGTCCCGACGGCGGCACGGTTACGCTGCGAGCCGCGAGTGGTCGCGTGGTTGCCCGCCAGACGCTGCGCGGGACGGGCCAGCTTTTCGTCCTGCACGTCGCGGCCGGCCGCTACACAATCAGTGCGCGGCGAGCGGGCGGCGTCACGCTCGCCCCCGTGGCGGTGACGGTGCGCCGCGGCCGCACGGTCCGGCGTGACGTGTTCGAGGATGTCCCTTAGAGAACCTGCTCCTGCCGCCCAAGGCCGTAGCGCTCCTTGCGCTGGGCGACGGTTGTGGGCGTTGAACCGCGTCGCGCGGCGCGATCGCCAGCAGAAATGGCCGCTTCCGTTGCGAACGGCGCGCGGCCCTTAGAGCTCTGCTTATCGGTCCCTAACGCGGCGCCTTACAATCAGTGGGTGAGCGTCGCGACTGACAGGGCCGTGGAGCCGCTCGGCATCGAGCGTGTGCTGCTCGCCTCGCCGCGCGGGTATTGCGCCGGCGTTGACCGGGCGGTACAGACGGTTGAGCTGGCGCTGGAGCGCTATGGAGCGCCGGTCTACGTGCGCAAGGAGATCGTTCACAACAAGCACGTTGTCGAACAGCTTCGCGCTCGCGGCGCGATCTTCGTGGAGGAGGAGACCGAGGTCCCGGAGGGCTCGGTCACCGTGTTCTCCGCTCACGGAGTCGCGCCGAGCGTGCGGGCAAACGCGGAAGCGCGTTCGCTGCGGACGATCGACGCAACGTGTCCGCTCGTCACGAAGGTCCACGTCGAGGCGCGCCGATTTGTTGCCGACGGGTACACGGTGATCCTCATCGGCCACGACGGCCACGAGGAGGTCGAGGGCACGATGGGGGAGGCCCCTGGGCAGATCCTGCTCGTCCAGAGCGAGGAGGATGTCGACTCGCTGGAGGTTCCCGATCGCGAGCGGGTCGCCTACACGACCCAGACCACCCTCGCGGTGGATGAGACGCGGTCGATCATCGAGCGGCTGCGAGAGCGCTTTCCGGCGATCGTTGGGCCTCGCACCGACGACATCTGCTACGCCACCACCAACCGCCAGGCGGCTGTGCGCCAGCTCGCCGCACACTGCGAGCTCGTCCTCGTCGTCGGCTCGCGGAACTCGTCAAACTCGCAGCGTCTCGTCGAGGTCGCGCGCGACTGCGGCGCCCGATCGCACCTGATCGACAACGTGCGTGAGGTGGAGGAAGCTTGGCTCGAGGGCGTCCGAACTCTTGGCATCTCATCCGGCGCGAGCGCGCCCGAAGAGCTGGTCAGCGAGCTCGTGGAGCGGTTCGCTGAGCGAGGGGTGACCGACGTGTCCGAGCTGGAGTTCACCCGCGAAGACGTTCGATTCATGCTGCCGAAGACGATCCGCCCGACCGCGCGCGCCGCGGCGGAGTAGCGCCGTGGCGGGGACGCTGATCGTCTCCGACCTGCACATCGGCGATCGCTTCGATGCCGATGTGCTGCGTCGGAGTAGCGCGGTTGATGCGCTGGTGGCGGCGCTCGACGGCGTCGATCGCCTCGTCCTGCTCGGCGACTCGCTCGAGCTGCGAAATCGGCCGGTCGCCGAGGTGCTCGAGGCCTCGGCGCCGTTCTTCAACGCCCTCGGGGCGGCTCTCGACGGTCGCCGGCTCGTGATCGTGCCGGGTAACCACGACCACGCCCTGATCGCTCGCTGGCGAGCGCGCCACGACGGTGCGCTCGGGCTCGAGCAGCGGATCACGCCAAAGAAGGCATCAGATCTCGCGGCCGCCCTCGCGGCACAGCTTGGTCCGGGCGCGGATGTCGAACTCGCCTATCCCGGGCTCTGGCTACGCGAGGACGTCTACGCGACACACGGCCATTATCTCGACGTGCATTTCACGGTGCCCACATTCGAGCGTTTGGCGATCGCCACCAGCGGGCGTATGACGCTCGGCGGACCGCGCCGCTGGAATGACGTGCACTCGGTCGATGACTACGAGGCGGTCCTCGAGCCGGTCTACGCCTGGAACCATGCCGCGGCCCAGACCGGTCGCGTCGGGCACGGCCCGGGCGGTAGCGCCGCGACGAATGTCTGGCGCACGCTCCGCGCGGGGCGCGCGGGCGGCGTTCGCGCTCAGGCGCTGGCCACCGCGTTCCCGGTCGCGGTACGCGCCCTGAACGCCGCCGGCCTCGGTCCGCTGCGTAGCGAGGTCTCCACGCAGGAGCTTCGCAGCGCCGCGCTGCGGGCGATCAGCGAGGTGGTCGAGCGCCTCCAGGTGCGCGCCCGGCACGTCGTGTTCGGGCACACTCACCGACTTGGCATGCTCGATGGGGACCTCGCGGCCGAGTGGCTGACCCCGAACGGCGTGCAGCTCCACAACACGGGCTCATGGGTCTACAGCGAGGCCTTCCTTGGGGCGGGCGATCCGGACAGTCCCTACTGGCCCGGTGGGGCGATACGGATCGACGGCGGTGCGCCGCCCAGCTTGCTGCGTCTGCTCGCCGACCGCTCGCCGGCCGCGTTGCGCGGGAGCTGACTGTCATTCGGGGGACTCTATGGCGCCGGTGCCTCGCATCCGCGCTGGAACGCCTCAGACGGCGGCCCGCGCAGGGCCGCTTGGCCGGGAGCCAACACGGGCAGGTCGCCCCGGGGCAGCGGTCGCCTAGCCGGCGAGGCCGGGAGTGAAACAGACCGCGTCGCAGCGAACGTCCTCGCCGAGATCGAGCGACAGCTCGCCGTGGGCGTGGTGGTGGTGCTCGAACAGCAGCATGGCGCTCGGCCCCTCGACATCGCGCCGGCCTCCATTGACAATCACCGTTCCGCCCTCGCGGCGGCCGCGCGGCTCGAGCACGGCCCAGACCGCGCCCGCCTCGTAGGGACCCGACCAGGGCGGTTCGAGGCGATCCTCGCTCGGCACCACCAGCCGGGCATCGGGTGCGTCCTGCGGTCGCAGTGGCGCCAGCGGCTCGCGCGTGACGCCGAGCAGTTCCTGGATCGCGAGCTCGGTCTCCAGGTAGCCGCCCTCCCCGTGGCAGTAGTCGGCGAGCGTTCCGTCCGCGGTCCACAGGTAGCGGGCTGGCCATCCGTGGTTCTCGTACTCGCGCCAGAGCGCGAAGTTCGTGTCCAGCAGGATCGGGTGGCTGATCCCGAAGCGCTCGACGGCGTCGCCCACAGACGCCTCGCGCGCCGATGCGCGAAAGCCGGGGCAGTGGGCACCGATGATCACGAGGCCGTCGTTGCCGTAGCGGTCGTGCCATGCCCTGATGTAGGGGAGCGTGTGCAACGAGTTCGGGCGGCAGAAGTCCCAGAACTCGATCAGCACGGGCCGCCCGAGCAACTCGCGCATTGTGAGCGGCGGCGAGTTCAGCCAGGTCGACCCGGTCGGCAGCGGCGGCGCGACGATCGTGTGTGTCGGTGGGCGCATCGCGAGCGAAGCTAGCAGTCGCCGCCGCGCGCCGTGGCGTGCGAACCTTCGGTGGTGCGGAGCTTTGCGAGCGACAACCACGCCGGTGTGCCCCCCGAGGTGCTCGCGGCGATCGGCGAGGCAAACCGTGATCACGCCGTGGCTTACGGGCTCGATCCGTGGACGGAGCGCGCCGAGCGCTGCTTCCGCGACCACCTCGGCGACGAGGCGCGTGCATTCCTCGTGTTCAACGGCACGGCGGCGAACGTCCTGTCGCTGCGTGCCGCGTGCCGCGAGTGGGAGGGCGTTATCTGTGCCGCTTCGGCTCACCTCAACACGAGCGAAGGCGGCGCTCCCGAGCGCATCGCCGGCGTCAAGCTCCACGCGCTGGCGACGGCGGACGGCAAGCTCCGGCCAGAGCAGATCGACCCGCTACTTCAGGGAATCGGCGACGAGCACTCGGTACAGATGCGGCTGGTCTCTGTGACGCAGGCAACCGAGCTCGGCACCGTTTACACGCCGGCGGAGCTGGCGGCGATTGCCGACCACGCGCACGAGCGCGGTCTGCTCGTGCATCTCGACGGCGCGCGGCTCGCGAATGCCGCCGCCTCGCTGGACGTGGCGCTGGGCGCGCTGACGACGCAGGTCGGGATCGACATCGTTTCATTCGGCGGAACGAAGGCGGGCCTGATGGGGGCGGAGGCGGTCGTCATCCTGCGCGAGGACCTGGCGGCGGACTTCCGGTTCCTGCGGATGCAGGGTGGGCAGCTCGCGTCGAAGAGCCGCTACCTCGCCGCGCAGTTCATCGCCCTGCTCGAAGGAGATCTGTGGCTGACGCTGGCCCGTCACGCGAACGACATGGCGGCACGGCTCGCGGCCGGTGTGCGTGGCGTGGAGGGCGTCGAGATCACGCAGGAGGTTGAGTCGAACGCCGTCTTCGCGCGGCTGCCGCGCGCGGCGATCGCGCCGCTACAGGCGCTGTGGCCGTTCTACGTGTGGGACGAGTCCCGCGACGAGGTGCGCTGGGTCTGCTCGTGGGACACGACGGCGCAGGAGGTCGATGCGTTCGGGGCGGCGATCGCAGCCGCGTGCGCGAGCTCGATCGGCGTGGCCAGCACGAGCAGCATTCCGCGAGTGCGCTGATCTGTCTGTGTCGGCGTCCAGCCGGCGGACGCCAGGAGCTCGGCCTGGCCGGCGACCGGGAGGATCGTCTGCCACGGCTCTGAGTCCGCGTGCTCGCGGAGCGCGTTGGCGTTCGCGACCACAGAGTCCGAGCGCTCGCCGTCGGGGTGGGTGGCGAGGCTCGCAGCGAGCCGGCTGGTCGGGGTTGAGCGGGAGCGTGCCGCAGTAAAGAGTCTAACCGTCACGTTGAGGTCGAGGTATATCGCGAGGCCCTCGCAGAGGAACAGCGTCGGGCGGGAAGCCTCGTGACCGGCGCGCGCGAGCGCGGCGGCCGTATCGTCGCTGCGAAAGTCGGCCGGCACGAACGTCACGCCGTCGAGGTCGGTCCGGCCGCGCGCCAGCCGGCGGCGCTTGTCGCGCTGTGTCCCGGGAAGGTCGACCTCGAAGAAGCGCACCGACCGCGCGCGGAAGCGAAGCGCGCGATCGTCGTAACCGGCCCCGAGGATCACGATCTGCGTGGTTCCAGAGTCGATCGCGGCGAGCACGGCGTCGTCGAAGAACCGCGTCCGGGCGGCGAGATGGGCGATCAGCTTCTCGCCGCTCGGCGGCGGCATGCCTTCGGCGAGCCGGGCCTGCGCGAGCGGGTCACCGTCGGGCGTGTGAGGTCGCTCGAGCGTCGCGCGGAACGCCGCGACGGCCTGACTCGAGCGGGAGGCGCGGCGAGCGCGCCACGCCGGCATCATGGGTCTCATGCCACGACAGTACGCCTGCGTGGTAATAACGGGCGATGTTCGCGCGCTTCGAGACGATCGTACGCTGCAACAGGGGCCACCTGTTCACGACGATCTGGGTCCCGCTCGGCTCGTTCAAGGCGATCCGCCTCGGCCCACGGCGCTACCAGCGCTGCCCCGTCGGCCACCACTGGGCATGGGTCCGGAAGGTCGATCCGGACCAGCTGAGCGCGGCCGAGCGCGAGGCCGCCGGCCGCGTCCACGACGCCCACGTCATGTAGCGGCTGCGGTCGCCTCAAACGGCGAGACCTCGACGTCATTCCGGGTGGGGTCGGAACCACGGCACAGGTCAAAGCCCGAGCGCGGTCCAAGCGCCACGCTCGACCACCCGCTGCTGCCCGGCGACCCCACTCGAAGCGTCGTAGCCGGCGGGCCACTCACCGCCAGCACGCAAGGCCGCTTGTTGATCAAAACCCACGCGCCCGCCCCCGCGCGCAGCACGACCCTCACCGGCGCGCGACCAGTCACCTCCTGGTCGCCGACGTGGCGGTAACGGAGCGGGAACGCCACACCCCGCGAGTCTTCCAACTCAATCCGCGGATACCCATCGACCGAACAAGTTGAGCCGCCAGAGTTGCCGATCCGAAGCAGCAACGGATCCGAGTCCGTCTTCGCCGAAACCTGTCGATCGACATCCACCCGCAGGTCGCCCGCAGCGCAAACACGAGGCACCCGCACAGCACCCCCAGCCGGCGCCAAGACCAGCGCAGCAGCCGCCACCAGCACGGCCACAAAGCCCCGCCGAACCATCGACCGAGCTTACCAACGCCCCGGCCCAAACCACGCGCCAAGAGCCACCTCCACCCCCAAGGCCGCCAGCGAGCAGCGCTGCGGTCAAGCGTCCGCTACGAAGCCACGCGCCCAAGGCCGCAGGCGCGCGGAGCTAGCCGATGCTGCCGATCATCTCCAGCTGGATCAGCCGGTTCAGCTCGACCGCGTATTCCATCGGGAGCTCCTTGGTGACCGGTTCGATGAAGCCGTTGACGATCATCGCGGCGGCCTCGTCCTCGCTGAAGCCGCGCGTTCCCATGTAGAAGAGCTGTTCGTCGGAGATGCGGCCGACCGTCGCTTCGTGGGCGACCGTGACGTGGGGGTTCTCGATCTGAATGTCGGGCCAGGTGTCCGAGCGCGAGATGCCGTCCATCATCAGGCCGTCGCACTGGACGCGCGCCTTGGAGCCCTGCGAGTTGGGGCCCATGTGAACGAGCCCGCGGTAGCCCATGATCCCGCCGTCCTTGGAGATCGACTTGGCGAGGATGTTGGACGTCGTGTTCGGCGCCCGGTGGACGACCTTTGCGCCGGTGTCCTTGTGGACGCCCTTGCCGGCGACGCCGACGTTGAGGTGGTCGGCGCGAGCGCCCTCACCCATCAGGTAGGAGCCCGGGTAGAGCATCACGACCTTCGCGCCCATCGAGCCGCCGACCCATTCGACGGTGCCGTGAGCATCGACGCGGGCGCGCTTGGTGTTCAGGTTGTAGACGTCCTTGGACCAGTTCTGGACGGTCGTGTAGCGCGCCTTCGCGCCCTCGTGGACGAAGATCTCGACGACCGC
>CAYQZU010000011.1:0-81142 GCA_964422115.1 uncultured Solirubrobacteraceae bacterium | reverse complement strand
TGGCGCTGCGCCGATCCGGGCGTCCAGTACGACACGACGATCAACCGCTGGCACACCGACCCGGTGAGCGGTCGGATCAACGCGTCGAATCCGTGCTCCGAGTACATGCACGTCGACGACTCCGCCTGCAACCTCGCGTCGATCAACCTGATGAAGTTCCGTCGCGAGGACGGCAGCTTCGACGTCGGAACCTTCGAGCACGTCGTCGACGTGGTGCTGCTGGCGCAGGAGATCGTCGTCGGGCCCTCCAGCTACCCGACCGAGCAGATCGGTATCAACGCCCGCGCGTTCCGCCAGCTCGGGCTGGGCTACGCGAACCTCGGCGCCCTGCTGATGAGCAACGGGATGCCCTACGACTCGGACGAGGGCCGCACGGAGGCCGCAGCGATCACGGCGCTGATGACGGGGCGCGCGTACGCGCAGTCGGCGAGGGTCGCCGCCGCGCTCGGGCCCTACGAGCGTTATCCGGAGAATCGCGAGCCGCACAACGCGGTGATGCGGATGCACCGCGACGCGGCGCACGCGATCCCCGAGGTCGAGCGCACCGACGCCGACCTGCTCGCGGCGGCGCGCCGGGCGTGGGACGAGGCGGTCGAACTGGGAGAGGCGCACGGTTACCGCAACGCTCAGGCAACCGTGCTCGCTCCGACCGGGACGATCTCTTTCCTGATGGACTGCGACACGACCGGTGTCGAGCCGGACTTCTCGCTCGTCAAGTTCAAGGAGCTCGTCGGCGGCGGTCAGATGACGATCGTCAACGGCACGATCCCGCTAGCCCTGCGCACGCTCGGCTACAGCGGCGAGCAGGTCGAGCAGATCGTCGCTCACGTCAACGAGCACAGCACGATCGTCGGTGCACCCGGTCTGGAGGAGAAGCACCTGCCGGTGTTCGATGTCGCGGTCGGCGAGCGCGCGATCTCGCACATGGGCCACATCAAGATGATGGGCGCCGTTCAGCCGTTCATCTCGGGAGCGATCTCGAAGACCGTCAACCTGCCGAACACGGCGACTGTAGAGGACATCGCCGACGCCTACGTGCAGGCCTGGAGGCTCGGCGTGAAAGCGCTCGCGATCTACCGCGACGGCTCGAAGACGGCGCAGGCGCTTCGCACCGATGCGCAGACTGACGCGCCGGCCCCGGTTGACGTCGACGCGCTGGTGGCGGAAGCTGTCGAGTCGGCGCTGCGCGAGGTCGGGCCGAAGCGCAAGCGGATGCCGCGCGAGCGCCAGTCCCTCACACACAAGTTCTCGCTCGGCGGGCACGAGGGCTACATCACCGCCGGCATGTACGAGGACGGGACCGTCGGCGAGATCTTCCTCACCGACATCGGCAAGGAGGGCTCGACGCTTCGCGGCATGATGAACGCGTTCGCTACGGCGATCTCTATCTCGTTGCAGTACGGCGTACCGCTCGAGACCCTCGTGCAGAAGTTCAGCTACATGCGCTTCGAGCCGGAGGGGATCACCAACAACCCGGAGATCCCCTTCGCGAAGTCGATGCCCGACTACATCATGCGCTGGCTCGCCTCGCGCTTCCTGGACGCCGACGCCCAGGAGGAGCTCGGAATCCTCACGCCGGCGGTCCGGGCGCGCAAGTCGGCGCAGGACGCGGTCACCTCGATCGGCTCTGACACCGCGGGACCGAGTGCGCTCCTCGAGACGAACGGCGGCGGTGCGAACCCCGCGAGCGCCGCCAAGGCGGCGAGTCCGCGCCCGGCTGCGGATCGCCTCACCGACGCGCCGCCGGTCGTCCCGGCCAAGCTGGCGGGGCTCGACCTTGGGCCCGCGTGCAGCCAGTGCGGGGGCATGATGCAGCGCACCGGCTCCTGCTACACCTGCTCAAGCTGCGGCAACAACACCGGCTGCGGATGAGCTGGCGCCACCGGCCGCTCGTGCAGCGCCGCCTCTAGCGCACCACCGTGACGGTCGAAACCGGCTTGCTTTCACGTTCGCTCGGTCCCGAGAGCCGCCCGCCGCCCGCGCGCGGGCTCGAAAGCGTCGGGGCGCCGCGGACAGCGTGACTCGACTCGGCTTGGGCGGCGCGAACCGCGCTCGCCGCTCAGGCTTCCAGCGACTGCAGGTACTGCGTAACGGGCAGCTCGGCGCGCCCGACGTGGCAGGTGTCCCAGTCCGGTGCGCCGATCAGTTGGCGGCGCAGCGGGTCTCCTTTAGCCGCGGCGAGCTGCTCGGCGGTCGGGAACTCGCGCTGGGTGACCCAGCGTGGCGAGTAGCCGTAAAAGATGACGGCGCGAGTCCGGTCAGAGGTGTTGGTCCCGCGGCCGTGCCAGATGCGTCGCTCGAACAGGGTCACGTCGCCGGCCTTCGCGAGAACCGGGATTGCGCCTGGCGGGGTCTGTCCGGGGGTCCGCGGCAGCGGCTCGGTCCAATGGTTGCTGGCGGGGATCACCTCGAGGTTGCCGTAGCCCTCCTCCTCACAGTCGCTGAGCCACCAGCCGAGCTTCACCGACAGCCGCGCCCGGTAGTCGAGGTCGGCGGTCTGGCGGCCGCCGTCCTCGTGCCAGCGCCATGCGTTCCCGGTCTCCTCTTCGGGCGGGTGAACGTCCACGTGGGAGTGGTAGATGTGGATGTTCGGGGTCAGCGAGCCGGCGAGCACCCCGAGTAGGCGCGTGTCGACCCCGAGATCCATGAGCGCCGGGTGAAGGTAGGTCGCGCCGAGGGCGTGGACGAATCCCTGCTTGGGATCGAAGTTCTGCTCGGCGATCTCATCGGCGATCGCCCGGTAGTGCGCGACCTCCGCCTGCGAGAGCACGCCCGGAATGTGGACATAGCCGTTGCGATCGAGCTCCTCGAGGATGTCCTTCGTCTCGGCGGCGTCGAACAGCTGCGTCTGTGTGCTCACGGTGCTCACCCTTCGGGGTCGTTGGCGAGTGGCTTGCGGGAAGACTAACGCACCGTGCCACGCTCGCATCCGCCTCCGCCGAGGCCCGCCTAAGCCCGCTCGAGCACCTCATCGAGCAGGGTTTCCACCTCGAGCTCACCCATCGTCGCCCGCAGCTCAGCGGCGATCTGGCGCCGCGACCGGCCCCGCACGGCGAGGTCCACCACGCGCATCCGCTCCGCCCGCGCGCCGTTGCGAGACCGCGCGCCGTCAGGTGACTTCGCGCGCTCCCACGCCCCGAACGCCTCTGACGGATGCGTCTCCGAGGGCGCGTCAGCTCGCCGCGTTCCGGCCTGCAGTGCGGCCTCGATCGCATCGATGCGCCTCGCCAGCCAGCTCACGCGGCCGGCGAGCGCGGCGACCGCGTGAGGCTCCTCCCCACCCGTCAGGCGCCCACCCGCGCTTGCGTCACGCTCCTCCCCACCCGTCAGGCGCCCGCCTGCGCGCGCGTCAGGCTCGCCATCCGTCGCCCGCCCGCCTGCGCGTGCGTGAGGCTCCTCCCCACCCGTCGGGCGCCCGCCTGCGCGAGCGTCAGGCTCGCCCGCGGCCGCCGCCACGTGCGCCTCGCTCCCGTCCCGCGCGTAAAGCTCACCAACTGGCACCGCCTCCGCCGTGCCTCTCCGATTGACGGGCGTTGCCTGCGCGTCGGTGCTCCAGCGCGACCGGTGAGCGGCCTCGATCGTCTCCCGCGCGTCGCGCTCCGCCGCCGCGAGGATCGCTGCCACGCGAGCGGCGACATCATCGGGCGAGCGCCCGGGCAGGTGTCTCTGATGATCGGGCATCGTCGCGTCCGGCAGACCCTTTTCCCGCCGACTCTGCGGACCATACGGCCACGCTCGGCCTAGGATAGGGACAAGTTCGCCTCGCGCCTATGGCGCAAAGCGCCTTGCGGATCTGCCGACTCCACCTCTGGCGTGCGATCGTGCGGTTTGGAAAGGTCGGCTCGGCATACGCCGAAACCCGGAGCGAGAGAAATGCACGAACAGGACGATCGAATTCCGCCACACGGGGAGCCGCCGGACTCAGCCGGCGGTGGTTGCGAGCGCGAGCTCGAGGATCAGATCGCCGCGCTCGCGGCGCAGGTCAGGCGACTCGGCGAACGTCTTGCGGCCGGCTCCTCTCTCCCGCGGTTGTTCGGAGCCTGGGCTCACGGCAACTCAGAGCCGGTCGATCCGCCGGCGCAACCGGCCGCCGGGTCGTTCGATGCGGGCATTCTTGCGAGCGCCGAGTCGGTCGCGTCCGAGATCCGGGCGACCGCCGAGCGCGAGGCGCGACGGATCCGCGACGGTGCGCAGCGCGAGGCATCGATGCGCGCCGCCGATCTGCGCGCGATGGTCGCGCGCCAGCGCGAGACGCTCGCCGCCTTGGGCGCCGAGATCGGCCACCTGGAGCACAGCATCGCAACGATCCGCTCACAGTCGCGCGCGCTCGAAGCAGAGCTGCGTGCGGTCGGTCAGGCGATCGGCGAGTCCCTGCCCTGAGCGTCAGCGGCTGCCGCGGCGCTTGTGGCGGTACATCTCGGCGTCGGCGCGCGCAAGCAGCGCCTCGGGGTCCGCTCCCGGGTCGCCTTCGACCACGACACCGATACTCGCGGTTATCTCGAGCAGGCGCTCGCCGACCGTCATGGGCTCCGCGACCGAGCTTGCGAGCCGCCGGGCGAGCGGCTCCGCTGTGTGCTCGTTGATCAGGTCCTCGCACAGGACGACGAATTCGTCGCCGCCGTAGCGTGCGACGGTGTCTCCTTCTCGCACCTCGCGCTGCAGGCGTTGCGCGACGCTCACGAGCAACTCGTCTCCGACCGCGTGGCCGTGCTCGTCATTGACCCGCTTGAAGTTGTCGAGGTCGACGAAGATGACTCCGACCGCTGTTCCCTGGCGCACGCGACGCGCGAGGGCAACGGACAGCCGGTCGCTCAGCAGCGCTCGGTTGGGAAGGTTCGTGAGCGGATCGTGGAGCGCCCGGTGCTCCAGCGCGCGCCGTGTCTCGAGCTCGCCGGAGGCGTCGCGCAGGCAGACGATTTGCGATCCCTCCCCGTCGCGCAGCTCGCTCACGGACACCGCCAGCGCGCCGCCGTCGAGGAGCGCCACCTCGAACTCCGGATCGCCATCGCCGGAAAGCGCACTGCCGAGCGTCCGCTCCAGCTCGGCCGGGTCGACAGCGATGGCGCGCAGGCCGAAAATCAACCCGTCGAGGTCGCGCCTAGGCGCTTCCCCCTCGGGTGCAGGCACGAGCTCGTCGAGCTCCTCGGTCCACAACGTCAGCAGACCGTCGGGCTCGACGACCGCCACCGCGACCGGCATCTCGTCGAGCACGCCGCGCAGCAGCCTCGCGTAGCCGCGAAGCGCGTCGGCGCTCGGAAGCGCCGCGGGCTCGCCGTCAGCCTCCGAGGCGGCCCATATTGAACGTGGGTGTTGTGTCATATCGCCATTGCGAGTGTACGGCGCCCCGGAGGCCCGGCATGGTTAGGAAATGGCCCGGCGACGGTGAAGCTCTCCTCACTCGCGTAGCCTCTGCGCGATGCCCGACAGCGAGGCGGAGAAGGAGCTTGCTGCACGCGCCGCCGCCGACCGCGTCCGCGACGGTGAGCTTGTCGGTCTCGGTAGCGGCACCACGGTCGCCCACCTTCTGCCGGCACTCGCGGCCCGTCGGCTTCGCATCCGGTGCGTCGCCACCTCCGCCGCGACGGAACACCTTGCGCGCGAGGTGGGCCTGGAGGTGCTCCCGTTCGAGGGGATCAAGCGGCTCGACGTAGCGATCGACGGCGCCGACGAGATCACACCCGAGGGCTGGTTGATCAAGGGCGGCGGCGCGGCCCACACGCGCGAAAAGATCGTTGCGGCGGCCGCGAGCCGCTTTCTCGTCATCGCCTCCTCGGAGAAGCTCGTCACCGCGTTGAACCCGCCGGTTCCGCTCGAGCTGCTCGAGTTCGGTCTCGACGCGACGCTCGCAGCGCTCGAGCCGACCATTCTGCGCGATGTTCCTCGAAGCCCGGACGGCGGGCTGATCGCCGACTACCGCGGCGCGATCGGCGATCCGGCTTTGCTGGCGGCCCGGCTTTCCGCCACGCCCGGTGTGATCGGGCACGGCCTGTTCGCGCCGGAGCTGACGAGCGAGGTGATCATCGCCCGCGGCGATGAGATCGTCGCGTTCAGCCCCGGGTCGTAGCCGCTCGCCGAACCGCCGTTTTTGGGTGAAGCGTGCGTGGGCGACCGACTAGCATGGGTCCGGTGGCTGTCGGCGTCGACATAGTCGAGGTGGTGGAGGTTGAAGACTCGATCCGCAACCACGCCGAGCGTTACCTCGAGCGCGTCTACACGGCGCGAGAGATCGCTGACAGCCGTCTCGCCGATGGTTCCACGGACGCGCGCCGGCTCGCGGCGACATTTGCCGCAAAGGAGGCTGCGCTGAAGGCTTTGCGTGCGACCGGCGCGGCGATCGCCCCAACCGACATCGAGGTGACCCAGCGAGGATCACGGCTCGCACTCCGCGGCGCCGCGGCATCCCTGGCTGCCGCCAGGGGCATCGCAGGGTTGCAGCTCTCGAGCAGCGTGACCGATGACTACGCGGCAGCGATCGTGGTGGCCCAGATCGAGACGGCGCAATGACAAGCGACACCAAAACCAAGATCCGTGAGCTTCTCGCCGAGCAGGGCCGGCTGGCGGTCGATGTCGCAACACTTGCTGACGGGGCCGACCTCTACGCGGCAGGGATGACCTCGCACGCGAGCGTCAACCTGATGCTCGCGCTGGAGGACGGATTCGACGTCGAGTTTCCCGACAGCATGCTTCGCCGCGACGCGTTCGAGAGCATCGACGCGATCGCCACCGCGATCGACGAGCTCCGGCGTACCGAGAACAGGGCCTGAGCGGCGATGGTCGCGATCGCGCAGAGCACCGACCGCTACCTCGCCGACGTGCGTCGGGTTGCGGCCGGGCCCGCTCGCGACGCCGCTGGCGAAGTCGATCGCGACGCCCGCTTCCCGATCGAGGCGGTCGACGCACTGCGCGACGCGCGCGCTCTTTCGGGTGCGGTGCCGCAGTCCTACGGCGGGCAGGGCCTGAGCCTCCAGACGATCGCTATGTGCTGCTATGAGCTTGGACGCTGCTGCGCGGCGAGCGCAATGACCTACGCGATGCACCAGATCCAGGTGGTGACGATCACCCGCCATCTCGAAGGCTCGCTCTGGTTCGAGGATTACCTTCGCCGGGTCGCCGCTGAGCAGCGCCTGATCGCGTCGGCGACATCCGAGATCGGCACGGGCGGTGATATGAGCCGCTCGGTCGCGGCGGTAGAGCAGGGAGCTGGTGGGCTCTTCGCATTCGAGAAGAAGGCACCGACGCTCAGCTACGGCGCCCATGCCGACGATTACCTGACGACGCTGCGGCGCGACCCCGCGAGCGAGCCGGGCGACCAGGTTCTCGTGCTGAGCACCGGTGATCAGACGCAACTCGAGCAGACCGGCGAATGGGACACGCTCGGCATGCGCGGCACGTGCTCTCCCGGTTTCGTCGTGCGCGCGAACTTTCCCGGCGAGCAGATCCTGCCAACCGCCTTTGCCAGAGCGATGAGCGAGTCGATGGTTCCGGTCTCGCACATCTTGTGGTCACACGTCTGGCTCGGCATCGCAAGCGACGCGTTCGAGCGCGGGCGCGCGTTCGTGCGCGAATCCGCGCGCCGCGCTCCCGGGGAGCCGCTGCCTGCGGCGCAACGCCTGGCGAGCGTGATGGCCGAGCTCGCCCTCCTGCGAGCGGAGGTCTCGCGCGGACTCGCCGACTACGTCGCGGTCGCGGACGGGACACGCGAGTCGCTTTCGACGATGGCAAGCGTGCTCCGGTTCAACAACCTCAAACTCGCTGCGTCCGAACAGGCGGTTCGCGTCTGCCGCGGGGCGCTTGACGTCGTCGGCGTCGCCGGCTACCGCAACAACTCGCCCTTCAGCGTCGGGCGCCACCTGCGCGACGCACTGTCGGCTCCAATCATGGTCGCGAACGAGCGCATGCTCGCCACTGACGCGCAGCTGCTCCTGATCGCAAAGGAGGTCTGATGCCGTTCGCCGTTCTACCGGCAAGCGAGGACCAGGCAACCTTCCGCGACGAGCTGTTCGAACGCGGGATCCTGATCGCCAGCGGCGTCCCGGGGCTCTACGGGCGGGGCGCGATCTTCGAGGACATCCGCTCGCGCTTTGACGCGCTCGTAACCGCGGCGGCTGCCGACGACGACCCCGAGACGATGCGCTTCCCACCGCTCCTGCCGCGTCGCCAGCTCGAGGCGAGCGGCTACCTGCACTCATTTCCTCACCTGGCCGGCAGCGTGTTCGCGTTCGAAGGTGACGAGGCGGCAGCGAGGGAGCTCGACGAGCGGGCGGCCAAGCACGAGGACTGGAGCGAGCACCAGCAGATGAGCGACCTGGCGCTGGTTCCGGCAGCCTGCTATCCGGTGTACCCGGCGGTCGCCCGCCGTGGAAGGCTGCCAGGCGGTGGTCTTGCTGTCGATGCGGGCGGGGCGTGGGTGTTCCGCCACGAGCCGTCCGAGGATCCGGCGCGGATGCAGATGTTCCACCAGCGCGAACTCGTCCGGATCGGCGCGCCGGCTGAAGTGCTCGAGTGGCGGGGGCGCTGGCGCGAGCGAGGCCTCGAACTGCTGCGGAGCCTCGGGCTTGCCGCGCAGGTCGATCGCGCTTCGGATCCGTTCTTCGGTCGCGGCGGGCGCATTCTCGCCGCCAACCAACTCGGTCAGGAACTGAAGTACGAGTTGCTCGTTCAGATCGCGGGCCCGGAGCCGACGGCGGTGACGTCGTTCAACTACCACCAGGATCACTTCGCGCAGGCCTACGGCCTGACGCTAGCCAGCGGCGAGACCGCACACACAGCGTGCCTCGGCTTTGGCCAGGAGCGGATCGTGCTCGCGCTGCTTCGCACGCACGGTCTCGACACGGCGGCCTGGCCGGATGAGGTCAGAGAGGCGCTGTGGGGCAGTTGAGCCGGGCGCTGGCAGCGAGTCGCTCGTACCGGAGCCTCCTCGGCCTCGACGTCGCCACCTACTCGCCGCACGCGCTCCACGCTCCGGGGCGCACCTATCTGGAAACGAATTGCTACGCCGACATCATCATCGAGCTTCTGCACGCCCGCGGCGACGAGCCGCTCGCGGCCCTTTCTTTCTTGGTGCGCAGCGACTTCGAGGGCGACCAGTGGACGTTCTTCAAGCCGCCTCCCGAGGATCTCGAGGCGCTGTTCGGGATCGACATCCACGAGATGCAGCCCTACCGCCCGCTCCCGCTGCAGATCGCGGAGCAGATCGAGCGAGGCCGCACGATCATCGTCGAGCTCGACTCGTTCCACCTGCCCGACACGGCGGCAACCTCCTATGGGCGGGAGCACGTCAAGAGCTCGGCGATTCCGGAGGCGATCGACCCGCAAGCCGGCTACCTGCGTTACTTCCACAACGCCGGCCTCTACGAGCTCGAGGGAGACGACTACACGGCCGTGTTCGGACTGGGCGACGAACGCCCGCCGGAGGTCCTGCCCCCGTACACCGAGCTGGTTCGCTTTGACAGCGGGCCGCGACTGGCCGGCCTCGAGTTGAAGCAGGCAGCGGGCGAGCTGCTGGCGCGACACCTGCGACACCGGCCCGCCGGCAATCCCTTCGAGCGCTTCGGCGAGCAACTGACCGTCGAGCTTCCCATGCTGCTAGAAGGCGACCTCGAGGGCTATCACGCCTACGCGTTCGCGACGGTCAGAATGGTCGGGGCCGCGTTCGAGCTGGCTGCGAGCCACGTGGAGTGGCTGCTCGCCGACGAGGCCTCCGCCGCCACGAGCGCGATGTCGGAGATCGTCGACGGCTGCAAGATGCTCGGCTTTCGCCTTGCACGTCGGCGCGCGTTTGACCACGATCCGATCATCGCGTCACTCGCCGATTCCTGGCAGCGCGCCATGACCGCCCTCGAGGGGGTCGTCGAATAGCCGGCAAGCCCACTACGAGCTCCCGCCCAGGAGGCCGGGTCGGTGTGTCCTCGCACGAGCTCGTCGAGATCAGTGACGGATGGCAGGCCGCCGCCTCGGCGCCAGGAGAGTGTCGCGACCCCAGCGAGATCGACGGCCTCGAGTGGCACGCCGCCCGCGTGCCAGGAACAGCTGCCGATGTGCTCATCGCGCTTGGCGGCGAGCGGACAGACCTCGAGGACGGAGCGCTCGACGAGCAGGACTGGTGGTTTCGAACGGCGCTCAACGCCGCGCCAGTGCCGGCAGGCGAGGAGCTCGTCCTCATTCTTGACGGCGTCGCGACAGTCTCAGAGGTCTACATCGGCGGCCGGCTCGTGCACAACGGCGACTCGATGTTCTCGCGCACGGCCCTCGATGTGACGGGGCTGCTCGACCGGCCGAGCGAGCTCGTGGTCTGCTCGAGAGCACTCGGACCGCTTCTGCGCGCGCGGCGCGGACCACGCGCCCGCTGGCGGACCCGCCTGGTCGCTGACGGCGGTCTCCGCTTCTGGAGGACGATGCTGATCGGCCGGGCTCCCGGCTTCGCGCCGGGGCCGCCGGTTGTCGGACCCTGGCGCGAGATCCGGCTGGAGTGTCGCCGCGCGCTGGCAGTCGATTCGCTGAGGCTGCGCCCGAAGCTCGAGGGCGATACCGCCGTGCTCGGCGTGCACGCCGACCTTCGCGCGCTTGGCGCCGGCACGGTCGAGCGGGTCGAGCTAATGCTCTCGCGCGAAGCCCAGACGCACGAGGTGACGCTCGCGCTCGCGGTCGCGGGCGAGTGCATCCGTGTCTTCGGGGAGCTCCGTTTCGAGCGTCCGGCGCTGTGGTGGCCGCACACCCACGGGCAACCCGCGCTCTACGACGCGGCACTGCGCGTCCAAGGCTCGGTTGGGACCGTCGAAGTCGCGGCCGGACGGATCGGTTTTCGCACGCTGCGCTGCGCCGGCGATCTCGAAGCAGACGGACTCGCACTCGAAATCAACGGCACCCAGGTCTTTGCCCGCGGCGCCGTGTGGACTCCGCTCGAGGCGAGCGGCCCGGCGCCGAACCGCGAGCGCTTGCGGGCACTGCTCGAGACCGCGGCCGCCGGCGGCCTCAACATGCTGCGCATTCCCGGCACCGCGGCCTACGAGTCGCTGGAGTTCCACGACCTGTGCGACGAGCTAGGCATCCTCGTCTGGCAGGACTTCATGTTCGCGAATCTCGACTACCCCGAATCGCTCCCGGACTTCATGGCAGCGGTTGAGAGCGAGGCGACCGACGTACTCGCACGTGTCGGCGGCCGGGCCAGCCTTGCGGTGCTGTGCGGCTCCAGCGAGGTCGCGCAGCAGGTCGCGATGCTGGGGCTCGATCCGAACATCGCGTTCGGACCGTTGTTCGGCGAGCTGTTGCCCCGCCTGGTGTCGGAGGCCGCGGTCGACGCCGTCTTCGTGCCCTCGGCTCCGTGGGGCGGCTTTCTCCCTTTTCGCCCCGCCCGCGGAGTAGCCAACTACTACGGAGTCGGGGGTTACCGGCGCCCGCTCGAGGACGCTCGCCGCGCCGATGTTCGTTTCGCCGCGGAGTGTCTTGCAGTCGCAAACGTTCCCGGTGAGGCGGTTGTCAGCGAACTCGCTCCCGACCTCGACCTCACAGGCCCGCGCTGGAAGCGCGGTGTCCCGCGCGACGTCGGGAGCGACTGGGACTTCGAGGACGTGCGCGACCACTACCTGCACGAGCTGTTCGGCCTCGACCCGGCGGAGCTCCGCGCCAACGACCCGGAGCACTACCTCGAGCTTTCACGGACGGTCAGCGGCGAGGTGATGGCGGAGGTCTTCGGTGAGTGGCGACGTGCGGCCTCCTCGTGCCGCGGCGGGCTCGTGCTGTGGCTGCGAGATCTCCGCCCCGGCGCCGGCTGGGGAATCCTCGACCACGACGGGGAGCCGAAGGTGGCCTACCACCACCTCCGTCGTGCGCTGGCTCCGCAGGCCGTCTGGGGTGTCGACGAGGGACTCGGCGGGATCGTCGCCCATGTCGCCAACGACTCGTCGGAGCCGCTGGCTGGGCGGCTGCGCGCGGCGCTCTACCGCGATCTCGAGGTGCCGGTCGGCGAAGCCACCGTCGCGATCGAGCTGGCTGCGCACTCACAGCTCGCCCAGGACGTGGAGGAGATGCTCGGCCGCTTCGTTGACGTCTCCTATGCCTACCGGTTCGGAGAACCGCAGCAGGACGTCGTCGCCCTGACCCTCGAGCGCGAGAGCCCCGCCGGGCTCGAGATCGTCTCGCAGGCGTTCCGGCTGCCCGCGGGTCGGCCGCTCGCGCGCGAGGCGTCCCTCGGTCTCGCGGGGGAATTGCTGGCGGGGCGCGGTGCAGACGAGCTCGTCGCTCGCCTTTCAAGCCGCCGGTTTGCCTACGGGGTCCGCTTCCACAGTCAAGGATTGATCCCCGCCGATGACGCCTTCTCGATCGAGCCGGGGGGTGAGCGCCTCATCGGGTTGCGCAGGCGCCCGGGGTGGAGCGGCGCGCTCGAGGTTTGCCTGAGCGCCCTGAACCTGCGCGGCGAGGTCGTGCTTTCAGGCCCACACCTACCGTGACCTCGCGAGCACGGCGAACGGTGGCTCCGACGGGAGCGGGGCCCCAGCAGCCGCTCTACCTCGAGGTCGGGAACGAGCGGCTCTTCGGCGTGATGCACGACGCCGACCCACTGCGCGACAGCGGGATCTCGGTTTTGTTCTGCCCGCCGTTCGGCTGGGATGAGATCTGTGCGCACCGCGCCTTTCTGCACTGGGCGGAAACGCTCGCCGCCGCAGGCCACCGCTCCCTTCGCATAGATCTGCCGGGCGCCGGTGAGAGCTCCGGATCGCCCCGCGACCCGGGTCGCCTCGACGTGTGGCGGGACGGCGTCGCCGGCGCCGGCGCATGGCTCGCCGCAACGGAGCGATGCAGGCGCGTTGTCGCGCTCGGAGTCGGGCTTGGAGGAATGCTCGCCTGCCTTGCATGGGCCGACGGCGCTCCGATCGACGACCTCGTCCTCTGGGGCGTCCCGGCGCGAGGTCGCTCGCTCGTGCGCGAGCTCCGGGTGTTCAGCCGGATCGCCGACGCCGAGATCAAGCTACCCGACGGCGCGGCGCCTCCCGCGACGACCGACGGGTCGCTCGAGGTTGCGGGCTTCGTCCTCACCGCCGAGACGCTCGCGTCACTCGAGGGGCTCGACCTGACCGCGCATTCGCCGGAGGCTGCCGCCGACCGGTCGGTGCTGCTTCTCGATCGCGACGGCTTGCCCGCGGACCGCGACCTGCACGAGCACCTGTCCAAAAGCGCTGGCGTCAAGCACGCGCCGGGTGACGGCTACGCATCGATGATGGTCCACCCGGAGCTCACCGAGATGCCCGCGACGACGTTTGGGACCTCGCTCGAATGGCTGGCGCGCCTGCCGCGTGGGTCCAGGCCGGCGGCGGGCGCCGTTCCCACCGCGGTCCGGCGCGTCGAGCTGGCAACGAACGGGGCGCGGATCACGGAATCGCCCTTCGAGCTCGAACTTGGAGGGGGCGTAATGCGCGGCACGCTGGTCGAACCCGCGCCTGGAGCGCCGCGCCACGGGCTCTGCGTCGTGCTGGCGAACTCGGGCGCGGTGCGGCGAATCGGCCCGAGCCGCGGCTGGGTCGAAGCCTCGCGGCGCTGGGCGGCGATCGGCGTGACGTCGTTGCGCCTCGACCTCCTGGCGATCGGCGACGGCGACGGCGACGAGCGGGAGTTCCGCTGGACCGGTGCGTTCTACCGGCCGCAGCGGACCCGCCAGCTGCTCGCGGCACTCGACGCGCTCGCCGCGCGCGGTGTCGCCGAACGGTTCGTCCTCGCCGGCCTCTGCTCGGGGGCCTACTGGAGCTTTCATGCGGCGCTGGCCGACGAACGGGTCCGCGCGACGATGCTGATCAACCCGTGGTGGTTCCAGTGGAGGGATTCGGTTCCCCTCCGTCGCTATGCGCGCCTTGCAGTGGAGCTCGTGCGGTCCGGCGACCTGCGAGAGATCGCGCGGCTCGCTCGAACGGAGCAGCGCCTGACACGCGCGGTCCGTGCGGCGCTCGAGCCGCTGCGCGTAGCGGGCCGGGCCCGATCGCCCCAGAAGCCGCTGGACGCAACCGGAGAGGACTTCGCTGTACTGCACGAGCGTGGCGTTCAGACCCTGCTCCTGCTCGGCTACGGCGAGGCTCTCGAGCGCGAGCTGACCAGCTCCGGACTCATCGGGCGCACGGCCCCCTGGCCGGGGGTTGTGCTCGAGCGTATCCCGGTGGCTGATCACACTTTCAGGCCGGTCTGGGCGCAGCGGTTCGTGCAAGCGGCGCTCGACGGATGGCTCGAGCGCATCCTCGCTAGCGAGGTCGACGCGCGAGACACGCCCGGTGGGTAGATATCCACCCGGTCGCGGTGGTGATTCTCCACCTGTCAGGATGCCGCGGTCGGGCAAGGATGGCGTGTGGCATTCGGAGGACGCGAGCGGGGTAGGACAGCGGGCGAGCCCGGCCCACAGCCGGTGGGCACCGTCGCCGTCCGCGGCCGCCACAGCGCGGAGCGCTCGCGCTGGCTGGCAGCCGCACTCACCGGCGTCCTTGTTGCCCTGACGATCTGGGGCGGACGCCTCCACGTGATCCCTCAGGGGATTGTCGAGCCGTCGAGTCTCGCCGGCGTGAACCACCCGGCCGCGGCATTCGCGCGCTCAGGCGATCCCCAGGTTGCGCACAGGCCGGCCAGAGGTGCCTTGGCGACACTGCCCGCATGCAAAACACATCAGACAGCCCGAAGCACCCGGTATCACGAGAGCTCCGCCGTCGCCTGCGGGCGAGGGCGCGCAGGACGAGGGTCCTTCGCCGTCGCGTCGGCGCCCTGACGCTCGCGCTGTTCGCACTGACCTGGGTCGCGATCGCCGGTGCCGGCGCGCTCGGCGTCTCGAGCGGCAGCGGGTCGGCGCCGGTCGCGCTGATCGCCTCAGCGGCGAACGCCCAGACCGCGACGGCGAGGGAGAGCGATGGCAGCACGACCTCGGGCGACGACGGCGCAGCGACGGTTTCGAGCTCGAGCATCACGACGAGCACCAGCAATTCCGTATCCTCGAATGGCGGAGCGGCCAGCTCGACCTCGGCCAGCACCCCGACCGCGGTGACCACCTCGCACTCCTGAAGCGCAAGACCGAATGCTCGCGGCAGCCATCAGCACCCACTTCTTTTGGATCACGAGTCGTGCCGCAGGCACGGCGTCGCTGGTGCTGGCGAGCGCGTCGGTCGGCGTGGGGCTCGCGATCAGCGGACGTTTTGGCAAGGCGCGCGGCCCCGACCTGCGCACCACGCACGAGGCGTTGTCGCTGGCGGCGATCGCCGCGCTCGTGCTCCACGCGTTCGCGCTGCTCGGTGACAGCTTCTTTCACCCGACACTGGCCGACCTCCTGATCCCGTTCCACATGAACTACCGGGAGCCCTACATGGCGATTGGGATCATCGGCGGCTGGATGATGGTGATCTTTGGCCTTTCGTATTACGTGCGCGACCGGATTGGCATGAACCGCTGGAAGGCGCTCCACCGACTGACCGCCATAGCGTGGATCCTCGGCGTCGTTCACACGCTGGGCGAAGGCACCGATGCCGGTGTGGGCTGGTTTCTGGCGGTCGTCGGGATCGCGGTGATCCCCGTGGCTCTGCTGCTCGTGGCGCGGCTCATCACGACGCCAGCGGCAAGCGCGCCGCCGCCGCCGCCGACCCGCGCGCGGCCCCTCGGCTAACCGTCAGCTCGGGGCCCGCACGAACCCGGAGTGCAACCGCGGGGTGCGCACACGACCCTAGCCTGAGCCGCGCGAGCGCAGGAGCGGCTTGTAGGCGCCATGGACGACCTTGCGGCTGAGCCAGCGCGGGCCGCCTAGAGCGGCGAACACCGCACGCAGCGGCTGGCGATCGATGACGACCACGGGCTTTCGCCCGCCCGCCGCTCGCACGATCGCGCGAGCGACACGCGTCGGCCTCATCGCCTTCTCGACGGTCGTCCCGCCGGTCGGCCCCCACGCGGCCTCGGCGCGCATCTGGTCGGTGCTCGTGTCGCCCGGGCAGACGGCGCAAGCTCGCACCCCGCTACCGGCCAGCTCGTGGTAGAGGACCTCAGCCAACCCGACCAGACCCCACTTGCTCGTGCAGTAGGAGGCGTACGACGGGCCGCCGATCAGCCCAAGCTCCGAGGACACCAGGACAATCCGCCCGTACCCACGCTCGCGCATTCCGGGCAGGACGGCCTGTGTCAGCCAGAGGGCGCCGCCGACGAAGACGCGCCAGCTCCGCTCGAAGTCAGCGGGCTTGACGTCCTCGACGAAGTCGCGCTGCAGGTCTCCCGCGCAACTGACGAGCACGTCGATCGGCCCCAGCGTGGCGGTCACCTCGGCGATTGCGCGAGCGCACTCGTCGCGCTCAGCCACATCAGCCGCGGCGGCGTGCGCAGTGGGGCCGAGTTCGGCCGCGAGCACGCGCAGACGCTCGGGGTCGCGCGCAACGAGACCGACCTTCGCTCCGAGCGTCGCGAACTCGCGGGCCGTGGCCTCACCGATGCCGCGAGAGGCGCCAGTCACGAGAACGGTCCTTCCTGAGAACTCCGACACGCCGGCCTCCTTGTTTGGGCCCAACCCGGTGCGAGCGGCACGCTAGCGGTTCGCGCGGATCGGGCGGCGGGCCGACACTAGGATCTCGCGAGTGCGAGTCGCTGTCGTGGGCCACGTCGAGTGGGTCGAGTTCGTCCGCGTCGACCACGTGCCGGTCCCTGGTGAGATCGTCCACGGCGGCGCGTCATGGACCGAGCCGGCCGGCGGCGGCGGGGTCTCCGCGGTTCAGCTCGCGCGACTCGCCGCAGTCGCGAGCTTCTTCACCGCCGTGGGCGATGACGAAATCGGCGAGCGTTCGGTGGCGCGCCTGGCCGAGCTCGGCGTCGCGGTACACGCCGCGCGTCGCTCGGAGCCCACGCGGCGCGCAGTCACCTTTCTCGACCGCTCAGGCGAACGCACGATCACGACGCTCGGCGCCCGCCTCGAGCCCCGGGGCAGAGATCGCTTGCCGTGGGCCGCGTTGACGGAGACCGACGGGGTCTACTTCACGGCCGGCGACGAGCAGGCCGCGGAGCAGGCACGCAGCGCGCGCGTTCTCGTCGTGACACCGCGCGGCGCGAGCGCCCTCGGCGCGGTCCCCGTCGATGCAATCGTCTACAGCTCGAGCGACGCCGGCGAGCAGGCGATCGCAGACGCGATGACTCCGCGGCCCGCGCTGCTCGTCGCGACCGGCGGTGCGGGCGGCGGGACGTGGCGGTCCTCGCGCGGGGTGTCGGGTCGCTGGTCGGCGGCGACACCGCCCGGCCCGCTCGTGGACCAGTACGGGGCCGGGGACTGCTTCGCGGCCGGTCTGACCTACGGACTTGCCGCCGGGATGAGCACGGAGGATGCGATCGCGCTCGCAGCACGCTGCGGCGCCTGGTGTGCCAGCGGGCGCGGCCCGTTCGAGGGCCAGCTCCGAACTCCTTGATCGCCCACGTGCAATGTCCGCTCGTGCAAGTCACATTGCAGGAGCCGCGTAACCCTGGCGATGTGTCTCGAGCGCCAGAGAACGTGCTAGCCTCATCGACCACATAAGAAGCCGAATCGTCCGGCTCTCAGGAGCCGGCGAGCGGGGGAACCATTTGGTCCTCTCGGGTCCACGGGGCGAATCGTCACCAGAGGTGGCGTAGCGCGAAGAGCGCGAGTCCGTCAGCTAACCCCGCAGGCTTGCAAGCTAGTCAAGGAGGGAAAGCCGTGGCGCTCAGCCGTGATCTGGCCAGCAACAACATCTGGGTTGACTCACTCGAACGCTCGCTCGCGCGCCGAGGGCGCCCTCGCCGTGCCTCACTCGAGCTCGGAAAGCTGACGCCGCCGCGAGATCTGAGCGATCCCGACAACCTCGCTGAGTCGGCGCTCTACTGGCGCACGCGGCGTGCGGCCTCGCAAGGGACCACGATTCCCGCGGCAGGAGGTGCCACGGCGCTCGCGCTGCTCGCGGCGACGACCCTGCCGACACTGACGGCGGGCCATTCGGACGGAACACAGACGGCTTCGAGTGCAGGCGCCTCGCGGGCTGGCTCCGGCGCCGGAACGCGGACCCAACTCGTTCACCGCATCGCGTCGGGGCGCAAAGCGTTCAACCCGAGCAAGTCGAGCGCGCTCGAGATTCCGGGTGCGACGGCCGCGCAATCCTTCGGGAAGGTCATCTACGGCAGCACCGAGAACGTGCAGCGAATGCTGGGACTGGGGATCGACGGCCAGGTGGGTCCCGCGACGGGCGTTGCGATCCGCCAGTTCCAGACGGCTCACGGGCTGACCGCGAACGGCATCGTCGATCAGACCACCTACGACGCGATGCAGGCGGCCTACCCGGCCGTTGCGCAGGCCGCACCCGTCACCCCGACGGTCGTCACCGGTGGTGGCTCGCTCGCACACGCGGCGAGCGCGAGCGCCCCGGTCGCGGCGACCGCGCCAGTTGCCACGGGCTCCGCCACCTCCGGAGCGGGTACGACGCCGGCAGCCGGCGCCGACACCGTGGTCGGCACCGGTGGTGCCGTGGACAACACCACTGCCGGCGGCACCACCGCCACGACCACCGCACCGGACTCCACCACGGCCGTCTCGGCAGTCGATACGACCGCCGCAACGCAGCCGGCGTTGCCGCAGGGCGTCAGCGCCGTACAAACCGCGCTTCACGTGCAGGCCGACGGCACCTTTGGGTCCCAGACAAAAGCGGCGGTCGAGACCTTCCAGGCCAACCACGGTCTCACGGTTGACGGCATCGTCGGTCCGCAGACGCGCTCGGCATTGGGCCTCGGGGTCGGCCCGACGCTCCACGACACCGAGCCTCCACCGCCGCCGCCGGCGCCCGCCCCAAGCACTGCGACCACGGGCGACACCACAACGAGCGCAAGCGGCAGCACTCAGCAGGCGACCTCGTCGCCGTCCACACCGTCAAGTTCCACGACAAGCACTCCGTCGAGCACGGCCACGAGCACAAGCTCGGGTTCCGCCGACGCCACACCGAGCACCGGGACACCGGGGAACGCGGCAAGCGGAATGGCCGCCATGATCGCGGCCGCGGACCAGATCGCGACCCTGCCCTACCTGTGGGGCGGCGGTCACGGATCGTGGGTCTCTCCCGGCTACGACTGCTCAGGGTCGGTGTCCTACGTGCTTCACGCGGCGGGCCTCCTCGGCGTGCCGGAAGACTCGACGGCGCTAGAGAGCTACGGCGCTCCCGGCCCGGGACGCTACGTCACGATCTACGCAAACTCGACACACGCATGGATGACGATCGACGGGCGGCGCTTCGACACCGTCGCGCTGTCCGAAGGCGGATCACGCTGGAGCAGCGGCGGCGGCGAGTTCGCAGGCTTCGTCGTGCGCCACCCGGTCGGCTACTAGGCGGGAAGAACCGCTGGCGCGGTTTTCCCACCTTGGCGCTTTGCGTCGGTGGGGTTCTGGCGTGGGGGCTCTCGCGCTCCGCAACGTCCGCGGACGACAGGAAGGGACCGCCTGCTGGCGGCCCCTTCGCTGTCCTTCTTGCTCGGCGCCTAGCTCGCCGGCGTGAGGGTGTTTGCGGGCACCGCGTTCACGGTCACTGTCACCGGTGGTGTTGCGTTGCCCTGGTTCTCGGGACTTCCGTCGAGCGCCACGCGCAGCGTCTCGCTTCCGATCTCGTAGAAGGACCAGGAGAGCGAGTACTGCGAGTTCGGCCCGACCGGCGCCGAGGCGAGCACCTGCCACTGATCACCCGTTGCGTTCAGGCGCTCGAGATGAATGTTTCGACCCGTCTCGTCGGGGTTCACAGATCCGCCGAAAGTGACCGACTGGCCCTGGTTGATCGTCGTCGCCGTGGTCTGAAGCGTCAGCACGACGCGGACCCCGACGAAGGCGAGCGCAGAGACCGTGGCATGTCGACCGCTGCCAGACGTGCCCGTGGAGCCACTCGAACCACTCGAGCCGCTCGAGCCGCTCGAGCCGCTGGAACCGGTCGAGCCGGTTGACGGAACGGTGCGTGCGGCCGCCGAAACACTGCTGCTCGCCACCCTGTAGTAGGTGTTGTTGACCGGACTGACGTTGAACGAGTACGCGCCGCCGACTCCGGAGATCGTCGTCGCGGCCGGCTCGAAGCGCTCATGGGCGGTGTGGGCGTAAAGCGTCAGAAGCTGGCCGGCGCCGGCGGCGTCGACCCCGCTGATCGTGTCGCTCGCGCCTTCGCTGATGATGTAGGAGCCCGGCAGGATCGTCAGATTCGGATTCTGGGTCTGCTCGATCTCGTACGACAATGACTCCGACGGGCTCGCGATGTTCCTGGCGTCGTTCGGTACGAGGACACGAATGGTGGCATCGCCGCCGCTGCTCGAGGGGATCGCGAACGAGTGCGTGATCGAGTAGTCGCCGCTCGCGTCGAGCGCGCCACGGCCAATCGTGGTCCAATTGTCGAGCCCGCCGGAGGCCGCCTGACGCTGGAGCAGAACCTTCGCCCCGGTGAGCCCGGGGTCGTCGTTCCCCGCAAACGTGTAGACGAACCCGCGGCCGGTGTTGAGAACCGACCCGTCGGGCTCCGGCTGCCCGTTCGGGCCTGTGACGGTGAGCGTGACCAGCCCGGCAACGCGCTCGCGCACGATTCGACTGACCGCCCCGGCGCTGGCGACGTACCACTCGCGGTTGGAGTCGACGCGGCCGTCGGCGCGCGAGAACTCGTAGGCACCGTCCGGGCCCGTCTGCGCGGTCTGTACCGGGACGAACCCGCCGACACCGTAGGTGGCGCGGTGGTACAGAACGACGAGCCTGCCCTGATTGTTCCTACCAGACAGACGACCGAAGATGACCACCGGATCGCCGGTGACGATCGGGTTCGGCTGCGCGGAGATCGAGATGCGATGCGGCCCGATCAGCGGCTGCCGATGGGTCCTTGCCGACGCGGGAGAGATCGCGGTCGCCAGCCCGGCAAACGCGAGCGCTCCGACGCAGGCAGCGCGTGTGACGTGTCTCAAATGCATGAGTGAGAGCCTCCTCCAGAAGCTTTGTTGGAACTGCATGGCACGCCTACAACCCCTCACCCTGCGCTCGCGATGCGCTGAAGAGTTCGTTAGGGACGCACAACGAAACGTGACGCACCTTTTGGCGCGCCACGGTGTTCCAACAATTCCGCCTCAGCCGCTGGTCCAGGCTTCGGGATCACGCGCGCGCGCCGCAACGGACTCCGGCAGCTCGCCCGCCGCGAGCGCGCCCACGGTCACGTGCTCGAGCACGTCCCGGATGCTTGCCCGGAGCGCGATCCACACCTGTTGCAGCTCCGCCGAGGACCCGACGTAGCTCAGATGCTCCGGTCGCTCGCCGCGTACGCTCGCGAGCGGTCCTTCGACGGCGCGGATGACATCCGCGAGCGTCAGCTCATCGGCGGGGCGAAGCAGCCACCAGCCACCGTCCGGGCCGCGCTGGGAGCGGACGATCCCGGCACTCTTGAGCTGGTTGAGGATGTTCTCGAGGAACGACGCGGGAATCGACTGCGCGGCCGCCAACGATTCGGCCTTGCGCGGCGCGGATTCGCTTGCGCCGACCAGTTCGATCGCCGCACGAACCGCGTAGTCGGCCTTTGCTGTGACGCGCATCCGGCGATTCTCCCGCACGCGCCCGCGATCTGCTCACAGATGCCCCGCAGATCGCACGATGGCACCCCACCGAGCACGTTCCGGGTCCAGCTCGGCTGCGCCCGGGTCACCGCAGCGGGCGCGAGGCCAACGACCTCGCGCCCGTCGCGGACTACGGGTTCAGATGCTTCTTCAACGCGCTTGCGGCAGAGAACTTCGGCGCCTTGCTCGCGCGAATCTGGATCGTCGCTCCGGTCGCCGGGTTGCGTCCCGTGCGAGCGGCGCGATGGCTCACACCGAACTTCCCGAAGCCGGCGATCGAGACCTCCTGGCCATGGGCGAGCTGTGAGGCGATGGTGTCGAACACCGCGTCCACCGCGCTCCGGGCCTGGCCGACACCGATGCCGGCGCTCTCGGCGACCGATCCAGCGAGCTCGTTCTTCGTCATGACGCTCCTCTCTGATGGGCAAACGGATGCCCAACTGGACAGCTACCGGCCCAACGCTAGCGCCCGCTACGGATGTTCAGGTGTTGCGGGGCGCTACGGAAGGCCGAATTTGCGCGCTGGCCTTCGCAACGGTGGGTTCGAGCCTCCCCGCGGCGGCGACGCTCCAGAGCACGCACAGCCACGTAAGGGTTGCCGCTGCAACGTGCACCCACACCAATTCCGTCGGCAGATGGGTCTCATACTGGACGACCCCGACCACCCCCTGAGTCGCGACCAGTACGCAGATGAATCCCACGGCTCGCCTGAGCATCCGATCCGCCTGGCGCCGCTCGAGGAGCACCCAGACAAAGACGGCTGCGACTCCGAATGCGAACGCCAGCGCGCCATGCGCGTGCACCGTGGCACGGAGCGTGCCGGCTCCGTCGAATGTAAGCCGTTTGATCGTCTGCCCGATCGCTCCGCCCGAATGCGGTCCGGCCGCCGTCGCCGCCGTGCCGGCGAACAGCACCAGCGCCGCGAACGGCGCGAGCGCTCGCACCGCCCAGACCGCCGTTCGATCCTGCTCGTCGCGCACATCGGGCTTAGGTGCCCTCTCGCGAGCGCGCCAGTAGAGCGCGAAGGCGGCGACGAGAATCGCCATCGACAGCGCGTAGTGAGACATGACGAGTCCCGGGGCGAGCTTGTCCACGACGGTGACGGCCCCGAGCGCCGCCTGGGCGACCACGCCCAGGGGCAACGCGATCCCCAGCAGCAGGAGGTCGCGGCGGTATGGTCGCCGCCGCCACGCGGCGAGCCCCGCCAGCACCGTCATGACGCCGACGAAGCCGGACACGATCCGGTTCGAGAACTCGATCAGCGCGTGGGTCCGCAGCGGCGGGTAGACGTGCCCGTAACAGCGAGGCCAATCCGGACAGCCGAGGCCCGAGCCGCTGAGACGGACCGCCGCGCCGGTGCACACGATCAGGGTGAGTGAGATCAGCGCGAGCAGCGAGAGGATCTCGAACTGACGCGGCGTGACCTCGAAAGCTGCAATACGGGCGCGCATCGGTGCCAAAGGATGCCATGGCGGCGCTCTCGCCGCGCGGGACGATCGGCCTAGGTCCCGTGGGCGGCGTAGACGAACGGAAGCGACGCGGCGATGTCCGCGAGTCGCGGGGCGGACGCGTCCTTGGCCGAGACCACAGGAGCCGCCGCGTGGAGCGGCCAATCGATCGCCACCTCGGGGTCATCCCAGGCAATCCCGCGCTCGAGAGCGGCATCGTAGTAGCCGGTCTGCTTGTAGAGAACGTCGGCGATCTCGGTGAGCGTGTAGAAGCCATGCGCAAAGCCGACCGGCACCCAAAGCTGGCGCAGCTCGGAATCGTCGAGGGCGAAGCCCTCCCACTCGCCGTAGGTCGGCGAGCCGCGACGCAGGTCGACCACCACGTCATAGATCCCGCCGCGGGCGCAGCGGACAAGCTTGCCGATCCCGTCGCCAACCTGGAAGTGCATGCCACGCAGAACTCCGCCGGCGGAGCGCGAGTGATTCTCCTGCGGGAATGCGACGCCTCCAAGCCCCAGGTCGTCGAGTTGGTCGGCGCGGAACGACTCGTGAAAGAACCCTCGCTCGTCGCCGTGGATCGCTGGCGCGAAGAGGATTGGGCCGTCGAGGCGAGTTGGGAGGCGGTGCACGCGCCGGAAGGCTAGCGGCCGTGGCCTATCAGCGGTGCACCGAGTGCGCAGAAGCGCTCTCGCATGAGGCTGCCGATTCGCTCCGGAGCGAGTTGCCGGGTCACGTTCTCCCGCGCAATCCGAGCGCGCTCGCTCGCGGTCTCGCGGTCCTCGAAGACGGCGCGCAGGAGGCTCGCCGCGTGCTCGACGTCGGGCTGCGCCCACCTCGCCGCAGGCGGGTAGTACTCGCAGCCCGGCCCGACCTCCGTAATCTCAAAGCGGACCAGGTCCGTGCTCGCCGCCGGCATGAACTCGACGTTGCCGCCGTAGCCGGTGGCAACCACCGGCCGCCCGGCGGCGATCGCCTCAGCGAGAACCAGCCCGAACCCCTCGCTGCGATGCAGCGAGAGCACGCAGTCCGCGGCCTCGATGAGTCCCGTCCGCTCGGCGCCCGAGACCGTCCCGTCGATCAGCGTGATGTCGTCGCGTCCCGCCGCCGCGCGCAAGACCTCATCGTGCTGGTCGGGGCGGTGAGTGGCGTTCATCGACTTGACGATCAGCCGCGCGCCGTCGCGGGGTGCGAACGCGCTTCGGTACGCGGCGATCGCCGCGAGCGGGTTCTTGCGCTGGATCGTGGAGAGGTAGTCGAACATCACGAGCACGCGAAATCCCGCGGGTAGATCCGGTGCCGGCAGCCTCGGCGCGTCGTCCAGCGCCAGCGGGAGATGCATCGCCACGACTGGAGCTCCGGTCGCCGCAGCAATCAGGCCGGCGGAGAACTCGGAGTACGTCCAGATCTCGCGCACCGCATGCGTCGCCTCGCGCCACCCGGGTGGCAGGACGTCCACCTCCCAGCTCCATACGCCGATGTTCGTGCGTGAACGCACCTCCGGTGCGGACCGCGACGCCAAATAGGGACCCAGCTGTTCGGGATTCAGGCAGAACAGATTGAATCTGGGGTGCGTCCCACGACCGCGCCGGAAGCCGCCGAGCGGTGAGTTCGCGCTGTCGCGTCCTGCGAGCGGGACATTGCGCGGCTTCGCCGGGATGCCGACAGCTGCCAGCGCTCCCAGGTAGCGTCGCGCGGCCTCACCGGCCCCGACCGCGGCATCCAGGTAGCCGCAGAGCTCGACGCCGTCCGTCGGCACGCGGTCCGGCGCTAGAGGTTCTCGGCGATGTGCGGCGCCGAGCGATTGAAGTACCAGAAGCCGAGCACGAGCGAGAGGACGACGATGCCGATCGGTATCGCCAGATCGGCCCAGCCGCCCATCGCGGCCAACACGTTGATCCCGCCGTGCGTGCCTTTCGGCACCAACGGACCCGGTGCGACCGGCCCGAGCAGGGCGTGCCGGTACTGCTGCATCAGGTCCGCGACCGGGTTCACGAGCCAGATGTGAAGCAGCGGGATGCCGAGAACCAGGCCCGTGTGCTCCTGGAGCTTCTCGATCGGGATCAGGATCAGCGACGCATAGAAGAGGACCTGGCAGACCACGTCCCAGATCGGCTGGATGTCGCGGAACTTCACAAACATCGCCGAGAGGAGCATCGACATGCCGGTTGCGAACAGGACGAGCACGGCGATGATCAGGGGCAGCTCGAGCCATGTCATACGCGGCTGAACCCCTTCCAGCAGGATGAACACGGCGATCGCGAAGAAGTTGATCGCGAGGTTGAACAGGGCGGTCATCACGACCGACAACGGGATCGCCAGCCGCGGGAACTGGATCTTGCGGACGAAGTTCTCGCGGTCGACGACGCAGCGCACCGAGCCGGCCGTGGCCTCCGTGAAGAACGTGTAGAGGACGACGCCGCTCAGCAGCATCGCCGAGTAGTTGCTCGCGCTGCCGAGCTTGCCGAGCGTGTAGACGGCGTCGAGGACGCCGAACATCATCAGCGGCCGCGCGAGCTGCCAGAAATAGCCGAGCAGCGAACCGTAGAAGCGGAGCTTGAACTCGGTCCGCGCGATCGTGAACGTCAGATGCCAGAAGCGCCGCCAATCGCCCGAGAGCGCGCTCGGACCGCGAATCGGATCGCCGAGCTCCGGATCGGCGCCGTAGGTCAGGACGCTCACGAGGAGACCTCCAGGCCGCGACGGTCGCCGGCCGGGGCGCGATCGATTGTGGACCGGACCGGCAGGTCGACCACGCCTCCCTGCGAGGCGGTTCCCTTGACTATCAGCGAGACCTCGCCCGCGGACTGATCGAGCAGCTCCAGCCCGTGCCCGAGCCGCGAGAGGCGTGCGTGGACGCTGTAGCGGCCGGGGGCCATGAGGTTTTCGAAATCGATCGAGAACACCGCCTCCTCGCCCGCCGCAAAGCGTCCCGAGCGCTCGATTTCCGCCGCCGTGTTGGCGACGAGCACCGTCACCTTCTCCTCGTTCTGGAACGCCACGCTCAGTGCTGGGTCCTCAACCGTTTCGAGGAACTCGACGCGCACACAGAAACGCAGTGGGTCACCCTGGCGGAACATCGAAGGCTGGGCTCCGTCCGGCGTCTCACACCACGCGTCGGTTATCCGCGCCGTGCCACTGCCGCTCCACTGCGAGCCGACCGCCTGCGCGGCCGGAGCGTCACGGTTGAAGTTGATCTCCAGGTAGCGGTTTGCGATCTCATCAGGGTCACCCTCGAATACGACATCGCCGTGTTCGAGCAGCAGCCCGCGGTGACAGAAGCGCATGACCGACCCCATGTCGTGTGTGACGAGGATGATCGTCTTGCCCTCGTCGCGCAGGCGGTTGAACACGTCGAAGCACTTCTGCTGGAAGGACGCGTCACCGACCGCTAGCACCTCGTCGATCAGCAGGACGTCGGCGTCGACCTGGATCGCGACCGAGAAAGCGAGGCGGACGTGCATGCCGGAGGAGTAGTTCTTCAGCTTCAGCTCCTGGAAGTCCTCGAGCTCGGCGAACTCGATCACGTGCTCGTAGCGAGCCCGAGCCTCGCGCGGCGAGAGCCCGAGCATGATCCCGTTCAAGACGACGTTGTCGCGCGCCGCAAGGTCGGGGTTGAAGCCGACGCCAAGCTCGATGAACGGAGACATCCTTCCGGTGATCCAGATCCGGCCGCGATCCGCCGAGTAGATGCCGGCGAGGCACTTAAGCAGCGTGCTCTTACCGCTGCCGTTGCGGCCGACGATGCCGTAGAACTCCCCCTCGCGGACCTCGAACGAGACGTCCTCGAGCGCCTTGAAGGAATGGTGGCCGCCACGGCGCAGCGGATGCAGAGCGCGCTCCTTCAACGTGTGCATCTGCTCCTCCGGTATACGGAACGCCTTTGACACCCCCTCAACGCGGATCACGGGGCGTCCGCTGCCGGCATAGTCGCGCACGGAGGTAGGGTATCGGCAGCGATGGTCGAGCCACGGACCCTCAGCAGGAACGGGCGCTAGACCGTGCCGCGGCGATCCGAGCAGTCGCCCGACGTCCAGCCGCGCCGCGGCGCGCACCGGCAGGGCAAGAGCGGTTTGGCGCGCCCCGTCGGCGAGCTCGCACAGGGCGCCACGGCGGGCTGCTCGCGCGGCGAGATCGCTGTCGCGGTGTTGCTGTCGGGGTCGCCGGGGAGCCTCGCTCGCTGCCTGGCGAGCGTGAGCGCCCATACGCCGGCCGACGTGCTGATCCTGGTGGCTGAGCTCGATTCAGCCGACCCGGCGAACGTCGCTGTCCTCGCCGACTTCGCACGAGGGCGGCGGATCGTGCACACCCGGCCATCGCCCGCGGGCCCCGGCGCGACGCTTTCGGATGCGCTTGCCGTGCTCGTTCCGGCCGATGTGATCGTGCTCCGGGGCGACTGCGTGGTCGGAGCGAGCTGGCTCACGGGCCTGCGCGCGGCGGCCTACACCGCCACGCACGCGGCGAGCGCGAGTGCCCTCGGCAACGACGCCGGCATCCTCTCGGTGCCCGGGCGCAACCTTCCTGCACATCTGCCGTCGCAGCTCAGCGACAGCGACGCCGGTTCGGCGGTCGCCGCTCACGCGCTGCGCGTGCACCCGCGGATTCCGAGCGCGGTCGCCGGCGCGACCTACCTGCGAGGCGACGCACTCGAGCTGGTCGGCGGGCTCGATGCGTCATTCGCTTCGCTCGAGGGGGCGATCGCGGACTTCTCCCAGCGCTGCGTGAGCTGTGGCCTCGTGCACATCGCCGCCGACGACGTGTTCGTCGTGCGCGAGCCCGTGGCTCTGCTTCCGGGCGACCGTCCGGCCCCAGACGCGGGCGACGAGGCGATCCTGCGCAAGCGCTACCCGTTCTTCTCACCCGACCTCGAGGAGCCGGAGACGGCCGCGGGGACGCCGCTACCGGCAGCGCTGGCGCGCGCCAGGCAGGCGCTGCGCGGTCTGTCGGTGACGATCGATGGGCGCTGTCTCGTCGAGCCGGCCGCCGGGACCGACGTGATCGTGCTCGAGACGATCCGAGCCCTGGCGGCACGGGAGCGGATCGCGCTTCGCGTGGTCGTGCCGGACCAACTCGGCGCGTTTGCGGACCGTGCGCTTGGAGAGCTTGGCGTCCGTTTGATCAAGGCGGGCGACGCCGGCCTTGAGACCGAGCGCAGCGACGTGGTCCACCGACCGTTTCAGGTGTCGGGCGTTGCCGACCTGCCTCTGCTCGCAGCGCTCGGCGAGCGGCTCGTCGTCACGCACCTCGACCTGATCGCCTACGACAACGCGAGCTACTTCCCGTCGTTTCAGAGCTGGCAGCGCTACCGTGCCGTCACTCGCAGCGCGCTGGCACTCGCCGATCGCGTGACCTTCCTCTCCCAGCACGAGGCGTCTGCGGCGATCAGCGAGCAGCTCGTCGATCCGGTGCAATCGGTGGTGGTCTTTCCGGGCGTCACGTACTCATACGGCGCGGACGGCGCGAGACAGCGGCCGGCGGGCCTCGAGGCGCTCGATGGACGCCCGTTCATGGTCTCGGTCGGTTCCGACCTTCAGCACAAGAACCGCGTGTTCGCCCTGCAGTTGCTGGGCGAGATGCGCGGCGAGCACGGCTGGCCTGGTGCGGTCGTCTTCGCCGGACCGCGCGCGAGCTACGGCTCGTCGGCCGAAGAGGAGGCGCGCTACCTCGCGCGCAATCCGCAGCTCGCCGGATCGGTGATCACGCTCCCGTGGATCGAAGAACCGGAGAAGGCGTGGTTGATCGAGAACTCGCTCGCCGTCCTCCATCCGAGCACCAGAGAGGGCCTGGGGCTGCTGCCGTTCGAGGCGGCGGCACATGGTCGGCCGTGCCTCTTTGCGAGCACGACCGCGCTCGCCGAGCTTCAGCCGGAGGGTCTCGCGACCATCACTATGTGGGACGCGAGCGACAGCGCGCGGCGGGTCATTGAACTGCTCGGCGACCCGGGGCGCGTCGCTGAGCACGTACGCCGGACCCGTGAGCGCGCCGGCGAGTTCAGCTGGGAGTCCGCCGGCGAACGGCTCGTAGAGGTATACGAGGGGGCGATGGCGGCGCGAGCGACCGTACCCCGAAGGGTCGGCGCCGAGCTGACCGCAGCACAGTTCGAGCGCGATGAGGCGCTGCGCAAGTACGCGGAGGTTTGGAGCGGGCTCCAGGCTGGCGGGCAGGAGCTGCTGGGACCCGCCGGCGGACTCGACGAAGCGAGCCAGCACACGTTGCTCAAGCTTGCAAGCACGAGACTCTTTCGCGCCGTGGTTCTCGCACCGCTGCGTCTGCTGGCCGGCCGCCGTGCGGGTAGGCAACCCGTCGCCGCAGCGACCGCTGAGGCGTTCGACCTGCACTTCGCGCGCGAGAACCGCGTTCATATGGCGCGAGAGGGCTCCGCGCCCCAGGATCTCGAGAAGCTCGACTAGCCGCGCTTGCGGCAGAGCATGTTGAGCGAAGCGTCGCCGCTGACGGCGAGCCGCACCGCGGCACGCAGACGTCGCAGCGAGCGGCGCAGCATGCCTGGCGTCGGCCTCCGGGGCTGCTCTTCGTCACGCGACGACTTGGGTGCGTTGCGCGGCCAGCGGACCGAGACCGCGAATCCGGCGCGCGCCGCGGCGAGGACGTACTCGTGCAGGAAGTAGACGTTCTCGTTGCCCTCGAACTGCGCAACCTCGGCGCCGTGGTCGCGCTTGAGTTTGAGCGGGAAGCGCAGCGGCTCGTTGGCGAGGATGAGGCTGCCGCCCGGCCGCAGCATTCGGTTGAACTCGCGCAGCGTGCGGCGCAGCTCGGCAGGCCGGTTGTGGTGGAGGCTCTCGCAGCAGAAGATGTAGTCGAGCGATCCGCTCGCGATCGCAGGCTGCGACATGTCCGATAGCACCCGCTCGAAGTAGACGGCGCCGTCCTCGATGAAGTGGTCGGCCGTCCGAAGGCCCTGCAGCTCGGCGGTCGAGATGTCGAGCGCGATCACATTCAGGCCGCGCGCGGCGAACTGCGCACCCGCCCAGCAGGTTGCCGACCCGACATCGAGCAGCCAGTCCCCCTCGCGCAGCGGGAGCTCATCGCACCAGTACTCGAAAGCGCGCCGCTGACCCCACCAGTACGGAATGTCCACGTAGGGCAGGGCTCGCACCATTTCACGATCCCAGCCATCAGCGCGCATCACCGCGGCGAAGCGCTCGAGGCCGGCAGCCTCCCGCACGACGTACTCGGGGGGATCGTGCAGCAGCTCCGCGACCCCGGCGCGGATCGCAAAAGTGCGTTCGCAAGAGCGACAGCGGAGCTCCCCTTCGCGGATCTCGCGCTCATCACGGACGCCGGCCCCGTGCAGGGCGAGCGACCGATCAGTTCCGCAGGCGGGACAGCGCAACCGGTCGAGCAGGGCTTCGCGCACGGCGCCTCAGCGCGCCTGCTTCTGGACCTCTGGCACCGCGATCCGGCCGAGATCGACCCGCCGCGTCCTGGCCGCGTCCTCGAGGAAGCCTTCGAGCGCGTCGATCCTCGGCTCCCAGCCGTACTGCGCGGCGGTCCGCAGACCACCATTCGCCAGCCGCTCCCTCAGGGCACCGTCGGCGAGCACCCGCGCGATCGCGTCGCGAACACCGCTGACCGTGTCGGGCACGATGAGGCAGTTCTCTCCGTCGATGCAGAAGTCGCGATTGCCGTGAGCGTCGGTGCACACGACCGGTGTGCCGGAGGCCATTGCCTCGAGCACCGGCAGGCAGAAGCCCTCGTGCGTGGAGGTCTGCACGAACACCGCCGCCTCGCAGAGGAGCTCCCCGACACGCTCGTCGGTCGGCGCAGTGACGTAGGTGACACCCGGCTCGCTCGCAAGCTCCGGCTCGATGCCGAACAGGCGGAGCTCGGGACGGGGCTCGCGGAGCGCGCGCCAGGCAGCAAGCGTCAACGGGAAGTTCTTCAGTGGCTGCGTGCGCCCGAGCGCGAGGACCATGTCGGCGGACCGCGCCACCTGCGGCCGGGCATGGAACGTGCCGAGATCCACTCCGGGCGGCACGAGAGCGGCCTCCACGCCGAGCTCACGCAGGCGATCGCCGTTCCAGCCCGAGGTCGTCATGTAGCGAAACTCGTTCTGGTAGGAGGCGAGCACCGCGAAGCGCACGCGCTCGTGATGTGGGTAGTAGCTCGTCTCGATGTCCTGTACGAAGTACGCGGGGATCCCCTTGACCATGCTCGCGAGCCAGACCTCGCGCGCGGTGTTCCACCACGTCGCGACCTTGATCGCCTCGACCGGCGCGAGTGCCTTCACGAGATCCGCGTAGCGACGGAACTTGGAGACCGGAACGTCGAGGTCGAACCACTCGGGAGGGTCGCCGAGCGTGTAGAGCGCGACGTTGTGGCCGCGCGCGGCAAGGCGGTTGAGATGCTCGTAGACCACACGGTGGCCGCCCCCGATGCCGGTGTCCTCGGTCACGTAGACGACCCTCAGCGCACCCGCGTCGGTGTGCACGTTGCGAACGTCGAGGAACTCGCCCCAGCGCTGCCAGAAGTAGCGCTGTGAGGAGCGCTCCCGCTCGCCGACCTCAGTGCCGCGCGAGAGCGATTCGCCGTGCTCGAGCACCGCCGACCCCGCGTACACGACGGGGAGATTCGCCTGCCAGCAGCGCAGGCAGTAGTCGACGTCCTCGTAGGCCATCCCGTACTCCTCGTCGAACAGGCCGATCCGATCCAGGAGCCCGCGCCGGATGTACATGCAGGCGCCCGTCACGGCCAGGACCGCCTGGGTAAGAGTGGCCGGACCGTAGTCCGCCGGCTTGAAGCGGTAGCGATGGTCGAACCACTCGGGGGCGCCGAGGTTGCGCACGGTACCCGCGAACTGGATGCGCCCGTCGGGGTAGAGCAGCCGCGCGCCGACAACGCCGGAGTGCTCGCCGTTGCCCGCGCAGTGCTGGAGCACTGCCAGCCAGTGGCGCATCGCCACGACGTCGGAGTTGAGGACCACCACGTCGTGCTTTGGGTCGGCGGCGCGGATGCCGCGGTTGACGTTGGCCGCAAACCCGGTGTTCTCAGGGCTCTCGACAATCTCGATGCCACGAATGCGGCGGAGCTCCGCGAGATGTTCGGGGCCGCTGCAGTCGTCGCTGACAATGATCTTCACGAGCCGGCGCGGCGTAGTACGACGAATCGAGCGCACCAGTCTCGCGACCAGTTCGGCGTCGCGATAGCTCGGGATGACGACCGTCACGGGGCGCCCCTTCTTGCGGTAGGTGCGCCGCGCGGTGATCAGGACCGGGTCACCCAGCCGGTCGATCCGCAGATAGCGGCGCAAGGGTGTCGCGCGCAACGGGAACGTGATGAGCCGGAACGCGAGCGTCAGCGGGCCGTGGTAGTGCCACGTCAACTTGACCCGTCGCCAGAGATTCTGAAGCGGGTTGAGCGTCGAGAGATCGAGTGGCTCAGGCTCCTCCGCAGAGGCGTCGTGGTCGTAGTGTTCGGTCACCGCGCGCTCCCGAGGCTACCGGCTGGTGCGGCCCCTCCCGCCGCACGCGCGGCGCGCGGCGGGGACACGAGATCCTCGAAGAATCGCTCGAGCTTCGCGAGTTGTGGCTCCCAGCGGTACTCGGCAGCTGTCTGCAACCCGGCCGCGGTGAGGCGCTCGCGCAGGCGCTCGTCACCAAGGACGCGAGCAATGGCATCCCGCACGTCGTCTGCTCGCGCGGCCGGCATCAGGCAGTTCTCGCCATCGACGCAGAAGTCACGGTTCCCGTCGGCGTCGGTGCACACGACCGGAGTGCCGCAGGCCATCGCCTCGAGCACGGGAAGGCAGAATCCCTCGTGATCCGAGGTCTGGACGAAAACGGCCGCCTCCCTGAAAAGCTCGGCAACCCGCTGATCGGACGGCGCGTCCTCGTAGTGGAGTCCGGTGCCGTGCGCCGACTCCGGCTGGACGCCAAAGAGACGGAGCTCAGGCCGTGGCTGCGCCAGCCCGCGCCAGGCGTCGAGCGTCAGCGCGAAGTTCTTGAGCGGCGCCATTCTGCCGATGGCCAGCACCATGTCCGCTCGCCGCGGCGTCGCGGCGGAGGGATGGAACGTGTTGGAGTCCACACCAGGCGGGACCATTGCCGCATCGGCGCCAAGCTCACGCAGCTGTCCGCGATTCCATGTCGAGATCGTCATGTACCGAAACTCCTTGCGATAGGACGCGAGCACCTTGAAGCGCGAAGCCTGATCCCACGGGTAGTAGCTCGTCTCGATGTCCTGGACGAGGTAGACGGGGATGCCTCGCTGCACACTCCCCAGCCAGACGGGAGCCGCGGTCTTCCACCACGTCGCCACCTTGATCGCGTCGACCGGCGCGAGCGCAGCGGCGATCGCGTCGTAATCGGCGAACGTGCTCACCGGCGCGTGCAGATCGAACCAATCGGGTGGCGTCCCGAGCGTGTAAAGCGCGACCTCGTGCCCACGCGCCGCGAGCGCATTGAGATGCTCGAAGACGTCGCGATGCCCGCCGCCGATCAGCGCGGTCTCGGTGACGTAGATGATGCGCAGGGCACCGCTAGCGGTGCGCACACTGCGCCGATCGAGAAGCCTGAACGTGCGGCGCGCCGGCTCCGGCGCCTCCGGGCTCGCCGTGCCCGCCGGTCGGCCGGGCGCGGCGCTCTCAAGAATGCAGTCCGGCGCGTAGCGGATCTCCCACCCCGCGTGCCAGCAGCGCGCGCACAGGGCAACGATCGCGTCGTCGAGTTCGAGCGCCGTATCCAAGCCGCCGATCTCGTCAAGCAGCGCCCGGCGGATGTAGGCGCCGTCGGGTGCGACCGCAAGCACCGGGACGCGCACCGACGCCGGCCCATGGGCGCCTCGAGCCCCGCTGTAGCGCGCCTCGATGCGACCCGTGAGCAGGTCGCAGGCAAGGCCCGCCGATGCGATGCGGCCGTCAGGCAAGAGCACCTTCCCGCCGACGATCCCGACCCGCTCCGCGTTCGTGTACGCCTCGTACTGGAGGACCGCCAGCCAGTCGCGCGTTAGCTGGGCAGGAGGCCTCAGCAGCACGACATCGCGCGGGGATGCGCCCGCTTCGAAGCACCGCGCAACCGCGTGCGTGACGCCCGAGCTCGTGTCGCCGGCGACGATGATCCGCACGCTACCGCGGCGCGTCGTCCTGCGGACCGAGCGGATGAGCGCCACGACCTGCGGGTCATCATCCGCGCCCGCGATCACAAGCGCAACCGGCCGGCGGTTCGACCGGTACCAGCGCCGCGAGCTGATCAGAACCTCGCTCGCCAGCCGATCCACAGGGAGGTAGGTGCGAAGGGGCGTGGCGCGCAGCGGGAACGTGACGATCCGGACCGCAACGCTCCGCGGTCCGCGGTAGCGGTAGGTCAGCACCATGCGGCGCCAGAGGCTCACGCCCCCCCCGCTCCTACCACCGTCAAGGACGCCGCCAGAGCCGTCCGCGTTAGCCCGCCACCTCATCGTCGGTGGACATCATGCCCAGCCGCCGTCGCTGATGCGCGGGACTCGAGCGACATGCGTCGCCGCACCGGGGCGGGCAGACGCTCGGCCCGAGCCCCGAGAACCGCGCCCGCCAGGCGAGCCGACTGATCGATCGACGCCGCAAGCAGCGTGCGAAACCCGGCGCCTTCGCTTCTTAGAGCAGACAACTCGCCGCGGACCCCCAGGACGGCGCGTCGGAGGCTCAGAGGCTCGCGCCAGCCGTATACCTCGAACATGCCGCGCGACTCGTCGAACGCTCGGCGAAAGCGGTCACGCGAGCCGTAGTGGTGAGAGTGTAGAACCGCGGCCGCGGGCTCGTACACCTTCGCGAAGCCGGCCCGGAGCATGTCAACCGCCAGTGCCCTGTCCTCCGCGTACTCCACCTCGCGAAACGGAACGCGCTCCCAAGCGGAACGCGATACCGCCGCGTTCGCATCGCTGAAGAAGCCGCGGCGGCCCATCAGCTCGACCGCCGGCAGATCACGCTCACCAGCCGCCAGTCGCTCGACCCCCGGCGTAAGCGAGGCGAACCAGCGCTCCAGCTCGTGGCGCACGATCGGCGGCGCGTCGGGCCGGGGAACGTAGCGACCGTAGACGAGCCCGACATCATCGGCGAGCTCGAAGGCGGCGAGCAGGTGCTCCAGCCAGTCGGTTGACGCGGGCTCGGCGTCCTGGGTCAGAAGCGCGACGTGGAGGCCGCGGGCTTCGCGCAGCAGGAGGTTGCGCGTGCCGCCGTGGCTGAACTGAGACGGCTCGATCTCGATCACGCGGGCCCCGTGGCGGCGCGCAGTATCGAGCGAGCCGTCCGTCGAGCCAGAGTCGCAGACGAGGATCTCGAGCTCGCCGTCAAAGCGTTGCGCGCGAACGGCGTCGAGCACGCGCTCGAACCGCGGGCCGCCGTTGCGGACAGGGATCGCGACCGTCGCGCTCACGCGTAGAAGCGACCAACGACAAGCAGCTGGCTGAAGAGGTTGTCGGCAAACGCCGCCATTACGATCAGCCCGCCGACGGCCACCCCCCACCGGCGACCCGGTAGTCGGGCGACGAGTGCAACGACGGCCGCGTAGACGCACAGACCGGAAAGCAGGTAGCGCGGCTGCTCGAATGTCCCGCCGGTCGACGCGAACTCGTTGTAGGACTCCACGCCGATCTCGATGCAGAGCCCGGCGATCATCGCCACGTACACGAGCAGATCGCCGGAGCGCCGCCAGACACGACGCCACTCCCGCGCGAGGCCCGCGACGCCGGCGACCAAGATCAGGAGCGCGATCGGACCGATCACGATGTAGACCCAGAAGGGGAAGCTCGTGTCGAGCCATCCGTAACGCCCGACCAGGCCGATGAACCATTCGTGCCAGAGCTCCGAGCGTGGGAAGTGCGAGATCTGCCACGGCAGCTTCGGGAGGAAGAGCTGCCAGATATAGGCGATCTCGGTCCTCAGGCTGGTGTGGCCCCCGGAGAACGCGACCGCCGGCGCGCTGATCCCCCCGGAGGTGATCGTGCTGCGAAACAGCGCGACGTAGAGCAGCGTCGGCAGCGCCGCGAGCGCCGCCGCAACCGCGGCACCGCGCAGCGCGGCGCGTCGCGCGGCCGGCCAGGCGCGCCGGACTCCGAACAGAATCGCCAGCGCAGTGCCGGGGGCGAAGCCAAGCAGGGTGAACTTCGCGACGAGTCCGAGTCCGAGCGCCGCGCCGATCGCGAGTCCGGCACGCTCGTCGAGGCCGCGGCGGAACATCCAGGCGATCGCGAAGAACAGCGCCGCCGCGCACGCGTAGAGCAGCGAGTCGTTGTTGACGCCGCCGGATATGAATGCGAAGACCGGCTGGAAAGCGACGGCCAGCGCGCCAAACGGCCAGACCCAGCGCGTGCCGGGAAAGAGCTCGCGTAGGAACATGAAGACGAAGAACACCGTGAATCCCGCGAACAGCGCCGAAACGGCGCGCATCAGCGCGAGCCGGTTAAGCACCGTGCCCGACGGCGACAGCGCAAAAGGGATCGTCTCGACCCCGTAGTACAGCGGCGGGTTGTCGGATGCGCTACCCGCATTGCCCGTCCCCTTTGCGCTCAGGCCCTCGTGCTCGACATGCAGGAGAAGCTGCTGGTCGCCGCTCGTCAGCGGCGCCGGATTTCCTGGTTGGCCGACGATCCGAAAGGTGTGAATCACCTCGAGAGTCTGGTCTTCGGCCGGCGAGATTCCACGATAGATCGGCTCGTATCGGGGCAGCGAGCCGGCCTCGACGAGCTGCTGAACGTAGGCGTAGTGCGCGTCCTCGTCTGGGACTTCGAACGGCGGCACGAGGACCGACCAGGCGAGAGCGTTGAACAGGCCGACGAGTGCGCAGAGGTACGCGGCGCGCGGCGGGCGGGCGAGGGCTGTGCGCAGCGCCACCCAAACGCGGGCTGCACGCCGGCGCCCGCGCGTCACGAGTCACGCTCCTCGGCCAACATCAGTCGCACCGCGAGCACCGTCGCGCCGACCATCAGGAGGAGCGGCCCCACCCATCCGAGCCAGCCGACGTAGCTGCCCTTCCCGAGCGTCATGCGGTAGCCGAGCGTGGAGAGCATGTCGAACCATGAGGGTTTACCGGGCAACATGTAGTCGATCGATACCTCGCTGGCGAGGAACGTCCCGTTCAGGTAGTCAGCGAATCCGTAGTCGCCGCCGATGTTCGAGCCGGCCAGCGCGACCTGCGTGCGGCCGCGGTTGCTGATGCACACGGTCGCGCTGCTGTAGGTGCCGCGCAGCTGCGGAGAGATGGGGATCAGCACGCGACCCTGACGCCAACCGTAGCTGAGACCGCCCGAGGCGAGCCGCCGGCCGCCGGCCGCCACAGTGACCACCAGTCGCGGACCCGGCTTGTAGTAGGTGCCGATCGTCATCCGCAGATCGGCGGTATCCGGTGGAAAGATCTCGTCGGCTTGACACAGGCGCGAGCCGGGCGGGAGAACGACGACAAACGACTGTGCGACCACCCGGTCCTTTGACGCGATCTGCAACCGCGAATGGGCGAGGATGTGCGCAATGGCCAGTGCGATCACGAGAGCACCGAGCGCCAGCGCCAGACGCGCCGGCGTTATGAATCGGCGAGCTCTCAGCGCCGGCGCAAACCGAGGATCGACAGCAGAAAAGAGGAGAAGAAGATCTGGATGCCGACGATCACGAGCGACGCCGCCACCACCGCGAGCCGTTCGTAGGCGAGCGAGCCGAAGCCGTGCGAGATCCAGCTGGCGATGATGAACGCTCCGATGACTACGCCGGCGAGCATCAGAACGCCGCCGAGCAGCAGGCCGTGCTCGAGACGAAAGCGGCTGCGCATTCGATCGAACCAGGGGTCCTTGGAGGCCATGAAATAGGTGCCGTAGGCGTGCGCACACAACCCGAGGGCGACCACCTGGGTGCCCACGATCATCAGCAGGGCGCCGCCGATCAGCGTGTGCAGACCCCAGGAGCGGCCGAAGAACGCAAGGCCGCCACCGACCAGCGCCAGGATCACAGTCCCAAGCCCCGCCAGCACGGCGCCCGGGACGATGAACAGGTAGGTGGGACTGTGAACGAGCAGGAAGCGGAGGTGGCGCCAGCCGTCGCGGAACGACGACAGCTTCGATTCGCCGCCGCGCGGGTGGTATTCGATCTCGACCTCGTCGATGACCAGGTGCTCCTTGGCCGCGCGAATCACCATCTCCGAGGCGAACTCCATGCCGGTGGTGCGCAGATCGAGCGTGTCCAGCACGTCGCTGCGCAGCGCTCGCATCCCACAATGGGCGTCCCGGACGCCCGTTCTGAAGAAGAGGTTGAGAAGGCCTGTGAGCACCGGATTGCCGATGTAGCGGTGCAGCCACGGCATCGCTCCCGGCCGGATGTTGTCCATGCGGTCGCCCATGACGAGCTGTGCCCCAGCCTGCAGGCGGGACACGAAGCGCGGAATCTCGGCGAAGTCGTAGGTTAGGTCCGCATCGACCATCACGATGAACTCGCCGTCCACCGCGGCGAACCCGGCGAGATAGGCGCTCCCGTAACCGCGACGCGCTTCATGGATGACCCTGGCCCCGGCGGACGCTGCGAGCTCCGCGCTGCCGTCGTGGGAACCGTTGTCGACGACGATGACCTCCCCGGTCAACCCTCCATCGGCAAGAGCCTTGTGTGCGGCCGCGACGCAACGCTCGATGTTGATCGCCTCGTTGAGGCAGGGGATGACCACCGACACGAGCGGCACTTCGCTCGCGTTCCTATCCGGCGGTGCCGGCGGTTTTCGTTGCGCTGTTGTCACAGGACCCTGGTCGCCTTGGCAACCCGTCGCGGGATCGCGTGATCTCGCGAGAGCCAGTCTAGTCGCGCCGCGGCGGTCGGTTCGCGTGGCACGCTGGACCGCGCTCCGCTGTGCCACGATAGATGTGGTGGCGCGGAGACAAAGACGGTGACCCCACGACCGCGAGGACCGATCGTGTCGGTGGTTATCCCGACGCACGACGGGCGCGATCTGCTCGACATCGTTCTTCGTTCGCTGGCGCTCCAGACGCGCCCGCCCGACGAGACGATCGTGATCGACGACGCTTCGAGCGACGGAACCGCCGCACACCTCGCGGAGCACTGGCCGGCCGTCGAGGTTGTCGCGTTGCGCGAAAACGTCGGCGTCACGGCCGCGCTGAACAGGTGCTTCTCGGCGGCGCGCGGCGAGCTCGTCCTACTGCTCAACAACGATGTCGAGCTCGACCCGGAATGCGTCGCCGAACTCTTAGCGGTGATGGACGGTGCGCCGGGCGCGGCGGTCGTCGGCGCGAAGCTGCGGGACTACACCGATCGGTCGCTGCTGGACGGTGCGGGTGACGGCTTCTCCTGGCCCGGCTTCGCCTACCGGCGCGGCCAAGGTGAACCGGACCATGGACAGTACGACGAGCGGACGGAAGTGTTCGGCGCCTGCGCGGCGGCGGCCCTCTACCGCGCCAGCGCCCTCGCGGAGGTGGGGCCGCTCGACGAGCAGTTCTTCGTCTATGGCGAGGACACAGACTGGTCGTTCCGCGCCCAGCTAGCTGGTTTCACGTGTCGCTTCGCTCCGCGCGCGGTCGTCTACCACGTCGGCAGCGCTTCGCTCGGACCGCGCGTCAGCGAGTTCGCGCTCTACCACAACTGGCGCAACCAGCTCTGGATTGTCGCGAAGAACTATCCGGCCTCGGCACTCATCATCCACGCCCCGGACCTGCTGCTCGGAGCATTGGCCAGTCTCCTCGTTGCGCTGCGGCACCGTTGCCTGCGCGTCCTGTTCCGTGCCTGGCGCGATGCGCTGGCGGGCCTGCCGGCGGTGATGCGCAAGCGGCGCGTGATCCAGGGCGCTCGGCGCCACGGGCGTCGCGAACTCGAGCCAGTGATCGACGGAGCGCTCGACCGCGCTCGCTGGTGGCTGGCGGGGCCGGGCAGGCGCCACTCCGCGATGGGTGACCGCAAGGCTCAGGAGCGCGCCGCGGCTCGGTAGGCACGCTCCATCCGCCAGCTCTGGAGAACGCCCCCCGCCACGCGACCGAGGGGGACCTCGGCTCGGCCGGCCGCGGCCTCGCGCCGATAGCCCGACCAGTCGCGGAGGCCCGCGATGCGCCCGCGAAGCGGCGCAAGCGTATGGTCCGCCATCGCCACGTATGCCACGTAAGCGAGGTCGTAGAGGGCGATCGCCGGCAGCGCACGAAGCAACTGGCGTCTAGTTGCGTTGCGCGCGAGCAGGCGAATGCGGTTGCGCCCGACGAGAAAGTACTTCTGCGGCGACTGCGCTCCGGTGCTCGCCGAACCGTGGTGGTAGGCGACCGCACCGGCCTCGTACCATGACGCCCAGCCCGCCGCTCGGGCGCGCCACGCGACGTCGACATCCTCGAGGTAGGCGAAGAATCGTTCGTCGAATCCTCCGATCGCCCGTAGCGTCGCGGCACGGTAGAGCCCAACGCACGCGCTCGCACCAAACACGGGGCCGGACTGCGAGGCGATCGACACAGGCCGGCCGGCCCAACGTTCGCTCGCGGCTCCCAGCGCATCCACCGTGATGCCCGCGGAGTTGATTCGCGACCGGTCGGCAGCGAAGCGGATCTGCGCGGCCACGGAACCGACATCCGGGCGCGTGTCGCCGGCAGCCAGCAGCGCCGCGAGGGCGTCGGGCTCGAGCCGAGCGTCGTCGTTGACGAGCGCGATCCAGGGCGCCTGCGCCAGTTCGATCCCGCGCTGAACGCCGCCTGCAAAACCGAGGTTGGCGCCAGGATCCACGATACGCGCGGACGGGCAGGACGAGGCCACGAACGCGGACAGCCCGCCGTTGTCGACGACCAGCAGCTCCACCTCGCCCGGAACGGCTGCAGACGCGAGCAAGCACGCCGCCAAGCATTCGGCGAGCAGCTCGCGCTCGCGAAAGGCAAGAACGACGACGGAGAGAGCCGGTTCGGTCATTGCGGGCGATGGAACGTATCGTGTCGCCGCGTGATCTCGATCGTCATACCGGTGAAGGACGGCGGAGCGGACCTCGAGCGTTGCCTGGCAATGATCGCGCGCCAGCGAATCGACGATGACGTTGAGGTGGTCGTCGTTGACTCGGGCTCCAGCGATGACAGCGTCGAGATCGCGCGGCGGTTCGGCGCGGTCGTCCGGGAGATCGCGCCGGCCGAGTTCAGCCACGGTGGCGCTCGCAACGTCGGAGCAGGGCTCGCGCGCGGCGAGTTGCTCGTCTTCATCAGCCAGGACGCCTTTCCGGTGGACGAGCGGTGGCTTGAACTGTTGACCCGCCCGCTGCGAGAGAACCGGGCGGTCGCCGGCGTCTACGGCCGCCAGCTGCCGCACGAGGGGGCGCGGCCGCCCGAGATCTTCTTCCTGAGTTTCCTGTACGGCGGCGAAGGGCGGCGCCAGAGCGTCCGCGACGCGAGCCAGCTCAGCATGGACACGACGCTGTTCTCGAACGTCAACGCAGCGATGCCGCGAGCGCTGTGGGAGGCGTATCCGTTCGTCGAGGACATCATCATGAGCGAGGATCAGGACTGGAGCAGGCGCGTGCTGCTCGCGGGATACGCAATCGTCTACGAGCCGGACGCCGCAGTGCGCCACTCGCACGACTACACGCTCGTCGCGGCGTTTCGTCGCTTCTTCGATTCGGGAGTGTCATCGGATCGGGCGTACCTGTCGGGCGAGAGCCATTCCAAGAGCGTCCTGCGGACTGCGGCGCTCCGTTACGGAAAGGGCGAACTCGCGTGGTTGTGGAACACGGGACAGCGGCGGTGGATTCCCTACGCAGGGGCCTACGAGGGAGTCAAGCTTGTTGGTCTGACGCTCGGCGCACACCACCGCCGCCTACCGCGACCGGTCAAACGACGGCTCAGTGCACTACCGGACTTCTGGATCGGCCACTAGCCAGCTCGCGCTTCGCGGGCGCCGCCCCAGGCGAACCCGGCGAGAACAGACCGACCGAGAAGGTCCGACTGGTCGTAGTGGCTCGTTTGCTTGTCAGCTATCAGAAGGCCTTCCTGACGGGACTGCCAGAAGGTGGCGCTGGACGGCCAGTCGGCAGGAGCAAACGCGCGACCGGCGCGGTCGACGACGAGCGCACGCATCCCGATCGCAGTGACCTGCGCCGTCAGGCTGGCCGCGCCGCTCTCGAACCGGTATGTCGCGATCTTGGACCGCAGGGGCGGTATCCGCAGCGACGCGAGAGTGTCAGCGTCGATCACGAAGCCAGTGCTGCGGACATGCGACGCCGGAAACCGCGCGAACCCGCGCGTCTGCTCGAACGTCGCGCGCACCGTGCGAAGCCTTCTTGCGGTGAAGCCGATCCTCGGGCCGGCGGGGGTGTTGCGGCGGTCGATCGCTGCGAGCGTGGCGTTGGTCTCGCGGCGATCGTCGAACACCTCCGCGTAGGGCCCGCCGAGCCCGAACTGAAATCGGACGTAGGACCGCATGCTCCCCCAGGAACCGCTAGCCCCGACGAGCCCGACGTCCGACGGGTCGAGCGCCGCGGACAGCAGCGCGAGCCAGCCGGGCGCCAGCAGCACGCTGTAGGAGTTCAGAAAGCACCAGCGAGCCCCCGGGACACGCCGGGTAGCCTCGACGTACGCAGCGAGATCGAGCAGCGGCTCGCCGAGCAGCAGCTCCTCGTGTGCGATGCCGTCAAACTCGCGGCGGCATTCCGCCAGGCGAGCGTCGCGCTCCCCAACGAAGCCGTTGTAGATGACGACGAGGGTGTGCTCGAGACTGCCCGGCTGCTCACGATAGGACTGTGCGAAACGTCGCACCGGCTCCGTTCCAAGCGGCGCCCAGGCAAGGTAGGCCACGCGATGCTCGGCGCCGCCCAATTCAGCTCCCGCCTCGGAGTCGGATCTGCCTACGGCTGGTCGCGAAGCGTTCGAAGTCGCGCAGGTCGATCCGCCGCGCAGCGAACGTGCGCTTGCGCGCGGCCAGCCAGGGTCGCATGTGTCGCGCCGCGCTTCCCCACGCTCGCAGGTGCACGCGCAGGCGGTGGCTGCGTGCGCTCGCAAGCAGGGCCGTCGCATGGTGCCAGAGGACGTGATGCAGGTGACGAACGAGGAATCCTGCCGGCACGTCCTTGACGAGGATCGCGATCGTGTTGCGCCGCAGCAGGCCGTAGTAGAGGTCGCTGGCTTCGCCGCCGGTCGTGGCGCCGCCCATGTGGTAGGCGACGGCTGCAGGGACGTACCACGCGCGGTAGCCCGCGAGCTGGGCTCGCAGTCCCCAGTCCACGTCCTCGAGGTAGGCGATGAACGACTCGTCGAACGGCCCAACGTCCTTCAGCGCGGAGGCTCGGTAGAGCGCGGCGCCGGCGCTCACAGCGAACACCTCCTCTTCGACATCGAACTGGCCGCGGTCGTCGCTGCCGATGCCGCGGCGATGGGCGGTTCCAGCGAACGTGAAGACGTCGCCGGCGCCGTCCAGCTCGGCTCGTCGCCAGTAGTTGAGAGTCTTGCCGGTGACGGCGCCAGCCCGCGGATGGCGGTCGATCGCGCCAACCAGTCGCGCGAGCCACTCGGGATCGAGCTCGATGTCGTTGTTCAACAGCGCAACGAGCTCGCAGTCGGCTGAGGCGACGGCGAAGTTGAACGCCGCAGACACGCCGAGGTTGCGCGGGCCGGTCGGGAGGATGCGGAACTGCGGCCAGTTCTGCTCGACGTATTCGCGCGATTCATCGGTCGAGCAGTCGTCGACCACCACCACCTCCACATCCCGGTAGCTCTGGGCGGCAAGTGACGGAAGGAGCGTCTCGAGAAGATCGCGCCCGTTGTAGTTGAGCACCATCGCCGAGACGCGACTCGGCCTTGACATGGGCCGCGACGATACCGTGCGTCCCTGTGCAAGGCTCGGAGCATCGATCGGTGCCGGCGCCGCGACTCGCCCGCAGGGCCGCATGAGCGTCGCGCGCGAACGCTTGAGCACCGCTGCCCGCCGCGCCGCCGGTGGGGCCGCAGGCGTCGGCGCGCGACTGCGCGCCGTCGGCTTCGCGCGCCGTCGACGGCGGCTCTCGAAGCGCTACCTGCTCGGTAGCGGTCTGGAGATCGGGGCGCTTCACCGTCCGCTTGCCGTGGCCAGAGGCGTGAAAGTCACCTACGTCGATCGGATGGACGTCGCTGGCTTGCGCGCCCACTACCCGGAGCTCGGCGACGCGCAACTCGTGCACGTTGACGCCATCGACAACGGCGAGGCCTTGGCAGGACAGCGGGACGCCTCGGCGGACTTCGTTATCGCCAACCACTTTCTCGAGCACAGCGAGGACCCGATCGGAACCATCGAAAGCCACCTCCGCGTGATCCGCCCAGGAGGCGTTCTGTACCTGGCGGTACCCGACCGACGTCGCACGTTTGACTCAGACCGCGAGCCGACGCCGCTCGACCACGTGATTCGCGACCATCGAGAAGGTCCCGCCTGGTCGCGCACTCTGCATCAGCGCGAATGGGCCGAGCTCGTGGAGAAGGTGCCGCCCGGCGAGCTCGAAGATCGGGTTCGGTGGCTCGAGGAGCACGATTACTCGATTCACTTTCACGTCTGGGGGCGCGAGGATTTCCGCGCGCTGCTCGAGCACGCCCGCGACGTCCAGGGCCTTCCGTTCACCCTGGAGGAGCTCGTTCAAAATGACCACGAGTTCATCGCGATCCTGCGGCGAACCTAGTGTTGCTCCCGCCTCAGCGCGCGAGACCACAGACGAGGACCGGCCCCGGCACGCTGAGTTCGAGGTACCAGGGCAGCGACGACGAGTCCGTCGGAACCACCAGGGCCTCCGCCGTGTGTACGGGAATGCTCGCGTTGATCGGAGTAAACGCGGTTGAGAACCGGCGCATTGCCAGGGGAACCGCGCCGTCACTGTCGTTGTGGATGTAGGCGCCGCCGGAGGGTAACGTCAGCGCCGCCGATGAGCCGGGAGCCGTCGGCCGCAACGTGAGACACAACGGTGTGCGGTGCGCAACCACGGCACCTGCACCGCTGTCAAAGACGGGCGCCGGAGCGGACCGCACCGGCCGCGACCGCGGGTCGAGCGCCGGCGCTACGAGTGCGAGCAGGACCGCGTCGGCGGCGGCCTGGGCGGTTGGCGGAGCCGTCAGGATCGTGGCGGGGGAATCGGCCGCGCTCGATCCCATCGACGCAACGGCTTGGGCATACAGTCCGGCTGTGATGTTCGGAGCCGCCGTCGGGCTTGGCGAAAAGCCGGCCGGTGCTCGCGCGGCCTCCAGCTGCAGCGCGCCGAGCTGCGCCGCCACCGTGGCCGATGTCTGACGGAGCGTCAACGCGTTGTTGTGCATCGTCTCCCAGCCCATCGCAGTCGTCGCCAACAGTGCAAGGGCGGCGATCGCCATCGAGCGGGCGGTGGCCCTAACGTTCGGCAGCAGCTCGACCGCAGCAACCACGATGCATGCGGCGCCGAGGTAGACGTAGCGGCTCTCGTCCGGAGCCTGGATCGTCGAGCGCGAGACGCCTGTGAGAACCCAGAACGCGGCGGCCGTGGTCAACGCGCCAACGAATCGTGGACTTACTCGAATGTCGCTCAGCAGCCGCCGCACCGCGAGAACGATCAGCACGACAGTGAGCGGTACGCCCCAGTCGAGATCCCGTCCGGCGAGGGCACCAACCGCCGCCGCCGCCATGCCGGCGATCCATTGAGGACTTTGGATCACCGAGTTGGAGGTGACCATGCTGACACCGTAGTGCGAATACCAGAGTAGGTAGAGCGCGAAAGGCACGGCCACCAACCAGAGCCTGCGCGGGCGTCGCTGCCACGCGAGCTCGAGCGCGATTCCCGGCACGAATGGGATGCCGAGCCCCGAACACGAAAGGGCAACGCCGAGCGCGACGCCGGCAGCGATGTCGCAGGCCCGGGTGTCGCGATCGATCAGCGCCCATGCGGCGAGACCGCCCATCGCCGACCCGACGAACCCCATCTGAAAGGCCCAGAGAAGGTCCTGCCATGCGGTGAAAAGGCAGAGGATCGAGGTGGCTGCGACAAGTGCCGGCCAATCACCGATCCGGCGGCGGGCAACGTCGAACACGAGGCCGACACACACGAGGTGCATGAGCACCACGACCAGACGGTAGAGCGGGTACCCGCGCATCCCGACGAGGTGGAACAGCGTCTTGTAGATGACCAGCGGAACCAGCGAGAAGTGTTCGTTGTGCGGCTCCAGGAAGGACTGAATCCCGCCCCCGAAGCGGTTCATCACGTAGTCCCACTCGTCGAAGAAGAACGTGGTCCCGCGGGCCGTGTACATCAGCGCAACCCCGACGATCACCATCAGCACGGCGAGCGTCCAAACAGCGCGTGGATCCCGCCGGGCCGCCCAGTCGATGTCCATGCGTCGCTTCAGCGCCGCGTGTCCGCGGGCGATGGCACTCTCCGTCGACGGAGCGGCCGGTTTGGTCTGGGCCCGGGCGGGTGGTGTCATCGGGGTTGGGCTGCTCGACGGCGTGCGCTGGCTCGCCGCGGCGTGGGCATCGTAGCCAAAGTCATCAGCGCCACCGCCTTCTAGCGGGCAATCTCGGCCTGGCGCGCCGGTACGAACCGCGGCTCGACGGCCGGCTGGTGTTCGAGGACGCCGATGCCGAATGCCTCTTGGTCGGGCGAGTCGACGAACTCGTGGCTTGGGAACTGAGTGCGGAGGATTTCCCACAGCACAGGCACCTCGCCGGACCAGGTGAGAGCATCCGACCCCGAGCGCAACGTGCTGTCGGGGACGATGTCGTGGAAGGCGATCAGCCCGCCCGGAGCAACCAGCCGCCGATACGCACGGAAGTCCTGGCTAGCCCCAAAGAATGTGTGGTCGCCGTCGATGAACAACAGGTCAACCGGCCGATCGCCCAAGACTGCCGACACCGCTTCGATCGTCGCCTGGGCTCTCGAACTACCGTTGATGAAAGCGGTTTCGAGGCCAGGTCGCGCAAACGCTCGCAGGCGCTGGCGGTTGCGGACCAAGATGTCAATCCCAACCAGAAGCGTGACCGTGGGAAGTAACGCGCCGAGCAGAAACGTCGTGCCGCCGGTGGAGGTACCGATCTCAACGACGGTCTTTGGCTGGCGCGCGGTTGCGAAACCGAGCATGGCCAGGATCTCATTCTCGCGCTGAGCCGGTCCTGGCGGAAAGAAGAGCCCGCCAGGAAACTGCCGGGTCGCGAACTGAAATAGGTCGTGCCCGTCGCTGCACGACGCGAGGTCGCCGAGCGCCGAGGCCCGCCGACGTCGCTGGGCGCGAAACTTGCGCTCTGACATCCGGGCCAAGAGAGCCTGCTCGCGTCGCGACTGGGTCGGGCTCGCACGAAGTCTGTTGAGAGCGCGCGTCAGGTAGGCGTCACGCAGTTCCATCAGCGGCGCGACGCTAGCACGGGCTAGTCCCCCGGGGTTCCGCGGCCGGCTGGCTGTGCGTGACCGCGCAGCCGCGCGCCGAGTCCTTCGAGCACACCGGGGAGCGGGGTGAGGGCTGCGACGAGCTCGCTCGAGCTGACGCGTCTTGACCGCTGGATCTCGCGTCGCTTGCGCAGAGCGAGCGGCAGCATCAAGAAGGCCTGCCATAGCGCCTTCAGGTGGTTGCGGCCGTGGCCGCGCCGCAGGTCTCGACCGAGCCAACTCACCTCCGCAACGACGATGCGCGGAAGGTAGCGAACCAGTAGCGCGCCCGGCAGGTTCTTGACGATCAGGTAGATCCGGTTGCGCGGGAACAGGTGGGTCCAGCGGCCTGGGTCCCGGTTCGTCGTGGTGCTGCCCATGTGGTAGGCGATGGCGGTCGGGACGTAGATCGCCGTGTAGCCGAGCAGGCGCGCGCGGAAGCCCCAGTCGAAGTCGTCGTAATACGCGACGAGGTCGTTGTCGAGTGGCCCGACGTCGTCGATGGCGCGCGCACGCAGAAGGGCGGCGCCGAAGCTGACGCAGAAGATCTCCTCGACCTCCTCGTATCGTCCCGCGGCCGGCTCACCGTGCCCACGACGCCCGGGCTGCATTGCGTAATCGAGCAGGTCGCCGGCGCCGTCAATCAGCGTGCGGTCATAGAAGTTCAGCATCCGGCAGTCTGCGGCGGCCGCGTCGGGGTGACACTCGAGCGCCGCGAGCATCTCGGCCAGCCAGTTGGGGTCCAGCTCGAGATCGTTGTTGAGAAGTGCGACGAACCCGGTGGTCACCGTGTCGAGGGCGCGACCCATGTTGGCCGTTAGTCCGACGTTCGCGTCGTGAGCGAAGAACACGGCCTGCGGCCACTCGCGCTCCACGTACCCCTGGGAGTCATCCGTCGAACCGTCGTCGACGACGTGGACGGCGAAGCCGCGTGAGGTCTGCGCGAAGATCGACGGGAGGACCACCTCGAGCAGGCTCCGCCCGTTCCACGTCAGCACCACAAACGTCACGTCCGTGGCGTCCCCGTGCGGCTTGGAAGTCCGCTTCAGGGTAGCCAGCAGGCTGAGCGGTGGAGTGCGGTCGGCAAGTCGTCGAAGCTACCACGCGCACTCGACGCCCGGTCGAGCGGGCCTACCGGCGTCTCTGGGAGACTGCGAACCGTGTCGAGGGTCGAGCGGCCAGCGTCGGCAGGCGCGGAAGATGTTCTCGACTCGCGGCGCGCCGGCGGGATGTTCCTGCGAGGAAGCGGCATGAGGGTTCTCGCCTACGGCGGTGCGGTGCTCGCGAGCGTCGCCGCAACGCCGCTCGTGACGCGGCACCTGCACAAGGTGAACTACGGGCACTACGTGACGGTGACCTCGCTGATGCTGATCGTGCTCGCGTTGAGCGAAGGGGGTCTCGCCAACCTCGGCGTCAGGGAGTTCAGCACCGGCAGGCCGAGCGAGCGACGCGCGTTCATGCGCAACCTCATCGGTCTGCGGATCGTCCTGAGTTTCGCCGGCGGACTCGCCGCCACAGGGTTCGCGCTGCTCGCCGGATACCCGCGCGTGGTTTTCGAGGGAACTGCGATCGCTGCCGTCGGCCTCGTTCTCGCAACGCTCCAGGGCACGATCGCTCTGCCCCTGAGCACGAGCCTCCGACTCGGATGGCTCGCAGTGCTCGACTTTCTGGGACCCGCAACCACGGCGTTCACCCTGATCGCACTCGTGTTGGCCGGCGCGTCGCTGTTGCCCTTCTACGGCGCCGCGGTACTTGCAGCCGTGACCATGCTGGCTCTGACCGCCGCGCTCGTCCATCGCGACGTGTCGCTACTTCCGGCCTTCGATGCTGCTAGCTGGCGGCGGCTGCTGCGCCAGTCGGTCGTGTTCGCTGCGGCGACCTCGCTCGGGACGACCTACTTCCAGGTCGTCGTGGTCGCCATGTCGCTGCTCGCCTCGCAGGCAGCCGTCGGCATTTTTGGCCTCGCGTTTCGGATCCTCAGCGTGGTCAACGGGATTCCGCTGCTGGTGATCGGCTCGGCTTTCCCGATCCTGCTGCGCGCGGCGCGCGATGATCGAGAACGGCTGCGTTACGCTCTTCAACGACTGCTTGAGGGGCAGCTGTTATTGGGCGGTTGGTTCTCGATAATGGTCGTGGCGGCGGCCCCGATCGCAGTGCGCATCATGGGCCCCCCGGGCTTTTCGGACGCAGGCGAAGTACTCAAGATCCTCGGCGCCGGCGTGATCGCCACCTACATGGCGGCTGTCGGGATGTTTGCGCTGCTCTCGCTCCGCCGCTATCGCGAGCTGATCGCAATCAACGCGGTGATGATCCCGCTCGCCATCGGGCTGAGTGCGGTCCTGATCCCGCGGTTTGGTGCCGACGGCGCCGCCGTCGTGACACTTTCCCTCGAGGTCGTGCTGGCGGTTGGTAGCCTCGCGTTTCTGTTTGTGCGACAGCCTGAGCTTCGCCCCGGACTGGATGCGCTCGGGCGGATCGCACTGTCGCTCGCGGCCGCCTTCGCCGTGGTCGTACTCTGCCCCCTCACCTCGGTCGAAGCGGCGGCCGCCGGCACCGCGGTGCTTGGGGTGGCCGTTATCGCGCTCCGCGCGCTACCACCAGAGTTCGCCGCAGAGGTGCGCAAACGCGCACGTGCACGCGGCGGCAATTAGCTAGCGTCCGGCGCGATGACTGTTCCCCTGTTCGACACGGCGACGCAGTTGGCGCCGCTGCGGCAAGCAATCCGCGATGCGGTCGCGGGTGTGCTGGAAAGTGGCCGCTTCGTTCTCGGCCCCGAGGTCGACGCGTTTGAGAAGGAATTCGCCAGCTACGTCGGCGCCAACGAGGCGGTCGGCGTCGCCAACGGGACGGACGCGATCACGATCGCGCTGCGGGCGATGGGGGTGGGACCGGGCGATGAGGTGGTCGTGCCGTCGTTCACGTTCTTCGCCAGCGCCGAGGCGATCCCGGCGACCGGGGCGAGGGCTGTCTTCTGCGACATCGATCCGGCGACCTACTGCGTAACGGCCGACAGCGTTCGTGCTGCACTCACACCGCGAACCAAGGCGGTCCTGGCGGTGCACCTCTTCGGCAACGTGGCACCCGTCAAGGAGATCGAGAAGCTCGGCGTGCCGGTCCTCGAGGATGCCGCGCAGGCGGCCGGCTCGCTTGGCCCGACCGGCCGCCCTGGGGCCCTAGGAACTGCGGCCACCTTCAGCTTCTATCCGTCGAAGAACCTGGGGGCGTTCGGCGACGGCGGTGCGATCACCACGAGCGACGCGGCGCTCGCCGAGCGTGTACGCGCGCTACGCCTTCACGGCTCGCGCGATAAGGAGACGTTTGAGGAGGTCGGCTACAACTCGCGGCTGGACGAGCTTCAAGCGGCCATTCTCCGCGTTCAGCTCCCTCATCTCGACGCATGGTCGGCCGGACGTCGAGCCGCCGGCCGCGCGTACGCCGACGCGGGACTGGGCGACCTGGTTTCCTTGCCGCTCGCGACAGCCGGTTCCGCACCAGCCTGGCATCTCTACGTCATCCGCGCGGCGCGGTCGGACGAGCTGGAGGCCTCGCTGCGCGCAATGGGTATCTCCGCGCGCAGCTACTACCGCGTGCCGACCCATCTTCAACCCGCGTTCGGCGCGGCGCTCGAACTCCCGGGCACAGCCGAGGCGGCGAGCACCAACCTCGCGCTGCCGATGAGCCCTTCGCTGAGCGCGCGGCAGGTCGCGGAGGTCGTTGCCGGTGTGCGCCGGGCGCTCGGCATGCCGGAGGCCTAAGGCGTTGGGGTGCGCTCCCGACAAGGTCTTCGACACGGACGCAGCCACGTCACGGCACGGGTCGATGCGACCTCAGCGCCCGGCCCGACCCAGACGCCGGCGAGCGGCGCGCAGCGGGGCGGTGAGGCGCCAGCTACGGCTCGTCAAGTAGACCGTGTGCCAGCCCAGCTCGGTCGTGAGCGAGGCGACGTTCGCCTGGAGCGCGCTGAGCTCTCGAAGCTCGCCGGGCTCCGGACGTTCCAGTTCCTCGATCGTCGGCGCGATCGGCCGCTTTCGCATCACGACAACCCCCTGGCCGAAGAGCGGCGGGGCCGCCGACGGATCGCCGGGGCGCAGCTCGAGGATCTCGAATGCGCGTCCCCAGTGGGCCCGCAACCACCATTCCGAGTGGAAAACGAGTGGGCCACCCCCATCCCACGGGGTATACGGCGCGAAGACGTTCATGCCGAGGCGGTCGGGATCGAGCGGAATACCGATGTGTTCGATCAACCCCGGCCCACCTACGGTGACGATCAGATAGCCCTCGGGTTTCAACAGCCTGTGCAGTTCGAGCAGCCAGGCGCTCCACGACGCCGTCAGGTGCGTGAAAACCGAGTAGCTGTAGATCAGGTCGAAATGTCCGTCGGGCAGCGGGCACGGCGGCCACTCGGAACTCTGAAAAACGTGAAGCGGCGGTGCAAGGTTCTCCTGTAACCACGCGACGCTGCGGGCGTCGATGTCGCAGCCCCAGTACTCGCCGGCCGGTTCCAGTTCGGGGCCGTTGCGAATCATCCGCCCGATGCCGCAGCCGAAGTCGAGCACCCGCTTTCCGGCAAAGCTCCAGTCCGAAGGAAGGAGCGAGCGCGTGAAGTCCCACTGCAGGCTGCCGCGCTCCTCGTAGACCTCAGTCGGATCGCGCGAGTGGATCTGCCATCCGATGCGACGGATCAGCTCCTCGGGGGGCCGGGGTTGATGGCGCATCGCAGGCGCGATTATATGCTCGGCATTCCGCTAGATTGTCGTCTCCCGCCCTTCCGATCGTCGTATGAAAGGACGCCATCGTGCGACGTATCCTCCCGATTTGCAGCCTCCTCGCGATCACAGGGCTCCTTGCCCTGCCGGGCACCAGCGGCGCCGCAGCAGTCACGTTCGGATCGCTCGGCACGAGCGCCAGCACGGCGGAGACCGACCCGGTTGACACGGCGTTCTGGTTGACGGCCCAGCCGGCCGGCGCCACAACGGTGCCGGTGCGCGGCCTCGTCAAGACCGTCCAGCTGCGCGGCTGTGCACAGGCCGGACCCAAGGGGCAGAAGCCGCTCCGGGAGATCCACTTCCAGACCCTCGTGCCGCGTCCGAACGGGTCGGTCCGCGTCAAGGTCACGAGTCAGGGATTCAAGGCTCCGGTGTGTCAGGGTGCGGGGCCTGCGACCCAGGTAAGCGCCTACCACCCGTTCTACATGTGCGCGAAGGCGGGCGACTACATCGGCTTCAGCGACTCGGGCGGGTTCGCGCCCGGCTTCCCCGGTGGAGTGTCCTACGAGTTCTTCGCTCCGACCACCGGGTTCAACACGGATTCGTTCACCGGGGCGGGCAGGGACAACAACGGAGATGCGTTCACCGGGACAGCGCAGATGGGAGTCCAACTGCTGATGCAGGTCACGATCGTGACCGGCAAGCGCGCCGGACCCTGCAAGTAGCCGGCAGCGCGACTAACGCCAGCGTTCGAGCAGGTCGGCGTCCTGCACGCTCCCGACGACGCGCGCGGGTACCCCCATCACCACCGAACGAGCGGGAACGTCGCGCGTGACGACGGCGCCGGCCGCGACGTACGCTTCCTCGCCAACCTCGACGCCCGGAACGAGGACCGCGCCACCGCCGATGCGGCAGGCTCGGCGGAGCGTCGCCCCGCGCAGAACGTAGTCCGCGGCGTGCCTGGCCATCGTGTCGTCGTTGGTCGTAACCACGCCCGGACCGACGAACACGTCCTCCTCGAGCACCGTCCCGCGGGTCAGGTAGACGTTCGTCTGCACGCGCGCGCGCGAGCCCACGGTCACCTCCGGCTCGACGACGCTGCCGCGTCCAATGGTCGCGCCGGTACAGATCCGCGAGCGCTCGCGCACGAACGACTGATCACCGAGGATCACGCGGTCCTCGAGCACCGCGCCCGCGAAGACGATCGCGCCGGCGCAAACCGTCACCTCGGCACCGATGACGAGCCCGGGCAGCGCCCCGCGCTGAGCGTTCGAGTGTCGAGCGAGCCGAGGCCGCTTGCCGAGGACGACATCGTCCTCGATGGCGGCGCCCGGACCGATCGTCGTGCCGGCGTGAATCGTTATGCCCGCCCCGAGCGACGCGTCGGCGCCGATTGTCACGTCGTCGTCGACGCGGAGGCCCGGTGCTCGCGGATCGTCGCGCAGGCTCATCGGCGGCTCCTGTCGAGCGCTTCCTGCAGTCCAGCGAGCACTCGCACGACCCGCAACCCGCTGAGTCCGTCGGAGCGGGGCGTCGCACCGGTTCGGATGCACTCCACGAAATGCTCGCATTCGAGGCGCAGAGGCTCCGCATTGGGAATCCGCGGACTCGTCAGCTCGCCGGAGCGCGTTATGTACTCGCCCCAGCTGTCGGTGCTCTCGTCGAAGCCCTTGTCGTAGATGGTGAGCTTGCGCTCGAGCTCCATGTCGTCGAACGTGGCCATGCGCCGCGAGCCGACGACCGTGAATCGGCGCTCCTTGTGCGGATCGAGCCAGGACAGGTGCATGTGCGCCGTGAGACCGGACGGGAACCGCAGGAATGCGAAGACGACATCCTCGACGCCGGCCCGCATGTAGCACTCCCCACGCGCGTCGAGCTCGTAGGGCTCCTTCCCGGCCAGCGCGAGGATTACCGACACATCGTGGGCGCCGAGACTCCAAAGGGCGTTCTCGTCCGCGCGCAGTTGCCCAAGGTTCAGCCGGTTGGTGTAGATGTAGTGGAGCGTGCCGAGCTCACCGCTGCGCAGAACGTCGGCGAGCATCCGCACGGCGGGGTGGTATTCGAGCAGATGGCCGACCATCAGCGTGCGCCCGGAGCGCTCGGCTGCGTCGACTGCGAGCTCGGCGTCGGCGATCGACTGCGCCAGCGGCTTCTCGACGAAACAGTGCTTGCCGGCGTCGAGCACGCGCACCGCGAGCGCGGCGTGCGTCGGGACGGGCGTTGCGAGGAGGACCCCGTCGAGATCGGCGTCCGCAAGGACCTCGTCGAGGGAGTCGGTGAAACGGGTCGAGCGGAAGCTCGACCCAAGCCGCTCACGCACCGCCGGATCCGCGTCGCAGCACCAGCGGAGTTCGGCGCCGGGCATCGCGTCGATGTTGCGCGCGAGGTTCGGTCCCCAGTAGCCGAGCCCGACAACGGCCAGTGAGACCGGCTTCACGGCCGCGCCGGCTTGGTCGCGATCATGTGAAGGGCGGCTGAGCCGCCGTACTGCTTGTAGAAGAGCGCGATTCGGCGGAGCGGCGCGACACGTCGAACCGCGTGCACGACGGTCCACCACGCCGCCTGCCACACCGGCGTCGAGGGCTTCAGCGGGAACGTGCTCTGCGTGAACATCGGCACCGTCCACGGATAGGTGATCGCGACGTCAAATCCGGCCCGGCGTGCCGCGTGCGTGTAGCTCCACGGGATGAAGGCGTGCTCGTGCCCCGAGTAGTCCGCGACCTCGTGCCCCGGGTTCAATTTTGGGTCCCGTAACGATCGCACCGTCTCATTGACGACGATCAGCCGTCCTCCCGGCTTCAGCACGCGGAAGAGCTCACGCATCGTGGCGTAGAGGTTGGAGCGATGATTGTGATGAAGCACCTCGCAGCACCAGCAGTAGTCAAATGTCGAATCCGCGAACGGCAGCTCGAACATGACACCGAGCACACGCTCGAAGTAGACGTTCTTGGCGACGAACCACCAGTCTGCCGTCGCGAGCCCCTGCATCTCGCCTGCGTTGATGTCCAGGGAGGTGACGTCGAGGCCTCGGGCCGCGAACGTCGCACTCGCCCAGCAGGTGTTCGAACCGATGTCCAGTAGCCGCTTCCCGCGACGAAGCCCTAGGCTGCGCGTCGCCAGCGTCTGCTTCATCGCGACCGCCTGGGCGTACCAATAGCCTTCGGCGCGGAAAGGGAGCGCAAGGATGTCCTCGCGCTCCCACCCGTCACCGCGCATCGTGTCGGCAAACCGATCGAGCCCGGCCGACTCCGCAAGCACGAACGGGGGAAGCTCGGGCGGAAAGAGGTCGGCGATGCCGCCTCGCACCGCGTGCGTTGCGCCGCATGCGCGGCAAACGAGCGTCCCCTCGCGGATCTCCCGCTCGTCGCTGCGCGTCGCGCCCAGGTCGAGCGAGCCTCCGATGCGGCAGGCCGGACAGCGCAGCCGCGGGACAAGCTCAGCTCGCACAGGCGCGCTCCGCTCGGTCGAGCCGCCGCGCGGGCGCCGGCCACCCGCCCGGAAGCTCAGAGACGGACAACGTTCTCAGCCGCACTCGAGGTGGTGACTCCGCGGAGGTCAAGGACGCACTCGACGCTGCCGGCCAGGGCGTCGTAGTCGATCCCCGGATGCGCGGTGACGATCACCGCGAGGGCCGCGCCGTCCAGGGCATCGTCGAGCGCAAGCGAGCTGAGCGCGAACCGCTCGAGCGCCGGAACGTGGTCGTCGTGATAGCGAACCTCGGCCCCCAGCGCCGTCAGGAGATCGATGATCTTGATCGCCGGGGACTCCCGGATGTCGCCCACTCCGGGCTTGTAGCTGACGCCGAGCACGGCGATCCGCGTCCCACGCACCGCCCGCCCGCGGTCGTTCAGCACGCGCTGGAGCTTTGCGACGCAGTGGTATGGCATCTGCTGGTTGACCTTGCCGGCCAGCTCAACGAACTCGGCCGACATGTCGAACTCGCGTGCTCGCCAGGCGAGGTAGAAGGGATCGACCGGAAGGCAGTGGCCGCCCATCCCGGGCCCCGGATCGAAGCGCATAAACCCGTACGGCTTGGTGGCTGCCGCGTCGACCACCTCCCAGATATCGATACCCATGCGGTCCGTGAGCATCGCCAGCTCGTTGACGAGCGCGATGTTGACCGCGCGGAAGATGTTCTCGAGCAGCTTCGTCAGCTCGGCCGCCTCGGGCGTGGAGACGAGAATCACCTCGTCGCAGATCAGGCGGTAGAGCGTGAGCGCCCGGTCGGCGCATGCCGGCGTCAGGCCGCCGACGACCTTGGGGGTGTTCGCAAGCGTGTAATCGGCGCGGCCCGGGTCGATCCGTTCGGGAGAGAACGCGAGGTTGAAGTCGCTTCCGGCCCGCAGGCCGGAAAGCTCCTCGAGCAGCGGGGCGACGCTCTCGCGGGTGGTACCCGGATAGGTCGTGGACTCGACGACGACGATCTGCCCCGCCCTGAGCACTTTTCCGACCCCGCCGATGCATTCGAGCAGAGGACCGAGGTCCGGCTCGCGATTGGGGCTGAGCGGCGTCGGGGCGCAGACAACAATCGCGTCGACATCGGCGAGTTTGGCGTAGTCGGCGGTGACCGTCATGTTGCTCATCGCGGCGACGAGAGCCGCGTCCGCGAGCCCCTCGACGTAGGACCGTCCGTCCGCAATCGATCCGCGCTTGCGCGCGTCGCACTCGACCGCCACGACGTCGGCGTCACGCTCCGCGAACGCGACCGCTAGTGGCAGACCGACGTAGCCGAGTCCGATGACACCGACGCGCATAGGGCAGGGCAGTCTAGTCGGAAGTCGCCGATTTGCTGGGCGATTTGAAGCGCCGATCCGCAGGCTGCAAGCGCCCGCCCCTCCCACCGGGCGCCCGCGCGCGGCCACGGCCGGCCATCGCCGACCCGAGCAGCGCCACCGGCGAGCGCAGTCAGGCGTGCCCGGGCTGGCGCAGACGGCCTGCGGCAGCCGCCGCGTCAGCCCGCGAATGGACTCCCAGCTTGCGCAGGATGCTCTTGGTATGGCTGTACACGGTGTCCTCCGACAGGAACAGCGCTGTTGAGATCTCTCGCGTGCTCTGACCGGCACAGATCAGATCGAGCACCTCCCACTCACGGGTCGTCAGCGGACTCTTGACCGGGCGCATACCTCGGCCGTTCTCCGCCGAGGCGCGCAGCTGCGCGATCAAGTGGGTCGCGAGCGATCGCGATACTGCCGCCTCACCGCCGGCGACCGAGCGGAGCGCGCGGCCGATCGACTCGATGCTCATGCTCTTGGAGAGGAAGCCGCTCGCTCCGGCTCGAAGCGCTCGCAATTCGGTCTCGCGCGACTGCGGCACGGAGAACATCACGACGCGAACCTCGGGGGCGCGCTGTGCGATCTGCGTGCAGGCCGCAATCCCGTCGAGCGCAGGTAGCGCCACCTCGGCGAGAACGAGCTCGGGCCGGTAGTGGAGCGCGAGCTCTACGAGCTCGACGCCGTCCTTCGCCTCCGCGGTTATCAGGAAGCCGCTCGCGGCGTCGAGGGCATCACGGATGGCGCGGCGCGCGAGCGGATCCGGATCGCCGACAATGACGCGCAGTCGCCCTTCGGCCTTTCTGGTCGAACCGTCGGTCGGCGCGATCCGTAGGTGCGGCGCATGCGGGGCCTGCGCCGGCGAAGCCTCAGCGTCGCGGGCCCGGCCGCCAACCGCGCGCAGGCGAGTCTCGTGGGTCGTCGGCGTCACGTCGCTCATCGGGGCTCTCGAATCGGCAATTGGTGCACGCTGACACCGTAAGCGTTTGGCGAGCGGCGACCGGTGGAGCTTTTTCACCCTGCCGCACGGCACCCAAGCGTCGTCGTGCGCCGTCTCGGGGCGATTCTTCACCGGGCGGCGGGGGTTTGTTCCCCAGCGAAACCTGCGCAAACCGCCGTAGCATCGCCTCACGGTGGGCACGCCAGGTACATCCGAGCTCGAGCGCATCGCGGCCGGGGCGCTCGCCGCCACGGCCTCCGGCGGCCGGCGGCCGATGGTCAGGGCGTGGGAGGACGCCGGCGCTGTGCTGCTGATCGCACGCTGCCAAGCCGCCCGGAAACCGCTGGGCAACCGCTCTTTGGCAGCAAGCGTCGCGAGGCTTCAGCACGACATCGCTGCTGCCTACTACCTTCGAACCGGCGAGCTGCTTACACCCTGCGGGCGGAGCTCAGATCCACGACGTGGCCTGCTCGTGCTCGCGTTTGAGCGCGTTCGCCCGGAGCTTCTGCAGGCAGGCAGCGGATCGCCTTCGCGCGCGGAAGTGCCGGACGGCGGCTGAAGCACGGCCCCCGCCACGGATGCCATCCACGCCAAACGGATAGAACACGTGGATGACGAAGGCGCGCCAAACCGCGGCGCCCGACGCGCCGGCGCGCGCTGAGGTGCTCGGCGTACCGCTCGCGCTCGGCGGATACGAAGAGGTCCTCGACTGGATCGACGATTCGGTTCGCCGTCGGACGCCGGAGTACATGACCGCAGCCGCGGTGCACCTGGTGATGCTCGCTCAGGAGGACGCCGCCATCCGCGAAGCAGTAGCCGGCGCTTCGCTGGTCGTGCCCGACGGGCAGCCACTTGTGTGGGCACTCCGCCTGTACGGGCACCGTGAGATCCGGTCGCGTATCTACGGCCCGGACCTCATGCTCGCCTGTTGCGAGCGCGCCGCCGCCCGGGGCACCCGGATGTATCTATACGGCGGTCGCAGCGAGGCAGCGCTTGTCGCGTTAGCGCTCGCGCTGCGGACTCGGTTTCCCGGTATCGAGATCGTCGGTGCGTACTCTCCGCCGCATGTCGGCGGGAACTCGTGGGCGCCATTTCGTGAGCCCACACCCGAGGACGACGAGCGCGCCGCCGCAGAGATCGATGCCTGCGGAGCCGACATCGTCTGGGTTGGGACAGGGCAGCCGCGCCAGGAGCTTTGGATGGCACGCATGCGACCCCGACTGAAAGCGCCGATGCTGATCGGGGTCGGCGCTGCGTTCGACTTCCACGCCGGACTGGTCCCCCAGGCCCCGGGCTGGCTCGGCAACCACGGCCTCGAGTGGGCGTACAGGCTCGCGCGCGAGCCCCGGCGCCTGTGGCGGCGCTACCTGCGCTACAACCCGCGATTCGTCGCGGCGGTCGCGCGCGAGTATGCGAGGACGAGCGCAGCTCGGAGGATGGTGTCGCCCCGGCCGTAGGCGCGTGTAGCCTCACCGGACGTGACACGAAGAGCGCTGATTACGGGGATCACCGGCCAGGACGGCTCGTATCTAGCCGAGTTGCTTCTGGAGCATGGCTACGAGGTTCACGGGATGGTTCGCCACTCATCGGTGGAGCGCTTCGACCGAATCGAGCATCTGCGTAACCGCATAGCGCTCCACCAGGGCGATCTGCTGGACCAGCGCTCGCTGGTCGACGCACTCCGCGCGAGCAAGCCCGACGAGATCTACAACCTCGCAGCGATGTCGTTTGTCGCCGTCTCCTGGGCTCAGCCGACCCTGACGGCGGAGTTCAGCGGTGTCTCCGTGACGCGAATCCTCGAGGCGGTCCGCGAAGTGTGCCCGGAGGCGCGCTTCTACCAGGCGTCATCGAGCGAGATGTTTGGCAAGGTGCGCGAGGTCCCACAGACCGAACTGACGCCGTTCTATCCCCGCTCCCCGTATGGCGTGGCCAAGGCATACGGGCATTTCATCACCGTCAACTACCGCGAGAGCTACCGCCTCCACGCGACGAGCGGCATCCTGTTCAACCACGAAAGCCCACGTCGCGGGCTTGAGTTCGTCACACGCAAGGTGAGCTGGACTGCGGCGGCGATCAAGCTCGGGCTGGTCGACAAGTTGACGCTGGGAAACCTGGACGCCGAGCGCGACTGGGGCTACGCGAAGGACTACGTCGAGGCGATGTGGCTGATGCTCCAGCGCGACGATCCCGAGGACTACGTCATCGCGACCGGCATAGCTCACTCGGTACGAGACGTCGTTGAGATCGCGTTTGATCAGGCCGGCCTGAAGGTCGACGACCACGTAGTGGTCGACCCGGCGCTCGTGCGCCCCGCCGAGGTCGATCATCTCGTTGGCGACTTCTCGAAGGCGCACGACTTGCTCGGTTGGTCGCCAAGCACGGACTTCGAGACGCTGATCCGCATGATGGTCGACTCCGACCTGAAGCTGCTGTCCGCCTGAAGCGCGCCCGCCGCGGCGGTCGGCTACGCTCGTTGCTCGTACCATACGAGGAGGCTTTGCGATGGCAGTCGCGACGAAACGATCGACACTCAGCCACATCGAGGAGCTGCTCGGTGACCAGGCGGACTCCCTGCTCACCCATCGCTGCCAGACCATCTCAGCCGCGCAGCTTCACCTGCCGGGACCAGACTTCGTCGATCGCGTCGTCTCTCAAACCGATCGCTCGAACGGGACGATGCGCAGCCTCCAGCAGATACTCGGCCACGGCCGGCTCGGCGGCACCGGGTACGTGAGCATCCTGCCGGTCGACCAGGGGGTCGAGCACAGCGCCGGCGCGAGCTTCGCGGTCAACCCCTCCTATTTCGACCCGAGCGCGATCGTCGAGCTCGCGATCGAAGGCGGATGCAACGCGGTCGCCTCGACACTCGGCGTGCTCGGCGCGGTGAGCCGCCGCTACGCCCACAGGATCCCGTTCATCGTGAAGATCAACCACAACGAGCTCTTGACCTACCCGAACAAGTTCGACCAGGTGCTGTTCTCGAGCGTCAAGCGCGCCTGGGAGCTTGGCGCCGTCGCGGTCGGCGCGACGATCTACTTCGGCAGCGAGGAGAGCACGCGCCAGCTCGTCGAAATAGCGCACTGCTTCGAGGAGGCTCATCGCCTGGGCATGGTCACCGTCCTGTGGTGCTACCTGCGTAATTCGGAGTTCAAGCAGGACGGCGTGGACTACGGGCTGTCGGCCGACCTGACGGGCCAGGCGAACCATCTCGGCGTGACGATCGAGGCCGACATCATCAAACAGAAGATGGCGGAGAACAACGGCGGCTATCTGGCGCTCGAGAAGGTCACCGAACACGGCGACTACGGCAAGACGTCGAAGCTCGTCTATTCAAAGCTGACGAGCGATCATCCGATCGACCTCTGCCGCTACCAGGTCGCAAACTGCTACATGGGCCGCGCGGGACTGATCAACTCGGGCGGCGCCTCCAGCGGCGCGACAGATCTCGCCGAGGCGGTGCGAACCGCCGTGATCAACAAGCGCGCCGGCGGTACCGGGCTGATCAGCGGACGCAAAGCGTTCCAGCGACCGCTCGAGGACGGCATCGAGCTGCTGAACGCGATCCAGGACGTCTATCTCCAGGACGAGATCACGATCGCGTAGCGCCGGCTTCGAGCTCGGCGAGGTCAGCGCGCACCATCTCAGCGATCAGGTTCTCGAACGGCCTCGTGACGCTCCAGCCGAGTTCGCTTCGGGCACGGCTCGGATTCCCGACGGGGCTGCTCGGCTCGGGCGGCCGTACGAAGCGCTGATCGACACGGAGATAGGGATCGGGCTCGATCGACACCACCGCAAACGCTGCTGTGACTAGCTCGCGAACCGTGCGCCCGACGCCGCTTGCCAGCACGTAGTCTCCGCCGGCCTGCGCCCGGGCCATCGCGACCAGTCCGCCAACGATGTCGGTAGCCGCCGACCAGTCGCGGACCGCACTCAGGTCGCCAAGAACGATCTCCTGATCGAGCCCCAACTTGATCGCCGCTGCCGCTCGCGTGACCTTGCGCGAGATGAACTCCGCCCGTCGCCGGGGCGACTCGTGGTTGTAGAGGATCGCCGACGAGGCGTGCAGACCCTCTCGCGCTCGCATCAGACCGGTGAGCTCGTGGACCGCAAGCTTCCCGACGCCGTAGGGCGAGCTCGGATTCTTGACGGCGGTCTCGTCCTGTGGGCTCGGTGCGCCGGCGCCAAAGATCTCGCGCGAGCTCGCAAGGACGATGCGCGCTTCGGGCACGCTGTCGCGCACGGCCTCGAGCAGCTCGGCGCCGCTGCCAGCGATCTCGCGGATCGCGGATGCCGGCTCCCGCCACGACTGCGGAACAAAGGCCGGCGACGCGAGATGGTAGATCTCGTCGGGCAGCAGCTCGCTGACGAGCGCTGCGAGAACACCCGGAATGCCGAGCTCGACGGCGTGAAGCACGACACGGTCGCTGACCGCCGCGAGGTTGGGGCGGGCACGCTCGAGTGGCGGGCGGACCGTGCCGTGCACCTCGGCTCCCTGCGCGCACAGCAACTCTGCCAGGTAGGAGCCGTCCTGCCCGGAGATGCCCGTGATCAGGATCCGCGGCGCGGCGCGGCTCACTGCTCGCGCAGCGCCCGGTTTGCGGCAAGCGTGAGCCGCAGGCCGTCGCGAAACTCGACTGCCGGCGCCCAGTCGAGCAGCTCGCGCGCCCTGCTGATGTCGAGACAGCTGCGTGCCAGCTCGCCCAGGCGCGCTGGCGCCAGGATCGGAGTGAACTCGATGCCGTCCGCGAGCGCGGACAGGTCGGCGACGATGTCGAGCACCGACGTCTCCGTGGCGGTTCCGATGTTCAACGGCCCGCCGACGGTTGCTGCGGCGGCCGCGAGGTTGGCGGCAACGACGTCGCCGACAAACACGTAGTCGCGCGTCTGAGCACCGTCACCGAAGATCGTGGGCCGCCGGCCCGTCTCGAGGCAGCCGCAGAAGATCGCGATCACGCCCGCCTCACCGAGCGGATCCTGTCTTGGCCCGTAGACGTTGCCGTAGCGCAGCGTGACCACGGAGAGGCCGTAGAGCCGCTCGTAGAGTCCGAGGTAGCCCTCGGCCGACAGCTTGCTCTGCCCGTAGGCCGCCTCCGGCAGCGGCGTGGTCGTCTCCGGCGTCGGAATCAGCTCGGCGTCGCCGTAGATCGCTCCACCCGTCGAGCTGTTAACCACGCGGCCGACGCCATGGGCTCTGGCCGCTTCGAGCACATTGATCGTTCCCTGAACGTTGATCCCGGCATCCCACGCCGGGTCGGCGATCGACTTGCGCACGTCGATCTGTGCGGCCAGGTGAAAGATCACCTCGGCGCGGTGCTCCGCGACAACGCCGGACAGCTTCTCGCCGTCGCGAATGTCGAGAACCCGGAGCTCGGCTCCCGCGCCAAGCGCCGATTCGAGGTTCTCGCGTTTGCCTGTAGAGAGGTCGTCAACGACGAGAACGGCGTCGCCTCGCGCCAGCAGGCCGTCGACGAGGTTCGATCCGATGAAGCCGGCGCCGCCGGTCACGAGAGCTCGCACGGGGTGATCCTACGAATAGACGGCCGCGAGCGTCGTGGCCGCGCGTGCGCAGGTCTCGCGCATTCGCGCGAGACCTTGCTCCGCGGCCGCTGCGTTGCCGCGGAGGTGGCGGAGCGTGGTCGAGAGGGCCTGCGCGTCGTCGGGCGGGACGAGCCAGTCGTCCGGGACGATCTCCGGTAAGGCTCCGATACGGGAGGCGGCGACCGGAAGTCCGGCTGCCATCGCCTCGGCGGCGGCGAAGCCGAAGGTCTCGGCGAACTTGGAGGGTACGAGCGCGACACCGGCGCCGGCGCGCAGGCGGGTGAGCTCGACGTGACCGACCTCGCCGGCGAATGTGACACCTGCGGTTCCCTCGAAGCGCTCCCGTTCGGAGCCGGCGCCGGCCACGACGAGCGGGACACCGGCGATGGCGCACGCGGCGATTGCCGTGTCGAGGCCCTTCTCGGGCTCGAGGCGCGCGGCGAGGAGGGCGTAGCCACCCTTTCTTGGCGCGGCGGCGGTCGCGATCTCGGGGATCGGGTGCGGGACCACGTGCGCGTCTGCGATCGGAGCGCCGAGCTCGCGTAGCCGCGCGGCGGCAAACTCGCTGGGAACGACAAAGGCGTCAACGCTCGCCGCGATGCGCCGCTGCCACAGCGCAAGCGACGTCGCGTAGGTGATTGCCTCCGCTCGACTGGCGCGGCAGTTGTGAAGGACGCCTCCGAGAGTGTTTCGGCCGTGGCAGCGGGTGCACTCGGCGCCCTGCGTGAAACAGACGCCGACGGCACACACCAGCCGGTACTGGTGCAGGTGCAGGACGACCCGAGCACCGGCATCCCGAGCCGCCGCGAGGGCGCGCCAGCCGAACGCGGGGTGGATGTTGTGGGCGTGAACGACCCGCGCGCCGGTGCGCCTCACCGCGCGCGCGACCTCGTCGGGGTGGAGCCCTCCGCGCAACATCCCCGCTGCGGCAGTGGTGCGCCGCAGCGTGCCGGAGTCACGTTCGAGCAGCTCGGCGTCTTCGCCGAGTCGCTCGCGGACCAGCCACATCAGGTTCTCGACGGCGCGCTCCTCACCGCCGGTGGCGCGGTAGCGGTTGTGGAGGAAGAGGATCACGCAGACGCAAACGTAGACTCTCGCGGTGAGTGGCAGCATCCGCGACGATCATCATCCCGACCCGTGGGCGGCCGGCGTACCTCGCCGTCACGCTGGCCTCGATCGTCCCACAGGCGGTCGCGGCAGGAGCCGAGGTCGTGGTGGTGGAGGATGGACGCACGGAGGTGACCGCGCAGACCGCGCTCGCCGCAAACGCTCGCTACCTCGCGCTCGGTTCGCCGCGGGGCGCAAACGCCGCACGAAACGCCGGCGCGGCGCTTGCGCAGGGAGCGCTGCTCGTCTTCGTCGATGACGACATCGAGGCGGACCCGGGGTGGCTGGCCGCATACCTACGCGCCGCGCGAGAGGATCCGGCGGCCGGCGCCTTTGGCGGCCCGATCCGAGCGCGGCTCGAGGGCTTCGACCGACGGATGTGCGGACGCGAGGACCCGCCGATCACGCACACAGATCACGGCAGCACCGACCGGGACGTCGATCGTGTGTGGTCCGCGAACATGGCGATCCGGCGGGACGCGTTCGACTCGGTCGGCGAGTTCGACGAGCGTTTTGCGCAGTCCGGCGAGGAGGAGGAGTGGGAGGAGCGGTTCGTCGCCGCGGGTGGGCGGATCCGTTACGTGGCGGCAGCGGGTGTTGACCATCGCCGCAGCGGGAAGGACGCGACGCTTGCGCGTCTGGGGGCGGTCGCTCTGCGCCGCGGCTTCGCCTCTCGGCGCTATGACGAGACCCGCGGCGCCCCACCGCCGCTGCGCGCTGAGCTGAGGATTCTGGCGGGGTGTCTCGGGCACGGCCTGAGGCGGCGATGCTGGAACGGCCCGCTGATGGCGGCGCACAGCGCCGGACGCGTCGCCGCAACGGTTGTACACGCGCGTCCCGGCCCTCCCGGCGATCCCGAGCACGACTTTCTGTCGGGCGAGAGCGGGACCGTCGGCGGTAAGCGCGACGGGCTGCGCGAGGCCCAGGACCTGGCGCTTGACGCCCTCGCGCTCCCTTGCCGGCTGGCGGTCGCCCGCGACGCGCGCGCGGAGCCGCCGACGCGCCGCATTCTGGTCGTCTCGGTCGCCCGCGACGCGAACCGCTCGACCTACGATGCGGCGGTCGTCGAGCTTCGCCGTACACGCCATCAAATCGTTGTCCGCGAATGCGACGCGGGATGCCGCGGGCGCTTCGAGAACCTGAACGTCCTGATCGGCGAAGAGGACCTCGAGTCCTTCGACTGGCTGCTGCTGCTCGACGACGACGTCGTGCTCCCCCGCGGGCTGCTCGACGGACTTCTCGCCCAGGCGGAGCGCCACTCGCTGCGCCTCGTTCAGCCCGCTCATCGCATTCGATCTCACGCCGGCTGGCGAGTGACCCGCCGACGCGCATTCAGTGCTGTACGCGAGACCGCCTTCGTGGAGATCGGGCCTGTCACGGCGCTGCATCGTGAGACGTTCTCGACGCTGCTGCCGTTCCCGCCGCTGCGGATGGGCTGGGGACTCGACGCCCACTGGGCGGCGCTGGCTCGCGAGGAGGGCTGGCGGATCGGCGTCGTCGACGTGCTCCCGATCGCTCACCGAGGAGCGCCCGCAGCCGCCGGATACTCGCGGGCTGAGACGGTCGCGCAGGCACGCGAGTTCCTCGACGGCCACCCATACCTCCCGGCGAGCGAGCTCCAGCGCACGCTCGTGACCCATCGCCGATGCGCGTAGCGATCGTCGCCGAGTACTACCCGCGTCGGGACGACCCGGTGCTCGGCGTGTGGGCCCACCGCCAGGCGCTAGCGACGCAAGCGGCGGGCGCGAATGTCGAGGTCTTCGTCCTGCACCGCGTCGGCGGGCGCCAGCGCGGAACGCTGCGGGCGCAGCTGCGCCAGCCGTCCGTGGCCACCCTCGACGGCCTCGAGATCAACTACGTCCGCTACGCCGCCCCGCCGCGACCGTGGAGCTACGGGTGGTGGGGAGCGTTTGCGGCGCCCCCATTGCGTCGCGCGATGAGCGCCCGCGGGCCGTTCGACCTCGTGCATGCGCACAACGCGGTGCCTGCGGCCGATGCTGCGCGCAGGGGCCGAGGCGACGCGCCGATGGTCGTCTCGGTGCACGGCGGCGACGTGCTGTGGACCAGTTCGCGGGTGCCGCGCGGAGGCGCCGCGGTCGCCCGTGCCTTTCGCGCATCAGCGCTGGTCCTCGCGAACAGCGCGGGAATCGAGCAACTCGCTCGGGCGAACGGTGCGAGGCAGACGCGCGTCGTCCACCTCGGGACCGACATCCCGGCGCTTGGCGGGCCGCGGAGTGCCGGGCCGCTTGTCGCAAGCGTCGGGCATCTCGTCGCCCGTAAGCGCCACGACGATGTGCTCCGGGCGATCGCGCAAGTGCCGGGTGTGCGCTTCCTGATCATCGGCGACGGACCGCAGCGCGATCCGCTCGAGCGTCTGGCGAGGGAACTCGGGGTGGCGGACCGCGTCGAGTTCGCCGGGGCGCTCGCGCCCGCTAAGGCGCTCGAGCGCTCGCGCGAAGCGTGGCTGTTCGCCATGCCCTCGAGCGAGGAGGCCTTTGGCGTCGCATACATCGAGGCGATGGCCGCAGGGATTCCGGCGATCGGGTGCGCCGGCGAGCCGGGTCCTGCCGAGATCGCCGCCGCCGGCGAGGGGATGGTGCTCGTGCCGGCTCGCGATCCGAGCGCGCTCGCAACCGCACTGCGGCGGTTGCTGGGGGACGAGCCGGCACTCACGGCACTTGGCCGCGCGGCCCGCGAGACCGTCGAGCGCGAGTTCACCTGGGAGCGGTGTGGCGTGCAGACGCTCGCCGCCTACCGCGACGCGGCGCGATGAGACCTGTCCTCTTCGTCACCGGGCACGTCCCGGCGAGCCGCCGCGGAGCGCTCCAAGCTCTGGGCAAGCGCGTTCCGCTCGAGCTCGCGCTCTACGGCGGGCGCCACCAGCACGGAGCGCCTCCGGGGCCGGCCCCTGACGGGATCCCCACACATCATGTCGAGCAGCGCTCGATCGGAGCCCTGATCGCCGCAGGCGGGTACCGTGCGGTCATCGCGGGGACCGGCGGACGGGTAGCTCTGCCGCTCGCCTTCGCGGCGTCGCGGCGGAGCGGCACGCCGTTCATCTTCTGGGCCGCACTGTGGCGAACGCCGCGGGTGGCCGCGCACGTCGCGGCGATTCCGCTGATGCACCGCATCTACCGTGACGCCGACGCGATCGTCACCTACGGCCCGCACGTCAGCGAGTACGTGGCCGCTCAAGGCGCGACGCGGATCTACGTGGCGCCGCAGGCGGTTGACAACGCCTTCTGGTCGGAGCCGACTCCGGTCGCGCGCGGTGGCGGGTTCAGTGCGCTGTTCGTCGGTCGCGCCGACCCGGCGAAGGGCCTCAACGTGCTGCTCGGCGCGTGGCGGCGGAGCGGGCTGGCCGCGGCAGGCGCGACGTTGACGCTGGTCGGCGACCACGCGGTCGGCGACGCGGGCGTGCGCTGCGCAGGGCAGCTCGGTCCGGACTCGCTGCGCAACTTCTACGCCGCCGCGGACGTTCTGGTCGTACCGTCGATCCGCACTCGACGGTTCACCGAACCCTGGGGGCTTGTCGTGAACGAGGCAATGAACCAGAGCTGCGCAATCATCGCGAGTGACGCCGTTGGCGCCGCCGCCGGGGGCCTCGTGCGCGATCAGCGCAACGGCGTCGTCGTGGAGGCTGGAAACCGCAACGAGCTAGCCGGCGGGCTGCGCAGACTTGCTGACGATCGCGGACTGTGTGCGACACTCGGCCGCACCGGGGCCGATGATGTCGCCGCCTACACCTACGAAGCCTGGGCCGATGGATTCGCCACCGCACTGCAAGACGTTTGCCGTCCGCCAAACGCTGGTAGCGTGACGGTGTGAGACAGATCGGTCGCCTGCTGGCAGCAGCATCGCTGGTCGTCGCGCTGACGCCGGCGCAAGCGGTGGCGGCGCAGCACAAGAAGCTCCCCCCGGCCGTCCAGCAGGTCATCAACGACTGCGAGAACCACAACTACCTGCACGGGCACTACACGGCGGCCGTCCTCGAGCAGGCGCTGGCGCAGCTCCCGACCGACGTCAAGGAGTACACGCTCTGCGCGAATGAGATCCAGAACGCCGAATCGCAGGCTGTCGGGGGCACGCAATCGCTCAACGCGACCGCCGCGGCGCAGCAGCGGGTCGCAAAGCACGCCCCGCAGACCCTCAGCAACGCGCGGAAGCAGGGCGCGGCACCGGTAACGCTCGGAGGGCATGAGATCGCCGCGGGGGCCGTCAACGTGACCGGTAGCTCGTTCCTCGGGACGCTTCCGACCCCGCTTCTGGTCGTCCTCGCGCTCGGACTCGCGCTTGGCGGGATCCCGTTGGCAACCCGCGTTCAAAGCCTTGTCCGCGCGCGCCGCTCCCGCTAACCCGCACGCGCGTCCGCAGTCGAGCGCCGCGGCGGTACTGCGTGAGGCTCTGCAGCAGAGCTGGCTCGCGCTCACGATCGCCGGGCTGATAGCCGCAGCATGCTTCTACGCGACCGGGGGCCTGGGCCTCGGTAGCGCGACAACCACCGAGATGCTCGTAACCGGCGGCTCCGGGCTGCTCGTCGCGGCAGCGGTGACCCAGACCGGAGCGGCGCAGACGAGGCTCTGGGGCGGTGGATCGGCGATTGCGTTTGCTTGCCTTGCCGCCGTCACGGCATTCTCGGTCAGTTGGTCGGTCGAGCCGTCCTACTCGTGGATCGAGGCCGGCCGCACGCTCAGCTACGCGGCGGCATTTGCGGGCGCGATCGCGCTCGCTCGGCTTGCTGCGGAGCGCTGGCGCAGCGTGCTGTGCGGCATTCTGCTGGCCAGCCTCGTGGTTTCCGTCTACGCGGTCGGCACGAAGGTCTTTCCAGCGCCGGGCGCGACGTTTGCACGCCTGAACGCACCGTTCGACTACTGGAACGCGGTCGGATTGACCGCCGCGCTCGGCGTGCCGCCGGCGCTCTGGCTCGGCTCACGTCGCGAGGGCCACGGGGCTCAGATCGCGCTCGCCGGACCGGCGATCTGCCTGCTGCTCTTCACCCTGATGCTCGCCTACTCGCGCGGAGCGCTGCTCGCGCTGGTAGTCGGGCTCGTGTTCTGGTTCGTGGTAACGCCGCTGCGACTGCGCTCGGCGGCGGTCCTTGCGATCGGAGCACTTGGTGCCGCTGTCGTGGTGATCTGGACTTTCGCCCAACACGCGTTGACCACCGACAACGCCTCGCTCGCTGCTCGCGATCCGGCCGGTCGCGACCTGGCGCTGCTGCTCGTGGTCGTGCTGTCGGCCTGCGCCGTCTCCGGGCTCGCGGTGCGGTTCGCGCTTGCGCGCCGGCCACCAAGCGCCCAGCAACGCCGTCGCGCGGGGACCGCTCTGATCGTGTGTCTAGCGCTGGTCCCGCTCGCGGGCATCGTCGGGCTTGCCGCGAGCTCGCGCGGGCTGTTCGGCTCGATCTCCCACGATGTCAGCACGCTCACAAACACGCACGCAGCGGTATCCAACAGCGCCAACCGGCTCACCGCGCTCGGCAGCGCGCGCGCCGAGTACTGGAGCGCGGCGCTCCAGGCGTTTGACACCAACCCGCTCATCGGCACCGGCGCCGGCGGTTTTCAGACCGCGTTTCTGCGCTACACGAAGGCCAGCAACACGACGGTGGCCCAGGCCCATTCCTACCCCTTCCAAACTCTTGCCGATCTCGGGATCATCGGTCTTCTCGTGAGCTTGGCGCTCGTCGCGGCCTGGGTCGCGGCGGCGCTTCGCGCGGTCCGCAGAAGCACGCTCTCGCACGCTCACGACGGGGCCGGCTCGGCCGAGCGGATCGGCCTGCTGACGATGATCACATGCGTCGTCGTATTCGCAGTGCACAGCACCGTCGACTGGACTTGGTTCGTGCCTGGCGTCGCGCTGACCGCGATCCTTTGCGCAGGCTGGGTTGCGGGACGAGGGCCCGCCGCCGTCTCACCGGCCTGGGGGCGCCCGACCCTCGACGCGCTGCGAGCGCCGCGGTTCGCCCTGGCCGCTTCGGCTGCACTGGTCATGGCGTTGATGATCGCCTGGTCGCAATGGCAGCCACTGCGCTCGCAGGACAGCTCCAACGCTGCCTACACGAGCATCACGGCCGGTCAGGTGGCCGGCGGAACGCTCGCAGTGGCCGACTACACACGCGCCGAGTCACAGGCACGAGCCGCGAGCGCCGAGAACCCGCTTGACTTCTGGCCGCTGGTGTGGCTTGCGGACGCTCAGGCTCACCTGCACCATCTGGGGATTGCTTACAACTCGATAGTCCGCGCCGTTGAGCTTCAGCCCTCGAACCCGCAGACCTGGTACGAGCTGGCCTCGTTTGACGCGCACGAGCTCGCAGACCCGCGCGCGGCGCTCCGCGCGCTCGACCGCGCTCTATTCCTCTATCCGCAGTACCAGTTCGCCCAGACGCTGTACCTGGCCCTTGAGGCCGACCTCAGCTCAGCTCGCGTCACGCCCGCAGGGCGTCACGCGAGGCCGAAGCACTGAGCTGCTGCCACCGCTCAGCGGTCATCTCGTAGATGACGTGGTCGATGAGGCGCGCGTCTATACGCTCTGCGCTCCGCAGCAAACCGCCCTCGTGAAAGCCGAGCCGCTCGGGGATTGCTCGACTGCGGCTGTTCTCAGCACCGGCGCGAATCTCGACGCGCGATAGTCGCAGAGCCGTGAAAGCGTGGTCGAGAAGGGCGCTGACTGCGAGGGTCATTGTGCCCGCTCCCTGATGTTCCTCGGCGAGCCAGTAGCCAATGCTCGTCGAGTGCGCAGCCCAGTCGACCCGATGAAAGCCCGCGACCCCGATAATCCGATCAGCGCTGAGCACCGCCATCTGCACGCCGCGGTTCTCCGCCATCTGACGCCGTGCCGAGCCGATGAATGCGAGCGAATCGGCAACGCCGCGCGTCTGGCCCACGAACGGCATCCACCGCGCCAGGTATTCACGGTTGGCATCGATCAACTCGAACAGCTCCCCGGCATCGGAGCTGTCCAGCAGCCGCATCGAGCGATCGTCGGCGAGCTTGAATCGCAACACTCTTCTCAGTATGCCGAGGCGGCCCCGAGGTGGTGGCGTCGGCGGTCCGGTCAGGTCCTGGTCGCCACGGCGAGAAGGACGCGTTTTGCGGAGGTGATCCGAACCTCAGCGAAGCCGGCGTTTTCGAGCGCCCGGCGGAGCGAGTGCGACGTGAAGAAGCGCACGTGGTCGGAGTGGGGGTCGAAGTTGGCCTCGAACGCCCGTCTGCTCAGGCCCAGCGCAAGGCGCCGGCGCGCGTTGTGGTCGGGGGTCGAGGCTATGAGCCTTCCCCCCGGCCGGAGGATCCTGTGGACCTCGGCAAGGAGACCCAACACGTCCTGAACGTGCTCAAGGACTTCGCCCGCCCAGACCGCATCGCAGAGCTCGTCCTCGAACGGCAGGTCCTCGCCGCTCTGGACAAAGGAGATCCCCGGGTGCCGTTCCTGCGCGCGCCGCACCGCTTCGCCAGCGACATCGCAGCCTGCGGCCTGGACGCCGGCCGCCACCATCGCCGCGGTGAAGTCCCCCAGGCCGCAGCCCAGGTCGAGCACGCGCGTGCCAGCCGCGACCGCTCCGAGGAGGAAGTCGCGCCGAAGGGCGAAGTGCTCGGGTGGAGCGTCCGAAGCCGCCGCCGCCTCCCAGATCCGCTCGAAGTAGGCCAGACGAACCGGTTCCTAGAAGGCGCCGCGGCCCCAGATGACGGCCGGCACGGTCTTCGCGAGGATCGTCAGGTCGACAAAGACCGACCAGCGCTCGAGGTAGAGGAAGTCGAGCCGCACGAGATCGTCGAACGGCAACTCGGCGCGACCGGACACCTGCCAGAGTCCCGTCATGCCCGGCAGCACGAGGTAGCGGCGCATGTGCCAGTCCTCGAGATGCTCAAAATCGCGCTGCGGCAGCGGGCGCGGACCGACCAGGGACATCTGGCCGCGCAGCACGTTGATCAGCTGCGGCAGCTCGTCGAGCGAGTAGCGGCGAAGGCGGCGGCCGATCCGCGTGAGGCGCGGATCGTCGCGGATCTTGAATAGCGCTCCGCTCGCCTCGTTCTCCGGCTCGAGCGCTTCCTGCATCGAGTCGGCGTCGACGAACATCGTGCGGAACTTGAGACACGAAAACGGTTCGCCGCCGATCCCCACCCTGATCGAGTGGTAGAGCACAGGACCACGCGAGGTGAGCGCAACGCCCAGCGCGATCACCGCGAGCAGCGGGCTGAGCGCGACCAGCAGGACGGACGCGATCACGAGGTCGAACGTTCGCTTGACGGCGTAATCGATCCCCTCGAAGACCGGCGGGCGCAGCTCGAAGAGTGGCAGGACCTCGCCGGGGACGAAGTCGGCGCGGTGAATCAGGATCTCCATCGTCGAAGGCGCGATGCGAACGCGGACCCCGTGATTGTGGGCCTCTTCGACGAGCGCGACCGCGCGCGCCTGCGGGAACGCCGGGTCGGCGATGATCACCTCGTCGATCTGCTCCTCCTCGAGCGTGCGTCCGAGATCGTCGAGGCTGCCGAGTGACCGCAAGCCGTTGCCGGGACGAGGCTCGAGCGAGATGAAGCCGACCACGCTCACAGCGGGGTGCGGGCCGCTCCCGAGCGCCTTCGCGACGGCTTCGATCTGACTGCTCGAGCCCACGAGCACCGCGCGCCGGCGGTATCCGGCGGCGCGCAGAAGCGCGCCCGAGACCCACTCACAGGCCCATCGCAAGAGCGACACGTACAGAACCGCGAACGCAAACGAGCCATAGAAGATGTAATAGGACGTGAACTGCTGACCGCTCACCACCGCGAAGATCAGGACGACCAGGGTGACCTCGGAGAGCGACGCCAGGATCCGCGTGAGTCCGGGTCGCTCCTCGCGTCGCGCATACATGCGCGAGCGAGCGAACATCAGGACCGTCACCAGGTAGGCGAAGGAGACGTAGTGCCGGGTGGTGGAGTAGAGGTCGGAGAAGTTCCACTGGTCGTGAACCAGCGCCTTGAAGGCGAGCGCCGTGAAGATCGCGAGCGACACGCCGGCGAAGTCGAGCGCCAGGAGGGCGACGAGGCGCGACGCGCGACGCGCGGTGTCCCAGCGCAGGAGAAACGAAAGCGCCGGCGGGCGTTTGCGGCGAACGTCTCGCGGGCGCAGCGTGCCGCTGCGGGTCGCCCGGTGAGGAGCCGTGATCGGCGGAAGCCGGTGAAGGTCGCGGGCGCCCGCGCTCTCGAGGGAAGCCGCACGGCTGCGGGCGCCGGCGCGTTTGGTCGCGGCTGACATGTCGCTCTCCCTAACGCCTGCGTCAGCGGTTTGTTGCGCGCGGCGACGCACGCCTGCTACCCGATGTCGTCGCCGAGCAAGCGCTCAGGGCGTGACTGCTCGATCGTCATTCGCAGACCGTCCTTCAGCGCGACCTGCGGCTCCCAGCCGAGCAGCTCACGGGCCAGCGAGATGTCGGGGCGGCGCTGCTTGGGATCGTCGACCGGCAGCGGCGCGTGAATTATCGTCGAGCTCGATTCCGTCACCTCGAGTACCGCCTGCGCAAGCTCGAGAAGCGTGAACTCGTCGGGGTTGCCAATGTTGACCGGCGCGTGCTGTCCGGATTCCGCGAGTGCGATGAGCCCACCTATCAGGTCACTGACGAAGCAGAACGAACGTGTCTGTGAGCCGTCACCGAAGACCGTCAACGGCCGCTTCGCGAGCGCCTGACGGAGCAGAGTCGGGATCGCCCGCCCGTCGTGGGCGCGCATCCGGGCGCCGTAGGTGTTGAAGATCCGAACGATCGCGGTGTCGACGCCCTGCTGGCGGTGGTAGGCCATCGTCAGCGCCTCGGCGTAGCGCTTGGCCTCGTCGTAGACCCCGCGCGGACCGATCGGGTTGACGTGCCCCCAGTAGCTCTCGCGCTGTGGATGCTCCTGCGGATCGCCGTAGATCTCGCTTGTCGACGCAAGCAGGAAGCGAGCGCGGTGTGCCTTGGCCAATCCAAGCGTGTTGTGAGTGCCGTACGAGCCGACCTTGAGCGTGTGCAAAGGCAGTCGGAGGTAGTCGATCGGTGAAGCCGGCGAGGCCAGGTGGTAGACGAAGTCCACCGGTTCGTCGACGAAATAGGCGGCGGTGATGTCGAGGTTGAGGTGGACGAACGCCGGGTCGCGGATGTGCTCGATGTTCACGAGCGAGCCCGTCTCCAGGTTGTCGACGCAGATCACGCGGTGTTCACGGCGCAGCAACTCGTCGCAGAGATGTGAACCGAGGAACCCGGCGCCGCCGGTGACCAAGCAGGTGGCCATCGGGCTGAAGCCTATTCGCTCGGGGGACGCCTGGCGTCGCGAAGTACCGCGCAGATATCGTTGAGTTGGCGATGAGCACGTCCACAGATGGCTCGCAGCCTGCCGACGGCGAGCCCGCAGCGGCGATCGCACCGGTGCTCGGGCCGGCGGACGCGCGTCGGTTCACCGACTCCGGCATCGAGATCCGTGAGCGTTACGACGCCGCGCAGGTGCCCGGGCGACCGAACCTCGGAGCCCCCGGCGAGTATCCGTTCACGCGCGGCATTCACGCGCGTATGTACCGCGACCAACTGTGGACGATGCGCCAGTACGCCGGCTACGCCTCGGCGCGCGAGTCCAACGAGCGCTACCGCTACCTCCTCGAGCACGGTTCGACCGGCCTTTCGATGGCGTTCGATCTGCCGACGCAACTCGGCCTGGACTCCGACGACCCGCGCGCGCTCGGCGAGGTCGGGCGTACCGGCGTGGCGATCGACACGATCGACGACATGCGGACCGCGTTCGACGGGATCCCGCTGGACGGAGTGTCAACGTCGATGACCATCAACGCGCCTGCGAGCGTGCTCCTCTGCCTCTACGAGTTGATCGGCGAAGAGCAGGGAGTGGCGCCCGGAGCGCTGCGTGGAACGACGCAGAACGACATCCTCAAGGAGTACATCGCACGGGGAAACTACATCTATCCGCCAGCGCCCTCGATGCGACTGACGACCGACCTCCTCGCGTACTGCAACGAGCGGATACCGAACTGGAACACGATCTCCATTTCCGGCTACCACTTCCGTGAGAAGGGCTGCTCAGCGGTCCAGGAGGTGGCCTTCACGCTCGCGAACGCGGTCGCCTACGTCCAGGCGGCGATCGACTCGGGCCTCGCCGTCGATGAGTTCGCCCCGCGGCTTGCGTTCTTCTTCAACTGCCACAACAACGTCTTTCAGGAGGTCGCGAAGTTCCGAGCGGCGCGGCGCATGTGGGCCGCGGTCATGCGCGATCGCTTCGGAGCGCGCGATCCGCGCTCGCAGATGATGCGCTTCCACACGCAGACCGCGGGCGTGACGCTGAGCGCTCAGCAGCCGCTGAACAACATCGTGCGGGTCGCGCTGCAGGCGTTCGCCGCCGCCTGCGGCGGCACGCAGTCGCTGCACACCAACGGCTACGACGAGGCCCTCGCGCTACCGAGCGAGCGCGCGGCAACGATCGCGCTGCGCACGCAGCAGGTACTCGCCTATGAGTCGGGCGTGGCCGATACGGTCGATCCCTTCGCCGGCTCCTACTACGTCGAAGCACTGACGAACGAGATCGAATCCCGGGCATGGGCGCTGATCGCGCGCGTGGACGAGCTCGGCGGGGCGGTGGCGGCCATCGGGTTCGTCACAGGCGCGATCGACGAGTCGGCGTGGAGCTACCAGGAGCGCTACCGAGGCGGCCAGGACGTCGTCGTCGGAGTGAATCGATTCGTTGACGATGATTTGCAAGTGGAGGACATCCTGCGGGTCGACCCGCAATCCGAACTCGAGCAGGTGCGGCGTCTGGCGAAGTTCAAGCGCGCACGCGACCACACGGCCGTGGCGGCGTCGCTCGACGCGCTTCGCGCCGCCGCCGCGGGCAGCTCGAACGTCGTGCCGGTTGTTCGCGAGGCGCTGCGAGCGCATTGCACGCTCGGCGAAGTCTGCGCAAGCATGGGCGAGGTCTTCGGGCACTACCGCCCAGGTGGCTGAGGCGCGGAAGGAGTCGCCACCGAAGGGGCGAACACGCCGGCATGAGGGAACTCTCGGTGCAGCGGACACTCGTCAAGTCGCCCCCGGAGCTGTGGGCCGAGCTGAGCGACATCGCGACCCTTGCACGACTGCTCGACCACGAGTTCGGAGAGATCGAGATCACCCGGGCGACGCCCGAGACAAGCCTCGCGTGGACGAGCGCAGACGCGTCCGGCACGGTCGAGCTCGCGCAATCGGGCTGGGGAACGAAGGTCCGTTTGACGGTGGCGCTCGAGCCGTCGCTCGAGCGTGACTGCGCCGAGGCGGCGCTGACGAGCGTGCTCGACGAGGTCGGCGCGGCGCGTCACCGTCCGTTCTCGCGCTAGCGCGGCGGCGATCCGCACAGCGGGCCGCAATAAGATGGCGGCCGCATGGCTGACCACGCCCCAGACACCTACGCCGAGAAGCTCGCCCAGCTAGAACAGCTTCGGCACGAGGCCGCTCACGCGGAGGGCCCGGCGGTCGAGAAGCAACACGCGAAGGGCAAGTACACGGCGCGCGAACGGATCGAGAAGCTCCTCGATCCGGGGTCCTTCCAGGAGCTCGACGGGTTCGTCCGTCATCGAACCGCTGACTTCGACATGCTTGCGAACAGGCCGCTGGCCGACGCGGTGATCACCGGCCATGGGACGATCGACGAACGTCGCGTCTGCGTGTTCAGCCAGGACTTCACGGTGTTCGGCGGTTCGCTCGGTGAGGTGATGGGCGAGAAGATCTGCAAGGTCATGGACCTCGCGGCGAGGATCGGCTGCCCGGTGATCGGCATCAACGACTCCGGCGGCGCGCGAATCCAGGAGGGCGTCGTCGCGCTCGGCGGCTACGGCGACGTGTTCCACCGCAACGTCTCGTGCTCGGGCGTCATCCCGCAGATCTCGCTCGTCATGGGCCCGTGCGCCGGCGGCGCCGTCTACTCCCCGGCGATCACTGACTTCATCTTCATGGTGAAGAAGACCTCCCACATGTTCATCACCGGCCCCGACGTGATCAAGACCGTGACCGGCGAGGAGGTCGGGTTCGAGGAGCTCGGTGGAGCGATGACCCACAACACTAAGTCCGGCGTGGCTCACTTCGCGACCGAGGACGAGGATCACTGCCTCGAGGAGGCTCGCTACCTACTTTCGTTCCTGCCACAGAACAACCTCGAGTCACCGCCGCGGTTCCCAAGCACCGACGACCCGCAGCGGATGGACCCCGAGCTCGACAGCGTCGTGCCCGACAGCCCGAACAAGCCGTATGACATGCGCGCGGTCGTACGCCTGATCGTCGATGACGGTGAGTTCCTGGAGGTCCACGAGCATTACGCGCGGAACATCGTGTGTGGCTTCGCGCGGCTCGACGGCATTGCGGTCGGCATCGTCGGCAACCAGCCGGCTGCGCTGGCGGGCGTCCTTGATATCGACGCCTCGGCGAAGGCCGCGCGGTTCGTTCGGACCTGCGACGCGTTCAACGTGCCGCTCATCACCTTCGCCGACGTCCCCGGGTTTCTCCCCGGAACCGCGCAGGAGTGGGGCGGAATAATCCGCCACGGCGCGACGTTGCTCTACGCATACGCCGAGGCGACCGTGCCAAAGATCACCGTGATCACGCGCAAGGCCTACGGCGGCGCCTATGACGTGATGTCCTCGAAGCACCTGGGGTCGGACTTCAACTTTGCCTGGCCGACCGCGGAGGTCGCGGTGATGGGACCGGAAGGGGCGGCGAACATCATCTACCGTCGGGAGCTAGCGGGTCACGACGCACCGGCCGAGCGGCGCCAGGCGCTGATGGACGACTACAAGGCGCGCTTCGCCAATCCCTACATAGCGGCCGAGCGGGGCTACATCGACGACGTGATCATCCCGCACGAGACGCGGCCGAAGCTGATCGCGGGCCTGCACGCGCTGGCCACCAAGCGCGAGCCGGGGCCCAAGCGCAAGCACGGCAACATCCCGTTCTAGGAGTGCTCGCGCCATGGGCGAGGATGGGTGCGTGACCGTGCAGGTTAGGATCGTCAGTGGAGGCTCGGGACGGCCTGGAGGTGCTGCGCCGGATGAGGCCGCGGCGATTGTTGCGGCCGTGTCGCGCTTTGCTGGGGATACGGCCGCGCCCGGGGTGCGTGGCGCGGATTCGCCGGGCTCCGGATGGCTTCGGACCGCTCGGCTCGAGGCTGTGGCGCGCGATCCGGCACCTCGTGCGGGTGGTGCCGAGGCGATTTGGGCGAAATAGTCGAAAGGCGAGTGCCTTTCAGTACTATTTCCTGAATGCCGCGCGGAACCCTTACGGATCCAGAGGTCTACGAGAACGTCCCGGGCCACGTCATCCCGATCATCGAGCGCGAATTCGATGACTTCGACACGGAGGCGACCAGGTTCCTCGACGGCGATCTGCCCGAGGACCAGTTCATCGGATTTCGCCTGAAACAGGGGGTCTACGGGCAGCGGCAGGCGGAGCGCCAGATGATCCGCGTGAAACTGCCTTTCGGTGGCGTCAACCCCGACCAGCTCGACTCGTTCGCCGATGTCGTCGAACGCTACGTGCCGCTGCGCAAGGGCCACCTGACCACCCGCCAGAACGTCCAGCTCCACCACGTTCCGCTGCCGGACGCGGCGAAGCTGATCCGGGAGATCTCGGCAGTCGGGCTCTCCTCGCGCGAGGGCTGCGGGAACACAGTTCGAAACGTCACGGGCGATCCGTGGGCTGGGGTCTGCGAGGACGAGCTGTTTGACCCGACACCGTATGTCGGCGCCTACGTGCGCTACTTCGTGCGCAACGAGGTCTGCCAGCTGATGCCGCGCAAGTTCAAGACCGCCTTCTCAGCCAACGACGCGGACCGCGCGATCACGGGCATCCACGACGGCGGGTTCATCCCGCGGATCAAGGATGGGCGCAGAGGCTTTGAGATCCGGATCGGCGGCGGCACCTCGATCATGCCCCGCGTGGCGCCGACGCTGTACGAGTTCGTTGGCGCGGATGACGGGGAGTACCTCAAAGTGACCGAGGCGGTGCTGCGCATCTTCAACCGCCAGGAGGAGTTGCGGGCCAACCGCGCGCGAGCGCGGATCAAGGTGTTCGTGGACCGGATCGGGATCGACGCGTTTCGCGAGCTCGTCGAGGAGGAGCTGCGCGGTGACTGGGTCGCGGAGCGGGACTTCTCGCCGCAGCTCTTCATCTTTGATGAAGAGCTGGCGGCTGCGAGGGAGCCTCGGGGTGTTGCTGCGCCGAACGGGGATTCACGAGAGTTCGAGCTGTTTGTCGCGGCCAATGTGCAGGCGCAGCGGCAGGAGGGGTACTCGACTGTTGAGGTGAAGATTCCGCGGGGGGACCTGTCGCCGGAGCAGTTCAGGGGGCTTGCGCAGATCATGCGGGAGTTCTGTGGGGGCTTTGCGCGAGTGACGATTCAGCAGAACATCGTGCTGCGATGGGTGCCTGACGAGTCGCTTTATGGCGTGTGGCTTGCACTGGGACCGCTGGGGCTTGCCGGCCTCGGGCCGAGAACGGTGGCCGACCTGGTCAGTTGCCCGGGAACCGACAGTTGCAAGCTCGGCATCACGAGCTCCATGGGCCTCAATCGCGCCGTCAGCGAGCGGATCGAGTCGATGGCGATCGACGACGCCCTCACCTCGAAGGTCCACATCAAGATGAGCGGCTGCCCCAATGGCTGCGGCCAGCATCACATCGCCAACATTGGTTTCTACGGGGCCGCCATCAAGGTTGGCGACCGAAGCGTGCCTGCCTACATCCCCCACCTCGCGGGTCACTACGAGGACGGCAGCGTCGTGATGGGCCACCGCCTGAAGGCCCGTCTGCCGGCAAAGCGCGTGCCGGAGGCCGTCGAGCGCTGGCTGCGCCACTACGAGGCGCAGCGGACGGACGGCGAGGAATTCAACGCGTTTGTGGACCGGGTGGGCACAGCGCAGTTCGAGGAGCTCGTTAAAGATCTCGCGCTGCCGCCGATCTTCAGCCTCGAGACCATGAACAACTTCATCGACTGGAACCGGTCGGAGCCGTTCGAGGTCGTGCGCGGGGAGGGCGAATGCGCGGTCTAGCCGCCACCGCGGAGCTCCCGGATCTCGAAGCCCTCGACGCGCAAGGCGTTCTAGGGCACATGCTCGCGCGCTACCATCCGCGCCTCGCACTTGCCTGCTCCTTCCAGAAAGAAGAGGCGGTGCTGATCGACATGCTGCTCGGGCTGGAACCCGCCGCACGCGTCTTCACGATCGACACAGGAGTCCTGTTCCCTGAGACCTATGAGGCATGGCGCCAGCTCGAGGCCCATTACGGCATTCGCGTCGAGATCTTCGACGCGCGGGATCCCGCTGGTATTCCGTGGACCGCGAGCCGTTGCTGCTCAGAGAGAAAGGTCGACGCGCTCGATCGAGCCCTCGACGGCCTCGACGGCTGGATCACGGGCCTTCGTCGTGAGCAGGCGCCGACGCGCGCCGGCGCGCGCAAGCTTGAGTTCGACGCCCAGCGCGGGGTCTGGAAGGCCAACCCGCTCGCGGACTGGACCGACCAGGCTGTGTGGGACTACATCAACAGTCGTGGCGTTCCCTACAACCCGCTGCACGACCGTGGCTACGACTCCATCGGGTGCGTCCCGTGCACACTCCCCGGCAGTGGCCGAGAGGGCCGCTGGGCCGGCAGCGACAAGGTCGAATGCGGCCTTCACCTCGACGGCCAGGTCCTTTGATCACAGCGACGCTCGCGGCTAGATGTACCGCGAGCGATCACAACGCAACCTCGGGAAAGCGCGTAGCTCCATGAGTTCGGCGACGGAGCCCGCCACGCGGCTGACGCATCTTCGTGCGCTTGAGTCTGAGGCTGTGCATGTGATGCGGGAGGTTGTGGCGA
>CAYQZU010000010.1:0-83317 GCA_964422115.1 uncultured Solirubrobacteraceae bacterium | reverse complement strand
CGCTTGCCCATCAGGCGCCCCTGCATGTCGGTGATCGCGAGCAGGACGGTGTCGATCGCGCCGCTTTTCACCTGCTCCTTGAGCGCGTCGAAGTTCATCTGGGCAGAAGGTATAGCGCGCGCGCCTTTGCGTGCGCTGCGATGTATCGTCCGCACGCATGGGAGGCGAGCCGGCGAGCGGGCGGACGGCGGAGTTGGCGGCGGCGATCAGTGCGCTCGAGCCGCTGCTCGGCGAGCGCGCTGGAGAGCCCGTCCCGCTCGACGGCGGCATCACGAACCGCAACTATCGCGCCCACTTCGGCGACGGCGAGTACGTGATTCGCTTCGCCGGGAAGGACACCGCGATGCTCGGAATTGACCGCGAGGCCGAGCGGCTGGCGAGCGAGGCCGCCGCGCTGCTCGGCATCGCTCCCCGGCTCGCGGCGACGCTGCCGGACGGGCTCGTCACTGAGTTCGTGCCCTCGACCCAGCTGCCGGCGGACGAGATGCGCAGCGAGCCGCGCGCGATCGCGCAGGCGCTGCGGCGCTTTCACGACGAAGGTCCGGAGCTGCCCACACGCTTCCACGTCCCCGCGCTGCTCCACGAGTACGCGGCGATCGTCGAGGCGCGCGGCGGGAGCCTGCCGGAGCAGTACGCACCCACCCAGGAGGCGATCGCGAGAATTGAATCGGCCGTCGGTGGCACTCGGCTGCGCCCCTGCCACAACGATCTGCTCAACGGCAACCTCTTGCGCTCCGACGACGGGCGTGTACTGATCGTGGACTGGGAGTACGCGGGGATGAACGACCCGTACTTCGACCTCGGCAACCTCTCGGTCAACAACGGCTTTGACCGCGAGGACGACGAGCGGCTGCTGAGCGCCTACCTCGATGCTCGCCCGGGTCCGGGCGAGCGCGCGCGGCTGGCCCTGATGCGGCTCATGTCGGACGCGCGCGAGGCAGCGTGGGGCGTCGCCCAACTCGTACTGAGCGACCTCGACTTCGATTTCGCGGGTTACGCAAGCAAGCACTTCGACCGTCTGGCGGGCGGACTCGAGCAACCGGAGCTGGAGGGATGGCTCGATGCCGCGGCCGCGTGAGCTTCCGCAGCGGGCCCGGATCGTCATCATCGGCGGCGGTGTCGGCGGTGCGTCGATCGCCTACCACCTCGCGCAGCTCGGCGAGCGCGATGTCGTGCTGCTCGAGCGCGACGAGCTGACGAGCGGCTCGACGTTCCACTCGGCCGGCCTCGTCGGGCAGCTGCGCGGCAGCGTGTCCCTGACGCGGATGATGATGGACTCGGTCGAGCTCTACCGGACGCTCGAATGCGGCTGGGTCGAGTGTGGTGGGATCCGCCTCGCCTGCACGCCGGAGCGCGAGCAGGAGGTGTTGCGTCAGGTCTCGTGGGCAAAGACGTTCGGTCTCCCCCTCGAGCTGCTCAGCGCCGAGGAGGCGAAGGAGCTCTTCCCGCTGATGAGCACCGACGGGGTTCGGTGCGCCTCCCACCTCGCCACGGACGGCTATCTCGACCCCTCGCAGCTCACGTTCGCGCTCGCCGCCGGCGCGCGCGAAGGCGGCTGCCAGATCTTCACCCAGACACGCGTGAGCGGTATCGATGTCGAGCAGGGACCGCTCGGCGGACGGGTCCGCGGCGTGCAGACCGAGTGGGGTCCGATCGAGGCCGAGGTCGTCGTCAACGCCGGCGGCATGTTCGCCGCCGAGCTCGGGCGGCTCGCCGGCGTCCGCGTGCCGATCGTCCCGTTCGCGCACGAGTACCTGGTGACGCAGCCGTTCCGCGAGCGCGAGGCCGGCAAGCACCTGCCGACGCTGCGCGACCCAGACCTGCTCGTCTACTACCGCGAGGAGGGCGCCGGGCTCGTGATGGGCGGCTACGAGCGCGAGAGCGCGCCGTGGGCCCTCGACAAGAACCAGCTCGACGCGATACCGGCCGATTTCAACGGACGCCTGCTCGAGGAGGACTGGCCGCGCTTTGAGCAGATCGCCGCCAACTCGGCGATACGCGTCCCGGCGATGGAGGACATCAAGGTGACGAAGCTCGTCAATGGTCCCGAGGCGTTCACGCCCGACAACGAGTTCTGTCTCGGCGAAAGCGAGGTCCGCGGCTTCTTCGTCGCCGCCGGCTTCTGCGCACACGGCCTCGCGGGCGCGGGTGGCGTCGGCAAGGCGATGGCGGAATGGATCCTCGCCGGCGAGCCATCGCTCGACCTCTGGCACATGGACATCCGCCGGTTCGGCGCGCACTACCGTTCACCGAGCTACACGCTGAAGCGCACGAAGGAGGTCTACGAGACCTACTACGACATTCGCTATCCCGGTCACGAGCGTGAGGCGGGAAGGCCGCTCCGTGTGTCCAGCGCCTACCCCTGGCACCGCGAGCACGGCGCGGCGTTCGGAGAGAAGTCAGGCTGGGAGCGCGTCAACTGGTACGAGGGCAACGCTGCGCTCGGCGACGAGTCGCTGCGCCCGCGAGGCTGGGCGGGGATGCTGTGGTCGCCGGCGATCGGAGCGGAGCACCGGGCGACTCGGGAGACCGCCGCGCTGTTCGACGAGTCCTCCTTTGCGAAGATCGAGCTCGAGGGACCGGGCGCAGCGGACCTGCTCGAGCGCCTCTGCGACAACCGCGTCGCACGCGCGGTCGGTCAGATCACCTACACCCAGATGCTGAACGCGCGCGGCGGGATCGAGTGCGACTTCACCGTGTCCCGCCTCGCGCAGGAGCGGTTCGGGATCGTCACCGGCACGGCGTTCGGCAACCACGACCGCGGCTGGATAACGCGCCACCTGCCGGACGACGGGTCGGTCCGGCTCACCGATGTCACCGCGAGCTGGGCGTGCTTCGGCCTGTGGGGTCCTCGCGCGCGCGACATCCTCGCGCCGCTGACGAGCGACCCACTCGACTTCGGCTACATGCGCCTGCGCGAGATCACGGTCGGTGACGTGCCGGTCAGGGCGCTGCGCGTGACGTTCGTCGGCGAGCTCGGCTGGGAGCTCTACTGCCCGACCGAGTACGGCGCAGCGTTGTGGAGCACGTTGTGGGAGGCGGGCCAGCCGCACGGGATGCTCGCCGGCGGTTACCGCGCGATCGACTCGCTGCGGCTCGAGAAGGGCTACCGGGTGTGGGCCGCGGACATCACGCCCGACGACACGCCGCTCGAGTCCGGGCTCGGGTTCTGCGTGCGTTCCGACAAGACGTTCATCGGCTCGGACGCGCTCAGCGTGCCGGAGCGCCGGCTGCGTGCCATCACGCTCGCCGACCCGCACGCGGTCGCGCTCGGCAACGAGCCGGTCCGGATCGACGGCGAGATCGTCGGACGCGTCACCAGCGGCGGCTACGGCTACACGATCGAGCGCTCGATCGCCTACGCCTACGTGCCCGCCCAGCACGCCGAGGGGACTGCTGTCGAGATCGACGTGTTCGGCGAATGGGTCGCCGGGGAGATCGCGACCGAGCCGCTGTTTGACCCGGAGTCGGCTCGGGTTCGCGGATAGCGACGCCTGCGCCCGAGCGTCGTCCGCTACGGTGAGTGCACAGTGACCGCAACCGTGATGCTAGCCAGCGCGATCGCCGTCCTCGCGCTGTTCTTTGCGATCTGGGTCGCAAGCGTGCCGCTGCGGGACGCGTCGATCGTCGACAGCTTCTGGGGCCTGGGCTTCGTCGTCGTCGCGTGGATCTCCGTCGCCTACGGTCACGGCTCCGAAGGACGCCGCCTGCTCCTCGCCTCCCTCGTGACCGTCTACGGCGTCCGGCTCGCGTTTCACATCACGCGCCGAAACTTCGGCCACGGCGAGGACCGCCGCTACGTCGCGATGCGCGCGCGTGACGGCGACCGCTTCTGGCTCACGTCGCTGCGCCGCGTCTTCCTCACACAGGCGGTCGTCTGCTGGATCATCTCCCTGCCGCTGCAGGCGGCAGGGTCGCTCGGCGGCGGCCACGGACTCGGGGTCTGGGACATCGTCGGCGGCGCGGTCTGGCTCGTCGGCTTCGGCTTCGAGGCGATCAGCGACCTACAGCTCGACCGCTTCAAGGCCGACCCCGCGAACAAGAGCAAGGTGATGAACCAGGGACTCTGGCGCTACAGCCGCCACCCCAACTACTTCGGCGACACGACGATCTGGTGGGGATTCGGCCTGATCGCGCTCGGCGCCGGCTGGGCCGCCGCCTGGGGCCTCGTCGGCTCTGCCGTCGACACGCTGATCCTCACGCGCGTCAGCGGCAAGCCGATCCTCGAGAAGGACATCGAAGAGCGCCGACCCGGCTACCGCGACTACATCGAGCGAACCAGCGGCTTCTTTCCGAGGGCGCCAAAGCGCGACTGACAGCGCCCGAGCGCCTCGCTGAAATCGCCGATTCGGTACTGGCCCGCGAGGATCCATCGCCGCTAACATCCGCAGGCCCTGCATCGCGCACACGCGTTGTTTCGCGTCAAGCGCGCCTCCGCAGGCAACAAGCCCTCTTAGCTCAGCTGGTAGAGCACTTCCATGGTAAGGAAGGGGTCATCGGTTCGAGTCCGATAGAGGGCTTGGGGTGGGCAAGTAGGACGTGCCGTGCCGCCCGACTGGTTCAGAGCGTTGCTCAACACGCTTGCCGACCCGCCCATCGCGCGACTGACGTGACCCGTGTTGTCGCTGGCGCGTGTGCCGGCGTCTGGGGCTAGGCCGCAGTTCAAGGCGGTCAACTGCTCCCGTTCCGTGACGGGCCAGCCGTGTTGGTGCGCCTTTGCGTCTGCGTCCTACCCGCCTGCGCGGTATCGGGAGAGCGCCTCTAAGGCGAAGCCTGTCGAGACCTCCTCCGAGCCGAACTGCACGTCGCCGCCAAAATAGAAGGGCGCAATCGACCATCCCCCCTCAGCGGATTGTCTGGAAAGTAGGAACTCTACGGCTGAATCCAGGTCGGCTCCAGAGTGCCCGCAGTTCTGGAGCGCGCACACTGCCTGTGCGGTGTCCAGTGCGTCAGCGCCGATCACTCCGCCGGCGCCTGCCGCGGCAAGGATCCGCTCCACGATCACGTCGAGCAGCGGCGTCACTGACTCGATCCCGGCGTACGCGCAGCGAGACACGGCATAGTAGAAGGCGAAACGACTGCGGTACCACTGGTCCGAATCCGCCTCGCCCTCGCTTCGAAGCACGTCGTGCAGGTAATCGCTGACGCGGCCCGTTGCCCGGCAATCTCCGAGGTAGAGCAGGACGTTGGCATTGACAACAGCGGCCACGTCCTTGGGCGAGAGGTTGTTGTTGGTCCAGAACGCGCGCGAGCGGGCGCGCGTGCGCACTTGCCCAAGCACGATGCGCCAGTAATCGACGTTGCGCGGTGGCGGCGCCAACCTGGGCGCCAGCCACGTGTAGAAGCGCCCCCGGCGATCACGGTTCGCCGCCAGCAGCCTCCGATTGTCCGGAACCTCAAGGCCGTGGGCGCGCAGCGTGTGGGAGATGCAAGCGGTGTCGTCTACGTCGGGCGGCATCGACTGACGGCCCGGGTGGTCGGCTGTCCAGTACTTCCAGACACCGTTGGGTAGCAACTCCGCTTGGAGGAACGGCAAGGCGCGGGCGATGATCTCGCGCGCCGCAACCGTGCCCGAGAAGCCGAGCGAGTAGACGATCAGCGCGGTGGCGAACGTACAGGAATCGGAGACCCCGTCAGCACTGCTGTGCAACCGCCCGCCCATCCGCATTTCGAACTGGCCGTTGGGCAGCTGACGTCGACCGAGAAAGCCAAGCGCCGCAGCTGTCGCCCGCGCCAACCGCAACTCAGCCGACGCGTCTGGGTGATCCGACATTCCGAGGACGGGGATCGCCAGGCTGCCGGTGCGGCCGACTGGCGGACCGTCCGAGCTTACAACTTGCGCGTTGCGCGCTTCGGGAAGATCGCAGTCGCGCGTCGCCTAGCCAATCGCATACGCCCTAACCGCGCGCTCGATCGTCAGCGGGCAGAGCGGCCGGGCACAACCGGTGTCCCGCTGTGCAGCGCGCCCCACGACAGCAGATAGGCTCAAGCGATGGCGTGGATTCCCGGGTCGGACCGCGACGGCGGCCACTCCGTTGGGCTGGGAGTGGCCGCATCCCAGGTCGGTGCCTCGAGATTCCCGCCGGTCGTCGGTCACCGCGCGGCCGGCGTCGTGATCCTCGGAATGAGCCGTAGCGGTACGAGTGCGGTCGCAAGCATGTTCGTTGCGGCAGGCTTCCATTCCGGTCCGCCGTCGGGGCTGCTGGCGCCAAATTGGGCCAATCCGCGGGGCTATTTCGAGCGCCGTGAGATCGTTGAGCTCAACGATCAGATTCTCTGCGCGGCCGGCGCGACCTGGTTTCAGCCGCCGCGAGCCGGATCGCGATACGAGCCCGGCGGCGTCGATCGAGGTCGCGCGCAGGTCGTTCTCGACGAGCTAGTCACCGAGGCGGGTCCGCTGCCCGTGGTTCTCAAAGACCCGCGGATCGGCATGCTGCTCGACCTCTGGCTGCCGATCCTGGCCGAGCGATTCGCGCCCGTCCTGGTGGTGCGCCACCCGCTCGAGGTCGCCGCCTCGCTGGCGGCGCGCGACGGGTCGCCGGTGCCCTTTGCGCTCGCCGCGTGGGAGCTTCATCTGGTGGAGCTACTGCGCCGTCTTCAGGGTGCCCAGGTGACCGTTGCGCCGTACGCCGCACTCGGCACGCCGGGGGCTGCCGAGCAGCTGGTCCGTGATGCGGCCGCGACGCTCGAGCCCGATCGACGCCGGCAGGTCGAGCCAGCTGCGGCAGCCGCCGTCTTCGCCCCCGAGGTGCGGTCCGACGCGGCTGCGCCCAGTGCTTTCGCCGACGAGGAATCGCTCAGCTTCCGCCAGCGGGCGCTCTGGGGTTGGCTCGAGACGTTGCAACCGCAGACCCAGGCACTAACCGTGCCCGAGGAACTGCTCGTCGACCGCGTCGCCGCGTGGGCGCTGACGGACGCTGAGCGGGTGCGCCGGGAGATCATCGAGCGGGCTGCGGTGCAAGAAAAGCTACTGCTCGGGCACGAACGCGAGATCGAACGCCTGCGGGCGCTTGTAAGCAGCGAACAGCTGCGGCTGCAGGCGGAGGTGGAAGCCGCAAGTGTGGCCGTGAACGAGCAACGCGCCCGGGACGAGGGCGAGATCATGCGTCTGCGCGCCGTCGTCCGCAGCGAGCAGGCGCGTCTGGAGTCCCAGATCCGCGAGCTCCGCCAACAGCTGGGAGCTTCGACGGTGCGAAGCGACGCGTGATCCTCGTCAGACCACGCGCGTGGTGGTTCAGCAAGGTCCCGTTCACGATCACGCTCCTGCTGGTCTTGCTTGACGGACATCGATTCTCGGGTGACGCCCTCGCTATGGCCCTGTCGGTTTCGGCGACCGTCTGCGCGGTCGCCAATTACGGCTATGCGATCAACGAGTTGTACGACCTGCGCGAGGACGCGCTGCTGGGGCGCGACAACGCCGCGGCCGCTGTCGGTCGACGGCGTGTGGCGGTGATCGCCGCCGGCTCGGCGCTGGTCGCGGTGCTGCTCGCCACGCTGGCCGCCGGTGCCGCCGGGACGGCCGTCACCGGGGTCGAGCTCGGACTGCCGCTGATCTATTCGGTGCCTCCGATCCGTCTGAAGGAGCGCGAGTGGCTTGGGGCAGCGGTCGATGGGCTTGCGGCGCACGCTTACCCGGCCGTGCTCGCGCTGGTTGCGTGGGCTGAGTGGTACCGCCGGCCTGTCAGCTTGGGTTTGTCGGCCTGCGTGATCGTGTGGGCGGCTGCCGCCGGGCTGCGGGGGATCCTCTCCCACCAGGTCCAGGGCGCCGAAGCGGATCAGCGTGCCGGACTGAGCACGGTGGCGCACCGGCACGGCACCTTCCGGCTCGAAGCCGTGATGATCGGAATCATCCTGCCGATCGAAGCGGTCTCGTTCGGGGCAGCTCTGGCGCTCGCCCGCACCGGGCCAGTGCTCTGGGGAGTCGCGGGCCTCTACCTCGTCTACGAGACGTTCAAGACCGTGCACGGGGGCTTCCAGGTCACCGCGTTCCGGCGCGGTGGCCAGCGATACCTGCCCCTCATCGAGGACAGCTTCTACAAGGCATGGGGTCCGCTGGCGCTCGCTCTCGACGCTGCTCGCGACGACCTCCGCTTCCTGCTCGTCGTTGCGGCCTACGCGCTCGCCTTCCGCCTGCATCTGGTAATCGAATGGCGGCGGCTGTTGCTCGTCGCCGCCGCGCTCAAGTCCATGGCGCCGGCCGCCCGTTCCAGTGGACGATCCTGACCGCGGGTAGAGCCGCCTGAAGCCGGGCGAGCAGACCGTCGTTCCAGGTCAACGCTTCCGGCGCGAGGTCGGCCTGTGCAACCGGCAGGTTCCAGGCCGGTGATGACAGCACGCGATGCTCGAGCCCGAGCGACTGAATCGCCCAGATCAGCGCCCCCTGGTCCCACCATGCGATCGCATCCCGTACCGCGCGGTCACGCGCGGCGGTCGCCACGGGCAGGATGTAGGCGGCCAGCGCGGCGTCGTCGCGGCCATGCCGCCATCCGGACACACCGGCGTTGACGACCGGGAGCAACTGGTCGAACTCGCGCCGAATCGGCATAAGGCGGTAGAGCTCCGGGTGGTTCGGGGTCAGCTCCGGCGCATGAAGCTCCGGCGTGAAGACGGGTCCGGTGTCGAGCAGCGCGAACAGCTCATCGAGCCCTCGCAGCACAAGTAGGTCGCAGTCGAGCCACACCACGTCGCGCAGCGGTGCCGCGCGGATCAGCAGCGGGCAGATCCACAGCGGCCACAGGCGCTTGTCGGACTTGGCCAGCGGCGCGTCCTCGCGCGTGGCGTCGATCAGCTCCTCGATCAGCGGGTCCGCCGGCAGGTCCGCCACCGACAGGTTCGGCCGCCGCTCCGCTTGCGCCCGCTGGGGCGCAGTAAGACCGAGGTCGTAGCAGAGCACCGGGCACGGAGCGGAGGCCTGTACCGAGGCGTGCAGTGCAAGGAGACCCTGGAAGTAGTTCGCGTCGCACGCCGTCACGACGGCGCGCGATTCGGACGCACGGTCGGGGTCGGCGAGGGCGCTCACTGAACGCGACTTCGCGCCTCGCCATTGGGCTGCCCGCCAAGCCGTGTGCGCTCGAGCGTCTCGATCAGCCGCGTGTCGCGCACCAGCTCACCACAGGCCAATCCGCGAGCGAGCTCCGCCTCGGAGCGGCATTCGGCGTCGTAGACCGCGTCAAGTTCGCCCAGCAGATGGCGATCGTACATCTGCCGCCAGGTGCTTCCGACTCCGCCATCAACCTCGGTGTTACGCGCGAGCGCCGCGCCCCCGAGGACAATCTTGTTTCTGAACTGCTCGCGGGTGCGCAGCGGGAAGTGGAGGATCGTGACCGAGGACGGCGCAGCGAGTGTCGAAGCGCCCGCCACGCGCACACTGTGATTACCGTCTGCAACCGTGATGTCGCCGCGTCCGCGATGCGCAACCTTCGGCGGAATCGGCTGGCCGAGGAGGTTGAAGGAAACCGAGTGGCGCACGTTCATGCGCCGCCAGAACGGTGCATCGGATTCGGGCCGTGGAACGAAGTTGGTTCGCTCGGCCGATACCGCGACGATCTGAGGGTCCGCCTGTGCCAACGCGTCCTTGAGCGATCCGCCGGGTGTCCACCAGAACTCATCGGCATCGCTGTTTATCACCCAGTCGGCCCGAAGCTCGTTGACTGCCCGAGCAGCCAGCCCCGTAACCCAGCGGCCCTGTGAGTAGTCATCGACCGGTTGATGGCAGAGGCGCGCCACGCCGGCCCGCTCGTACTCGCGAACGATGTCGGGCGTCCAGTCGACCGAGAGATTGTCCATCACGAGGAACTCGTCGACGCCGAGCGCGAGGTGGAACTCGATGTTCTCGCGCAGAATGTCCGCTTCGTCGCGGACGACCAGCGTCATCACCAGTTTCATCGGGTCGATGCCTCGGGATCAGATGGCGCGCGAGCTGCGGTGGACATCCTACCCACCCCGGCGGGGGTCGCGGTGGCACACGAGCGACGCCGCGGCGATCATCCGCCGGCCAGGGGCCGAATCGTTGGAGGTCGTCGACTTACCATCGGGCATCGACGAGGCGGTTGCGGCGATCATCGTTGGCGCTGTTCGTGCATGCTCCTGGCTGTGATGATCGACGCGAGCGGTGCCACCCTCGGCCATGCGGCGGCGCGATCGCAGCGGACACAGCTGCCGCTGTGCGTGCTTCACGGCAACTGCCAAGCGGAGTCCCTTCGCGTTCTCCTGGAGCGCTCGCCGACATTCTGCTCCGCGTTCCGCACCTTGGCGCTACCCGCCGTGCACGAGGCAACCGCCGACGATGTGCCGAGGATCCGACGGATCGTCTCGCGCGCCTCGCTCGTGATCTCCCAAAGGGTCCGCGACGGCTACCACGGTCTCGCGGTGGGCTCCCACGAGGTCGTCCAGGCAGCGCCAGCGGACTGCCGGCTGGTGACGATCCCGGCGCTCCGCTACGACGGCTTGTATCCGTTTCAGGTTCACGTGCGCGACCAGCGCGGCCAGGCCCTGCCGGCGCCCTACTCGATCTACCACGACCTACGCTTCATCTACTGTGCCGCCGCCGGCTGGAGCCTCGACAGGTCGCTCGCCTGGCTGCGCGACCTAGCGCCCTCGGTCGCCGGGATCCGGGCGCTCGCGTCGCGTGCCCGCGCGGCGCTGCTCGCGATCGACCAGGAGGTTGACATCCGGGTCGCCGAGCGGCTCCTGGGACCGGCGCTGCACGGACGATCCTTTCTGACGATCAACCATCCAACCAACGTCGCGCTGGCGCAGCTCGTATCGCAGATCCACTTGCAGCTGAATCTTGCCTATCAGCCGCTGTTGCCGGGCGAGGACCTGCTCGGGGAGATTCGCACCCCGCTGGAGCGGAGTGTGATCGCGGCGCTCGAGCTACGTGCGGTACCGCGCGAGGATTGGACGATCGGCGGTTGCCGCACACCTGTCGCCCAACTCTTGACGGCGCATCTGAGCTGGTACGCGGAGAACGCCGGCCTCGCCCAGCGTGCGATCCTCGAGCACGAGGAGCGAATCGGGATTCTCGAGTTCTCGCCCTAGGTTGGTGATCGCGCAACGGTCCGCTTACGCACGAGGTAGACACTCGGAAACGCGACCGGCTGAACGCCGAGATCATCGTTCCAGGTGACGGGCTCGGGTGCTGCGAATCCAGCCTCGATGAGCTGCGCGGCCAGGTCGCCGTCGCCGAAACGGCGAAACGCGAGCGTCTGCCCGATGCCGGCGTGAAACTCGGGGTTGTCGTCGATCTGCCAGTTGCCCGCGCCATCGGCCCATCGAACGCTGCCGTCTCCCGGCTCGTAGCGCGCGAGACCGGGGTAGAACTCCGTCGTGGTGGCGCCCGCGGCCGGTACTGAGAGGGCGACGAATCCTCCCGGTCGAAGCAGGTCGGCGATCCCGCGCACCGCGTGTTCGACCGGTGGCGGGACGTGCTCGAGCACCTCCGAGCAGACGGCGAACTCGAACTGCTCGCGCAGCTCCTCCGGAACGCAGGTGAGATCGACTCTTGGGAAGCGGTGATACCAACTGTTGACGTAGTCAAACCGGCCGCCCAGAACGGCCGCGAGAGGGAATGAATCGCTGATCCCGAGGCCACGTCTGGAAAGGTCGGGGGCGAGCGAGGAGAAAGGCGTGATCGGCAGGCGGAGCCCCTGGAGGATCACCAGCCCGATCGCCCGATGTAGCCAAACGGCGCCGCAGTCTTGACAAGGGACCGCGCCGCGCTCGAGCGGGCCGCGCGGCTCGCCTTGCGCGATGCCGCAAAGGATGCAGGTCCACGTCACGCGCTAGGACTAACGCCTGGCGACCAGCGTGACCATGGGTATCTGCATCGCAGCGCCGGCGTTCACGAACGTCTGGCTGTGATGAGTAACTGTTACGCGACGAAACCCAAGCACCTCGAGGAACTGCTTCAGCAGCTGGGGCGTGAAGCTCCACCAGGTGTCCCACTGGGATGAGTCGACGGTTGGGTAGAGTCGGGCGACCGGGCCTTCACCGAGCTCGTGGGAGTAGGTCTCGGTGATGACGAGTGCGTCGCTCAGCCTCGCGCACCGCTCGAGCGCGCGTAGCGGATCCCGCATGTGCAGCAGCACAGATCCGAGGATCGCGAGATCGAAGCGGCCGAGCTCATCCGGTAACTCATAGGCTGTGCCGTGGTGCACGCGGGCGCGACTGCCAAGTCGCTCGTGAGCGAACCAGAAGCTGTTGCGAATCATCTGCATCCCGGCGCGGCGGACCTCAAGGATGCGGGCGACATCCAAACGCGCGTGCGGCACGACGTCCCAATCGCTGTCGGGACCGAGCTCGACCGAAACCACTTCGGCTCCCTGCCGCTCCATATGAAAGGTGACGAATCCGCTCGCCGGCCCGATCTCGAGTACGCGCTGGTTCGCCAGCGGAACGTGTCCGAGGTAGTCGTCGACACCTGCACGGAGGTCCCAGGATTCACCCAACAGACCGTGACCTGGAATCTCCATCACGTGGTAGAACACGCATTCGTCGCGCAGCTTCCCAGTCTGTGGCGCGACGTACAGGCCGGTCACGTCGGGTATTGCATCGTCTCTGCGGGCTCGAAGACCCGCGCTGCAAGCGGCTCCGGAAATGGGCTTTGGGGGTCGAGCAACTCAGCGAGGGAGTCGCGCATATGCGCCGGGCTGCAGTGCTCGGCGACGAGCTGTTGGCCACCGCGCGACAGGCTCGTCCACAACTCGTTGTCGCGTAGCACGGCGATTGTTCGCGCAGCCAGATCGTCATCGGTCGCGCCGACCAGCAGCCGGTCGCCATCCTCTACTCCGAGGCCCTCGGCACCGACTGGGGTCGTCACGACCGGCAGGCCAGCGGCCAGCGACTGGGTGACCTTGCCTTTCAGACCGGCGCCATAGACGATCGGCGCCACCATCACGCGCGAGCGACGCAGCAGCGGTCCGAGATCCTCGACCCAGCCGGCGACGTCGACGCGCGCCGACGCCAATGCGCAGATCTCCGGCGGCGCGTCGGCGCCGACGATCGTCACGGGGACATCGCCGAACTCCCGCCACACAAGCGGCATGATGTCGCGTATCAGGCGAAGCGCAGCGCCTACGTTCGGGTGATGCTCAAAACCGCCGATGAACAGCACACCGGACCGACCCTCCGGAGCAGGAACGTCGCGCTCGAGCTCGTGGACCGTGGGTACGACGCGAACTTCGGCACCTGGCAGGTCGGCCTCGATCTGGCGCCGTTCAACGTCGCTGACCGCGAACGTAACATCCACCGAGCGGATCAGCGCGTGCTCGAGCTCGCGCAGCACCGTCGCCTGCGGTGGAATCCGCCGCGCGCCATCATCGACGTACTCAGGGAGCCGGCGGCGCGTTTCGCGCAACCAGTGCAAGTCCACCGTGTCGTAAACCGCGCGCGCCGCCGGCGCATACTCACGGACCAAATCCAGCCAGCGGCTCGCGATCGTCGGCCGGCAGAGAATCGCCAGCGCGAGCGACGGCCCCGCTTCAGCGAGCTCACCGCGGATATCCACGGGCCCGTGAAACACCTCCACCCCTGACCGTTCCAGCGCGGTGGTGTAGGGCTCCAGCGGATGGAAGTTGTCAGGCAGCAGAGTGACGCGTGCCCCCAGACCTTGAAGAGCCTCGATCATCCGCAGGAGGCGCAGCGATCCGGCGTCGCGGTCCCAAGCCGGCACTCGGTGGTCGACGATCAGCACGCGCGGTCCGCCGCGACGGTCGGAGGCGCGGCGAACGTGCGTGTTCGCCGGACGCATGTGGTCGCGCTCGAGTTGCCGCCGCCACTTCTCGACGAACTTGGGGCGGTTGTCCTCCTGATGGCGCTTGAGACCCGACGAGAGGTCCGTCCCCGCAGTGGCCCCCTCGAGGTGAGTGACCAGCGCGGCCGGTTCGTACACCACTCGCCAGCCGTGCTCCCGCGCGGCGAAGCAGAGATCGGCGTCCTCGTAGTACATGGGCAAGAAAAGCTCATCAAAGCCACCGACATCGCGCCAGAATTCGCCGCGCACGAGCAGAGCGGCGCCCGAGCCGTAGTCGACTTCGCGCCGGTAACGGTAGTGGAAGTCCTGAGGGTCCTCGCCGCGTCCATAGTTCACGCCGGTTCCATCGGTCCAGAGGAGAGCGCCGGCTTCGTTCAGCCGACCGTCCGGATAGATGTAGCGCGGCGTAACTACTCCGATGTCGTCGGCCGACTCGGCACATTCCAGTAGCGCGGCGAGCCACCCTGGATGCACCTCGATGTCGTTGTTACAAACCACGAGCCAGCGCCCGGTGGCGCTCTCGGCGGCACAATTGATGCTCCGCAGGTAGCCGAGCTGGTGCTCGGTGGTGACGATGCGCGCGCCCTCGACCGATCCGAGCAGCTCCTTGGTCGCGGCATCGGCCAGATCGTCGACCAGTATCAGCTCGTAGCTCGTCGGCGGGGTATGGTCGCGGATGCTCATCAGGCAGGCGCGGGTGAGATCGGCCCGAGTGTGCAACGCGACGATGATCGACACGAGCGGCTGCTCGAACGTCGGAAAGATGATGGTCGCGCGCGTCGGGGGGGCCGTCTGCGGCGCGATCGCCGGCGCGAGTGGTGGCTGCTCGCTCGTCAGGTGGCGCCCAAGCACTCGCAACGACCAACGGAGCGTGCGCGCCGACGGCGAGTCTTCTCCGATGGCCCCGAACAGCTTCGATCGGGACAAAAGGAACAGCCGCCAGGTCACCGAGTCCTCGGCCTTGCGTAGCAGCAGCTGGGCGTGGGCTTCGCGCTCACTGACCGCCTCGAGCTGGTCCTGCAGCATCGCGACGGTCGCGTCGCGGTTGGCGCCATGAACCCCCAGGTCGAGGACGAGTCTCCCCAGGCGCTCGAGCTCCGCGGTTGCGCTCTCGGTTTGTAGGCGCGCGCCCGCGGCCAACTCGGCGATCTCGCGCTCGTGCTCCTGCGCCGCGCGGTTCGCTTCCTCAGCACCGGCAGCCAGAAGTTCGACCGCCTGCTTTTCGCGCTCCCGCTCGAAGCGAACGGCGTCGTGTTGGCGCTCGACGGTCAAACGAGCGACCTCGCGCTCTGGCACGCGCATCAGCTCCAACCCGCAGTCAGCCAACGTCGAGTCACGCGGAAGCGTTGGCAGTGGCGAGTTCGAGGCGACCGCCATCATGTAGAGCGGAGCTGGGTCAGCGGCCTGCCGCCACTCGTCGCCGCTGCGCTCGATGAAGAACGAACTCGTGGCGCCTTCCGCGCCGTGCTGTGATTCGTCGAGTCTCGCGAGGTGGGAGCCGGTGATCGTTCGCTGGCCAAAGAGTGCGAGTTGCGCGAAGCGGGCTTTTAGGAGCTCCGCGAGCTCGCCCTGGGAGAGCTCGCGCCGATGAAATGGGTTGCGCGGACTGGCGCCGTCCGAGTAGAGAAGGCGATCGGGCGTCGACAGGATCAGCAGTCCGTCCTTGTCGAGCACCCGCGCGATCTCGGCGAGCATCAGCTCCTGCTCGTCGAGGTGCTCGATAACCTCGAACGCCACCACTGCACCGAAAGACTGGGCGTCGAGAGCAGAAAGGTCAGTCGCGCTGTCGCAGCGGAACGAGATCGTCGGGCTGGCGTAGTTCAGGCGGGCATGCTCGACAGTCCGTTCGTCGATGTCGACGCCAACCACCGATGCGGCGCGCTGGCCGAGGATCGCGGCCCCGAACCCCTCGCCGCAGCCGACGTCGAGGACGCGCAGTCCCCCAACCAACTGTGCCGCCCACAGGTAGCGGTGCATGTGCTCGTACAGAACAGGTACGTCGGGACCCCAGGGCACGCAGCGCTCGCCCGTCCAGTCGATCAGCCGCGGGGCGCCGGCACGCCGGCCGGCCGTCATCCCGCGGGGGTCGTCCGCTTACGGTCCTTGGCGCAATCAGGCGCTGCAAACCGTCTCGACATGGCGCTGTCCCTCCGTGCAGGAATCCGGCTCACAGTATCGCGCCGCCATGGTGCGTGTCTGCCGCCTCAGCGTTCTGCGGCGCTGGCCCTGCGACGGCCTGTGGCGCACCCCGAACGCCACGTCCGGCACGGCGTAGCCATCGCATCACCCTCCGCAGCGGGCTCGTGAGTCGCCAGCTCGCCGATCCTTTGATCTCGTTCAGCCAGTGAACCGCAACCGCGTGTCCGGCCGCGGCGGCGTCGGCGTCAGCTCGCGCCAGGTCGAGCTGACGCGTGAGATCGTCGCGCTCACCTACGAGTAGTTGTGCCTGTTGACGCTGCTCAGCCAGCTCGCCGGGTAGCCGCTCGGCATCGCGCGCGGAGCCGGCCACGCGAAGTCGATGACGTTCAGCATTGACTGCGTCAAGGCTCACGGCCGTTGGGCTCCACAGCTGCTCGTTCGCTTCGATGCGCTGCGCCCCGGCCGGCAACTGCTCAAGCAGTTTCCAGATGTTGAGCTGGCGTCCGGTGAGCATCTCCTCTGCATCCCTGGCGCTCGCACGGTGATGGCGCAGCTCGGTGGCGAGCGCCGCCGGAGCAGCCGCCGCCGCCACCAAGCCGGCCTGCTCATCGTCGAGTCCATCGACCACGGAATTCACGATCAGCACGGCGATCTCGGGCGTCGCGATCAGTTGCTCGTACGGCGCGACGATGGCCGTGCGCCCGTTCAGAAAGCTGAGCAGCCCGGTTGTGTGAAGCTCCCACATCGCCAACCCAAGTGCGAGCGGTGTCCCATCACGTTGTGCGAGCGACTGCGCGATCTCGAGCGGATGGCGCACCGTGAGCACGGTCATGAAGAGCTCGTCGATCAGCGGGCCCCAGATCGGCAACAACATGCCCACTCGCGGATCCTTGACCGCTATTGGCGCTCCGTCCGAGCGCTCGACGAGCGCCTGCAGCTGCGCTCGCACGCGATGCGTGGCGTGCTCCCGCGCTGAGAGCTGGGCGGCGCGCGGCGGAGGCTGCTGCCAGCTTCCACCGAGTTCGCCGAGGATCTCCTCGTTGACGGCGACGATGCCGAGGTGCTCGAAATGCCCCAACGGGTTTGACTCGAGCGGAACCATGAGCTCGCTCGACAGCCCTGCAAAGAACCCAGCGGAAACGAGCATTTGCGTCACGGCGCTCGTACCGCTTCGACCCATGCCGAGAACGATGGCGCCGATCGGCGCGGTTGAAGATGCTTTGATGTCCACCACCTGGTCCGCCCGCCCGGCTGGATCGTATCGGCGGCGACAAACCGACCTCGTCGCGAGCGGTCGCGGGCGGTCGCGCGACTAAGATGTCCGCGGAGCGATATGCCGCTCCGTTCGTGTCCGTACCGTCCCATGCGCCCCCGCGAGGAGCCCCTGCGGATGACCGACGAGACCGCAGTTCCGGCGACGCCCGGCGCAATCGTCGCCGCGCAGCCGCCGGATGGAGCTCGACGAAGTGAGCCCGACCCGCGCTTCCTGCTCGCGAGCGAGCGAACCTTCCTCTCCTGGAACCGCACGGCGCTCGCGCTGATCGCGGGTGGTGTCGCAGTCGTTCGATTCGTCACCGTCGGCTCACGCGCCGCTGAGCTAATCGTCGGCCTCCTGTTGATCTGCTTTGGCGCGTTCATCGCGGCGTGCTCGCACCGCTTGTGGCGTGGCGTCGATGACGCGATACGTGCGGACAGGCCGCTTCCCGCCACGCGGCTGCCGCACATCCTTACCGCCGGCGTGTTGGCATTCGCGCTGGCCGCGATCGCGCTCGCTGTGTTGGTGGTCGCGTTGCGCTGAACAGCGACCTGCGGAGCTGACGGCTGCGGAACCGGTTCGAAGCGAGGCCATCTGCGTTCCCGGCGGGTGATCCAGCTTTGCGGTCCGGGCCCCGCCCTGGTGCGCCTGGTCGGAGCGCTCAGCCGGAAACGGCGTGTAACCGGCGTTCCGCGCGCTACGGCGGGTAGAGTGCCGCAGGTGAGTGTCCCAGCCAAACGGCGCGGCCTGACGAGCGGCAGCCTTCTGCCGATGCTGCTCATCCTGGCGCTGGTGGCCGCGATCTTTGCGGGTGTCCTGCTCGCCACGGGACAGCGCACATACCTGCCGGCGACCGCGGTGCTGTTCGGGCTGATCATCGTGTTCGCCGTGTTCGAGTCGGTTCTCGCGAGGCACCAGGCGAGCAGCGTCGCGGGCCACGGAGACGGGCCGCTGCCGGTAATGGCGGTGGACGTCACGGACCCGTTCAACATGGACGGGGATCTGCCGCATGAGGTCGGCATCCACGACTTCCCGCCGGGGCATCCTTCGCGCTGGACGCTCCGGCAGGCCGCCGGCGCCACTCGCACAGGCAAGTAGGACCGGCGCCGGGCGCCGCCGTCAGTCGAGCGGCGCCTGCGCATCCTCCTCGGGGCCCGACCAGGATGCCGGCGGATCGCTTGCCGGGAAGGACTCGCGGCCGACCTCGTCCAGGTCGTCCGCGTGCTCATCACCCGCGTCGCGCTCGTTCTCGTGATCTTTGGCGCCGGTCATCATCGTTCGCACGGCCACCACCGCGGCTCAGTGCTGCCAGATCCGCACGTAGGAGACCTTCATCGTCGCCGGTGTCGCGATCGGCCCGCCGTAGGTGTGATCAACCGCGAGGTTCACCAGCAGGAACATGGGTGAGCTCGTGACTCCGGAGGTTACGCTGCCGACAGCGACACCGTCGTAGTACCAGGTGACGATCCCCGGCTCCCAGTCGGCTGCGAATGTGTGCCAGCCGCCGGCGTAATCGCCCGGCGCGCAACCACCCTCCGCGCCCGCGGGGTTGTGAAAATGGAAGCACGCGCCGTCGCGTAGTCCCTCGATCAGATCCAGCTCGCCCCCGGCCGGCCAGTTGCGTCCGACCGCCCAGATCTGCGGCCAGTCGGCGATCGACGTCGTGCCCGGGAGCCACGCGCGAACCTCGACGTAGCCGTAGGTGAAGTTGAACTTGCCCTGCGTGTTGATCATGCCCGACGCGTAGCCCTCCTGCAACGAGGACGAGCCGCTCCTGCAGGTCTCGGGCGTCGCGGTCACGAGGAGGCCCAGCACACCACCCGAAAGGCTGACGTGCGACGGGTCGTAGCACTCGAGCTCCTTGACCGGGTCGACCGGACCGGTGATTCCGTGACCGTCCCAGCCGACGGACCACTGCGACGTGTTGAGGACGCCTCCAGCGAACCCGCCGTCGAAGATCTGGTGCCAGCTTCGCGCGGAGCCGGGCGGACCGCTCGGCCCCGTCGGTCCACTCGCCGATGTGCTCGCGCTCGTGCCGCTCTGCCCGGTCGCGCCGTCGGTGCTCACCGCCGCGCTGACACACCGTCTCGCGGTCGCAGCGCCGGGCGCGTTGGCGGTGACGCAGAACGTGCCGGAGGCGGCAAGCCCCGACACGATCGTCGGACGCGCGCTCGCGTGGCCGCCACGGCATGGGGCGCTCAGCGGAAGCCCGAGGACCGCGGGGCTCGTTGTCGTGAACAGGCACGTCCTCGCGCCGCTGACGCGCGTCACCAGCTTGACGAGACCACCTGACGCTGGAAGGATCGCCGGCGACACGGTCAGGCTCGTGATCGAGGGCTGGGGCACGCTCGGCGAGCGCGTTCGCGCGGCACGCGAGCTCGAGGCCGCTGCGAGCGCCAGGCAGCCGAGCGCGCAGACGAGCAGCGCCGCGGCGAGGGACGGGCGTGCGAGCCGGGGGCTCATCAGCTCGATCCGTACCAGTAATCGGTGAACGCCGCCCCGGTTGTCGGGTCGATCGGGCCCGGCGCGGCGAGCTTCGCGGAGCCGACCATGTCAAGCGGGGTGTAGCTCGGGAAGCCAGTGGTCGGGGTCGGCGCGCCGCCGGCCGTCGTTGCGCTCGCGCCCGTGAACCGGAAGCTCCCAAAGTTCGCGAGCGAGGCTAGTCCGCACGGGTAGCAGACGTAGGGGCGCTCGCCGATCCATTCGGCCGAGGACTGCGCCGCCGTGAAGGGGATCTGCGGCGTCGAGTAGCTCCAGCTCTGCGTGCTGTCGGCGATCGTGAGCGTCCATTCGTTGCTCGCGACCGAGACCGACGCGCTGATCGCGTCACCTGGTTGGACGGTGTAGCCAAGCGGCACCTCGTTGCCGCCGGCAATCGCGTTATCGCCGTACATCTCATACCAGGCGCCGTAGACCGCGGTGGTGCCGAAGCAGTCGGCCTCGGTGCCGTCCTGCTCGACGGTCTGGCTCGAGTCGCCGTCGATGCCGATCCACTGCGCCGAGTAGTAGTCGTGCGCGTGCGACGTGCAGTTGACGCTCGGCACGATCCAGCTGCCGGTGACCGCCGTGAACGTCGCCCCGCTGACCACATAGCCCGACCAGTTCGTGGTGGTCTGGTCCTTGAGGGTCAATGTCGCGGCGTTCGTGGTGATCGACCCGAGCACGTTGGCGAACACGGCCCGGTACTCGTAGCCGTTCTCGGCTTCGAGCGTCGGGAACGAGTAGGTCGCTGAGGTGGCACCGGCCACCGCTCCCCAGCTGGTTCCGCCGTTGCTCGAGAACTCCCAATGCACCGTCGGCGCGGGCAGCCCGGAGGCCGACGCGGCAAACGTGGCCGTACCGCCGACGGTGACGGTCGCGTTGGCGGGCTGCGAGCTCACCTGCGGCGCTGTCTCGACTGTCAAAGTCGCCGCGGCGGAGGTCGCGGAACCAGCGGCGTTCGTGAAGAGCGCGTGGTAGAGATTGCCGGTCTGGCCGGCGCTTGTTGTGAAGCTGAGCGTGTCGGCAGTCGCGCCGGACACCGCGCTCCAGGTCGAGCCGCCGTCGGTGGAGAGCTGCCATTGGACGCTCGGGCTGGGTGATCCGGCGGCGTGCGCGGTGAACGACGCGCTGTTGCCGGAGATGACGATGTCGGCCTGCGGTTCGGTCGTTACCTGTGGCGCCGTGTTGACGGTCAGCGTCGCGGGCGCCGTGGTGGCGGACGCCTTCGTCCCTCCTGGCCCGGCGTCGTTGCTGAAGACCGCCTCGTACTCACGGCCGTTCTGCGCCGCGGTGGCGTTGAAGGACAGCGTGTCGGCGGTCGCGCCGGCCACGTCGGTCCAAACGGAGCCGCCGTTGGTCGACACCTGCCACTGCACTGTCGGGGTCGGACTGCCGGTCGCGGCGGCGGTGAACGAGGCGACGGTGCCGGCGGTGACCGTCGTGTCGGACGGGTCCGCCGACACGCTCGGCGCGACGGGGCTCCCCGTCACGGTCAGCGTCGCGGCGGTGCTGGTCGCGTTGCCCGCGCTGTTGGTGAAGACCGCTCGGTAGCGGTTGCCGTCCGTAGCGGCCGTGAACGAGTAGGTCGCCGCGGTCGCGCCGGCCACATCGCTCCAAACGGAGCCGCCGTCGCTCGAGACCTGCCACTGCACGCCCGGTACGGGGTTGCCCGAGGCGGCGGCGTTGAACGTCGCCGTCGTTCCGAAGGGCGTCGAGAAGTCGGTCGGGCTGCTCGTGACGTGCGGCGGCGCAGACGCAGCCGGCGAGGCACCCGTCGAGCTGCCGGGGGCGGTCGTGGTGTCGGGCTTCGGGGTCACGGCGAGGCCCGCAACCTGAACCACCGCGTGAGGCGCGACGAGCTTGCCGTGCTTACCGTAGACCTTCAGGGTGAATGAGTAGGTCGCCGCTGCCGTGCCGGTGTTCGGTTCGACACGCACCGTCACGCTCGCGCTGCCGGCCCCGCAGCGTCTGGCGGCGGGAAGCGTGCCGACGCGCACCGCCGCGCCGAAGCGACACTCGCTGGCGCCTGCGACCAGCGCCGAGAGCTTCACCGTACCACCGGCCGCGGGAAGCATCGCCGGGGTTGCGCTGAAGAGGAGCACGCGAGGCCTGCGCGAGCCGGCCGCAGGATGCCCGCGAAAGATCGCGGGGCCGTGGCGCTCGGCGAGGCGAAATCCGGCGGCCGACGACCCCGGAAGGCCAGACCCGAGGATCACCGCAGCACCAAGCCCTGCAACGAGCAGGACCATCAGAGCGAGTCGTTTGGGTTGGCGCATCATTGGCCGGTTCAAATGGGCGGTGCGGCTCGCGGAGCCACGTCCGTGTGCGCCCCGTTTTACGGTCAGTTCCCCGCCCCGAGTGTAGCGACGCGCAGAGCCCGGCGCGCGCTGTCCGGGGAGCAGGTGAAGATCGACGTGGACATGTGTTCGATTCCCCGGCGCGGCGGGGTGACCCGCTCGCTCGGTGCGCTGCTCGTAGCCGCGCTCGCCACCGCATCAGCGGCCTCGGCGGCGCCCTGGCCGGGCTCGGCTGCGACCCACCCTGGCCGGGGCCCGACCCATCTGACGGTCGCGCGCGAGCGCCGGGCGCTCCCGCTCAACCTGCTGATCGCGCAGGCCGGTGGGCGCGTCGTCTCCATCTCGCCGCGCGGGCAGGTCGTGTGGGGGCTCCGGCAGGCCGATCCGACGCAGGTGTTCGTGACACGGACCGGGCGAACGCTGATCGTCGCGGAGGCGAACCGCGGTACCGTCGCGATGCGCAGAATCGACGATCGGCGCGTCAGCTACAGCTACCGAGCGCTTGCGAGCCCGCGCACCGCACTCGAGACCGCGAACGGCGAACTGGTGGTCGCCGACGCCGGACGCTGCGAGATCGTCTTCCTCTCGCCGGCGCGCGCACGGCCGGTGGAGACGCTGGGTGCGCAGGATCGCTGCTCGCACCGTCCCCCCGCCGGGTTCGCGTCCCCGGTCGCGGCGTTCCCGAGCGCCGGCGGCGAGCTGGTGGTCACCGAGCGGGGCTGGATCGACGTGCTCAGCGCTCGCGGCGCCCTGATGCGCGCGATCGCGCTGCACGGACTGAGACGCCCCGCCGACGCGAACGCGTACGGGGCGGACGGTCTCATCGTCGCCGACCAGAGTAACCCGGGCCGCGTCGAGGAGCTGGACCGAGTGACCGGCGCCGTCAGGTGGAGCTACGGGCCGCACAGCGGCCGCGGCCGCCTGGACCGTCCCGCGCTCGCGACTGTCCTCGCGGACGGCGCGGTCCTCGTCGTCGACTCGGGCAACGACCGCGTGATCGTGATCGACCGGCGGACCAAGCGGATCGTCTGGCAGTACGGCCACAGCGGCGTCGCCGCCAGCCGCCCAGGCTACCTCGACGATCCGCGCAGCGCCGTGCTCGTGCCGCTCGGCCGCTAGGTGCCGGATTCGGCGGCCCTCGCCTGCCTGCGAGCGCGCATCTACCCCATGATGTAGCTACGAATCGTCGGACTCAACCCGAGCTCAACCGAGACCGATCCCCCGCTCAGTCGCACGCGCGCGTAGTCGCTCGTGATCTCCGCCTGCCAGCCATGCATGTCGGTGAAGCGCAGCGCCGCGAACAGCACGCGTGCGGCGCGGGCGCTCGGGTCGGAGTGATGCGGCTCGTCGTTGCGCTGGAGCGCGAGATCGGCCTCGATCTGCGCGACGCTCATGTCGCGCAGCCGCGCGAGGTTCTGGTCGACGTGCGCCGCGACCGGCGCGAGCGCCAAGTCCGCAGGCTCCTTCGGAAGCAGTGGCATGTGCCGTCCTCTCGATCGTTCGCTGTGCACGCGGAGGCTCGCATCCGCGGGCGCACGCGGCATCCGTGTCGCACGGCAGGCGGGTCCGTATGAACTACCTGCCCGGGTGCGGGCTCCGATCGGCGTACCCCATGCGGGGCACAGGCATGCGCCGATCGGCCGGGGGGCGTACCCCGTTCGGGGCACAGGTATACGCCCCCCGCGAGCAGCATTCCCGGCTTGCGCCATCATGGGGGTATGTGCGCGCTGACATACGCGGAGCGTCCCGCGGAGGGAGCAGCGGACGGCCTGCTCGTGCTGCACCACGGTCGCGGCTCCGACGAGCAGGACATGCTCGGGTTGGCCGACGTGCTCGACCCGCAGCGGCGGCTGCACGTGGTCTGCCCGCGGGCGCCGATGACGCTCGCCGGGATGGGCGGCTACCACTGGTATGTGGTGCCGCGAGTCGGCTATCCCGACCCGGAGAGCTTTCACGCCGGCTACCTCGAGCTCGGCGCGTTTCACGACGAACTCTGGCAGCGGACCGGCACCCCGCCGGAGCGGACGGTGCTCGGGGGCTTCTCGATGGGCTGCGTGATGAGCTACGCGCTCGGGCTTGGCGGCGACCGGCCGCGACCCGCCGGGATCCTCGCGTTCTCGGGCTTCGTTCCGACGGTGGCGGACTGGAGTCCGGATCTGGCCGGACGAGCGGGCATGGCGGTGTTCATCGCCCACGGGGCGGGCGACCCGGTGATCGGCGTCGAGTTCGCGCGGAGCGCGCGCGAACTGCTCGAGACGGGTGGCCTCGATGTCGAATACCACGAGACGGCGGGCTCGCACCAGATCGAGCAGGCGAACGCGGCGGCTGCAGCAAACTGGCTGGCGCTCGCGCTACCGCGAGTGCTTCCGGCGGGTTGACGGCACGTGGCCGGATCGACTGAGGCGGCGGCGGCAGGCACGCGGGCCGCAGGCCTGACGCGGCGCGAGCTGCTGCGTGCAGGCGGGGGACTTGCGGTCGCGGCGCTCGCGGGGAGCGCGGCCGGCGACAGCCTGGGCGGCGTGGTCGCGCCGCTCCGCGTCAACCGGGTGCTGTCGCGGGTCGCGCCGAACGACCCCGACTTCGCCTCACGACCCGACCTGCGGATCCCGGGCCTGAGCGTCGCCGCGAGCGACGCACGCGCATCGAGCGACCCGATCTTCATCGCTCCGTACAACGCCCCGCCCGGCCAGCAGGCGGGGGCGGTGCTGGTGGACAGCACCGGTGAGCCGGTCTGGGAGCACCCGCTGGCAGGGCTCGTCACCGCAAACTTCCAGGTTCAGCGCTACCGCGGGCAGCCGGCGCTGACCTGGTGGGACGGCCTGATCCGCAACGGTCACGGGATCGGCGGCTACACGATCGCCGGGCTCGACTACGCGCCGCTGCGCACGGTTCAGGCGGGAGGTGGTCTGCGAGGCGACCTGCACGAGTTCACGCTGACCGAGCGGGGGACGGCGCTCCTCACCTCCTACAACATCGTGCGCCGTGACCTGCGAAGCGTCGGGGGCTACAACGGCGGGCAGATCCAGGACGCGATCTTCCAGGAGCTCGACCTCGCGAGCGGCCGGGTGCTGCTCGAATGGCACAGCCTTGACCACATCCCGCTCAGCGAGTCCGACTGGCCCGTGTATGAACCGTGGGACTACGTCCACATCAACTCGATCGACGTGGACGACGACAACAACCTGCTCGTCTCCTCGCGCAACACACACTGCGTCTACAAGCTCGACCGCCACAGCGGGAAGATCATCTGGCGGCTGGGGGGCAAGAGCAACCAGTTCGATATCGACCCGGCAGCCGTCTTCCGCTGGCAGCACGACGCGCGCCGCCAGCCCGACGGGACGATCACGATCTTCGACAATCAGGGGAAGCCATACGGGCAGCAGTCCCGGGCGATCGTTCTCCAGGTCGATGAGCGCGCGCGGACCGCGCGCCTGTTGCGCGAGTACCGCCACCCCTCCCCGCTGCTCGCGACAAGCCAAGGCAGCGTCCAGGTGCTTGAAGGCGGCAACGTGTTCGTCGGCTGGGGAGCGGAGCCGTTCGTGTCCGAGTTCACACGCTCCGGCGAGCTCGTCTTCGACGCGCAGCTCGGCGAGAAGTACATCTCCTACCGCGCCTACCGCCTGCCGTGGGACGGTGCGGGTTCCGGGACACCGGCGGTGGCGGCGACGCGCCGCCGGCACGGCATCGACATCTTTGCGAGCTGGAACGGCGATACGCGCACGCGCTTCTGGGTCGTGATGGCAGGCGCCGCGGGCGGGTCCCTAGTGCCTTCGACAGCCCGGCCGCGCGACGGGTTCGAGACCGCGCTGGTCGCCCATGGCGCAGCCCAGCGGATCGCCGTACGAGCACTCGACGCCGGGGGGAGCGTGCTCGGTCAGTCACCGACGGTCACCGTCTAGGAGGTCGGTCGGGACTCCTGCGTCCCGATGATGGTTAGAGCAGCGTCGGCGCCGACGCTGCTCTATGCCATCGCTCTCACTCCCGTCGCCGCGCAACATATCCGTTCGTGGCAAATATTGCGAGCGAGAACCGCCACCCTCCTTGGGGGGATTCCTACCCGGACGCGGGTGGTCCGCACGGGTCAGGCGGTGGTGCCGCCGGTGCCGCTCGGGCCGCTCGCCCCGGAGGTGCCGCTGGTGCCCGTCGAGCCGGTCGAGCCGGTCGTTCCGGTTGGGCCGGTCGGGCCGGTCGGCTGCGGGAACTGCACAGCTACCGGAGCGAGCGCGAGCAGGGCGGTCCACGTTGGCGCATCCGTGATTCCACTCGGCGGGAGGCCGTGTGCGCGCTGGAAGGCGAGCAGCGCGGACTCGGTGGCTGCGTCGAAAGCGCCACTGGTCGGGGTGCTCGGCTGCGCGCTCGCCAGGTGCTCCTGCATCCACAGGACCTGGTCGCCCTTATTGCCCTGCCCGAGCGCCGGCCAACTCGTCGGCAGCGCCACCGTTGCGCCGGGAGCGAACGGCTGCTCGAGTGCGCCCCAGTCGCCGCTTGAAGCCGCTTGCCAGCTGTAGAAGGAGAACCCGATTGCGCCGTAGGCGCTCGCGAGCTGGCGAAAGCGCGTGATCTGCGCCGGCGGCACGTTGTTGTAGGACTGACCGACGGGCACGATCGGCCGTCCGTAGATGCGGTTCTCGACGTAGGTCTGCGCGTAGGCGCTGTCGGGCGAGTCGCCGATGTCCTTCCAATAGATCTGCGGCACGTTGTACTGGGCGCCCGACGGCCCCAGGAACACCGAGTAAGGCTCGGTCTCATGGAGGTTCACGTACGGGAAGGACGTCAGGCCGACCGGGTAGTTGGGCCCGATCGCCGCGCGCAGGTCGCTCATGTAGGTCTGCGCCGCCCAGTACTTGCCTTCGTAGGTGCTCTCGGCGTCAATGACGAGGCAGTCGGCGCCGTCGGCCACCGCCTGCGCTCCCATTGCGGCCTCGCCCGCGGGGTTCTGGCCGTACACGTACTGCCAGGCGCAAACGTCGATCCCGACGGCGTGAAAGGCCCCGATCAGCGTGGGCGTGAACTGCGCCCAGAAGTTGCTCGGCCCGTCGCTCGACTTGATGAAGAGCGTCGTGATTCCCGCCGCTTTGGCCTGTGCGGCGATCGCGCTCAGGTTGCCGCCGTCCGACTTGCTGACATACCAGATCCACATCCCCGTGCCATCGAACGCGGAGCTCGTGAGCGGCGCGGGGGTCGCGACCGCGGTGATCGGCGCGGCAGCAACCTTGATCGGCCCGTAGCTGTTCGAGCGGGTGCCGGTGCCGTTTTCGAGGAAGATGTGGCCACTGGAGGCGCCGACCGGGACCGTGACCGCAAAACCGTGCGGCGTCGGTCGCAGCGGCGCCGCGATCGGATCAACGCGAGCAGCGGTGACACCGCTCGCCGGGAAATAGACGGTCATCGACCCGGCGAAATGGTGTCCGCGGATGACAAGCTCGCCGGTGATCTGAACAATCCGTCGGTTATGCGCCTGGCAGTGTGTCTTGCCGACGCCGTAGCAGCTCGCCGAGCTGATGACGGGGTGCGGGCCGCGCGTCACCCGGCGTGCGGTGACGGTCGTGCCGGCAGTCGCTCCGCCCGTCGAGGACGAGCCGTTCGTCGGCTTGTGGGACTTGGAACCGGTGGCATGCGACGCAGGGCCGGTCGCATGCGACTTCGACCCGGTCGTCGTCGTCGGCGGCGTGGCGCTCGCCGGACCGGTTGCGGGTGCCACCGCGCCACCGCTGGAGGCCCCGGCCGACTGCGCAAGCAGTCCGAGCGCGAGGCCGGCGAGGAGGGTTGCGGCGCTGAGGCGATTTCGGTTTGTCATCGGATTCGCTCTGTTGCTACAACGCGACGGGTCCCCGTTTGGATCGGCGGCTCGGATGCCTGCACGGACACTCTCAAAGTGGTTGGGCGGGGCCACGCGGGCGCGCGGGGCCACCTTCACCCCTGTGTTCAGCGCTTCGGCGGTTCGTCCCTGCCCGCGCGCGCGCGCTGACGCAAACGTTGCCAGAACGACGGAGGCCGGGGCTGGGTCCGCTGCCAGTCCTCCCGCAACGGTAGGCGACCGGCGGCGCGCGCGCGAACAACGCAGGCCGTGTGCGCGTGGCGCCGTCGCGAGGCGTCGCCCTCCGGGAGCAGCAGCATGTGATCGCTGAGCGACGGCAGCAGGCGGTCACAGATCGGGCAGCGGTAGGTCGCGGGCTTGCGGTTCTGGGCCGGGCGGACCGTCCACCACGGCGCGCGCTCGAGGGTCATGCGTGCGCGCCTGCCCGGCGCGCGGCGCGCCAACTACGCTTCGCCGTATGGATCCTCATCGTCGAATCCTTGCAGCGCGCGGGCGTCCGACAGGCTGGTGGGCCGCCGGATCGGCCGGCGCCGACTACGGTCGCACCGACGCGCCCGACTGGCGCACGGTCCACTGGGCGGAGCACATGCGTGCCGTGACCGTGGAGTCGCGGCGCATTCACATCGTCGATCTCGGCACGGCTTGCGGCATGCCGATCCTGCTTGTTCACGGCCTGGGTGGCCGCTGGCAGAACTGGATCGAGAACCTCGCACCACTCGCCCAGCGCGGCCGCGTCGTCGCGATCGACCTACCCGGGTTCGGGCGCTCTCAGATGCCAGTCGAGCCGATCTCGATCGAGGGTTACGCGCACACCCTCGAACGCGTCTGCGACCTGCTCGAACTGGAGGCCCCGCTGGTCGTCGGCAACTCGCTCGGCGGGAGCGTCGTCGCCGAGTTCGCGCTCCGCTTCCCCGCGCGGGTCGGCGCGCTCGCGTTCGTGTCCGCGGCGTGCCTCACGCCGGCTGACCTCGACTCGCGTACGGCACAGCTCGCGCTCGTCGCCGGTGGGCGCATAGCCGGCTCGCTGCTGCGCGGACACACCGGCGCGGTCGCACGTCCTCGCGCCCGGCACCTGCTGTGGTCGGCGTTGCTCCGCCACCCAACGCGCATCGCGCCCGACACGCTGGTCGAGTTGGCGGGCGAGTCGCGCCCGCCAGGCGCTGCGGGCGCGCTCGCCGCGCTGAGTCTGCACGACGTGAGCAGCGAGCTCGGTGAGATTCGCGCGCCGACACTCGTCGTACACGGACGTGACGACGTCCTGATCCCGTGTTCGGACAGCGAGGCGCTCGCGCAGATGATCGTGGGCTCTGAACTCGTTGTGTTCGAGGACACCGGGCACATCCCGATGGCCGAACGGCCGCTGCGCTTCAACGCGGCTCTGCGGGGGTTCGCGGAGCGCGTCAGGCCGGAAAGTGAAGCGGGATCGCTAGATGGGCGCGATCGGGCGAAGTGAAGGCGGAGCCATCGCAGACCGGCTCGGCGCCCTCCGGTAGAGAGTTCTCCTCGCTGCTCAGCTTGCCCTGGGTCGCAGCGTCGATCGTCACGGTCACCGCGACCGCTGGCGCCGTGCAGGCGTCGAATTCGAAGACCCCGGTGTAGACGCCGCCGAGCGCGTACTGGAGCAGGTACACCCGCCGACCGCCCGGGAACGTGACCGGACCGAGGTAGGACTGGACGTAGCCGTCGAGAGCGTGCAGTTCGCCAGCGCGCGTAGTGGCCCGCTGCGCCGGCGTCGCGGTCGCGGGGCGCCGCGCGAGCACGGTCTCGCTCGAGACGGGATCGCCCGGGTCAAACCAGCTGTCGAGCTCCGTGCCGTAGGGGGCGACGCGGTTCGCGTCCATCCAACCGGTCGGCACGAGCGCCCAGAGGTTGCCTCCGCGATCAGTCTCGAGAACCAGGCCGCCGTGGCCGCGAGGCGCTACGAGGTAGCCGGCGAAGAACGCCGCTGCGACCGCGAACAGTACGGCGGCGCCGGTGCGTGCGAGCCGACGCTCGGCGGCCGGTGGCGCCGCTGGGCGCACGGCTTGGGGCGTGCCTCGCCGCGCCATCAGGCGCGAGTTGACTGTAGCCGGCGCGCGGGAGCGAGCATGCGGGCGAAACTGTAGTCGCGCGAGGCTCCTACCGCGACACGCCGTCCAGCCGCTGCGTACGATGGGGGCGGCGGTTGCTGGTAACGATCTTGGATGGCAGGAGGAAGGCGATGGGGATCCGGCCGAGCAGAATGCCTGGCTGTCTCTCGCTGGCGTGCGCCGGCGCGATCCTCGCATCGCTTGTTTTCGCCGGCGCGCTCGCCACCGCCAGCACGGCCCGCAGGCCCGCCGCCAGTGTCGTGCCTGCCCGCGCCGGTATCGCCAGCGCGCCCGCGCGGATGACATTCATCGCGGGCGCGACCCCCCCGGCGACCGGAGCCGAAGTGATGGTCGCGGCCACCAACGGCGGGAGTCCCAAGCCTCTGGGCCGCGCGAGCACTGCCGTCCTTTCGCCGAACGGCCAGTTCGTCGCAGCTGTCAGCCCGGGCAGCGGCACGCCGCCGATGGGCTCGACGCTCGTCTTGTACCGCCTGTCGCAGAGTCCCGCAACCTCGCGGCGCGTGCGCAGCTCCACGGGACAGATCACGATCCTCGCCTGGTCGCCCGACAGCCGCTGGATCGCAGCACTCGACGGGACCTCGCTCGTCGTGATCCCGCTGAAAGGTCGCGCGCGCGTCATCGCGACCGGGACGATCAACGGGGCGAGCTTTGCGCCGACCGCCCCCGATCGACTCGTCTACTCGAAGGCCACCTCGCTGCTCGTCAGCGCCACTGTGAACCTCTACGTCGTGCCGCTGAGCGGCGGACGCGCGCGCCAGGTGACGCACGACGGCCTCAGCGAGTATCCGCTTTGGGGCCCCTACGGGATCGTGTTCTCGCGCGAGGCCTCGCACACGACGACGAGCTACCAGCTGTGGCAGGTCCGCTCCAACGGACACGATCTGCGAGCGCTGACCAACGTGACTGTCACCGCCCCGTTTTACGGCCTGGTGCCCGTTGCCGTCTCGGCCGACGGCAAGCACCTTCTCGCAAACCTCGTCGGCAACGCCGCGACGGAGGCCTATGCGGTCGACCTGGGGGCCAAGCCACTGGCGGCGCGGTCCCTCGGCGCGCCGGGGGCCACCACAATCGGCAACGCGCTATCGCACGACGGTCGTGTGATCCTCCTGACCGACGGCGCGGACTCGGCAACGCCCGGCGACTTCAGCGGCCAATCGGTCGAGGTCGAGCCATGGAGCGGCGGCACGCCCACGGTGCTCGCGGCGCACGCCGCGTTCGCGAGCTGGAACCGGTAGCTGCCGCGCAGCGGGATACGATCCGCCGTCCCGCAGGAGCCGGAACGGTGGCTGGCAGATTGACACTCACAAACGGGCGCGGCTCGACGCGGCCCCGCACAACGCTCCTGCGCGCCTCGCTCGTGGCGACTGCGCTTGCCCTCGCGAGCTGTGGCGGGCAGACGGGGACAATCGCGACCCCGGAGCGGATCGCGCTCACCTACCTGGGCACCGCGGGAAGGTTGATGCTCGTAGCGCCCGACGGCCGCGGCGCCCGCTCGCTCGGTGCCGCGTCGCAGGCACTGATAGCGCCGGACGGAGCGCGCGTCCTCGCGACCGCAGCGTCGACGCAGGCGACGACGCTGAAGTTGTTCACCGGCACTCGCCACCAGGTGGCGCGATCGCTCGCTCGGCTTGCGGCGCCTCGCTGGGCGCCGAACACAGTGCGGCTGCTCGGCTGGTCCGCCGACTCCCGCTACGTGGTGCTGAGCGCCGACGAGGTGACCGGCGGCGGCGAGCAGACAGCTCTCCTCGTAGCGAACTGCTCGAGTGGACGGATCGTGACGGTCGCGACCGGGAACTTCCTCGGCGCGAGCTTCTCCCCATCGCTTGCGGACAAGCTCGTCTACTCGCGCGCGACCGTCGAGCAACTGGACCGGGGGCAGTCACTGCTCTACGAGACCGACCCCGGCGGGCGGGCGACGCGCGCGCTGACCCACAGCGGGCTCGCCTACGGGCCCGCCTGGGGGCCGCGCGGCATCGTCTACGCCAAGCTTCTGACGCTCGGCAGCGAGACGCGCTCGCCGCTATACGCTCTGTGGGTGCGCGAGCCGGGCAGCGCCGGACATCGCGTCGGCGATTTCGCGGCCGGCCCGCCGAGCGCGATCGGGACCGCGATGGCGATCTCAATCTCGGAGAGCGGCACACGGATCGTGGCAAATCTGCGCACGCCCTCCGGCAAGCGCACGAGTCTCGCGATCGACCTGACGCATCGACGGGCAGCAGCGAGGCAGGTCACACTCGTGGGCGCGAAGGTCCTGAGCGCAACGATCGCCCGCAGCGGCAGGGCGCTTCTGATCCGGGCAAGGGCCGCGAACGGCACGAGCGAGATCGTGACGACGACCTGGGCCGGCGCGCGGGCGCACGTGATCGCAGCGGGTAGCGACCCGAGCTGGAACGGTTAGGTCCGGTCGTGGAGCGCGAGGAGGGCACAGCCATGCAGCGAGGACTTGGCACTGTTCGGCAGCGCTGGGCCCGCGTCGGGGTCGCGATGCTCGTGGGCGCCGCCCTGCTCGGCGACGGCCTCGCACAGGCGAGCTCGCCAGAACACACGCCGCTGCTGACGTTCATCGCGAACTCGCGCACGCTCCATCCGAGCGTCGAGATCGCAGGCGTCGACGGCTCGCGCCCGCGACGTCTCGGCGCCGGGATGACCGCCCTGGTCTCCCCGTCCGGTAGTTCCGTGGCTGTGGTGGCGTCGGTCGGGCCGCAGAGCAACAGCTCCTCGCAGCTGCTGCTCTACTCCCAGCACGCAGGCCCCGCTCGCAAGCTCCTGCGCGAGCACGGTTACCTCGAGCTGATCGGCTGGTCGCGCGACTCCAAGCTGGTCCTCGCGTTCGCCTCCGGCGGCGACGAAACCGGGCCGCTAATGATCGTGAACGTCGCGAACGGCAGATCGACCGTGCTCGCACGCGGGTTGGTCGAGGGCGCGAGCTTCGCGCCGCACGACTCGTACGATGTCGTCTACGGGCTCGCGAAATCGTTACGTGTCGGGTCGCAGGTCAACCTCTTCGTGAAGCTCGCGAGCGGCGGGCCGAGCGTACAGATCACCCACGACGGCGCCTCTTCGGATCCCATCTGGGGCCCGCGGTCGATCGTGTTCGTTCGCGCGCGCTCGCGCGGGTCCCAGGAAGCACCGATCAACCAACTCTGGTCGATCTCGCCGAACGGCTCCGGCGCGCGTCAGCTCACCCACATGTCCGTCGGGCCGCTCGTCGAAGGCCTCGTTCCGACCGCGATCTCCGCCGACGGCCGCCACCTGCTGGCCGACTTCGAGGGCACCGATACCAGCGCGGCGTGGACAGTCGACCTCTCGCAGCCTAGCGTGTCCCCCCGACCCCTGAACGGCATCAGGGACGGGAACATCGCGGACGCGATCTCACGCGACGGCACGGCGGTGCTCCTGACGAACGGGTTCGAGGGGAACGCGACATCGGTCGAGGCGGTCCCGTGGGGCGGCGGCAGGCCGACCGTGCTGGCGGGACACGGCGCCGACGCGAGCTGGAACCGCTAGCGATCGAGGCGGCCGGCTCGGTCCGCCCGCCTCGGAGCGGCCACGACCTCGACGCCAGCCGCGGCGAGAGCCTTGCCAAGGCGGCGCCGGAGCTCGTGGAACTGCTTGGCGCAGCGGGCCTCGACTGGTCGGCCGAGCACGCCATCACCAGCCGCGGGCGGCGACGCTCGTCTGACCAGCGGTCCTAATCGGGCCAACGCCCGAAGCGGTCGAAGTAGCGCCGCGCCTGATCCTCGGTGTCACGGTCACGGTCGCCGTTCACACCGACCCGGTAGGCCCAGCTAATCAGCCACACCGACATGCCGGCGCCGATCAGGCTGACGCCTCCGTAGAAGGAGTCCTCGGTGCCCCAGAGCAGAGCGACGCCGCCGGCGAGAATGATCGCCGCCGGCAGGACGTAGCGCACGAGAACGAGGACGCGCGGCGTGGTGATGCGTGCCGGCCGCGAAGCGCGCCTGCTCCGTGGCGCCTCCTGCGGGCGCGCCGGCGCACCGGGGCGGGTGGCGTCGGGAGCGCGGAGTCGTGCGCGCCCGGTTGACGCGTGGCGTCGGCCGCGTGAACCGAACCTTTGTTCCACGCCGCGAAGGCTACCCCGGCTCAGCCGGAAAAGCGCGCGCCCCGCCCTGTGAACGCGAGGTCGAGGACCCCGCCGTCGGCGATCGCCGACGCGAGCGAGAGGTTGAATGGAAGGCCTCCAAGGGTTGCGACGCACCCCGACCCTCCGGCCGGCGGCGCGGAGCCCGCGGACGCGCCTACGACGTTGAACGCGACGCGTCCGCCAATCGCCGTCGGCACAATTCGCGCCCGCTGAGCGCCACGGCGTGCCAGGACGGTCATGTGGCCGGCGCCGATCACGATCCGTGAACCGGCGCTCAGGGCCGACCGCATGCCGACCGGGAGAGCCCCCGCGCAGCCGCTTTGGAGGAGCAGCCGACCGACGCCCTTGGGGCCGAGCGTCGCATGGGCCGTAACGGTGCCGATCACCCCGTGCAGGCCGAGCAGCGACGTCACGCGGATGTTCTCGAAGTCCGCGTGGAGCGCCACGGGCGGCAGGCCCGCGACGCTGGCGTCGGGCTCGCTGACGCTCAGGTTTACGCGACCACGCAGCAGCTGCAGTAGCAGCGGCGTAGAGCCGAAGTCGACCGATGGCTTGCCGCCGAACTGCGCGGTCACCTTGCCCCCGACGGTATCGCTGACGAGCTTGCGGGCGATCAACTCACCCGCGACCGCCGGGATCGCGAGCAGCAGGACGAGGAGCACGAGCCGTCGCGCCAGCCAAACGATCACGAACACGGCGGACCCGTCACGCGCGCTCCCGGCCGAACAACATTCGCGCCCCCGGTGGCCTCACAGTGTGCGCTTCAGCGTAGCCGCGCGCTCTCCTGCCGCCGACGAGCTAGCCGGCACGGAGGATCGGACCTGTCTCGACGACCTCAAAGGCGCTGCCGGGAACTGTCTTCAGCGCGTCGAGCACGTTGTCGTTCCAGCGCGGGTCGGTGGCGCCCTGGAAGAACCACGGGCTGCCGTTGTCGGCGACGATCAGGCCGTAGGTCTTCATCGCCTGAAGGATGATCCTGTCGGTCCGCGGGAAGCCGGCGATCGGGTAGCTCGCCTGGAGTCGCAGGCGCAGGCCCATCGGCGGCAGTGCGGGGTTGGTTTGGCTGGAGGCGAAGTGGGTCGCCGGGTGGATGAAGCCGGCCTGTGTCTGGCGCACTGTGAAGCGGATCGCGTGATCGATGTACCCGCGCTTGATCTCGTCGTAGCGGATCAGCCCGGCGAAGATCGAGAGACCGGCGGCGTCAGCCGACGTCCAACCGTCCGGGCGCAGCTTGTGGGACCGGAGGTTGAAGACCGCGCCCGACGCCGCGTCCCACGAACCGTCCGGGAGCTGGTGCGCGTCGTAGAGCTCGTAGAGTTTGCACGTGTGCTTCTGCAGGACCAGCACGTGCCGATCGCCGCTCGCACCCTGGCCGCCCTCGATCGGCGCCCCGCGCGGGATCGGGTACGGCCCCGGATCGGATTGGTCGCCGTAAGCCGTGAAATGGATTGCAACCTTCGGCTGCGTCGCCGGCACGACCGCATAGGGGATGCCGTAGGTCCGCTCGTGCCCGAAGTCCGGGTGCAGGTCGAGCCCGGCGCCGATCGAAGCGATGTACTCGCTCGACAGCGGGCTCAGCGGGAGGCTTGCCACGTTCTCGTGCCACGGGTTGGCGGGCGGGAAAACATTGCACCGACCATCGCCGCGCCCCAGCGGGTAGGCGGCGGGCGAGGCGATCGCGAAGCCCGCCGCGGTGAACGCGACGACCAGCAGCGACGCGGCGAGGGCGATCGAGGCTCGCATCCTCCAAGCGAGGGTAACAGCGTGGCGCGGCGGGCTCGAACAGATGTCCAGTGGGCGGGATGGTGCAGTGGCGCCCGACGAGACCGCTGCGCTAACGGTTGGTGCGATGGCGCTGCGTAGGGCGAGATCGGGGTTCGATGCAGGTCAGGAGGCGCTTTGGGGCGCGCGGGGTTTGACAGCCGCTGGCAGCTCCTCACGACGCGCGGTGCAACCCTAAAGCGGGCTCTGTGACGCACCGATAGTCCCGTATGCCTGAGCGGCGGGGCGAGGTGTCGCGCGCGTCGAGCGCGACGACGGCTCGCCTGTTCATCAAATATGCGGTGATCCTGCTGATCCCGGTGCTGGCGCTAGGCGTCGCGCTGACCCTTGCCCTGCGCAGCGAGGCCCGCCAGCGGGGCCTCGACGAGGCCAAGGCCGAGGCTCGGCTCGTCGCCCAGACCGCTGTCGAGCCCTTGCTGGACGGTCGGCCGCTGAGCGTGCAGATGAGCCCGCGCGAGATCCAGGCTTTCCGCCGGCTGGTAGCGACTGCGGTCCGGACCCATGACATCCTCCGCCTGCGCCTGCACGACCTGCAGGGCAACGTCGTCTTCTCCGACGACCGCTCGGGCTTTGGCGGCCCGGTCGACGGCGGCGCTCACAAGGCAGCGCTCGGAATGGTGGACGCCGAGCTGACTCACGTAAACGCAGACAGCAACGACAACGGCGGGCTGGGCCCGGCGGCCGTCGAGGTCTATGAACCGCTTTACGCCGGCGCTCACCACACCCGCGTCGGCGTGCTCGAGATCTACGTGCCCTACGGGCCGATCAATGCCGAGATCAGCGCGAACCAGCGCCGGCTGATGGGATGGCTCGGGGGCGGCCTCGGACTGCTGTACCTGGCACTTCTGACGATCGTCGTCTCGGTCAGCCGTGGTCTGCGCCGACAGGTCGCGCTGAACGCCGCGCAGGCGGCGAAGCTGGCCGAGAGCGAGCGCGACCACCGCGTCATGTTCGAGTCCAACCCGCAACCGATGGTCGCCTATGACCGCGACACCTTCGAGATCGTCGCGGTCAGCAACGCGGCGGTCGCCAACTACGGCTACTCGCGCGAGGAGTTCCTCGCGATGAAGATTCACGACCTGCACCCGCAAGAGGACCTGCCCGAGCTGATGAGGCATCTCGGGACGCGGCGCTACCGCACACGCTCGGGCTTCACGACCGGCTGGCCGACGCGCCACCAGTACAAGGACGGGACGATCATCGATGTCGAGATCGGTAGCGACGACGTCGTGCTGCATGGCCGCCACTGCCGGATCGCGCTCTGTCAGGACGTCACCGAGCGCAACCGCGCGACGGCCGAGCTAGCCGTGGCCCGCGATGCGGCGATCGAGGCATCGAACACCAAGTCGGCTTTCCTCGCAAACGTCAGCCACGAGATCCGCACGCCGATGAACGGTGTGATCGGGATGAGCGAGCTGCTGCTCGACACCGCGCTGACCGAGGAGCAGCGCAACTATGCCGAGGCGGTTGCGAGCTCGGGTGAGCACATGCTCGCGATCATCAACGACATCCTCGATATCTCGAAGATCGAGACGGGTCAGCTCGAGCTCGATCTGACCGACTTCTCGCTGCACGACACGCTCCGCCAGGCATGTGTGGTGGGCGGCCTCAGCGCACAGGCGAAGGGGGTGCGCTTCGAGCTCGCGATCGAGGATGACGTGCCGGCGGACGTTCACGCCGACGGCGGGCGACTGCGTCAGATCGTGCTCAACCTCGTTGCAAACGCCGTCAAGTTCACGAGCGACGGCCACGTGTCGGTTCACGCTCGCAGCCTCGGTCAAGGAGACCATTCGGCGCGCATCCGGATCGAGGTCAAAGACGACGGCATCGGCATCGACCCCACGCGGCTCGAGCACATGTTCGAGCCGTTCACCCAGGCCGACGTATCGACGACGCGAAAGTACGGCGGCACGGGCCTCGGCCTCTCGATCGCGCGCGAGCTGACCGAGCTGATGGGCGGCAAGATCGGCGCCGAGAGCGAGCTCGGTCGCGGCAGTACTTTCTGGATCGAGCTCGAGTTCGAGCTCACCCGGGCGGGCGCCGGCGAAGCACCGGCAAAGGCGCAGCCGGCTCGCGAGCACCCCGCCGAGCTCGGCGAGGATGCGCCGCTCGTACTGGTCGTCGACGACACGCCCGTCAACCAGATCGTCGCCGTACGCGCGCTACAACGGTGCGGCTGCCGCTCCGATGTCGTCGGAGACGGCCACGAGGCGCTGACGGCACTGCTGATGAAGCGCTACGACGCCGTGCTGATGGACTGCCAGATGCCCGAGATGGACGGCTACGCGGCGACAACGGAGCTGCGACAGCGCGAAGCGGGCGGGCGACGCACGCCGGTGATCGCCGTCACTGCTGCCGCAATGAAGGGCGATTTTGAGCGCTGTATCGCCCACGGCATGGACGACTACGTGAGCAAGCCGCTCCGCCACGCCGTGCTCGACGAGGTACTGCGCCGTTGGATCCCGCGTCTCGCGGACCCGCAGGAGAAGGCCGCCTGAGTACGGCCGGCGCCGCGTGCAAGCTGCGGCCGAGGTGGGCCACCGTCGGTCAGAGCTCTGAGGAGTTCGTTGCGTCGGGAGGGGGACGCCTCGCCGTGGGGAAACCGTGAGCATGGCAACGTCGCGATCAGCGCGCCGCACCGAATCCAGTCCCGCCGCCCATCGGCCCCGTCGGATCCGATGAGGACTCGCTTGGCGCGCAGCGCAACCTTCGCAACGATGCTGGCGGGCGCGCTCGTCGCCGCCGGCTGCGGCACGAAGACCGTCGCGGTCAAGCTGAAGCCCCCGCCACCGACACATTCCACCTCGCCGCCGTCATCAACGTCGAGTACGGGAGCGACCGCAGAGGCGGCGGTCGCGATTCGCGCCGACCAGGCAGCGCAGATGCTCGCGCAGGCCACCTCCACGGCGGCGACGACGTTTGGCAACAACAACAACGGGAACTACAGCGGCATGACCGCAACAGCGCTCGGGGCGCTCGATCCCACGCTTCAATTCGCGCCCGGGGCGGGCAAGCCCTACGTAGACCCGGCAAGCGGCGTCATCGTGCTTGACAGCGGCGCCGGCTACACGGTCACCGCCACCTCGATCAGCGGCGACACGTTCAGCCTGGGCGAATCGGCAACCGGCACGCCGACGCAGACGTGCACGGGGACGGCGAGCGGCGCCTGCCGCGACGGCTCCTGGTAGCTGCGCCCTCCCGTCGCTCTGATCCGCGCTACGATGCCGGCTGAGCGATGAGGCTCGCTCCATAACCGCGGCAGTTGCCGCTGATGGCCTCTACCACACCGTCAGACGACGCACCGTGGAGGCGCACAGATGGAGCCTGTATACCTCGCAGCAATTCTGGCCGGCGGGATCCTCCTGGCCAGCATGGTCTCGGTCGAGCTCGGGATCTCAGTCGCTCTGATCGAGCTCGCCCTCGGCGTCGCGCTGGGCAACACGTTTCACCTGAACCCGGACGCGAGCTGGCTCGTCTTCATAGCCAGCTTCGCCTCGGTCGTGCTGACGTTCCTGGCTGGAGCCGAGGTCGACCCCGACTACTTCCGCGAGCGGTTCGGCGCCGCGATGACGATCGGCGTCGTGTCATTCGCCGGACCGTTCGTCGTTGCCACACTCGTCGCCCTCGGCCCGCTCGGCTGGAGCACGAAAGCATCGCTGATCGCCGGCACCGCGCTTTCGACCACGAGCCTCGCTGTCGTCTACGCGGTCCTCGTCGAGACCGGCCTCAACACGGTCCGTATCGGGAAGCTGATCATGAGCGCCTGTTTCGTCACCGACATGTGCACGGTGATCGCGCTCTCGGTGATCTTCATCAAACCGACGGCCTGGTTCCCCGCGTTCCTCGCCGTGTCGATCGCGGTGATCGTCGCGCTGCCAAAGCTCTCGCCTTGGTTCTTCAAGCGCTATGGCAACCGCGTCATCGAGCCGGAGATCAAGATCGTCTTCGCGATCCTCCTGGGCCTGATGGTCCTTGCCGACCAGGCCAACAGCCAGGCGGTGCTGCCCGCGTTCGTACTCGGTCTCGTGATGTCGCGCCACTACCAGCGCCACCAGGAGGAGCAGCGGCGAATGCGGGTGGTGGCGTTTGCATTCCTGACACCGTTCTTTTTCCTGCGCGGCGGCCTCAACGTCTCGCTCGCCGCGGTCTTCGCCAACCTCGGCATCCTCGGCGCGCTCGCGGCCGCGAAGATGGTCCCGAAGCTCGCCATGATCTACCCGTTCGCGCGTCGCTGGGCGAAGCCGAACGCGACCTTTACGACGCTTCTGATGAGCACAGGCCTGACGTTCGGAACGATCAGCGCGCTCTACGGCCTGACCGCGCACATCATCGACCGTACCCAGTTCTCGCTCCTGGTCACGGTCGTCGTCCTATCGGCGATCGTGCCCACGGCGATCGCGCAGAGATGGTTCTCGCCAAGCCTGACGGACCATCACGTGCTGGCACCCGAACCGTCCGAGCTCCTGATCGGCGAATCCGGCTAACGAGAGCGGCGCGCGCCGCTACGCGGCTCCCCGCTGCTCGCTGCGCATGACGGCGGCTTTCTGCCCGAACGTCGAGCGCTCGAGGTGGAGTCCGAGGGCAGAGCGCACCGTCGGGTCCAGACGCCCAGGCACGTCACGGTCGATGATCGTGAGCGCCTCCTGGGCCGTGAGTGCGGGACGGTAGGGCCGCTGCGCCGTCAGTGCCTCGTAGACGTCGGCCATCGTGAGGACCCTCATCGGCAGATCGAGTGCCGCCGCGTCCAGCCCTCGCGGATAGCCGCTTCCGTCGAGCTTCTCGTGGTGGTTGGCAGCCAGGTCCGCCAGCCCAGAAAAGCACGGAGCTCGCCCGAGGATGCTGAGCGTGTGCACGGGGTGGGCCTTGATCGCGTCGAACTCCTCATCGGTCAGGCTGCCCGGCTTGTCGAGGATGCGGTTCGAAATCGCGAGCTTGCCGATGTCGTGCAGGAGGGCGGCGTGGCGCATCGTTCGACGCGCGTCCAGGTCAAATCCGAGGACATCGACGATGCCGTCCGCGATCTCAGCAACGCGCTCGGAATGACTTGCGGTGAACGGCGACTTCGCGTCGATCACTCGCGCAAACGCCTGCGCGATGCGGTCGAGCCGGGCGTCGTCGGCCGCCACCGCCAGACGCGCCGGCTCCCACTCCGAGACGTCCGGCACCTCGAGCGCGGCCCAGAACCCCCGATCGCCACAGATCCCCAGGAACGCGTCGACGAGCGACGGATCAAACCAGCGCCGGCGCCGCCGCCGCGCGACCGCCCGCGCCGCGCGCAGGCCGCGCTCGTGGTGGAACACCTCCACGGTCTGCGCGAGACACGCGATGCGCGCAGCGAGCGGAATCTCCTCGCCGCGAAGCCCGTCGGGCATTCCGCGGCCGTCCCAATGCTCGTCGAGGCTGCGGATCGCTCCGGCGGTTCGCTCGGAGAGGAACAGCATTCGCGCGATCTCGGCGCCGCGGTCGCACCTCGCCTCCATGAAGCTGCGCGTGACATCGCCCTCGTCACGGATTCAAGCAGGTGCGAACCGCGTGCCCGCGTGACTGCCCCTCGGCGATGTCGAGTGCGTGCGAAAGCGCGCCGATGACCCCGGAGAGCGCGATCTGCGCCATGACCGGATGCATCGGCCGCTCGCCGAAAGCCCCTGAGTCGAGCAAGCCTTCAACCGTCGCGGCAGACCGCGCCGCGCGTGTGTCAGATCACCCCACCGGGGAGTCGAGCCGCCACCCGCTCAGCACCGACTCCGGCCGCTGCGCGACGATTTCGCTGGCGATCGCGGCGATCTCCACGCCCCCGACCCGCGCCTGCGGTGGGCCTGCGTGCAGGAACGCGACGAGCCCTTCGACGGCCGCCTGCTCGCCCTCGGCGTGGACGAGGACCGCGCCGTCCTCGCCGTTTCGGACCCAGCCCGTCAGCCCAAGCTCCACGGCTCGTCCAACGATGGCGTCGCGGAAGCCGACCCCCTGGACATGCCCGCGGACAGCGGCCCGTGCAGCCAGGCTCAAGAGGTTCGCGCGGCGACGCGGATCCACGGTAGCGCTGCGCGCAGCTCGGCCGCCGGCCGGCGCTGCTCGGAGACCGCGCGCGCCGGGGTGACGAGCATCGCCTGCAGGCGGCGGACCGCGTCCAGATGGTCGCCGGTCCAGACCATGCGTGCGGCGGTGGCGCTCGGGCGGCCATCCTCGCGCCGAAGGTCATGCACGACCGCGTCGATCAGGCGGTGCTCGGCGTCGCCGTCGCGGTCGAGTGGGCCCGGGACGGTAGACGCGGCAGCGAGGCTGTCGGCGAAAGCCGTGTACCAGGCGAGCATCTGAGAAGTGGACGCACGGAGCTCCTCGCGCGCGGCGGAACGATCGCCGTCTGAGCTCGCGTCCCGCTGCCAGAGGTCGAGGACCGCATCGGCGGCGAGGCGCAGCCCGGTGACGCCGGTGACGAGAGCGGTGACATCGGCGAGCGGGATGAGCTTGGTGCCGCGCTCGGCGAGGTAGCCGCGGAACGTGTCGTCCAGGCGCCGCGTCGCGGCGGCAGCGCGAGTCGCCTCGGCGCTCGGCGGCGGGATCGAGGGCGAGCCTCTGTCACAGCGCCCCATGCCGTACTCGACGGCACGCGCGAGGTAGGCGGCGCTGTCGCTGTAGGCCTCGCCCAGGGCGGTGCCGAGCGCGGCCCCCGCGCCCCGCGGCCAGAGCAGCAGCCCGACGACGAGGCTGACCGCGCCGCCGAGCGCGACGTCCTCGACGCGGACGAGACCGATCTGCCAGCCGGCAGGAGCGATGATGTTGAAGAGGATCAGCAGGGTGAGGGTGAAGGCGGCCTGGCCGGCCGCGAAGGAGACCGCGGCGGGCGCGAGGCCGGCGAGCAGGACCGCGACCGGCAGCAGCAGCCATAGCACGGTCGTGTCCGTTCCGATCAGGTACACGAGGATGCCGCCGACGACAAATCCGGCCGTCGTACCGAGCAGACCGCGCAGGACGTTCTGGCCGGTGCTGAGGGCGTTCGAGCGCAGCACGGTGAGCGCTCCGAGCACGACCCAGAAGGAGTGCTGGACGCCGGCCAGCTGCGCGACCAGGACCGCGAGGCCGAGGCCGGCCGCGCCGCGGAGGCTGTTGTGAAGCCACACCGAGTGACGCTCCGCGTGGGCGCCGGCGCGTTCGCGAGCGGCTGAGAGCGTCGGGGTCGAACCGGCGGGCGTCCGCCCGATCAGACGCGCGAGGAAGCTGCGCCGGTCGGCTGCTGCCGCGACCTCGACGTTGGCCGCGAGCTGGGCGACGACGAAGCTGAGCTCGAGCGCCCGGAAGCTCGGGTCAAGCGAGGTCACGAATGCGTCGAGCGGCTGACGCTTGCCGGCGCGTCCCTTGGGGAGGGCAAGGCCCGCGCCGAGCTCGAGCGCGGCGGTCGCTTCGCGCAGGCGGGCGAGTGCTCCGTCAAGGCCGTCGGAGGACCCTCGCGGCGACCGCAGGAGGACGGCGGCGGCTTCAAGCACCGAGGCCGCCGCAGCCTTGGCCTCGCACACCGGAGCCGGATGCGACCGCGCCCCGCCCCTGTCACGAGCCGACTCGGCGACTATCGCGTCCAGCCACGTGAGCTCATCGACCAGACGCACGACCATGCGCGCCGCGGTCTCCAGGCCGGTCGGTCGGTAGGGCGTCGCGAAGAAGGCTCGGCGCAGCTGCGCCGTCGCCTCGCTAGCCGTCGCAATCGCGGCCGCGTGCTCTGCCGCCGTCGGAGCCCCCGCTCCGCCGAGCGACACCGCCGCGTCGGAGCGCAGGCGTGCGGCGATGGCGCCGGCGGCCACGATCGCCCGGTCGCGGAGGGGGTCGCGGGCCGGCGCGGGCCACAGCAACGCGACGGCCAGCCATGCGGCGCCGGCCGCCAGCCCCCACCCGGCGAGGCGGTCGGGAACCTGAGAGTTCGGCCCGGCGAGCGAGACGGAGAGGATGAACGCGAGCAGCAGCGAGGTCGTGGCGCCCGCAAGAACCGAGCTGACGACACCGGCGAACAGGACGGCGAAGCCCACGAGCGCCATTGCGATCGCCGCGACCACGACGGAGTGCGAGGCGAAGGTCGCGATCGTGACGAAAACGGCCCCGGCCACGGCCAGGAGCGCCTGCGCCCGCAGGCGGTCGCGCATCCGGCCGCCGAAATCGACGAGCAGCAGCATCGCGAACGAGCCGAACGCGGCGAACGTCGCGATCACCGGGTTACCGATCACCTCGTCGCCGAGCGCGAACATCGCCGGCATGACGATCGCCGTGCGGCCGGCGCGGCGCAGAGCGAGAAGGCCGCTGTCGCGCGAGCGCAGCCAGTCGAGCCGGCCACGAGGCGGTCGTGCGCTCGGTTCACGTTCCGCCATGCGCCGAAGGTTAGGCTGTCTGGGCCATGGGCATCCGTGCGAAACACCTAGACGGAGCGCGGCCGTGAGCGAGCCGCTCGGCGCCGGGATGGAGGAGCCGGCCGATCGCGAGGGCGCGTTTCCGCGGCTCGGAGCGAGGCATCTCGCTCGCCTGCGCGACGCGGGGACGATCCGGCCGGTGGTTTCGGGCGAGGTGCTCTTTCGAGAGGGCGACCGCGGCTATGACTTCTTCGTCGTGCAGTCGGGCGCCGTCGCGGTCGTCCAGGGGTACGGGCACGAGAACCGTGTCATCGCGATCCACGGAAAGCACCGCTTCCTGGGCGAGCTGAACCTCCTGACCGGAGCGCCGCCGCTGCTCACCGCGGTCGTCCGAGACGCCGGCGAGGTCATCGAGGTGCCGGTGGCCAAGCTGCGGAAGCTGGTCGGCGAGGATCCGGAGCTGAGCAACCTGATCCTGCAGGCCTTCCTCGGGCGCCGGTCGATCATGATCGACCTCGGCGCGGGCGTGAAGCTCGTCGGCTCGCGATACTCGCGCGACACGCGGCGGTTGCGCGAGTTCCTCGCGCGCAACCGGATGCCATATCACTGGATGGACCTCGAGGAGGACGAGGAGGCCGACAAGCTGCTCGAGGCGCTCGGGATCGAGGCCTCGCAGACGCCGATCGTGGTCGGGGGTGGAGGCGTGCTGCGAAACCCCTCGAACGCGGAGTTGGCGGCGATGCTCGGCCTCGGCTCGCGAGGCGCGCCGCCCGCGATGTGCGATCTCGTGATCGTCGGCGGCGGGCCGGCAGGGCTCGCCGCGGCGCTCTACGGAGCGTCCGAGGGTCTCGACACGCAGGCGATCGATGCCGTGGCCTTCGGCGGTCAGGCGAGCACCTCGGCGCGGATCGAGAACTACCTCGGGTTCCCGACCGGCATCTCCGGCAGCGAGCTGGCGGAGCGCGCACAGCTTCAGGCGCGGCGGCTCGGTGCGCGACTCGTCGTGCCCTCGGAAGCCGTCGGGCTGATCGAGGCCGACGGCCACTACCGCATCGAGCTGGCCGACGGCGGCGCGATCAACGGGCGGACCGTGATCGTCGCAACCGGCGCGCAGTACAACAAGCTCGACCTGCCCGACAACGAGCGCTACGAGGGCGCGGGCGTCTACTACGCCGCGACACAGGCGGAGGGCTCGCAGTGCGCCGGCGACCACGTGATCGTCGTCGGGGGCGGCAATTCGGCGGGGCAGGCCGCGATGTTCCTCAGCCGGCACGCCGCCAGCTGCCGGCTCGTGATCCGCGGCGGCGACCTGGGCAAGTCGATGTCGCGCTACCTGGTGGACGAGATCGAGCAACGCGAGCAGATAGAGGTGCTGACGCACCGCGAGATCGTGCAGCTGCGCGGCGAGGAGGCGCTGGAGGCGGTCGTCGTCGCCGACCCACGCAGCGGTGAGCGCAGCGAGCTCGCCGCAAAGGCCCTGTTCGTATTCATCGGCGCCTCACCACACACCGACTGGCTGCGCGGGCACGTCGCGATGGACGAGCATTGCTTTCTCCTTACCGGCCGCGATATCGAGGGCGAGGACCTCGCACGCCACGGCGAGGAGCAGCCCTTCTTCCTCGAGACGAGCCGGCCGGGGATCTTTGCGGTTGGCGACGTCCACGCCGGCTCGATCAAACGCGTCGCCTCCGCTGTCGGTGAGGGCTCGATGGCGGTTCGCCTGGTCCACCAGCGGCTCGCGAGCCGCTAGGTCGGGAGGCCGACGAGTTCGGCGCTGCGCTCCCAGAGCTCCAGCGCGAGCGTTTCGTCCTGGGCCTGCAAGCTCGGCTGCACGACCTTCTCGTCGACCACGTAGGAGCCGTTGAGCGAGGCGGCCGGCGGCGCGGTCGCCAGCCAGAGCAGGGAGCGAGCGCCGTGGGCGGGCGAGCGCAGGAACGGGGAGGCGAGCATCACCGCGAGCTTGACGAGGCCTCCCTCGTTGCGGGCGAAACCCGTGCGGACGACACCGGGGTGAAAGGAGTTGGCGCGCAGCTCCCCGGCGCGCCGGGCGAGCTCCCTCGTAAAGAGGATGTTGCACAGCTTCGTCGTGCCGTACACGCGCCGCGTATAGGCCTTCTCCGATTGGAGGTCATCGAGATCGAGCAGCCCCATCCTGTGCGCATCGGAGGAGGTCGTGATGACCTGCGCGCCCGCGAGGCGGTCGCGCAGCAGGTTGGTGAGCAGGAACGGCGCGAGGTGGTTGAGCGCAAACGTTCGCTCGAACCCCTCCGCGGTCACCTCGCGCCTGCGGAAGATGGCGCCGGCGTTGTTGGCGAGGACGTCGATGTGGCCGTAGCTCTCGCGCGCATGCTTGGCGAGCGCGCGAACCTCGGACATCAGGCTGAGGTCCGCGACGTGCTCGTAAACAGGCGCGGCGCCCACGTTCCTGCACGCCACGGCGACCGCAGCGACGCGCTCGCGGTCGCGGCCGACGATCGCCAGCTCGGCTCCCCCCCGCGCGAACTCGAGCGCGGCGGCCTCGCCGATTCCGCGCGTGGCGCCGGTGATCAGCACGAGGGTCACTGTTCGAGTATGCCCGGTCGCGTCCGCGTTCCAGCGGAAGCGACCTCGTTGCTCCGCTCCGCCTTCGCTTCCGCTAGGGTTTGCGCCGCATGCGCTTCCGGGGGGCCTACGTAGCGGTTTCGATCGCGCTCGTCGCCGCGCTGCTCTCGGCCTGTGGCGGGAGCGGCGGCAGCTCGGGCGGCTCTGACAACGGCGTCGCGAGCAAGTCAGCCGAGGCGATCCTCGCGGCGACGACCGCCGCCACGTCCAACCTCAGCGCTCTTCACATGTCGGGCTCGCTGACGAGCAACGGCACGCCGATCACGCTCGACCTCTACCTCGTGTCCGGCAAGGGCGCGACCGGCACCTTGTCCGAGAACGGGCTCAGCTTCAAGCTAATCTCGGTCGGAAAACTCGTGTTCATCAACGGCAGCGCCAAGTTCTGGGAGAAGTTCGGCGGCAAGGCTGCGGCGACGCTCTTCAACGGCAAATGGCTGAAGACGACGACGAGCAGTCCAAGCTTCGGCTCACTCGCGGCGCTGACCAACCTGCACGACCTCTTCGGCAAGCTGCTCGGCTCGCACGGCGCGCTCAAGAAAGCGGCGGCAACGACGATCGACGGCCAGAAAGTGATCGGACTCACCGACACGGCGAAGGGCGGCACGCTCTACGTCGCAACAACAGGCAAGCCTTACCCGGTGCAGCTCACCTCGCCAAAACCCGGCACCGGACACATCACCTTCAGCGGCTTCAACCAGCCGGTGTCGATCACGGCGCCGTCCAGCAGCGTCGACATCTCGCAGCTGACCGGCGGCTGAGCCGACGACCCGGAAGCGCGGGGCGCCGACTTCCCTCCCTTCGGAGGACAGGCTGAAGTGCGCGCCCGCGTCTACCGACCACGCCCCCAAGAATCCACGAGGATCGGGGCAGGGATGTCGCGCCGAGTCAATCAGACGCCGGTCTGCGCCTTGATCGCGCCGGAGCGGACCGCCGCTTTCAGCGCCTGCCAGTCGCGCTCGTTCTGCTCGGCGTAGGCGCCGGCGAAGACGACGATCGCGCGGTCGAATGCGTCGCCCTTGCCGAGGTAGGACGCGACCGCGATGCGATCGCCGGTGCGGGCGTGCGCGCGCGCGAGGGTCCAGGCGCAGAAGCGGCCGTACTGAGCCATCGCGCCGGCTGACATCGTGGTCAGGTCGCCCGCTCCCTTCCAGTCGCGGAGCTGGCGGACGTAGAAGTCCATTGGCGGGCCGCCGCGGGGACCCGGGTTCAGGCGCAGCCAGCCGAGGAAGATGTCGGGGGTCGCCTGCATCAACCGCTGGCCGGTCACCACACGCTCCGCGTGGTTTCGGTAACCGCTCTCGCCGAGGTGCGGCTCGAGAACCGACGGGTCGGCCTCCTTGAGCTGCAGGAACAGCGGATCGTCCCCGTCGAGCCCGAGCAGAAGGGCGATCCATGCGCGCGTGCCGACGCTTCCCACGCCCACGACCTTGCGGGCGAAGTCGACGACCTCGAACTGCTCCAGCAGGCGGCGGCGATCGTCGGCGAGCGACTCGCGATAGGTGCTCAGCTGTTCGTGCAGGGCGAGCGCCATCTCCCGGTGCTCGGCGCCCTGCGCCAGGTCGTCGAGCGGGACGATCAGCGGCGGTTCGGCGACGATGCGCGTCGCGCCGTCCACGCGTCGCGTCAGCTTCGTAGCGGCGGCGAGCGACTCGCGCGCGCTCGTCTGGGCGAGCGCAAGCGAGCGCGCCGTGCGTCTGACGAGCCTACGGTCGCCCTCCGGCCGCAGGAGTGCCAGCGCCTCGTCGACATCGAGGTGCGCGTACCAGACGTCAAGGTTGCGCATCGCCGCAAAGCGCCTCATGGTCGTGCGGTACTCGGCCACCGCCCGGGCGACGACCATGTCCTGGCGGCCCTGCCGCAGGCCGTTCTGGCGGGCGGCTACCGCCAGCGAGACGGCAAGGCGCTTGACGTCCCACTCCCACGGGCCCGCGAGCGTCTCATCGAAATCGTCGAGGTCGAAGACGAGATCACGCTCCGGTGAGGCGAAGACGCCGAAGTTGGCGACGTGGGCGTCGCCTGAGATCTGCGTCGTGATGCCGCTGCGGGGCGTGCCCGCGAGATCGCTCGCCATGATGATTGCGGCGCCACGCAGGAAATCGAACGGCGAGGAGGCCATTCGGCCGTAGCGGATCGGCAGGAGAGACTCGACACGGTGGGAGTCCTGGCTTTGCAGGAGCGCGACCGGGTCCGAGCGGTCCGCCGGCGGCGCAAAGGTCGCGTGGCTCTCGCGTGGCACGGCGGAGCGTGCCGCCTTGCCCGCGGCGGCACGCTCTTTGACGCTTCGAGGTGTGGGGATCGCGCTCGCCATAGGCGCGCGAGACCTTAGCCCTTTAGTCGAGTGGCCGGCTCAGTCCTCCGGCGCCGGTGCTCCGTGCAGTCCGCCGGAGGGGCGCTCGCGCTTGTCCCACCAGGCATTGACGACCGCGAGGCTGCCGCCGAGCAGACCCTCCTGGAAGGCGGCGGTGTCGTTCACGTTCGGCACCGGACCGTCCGGGACCGCGGCGTCGAGGAATCCGCATAGCGGTTCCCAACCGTCGGCGGGCTGCCACACGAGCAGGCGGTCGGCGGGAACCTTGGCGATCACATCGCTGTTCCACTTCTCCATCGCCGCGCCAAGGGCTTCCGGGGAGTCCGGGTCCGCGGTCATCCCGGTCTTCGTCCACAGGTGGGTCATCAGCGTCAGGTAGCGATCCCAATCCGCATCGATGACACGGCGGGCGTCGTTGACGTAATGCATCACCGAGCGGCCGTAGAAGATCGGCCAGATCGTCGCGAGCATCGACTTGACCCAGCTCTCCTGCGAGCGCACCGACATCACGATCTTCGCGTCGGGATAGACGTCCATGAGCTCGGCGTAGAACGCCGAGGCCGGAAAGTCGCAGGTCGACTCAGACGTCGCGAAGATCGCCTCCCAATCGGGATCGCCCTCAGCGACCTTCTCCCACAGCGGCAGCTGCCCCGGCAGGTCGGCGAGCAGGTCGCGCATGTGGTAGCAGGGCGCGAAGCCGAGCTGCTCAAAGGAGATCAGCGTCGTCGTGGTCGCGGTCCGGGGTAGTCCGGCACCAATCAGTCTCATCAATTCACCTCGTGCGCTGGTTGCGCGCCGTCATCGCTGTTAGATGGGCACCTTCTATCAGGCATCGCCGGAGGGTGCGTAAATGTTGGCGGTCGGCGGACCGGCGTTCGCGAGACCAGAATCCGGGAGCTCGAACGACCTGTCAGCGCTCGCGTCGGGGAGTCCGAAGCCGATCGCGCGCCGCGCGAAGAACGTCACGCTCGGGCGGGCGCTCAGGCGCGCCCGGGTTTGGCGAAGCTTGCGGCGCAGGGTCGGGGCCTCGACGCGTGATCACAGGGACCCGCACGAAGTCGCCGCCTCATTTTGCGAGCAGCAGCGTGAACGTCTGTGTCCGCGGCGATCCACCGGTCGGAGTGAAGGTGAGCGTCACGGTCGCGTGGTAGGCGGAGTGGCGCGTAGTCGCCGATCCGACCGCGGCGCTCGCTGCCCTGCTCAGCCCGAGCGTCGTCGCGAGCTGCCCGGCCGCCGCGACGGTGAGCGTGCGCGTACCGAGCGGTAGGGTGGCGCCTGCATGAGTCGCCGTGACCGTGAGCGTTCCCGGGCCGGGGAGCACGAGCGTAAGGCCGATCCTGTGGTTCTTGAACGAGTGACTCGCAATCCGGAACGAGTTGCTCGGGGGCGTCGTGGCGGCGGGCTGGCTTGCGGCGGGCGCGCTCACGGTGAAGCAACCGTCGCCGGTCGCGTCGGATGACCCGAGATAGCTCGAGCTCCCGGCGTAAACCGCGTAGAAGCAGTACGTACCCGCGCCGGCGGGCGTGAACTGCACCGAAGTCGCACTCGAGCTGTTGCCCGCGCCGACGCTGAGCGTGACGGGACCGCCGACCGCCTGCGCTGTCGAGGCACACGACGCGACGCCGGGACCGCAGACGTAGAACGAGACCGTCCCCGTGGGCGGCCCTGCCGCCCCGTTGCCCTGCACAGTTACGCCGGCGTTGTCGGAGCTGCCCGCGGGAATGACCGGCGCGGTCGGGGCCTCGACCGTCGAGCTAGCGCCCTTGGTCACCGTGAAGCATTCGCGGCCGGTTCCGTCGCTGGAGCCGGTATAGGTGCTGTCGCCGCTATAGACGGCGCGGAAGCAGTAGGTGCCGGGACCGCTCGACGGGATGAACAGGCGCGAGGTCGCGGTCGCGGTGTCGTTCAGCGCCGGCGCAAGGTCAACGGCCGGACCGACCTGCGTGCCGCCGCTCGAGCACGGTGTCGTTCCCGGCGCGCAGGCGAAGAACGTCACCTGCCCGGTCGGGGAGCCGCCCGCGAAGTTGCCCGCGACCGTGACGCTGTCGGTGTTGGCGGCGCCGAGGGCGATGCTCGCTGCGGCTGGTGTCGAGGTCGCCGGAGCGCCGACCTGTGTCACCGAGAAGCACTCGCCGGTGCTCGCGTCGGTCGATCCGTTGTAGTTGTTGTCACCCGAGTAGTGGGCGCGGAAGCAGTACGTGCCCGGGCCGTCGGTCGGCGTGAAGTCAATCGACGACGCGGTCGCGGTCGAGTTGGGCGCCGCCCTGAGCGTGACGGGAATGCCCAGCGGCGTTCCGCCGGTCGCGCAGGGCACGATCGATCCGCCGGTCTGCACGCCGCACTCGAAGAAGGAGACTGTTCCGGTTGGCGACCCCCCGACGATGTTGCCCGTGACGAGCACGCTGTCGGACTCCTCGTCGCCCACCGCGATGCTCGCGAGCGGTAGCGCCGACACGCTCGAGGTGGTGGCGTCGGTCACCGTGAAGCCACCGTCCGCGTAGGTCAGCGCGTAGTTGGCCGCGCTCAGGCCGCCACACGAGCTGATCGTGCCGTGATAGGCGGCTGCAGGCGAGGTGCCGGTCACGCTCGTCGCACAGCCGCCGAGCGACCCCGTGACTGCTCCGGTCACCGGCGAGGAGGTCGTCGCGCTCTCGCTGTTCACGAAGCCGGCGTAGCCGGCGATCGCGAAGCTCGGAGAGCCGCCGTAGACCTGTACGCCGGTGATGGTGATCGTGAGCGGCGCGCGGTCCACCTCGACCGCGCCGTCAACGTAGCTGAACGCGTAATTCGCGTCGACAGCGCCGGAGCAGCTCGTGTCGTATGGCGAGCCGGCGACGGAGCTCGCGCTCGATGCAGATGTCGAGCACGACGGGAGCGTCGCCAGGCTCGTCGTTCCCTCACCGTTGACGAAGCCGCTGTAGCCGGGGGTCACCGCTGCGACGTTGGCGCCGTAGAGGATCGTCTGGCTCGAAGCGGTGACCTTCAGCTGCGCCGGGATGATCGTGACGCTGCCGTGATGATAGGTGAACGTGTAGTTCGGATCCGCGGCACCCACGCAGAGCGTCGGTGGCGGCGGTCCGCTGACTGGGCTCGAGGGGACGGCGGGCGTGTAACAGGTCGGATCGTTTGTGAGGCTCGAGGGGCCATCACCGTTGGTGAAGCCGCCGTAGCTCGGGGTGACGATCGGTACCGCATCGCCATAGGTCATGGTCGGGCTCGAGGCGGTGATCGTGAGCGGTGCGGGCCTGACGGTGAAGCCGGCATCGGCGTAGTGGAGCGTGTAGTTCGACGCGGTGATCCCCGAGCAGCCCGTGACCGTCTGGTAGTAGGTCCCGGCGGAGGCGGAGGCGGGCACGCTCGTTGAGCAGGTCGGGGTCTGGCCGGTCATCAGGGCCTGCGTGTCGCCATTCTGGAAGCCGCTATAGGACGCCACGAGGTAGGCGCGGCCGGTACCGCCATAGACCTGCGAGCCGATGATCGATGCAGTGAGCGGCGCCGGGCCGACCGTAAGCGTGCCTGTTGCGTACTGGAACGTGTAGTTGGCCGCGACGGCACCGGAGCAGTGGGTCGTGTAGGAGCCGGCGGCATACGGGGCGCTGCCGCCCGTGATCGCGCACGCCGGCTGCGTGGTCAGACTCGTCGCGCTGTCGCCGTTGAGGAACCCGGAGTAGCTCGGGCCGACCGTTGGGGTCGGGCCGCCGTAGGTCGCCTGTGGACTGGACGCCGTGACAGTGAGCTGCGCCTTGCCCACCGAGACGGTGCCACCCTTGTAGGTGATCGCGTAGTTCGGGTCGACCGCGCTGATGCAAGTGGACGCGTAGTTCCCGACCGGGCTCGCGGAGCTCGCGGCCGTCAGGCAGAGCGGCGCGGTCGCCGGCGCGGTGTCGCCGGCGGTGAGACCGCTGTATTGAGCTGTGATGGCGGGCGCCGCGCCGCCGTAGGTCATCGAGCCGTCGGATGCGGTGATCGTCAGGGGCGCCGGCGTCACCGTGAAGCCGTCGTCGACGTATTCGATCACGTAGCCCGGAGCGGAAAGCCCTGTGCAGTCACTGATCGTCAGGTGATCCGTCCCCGCCGGGGCGTCGGCGCCGACGCTCGTCGTGCAACCCGTCAGCGAGCCGGTGACTGCGCTTGGACCGTCGCCATCCACGAACCCGGAGTAGCCGACGGCCGAGAAGCTCTGATCTGTCCCGCCGTAGGTCTGGCTCCCCTGGACGAGGACATGCAGCTGCGGATCGACCGTGAAGCACTCGTCGCTCGAGCCGTCAGACGAGCCGAGATAGTTCGCGTCGCCCGAGTAGACGGCGTAGAAGCAGTAGGTCCCAGGTCCGGCCGGTGGCGCGAAGCCGGCTGACGTTGCGGTCGCCGTATTGCCGACGGCCGCGACCAGGTTCACGCTCGCGCCGACCTGCTCGGCCGTCGAGGAGCACGAGCTGACGTTTGGCCCGCACTCGTAGAACGAGACGGAGCCGGTCGGCGAGCCGGCGAGTGGAATTCCGGAGACGGTCACCGAGTCCTTGTCGCTGCCGCCGACCGGGATGATCGACGCGGTCGGGGCAGATACGCTGGCGGCGGCGGCGGCTGTAACGGTGAAGCACTCGTCGCTCGAGCCGTCGGAGGAGCCGAGGTAGCTTCCGTCGCCGGAGTAGACCGCGTAGAAGCAGTACGTTCCGGGCCCGCCGGACGGCGTGAACGGCGTGGATGTCGATGCCGTCGCCGTGTCGCCGATACCGGCCGTGACCGCGACGCTCGTGCCGACCTGGTTCGCGGTCGAGGCGCATGAGCCGGCGCTCGTCGGTCCGCATTCGTAGAAGTCCACGGAGCCTGTCGGCGAGCCGCCCGCGTCTCCGGACACCGTCACCGAGTCCCCATCGCTGCCGCCGAGCACGATCGAGGTGGAGGTGGGCGAAGACACGCTGCCTGTGGAGCGCTTCGTCTGCGTCAGCGTCTGTGTGTCGGAGATGTCCGACGCCGACGTGTCGGTGGCGGTGATGTCGGCCATCCCTCCGGTGGTCGTCGAGGTGATCGTCGCCACATAAGTGCCCGGATCAATCCCGGCCACGACCCCGCTGACACCCTGCGCGCCGTCGCTCGCGATGGTCAGCGTGTCGCCCGATACGGGGTTTCCGTACGCATCCGTCACGGTCGCGGTCGCCGTCGAGGTCGCGCTGCCGTCCGCGGTTATCGACGACGGGCTCAACTCGAGCGACACGTTGGTGGCGAGCCCGGGACCGGGGAACACGTAAGCCGCACCCCGCTTGCTGCTGCGCATGAACGCGCCGGCGACGATCGTCGAGCCAGAAATGCCAATCGAGGCCCCGAGCTGATCGCCGGCGGCTCCGTCGCTAGCGGTGAGCGCCGCAGTCTGGTTCATCGGCACGCTCGCCGCCGACCAGCCACCCGCGGGCTTGCTGAACACGTAGGCCGCGCCCTGGTGGCTACTGCGGTAGGCGGCGCCAGCGACGATCGTCGAATCCGACACTGCGACGGAATACCCGAATAGATCGGTCGCGGCGCCGGCGCTCACCGTGAGCTCTGCGGTCTGGTTCATCGGGAAGCTCGCCGTCGACCAGCCACCCACGGGTTCGCTGAACACGTACACCGCGCCCTGGTCGGTGTTAGAGCCCACCGTGTGGTGGGGCGCCCCGGCGACAACCGTCGAACCGGACACAGACACCGAAGCCCCGAGGTCGTCGTTGGCAGAACCGTCGCTCGCCGTGAGCTCAGCGGTCTGGTTCATCGGGAAGCTCGCCGTCGACCAGCCACCCGCGGGCTCGGTGAACACGTATGCCGAGCCCTGGTAGGTGTTGGAGCCGACCTCGTGGTTGGGAGAGCCGCCGACGATCGTCGACCCGTCGATAGCCACGGACGCCCCGAGCTCATCGTTGGTTGCCCCGTCACTGGCGGTCAGCTCCGCCGTCTGCGTCATCGGGAAGCTCGCCGTCGACCAGCCGCCCGCGGGCTCGCTGAACACGTAGAGCGCGCCCTGACTGAAGCTGTGTCCAACGGAGCCGACGGCGATCGTCGCGCCCGACACTGCGACCGCATCACCGAACTCGTTGAACGCAGCTCCGTCGCTCGGGCTCAGCTCCGCGGTCTGGGTCATCGGGGAGCTCGCCATCGACCAGCCACCCGCGGGCTCGGTGAACACGTACGCGGCGCCCCGATACGATTGCGAGCCCACCTTGTGCTGAGCGGCGCCGGCGACGATCGTCGCCCCGGACACCGCCACCGAGCTCCCGAGGCCATCGCCCGCCACGCCGTCGCTCGCGGTCAGCTCAGCCGTCTGCGTCGCGGTCGCCCAGCCGGCCGCGGGCTCGCTGAACACATACACCGCCCCTTGATTGCTGTCGTGACCTGGAGCGCCGACGACGATCGTCGTCCCCGACACCGCCACCGAAGCCCCAAGCTGATCATTCGCGGCACCGTCGCCGGCGGCCAGCTCCGCGGTCTGCTGGATCGTCGGATCGACGCGCAGCGGGTAGGTCGCGTGCGCGTCACGGATCGTGATCGTGAGGTGGTGAGCCGTCACGCTGATGCGCGCCGGGACGCGTGCGCCCGTCGCGTCGGTCACGACCAGATCCCCGTAGCGCAAGGACCCCGCCACCGAGCTGAACGTGACACCGCGGCCGTCCGCGTTCACGCGTACGGTCGTGTTACCCGAAAGCGCCTGGCTGATGGCAAGCGGACCGATGCCGGCAAGACGGTGGCGAACCGTGAACCCCTGCTCGAGCCCCCAGGGACCGTTCGCAAACCATTCGGTGATCACCGGCGACGAGTAGGTGACGCGGTTCTGCCGCTCTGACGCCGATCCGAGCCGCGGTACCAATGGCGGTGACCCGCCGCGTCCGATCGCAAGCGAGGAGAGCCCAACGCGCAGCCCGTGAGCCGCGGACACCGCGATGGCGCCGTCACTGAACCTGGCGCGCAGCTTTTGGGCCGGGTTCGCAAGCGACGCCGCGCCCGGAGCGGACCCTCGCGCGAAATAGCGTTGATCGTCCGCGCCGAGCCCCCGCGACACGGCGCCCCGCGCAGCCAGCGGGACGGCCGACCAGCCGTGCGGGGTCGGCGCGGTTCGTGCGCCAGGCGCCGCGGTCGGCACGCGGCGCGCCGGGGCAGCGTGTAGCGCGCTCCAAGCGCCATAGCCGGCGAGCAGCGCGAGTACCGCGACGACGGCCGCCCGCGTCCAGCGTCCGCTGCAGGCCCGGGTATCGCGCCCGCGAGCGCCCGCACCTGCAGACACGGCGCCGCGGCCGGCCGCGAGCACGAGCCGGTCGGCCCTCGCCATTTGTCGTCTGACTGCTCGCACGGGAACCGCCCCTGCTCGCCCTTGTCTCAGCTACGGGTCAGGTTGAAGGACTTCGAACCGGTGATCGTCTTTCCGGTCGTGTTGTCCTTGGCTGAGACGTTCAGCGTGAGCTTTGCGCTGACCGCGTGTTTCACAAGGCTGCGCTGCGATGAGCTGAGCGAGAGCGCGTACACGCTCGATCCGCCCGCTGCGACGGTCAGTTGCGCCGTCGTCAGCGTCAGCATCTTGTGCTTGCCATGCTTCTGCTTGAGCGCAATCGTGCCGGCGACCTGGGCGATGCACCCGTCGACACAGGTCACCGTCAGCTCGCTCCCGGGGTAGGTCGCAAGGAGGCTCAGGCTGGGGCTCTCCAGGAACGAGAGCAGAGGGCCGACCGTCGCGGGGACCGTGACGGTCACCGTGGTCGTTGAGGTTGAGCTCGTCGTGTTCACGGCGTTGGCCGTGCTCAGAGAAGCGGTCGCCGATTGTCCGTCGAGCGTGCCGGTGATCGTCGCCGTCCCAAGGGGAGTGCCGGACACCGCCGTCACCGCCTGACCGTTGCTGAGAGTCGCGGTGGCGCCGATCGACCCGGCGGATGTTGCGAAAGAAACCGGGATCCCGCTCGGGAACGCGCCGGTCGTGAACGTATTCCCGGCGGAGTCCTGACGGATGCCGGCGAGAACCGTGGCAGTCGTGCCGGGCGTGATCGTGCTCGGCAGCGCGCTCACGCCGAGCACCAGGAACGGTGCGCTCGTGACGTGGTTTGCGCCCGAGCCGGTGACCGTGTCGCAGCCGGCCGCGCCCGCTCCGCTGTTGCAGCCGAACCAGTTGTCTGCCGCGTTGACCTGCGCCGTCGTCCTGTTCTCGATCCCCTGCGTGTTGCCCGAGATCGCGTTGTTCTGGACGATCGCGACCGGGAGCGGCGCGCCCGCCGTCTCACCTTGCGCGACCTCAACGCCGGCGTCGGTCCCCTCGATCGTGTTGCCGGTGACAGCCGCGTTGGGCACAGCCGGGTCGCCGGAGTAGCCCGCGATCAGCACGCCCGCCAGGCCGGCGGTGGAGTCGCCACCCGATCCGATCGTGTTGGCGGAGACGACGCTCGTCCCGAACCCGGCCAGGACGTCGGCGTAGAGGTTCCCGGCGATCGTGTTCGCAGACACCGTGGTCGTCGCTCCGGGAGCTGTCGTGACCCAGACGCCGATGTCGTTTGAGGACACCGTGTTGGCCGACACCGTCAGGTTGCTCACGTTCCCGAGCAGGATGCCGGCGGCGTCGCCGCTGATGTTGTCGTCGCCGGCAACGGCGCCGTCACCCAGCAAATCGGGGCCGCAGAGGTTCGCGACCGTGCACGAGTTGCCGGTGATGTCGTTGGCGGTCACGACGCCGGTCGGCCCGGCGGGCGGCGTCGACTCCCAGTAGAGGTCGTAGACCTCGATGCCGTTGTCGCCGATCGGAGCGGGGCCGTTGCCAGCGACGGTGTTGCCGGCAACGTCGATAGTTACGTCCGAGTTGCCCTGGATCGCGATGCCGTTCTTCTGATAGCCGGAGATGCGGCTGTTCGTGACCGTGACGGATCGCTGGGTCGCGCCGTCGTTGACCGCCAGGATGCCGAACCCGGACTGCGCACCGTTCGGCGGGCTGTTCTGCATGCCGGTGACGTGAACGTCGTTGACCGTGAGGTTGTCGTTGTGCTCGGCGATGCCCTCGAAGCGGCCCGAAACCAGGCTCCCGTCGCCGAGTCCGTTGACCGTGAGGTTCTTGATCGTCACGTTCGCGGCGTCGGCGTAGACGATCGGGTAGTTGGTGAGCGCGCCGGAGTCGAGGTCGAATTTGTCCGTCAGCGTCGCCGGGTTGGCTTGGATGATCGTGTTGCCGGCGCCCGCACCGTCGATCGTCACCGGCGTCGTTATGTCGAGCGTCTCAGGGTAGACGCCGGCCGCCACCTTGATCGTGTCCCCGATCCCGGCGGCGTTGATCGCGGCCTGGATCGTGTTGTAGGTGCAGATCGAGCATACGAAGTCGGTGGTCGCTGCGCTGGCGCTCTGGGCGCTGAGCGACACGGAGGCGATCGCGGCGGCAAGCGCCGCGGCAAATAGGCGGGCTGGTGAGCGTGAGCCGGTCATGTCCGTCCTCCCGTCCCTTCGTGTACGCGCGTCGCTTGGCTTACAAGCCGCCGTCCGCGTCCCCGGCGCGCGGCGCCAGCGTAGCGAGTTTCGGCGGGGGAGGCTTCCACCGCCGACGGTTCGGCCGCACGAAATTAGCAGTGCGACGGAGCGCCGCAAGGGGTAATTTCCTGCCGCGAAGTCAGCTTGTGATCAGCTGGCCTCGGTCTCGTGAACCTCGTCGATCCGGTGAGTGTCGACGTCGTAGACAAAGCCTCGCACCGACCCGGTGTGGGGCAGGAACGGCGAGCGGCGGACACGCAGGATCGATTGGCGCACGTCCGCCTCGACATCGCTGAAGGACTCGATCGCAAAGGCGGGGGCCACACCTGTGGCTGACTGCAGCTCGGCTCGAAAGCCGTCATCGGTCAGAGTCTGCATGCCGCAGTCGGTGTGATGGACCAGCATCACGGCGAGCGTGCCGAGCCTTCGTTGGGATACCGCGAGAGATCGGATCACGTCATCGGTGATGACGCCGCCCGCATTCCGCAGGATGTGCGCCTCGCCGTCACGCAGCCCGAGCGCCGCAAATACGTCGAGCCGCGAGTCCATGCAAGTGACAACGGCGAGCTCCCGCGATGGACGCACATCGAGGTGACGCACCGGAAGCGAGGCGGCGAAGCGCCGGTTGTTCGCGAGAAGCTCGTCGATCACGTCCACCGGTCGCACCCTAGCCGCCGCGAAGACGGCGTGGCGTCAGCGGAGCTGGAGGACCGCGCAGTGCGCGCGTCGCGTGACCGCACGCGGCGCACGACCGCGAGCCAGCAGGCGCGCGACTGCGCCTCTGCGCGCAGGCAGCACGATCGCGTCGCAGCCGAGTTCGCGAGCGCCGTCGGTCAGCGCTCGGCGCGGTGCGCCGCACAGGATCTCCAGGCGTGCCGGAACGCCGAGTTGCGTCCGTGCGTGGAGGAGCTCCTCCCACGCGTATTCGCGCATGATGCGGTTCCAGTCCCCGGTTGTGATGCCGCAACCGCGGGATGCTCCACAGCTACGGCAGCCGCTCGCAAGCTCGACCACCGCGGCCACCGTCAGCTGGGCCCCGGCGTCGCGCGCGATCCGCTCGCCGGCCTTGAGCGCCGCGTCAGCCCTGGCGGTGCCGTCGTATGCGACGAGGACGTGGCGGTAGGGCATGCGGTCAGGTTAGCCATCTCGCGGCGGCGCGAGCGCAGGCCCTTACGCGATGGCGCTTCAGACCGCCTGGACCGCAGCCATCCTCGAGGGCGAAGCATCGGAAATGCTGCGTATTAATCGGCAGGAAACCGTACCGATTCGCGCGATGGCGCCCGGCTTTCATTCGGCCGAAGGCGGCCGCGGCTTATTACTGATGACACGATGTGCACTGCGCGCGGACTATTTGTAAAGCGCACGATGACCCGCACGTTCATGTTCGCGACACTCCCCTCGAACCAAGGATGCAGCTTGGTCGCACGGCATTCGCTCTGCCGGGAGCGTCGGCGATTGGCCGGAGGCGGAGCCCAAGCCGCCGCATGGTTCACATCGCGTGGCTGACAGGCCTGAGAGCGGCCCCGGCGACGCCGCGCAGGCCCCAGCACCGGCGCGCGTGCGCGAACGGACTCCGGTGGCGGCGCGCGTGATGGTCGCCGACCCGCAGCCCGTCTTCGTCGACGGCATCTCGGGCCACATCATTTCCGAGCTGGGTCTCGAAGCGCTCGCGGGCCCGTCGGACCTGTTCGATCTGGCGCGTAGGGTTGCGGAAACCGCGCCTGTCGTCACGTTGATCGGCTTCGATCCCTGGCAGTCAGCTGACGCCGACACCGCGCTCGCGATGCTACGGACCGTCGCCGCGACGACCCAGGCGATCCTTGTCTATGACCATATCGAGCCGCACCAGGCTTGGAGGGCGTTGCACGCAGGCATCGTCGGCCTGATCAGCCGCCGGTCGCCGCCAGAGGACTTCGTCACCGCAATCCGCCAGACACTGCGGGGCGGGACGTTTCTCGATCCGACGATCCAGGAGGAACTTGCGGCCCTCGCCCGCCACGACCGGAATCCCTCATCGGTCCTGCTCACGCCGCGGGAGCAGTCGGTATTGCGGCTGAGCGCCGACGGGCTGACGACAGGGCGGATAGCTACGCATCTCGCGCTGAGCCCATCGAGCGTCAAGGCGTCGCTTCACGGCATCTATCAGAAGCTCGGAGTGCACGACCGGCCCGCAGCGGTTGCAGAGGCCCTTCGACACGGCCTCATCACCTGACACGTCCGGGATCGGCGCTCGACTCGCTAGGACGGGTCGAAGCGGTTCAGCTGCACCGCCAAGCGAGCGCGCGCGAGGCACCGTGGGCAGTACTGCACGGCGAGCGAAGGGACACGCTGGGTCAACCGCAGGCCGCAGCGCGGGCAGGCGACGGGCGCTCCGTGGCGCTGCACGTCCCCCGCGGCACTCTCGGCGGGACCCGCGGAGGACTCCTCTGGCTTTTCGACCTCGTCGGCGCTCATCGTCCTTCATGGTCGAAGGATGGCCGGCGCCGCGCCTGGAGAGCGCGACGCCGGCCGTGACACGGAACGCGTCGCTGCGCGGAGCGGCAGCACGTCCGTTTGGGGGTCACGACGGGCAACGCTACCGCCTCAGCTGCGCCAAACCGACCCGTTCTATGCGAATCTCGCATGATGCTCCGCGGGCAGCGTTGAACAGGTATTCAGCGCCCTCGGTAACTGCGCGCGGCACGCTCGCGACCTCCAGGTCGTCGAGCACTGGGGCGGTGCCGCCGACCTCGTGTTCTCCCCGGTCGAGGACTGAACGGCCGTCGCTGTGTCCGACGCAGGCGCGACGGGGTGGGGCGGGGCACGTGCCGGCCACGAGGCGCGGTCCGTGTAACCTGGAGCCGTTCGTGCTCGCACGCTGCACGGGGTAGGCGACTCAGCGGCTCTTGGGCGCGATCGGCGCCCTGCCGCTCTCCTGTCTCGGGACCGGCGGCGAGTCCACCAATTCGATCCCATAGGGGGTTACTGCATGCATCGACTCCGTCTCTTCGCCGTGGTGCTCGCGGCGGCTGCAATCCTCGCCGTGCCCACCGTGGCCGGCGCGCAGAGCGCGCCTCGTCCCGCGGCGATCGCCACGGTTCACCACGCGAGCGTGCTCGCGGTGCCGAAGTTCGTCTTCCACGCCGGCCTCGCGTTTGGTGCGTTCCACCACTTCATCTACGAGAAGTTCAAGAACGGCGACTTCACGAAGGTGGGCTTCCTCACAAAGATCAAGAATTACCTCGAGGCGGGGATCGCGGCGATCTTCGTCTACCACGAGATCAAGCTCGCGCTCGCGGACGCCCAGCAGAACAAGGTGCTGAAACTCCTGGTCACGCCACTGACTGCGGCTGTGAGCCTGTTCAACAAGCTCGTCTCACAGATCAAGGGCCGGAGCATCAGCCCGAGCACGGTGAGCTCGACACAGAACTCGATCGGCTCAATCGAGTCGCTGGCCCAGAAGGCCGGCTCGTCGATCAAGGAAGTGCTCCCCTCAGCGAGTCAGCTCGCCTCAGGCAGCGCCTAGCAGCATGGTCGCCGCATGGCGGCGACCCCGAGACCGGGAGTCTCCCGTCCGCGAAGCACGCGCTTCGCGGACGGGAGGAACCGGCGGAGCGCTGCGCGGGCGCGGTGCTCGTCAGCCGTAGCGAGCGCGCACGTCAGCACGGCTGACGGTGCACGCTGCGATCCTCGCACGCGGCAGTGTGCAGGTCGAGCGGTACACCGCGCCCTGACTGAAGTTCCCGTGTATGCCAACGACGCCGTAAGCGGCATCCGGTCCGCCGCTCGGCCATCCCGATCCGGCCACTCCTGGCGGGTCGCTGAAAAGGGCCACGTTCGAGCTTGGTCGAACGACGTGCTCACCCGACGGCAGCGACGCGTCGCACGGGACGTGCTCGAGCCTCGCGAACTGCGGGAAGAATGGGCACCCATCATCGGCCTTGCACCCGAGACACGCGGGATCGAGCCAGAGCGTCAGGGCGGCGTAGCGCGCCCGCTGGGTCGGAACGCGGTGCCCGCGCGCCCAGACCGTCAGGCGCTCCCCGCCGTCGACCGCCACAGCGCCGGAGCAGGCCATGCCCGCCGGAGCAACCAGGTAGATGTCGGTGTTCGTGTAGGCAGCGAGCCCGCTGACAGACGCCGGCGCCCCCAGCACCGCGAGCCGATGCGGCAGCCGGACCTTCCCGAGGGGCAGTCCAGACACGGTCGGGCATCTGACGACCGGGACCGTACGGGCTGCGGCTCCGGCGGCTCCGGCACACGCAAGAGCCACCGCCGACACGCCCAGCGCGACGGCGAGGAACTGCGAACCCCCGCGTCGAAAGCTCATCCGGCGAGCTTACGGCCCGCGCCGGATCGCCTGGGGTCAGCTTGCGGTGGTTGCTGCGCTGACCTCGCCGCCGCCCGGCGCGTCGAAGGTGACGCGAGTGAGCGATGCGGAGGCATACCAGGCCACGTTGTTTGCGACCGCCACCTTCACGACCGTGCCGTCGGAGAGGCTGAAGTCCACCTCGCCAACGCCGTCGGGCACAAGCACCGCGGCGGTCGCAGGCAGCGAGCCGCTGGCCGGCTGGAAGAGGATCCCACCGTTCTGTTCGGCTCCAGTCGGCGTCGAGCAACCCGAGGCCATCGCGCCGGTCCGCAGCGTCCCGTTCGCGCCCGGCGGCGCACTCTGGGGCTCCTGGTCGATGATGCAGATGTCGCCGTCCGCCTGCTGGGATACGAACAGCCGGTTTCCGTCCGCCTCCGACGCCGCATATGCCGTCGAGACCGCACCGGGGTACTGGATTGAAGGCGTGCCCTGCGTGGCGGCTGCCCGCGCCGCGGCGAGCACCGAGAAGGTGCGTCGCAGGGGCCGAGCGTGGAAGTGGCGGGTCGACGCCCCGGAGGTCAGCGCAAAGGCCGCGGCCAGGCAGGCCGAACACGCCATGACCGCGAGGAGCTTCGTCATATAGCTGCGGCGCTTGGAGCGCGCCGAGCTGGTGCCGGCGCGTGATGTCATAGCCGCTCCCCCAGTCCGATCGTGATCGTCAGCTGCACGGCGTGTAGTCGTCCTCGTGACCGGAGATGTTGTGGTTGTCGCCGTTGGCGGTACCTGCCCACCCGTAGCCGTAGGTCCCGCTGTCGCAGACCAGGATGTACTGCGCCCCGCCCGACGTGAAGCAAGCCTCCGTCGAGCCCTTCAGGTTGCCCCAAGCGGCGCAGATGTCGTTACCGACATCCCAGTTCTTGGCACCCACGCCGTTCAGCGTGTACCAGGAGCCCGCGGTCTGGTTGCACGTCGAGCGACCGACAAATGAGTCGCAGTTATACGACTGGTAGTAGGCCTCCGACGGTGTCACCTGCGAGGTGGCGGCGCCGGTCGCAAATGCCGCGATAACCGCACCGATCACCAAAGACGCGTGGGTAGCGAGCGCCCTCACAGTGGGCCGGCCGCACGAATCGCGACCCCCCTCGGGTTCAGCCGTCGGCCGCCTGTTCTACTCCGATTGCCTGCAAACACAGGGCCTGCCGAGCGGTGCGGGTTGTCAGAATGCACGCGGTCCCGACCCTACGTCGGCGCAGCCCGCAATAGCAACAACTATGCGGAATGCGCATAGCGCGATGCCCCTGGCTCACCCACGTCGCAGAGGGGTGCGCAGATGGAGACGCTGGTTGACGGCACCGCGTTTCGTGCCCAGCGACACGCGCCGCGCGGCGACCCATCGCGGCCACCACGCCACGTACCACCCGTGGGAAATCGATGCTGTGACCCGGCGTCCATCCGCGAGATCGAGCACCGCAGTGCTCACACCAGCACCGGCGCGACCCGTGAGGAATGTAACCGGGCTTGCCCTCAGGTGCTCGAAGCCGCCCGCGCCCTCCGTCACTGCGCGCGGGGCACTGCGAGCCGCCACCGACTGCGCCACGCCGACCACCAACATGTGCCGATCGGAGATGCAGACGACGGTTTGGCCTCCTCCGACGAATAAAAGCAGCGTGAACTGCCCGCGCTGCTCAGCTATGACCGGGGTTGGTCGTGCGACCGCGGGTTCGACGCGCGCGCACCTGGCGTGCGCCGCGCGCGACTGGGCCTGATCTGCGACCTTTGGCACGGCCGTCCATCCGGCGAACGCGTTCGGCGTGGTTCCCTCGCCGAGCAACGGTGTGAGCATGGCCACGAGCCCAACCGCGGCGATCGCCGCCACGGCACCGCTGCGCCGGATCGCCGCAAAGCGTCGTTGGCGCGCGAATTCTCCGACGAGGCCTTCGGCGCGCGCGGACACGGAGCGGTCCGTCGGTCGCGGAACGGGTGGTGGTGTAGGAAGCGTCACGGCGCCTCCTCCCTCGTCTCGAGAGCATTGTCGAGCGAATCCCGAGAAGCCGAGGAGAGCGCCTGCGTCAGCTTCTCGCGCGCGCGAGCGAGGCGGGAGCGCACGGTTCCGACCGGCACCCCGAGCGCGATGGCCGCCTCGTTATAGGAGAGGTTGCTCCACAACACAAGCCGGACGACATCGCGCTCGACCTCCGGCAGGTTCTCGATCTCGCGCAGGGCGTCCGCTAGTGCACGCTCCGCGTCGACGCGGGCTATCACCGCGACATCAACGCCCTCCTCGTACTCCGCGGGCGGCAGTCGCTCGAGAGCGGCTCGGTAGCGCCGCAGAGCACGGCGGGAGTTGCGCGACACATTGTTCGCGGTCCCGAGCAGCCACGGGAGCGCGCTCTCACCCACCAACTTGACCGAATGGCGTCGTCGCCAGGCCTCGAGAAACACGATGTTGGTGAGGTCGTCAGCCAGCGCGAGATCGCCAGTTCGCCGAGCACAGAACGCAAACACGGCCCGTCCATGGCGTTCGAACAGCTGACCAAACGCTGCGGGATCGGACCGCCCGCTAGCCCACAGCTCGCGGTCACTTCGATCTGCCGCCATCCCGTGACAGTATGAGCAAGCTGGCCGCCGCGTCCAGTCGGAGCGCTGAGTGTGTGCACGCAGACCGCGGCCCCCGCAGCGATCGGCCCGCTTAAGCCCCGTCACGGCCCCCAGCGGCTGTTCAGGACGTCGTCGAGCGCCGCCTGCTGGGCCGCGAGCAGCCGCCTGCCGTGGTCAGCGAGGATTTCGCCCTGCCGCGTCAGGCTCATCGGCCGCGCGCCGCGAGTGACGAGCAGAGCTCCAACACGCTCCTCGAGGGCCAGGATCGAGCGGCTGACGCCCGACTGGCTCATGTGAAGACGCTCGGCTGCGCGCGTGTAGTTGTGCTCGTCGCTCAGCACAACCAGGCAGCGGATCGCACGGAGATCGAGATCGCACCGCAGCCGCGTGACACGCGGCGATGACCGGCGCCAAACGCGAGGCACTCCCCCGACCAGCAAATCCCAAGACTCGTCAAACGGCTCGAAGCGGTCGGGAAACGCGGCCATACAGACAAGTGTCCGTAGGCGCCCGGTGAGTTCGCGCGGCGGCGAGCTGGCGCGTCGGCTCGCCCCCAACCCGGACGAGGGCGCGAGCTCCAGGTCATTCCGCGTCCGCAGCTTAAGACCGCCCCACGGGTAGCGGTGCCCAGCCGCAGGGCCACTCGTCACGCGGACCGGCTCGGCGCGAGCTCCGCCAGCACGATCTCCTCGATTCGCCGGTTCGAGCGGTCCCAGTCAAACGCCGCCGCGACCCGCGCTGCCTCCTCGACCCGTCCGGGCTGAGCTGCAGCGACTACCGCCGCATACAGTGCGGCCGCTAGTCCGCGGGGGCTCGACTCGCCATATTGAAGCTGGTCCTCGTAGGGAACGAGATGGGTGTGCTGGGCATCGTTGACCACCGGCAGGCACCCGCATGCGAGGAGCTCCAGCGGGAGCAGTGACATGTTCGTGAACGACAGGACCATGCCGGCGGCGCACTCGTTGTAGAGCGCGCACAACTCCTCCTCGTCGAGCACGCCGTGGCTGACGTGCGGGAACGGCAGCTCGTAGCGATCGAGATCCCAGCCGACGAGCTGAATCTCGAGCTCGGGATGGGCCGTGTGGAAGGCCTCCAGTGCGAGCACGCCCAGCTCGAAGCCGCGCCGCGGCGTCACCGGACGCGCGTAGAAGAGGACCTTGTAGCGAGTTTCGAGGTTGCGCAGGGCGTAGCGGCTGGTGTCGACGCCGAGGTCGACCGCGTCGCAGCGCATTCCGTACTCGCGGCTCAATTTCGCCGCCAGCCACGAGCCGATCGTCACACCATGGAAACCGAACCGATACGTGTTGGCGGCGAGCTCGCTGTAGGTGCCGGCCGGCTCGAAGTAGGGCTCGAAATCCTGGACGTAATAGAACTTCCGCGCGGCGGACACGAACCCGAGGACCGGGTAGGCCGAGAACCAGTTCGTTGCAAACACGGCGTCGCACGGCGCCATCGACTGCGCGTTGTAGAAGCATTCGGCGGCGATCGGCGGGTAGGCGGCCATCGCCGACCGAACCTGCTCGAAGCTCGAAGTCTCGCGAGCGTCATAGAAATAGACGCGGCAGCGATGCCCGCGGCCCTCGAGGAAGGCGATCGTGCGAAACAGAGTTGTCGTGCCGCCGGAGGCCGGACCCATCGGCGGCAGCACCCAGTTGAAGGTGTACGGCGGACCGTTTGTTCGGGCCGGGCCCGGGGGTTTCAGAGCATGCCAGTCGGCGGCGAGCAGATCTTCCTTGCGCGTCGGCAAGACGATGCGCAGCGGCTCGTCGGCTTTACGCAACTGCCGGACCTCGGCAGCCCATTCCTCGTTGCGTGCCTCGAGGCGCCCGATCGCGTCAGCCTGGCCGGCAAGCGCGTCGGCCTGCCCGGCGAGCGCCGCCGCCTGCGCCGCCGTGACGCGCTCGAGGCGACGAAGACGCAGATAGGACCTCGCGACCGGCGTGCTGCTCGCGATCCGACGCAGAAGCCGGCGAGCCCGACCTCGTTCAGCGGCGTCCGGAGCGGCAACCACTGCTCACCGCGCCAGTGTCCGAGTCAGGGAGCGAGTGCCGTCCACGATCTTTCCCGCCATCTTCTCGATACTTCCATCGGAGCGCATCCTATGCGCCGCGACCGACTCGAACCTCACACGTCAGCGACGGTGCCCCCGCTCTCGCCGTTTGAGGCTTCGCCGCCGACGTCCGCCGCCGCCGCGGACTGCAGCCGCACGGCACTCTGCTGCGCTGCTGCGCGGTCGCGCAAAACAACATCGACCGCCGCCCGCACGTCGCGCTCGGGTCGGGGGCCATCCCAGTCGAGATACCAATGTCTCGTGACGCTCGCCAGCCACGAGTCCTCGGTCGGAATGAGACCGAAGCGCGTTATCGTCCGCTGCAGGCCAACCTGGTCCGTGTAGAGCAACTCGATGGAAATCGGTTGGCGGGCGTCAATCGCTCTCGCGGTGGCAATCCGCACTGGATCCTCGGGGTTGCGGAGCGCGCCCTGCCACATCCCGATATCGCCGGCGGGAACGTACAGGTCACGCGTTTGCACGCGGAAATCCTCGAGTGCGGCCGGAGTGGGGGCTGTTTGCGACGTCGTGAACTCGGGCCTCACTATCCAGCCCTGGCAGACCCCCATGCCGCTGCCGATGTTTCGCAGGCTGATTCCGAGGTAGACGCTCCCCCCGACATGCTCAACGCCGGCACCACCGCCCGCCGCCACGGTCCAATGGCCGTCCACGAACATCAGCTTCTGTACCGGGTCTTCGAAGCGGGAAGGCGCGAGCACCGGACGCCGTTGCTCCGCCAGCGCCAGTTCCGCGATGCGCGCAGAGCGGTTCGCCGACCGGACGGCCGCGAACGTGGCAAACGCGAGCACGAGCGTTCCCGCACCGGTGGCCAGCGACGATACGGTGGTCCAGTCGGTGGCGAGGAAGAACATCGCGGGGCAGTTTGCCATGAGGCCACCAGGGCGAGCGCGCGACCACCGTTTCGCGAAGGTCCCGCCGGCGCATTGGATGCCAGTCATTAGTGGACAACGGTGAAGCTCGCGGTAACGGCCGCGCCGTGCTCGCAATGCCAGAAAGCGGCCACCCAGGCCCGCCGCATGCTGTCCCCTGGCGCGACGACGAAGCGCGTGCGGGAACGACAGGTTCGCGACCGTCGTCCAGGTTTCCCGGCGCAGTCGGCCCTCATGTCCCTCCCTCGAGCGCCCACTCGCTTACACACCGACCGTTGCGGGTCAACACGAGGACGTCCGTAGGGAATGCCGTGCGCACAGTTTGCACGGCTACGGCCCGCTCGCCACGTCCCAGCCCAGGCCAGTGCCGTATCGGCACGCGGTCTGCCTTGGGCACGTCAACGAGGTGGCAGCCGGCATCCGTGAACTCGCGGCCGCGGAAGTGTTTGGGACCGTCCCCAAGGACATAGACGACCAGCAGCACGACACCTAACAGTGCGAGCGCGCACGGGATCACGATCACGCTAATCGTCGTCGTCACACGCCTCATGACGACTCCCGCGGATCGGGCAGCAGCGCCACGCCGCTCACGGCCAACGACGGTCTCATCGGGAACGCGAACATCTCCACTGCGTCAGTAGACGTAGTAGAGCAGCGCGTGACCGCGACGGTCGACGAACCACAGCTGCGACCGGCAGGCGTCGCAGTTCGTGTCGCGAGGTCCGATCACCACCTGCAACGACAACGAGACCAGCGATCGTCCGCAGGAGAACCGGGCGATCGCGGCGTACGCGCTCTGTCGGAGCGCCTCCGAGCCCTCGACAGCCTGGTTGTCGACTCCCTTCGCAGACCTTCCTGCGCGCCACATGCGGCGAACCTGCGGCCACCATGCGCGATCGGACGCCCGTAGGTCGGCAGCTTCGGACACACGCCCATACCGACTCGCCGATGCCACGGCCGCGCGCGTTGCCGGCCGCGTGAACGGCTCCAGGCCCGCTGGATTCGGGCAGAGCGAAACCGCGCCCTCGCCAGCCAGCGGCAGCGGGTAATTTGACGGCGGAAAGCTGCCCGACGCGAAAGCCGTCGCCGCACCGACGCCGACGGTCGTAGCGAGCAACACGGCGAGCAAGCCTCGCCTCACGATCGCGGGCCTCATCACAGCCCAACGGTACGCCGACTGGCTCGTTGCCGCAACGCGCGGTTGATCTCACACAATCTGGAAGGAGCGCCAAACGTCGACGACTGTCGTCTGAACCGGGGGAAGACCACCACCACCTCGCCGCCACCACAGCCTGAACAGCACCAAGCTGCGGCATCCTCACCGCCGACAGCCAGCAACCCGCTACTTCGCCCGCGTCGCCCGCCCTTTACGCGACAGCCTCACGCGGAAGGGCGCGTGTGCATCGCCGCTGATCGCGTGAGTGCTTTCAGCGGCGAAAGCGACAGCGCCGTCGGCTCGGAGTGCGCGAGATGGGACGTGCCGGTGGCTACAGTTTGGCGACGTGACGACTAGGTGCCGCTCCGTTAGTGCAGACGACGTGCACCGACGCGCAGCGTCACGTCCTCCGATCACCGAGCCGGCGTTAGGGTATCGAGCATCAGCAACCACACCGCAGCTCTCGTGCTCGTCGGCGTCGTTGCGATCATCGGCAAGTTCTCCTTGTGGGCCGCTGTTCAAAGTTAACGCGGCAAGCCCCACCGGCAGCGCGCTCCAGCCTCGTCCGAAAGGCCGCTGTGCCATGAAACGAGGATACAAGGGCCGTTTGTCCGTCTGTTCGGCCAACGGCTCCGCGCGACGCGAGTGCCGCGCCGCCGTGCCCCTACTGTGCGCGACCCAGGTGCGCTCGTGTCACCCCTCGCGTAGTGACGGCCCAAAATCTCAAGAGCAGCCACCCGACACGGCGGCCCGCGGAACACGGAGCGCGGTAGCCGCCCCGCCGCTCCCACAGAAGGAGTTGCGGCCGGAGCTACTCGTCACGTCGCTCGTTTGCGCGAAAAGGCAGCCGTGCGTCGATTATCTGGTCGAAGCCGTGATATCGGTCTCTACGGTTCGATCGCCGAATTAGCGCTCCCCGGCGGGCTACGATGCGCGGATGGGTATTGCGAAGCCAAAGGCCGTGCCGGAGCGTGGGCCAGCGAAATCGAGCGCTGCGCCCGCAAAGCCCCTCAAGCGCGGACTGCCAGGCGACGAAGGCACGCGTTCGGCGGAGCGGGACCGCTTCACCGCTGAACACCACGAGACGCTGCGGCGCCTCGGCAAGTAATGCATTACCCCGAGATCGGGGACTTCTGTGACGCCGCGGCGAGCATTCTTGGCACCACAGCCGAACAGATCGCACGCCTGCCGAACATCGGGTCAGCTCACCTCGTATTTGCGGAGTTCGGGACATATTTCGGGACACGGAATCGGGCGGTCAGGCGAGTCGCTGCGCGAACTGCGCCGGCGTTTCGATTGGTGGGTCGGTGCCTGCGAGGTCGGTGAGGTCCCGGTCTCCCGAGACGAGGACGTCGACCTCCGCCGAGTGTGCGAGGGCCAGCAGGTAGTCGTCATCGGGATCGCGCGTCAAGACGACCGACGGCTCGTCCGGATCCTCGACCCACTCGACGATCCCAAGCAGGCCAGCAAGAAAGCGATCGACCGTCCGCTGCCCGAGTACGTCCCTGAACGCGGGACGTGCGAGCACGTCCTCGAGCTCCTTGAACAGAAGCATCGACATGACCGGCTGCCAACGTCCGTCGATCGCTGCCTCCAGCAACTGACCGCAGACTCCGTTTGGAGTGCGAGCCGCGGACACCAGGACGTTGACGTCAGCGACTGCGCGCAGGGCGCCTCTCACGCTGACGTGTGACCGCGCCGCCGCGCCTTCCTCACAGCGCGAGTCTCGCGCACCGCCAACTCAAGAGACTCGCTGTCACTGAGATCGCCCAGCTCCGGACGCGCGCGCAGCTCGTCGAGCAGCTGGCGCAGATCCTCGCGCGCGGCCTCGCCGCGCCCTTCCTCAACCACGTAGCGGCGCAGCGCGTCCTCCACCAGCTGACTCTCGCTGCGATGCGTCGCGACCGCCGTCATCTTCGTCGCGGTCAGCACACCCTCATCTATGTAATACGTCGTCTTGCGCCTAGCCACGCCACACACGCTAGCGCCGCGGCGTCAAACCGTCAAGACGCCGCACCTGGGCCACTTCAGGCGTCCGCGCCCATCGGGGCCTCACAGTCACTACTCTTCGTCCGGGATGCCGGAACGCTGGCCGCTCCGCCACTCACCGAGCGCCTGGTTGAGTCGCGCGATTATCGGATCGGCCGCATGTCGACCCTTATCCGTTCGCGGCCCGCCCGTGATACCAACGAGGGGGATTGGCGGTCGCCCGTCCGTGCAAATGATGTGTCCGACGTAAGGGTTGTTGCCGAAGGGCGCGACCGTGAAGCGCTCGATCTCGGACCAAGCAACACGCCTCTCAAACATGTACCCGCCGATCCTAAGCCCGGTGTCGTCGACGCGAACTTCGGCACGCCAAGCCCTCCAGGTCCATACAACGAAGAGAATCGCCACAATCCCGTCGAAGAGTCGAGCCTTGCCCGGGGCAGCGGCCAAGCCCGCAAACAGACACGTGCACGCTGTCGCGATCCATGCGGCTATCGTGGTGTTTCGCGTGCGGTAAACGCCGTCGTGCGATCCCGTGGCCGTGCGCGTTATGAATGGGAGCCAGGCCATCCGGTCACATTGAAAGCCGCTTGAATTCCCTGCGAACTTACGCCTGTCACGGCTCCCAGTATCTTCAGTGGCCTTAGGCTCTCCGCCGGACCGATCGCCCTCGAGAGTGACGGCACGAGACTACGAAGGAATTTGGGCAGCAATTTGGGGTGTGACTGGCCCCCCGTTGTTCGGTCCAGTTCTTTGATTTTAGTTCAGGTGAGTGTGTTCCTCGAACTGGTCTGTCGCAGCCGCGCCGCGGGGCGGTGCGGAACAGCCGGTTGGCTGGTCCAGTTCGTCTGAGGGAGGTTGCTCTCATCGACTACCGTCGCTCAGGGTTGCATAGAACGCGGCGGGTGTCTTGTAGCCGAGACCGCGGTGCGGGCGGATCGTGTTGTAGCCGTCGATCCACTCGTTGATCACGACCCGTGCTTCGAGGACCGAGCGGAAGAACTCGCCGTTCAAAAGCTCGTCGCGCATCGAGCCGTTGAAGCGCTCGACGTAGGCGTTCTGCTGCGGCGAGGCCTTCTCGATGAAGACCTGCGTGACGCCCTGGCCCTTGAGCCAGTCAGCGAGCGTCTCGGCGATGAACTCGCGACCGTTGTCAGAGCGCAACAGACGCGGCTTGCCGTGGCGTTCGAACAGCTGCTCGAGCTCGCTGATGATGTCGCGGGCACCGATGCTCCGCTCGACCCGGCAGCCAACACAGCGGCGCGTGAACTCGTCGACGACGTTCAGGATCCGCAGCGGCAACCCATCCTCGGTGCGGGCCGCGACAAAGTCATAGGACCAGACGTCATTGGCCTTCGCTGCCTGGAGCGCCCACGACGCGCCGGCAGCCCCACCAACGGCTTTCTGGCCGTGGCTTTTGCGCTGCGGCGGAACGCGGTGCCCCTCAAGGCGCCACAGCCGCTCGATCCGCTTGCGATTGATCTGGAACCCCTCTGAGCGCAGCAGCGCCCAGACCCGCCGATACCCGTAGCGCGGATGACGCTCGGCGAGCTCGTTCATCCGCTCGACCAACCGCTGCTCGAGCAGCGGCGGCTGCGACACGTAGCGTTGCGTCGATCGATGCTGACCAAGCAGCTCGCACGCCGGCCGCTCCGACACCGGGTGACGCCGACACAGGTACGTGACGGCGTCCCGCCGGCGCGACGGGCTCACCATTTTCCCCGCTGCAAATCCTTCAGCATCGAGATGTCCACCGCCTGCTCCGCCACGATCCTTTTCAGCCGGCCGTTCTCCTGCTCGAGCGCCTTCAACCGCTGCGCCTCATCCTCCTTCAACGCCCCGTAGCGGATCCGCCACCGGTAGAACGTCTGGTCGCTGATCCCGAGCCGCTTGCACGCCGCCGGGATCGTCAACCCTTGCCCCTGCAGCTTCTCGTGCTCCCTGAGCTTCGCCACGATCTGCTCAGGCGAATACCGCTTCGCTGCCGCCATCACCAGCCTCCAGTCTCATTCGGGCTCTCACAACGTCAAGCACTAACAAACCGAATGGACCGAACAACGGGGGGCCGGACAGACCCATGAACGGGTCCGGTCAGGGCCCTTTCTAGAGCCGACGCCCGGATTCGAACCGGGGACCCCTTCATTACGAGTGAAGTGCTCTACCAGCTGAGCTACGTCGGCGCGGTCGCTGATGCTAGCGGTCGCGGGGCGGAGCGGAGGCGCTGCGCGCCGGGAAGGGGCGGCGCTAGTGCTGCTTGTAGTAGACGGTGAGGCCGACGCCCGGGCCGATGCCGGGGATCGTGGTCGTGCGGCCGATCGGGTAGACGTTCGGCCCGTGGTGCCCGTGGGTTACTCCGGTGCTGGGTGTCGTGGCGACGCGCGTGCTCGTCTCGGCGGGCGAGAGCCCGAGTGCGTAGAGCACCATCTGGGCGCGTGCGAGCGCGAGGGCGTGGGCGGCTGAGCCGCCGTCTGCGGCGACCATGCCGAAGGCCTTGACGGCGTTCAGGTGGTGGAGGAAGGGCCGCACGCGGACCTCGAAGTAGTGCCAGCCGAGCTTGGTCAGTTGCGCCGAACCGGGCTTGAAGAACGTGACCGCTGGGGCGAGCAGCGAGAGGTGCGGGCGGAGCGTTCCGCGGCGGGTTGCGCAGACGATCGTCGTCGTCGCGGTCTGGCCGGCTCTGTTGCGCACCGTGAGGCGCACCGCGAACCAGCTGCCGCGCGCGTTGTAGCGGTAGCTGAGGGCGCGCGGCCGCCGCTCGATCACCTGCATGAAGTGCCTGGCGGCGCCGGGAGCCGAGCGTGTGATGTGCCAGATCTGCGTGACGAGCTTGGAGCCCTTCGCCCCGACGAGCGAGAGCGAGCGCAGGCGGAAGGTGTGGTGACCGGTCGGCCGGCAGAGGCCCTGGGCGATCAGCGGCGAGGTCACGACCGGGATCGGGGTCGGCGTGACGGCCTGCGGTGTCACCGGCGCGGACGGTCCGGATGAGCCGCTGGCGCCAACACCGTTGTGTGCGGTGACGCTAAAGCTGTAGGCGACCCCCGGGGTGAGCCCGGTCACGGTGCACGACGTGCCGGTCGAGGTGCACGTCTGTCCACCCGGCTCGGCGACGACCGTGTAGCTGGTTATCGGGACGCCGCCGTCCGAACTTGGGGGATCCCAGCTGACGGTCGCTTCGGTGGTGCCGCCGGTTGCCGTGACGTGCGACGGCGTGCTGGGGACTCCGGTCGGGGTGAGCGCGCCGGACGCGGTCGAGGGGGCGCTCGAGCCGACCCCGTTGGTCGCGACCACCGTGAACGTGTAGCTGACTCCGGCAGTCAACCCGGCGACGGTGCACGAGCTTGCGGTCGGCGAGGTGCACGTCTCACCGCCCGGCTGCGCAGTGACCGTGTACTGCGTGATCGCCGAGCCGCCGTCGTTGACCGGCGCGGTCCACGAGACGATTGCCTGCCCAACGCCTCCGAGTGCGCTGACTCCTGTCGGGGGCTGTGGATCGCCCGTGGGAGTGACGGAACTCGAGGCCGCTGACGCGCTGCCGGGCCCCACCACGTTGCTGGCAACCACGCTGAACGTGTAATGAGCGCCGCCGGTCAAGCCCGACACGGTGCATGAGGTGGTCGAGGTCGACGTGCACGTACCACCGCCGGGCTGCGCGGTGACCGTGTAGCCGGTGATCGCCGAGCCGCCGTCGCTGGCGGGCGCGGACCACGAGACAGTTGCCTGGCCCACCCCCGCCGCGGCGCTGACGCTGGTCGGACTTCCCGGCACGTTCTCGATCGTGATCCCGCTCGATGGACTCGACGACCCGCTCGTGCCGTAGTCGTTTGTGGCCGTGACGGTGAACGAGTAGGTGCCGCCAGGGTTCAGCCCGGTCACGACGCACGAGGTGGCCGTCGTGGTCGTGCAGGTGTGGCTGCCCGGCGATGATGTGACGGTGTAGCCGGTGATCGCGGATCCGCCGTTGGATCCTGGCGCTGTCCACGACACCGAGGCCCGGCCGTTGCCGCCAAGCGCGCTGACGCCGGTCGGAGCACCTGGAGCACCGTCGAGCGACACGTTGCTCGAGGAGGAGTACACGCCGGTGAAGTCGCCGCCACCGGTCAGGTTGCCGAACTCGGCGACGTAGCCGCTCGTTCCCGTGTTCGTGTTCGAGAAGTCGTTCCACATCGTGTTGCCGTTCTCGTTGATCTCGAGGTAGTGCTCGCCGGGATCGCCGCTGCCGGGATAGCCGTAGTTGTTCGGCTCACCGCTGTTCCAGTCGGTGAACGTTCCGCCCGGGACGTTGTCGGTCACGAACGCGCAGCCCGGGGAGACATTCGAACACTCGGTGAAGATCGTTCCGACGAGCGGACCGCCCTGCCACCGCCAAACCCTTTTCACGTTTGAATCGCCGTTGTAACCGCTCGAGTAGTCGATCGACCTGCCGCCCGCCCAGACGTCCTCGGCCCCGTTGAGGTGGGCGTTGATGAAGTTGTTGACCGTCGAGTTCGGGATCGTCGCGAGGTAGCCGCTCTGGCCCTCGAATGTCAGTGCCTGAGCGTCGGCCGACGCAGTGGTCCACAACAGATGCGGCGACGCGACGTACTCGTAGTAGTGCCCGGTCGCCGGAAGGTAGGCCACGGTGCCCGACGGCAGGGCGGTGACGCTGACCCCGATCGTCGCCGATCCGACCGTCCCTGAGCCGTTCAGCTCGAGCGATCCGAGCGCAGCCGACACGTCCGCCTGATCGCCGGAGAATGAGATCGTCGCCGCGGTGTAGGACGAGTATCCGTAGGACAGCGTGAGCCCGTTCGTATGCGTGATCGTCAGCGTCCCGAGCGACGTCGAGACCGTCGTCAGGAGCTGCTCGGCGCCGTCGCTGTAGCCGGAGACGGAGATCCCCGGGAGGGCGGTGGTGCCAGTGTCCGCTGCGGCCGAGACCGTGGTTGTCGTGACGACGACGCTGTCAGCCAGCGACGATGTCGACATGCCGACGGTGGCTGCGGCCGCGGCGCACAGGCAGACGCAGAGAGCGCGAAGGACGCGTCCCCGGCCGGTCAGCCTGAGCCGCGCTTGGCGCCCCCGCGAACCTGATCGCGTTTCGCGGCGGCCGAACACCAGACTGTCATCGGTAGCTGCCGCTGGAACCTGAGCGCGATCCGGGGGCTAATCGTGGTCTCCGCGGGTCGCTGCGGAACGCGACGAACGCTCCAGCGCGCGGTTCCATGGCACCAGTACTCGCTCGAGCGCGCCGACGAGCGCGAACAGGCCGATCCCGATCACCGCGAGCAGCACGATCGCCGCAAACTCGGCGGCGGTCGCGGTCTGGTTGTTGTAGGTCAGGATGAGGTAGCCGAGGCCGGTCTGGTAGGAGCCGACCCATTCGGCGAAGACGGCGCCGATCACCGACAGCACCGCGGCCACGCGCAGACCGGAGAACAGGTACGGCAGCGCCGACGGCACCCGGGCCAGCCGCAGCCGGTCCAAACCGCCTGCGCCGAGCGTCGCGAGGAGGTCGAGCACGGCGGGCTCGGTCGAACGCAAGCCGTCGATCGCGCCCACAGCGATCGGAAAGAAGCTGACGAGCGCGATCACGACCACCTTCGAGCCGAGGCCGAAACCGGTCCAGACGACAACGAGCGCCGCGATTGCGGGTACCGGAACGAGTTGCGAGATCACGAGCCACGGGTACGCGGCCCGTTCGAGGAGGGGGGAGCTGGCGACCAGCAGCGCGAGCCCGCAACCCAGCGCGATCGCGGAGCCGTAGCCGATCAGGATCTCCGAGATGGTCGTCCACGCGCTCGGGGCCAGCGTGCCGCGTGCCGCGACGAGCGCACGCGCGATCTCGATCGGGGACGGCAGAACCGTCTCGCTGATCCCCGACAGCGAGACGTAGAGCTGCCACGCGCCAAGCACGAGGGCCGCAAACACGAGCGGCGGGCCGTAGCGACCAAGCGCGCGCCGGCTGTTGGGCGCCCCCAGCACGCGCGCTTCCCGCCGTCCGTGCGCGACAACGGCCGTCGCAGAGCCCGGCATCCTCATCGAGGCGCCTGCGCGAATCGGCCCTGACGCAGCGGCACGCGAACGCGTGCGGCGAGCGCTCGAAACGCTGCGGTGTCACAGAGCTCGATGGTCCGCGGGCGCGGAAGCGTCACTGCCACCGCTTCGTGCATCCGGCCGGGGCGCTCGGCCATCACGTAGACGCGATCCGACATCAAGACCGCTTCGTCGACGTCGTGGGTGACCATCAGGATCGTCTTGCGATCGGACTCCCACACCTCGAGCAGCCACTCGCGCATCTCCTCCCGGGTCAGCGCGTCGAGTGCACCCAGCGGCTCATCGAGCAGCAGCACCTCGCGCCCCGCAAGAAACGTTCGCAGCAGCGCCGCACGCCGGCGCATCCCGCCCGAGAGCGCGCGCGGCCAGTGCCGCTCGAACCCCGCGAGGCCAAAGCGCGTCAGCTCCGCTCGGGCGCGCGCTCGAGCCTGCGGCCGCGGCACACCTGCGAGCTCGAGGCCTACGGTGACGTTGTCGAGCGTTGAGCGCCAGGCCATCAGCAGGTCGTCCTGCGGCATGTAGCCGATGCGCCCGAGGAGGCTCTGCGGACGCGCGCCGTCGAGGAGCACCTCGCCCGCGTCCGGCGCCAGCAACCCCGCCAGGATCCGTAGCAGCGTCGACTTGCCGGAGCCGCTGCGCCCGACGAGCGACACGAACTCGCCGGCCCCGAGCTCGAGCGACACGTCGGACAGGACCGCCAGCTCGGTGTGCCCACGCTCGGCCGCGAACGCCTTCGACAGCCCGGTTGCCTCGAGCACGCTCAAGGGAGGAACTCGTTGGCGGCGAACCTGTCGGCACTGATCGGATGTCCGATCAGCCGGTTGCGAACGAGCCAGCTCGACAGCGCGGCGACCTTCGATGCAACGATCGTCCCGTAGGGAACGCCGCGTGCGGCGAAGATCGGAAGGTAGGCCGCGAGCGAGGCCTTCGCGAGCCGGCGCTCGATCGCCGGGTTCGCAGCGAGAAGGTCGGCGAGACTGCGCTGCGGATCGCGCAGCGTGTCCTCGTAGCCGTGGACCGTGGCAGCCACGAAGGCGCCGACGAGCCGCGGGTCGCGGCGGATCAGTCGCTCGGTGGTGAACGCGACCAGCCCCGGGTAGTCGGGGCCACCCCACTCGTTCAGTTTGAAGTCGGTCACCGGGTGGCCGCTGACCGACAGGGCAACGCCGTCGTCGGGCCAGTAGCCGGTGAAAGCAGCGATCCTGCCCGCCTCGAGATCCGCGACGCCGTTGAAACCGATCGTCACGACGCGAACGCGACGCGGGTCCCCGCCGGCGTCACGCACCACGGTGTCGAGCGCCGCCCGATCGGACGGGACGCCGGTCACCCCGACCGTCTTCCCCATGAGGCCCGCGGGTGAGCGGATGTGCTCGCGGGCGAGGGCGATCGGCGCGCCGAGCGGATCCTGGACGATCGCCATCACAGCCCTCGCGTCCCTGCCAACGGCGATTTGGCGCGCAACGTCGATCGCGTCCGCGAGCGCGAAATCGACCTTCCCGGCGTCGATCAGCGCGAGCGGATCGGAAGTCGAGCCGGGAGCGATGACCCGAAGGTCGATGCCCGCGCGCGTGTAATAGCCGGCGGCCAGCGCACGATAGATCCCTGCGTGCACCGCGTTGGGTACGAAATCCAGCATGAGCGTCGCGGCCACCGGACGCGCACGCGACGGCACCGCGGTCGACAGGCCACCGCACCCGCCGGCAAGCGCGCAGGCGATCAGCGAGAGGGCAGCGCAAAGATGGCGACGCACGGCTACGGATGATCGCCTACACCAAGACGCGCATGCTGCAAACGCGGGTAAAGGTGCAGCGCGCGCTGCCGGCGACGCCGGATCGCCCTGCCGATGATCCGGCGTCGCCCTGACGCTAGGCGCTCTCGTGATGGTGAACCGGGAACTCGATCTCGGTCGGAGGCGCCGTGAAGCCACCCTCGATGCCGGCCGCCATCTTCGGCCCGAGCGTCTCATCGCGGAACTTCTTCCAGCTCGCGTCCGACGTGTGGACCGCAACGATTACCCAGCCGTCCTTCGTGGGCCCGGCATAGTGGAAGATCTGGCCCTCGGGCAGCCCGTTGGGCGGGTGGACCGCGGCGATCGAGGCGTTGTACTGCTCCTCGGTGCCGCCGGCGAACTGGTGGATGACTCCGTGTGCCATTTCCGTGACTCCTCTGTTCGTGGGTCCTATGGACGATGGGTTCCGCGCCGGCGCGGTGAGCGCCGGGCCTGAGCTTCTCACGTTATGCGCGTCGCGCGCCGGGCGATGTGAACATCTCGCCCTCGCGCCCGCCTCGCGGGGGCGATGTGCGCGGGAACGGTCGGCGCTACTTCGCCGCCAGGCCGATCGGGCAGCTGACGCCGGTACCGCCGTGCCCGCAGTACCCCGCCGGGTTCTTTGCGAGGTACTGCTGGTGGTAATCCTCTGCGTAGTAGAACTGCCCCGCCGGAGCGATCTCGGTCGTTATCTCGCCGTAGCCGCGCGCCGCCAGCTCGGCGCCATAAAGCTCGCGGCTCGCGCGAATCGCAGCCTCCTGCTCTGGCCCGTCGAAATAGACGGCCGAGCGGTACTGGGTTCCGACATCGGCGCCCTGGCGCATGCTCTGCGTCGGGTCGTGCCCCTCCCAGAAAAGGCGCAGGATGTCCTCGAGCGTCGTCGCGACCGGATCGAAGACGACGAGAACCGCCTCGGTGTGACCGGTCGACCCGGAGCAGACCTCTTCGTAGGTCGGGTTCGGGGTGTACCCGCCCGCGTAGCCGACCGCTGTCGTGTAGACACCCTCGGCGGGCCAGAAGGCCTTCTCGGCGCCCCAGAAGCAGCCCATTCCGACGACCAGCGTCCGCATCACGGCGGGAAACGGCGGGTGGATCGGTGTGCCGAGCACGAAGTGGCGCTCCGCTGTCGCAACCGGCGTCGAGCGGCCCGGGAGCGCCTGCTCGGGCGCGATCATCCGCGTCTTGTCCTTGAACAGGTCAGCGAGAAAGCTCACACGCACAGGATAGGGGGTCGGTCATTCCCGCCACCAGGGTCGGCGCGACGCGCCCGTGGTTCACGGCAGAGCGGCGATCCGGTAGGCCAATGATTCGAGCGCAAGGTCCGCTGTGGCGTTCAGTCGGAGCGCCTCGCGAGCGTCCTCGACGAGCACGACCGCGCGCTGAAGGCGTTTGCTTGGCTGCCCCGCGGCGAGCCCGGCCAGCTGCTCGCGGCGATCGGTGGCGTACACGAGCCCGGCTGCCCCGAGCGCGAGGACCGCGGCATCGCGGTAGTAGAGGCCGGCGGTCGCCAGCGCGAGATCGAGCGTGGCCTGGGCGCCGCGGCGTGACGCACGCTGCTTTCGTTCGGTGTGCTCACGGTCGCTCCGCGATCGTTCACCGCTCCCAAGCAGCTCGAGCTCCTGCGCGTGTACCGCGTCGAGCTCGCTTTCCGCATCGCTGCTCGCGCGTTTCGCGAGCTCCAGGAGCGCCTCCCACGGACGCGCGTCCAGTTTGTCGGCGATCGCTGCCCCAGCGTAGAGCTCGGCCGCGGCGCGCAGCCGCGGACCGTCACCGAGCGCCAATGCTGCGCCACGCTTGGCGTCACCGAGGGCGAGCCTCGCACACGCACCAGCGGCTTGCGGCTCGGCGCCCAGGGCGACAAGTTCGCCCGCGATCCGCTCGGGGCTCGGAGCCTCGAAGCGCACGATCTGGCACCGCGATGCGACGGTCTGGAGCACCTCGCCCGGCCGGGCGGTGAGAAGGATCAGGTGCACGAAATCTGGCGGCTCCTCGAGCGTCTTGAGCATCCGGTTGGCCGTGGACTCCCGCATCGTGTCCGCCGCCTCGATCACGAACACGCGCCGGCGCGATTCGAACGGCGTGCGTGTAGCGGCCGCGACGACCGCTTCGTCGATGTCGGAAACCAGCATCTCGGAGGCGCCGCTCGGAGCGACCCAGGTCAGGTCGGGGTGCGTTCCACGCAGCGCCCGCTCGGCCGCGTGCGACTCCGCCGGCGCCCCGTCGGCGATCAGCTCTGCGGCGAACGCCCGCGCGACCGCAGTCTTGCCCGCTCCCGCCGGACCGGCAAAGAGGTAGGCGTGTGAAGCCTGCGCCGGCGGCAGCGCCGCAGCCAGCAGCGCGCGCGCGTGCGGGTGTCGCTCGATCCCGGGCAGGGCCTGCGCAGCGGTCATCCGCGGAGCGTACCGGCGGCGGTGCGCGTAGCCTTCCGGGCGGTGTCGCGAGGGATTCTGATCACGATCGAGGGGATCGACGGCGCAGGAAAGACGACGCTTGCCCACGGCCTGGCCGGCGCGCTGCGCGAACGCGGACTGGACATCGTCGCGCTGCGCGAGCCGGGCGGCGTGCTCGTCGCAGAGCGGATTCGCGCGCTCGTAACCGACCCGCAGCTGAGCGTCGTCCCGCGCGCCGAGGCGCTACTCTACGCAGCGGCCCGAGCCCAGCTGGTCGCGCAGACTCTCGAGCCCGCGCTCGCCGCCGGTGCCACGGTGCTGCTCGACCGCTTTGTCGACTCCTCGCTGGCCTACCAGGGCGCCGGGCGTGAGCTCGGGATCGACGCGGTCGCGGCGATCAACGATTTCGCGACACTCGGCCTGCGACCGGACCGCACCCTCCTTTTGACGCTGCCCCCCGCTGTCGGGCGCGCGCGCCGCGACGATCGCCCCCACGACCGGATCGAGCTCGAGGACGACGCGTTCTTCGCGCGCATCGACGCCGGTTATCGCTGGCTCGCGCAGGCCGAGCCGGACCGGGTGCGCGTCCTCGACGCGACTCTCGAACCGGAGCGACTACTCGAGCTCGCCCTGGCCGAGCTGTCGGATCTTCTGGGGCGTGGTCGGTAGGCGGGAGCGCGCACTTCACGGCGGGGGCGGCTATGTTGGGGGGCGATGGCGGTGGTCGCGATCGTCGTGGTGTTTGTGCTGTTGGCGGCCGCCGCCGGCCTGCTGGTGCTGCGCGGCCTCGGCCTCGACCCGGAGTGGCTCGCGCGGGCCGTACACACGCTGCGTGAGGCGCGGTGGCGCGCCGCAGGCGTGCTCGCCGAGTTCGGCGATTGGCTGCGTTTGGGGCGCTGAGCAGGCGCTTTCTGCAAGCGTTCGTGCAGCCGGCTCCGGCCAGGCCGAGCAACCGCAGCAGCTAGAATTGGTGGTTCGCACACGCCAGTGGATCTGTCCGATTCGGCGGGGATCATCCGCAGCCCGACAGAACACTTTTGCGGCGCCGCGAACCGCGGCGCAGGAGGCGGAACACGATGGCAGCGAGCACGAAGACAAGGGCGGTAGCGGCACCGGGCCTGACGGTCACCCGGCAGTTCACGACGGCCGGGCAGGACCCGTTCGACACGGTGCAGTGGGAGGTCCGCGACGCGCGAATCGGTCACGGCAACCGGGTCGCCTTCGAGCAGCGCGACGTCGAGTTCCCAGCCGGTTGGAGTCAGAACGCGACGAACATCGTGGCCCAGAAGTACTTTCGCGGGCAGCTGTCCGCACCCGAGCGCGAGCGCTCGGTGCGCCAGATGATCGGGCGAGTCTCGGGCACGATTGCCGGCTGGGGTCGCACTCGGGGCTATTTCGCGACCGACGCCGACGCCGACGCCTTCGAGGACGAGCTGACCTATGTCCTGCTGCACCAGCTCGCCGCGTTCAACTCGCCGGTGTGGTTCAACGTCGGCTTCGAGGAGAGCCCGCAGTGCTCCGCCTGTTTCATCCTCTCGGTCGAAGACACGATGGAGTCGATCCTCGACTGGAACACGAAGGAGGGGATGATCTTCCGCGGCGGCTCGGGTTCGGGGATCAACCTCTCGAACATCCGCGGCTCGATGGAGCCGTTGGCGAAGGGCGGCACGGCGTCCGGCCCCGTCTCGTTCATGCGCGGCGCCGACTCGTGGGCCGGCACGATCAAGTCGGGCGGCAAGACGC
>CAYQZU010000009.1:4969-98728 GCA_964422115.1 uncultured Solirubrobacteraceae bacterium | reverse complement strand
CGCCCTTTCGACGCGAAAAACGTGTCCCGAAGGGCGTTTAGGAACCGAAGGCACAACCCAATTCTAAAGGATCTCGGGACATATTGGGGACACCCCGCAGAATTTGGCCTCGGCCCTGAGACAGGAAAAGCCCGGATTTACTGGCCTTTTCACGCGCCCGAGAGGATTCGAACCTCTGACCTTCGGTTCCGTAGACCGACGCTCTATCCAGCTGAGCTACGGGCGCAGTGCGCTGGCAAGTGTAAAGGGCGCGGGGTCGCCGCCGGGTGGCGGTGATTGCGCGGGGTGCTCAGCGTTGCGCGCCTTCTCGCTCGCGGCGCAGCAGACGCTGCAGCTCCTCGTAGGGGCCGGCGAGGTAGGCGTCGTCGCCGGCGAGCAGGCGAGTGTCGCGGCGGGGCGGGTGCTCGAGCGTGCCGCTGCTGCCGTCCCGACCGATCGCGATGACGCGCATCCGGCCGCCGAGCTCGTTCATCGCGACGCCCTCGAGGCCGCCGCCCGATGAGATGCGAAGGCGTGCGAGCAGGAACGGGTGGTTGCCGACGTAGAAGCTGAACAGGACGTCCATGCCGAGAACGGCGCCGACGAGCCAGGGTGCGCTGATCGCGGCGGTTGACCAGACGTGACGGAAGCCGAAGCTGTGGTCGAGGCGTCCGCCGAGTTCGCGGTCGAACACTCTCAGTACGACGGGGACGTCGCTCCACCGCGGGCCGAGCCGGTCGCGCACCGCGAGGCCGACCTCGATGTTGGCCATGTCGTCCGAGGTCATGATCGCGACCGCCGCAGCGCGCGAGAGGTTGACCGAGTCGAGCGTCTGGCCGAGGGTTCCGTCGGCCACGACGAGCGGCACGCCGCGGCGACGAACCTGGTTGAGGTAGCGGTTCGTTTCCGCGCGCTCCACGACAACCACGCTCCGCCCGCCGTCGAGAACGCCCTCGATCACCTCCATGCCGACCGAACCCAGCCCGACGAGCACGACGTGGCCCGACATGCCGGGTATCTGTGCGTGGCCGAGCGAGCGCTCGATGCGCCGGCTGACGAGTGCGTTCGTCAGCAAAGCGAAGATCGCTGCGACGAGCGTCGTGCCCGCGAGGATCAGCAGGATGCCGTAGATCTCGAGCCAGCCGGCCTGCGAGGCGAACGTGAAGTCCCCGAAGCCGACCGTTGCGACGGTCTCGACGGTGAAGTAGACGGAGTTGAGGATCCCGAGCTGACCGCCCGCGCGTGGGTGGTAGGCGAAGTGGATCACGATCGTCGAGATGACGAGCAGCGTGAAGCCGAGCATCAGCGCGAAGACGAGCGCCCGGTCGGCGCTGTGGGTCACGTTGGCGGCGAGGCGGCCGAGTGCGCCCGGGTGTCGTTTGCGAGCCCGCCGCTCGCCGGCTGCGGTGCGGCTGCCGATTCCCGCAGCCCCGAGTTGGTCTGAGGTGCCAAGGAGCGTGACGCGATCACCTGTGGCGACTCGCTGGTCGCGGCCTGGGCAGACGATGGGATCCTGTTCGCCGACGCTCGTGACCCCGAGTGGGACGAGACTGCCGTAGAGCTCGCGCAGCGTCGCCTCGCGCGGCGCCACGACCTCGGCGGTCGCGAACTCTGTGGACCCGAGCAGGATGTCGTGGACGCGGCGTCCGAGGCAGACCTCGATCACCGAGGGTGCGAAGAGTTCCGGGATGTCGAGCACCGTTCCGGCTCCCGTAACCTCCTCGACAGCGCGCGCGACACCCGGGTTGTCGATGTGCGCGACGACCCGCACGTCGGGGCGCAGCTCGCGCACGAGGAGCACCGTCTCGAGCGTACGCAGGTCGGTCGATTCGAGGCAGATCACCGCGGCGGCGCCGGCGATGCCTGCGTCGTACAGCGGATCCGCGAGATGTGTCGTGCGCGAGAGCACCGGAATGCCCCAGTCGCGGACGGTGCGAGCAAAGCGGTCGTCGCGGCCGTCGTCGAGGACGGCGACCCGCGCTCCGACCTCGTGCAGCTGCTCGACGGTCCGAAGACCGAGATCCTCCAGCCCGCACACGATCACGTGCCCGGTCCAGTCACGGCAGCTCTCCGACGGATCGGGGCGTCGCGGCGCGGCAGACCGTCGCGTCGATTGGGGCACGCGAGCATTGTCCATGCGGCGCAGGCGGACCGCCCGGGACACTCGCGCGTCGTGTTCGGCGCCGGCGACCGCGACGCCGCGGGCGGACCGTACGGTCGCGCCCCCTCGCCGAAGGCTGCGATCATCTGAGGCGGTGTCGCATCCGATCGAGCTGTCGCACAAGGAGTACGAGCGCGAGCTCGAGCGGCTTCAGACAGAGCTCGTCTACATGCAGGACTGGATCGTCGCGAAGAAGCGCCGGCTGGTGGTCGTCTTCGAGGGACGTGATACAGCCGGTAAGGACGGCGTCCTCCACCGCATCACCGCCTTCCTGAACCCGCGGACCGCGAGGATCGTCGCGGTGCCGACACCGACGGAGCGCGAGCAGAGCCAGTGGTTCTTCCAGCGCTACGTCGCGCATCTGCCCGCCGCGGGGGAGATCGTTCTGTTCGATCGCAGCTGGTACAACCGCGCCGGCGTCGAGCACGTGATGGGCTTCTGCACGGAGACGCAGTACGCGGAGTTCCTGCGGTTCTGCCCCCAGTTCGAGCACGCGCTCCAGAACGACGGGATTCAGCTCGTCAAGTACTGGCTTTCGGTCAGTGACGACGAGCAGGAGCGCCGCTTCGAAGCGCGGCTACGCGATCCGCGCAAGCGCTGGAAGTTCAGCCCGACCGACGTGCAGGCTCGCGCACGATGGGTCGACTACGCGGAGGCGAAAGACCGCATGTTCGAGCTCACCGACACCGAGCAGAGTCCCTGGTGGGTCGTGGACGGCGACGACAAGCTCACGGCCCGTCTGAACCTGATCTCCCACCTGCTCTCGGTCGTCCCGTACGAGCACCTCGACGCCGAGCGGATCAAGCTGCCCAAACGCCAGAAGCGCGATTACAAGCGTCCGCCGATCGACCAGCAGCGCTTCGTGCCGGTGCGCTACGCCGTCAAGCCTGACTGAACCGTGGCGACCTCGATCACCGGTCTGCTCGCAACCGGTGTCCTGATCGGCCGGGAGGCTCCCAGCGCGAGCCGGTCATTGTGGAGCGAGACCCTTGACAGCGCCCGCCACGGTGGTACAACCAACGTGACACGCGGAAAGGAGCTCCAGTGGATCGGATTGCAAGCATCTGAACCTTCCCGGCGGTGTAGCGCCCGATGATGGCGAGTCGTTCCGGAGGCATCGAACCTCGCCGCGCGAGAGCGCAACCGTGAGAGCGCGACAGCGCCGGTGACCGTTGTTCCTCGGACGCGCGTCGACGCCGGAGCGAACCGGCGTGGCGCGCGTCCCGCTAATCGATCAGCCGCACGCGAGTGCGCCAGACCGACAGGCGCCACGTGATCAGCGCGAACAGGGCAAGCGCGCCGACGTGCCCCAGGTCCGCGACGGGGTGGAGGCCGAAGGCGCAGTGGCGGACGAGCTGGACGCAGTGATACAGCGGGTTGACCTGCGAGAGGTCGCGCAGCGCCACCGGCAGCTTGTTCAGCGGGAAGAACGTTCCGGCGACGAGGAAGAGCGGAGTGATCACCCCGCTGATCACGTAGTTGAGCCCGTCGAAGGTGCTCACCAGGGACGCGAACAGCATCCCCAGGCCGGCGAAGCCGACGCCGGTGAGCATCCCGATGAACGGCACGAGCAGCATCGCCGGCTCCGGGCGCAGGCCGAAGCAGAACGCTACGAGCAGCGGTGCAACGCCGTAGATGCCGGCGCGGATTCCGATGAACAGCTCCTCACCGGTGATGATCTCGACGACGTCCACCGGCGTGGCGAGCATCGCGTCGTAGACGCGCTGGTAGCGGCGCTTGTAGAGGCCCTCGAACATCGCCGAGAAGGTCGCGCTGAACAGGACGCTCGTCGCAACCACGCCGGTGCCGACGAACTGGATGTAGGGGATGCCGGCGACCGTCGCGACGAGCTTGCCGAAGCCGAAGCCGAAAGCAAGCAGCATCACGACCGGCTCCATCACCGCCGAGAACGTGCGGCTGCGCCAAAAGTACGTGAAGACCGTCCACTCGCGTTGCCAGACCGCGGCGAGGGCTACAAGTTCGATCCGTCCTGCTCTTGGGGTTGGTCGGGTGCTCACTCGATGTTCTCCCCGGTGAGGTGGACGAACACGTCCTCGAGCGTCGCCGCTCGCAGTCGGCCCGCCGGGAGCGACGAGCCGTCGCTGCGGTCGGCGTGCAGGTAGGTGATCGTTGGGCCGGACGCGCGCGTCGGTCGCCCGTCGGCCGCGGCGCGGTCGCGAAGCTCGGCCAGCTCGGATGCCGTTCCGGTGACGTCGAGCGCGTCCTTCCCCGCGTAGCGTCCGATCAGACCGCTCGGCGTTCCCTCAGCGACGACGCGACCGTTCGCCATGATCGCGACGTGGTCGGCGAGCCGCTCGGCCTCCTCGATGTAGTGCGTCGACATCAACACCGTGGTGCCCCGCTCGCGCAGCGCGATGATCAGCGACCAGAGCTGCTGGCGGACCTGGGGGTCAAGCCCAACGGTCGGCTCATCGAGGAGCACGAGCTCCGGTTCGTGGATCAGTGCGCGGGCGATCAGGAGTCGGCGCTGCATGCCGCCCGAGAGCTTCGTCGCACGGTCCTCGGCGCGACCTTCGAGGCCGGCCAGTGTGAGTGCCGCGTCGACGGCCGCCCGACGCTCCGAGCGCGGGATGCGGTAGAGGCGCGCGAAGATGTCGAGGACCTCGCGCACGCTCATGTCGATGTCGAGGTCGCTCTCCTGCGGGCACACACCCATGCGCCCACGGGCCAGTTTTGACTGTGCCGGCAGGTCGTAGCCGAGCACGGTGATCGTGCCGGAGTCCGCCACGGCCTGTCCGGTGAGCATCCGCATCGTCGTCGACTTGCCCGCACCGTTGGGCCCGAGCAGGCCGAAGCAGGCCCCGGGTGGCACCTCGAGGTCCAAGCCGTCGACGGCGACCAGCGAGCCGAACCGCTTGACGACTGCGGCCAGGCGGATCGCCGGCTGGACGACGGCGGCGAGCGACGTTGGGTCGGGCGATGCTGACAAGACGGACTCCAGGGTTCGGAAGCTGAACAGCGCACCAACCGGAGGGAGGGTGCGCTCGGAAGACGGCGCGCGGCCGCGCCGGGCTAGCGAACGGGAGCAAACATCGCGGTGCCAGGGTAGCGCAACCGGGCCCGCCCGCGCCCGCACGAGCCTCGCGGGAAAACCGGCGAGCAGATTACGCGCGGCTACGGAGCGTGCCGCCCGCTGCGCCTGTAGTCTCGGCGCAGGACGAAACGCGACCACGAGCGCTGATCGGCCCTGATGCGGTGGCTTCACCCTGGCGCATCTCGGCGAGCGGGCGCTCCTCCAGAAGCGGAGCCAAGATGGATGTAGACCACGCCGGTACCGGACGCGCGCGCTCACCGCAAGCCGGAGACGATGCAGGCGGACCGGGCTCGCCGCGGCCGTGGTGGAACGACGCTCTCGCCCCTTATGCGAGACCGAGCATGTCGCTCAGCGTGCTCGACCTCGCAACCTCCGTGGTCCCCTACCTTGGCCTGTCGGTCGCGATGTACTTCTCGCTGCGGGTCTCCTACTTTCTGACGCTCGCGATCGGGGTGCTCGCCTCAGGCTTCCTGCTGCGGACGTACATCATGTTTCACGACTGCTCGCACGGTTCGTTCCTGCCGTCGCGGCGCGGGAACCGCTGGCTGGGGATGGTGCTCGGCGTGATCGTGCTCACGCCGTTCCTGCAGTGGCGCCACAACCACGCCAAGCATCATGCGACCGCGAGCGACCTCGACCGGCGCGGCGGCGGCGACGTGCCGACCCTGACCGTCGATGAGTACTACGAGCGCGACTGGCGTGGCCGCCTCGCCTACCGGCTCTTCCGCAACCCGGTCGTGATGTTCGGGATCGGCCCGCTCTTCGCGATGGTGATCAGCCCACGGTTGATCGCGCGAACCGCGCGGCCGGTTCTGCGGCGCAGCGTCTACGCGACGAACGTGGCGCTTGCGGGGATCGTCGTCGGGCTCTGTTTCCTGATCGGCTGGCGCGACTACCTCCTGATCCAAGGCCCGACCGCGATGCTCGCCGGCTCGGCTGGGATCTGGCTGTTCTACGTGCAGCACCAGTTCGAGGACACCTACTGGGAGCGTGGGGGCCAGTGGACCTATCCGGAAGCCGCGCTGCGCGGCAGTTCCTACCTTCGCCTGCCCCAGCCGCTGCAGTGGTTCTCAGGGAACATCGGCCTGCACCACGTGCATCACCTGAACTCACGGATCCCCAACTACAACCTGCAGCGTGCCCACGACGGCATCGACGTATTCCAAACCGTCCCGGTTCTCACGATGTGGAACGGGATGCGGGCAGTACGGCTGAAGCTGTGGGACGAGGAGAGCGGACGTCTCGTGACCTTCAGCGAAGCGCGCGCAAGCCACACACGCGCCGTCGGCGCTCCGGCGCAGGCCGCAGCGTCCTGAGCCGCGGCTCCGCGGGGCATCCGCGTGGCGCGCCGCTGAAGCGAGCGCCGCCCGCGGCTAGGAGAGTTCGGCCGCCAGCTCCAGGCCGAGTGCCGGCAGCGAGCTGCGCACCCGGCGGTCGAACGTCGCCACGGTCGCACTGCGCGCCTGCGCTGTCGCGAGCGCGAAGCCGTCCCCGAGGCACGCGAGCGACTTGACATGAAAGTAGTATGCGCGCATACTACTTTCATGACCATTATCACCACAGCTCACGCGGACTCCACCGCGCCGCCTTCCGCGTTCTTTGCTCGCTGGGCCGACATGGCCACGTGGCCTGAGTGGAACGCGGATACGGAATGGGTCCGCCTCGACGGGCCGTTTGTCGAAGGGGCAACTGGCGTCCTCAAGCCCAGGGGCGGGCCGAAGGTCAAGTTCGTCGTCCAGAAGCTGGTCCCCGACGTCGAGTTCGTCGACGTCTCCCTGCTGGTCGGCGCGCGGCTGAGGTTCGATCATCTCGTCACGAGCCGGCCGGACGGCGGCAGCACGATCGACGTGGCCATCACGATCACCGGTCCGCTCCGGTGGGTCTGGACGCGAATCCTCGGGAAGGGGTTCCGAGAGAGCGCTCAGCCAGACCTGGATCGCCTCGTTAAGACAGCGGAGTCGACGCGATGACCCATTGGCTTGGTGTGCTCTGCAGGGAGCACGTCAAGCGCGGCACCGAGCTTGGAATCGCGCAGATCGGCCACGGCAAGCGAGCGGGGGTCGCACGCATGCATGCTGGTGACTGGCTGATCTATTACTCGCCGCGCGCCAGCCTGGCAAGCAGGGAGCCACTGCAGGCGTTCACCGCGATCGGAGAGATCCTGGATGAGGACGTTTGGCAGGCCGATGAGGGTGACTTCAAGCCGTGGCGCCGGCGCGTCGCTTATCTCGGCGAGGCTACGGACGCACCGATCGCACCGCTCTCGACGACGCTCGATCTCACCGCCACGCCCAACTGGGGCTACCAACTGCGGCGAGGACTCATCCCGCTGACCGAGCGTGACTTCCGGACTATCCGGACCGCCATGGGAGTCTGACCGTGAGCGACGGCGCGCTCGCCAGCGAGTACGAAGCCGCGGATGAGAGCCCGGGGCTCCTCCTCTGGCAGGTGACCAATCGCTGGCAATCAGCTCAGCGCGCCTCATTGAAGCCGCTTGGCCTGACCCACGTGCAGTTCGTGCTGCTCGCCTCGCTCGTCTGGCTACGCGCCGACGGCCCGGTCACCCAGCGCCAGCTCGCCGACCACGCCGTAACCGATCCGATGATGACCTCCCAAGTGCTGCGTGCGCTCGAGCGCCGAAAGCTCGTTCAGCGAAGCCCGCACCCGGACGACAGGCGAGCCCGTGCGCTCACCGCGACCCCGCATGGACGGCGTCTGGCCAACGAGGCCATTGTCGCGGTCGAAGCATGCGACAGGGCCTTCTTTCAGACGCTCCCTGATCGAGACGGCTTCGTCAGAGCGCTGAGAGCACTCACCGCCACGCAGGTCCAGCCCGCTGCGTCGCTGTAACGCTGAATCAGCCGACGGTGGTCTGGAGCGGCCGTCAAACAGAACCCGGCCCCGTTCCCAGGGCCGGAGTTCGTGCGTCAAGAAAATGGCGGAGAGGGCGGGATTCGAACCCGCGATGGAGTTTAACCCCCATACTCGCTTAGCAGGCGAGTGCCTTCAGCCTCTCGGCCACCTCTCCGGGCGGCTCAGTTTAGAGCGCGACCGCGCCGGCGGGCTGCGCTGGTCGGCCATGCCATCATCTCGTTCGCAGCTGGAGGGGTGGCAGAGCGGTTGAATGCGACGGTCTTGAAAACCGTTGTGCGGGTGACCCCCGTACCCAGGGTTCGAATCCCTGCCCCTCCGTCCGCGCCGCCACAAGACACGCCCGGCTCTCGCGTTCGCGACATTGGCCTCGCCGGCTTCGAGGCCCGGCCTCACGCCGCAGGTGTCGCCTGCCGCTCGACGGCAACGCTCGCAACGAGCGGCGGCTCGATGGTTGCTGCAGTGATCGCGGCGGTGTGCGAGCCGTCGCCGGTGAGTGCGTCCTTGAAGCCGCGGATGCCGTGGCCGAGCGACTGACCGACCTCGGGTAGGCGCTTCGCGCCGAACACGAGCAGGCCGATCGCCAGCAGGAAAACGATGTGGATCGGGTTGTCCAGGCCCATGTGCTTGACCTCAGTTTCTAGTGGGTTTCTCCTCACCTCAGGCGAGAAGCGCTTTCCATTGCTACGGCCGGGACGGCCCGGCGGATCAGAAGGTGTGCGAACGCTGGCCGCAAACGCCGCCTTTCTGTCGGCTGCGGCCTGGCCGCCCGTCGCACGATCAGCCGGGACGGTCAAGGACGCCGCTACGGTTGCGCTGTGAGCGAACACGTCGCGCTCCTGCGCGGGATCAACCTGGGCCCGAACAGGCGGATTGCGATGGCCGACCTGCGCGGTGCGCTGACCGCCGGCGGGTTCGCCGACGTGCGCACTCACCTGCAGAGTGGCAACGTCCTGCTGCGCAGCGAGCTGTCCGGCGATGCGCTCGTGGTGGAGCTCGAGCGCCAGATACATCGCGCCTTTGCGCTCGACGTCGGGGTCGTCGTCCGCACGCGCGAGGAGTTGGCGGCGGTCGTGGCGCTCGATCCGCTGCGGACGGTTGCGAGCGACCGCAGGCTCTACCAGGTGAGCTTCCTTGCCGAGGCGCCGACCGAGGCGATCATCGAGCGGGTCAGCGCGGCGGCGCACCCGCCGGAAGCGGTGTACGTCTGCGGTCGCGAGGTTTACGCCTGGCATCCCGAGGGCAGCGCCCGCTCCCGCTTGGCGCTCACCCTGTCGGATCGCAAGCTCGGTGTCGTTGCGACGGCGCGCAACTGGAACACGGTCGCCAGCCTGCTGGAGCTCGCCGGCGAGGACTGAGCGACGGATCGAGCAACGGTCGTGAGGATCAGCCAGCGGACATCCTTCCCCCGGCTGATCTCGCCCGCGTTCGTCGACGCCGTCACCTACGCGCTGCGTTTCTCGGTGCTGGCGTTCGTGGTTGTGGCGGGCGCCTCGTGGCTGCGCGGAACCTCGCAGCGCTGGGAGGACCCGGTGCCTGCAGCCGCCCCGGCCCGTGGAGCGACGCCTGCCGTCAGTCGCTGACGCCGAGCGCGCGTTCCTGCTCGGGTGCCTGCGCGGTCCGCCGCGTCTCGCCGAGCGGGACCGGCTCGTTGCGTTGCTCGCGAACGATGTAGAGCGGGCGGCGCTTGACCTCGTCGTAGATCCGCCCGACGTATTCGCCGATCACGCCGATCGCGATCAGCTGGATCCCACCCAGCATCAGAATCGCGATCGTGATTGAGCCGAACCCGGGGAGGTAGGAACCCAGTAGCCGCAGTACGAAGACCACGGGGATCGCGAGGAAGGCGATCCCGGAGAACAGAAACCCGAGGTAGGTCGCGAGCTGAAGCGGAGTGTGCGAGAAGGAGAGGATCGCGTCGAGCGAGAAGCGGAGCATCTTTCGCAGCGGGTACTTCGTCTCGCCGGCGTAGCGCGCGTCTCGCTTGTAGCCGATCGCGCTCTGCGTGAAGCCGACCCAGACGGTCATCCCACGCAGGAACCGGCTGCGCTCCTCCATCGCGAGCAACGCCCGCAGAGCGCGACGGTCAAGCAGGCGGAAGTCGCCCGAGTTGGGCGCCAGATCGACCTGCGCGAGGCTGCGAAAGAGCTTGTAGAACCAATGCGCCGTCTTCAGCTTGAACCAGGACTCGCCCTCGCGCTCCTCGCGGACCATGTAGACGACGTCTGAGCCGTTGCGCCACTGTTCGACCATCGCATCGATCAGCTCCGGTGGATCCTGCAGGTCGGCGTCCAGCATCGCGACAGCGTCCCCGCGCGCGTGCTCGAGGCCCGCGGTGAGGGCGGGCTGATGGCCGAAGTTGCGCGAGAGGTGGACGACGCGCAGTCGCGGATCGCTCTCCGCCAGTCGATCGAGAATCTGCGGCGTGCGGTCGCTGGACCCATCGTTGACGATGATCAGCTCGTACTCGAAGTGCGCTAGCGCGGCGGTCGCCCGGGCGTAGAACTCCTCGACCAGCTCCTCCTCGTTGTAGACGGGCGCGCAGACGCTGAGGAGGTCGAGCTCGCGGGTGTTGGTCGATGCCGTCACGGTGTCCTTTGGCCGGGGCCATCGCGATATCGGCCCAGCACAGGGTACTCGCGGCCGGAAGTTCGGCGGCGGTCTGTGAAGCGAACCTAACAGGCGAGTTTCAATTCCAGCTGAATGGCTTTCGCGGCAGGCGCCGCACGCTTCGGGCATGCTTAGCGCTGATGGAGCCTGCTTCGCCGCCCAAGCGGTCGCTTGACATCGCGCTCGTATGGCAGTTCGCCAAATACGGCGTTGTCGGCGCCACCAACACGGCGTTGACGTTCGTGACCTACACGGTCGCCGCGGTGCTGCTCGGCGTTCCCTATCTCGTTGCACTGATCGTCGGCTACATCCCGGGGGCGATCAACAGCTACCTGTTGAACCGGCATTGGACATTCGAGGCGAAGCACCTTCCGCACTCGCGGTCGGGGTCGCGATTCGCGATCGTGCAGGTCTGCGCGATCGCCGCGAATCTCGTCCTGCTCTACGTGATGGTGCACGTGCTGCACGTCGAGAAGATTGCGGCACAGGCGATCCTCACCGTGCCTGTCGTCGCGATCACGTTCTTCATAAACCGCGCCTGGACCTTCGGTCACCACCACGGCGAGCCGCTCCCGAGCCCTCCGGCAGCGCGGTGATCGCGACGGATCCGCCCGCGGCGCGGCCGGGGGAGGCTGCCGCGAGTACACCGCGCGCAGATTGGCGGGCGTGGGTGGCGCTGGCCGCGATAACGCTGCTGGCCGGTGGCCTGCGGGTCGCGCGGCTGCGCTATGTGCCTGCGGACGAGTTCTATGACGCGGCGGTTCGCTCGATGTCGCTGTCGCTGCACAACTTTCTCTACGGAGCGTTCGAGCCCGGTGGCGGAGCCGCGATCGACAAGCCTCCGCTGGACCTCTGGCTCCAGGTCATCGCGGTCAAACTGCTCGGGTACGGGCCGGTCTCGCTGAAGCTGCCCGAGGCGCTCGGCGGGACCGTTGCGGTTCCGCTGCTCTACGGCCTGGTCCGAGGCCTCGCCGGGCGTCTGGCGGGGCTGGCCAGCGCCTTCGTGCTCGCAGTGATCCCGCTGAGCGTGGTCACCTCGCGCAGCGACACGATGGATTCGGTGATGATGGCGCTGCTGGTGGGGTGCGCGTGGCTGCTGGTCGCGGCGGTCAAGCGCCGGCGCCTGCGATGGCTCCTTGCGGCGGGCGCCACGCTCGGGCTCGCTTTCAACGTCAAGTTGTTCGAGGCATTGGTTCCGCTGCCGGCGTTTGCGATCTTCTGGTGGTTGGCGAGCGGCGCGCGGCCGCTGCGCGATCGGGTGGCGCGGGCCGCGGGCGCCGCGCTCGCGTTTGGCGTGGTCGCGTGTGCGTGGCTCGTGTTCGTCTCGCTGACCCCGGCCGGCGAGCGGCCGTGGCCGATCGGCTCGACCGACGGGAGCGTCTGGAACGCGGTCTTCGTCTACAACGGCTGGGATCGGATCGCCGGGGCGCCGGCCGCCCTCGTCACCTCCGCCGCTGCCTCGGTTGCAAGCGGGCTAAATGGCGGGCCGATCAGCGCGGTCATCTCGCCCGCTGGCCCGCTCCGGCTGTTTGCGCACAACGAGATCGACTACGGCGGCCTCATCGGAACCGCCCTGTTCGCGGCGCTTGTGCTCGGGGCGCTCGCGGTCGCTCCGCTAGTCCGCGACCGCAAGGCCCGGCGCCGTGACGGCCCAGAGCACGCGGCGATCGCCGGCCTGGCGGCGTGGCTCCTGCTCGGTTACGCGCTCTTCAGCTTCTCGAGTCGCACCCACCCGCGCTACCTCGAAGCGTTCACGCCCGCGATCGCGATGGTGCTTGGGGTCGGCGGCGTCGCGCTGGCACGCCGGGCGCGCCGCGATGCCCGCTGGTCCTACGCGCTTGCCGGCGCCCTCGCGCTGTGTCTTCTCGAGGCCGCCGCCGGAAGCGCGAGGCTGTCCCGCGCCGGGCTTTTCGCGGTTGCGTTCGTGGCGGTCGGTGCAGCGGTCGCGGCGGTCTGGCTGCTGGCGCGGAGCCCGCGGCGCGGGCTGCTCCCGGGCTGGGTGACGCCGCCGGCAACCGCGGCCGCCCTGCTCGCGGGTGCGCTCGCGCTGGTGATGCTGAACGATGACGTGCGCGTGATCCGCCACGCCAGCACCGTCCAGGCGACCGAGGTGACCGTCGGGGCGCAGCTGACCGGTGCGCTGTCGCGCTTTCTCGAGCGCCATCAGGGCGGCGCGCGCTATGAGGTCGCCGTCAGCGCCCCCACGCTAGCCTCGACGCTGATCGTCCGTGACGCCCGGCCGATCCTGCTGCTCACATCGGTCTATGCGCGCCCGCTTGTGACCCTCGCGCAGTTGCGCGCGGACGCGGCTCGCGGCGAGGTGCGCTACGTCTTCACCCGCGGGATCTGTCCCGGCGCGAAGTACACGACGCTGCCGGCCTGCTCCGTCGCTGATGCGTGGGTGCGCGCGCATGCGACTGACGTGACTGCAAAGCTCGGGGTCGCGCAAAAACGCGGGCTCCTCTACGAGCTGCCGGCGTTCACCGCCGGCCAGTAGCCGGCGGCGTCGATGTTAAGCGCGACACACAGTTCCTAATCAGAACTTCGACGCAGTGAGCGCTGGTTGTCGTAGCGTTCCTCGGGCCAGTTTTTTCCAAGGCACGGATACCGATGAATCCAGACGCTCGATCAGATGACCGGGCGCCAAGCTCTGGGCACAGCCGCCGCGCATTCCTGAAGAGTGGGATCCGCGCCGGTGCGCTCCTTGGCGGCGCCGGCGCGATGGACGCCCTCGGGGCGTCTGCAGCCGCGCTTGGCGCACATCGCGTCAGGCGGCCCGCGCCGAAACCCAACGGACCGAACATCCTCGTGATCGTCGTCGACCAGATGCGCTACCCACGCTGGTTCGGTGGGGCCGGTGCGGACGTCGGCTTCCCGCCCAACATTGCGCGCATCCGCAGCAACGGTGTGAGCTTCGCGCGCCACTACACCGCGTCGAACGACTGCAGTCCCGCTCGGGCGACGTTGCTCACGGGCCTTCACACGCATCAAACCGGCTGCATGATCACCGGGATCAGCACGCTGTCACCCGCCTTCGACACCTGGGGCAGCTATCTGCGCGAGCTCGGATACGCCTCCTACTGGTTCGGGAAGTGGCACCTGACGCGTGCGGACCGTCGCTGGAACGAGGTCGATGGCCCGCCGGGTCTGGCACGCTACGGATTCGACGGCGGCACCTACCCGTCTCCCAACGGCGCACCTTCACAGGGCTGGCGGGCCGATCCGATGATTGCGAGCCAGTTCATCGACTGGTACGGACAGGCCGGCGGCGATGGCCCGTGGTGCACAACCGTGTCGTTCGTGAACCCCCACGACATCGCGTGGTGGTACCGCTGGAGCGATGCGAGCGCGTCCGAGGCGAGCGCGCCGCGATTGATCCATCAGCTGCCCGGCAACTTCCAGACGCCCGACCAGCTCGTCGGCAAGCCGCTGGCGCAACGATCGCTTCAGAACACGACGGATCTGTCGTTCGGCGACGTCCCCTACAGCGGTCCCCAGCTGATGCCGGCGTGGCTTCCATTCCTCGATCTGTACGTGAAGCTCCAGGCCGCGGTCGATCGCCAGGTCGGTGTCGTGCTCGACGCCCTCGCCACGCGACCGCAGATCGCGGCGAACACCGTCGTCATATTCACCTCTGATCACGGCGAGTACGGCGGCTCGCACGGACTGCGCGGAAAGGGAGCCGGCCTCTACGAGGAAGGGATCAACGTCCCGTTGATCGTCAGCGACCCGCGTGGCAAGACGACGGCTCATCCCGAGGTCACGAGAACGCAGATCAGCTCGAGCGTCGACGTGGTGCCGTTGATGCTGACCCTCGCGCGGGGTTCGGGCGAGTGGCGCCGCGAGCGCCGCTACAAGCACCTTGCCGGCCGCCCCGACCTCGCCGCGATCCTGGCCGATCCGACCGCTCCAGGACGTGACTATGCGCTTCATGCGACCGACGAGCTCGTCACGGAGTTCGCGGTCGAGCCCTACAGCACGCTTGCGCCGATCCACATCGCCGGCCTGATCACGGCGAAAGCGAAGTACGGCCTGTACTCCCATTGGCGCGGGAACACGCTCGAACCCATCGCTGCCGGTCAGGAGCGCGAGCTCTACGACTATTCGACCGCGCCGGGGCGGCTCGAGCTGCGCAACCGTGCCGGCCACAGTCGGCTCGAGGCATCGCTGCATGCGACGCTCGAGAGCGCGATCGCCGAAGAACTGCAGGCGCCGCTTCCGCCGCCACTCGCTCGCGCGCAACGCGAGGGATTCGTGAACTACTTCGAAAGCGCCGCCCACGCCGCGACGCTCTCCCAGGCGCGCCGGCGTCGCGAGCTGGAGCAGATCGTCGGCTCACAGCTCGGGAGCGAGCTGAACCCGCACCGCCACCGTCACTGAGACGCCGCAGCGCTCAGCCAGTTGCTCTGATCGTGTTCGAGCTGGCGAGCGTCTGACCCGCGCTGCCGACCGCCACGACCTGAACCCAGGGGCCCGTCTTACCGCCCTTCAGCTGCGTCTCGAAACCCGCGCGGGTCGCCGTCGCGACCTGCGTCAGCGTGGTCGGGGAGCTACCCGCCAATAGGTGCCACGAGCTGACCGTCGTCGCGCCGTTCCAGCTCGCCTGCGCGCTGAGCGTTCCGTCGGCGGCGACGTGGGCCGACACCGACGGCTTCGTGTCGGGCTGTGCGCTCCAGGGCGCGAAGTAAGTGCGGAAGTCCTGCACGTCCAGCCCGAGTGTGCCGGCAAAGATCAGATTGCCCGTCGAGTCGTACTCGGCGAAGTCGGGCAGGCCGCCGTAGCCCATCAGCCAATTTCCATCCCCCAGGTTGAGGGTGTCGCCCTGGCTGGAGGCCAGCAGTGTGCGGGCCGGGTCGGTGAAAGCCTTGACCAGGGTCACGGTGTGGGTGGCGAGGTCAGGCGAGAGCAACAGGCCGCGCGACTGCTTCTCCTGCGGCGGCGAGGACCCGTTGTCGAACACGGAGATCAGTCCCCCCGGTTCCCATATCGCGTCGTGCTGCCAGTAGAACTTCACCCCCGGCCCGAGCGTGAAGGTGCTGTGCTTGCCGCCGATCTGCCAGTCGATCGCGCCGGTTCGCAGGTCGACGTTGTAGATCCCCCAGGTGTTTCGCGAGGAGAGCAGGACGGTGTTTGCCGCCCCCGGGTTGACCGAGTTGATGTGCACGTAGTCCCAGTTGTTCTTGTGTGGGACGGGGCTGTAGGAGTCGGCCAGCGGAATGTGTCCAAACGCGTGCCACTCCCACATTACGAGGCCCGTCTTGATGTCGATCTCCTGCACGATCGAGTCGTTGACGTACGCGTTCGCGAGGCCGCCGATGTGCGTGAGGTTGAGCCGCACCGGGTCGAACGCGTCGATCCAAGCCGTGTTCTGATCAGTCACCTGAAACTCGTGCAGGTCCGCGCTGTAGCCGTTGCCGGCTCTCACGACCGCGAGCGGCTTGTAGTTCGAGGAGTAGATCTGATCCTCGCCCTGGCCGAATCCGAGTTGCAGTACGCGCCCCTGCCACCAGGTCAGGACCGTCTGGCCCTCGTAGGTCTGCGGGCGGAAGTTGGTCGACGAATCGTGGGCGGGCAGGGCGCGGAACCAAATCAGGTTCCCGGCCTGATCGGAGATCATCTCGCCGGGTCGACCCGCGCCCTGGTAGGGGGCGAGGAACAGGTCGCCTGGGCTGGCTGCGCTCGCTGCGGGCTTCGTGATCCGCACGATCGACGGTGTCAGGCCCGGAGCCGACGCGAAGTGCTGGACGTCGGCCGGATTGCCCGTCCGGTGCGGGAATTGTGTCTGGTCAACCGGTGCCTGGTAGGCGACTGTGAAGGTCGTGTGAACGGTCTGCCCGCTCGAAGGGCCGCCCGCGACGAGTGCGCTGACGCTCACACGCTCACCGGGGGCAAAGCGGTGCGCGGGTATGAAGCTCTCGCCCGTGCCGGTGGAGTACGCCTCGAGGCGTCCGCTGTGGCTGCCGCTGCGCGAGCCGACGACGCTGACGCCCGAGACCGTTGTTCCACTCTGTCCGAGGAAGCTGATCTGCGTCGCGGGCGAAGCGTCGCTCGTTCCGGGAAACGGCGAGACTGCGACCGCGTTGGCCTGTGCCGCCGTGCTGTCCGCGACGGGAACCGACGTCGGGAGGCTGGCGGCGGCGCTTCCGCAGCCGGCCAGGCCGCAGGCGAACGCGATCGCGCTTGCAAGGCATGCGGCGCGCGCCGTCCAGTGCCGCCGGTCAAGCGGTGAGAGATCCGGGTGCGCTCGAGGCATCAGCAGTGGGTTGCGCGCGAACAGCGTTGAGCGTGCTGGTGCCCGCGCTCGCGCAGCCTAGCGCAGCGCGAAGCGCGTCGGCGCCGACGCCAGGTGGGGTCCGCGCATCAGTCCGCGCCCGACCCTCGTTTGCGCGGCTGCCGCGCAACCAGCGGTTCGTGCAGCGATCGGCGCAGCCGGATGAACCCGATCGTTCCCCAGGTCAGAGGGATCCACAGCGCGATCGCGTGGTAGACGACCGCGGCAGCGGCGGCCGGCGTCGCACTGATCCCGTAGAGCACGAACATGCCGACGAACCCGCCTTCGAGCGCGCCGACGTTGCCGGGGATCGGCAGGACGTTCGCGAGGTACCCGATCTGGTAGGCGAGCACGATGACCGCGATCGGCGGAGTGTGCGGCGTCGCGTGAAAGCAGGCCCACAGCACGCCGATGTCGCACCACAGGTAGGCAAACGCCCCGAGCAGGCGCAGGTCGGGCTTCAGCAGCGCACGCCGCGTGTCGCGGATTGTCTGTGCCCCGCCGCGCACGAGCGCCGCGACGCGGCCGTCGCCACGCGCAACCGACCGATTCTCCGTGAGCCGGGGCAGCGAAAGGAAGAACGCCACAACCAGCACGCCCGCGCCTGCCGGAACGAGGGTGAGCAGCGGGTCGCTGTCTCCGGGCACTATGCCGAGGCCGAGCAGGAGGCCCGCGCCGATCAGCGTGATCGCGTTGATCGCGCTGGTCAGCAGGAACAGCACTCCCGAGCGATGCGCGATCTCACCGAGCGTGACGCCGCTCTCACGCAGCAGCCAGGCGCCGATCGCGAGGCTCCCGGCACCGCCCAGCGAGACCGCTGCCCCAAAGGCCATCTCGGTCAGCGCCACGCGCGCACCGAACACGATCGGCGCACGGTCGAACACGCGAAGGAAGATCAGGACGTAGCCGGCGCACGACAGGATCTCGAGCGCGATCGCCGCTGCAAGCCAACCGGGCGTCATGCGCGTCACGACCTTGCCGACGCCGTGCAGCCCGGGCACGGCAATGAGCAGCGCGACCACGAGCACAACCAGAACCGTGAGCGTGATGATCCCGTTGCGAAGTCGGCGTGCCTGAACCTCCGGTGTCTCCGCCGCGTCGGGCGGGCCCGTAGCGCTCATGCGCGCCGACCTCGGGTCCCCGCGTCGGCGGCAGATCCAGGAGCAGCGCAGACCGTCGCCGGATCACGCCGGTGGCGGTCGACGATCACGGTCGGGTTGCTCTCGTACTGTCTCGTGACGGCGCGATCACGGCAGACTACGCGCTCCAACCACCGACCGGACCGGCACGGTCCTCGGACGGCCGCCGGCCGCCAGCCCTAGGTCACGTGAAACCCGACCCCGAGCAGCACCAGCGGCCACAGTGCGATCGCGATCGCCGCGGCGACGATTCGATGGAAGGCACCGACGTGCGCGAAATAGTGGTGCGCGTGCGCGACGAACCAGCCGATCACCAGGTAGACGATCCCCGGCAGCCCGATCTTCATCTGGCGTCTCCAGATGTCTGGTTCACGATCGCCGGACCGCCTGGGGGCCCGGCGGCGTCGGTTCGCCACGACACCGCCGGGTTCGCGGAGCCACCACAGTCTCCGCCGCGTCCCGTCGCCCGCCATCCGCCGGCCACCCTCCGGCCGGCGGGCAACCAGCTAGAGACCGGCGGGCGGATCGGGCTGCACTGTCTCACCAGCGTAGTAGTCAACTGCGTCGCCGCGACGGAACAGCAGCCGGAGGTTCGTGGGCTCGTCAAAAGCCCCGACCTTGTCGGAGTCCGGGTACACCGCGAGCGAGGGTTGGCGCATCGTCGAGAGCATCAGGACGCGCGCTGTCTCGCCCGAGACGTTGCCGATCCTGTGCACTCCCGACGGTCCCTGCGGGAAGCACACCGTGTCGCCGGGGGAGAGCTCCTCCTCGCCCTGCGCGTGGCGGACGGTCGGGCGTCCGGCGAGGACGATCAGCAGTTCCTCGTCTCCGGCCTCCCAGTGGTAGGGGCAGATGCTCTCGCCGGGCGGCAGCTCGTAAACGGTTCCGCCGAGCCGGCTCGCTCCGATCGCCGGTCCGAACCGCGCGTATCCGGCGCGGTAGCCCGCCGGATCCTCCAGGTCCGAATATGTGAACTCTGCGTCGAAGATGTTGAAGCGCTCCATCGGATCGAGCTTAGTGTTTCTTCCTCGGTCGCTTGGCGATCAGGACGGCCCGGCGCCGCGCCCCCTCACTTGGCTCGAAGCTCACAGCGACCGTCTGGTCATCGACTCGCTCCTCGACCTTGGCGAGCGACGTGCGGACATCGTCGTCGGCGACGGTTGGAGGGTCGAACAGGCTGCGTGGCCAGTAGTGGTGGGCGAGCACGCTGTTGAGCTCCGCTCCGTAGACCAGCACGCGGGCTCCAAGGTACAGCCACGCGAGTAGCCCGATCACACCGGCGAAACCGCCGTAGGTCGCGCTCGCCTTGGTCAGCACGTGACGGACGTACACGCCGCCGACGGCCTGGATCAACACCCAGCCGGCGGTCGCCATGGCCACCCCGGGCCAGAGCCGGCGAGAGGGCACGCTGGCGTCGGTTAGGAGCCGGAACGCGACCGCGAACAGGGCGAGGTTCAGCAGGATCGACACACCGATGCCCGCGATGTCCAGTGCGAGGTTCCCTACACCGGCCGAGGTTACGCCGGTGAGTGCGATCGTCACGAGCTCCATCAGGCCGATCGCGAACAGCAGGCGTGCGCCTCGCATCCGCTGGTGCAGGAAGCCGGGACGGCTCTTGTAAGGCACGCCGCCAATCTGGTCGAAGGCGTTCTGCAGCACGTTCGTGACGGCGAGGCCCGACCAGAGGGCGCCGATGCCGCCCACGGCGATCGCGACCCCGCTGCCCACGAGGTGGCCGTCCTTCAGCGTCGTGCCGATGATCGGAATGTTCGGCAGCCCGGAGTTCAGGATCGTCTGGCGAGCGCCCGCATCGCTCTGGACGATGAAGCCGAGTACCGCCACGGCGAGCAGCATCAGGGGGAACAGGGAGAGGAACCCGTGGTAGGCGATCAACGCCGCCTGATTGCCCGCCTGGTCCTCCCCGAACTTCTTCTGCACGGCGATCGGCACCGCCAATCCCGCGTGTCGTCTCTGGAGTCGATCGATCCACCGCAGGGGCCCCAGAGCATCCACGGCTGCATTGTCGCGGCAACCCGCCGGGTGTGAGGCGCGGCTACACCAGTCCTGTATCCTCGGTGGATGGGACTAGATAACCCGGTTCACATCATCCTGCTGCTGCTCGTGCTGCTGCTGGTGTTTGGGGCCAAGCGACTGCCGGAGATTGGCAAGTCCCTGGGAGAGGGGATGCGCGGATTCAAGGACTCCCTCAGTGGAGCCACGAACCACGACTCTCTGACCCAGGCGGCGCCAACTCCGCCTGCGCCCGTGGCCGCACCAGTGCCCGCCGAACCGGCGGCCGTCGAGAAGTCCTGACGGAGCCGGCCGGCGCGTAAGCGCCGGGTTTCGGCCTGCCGTATGCGTGCGCTGAGCGCCCATTGGGCGCTGCGCGCGTCCTCGCCTAGAATCCGCCGATCGACGAGGAGCGACGACAGGCCCAGTTCGACAGGCTCGACCGGCTGATTGCGCGCGTCGTCGAAACAAACACGTTCCAGCGCGAGCGGCTGAGCGGATCACGGGTTCGCTCGCTCGAGGATCTGCGAGCGCTTCCGTTCACGACCAAGGACGAGCTGCTCGCCGACCAGGCGCAGGCCCCGCCCTACGGTACGAACCTCACATTCCCGCTGGACGCCTACACGCACCTGCACATGACGAGCGGCACTGTCGGTGATCAGCTTCGTGTGCCCCAGACGCTCGAGGACTGGGCCTCGACGCGCGGCCTGTTTGCTCGCGTCCTGCGCGAAGCCGGCGTCGGGGCCGGCGACCGGGTGGCCTTGCCGTTCGCGTTCGGCGCCTACCTTCAGTTCTGGGCTGCTGCCGCGGGTGTCGAGGAGGTCGGCGCGCTGGCGCTGCCGCTCGGCGGGATGGAGGGCCGCGAACGCCTGATCGCGATCGGCGAGCTTGGGGCGAGCGCGATCATCTGCACCCCGACCTACGCGCTCAAGCTGATTGACGTGGCGCTGAAGTGGGGCCTCGAGAGTGCGTTCGAGTCGGTCACGACGATCATCTGCCAGGGCGAGCCGGGTGCCTCGATCGCCGCGGCTCGCGAGCGAATCGAGGAGGCGTGGGCGGCGCGCGTCGTCGATCACGCCGGCTCGACCGAGGTCGGCGTCTTCTCCTACCCGTGCGCGGCCGGCGGCGGAATCCACATCAACGAGAGCGAGTTCCTGTGCGAGATCCTCGACCCGGTCTCCTTTGAGGAGGTGCCGGTCGGAGGTCAGGGAGAGCTCGTGCTGAGCGCGCTCTCGAGGGTCGGGTACCCGGCGATCCGCTTTCGCGGCGGCGACGTCGTGAACGTGGGCGGCGTCTGTCCCGTTCGGCACGACGACGCCTGGCTCCCTGACGGAATCGTCGGGCGCTCCGACGACATGGTCGTGATCCGCGGGATGAACGTGTTTCCATCCGCGATCGAGCAGACGTTGCGCGAGGCCGGAGCGTTTGGCGAGTACAGGATTCGCTTCTACACCGAGGTCGGTGAGCGCGACGAGGTGCGCGTGCTGCTCGAGACGACCGACCCGGGAATCGTGCACACGATCGAGGAGCGAATTCTGCGGCGGCTCGCTCTGCGCGTGCGTGTCGTGCCGGTCATGCCCGGAGTCCTCGCAGCTCAGCGCCTCAAGGCGCGGCGCATCGAGGACGTGCGTGACCGCGGCGCACCTGCCGGCGAGCCAGCCGGTCGCCGCTAGCGATCAGCTCGGGACGCAGGCGCGACGGTCTCGAGCAGGTCGCTCAGGTAGCGCAGGTGGTCGCGCATAGCTCGCTCCGCCAGCGCCGGCTTGCGCGCTTCGATCGCTTCGAGGATCTCCCGATGCTGTTCGCGCGCGACCGCCTCCACGATCGCCGGGGCGATCAGGTCCTTCAGCGCCGGCTGCAGCACCTCGTGCGACCAGGCGATCAGAGCGCACGCCACCTGGTTCCCGCTCGCTCCGGCGATCGTCCAGTGAAAGTAGGTGTCCGTCTCTCGCTGCCTGCCCTCGTCATCAGCGTGGCGGGCCGCGTCGTCGAGCGCGCCTCGCAGTTTCGCGATCGTCTGGGCGTCGGCGCGTTCGGCCGCAAGGCCGGCGAGCGGCACCTCCAGCAGGATTCGGACCTCGGTCAGCTCCGACACGGACGTCAGGTCCGCTCGCAACATGCCCGCGATCGCGTCGCTGACGGTCTTCGCGAGACCGCTGTCGACGGTCCGTGCGACGAAAACGCCGCCGCCCGGGCCCCGCGCGGCGCGCACGAGGTTCGCGCCGACAAGTAGACGAACGGCTTCGCGGACCGCGGGACGGCTCAACTCGAGTTGGTCGGCGAGCTCCTGCTCGGTCCCGACGCGGTCGCCGGGCTCGAGGCCGCGCTCAGCGATCGTCTCGCGAATCAGCCTCACGGCCTGGTCGCTTGAGAGGTCGGTAGCCATCGCGCGCCAATATATAAGATCGCTCTTTTGTAGTCGCTTGACTAATAGGTGGTCCGTGACTTAGCATCGCCCACCCGCTTGGCGATCGGGCAAGCGGTGGCAGAAGCGGCGCCTGCGGGGCGTCGGGTCAAAGGAGAGGAGCATTGATGTCCGAGGAGCGAAAAGGTGCCGGCGGCCTCAGCCGCGGCGACTTCCTCAAGCGGGGCGGGGCAGCGGTTGGCGGAGTTGTCTTGGGCGGCGGGATTGCGGCGGAGCCCTCGTGGGCGCGGCCCAACAACCCCAACGCGCGTGATGCGTCGGTCGAGACGATCACGATCGGCTACGTCAGTCCGCTGACAGGGCCGGACGCCGGGTTCGGCGAGCCGGATCCGTATGTCATCGGCCTCGCCCGCAAGGCGTTCGCCAAGGGTTTCAAGGTGGCCGGAAAGACTTACAAGGTCAACATCATCAGCAAGGACGCTCAATCCTCGCCGTCGGTTTCGGCGCAGGTGACCCAGGAGCTGATCTCCAGCAGCAACGTCGACATGCTGCTTGCCACCTCGACGCCCGAGGTCGTGCTTCCCGTCGTCGGCGCTGCGGAGGCCGCAGGCGTCCCAGCGGTATCGACAACGGTTCCGTGGCAGGCCTGGTGGCTTGGGTCCGGAAACAGCCTGTCGAAGCCCGTCGCCTACCAGTGGATCTTCCACTTCAGCTTCGGTGTGGGGAACTTCTTCGACACCTACACGGACATGTGGCCACAGGTCTCGACGAACAAGACGGTCGGCGTGATGTATCCGAACGATGCCGACGGCAATGCGATCCGCGGGGCCCTGGCTCCGCTGCTCCACAGTGCCGGCTACACGATCGTCGATCCGGGTCCCTACGAGGACGGAACGACTGACTTCACCTCGCAGATCACGATGTTCAAGCAGCAGAACTGCGAGATCTTCAACACGTTCCCGATTCCGCCGGACTTCACGACGTTCTGGCGCCAGGCGGCGCAGCAGGGCTACACCAAGCAGGTGAAGATCGCGCAGATCGCCAAGACGGGGTTGTTCGTCTCGCAGATCCAGGCGGTCGGTCTGAAGCTCGGCAACAAGCTCGCGACCGGCTGCTACTGGGGACCGACGTGGCCCTACAAGTCAACCCTGACCGGCATCTCGAACAAGGCTCTGGGAGCCGGCTACGAGGCGCACAGCGGCAAGTACTGGAATCAGCAGACCGGCGCGAGCATGGCGCTGTTCGACGTCGCGGCCGCCGCGCTGAAGGCCAGCGGTAACCCGAAGAACAAGGCGGCGGTGGCCAGCGCGCTGAAGAACCTCAGCGTGAACACGCCGCTCGGCAACCTCCATTGGGGAACCGGAAGCCCGTCGAAGAACCCGGTGCCGAACGTGGTTGCGACACCGATCCCGGGCGGACAGTGGCTCACGACGAAGAAGGGCAGCAAGTACCCGCTCGAGTTCGTCTTCTGCGAGCACAAGGACGATCCGCACGTTCCGATCCAGGCGAAGCTGAAGCCCTACAGCTGATCCTGTAGTAATCACGAGCATGGCAACAGAGCCGTTGCTCGCCGCCGTCGGGGTCCGCAGGCAGTTCGGAGCGCTTGCGGCCCTCGACGGCGTTGACTTGAGCGTCGCCGCCGGCGAGGCGGTCGGCATCGTCGGGCCCAACGGAGCGGGCAAGACGACACTGCTGAACGTGCTCGCCGGCACGATCGCACCGTCGGATGGAACGGTCACGTTTCGCGGGTCCGATATCACGCGCGCGCCGGCGAGCCGCCGAGCCCGGCTCGGGATCGCACGCGCACACCAGGTGCCCCGCCCGTTTGGCGGCATGACCGTGTTCGAGAACTGCTTCGTCGCAGCTTCGACCGGTGGTGGCCTGCGTCGCGCCGGCGCCTACGCGCGTTGTCTCGAGGTGCTCGAGCGTTGCGATCTCGCCGAGCTGGCCGATCGCCGCGCCGACACCCTCGGGCTGCTCGGACGCAAGCGACTCGAAATGGCGCGCGCGCTCGCCACGGGTCCGGTGCTGCTGCTGCTCGACGAGATTGGGGCGGGGCTCACGGACGCCGAAGCCGAACAGCTCGTGACGATGATCAATGGCCTGCGCGAGGACGGAATCGCGATCGTCTGGATCGAGCACATCGTGCACGTGCTGGTCCAGGTCATCACGCGCCTCGTCTGCATGGAGGCGGGCCGGGTGATCGCGGACGGCGAGCCCCGCGCTGTGATGAGCGACGCCCGCGTGGTCGACGCCTACCTCGGAACCGCGGCAGCGTGACCGCACGCAAACCGAAACCGCCGGCCCCGAAGGGAGCGCCGCTGCTCGAGGTCGAGGGCCTGCGGCTGCGTCATGGACTGCTCGAGGCGGTCCGTGACGTCTCGCTCACGATCAGCGAAGGCGAGACGCTCGCGCTCGTCGGCGCGAACGGCGCGGGGAAGACAACGCTGCTGCGCGGCATCGCCGGCGCCCACCGTGCCAGCGAGGGGCGGATCATCTTCGACGGCGCCGATGTCACGCGGATGCCCGGCCACAGTCGCGTCGGACTCGGCATCGCGCTCGTACCCGAGGGGCGCAGGCTGTTCGCGAACCTGACCGTCGAGGAGAACCTCCGCGTCGCGACCCAGCGCAGGCGCACGGGACGCTGGACGGTCGACACCGTGATCGAGGCCTTCCCGATGCTCGGTCCGCTACGCGACCAGCGTGCCGCGACGCTGTCGGGGGGCGAACAGCAGGCCACCGCGATCGGACGCGCGCTGATCTCAAATCCGCGCCTGCTGCTGCTGGACGAGGTGTCGCTCGGCCTCGCGCCGCTGGCCGTCGAGGCCGTCTACAGCTCGCTGCGCAGCGTCGTCGCTGAAGGAGCGACCGTGATCCTCGTCGACCAGGACTTCACGCGGGCAGCGACGATCGCCGACCGGATGGTCTGCATGCTCGAAGGGCGCTTCGTGCTCGAGGGCGCTCGCGACGAGCTGACCCGCGAACAGATCACCGAGGCCTACTTCGGCCTGCATCGCGCCGCGGGGGTCGCAGGGTGACCTGGGTCAACGACGTCATCCAGGGAATCCTGCTCGGCGGCTACTACGGGATCATCGCGTGCGGCCTCGCGCTGATGTTCGGGGTCATGCGGATCATCAACCTCGCCCACGGCGACATCGCCGTGCTCGGTGCCTATCTCATCTACCTCCTGCTCGAGCACTGGAACGTCTCACCGCTGGTCGGCGTCCTCCCGGTGCTGCCCGCGATGCTGCTGCTCGGCTACTTCCTCCAGCGCCTCGTGCTACAGCGCAGCCTGCGCTCCGGCCTGCTGGTCCCGCTCCTCGCCACGTTCGGCCTATCGATCGTGATCCAGAACGTGCTGGAACAGAGCTTCTCTCCCGACGTCCGCTCCCTCGGCCAGGACACCGGCTCGCTCGTCACAGCCGCCTGGCGGATCAACAGCCAGATCTCGATCTCCGCCCTCAGCGCCCTGATCTTCGGCACCGCGGTCGTCATCTTCGCCGCGGTGCAGCTGTTCCTCTCGAAGACCGACGCCGGTCGGCGGATGCGCGCCACCGCGGAGGATCCCGACACGGCCGAGCTGGTAGGTATCGACTCGCGCTCGGTCTACGCGTGGGCGACCGCGGTAGCTGTCGTGATCGCCACGATCGGCGGTCTCGCGCTCGCGCTGCGCTCGACCTTCTACCCCTATTCCGGCCCCGACCAGCTGATCTTCGCCTTCGAGGCGGTCGTGATCGGGGGTCTCGGCTCGTCGCTTTGGGGCGCGCTGCTCGGCGGCATCGTCCTGGGGATCGCGCAGACCGTCGGCGCGCAGATCAACCCCGAGTACTCGATCCTCGCCGGGCACATCGTGTTCCTGCTCGTCCTGATCTCCCCGCGCGGGGGCCTGCTGACGCTCCGATCGGGCCGTGCGGCCCGCGGGCCGCTACCACGGGCGACCACATGAGCGCGGCAACCGGTGCCGCGGCCGCGCCCACGCCGCCGATCGCGCGGATCCAGCGCTGGACGCGCCTCTCGGCCGGCTTCACGGGCGGCTTCGGGCTGCTGCTGGTCGCGCTCGCGTTCGTGCCGGTGGTGATGGGCGCGAGCGTCGTTCAGGACCTCACGAGCCTCCTCACCCTCGTTCTGCTGGCGGTCATGTGGAACGCTCTCGCCGGCTACGCGGGTCTCGTCTCGATCGGGCTGCAGGCCTACATCGGTCTCGGCGCGTACGCGACCGTGTGGTTCGCCCTGCACGGCTTCGACCCGTACCTCGGCATGCTGCTCGCCGTCGTCTTCTGCGCGGTCGTCTCGGTCCCGCTCTCGTTCATCGTGCTTCGCTTCCGCGGGGCCCAGTTCGCGATCGGGACCTGGGTCGTCGCGGAGGCGATCGGGATCTACGTCTCCTTCGACAACCAACTCGGCGCCGGCACCGGCATCTCGCTGATCCAGCTCGACAGATACTCGCCGACCAGCCGCGAGCACTACACCTACTGGCTGACGCTCGCGCTCGCCGCCTTCTTTGTCATCTCCGTGTTCTTCCTCCTACGCAGCCGCCTCGGCGCGTCACTGCAAGCGATCCGCGACGACGAGGGCGCCGCATCGTCGGTCGGCGTACGCGTCGTCGCCGGCAAGCGCATCCTGTTCGTCCTCGCCTCAGCCGGCTGCGGGGCGGCCGGCGCGATGACGGTCGCCAACATCCTCTTCATCGAGCCGACGTCGATCTTCTCGGTCAACTACAGCGCGTTCATGATCTTCATGGTGCTGGTCGGCGGGCTCGGAACCTTCGAGGGGCCGATCATCGGCGCGATCATTCTCTACTTCATCCAGAAGCAGTTCGGCAACGACGGCACCTGGTACCTGATCGGCCTCGGCGCAACCGCGATTCTGTTTGCGCTGCTGCTCCCGCGCGGCATCTGGGGGATGGTGGCGGAGCGCACCGGACTGCGTTTCCTGCCGGTCGGCTACCGCGTCAAACGCGCCGCAGGCGCGCCCGCGCCGGACCCATGAGGACCGCCCGCGCCGCGGTGAGCGAGATCGCCGGCGGCCCGTTCGTTCTGAGCGACGTCGATGTCGGTGAGCTTCGCGCCGACGAGCTCCTGATCTCCGTCAGCGCAGCCGGCATCTGCCACACCGACCTCACCTGCGCCGCCGGCCTGATCCCCACGCCGCTGCCCGCGGTGCTCGGTCACGAGGGCGCCGGAGTCGTCCTCGCCGTCGGCGCGGGGGTCGCGGACGTCCACGTCGGCGAACGCGTCGCGATGACCTTCGACTCCTGCGGCGCCTGCCCGAGCTGCCTGCAGGCGAAGTCCTCCTACTGCTACGAGTTCTTCGAGTACAACTTCGCCGCCTCGCGGCCGCTTGACGAGTCGAGCGCCCTCTCACGTGACGGCATCTCGATCGGCTCCCACTTCTTCGGCCAGTCGAGCTTCGCGACACTCGCGGTGGCGCGTGAGCGCAACGTGGTCGGCGTCGAGAGCCACATCCCGCTCGATCTCGTGGCGCCCTTCGGCTGCGGCTTCCAGACCGGCGCCGGCGCCGTCCTGTGCACTCTCGAGCTGCCCCCGGGAAGCACGCTCGCCGTCTTCGGCACGGGCGCCGTCGGCATCGCCGCGATCCTCGCCGCCGTGATCGCCGGCGCGAGCACGATCATCGGGATCGACCGCGTCCCGGCCCGCCTGCAGCTGGCTCGCGAGCTCGGAGCAACCCACACCCTCGATGCGAGCGCGGTTGATGTCGCGGCGGAGATTCGCGCGCTGACCGGCCACGGCGTCGACTTCGCGCTCGAGACGACCGGCGCTCCCGAGGTGCTCCGCGCCGCGGTCGACTCGCTGACCCCGCGAGGGACCGCCGGCGTGATCGGCGCCCCTCGCTTCGGCACCGAGGTCTCACTGGACGTCAACACGATCCTCACCGGCGGTCGCGTGGTCCGCGGCATCGTCGAGGGTGACAGCGTGCCGAAGCTCTTCCTGCCAAAGCTGATCCGCTACTGGGAGCAGGGTCGCTTCCCCGTCGAGCGCCTGATCCGCCACTACGACTTCGACCAGATCGGCGAGGCCGCCGCGGACGCCGCGTCAGGCGCCGTGATCAAGCCCGTCCTGCGCATGAGCTGAGCTGCCCTCGATCTTCAGGGGAGGGATTCAATGCGCCGCCGCGCTCGCTGCTGCGGGACGCCTGCAGCCAGCGGGCCCGCCGTAGATCGCGCGCGCCGCGGTCCGACTGCGGCCAGCGCCGACGTCAGATCCGTTGTTCCGCAGGGCCGCTCTCCGCCGCAACACCGCTTGCGGCCGGCAGGCCACGCCGTTGCTAGATTGAAACCTCGTTGGGCGCGCTCAAACGGGCCGCCTCGGAGCGACAGGAAGGTGTGCAGTGGCGCGTTCGATCTGGAGTGGCGCGATCTCGTTCGGGCTGGTCAACGTGCCCGTCAAGCTCTACAACGCCGTTCAGCGCAAGAACGTCCAGTTCCACCAGCTCCACGCCGAGGACCGCGCGCGAATCCAGCAGAAGCGTGTCTGCAGCGCCGACGGGGCGGAGGTCGCCTTCGAGGACCTCGTCAAGGGCTATGAGTTCGCGCCGGGTCAGTACGTCGTGATCGAGCCCGAGGAGCTCGATGGGCTTGCCGCGAAGAAGACGCGGCTGATCGAGGTCGAGCAGTTCATCGATCTCGACGAGGTCGACCCGCTGATGTTCGACTCCTCCTACTTCCTCGCTGCGGCCCCCGGCGCCGCGAAGCCGTTCCGCCTGATGGTCGACGCGATGCGCGAGGCCGGCAAGGTCGGGATCGGCCGCTTCGTGTTGCGCCAGAAGGAGCACCTCGTGGCGCTTCGTGTCCAGGGCGATCAGCTGTTGCTCGTCACGCTCGTCTACGCCGACGAGCTTGTCTCGCCGACCACGCTCGAGGACGCGGGGGAGGGGACCGCCGAGGTCTCTGAGCGCGAGCTCGCGATGGCGCGCCAGCTGATCGAGATGCTCTCGGCGCCGTTTGAGCCCGCACGCCTACGCGACGAGTATCGCGCGGCGCTGCTGCATTTGATCGAGCAGAAGGTCGCAGGCGAGGAGATCACGATCGCGCCCCCGGCGGCCGAGCCGGCCGTCGTGCCCGACCTGATGGCCGCCCTCCAGGCGAGCGTCGACGCGCTCGCCGCTGGCAAGGCCACGCCGGCGAAGGCGAAGCCCACGGCCGCCTCCTCCAAGGCGCGCGCGGCCAAGCCCAAGGCCACGCAGAAGTCGTGAGCGGGCGCCGCGAGAGCGGCAGTCTCGAGCACTACCGCGCCAAACGCGACTTCACGAAAACGCCTGAGCCGAGCGGCGAGGCGGCCGGCGCCGTCGGCTCCCAGCGCCGTTTCGTGATCCACGAGCACTCCGCCCGTCGCCTGCACTGGGACCTCCGTCTCGAGCGCGACGGCGTGCTTGTGTCGTGGGCGCTACCGCGCGGCATCCCGCTCGAGCCGAAGGTCAACCACATCGCTCCCCACACGGAGGATCACCCGCTCGCCTATCTCGAGTTCTCGGGCGAGATACCGGCCGGCAGCTATGGCGCGGGCACGATGTCGATCTGGGACCGCGGCACCTACGAGACGCTGAAATGGGAGCCGCGCAAGGTCGAGGTCGCCCTCCACGGCGAGCGGATCGATGCGCGCTACGCCCTGTTCGCGATCGGCACCGACGCGCCGCCGAAGGACTGGATGATCCACCGAATGGACCCGCCGGCTGACCCCGACGTCGAACCGATGCCCGACCACATCGAGCCGATGCTGGCGCGGATCGGCTCGCTTCCGCATGACGACACGGGATGGGCCTACGAGGTCAAGTGGGACGGAGTCCGGGCCCTCGCTTACTCAGAACCCGGACGGCTGCGTTTCGCGGGCCGTGGCGAGGCGGACATCACCGACCGCTATCCCGAGCTCGCTCGCCTGGGTCGCGCGCTCGGCGCTCACCGCGCGGTGCTGGACGGCGAGATCGTTCGGTTCGACGACGCCGGTCGCCCGAGCTTCGCTGCGCTCCAGCCGCGGATCGGTTCGGTGGCGGCCGCCCGCCGCCTCGCGGCGACGGCGCCGGTCACCTACGTGATCTTTGATCTCCTCTGGCTCGACGGCCACTCGCTGATCGATCGCAGCTACGGCGAGCGACGCGCGACGCTCGCCGACCTCCGCCTCGACGGCGAGCACTGGCGCACGCCGGCGCCGCTGCAGGGGCACGGTCGCGACGTGCTCGCCGCGACCGCTGCCGGCGGTCTCGAGGGGATCGTCGCCAAGCGAACTGACGCGACCTACCGCCCCGGACGCCGCGACGGCAGCTGGCTGAAGATCAAGCACACGAACCGCCAGGAGTTCGTCGTCGGTGGCTTCACACCCGGTCGCGGCAGCCGGGGTGGGCGGATCGGCGCTCTGCTCCTGGGGGTCCACGACGAGTCGGGAGCGCTCCGCTACGCCGGCCGCGTCGGCAGCGGGCTCACGGAAGCGGAGGTCGAACGTCTAGCGGATCTCATGACGCCGCTCGTCCGCCAAGACTCGCCGTTCGCCGCGGGTCCCGCCAGACCGCCGAAGGCCGCGACCTTCACCGAGCCGGAGCTCGTGATCGAGGTCGAGTTTCGCGAGTGGACGGCCACCGGCTCGCTCAGAGCTCCGGTCTACAAGGGCCGGCGTGCCGACAGGATCGCGTCTGACGTGACGCGCGAGCCGGCCGGCGCTGCTCCTGATCCCGTGACGCAGGACAGCCGGGACGTGACCGGCGGCGGGATTGACGGTGGCGGTGGCCGCGTCCGGCTGACGCGCCCCGGGAAGGTCCTCTACCCCGCGGCGAGCCTCACGAAGGGCGGGGTCATCGGCTATTACACCGCCATCGCTCCAGTTCTCCTGCCGCACCTCGCCGACCGCGCGCTGACGGTGAGGCGCTACCCCGATGGCGTCGAAGGAAAGGCGTTCTTCGAGAAGAACTCGCCGACTCACCGGCCGCCCTGGGTCAGGACGGTGGCCGTGAAGGGTGGTCGCAGCGCAACGAACCACACCGTCGCCGGTGACCTCGACACGCTGCGTTGGCTGGCCAACCTTGCGGCGCTCGAGCTGCACGTCCCGCTTGCGCGCGCCGGCTCGCCGGACCGCCCTGACGCCGTCGTGTTCGACCTTGACCCGGGAGCACCGGCGACTATCGTCGAGTGCTGCGAGGTGGCGCTGCTGCTCGTGGGGACCTTCGAGCGCCTTGGGATCGCCAGCTTCGCGAAGACTTCCGGCTCAAAGGGACTGCAGGTCTACGTTCCACTCGGCCCGCACTCGACGTTCGAGCAGACCAAGCACTTCGCCGCCAGCCTCGCCCAGCTCGCCGAGCGCGCTCGGCCCGACCTCGTCGTGTCGCGAATGACGCGGTCGTTGCGTCCGGGCAGGGTGCTGATCGACTGGAGCCAGAACGACCGGCACAAGACGACAGTCTGCGTCTACTCGCTGCGCGCAACACCGCGGCCGACCGTCTCAACCCCCGTCACCTGGGATGAGGTCCGCGCCACGCTGCAGTCGCGGGAGCCCGCATCGCTCGCGTTCGAGTTTGACGACGTGCTGGACCGCGTGGATCGCAGCGGCGACCTGTTCGCGCCGCTCCTGACACTCGAGCAGCTGCTCCCCGAGGTCTAGACGCCCCGCAGCCGCCTTGCACGTCCGGGTCGGCGGCTACATTCGACTCGATGTCGATGCGCCGCGACAAGCCGACGTCCCTCTGCACGACCGACCCTGCGCGCACGGTGACCGCGATTGCCGACGCCCTCGGTCGCGATTCGCGCCGCGAGCTCGTTGAGCTGGTGGTCGACGCGTGGGTCGACGTGGTTCCGGACGGCGAGCTGGCCGCCAACTATGAGAAGGCGCTCGCCGGGCTGGGGCCGGAGGATCTGCGGGACGTGGCCGGATGGGCGGGCAGCCGGGGCTCGACGCTCGCGGTCGCGAACGTCCGCTTCCTCGTTGGAGCGTTCTCCGCGCTCGGTGACGGCCGCCGCGACGCCCTCCGTCTTGCTGCGCGGCTGCGCGGCTCCTGCGCTTTCGACGCCGGCCTGAGCGAGCTGCAGGTGCTGGCAACGGTGCTTCCCTGCCTGCCCGCCGAGCGCCTTCACGCGCTCGCGCGCGACGCAAGCGACCTGTACCTGACCGACCGCCTCGGCAGCGACAACTAGCAAGCCACAAGCGGGTCCGGCGGGGGTGTTCTAGGCACGCGGCCGCCGATCCGACGCCCGTTCCGGCGGCCGCTGGCATCCGGGGCGCCTGAAAGAGTGTCGCCCGCTCGTCGCCTCCACCGACGGGTGAGACCAAGACCCGCCGAAGCGGCCGCGTCATCACCTCAGGCGCGGCCGTTTCACTCTCTCGTTTTCCCGCGAGACCGTGCCTCGGCTTTGTGTGCTCGCTTGCCGGCCTGGTAGTCGACCAGCGCCTGCGGCGAATCGACGTCGCCGAGCGTCGGGTGCGCCGGCACAAGCTGGGCGGCTGACGCCACGCCAAACCGCTTTGCGAGAACGGAGGCGAGCGCCTTCACCTTCATCTCGCCGAAGCCCGGTAGGGCCGCGATGTTGGCGCGAAGCTCGCCCGCGGTTGTTGCATCGGTCCAAACCCGCGCGGCGTCGCCGTCGTAGTTGTCACAGACGTGGCGCGCGAGCTCCGCGACCCGCGTGGCCATCGCGCCCGGGAAGCGGTGAATGGCCGGCTTCTCGCGGAACACCGGGTCGAGGTCGGCGTCGGCGATCGTTCGAGGATCGAGCGTCCCGAGCCGCTCGCGCAGGACGAGCGGCCCCATGAACGCCTTCTGCACGCTCACCTGTTGATCGAGCGCGAAGCCGATCAGGAGCGCAATCGGATCGGTGGCGATCAGCCGGTTGGCAGGCTCCGAGTCCGTGAAGAAGAGGGCTTCGGGCATGGGGCTCATCGTAGTCGCGCATGCTGGCGCGCGCCCAACCGAGCATTCGAGTCCTAAACGCTCAGCGCCTGGTCTAGTGCGAGCCGGAGGGAGCCGCGTGGCGGCTGCGGGTCGGTGTGGTCGTCGCCGCTTTGGCAACCGCCGGTATCGGGCTGCGCGCTCTTCGGCGCGGCTCGACGGTCGGATCCCTCCGGGCTCGGAATCGGCTTGCTCGTCAACACGAGAACCACCACCACTTCCGGCGCCCCACCTGCGACGGGACGCGAACGCTCGCGCGCCCCGAGGAAATCGCGCTGTTTGCCCATGAACTCGATCGCGCTCCGCCGGCCGCTCACCGGCACGCGAGCGGGCGAGCGCGAACGCGCGAAAAGGACTAGCCTGCCCGCGCCTAAGCAACCAAAGGAGCGGCACCATGGCAGCCAAGTTCGAGATCTACGAAGACAAGGGCGGGCACTACCGCTGGCGTCTGGTCTCATCAAACGGCCAGACCACTGCGAGCGCCGGCGAGTCCTTCGCGAGCAAGTCCGACGCGAAGCGCGCTGCAGAAGGCGTCAAGGAGAGCGCAGCGACCGCGGAGATCGTCGAGGCGTAGCACCGCGTCCGAGCCGGCGCGAGTCGCAGCGCAATTCGGCACGGCTCGTACACCCCGAAACCAGTTTCCAAGCCCGCTGCGCCGCGCGCCGACCCGACGCGGGTCGGTGCGCGGGGTGGGCCCGTCGGTGGCTCTGCAGAGCCCATCGACGCGGTTGGTCAAGATACCGAAGGGCCGGCGACGGCAACGGTGGTTTCGAGCCCTCGAAGGAGGCACACATGACCGTCTGCGCACATCTCGATCACGTGACCGTTCCTCGTCCTGCGAGTGTCGCGGGTTGCGAGGACTGTCTGGCGGTCGGCGGGCGCTGGCTCCATCTTCGGGTCTGCCGGAGTTGCGGCCACGTCGGCTGCTGTGACTCCTCGCCGAACCGGCACGCTTCGGGCCACGCGGGTGATAGCGGCCACCCGATAGTCACCTCGGTCGAACCGGGTGAGGCATGGTCCTACTGCTACCTGGACGACGCGATGTTCGAGCTCGAGGGCGACGCGGCCTGACCGGCGCTGCTCCCGGCGCGGCCGGTGCGCTCAGGGTCCACGAGCTCGATCTCAGGCGGCGCGACGTTCTGCGGGTCGAAGATCGCGTAGCCGTTCTTCCCTGCGGACTTCGCCTCGTAGAGCGCGACGTCGGCGCAGCGCAACAGCTCGCTCGCGTTCATGTGTTTGGCGAGTGCGACCCCGACGCTCGCGGTCACGTGCACCGGGAATCCGACGCCGATGTCGAACGGTGCGCCGATCAGCTCCAGCAGGCGCCGCGCGACCACGTCCGGCGACTCGTCGCCTTGGGCGGCTTCGACCAGCACCACGAACTCGTCGCCACCGATACGACAAACCGTGTCCGCTGAGCGTACGCCTGCGCTCACCCGCCCCGCGACCGCGGTCAGCAGGCGGTCGCCGGCCGCGTGCCCGAACGTGTCGTTGATGTTCTTGAAGTCGTCGATGTCGAGGTAGGCAACGGCGCCAGCGCGTCCCTCTCGCACGCTGCGCGCGAGCATCTGGCGGATCCTGTCGGTCAGCAGGGCGCGGTTCGGAAGCCCCGTCAGCGGATCGTGCAATGCGAGCCGGCGCAGCTCGGTCGTTCGCAACTCCACAAGTCTCAGGGCGCGCGACCGGCCGGTTCCGAGGACGAAAACGAGTGCGGCGACCAGCAGGCTGAGCGCGCCACCGACGCCGATTATCGCCAGTGCGCCACCTTCGTTCGAGAGCAGGTCGACGCCGCGGATTGCGGCTCGGGTGCGAACGGTCCAGCCGTTTCCGAGCGCCACGCTGTCGGTGCCGGCGCCGCTCGGTGCCGAGCCGGCGGAAATGGCGACGCTTGCGCCGGCGCGCCTGTAGCTGAAGCGGACAGCGGTGCCGGCGTACCCTCGAAGTGCCCGCGCGAGCAGCACACGGGGACGAACGACGATCGCGACCCACCTTGTGAACCCTCGTCGGCGGCCGGCTGCCGCGAGTGACTGAGTACCGTCGTAGAGCGGGGCGAACACCACGAGCAACGGGCCGAGCGAGCGGTCGGCGGGGACCCAGGGAGCGTAGGCCGGCTGTCCGGTGTCGAGCGCGTCCAGCCCCGCGGCCCATGCTTCGGGTGAGAGTCGGCAGACGTTGCGTCCGGCCGCGAACATCGACCCCATGCCGCGTCTGTAGGCGACGCTTTGCGACAGGCAGTACGACGGCGCGGGTCCTCGAAGCGCCGGGAGCGTGCCGGCGGCCGCTTTCTCGAGACGTGCGAGCAGCGCCGGCAGCTCGCTGGGTGCGACCGGCGCCGAGTGGGCGATCCCAAGTAGCTCGGGGTAGCGGCCGAAGGCGTCCACTGCCTGCGCCCAGGCCCTGAACTGCGCGCTCGACGCGGTTGGGTCGTTAGCGAGAAAGCCGCTCGCGCTCACGACCAGATCGTCCTCGTGTTGGATCGCCAGCCGGAGTGTCGAGGCCAGCTGCACGGCGCTCGCGCGCAGCGCCTCGCGCGAATCCGCCGCCGCCGCTCTCGAAGCCGCAATCGCTGATAGGAGCGACGCTGCACAGCCAATGCTCGCGAGCGCGAGCGCGAGCGCAAGCCACGTCCGGTGACGGACGACAAACAGCCGCGCGAGCCATCGCGCGGCGCGATGCATCGCGAGCCCCATGTCCTTGTTGACGGCGCCGCGCGCGATCCGCAATACCGTAATTGGCCGCAGCTGTCGAACAGGTGGTCCTGAGGCCTCGACACCGGCGGGCTGCGGACCTGCGGGAAAACACCCTGGCGTGCTCGGCGTCTCGCCTATAGCGGTTGGATGTGGGCGCCGATGCCAATTGCGATGCCGCTCGCTCTCACCCCAGACCCCACGGGGCGGCCCGACATCGCAGCCCTGCTCAGACGTCTGGTGCGCGACGATGCCTCAGACCTCTGCGTCAAGGTCGGGAGCCCGCCGCTCATGCGCATCAACGGCGCCCTCCAGCACGTCGACGACGCGTTCGCGCCGCTCACCGCGGCTGACACGCTCGAGATGCTCCACGCGATCCTTCCCGACGCCCGCGTCAAGGAGTTCGAGACCGCGCACGAGGTGGACTTCGCCTACTCGGTTCCGAGCCTCGCGCGTTTTCGTGTCAACGCCTACATGCAGCGCGGATCGATCTCGATGGTCTTTCGGGTAGTGCCCTACGCAATTCAGAAGCTGGACGAGCTTGGGTTGCCGCCGGTCCTGCACGAGCTCGCCGACGAGCAGCGCGGGATCATCCTCGTCACCGGGACCACCGGCTGCGGCAAGTCGACAACGCTGGCGGCGATCATCGAGCACATCAACAGCACCGCGTTCAAGCACATCGTCACGATCGAGGATCCGATCGAGTTCCTTCACCGTGACGACAAGGCGGCGATCGATCAGCGGGAGGTCGGCACGGACACGGAGTCTTTTGCGACCGCGCTGCGGCGCGTTCTGCGCCAGGACCCCGACGTCATCATGATCGGCGAGCTTCGCGACGAGCAGACGATCCGCACGGCGATGTCCGCGGCCGAGACGGGCCATCTCGTGCTTACGACCGTCCACACCCTCGACGCGGCCGAGACGATCAACCGCATCCTCGACTTCTTCCCGCCGGCCGACCAGCAGCACGCGCGCTCGATGCTCGCGGGAACCCTCCGGGCAATCGTCTCGCAGCGACTCGTCCCGCGTGTCGGTGGCGCTGGGCGCATCGCAATCGCCGAAGTGCTGACGATGACCGGCCGCGTTCACGACATGATCCTCAACCCCGAACGGACGGTCGACCTCGCGGACGTGATCGCCGAGGGCGACTACTACGGAATGCAGAGCTTCGACCAGGCACTCGTCAAGGCGCTTCGAGCCGGCCAGGTCTCGATGAAGGACGCGCTCCGCTTCGCGAGCCGCCCACACGATCTCGAGCTGCTCGTCGCGGCCGCGGCATAGACCGGCGCTCGCTCCGCTACTCGACGAAGTATTGCCCGCTCGCTTCGGAGAACCAGCGCGAGGTGACTGTCTTCTTGCGCGTGAAGAACTCCACGGCGTCGTGTCCATGGGCGTGGATGTCGCCGAAGAACGAGCCCTTCCAGCCCGAGAACGGGAAGAACGCGACGGGAGCGGCGACGCCGACGTTGATGCCGACCATCCCGGTCTGCACCTCCGAGCGAAAGCGCCGCGCTGCCGCACCCGACTCCGTGAAGATCGAGCTGCCGTTGCCGTAGCGGCTTGCGTTGACGACCGCGATCGCCTCATCGAGTGTGCCGACGCCCGTCACGCTGAGGAGCGGACCGAAGACCTCTTCGCGCACCGCGTTGCTGTCCACCGCAACGTTCTCGAGAATCGTCGGCCCGACAAACGACCCTCCGGTGACCGCGCCGGCGGGCGCCCGCCCGTCCAGCGCCGCGGTCGCTCCCGACGCTACCGCTGCGTCGATCGCGCCCTCGATGCGTGCGCGCGCAGCCGGCGAGATGACGGGCCCGACGTCAACGCCACTCCGCGCGCCATCACCGACTCGCAGGCCCGCCGCTCGTGCAACGAGCTCATCGCGCAGCCGCTCCCAGGCGTCGCCGACGGTGACAAGGACGGAGCCCGCCATGCAGCGCTGGCCGGCGGCGCCGAAAGCGCTCGCGACGATGTTGTCCGCCGTACGCTCCATCACGGCGTCAGGCATCACGACCATGTGGTTCTTCGCGCCGCCGAGCGCCTGCACGCGCTTCCCGGTCGCTGCGGCGCGCTCGTAGACGTGCCGCGCGACGCTGGCGGACCCGACGAACGACACCGCGTCGATCCCGGGCGAGTCGAGGATCGCGTTCACGACGTCGGCCCCGCCGTTGACGAGGTTGACGACCCCGGGCGGCAGCTCGAGCGCGTCGAGGATCTCGAACACGATCGACTGCGTGACCGGCGTCTGCTCCGACGGCTTGAGGATGAACGTGTTCCCGGCGGCGATCGCGAACGGCAGGAACCACATCGGGACCATCGCAGGGAAGTTGAACGGCGTTATCGCGGCACAAACACCGACCGGCTCGAGCACCGTCTCGCAGTCGACGTTGGTGGCTACGCCCTCGAGCGTGCGCCCCTGCATCGTCTGCGGCATCGCGCTGGCGGCCTCGATCATCTCGATCGCTCGCGCGACCTCGGCGCGGGAGTCGGCGATCGTCTTGCCCATCTCGCGCGTCACCGACGCCGCCAGCTCCTCGGCTCGCTCGCTCACGGCGTGGTGCAGGCCGAACAGCAGCTGCGCCCGGCGGATCACAGAGACCGCGCGCCACGGTGCGAGCGCACCACCGGCTGCTGCGACCGCCGCCGCGACCTCGGCGCGCCCGCTCAGCGGTACGCGCGCGATGACCTCGCCGCTCGCCGGCGATGTGACGTCCAGTAGCGGAGCTCCTTTGGCGGGGACCCAGCGCCCGCCGATGAAGTTCGCGAGCTCGCGAACGCCCGAGCCCGCCGCACCAGACGCGACCCGTGCTGTCGCGCTCATTCGCCGGCCAGCCCGAGCATCCTGATCGCGTTCTCCTTCAGGATCAGGGGCCGCACCTGCTCGTCGATCTCGAGCCCGTTGAAGTCGCCTAGCCAGCGCTCGGGCGTGATCAGCGGAAAGTCGGACCCGAACAGCACCTTCTCGCGCAGGTAGGTGTTGGCGGCGCGCACCAGCTGCGCCGGGAAGTACTTCGGCGACCAGCCCGACAGGTCGATGTAGACGTTCGACTTGTGCGTGGCGATCGAGATCGCCTCGTCCTGCCAAGGCACCGACGGGTGTGCCAACACGATCGTGAGTGCGGGGAAGTCCGCAGCGACGTCATCGAGCAGCATCGGGTCCGAGTAGCGCAGGCGAAGGCCACGCCCGCCCGGAAGCCCGGCCCCGATCCCGGTCTGACCGGTGTGGAAGAGCGCCGGCACGCCGAGCTCCTCGATCGCCCGCCACAGCGGATAGAAGCGCTCCTCGTTCGGCGCGAAGCCCTGCAGGATCGGATGGAATTTGAAGCCGCGGACGCCGTGCTCGCCAACCAGCGACCGCGCCTGTTCGACGGCGGCGTCCCCGCGCAGCGGGTCAACCGACCCGAACGCGATCAGCACGTCCGGATACTCCTTTGCGCGGTCTGCGATCGTCTCGCTCGAAAGCGCCGGATGGCCGGTGAAGCTGGCGGCGTCGATCGTGAAGATGACCGCCGCCATCGACAGCGCGCGGTAGCGCTCCACGATGTCCTCGATCGTCGGTGTGCGGTTCTCGCTCATGCGGAAGTAGACCGCCGAGGCGTCCATCAGCTCGTGGTCGAGCGCCAAATGCCCGTGGGCGTCCTGCTCGACGTGCACGTGCACATCGATCGCCACCAGTGCGTCGAGCTCGAGCTGCCCGCTCATGGCCGAGCGCGAAGCTCGGTCGGCGTGCAGCCGTACGCCTCACGGAAGCTGCGGCTGAAGTGTGCGGGGTTGGCGAGCGCCCATCGGCGAGCGATCTCCGACACGGTCAGGTGCGCGAGGCGCGGATCGCGGAGGTCCCGCCGGCACGCTTCGAGGCGACGGTGGCGGATCCATTCAGACACCGTGAACCCGTCGCGTTCGAACAGTTTGTGGAGGTAGCGCGTCGAGATGAAATGGGACCGCGATATCGACTCCGGTCCGAGTCCTGGCTCGCCCAGGTGGTGGTCGATGTGCTCGCGGATTGCGGGCAGCAGAGCGGAGGCCGGGAGCTGTCTGGGGGGATCGGGTTCAGCGGCGCTGTGGAGCGCGCGCACGAGCGCGAGGACGCCGTCGGCCACATCGTCCCAGCGGGTGTCGGTCTCGCCGTCGTCGAGGCCTTCCCAGACGCCGCGGAAGAACGGCGCCGCAATCGTGCCGATCTTTGAGCTGTGCCGGACGAGCCCTGCGGTGCGCCGGTACATGGTCCCCTTGCGCGGCCCGAGCAGCGTCTGCGGGACGACGACGAGGAGCAGGTCGAACGGCTCCGCGTGAGTCACGGAGAACGGGTGCGAGCTGTCCCAGCTCGAAAGGTCGCCGGTGCCAAAAGCGCTTGCCCGATCTGACTGCTCGATCACGCAGCGACCGCGCAGCGACATCGCGACCAGGAACTCCTCCGGGTCAAACGCCCCGACGCCGCGGCGGGTGCGGTTGACAACCGACGGATCGCTGGCGACGCGGTAGGCGCCGATCGCTCCGAGCCGATGGCCTTCGATCCGTCCCCGGCAGGCCATGCTCGAAGAGAAGCGAACGCCGATCGGGAAGAAGATGCGCTCGTGCGCGTCAGACCACGACTCGGGCCGCTGCCGAGGATCGAGCGTCGTTGTATCGAACAGGACTGCCACAACGCGACCTTCTGCTGCGGGGACTGACTCCCCCCGAGCTGAGGATAGCGCCGGCGCGCTCACTCGCCGCCGCTTGCGCGCGCCAGCGCGATCGCGATGAACGCGTGCAGCGCGTCTGGCGCTGCCAGGGCATCGCTGCTGGCGACCTCGCCCGGGGGCCTTCCCATCATTATCTGCTTGACCGGAACCTCGAGCTTCTTGCCGCTCAGGGTGCGCGGGATCGACGGAACCGCCTCGATCTGGTCAGGAACGTGTCGCGGCGACAGTTCGCTCGCGAGAACCTTGCCTACGCGTTCGCGCAGCACCACATCGAGCGTCGCCCCGGCGCTCAGGGCCACGAACACGATCAGCTCACCCGATCCGCCGCCTGGGTCTTCGAGGTGAACGACGAGGCTGTCCTCGATCTCCGGCATTCGCTCGAGCACCTCGTAGAACTCGCCGGTGCCGAGTCGCACGCCGCCGCGGTTGAGCGTGGCGTCGGAGCGGCCGAGGATCGTGCAGCTGCCGCGCTCGGTAAAAATCGCCCAGTCGCCCTGGCGCCAGACGCCCGGGAAGTGATCGAAGTAGGTCGAGCGGTAGCGGCTCCCGTCGTCGTTCCAGAACCCGACCGGCATCGACGGCATCGGCGCGCGGATCACGAGCTCGCCGGCCTTCCCGACGATCGGCCGGCCGCTCACATCTAACGCCGCGGCGTCGACGCCGAGGCAGGCGCCGGAGATCTCGCCACGAAACACGGGCTGCAACGGGCTCCCCTGCACGATCCCGCTGCACACGTCGGTGCCGCCGCTCCCGACGTTCAGGAGCACGTCGCTGCCGAGCTCCTCGTAGACCCAGTCGTAGCCCTCGGCCGGCAGCGGCGAGCCGGCGGCTCCTAGCTGGCGGATCGAGCTGAGATCGAACTCGGAGGGGTGGACGCCGCCCGCACGGCACGCCATCACGTAGGCCGGAGCGACGCCCATCACGCTCGGGCGCGTCAGCTGCGCGAGGCGCCACTGCTCGGCCAGGTCGGGGTGGCCGGGGCTGCCGTCGATCATCACGATCGAGGCCCCCAGCATCAGCGACGAGACCAGCGAATACCAGAGCATCCACGAGGTCGTGCTGAACCACATCATCCGCTCGCCACGCTGGAGGTCCCAGCTGAGGCCGTGGTTCTTGAAGTGCTCGACGAGGATCCCGCCGTGAGAGTGGACGATCGCCTTGGGCGTCCCTGTCGTTCCCGAGGAGAACAGGATGCACAGCGGATGGCTGAAGGAAACCTCGGCGAACGCGAGCGGACCCGCCTGCGCGAGGAGATCCACCCACGACAGCGACCCCTCCAGGTGATCTTCGACGCCGCCGCAGTACGGCACGTGGACGAGGTGCTCGATCGAGCTGATAGCCGAGCCGACCGCGGCGACCTCGGACCTCCGGTCGACGTAGCGGTTTCCGTAGCGGTAGCCGGCGATCGCCAGCAGCACCTTTGGCGCCAGCGTCCCCAAGCGTGCGATCACGCTTTGCGGGCCGAGCTCGGGAGCGCAGGTCGAGAAGATTGCGCCGAGGCTCGCGCTCGCAAGGTAGGCAACGAGCGTCTCCGGGATGTTCGGGGCGTAGGCGGCAACGCGGTCGCCCGGCCCGACGCCCAGCCGTTCGAGTCCCGCGCGAGCTCGCGCCACCTGTTCGCGGAGCTCGCCAAAGGTCAGCTCGAGCGGCTCGCGTGTCTGCGAGTGGGCAACGATCGCGATCCGCGTCGGGTCCGGCTCACCGAACAGCATCTGCTCGGCATAGTTGAGGCGCGCGCCCTCGAACCAGCGCGCGCCGGGCATCACCCGATCGCTCAGAACGGACTCGTAGGGCGCGCGCGAGCGGACGCCGAAGAAGTCCCAGATCGAGGCCCAGAACTGCTCGAGCTCGGCGATCGACCAACGCCACAGCGCGTCGTACCCGTCCAGGCTGACGCCGCGGTAGACCGACAGCCAGCGGAGGTACTCGGTGAGCGTAGGTGTCCGCGCCGGACGCTCCGGTGGCGACCAGAGCACGCGAGCTTCCCGACTCACAGCGCCGCCAGCAGATCGCCCACGCTGTCGATGACGGCGTGCGGCCGGCGGGCGGCGGGGACGCTGCGAAGATCGACCGTGTCGCTCACGCCGCTGCGCACGAGAACGGTGAGCGAGCCGCCGAGGTGCCCGAGTGGGATGTCCATCTTCATGTCGTCGCCGATCACGGCGAGCTGCTCGGTCGGGAGTCCGAGCCGCTTGCCGACCTCGGCAATGGCGGGGCGCGACGGCTTGCCGAGCACGCGAGGGCGAGCGCCGCTGACCTTTGCGATCGCGGCCGTGACCATCGCCCCGCGGCTAAAGATCGGCCCGGATGCTCCGGCGTAGGATGGGACGTAGCTCGCCGTGTAGAGCGCCGCCCCGCCCGCGACGGCTCGGGCGCCGCGCTCGAGCGACGCCATGTCGATCTCATCGACGTGGGCGACGAGGACAACATCCGCGTCCTCGGAGTCCACCAGCCTCACGCCGGCGGCGCCGATTCGCTCCCGGGTGGCGGCTGTGGCAAAAAGCAGCACGGCGCTGTTGCGGTGCCTGCTCTGCAGGTGAGCAAGCGCGCTGTCGACCGGTGTGATCACCTCGCGCGCGCAGACCCCAACGCCGTCACGGCTCAACCCCTGGGCGATCGTTTCCGAGCTCGCGTGGCTTCCGTTCGTGAAGAGCACCAGCGGACGCCCCGACGCCCGGATTCGCTCGAGGACCTCGGGCGCGCCGGGCAGCGGAACGGCCGAACCGTCGGCGCGCCGGTGAACGAGCGTTCCGTCCACGTCGAACATGAACCCCCGCACCGCGCCCAGTGGCGGCAGCGCGCCCGTTGGTTCAGCCGGCACGGTGCCACTCGAGCGCGTCATCGCCCTTGGTCAGCGACAGGTGGGTCACAGCAGGCCGGCGCGCCAGCTCGGCTAGAAGCGTCACGAGCGGCGCGCGCCCTGGGCGCGCGGCGGGCGGAGGTGCCGGCGCCCCGCGCGCAGCGACCATCGCGTCGACCTGGTCGGCGGGCATCGTCAGCGCCAGCAGCAGGTCCTCATCCGAGATGCGCCGCCCGAACCGTCGGCGGGCGCCCTCCAGGCGCAGCGGCTCGAGCTCACCAAGGGACCGCGCCGCCGGCAGCGCGAGCACGCGCGCCGCAATCTCCGCGTCGACCGGGGCCGGCGGCTCACCGTAGTGGCCGAGGAAAAAGCGCACCGTCTCGTCGGAGACGTTCAGCCAGCGTTCTGCGTCGATCACGTTGCGGGCGGCCTGTGTCGCGACGAACTGGGAGACCGGCGTGACCAGGATCGGGTAGCCCATCTCGGCGCGCACGCGCGGCACCTCCTCGATCATCGCGTCGAACAGCTCGCCGCGGCGCATCTCGTGGAGCATCCGGCGCGTCGTGCTGACCATCCCACCGGGAAGCTGGTGGCGGTAGTAGGCGGAGTCGAGCTCCTGGGGCAGGCCACTGGGAAGTCCCTTGACCGCGGCGATCTCGGCGAAGTGCGCCGCGACCAGGGCTTCGGCTTCGAGGTCGAGCGTGTTCCCGTAGCCGGCCGCGGCGAGGTTGCGCGCGGTCCCCGAGACCTCGGGCTGGGCGCTTCCTCGCGAGAGCGGTCCCGAAGCCGTGTGGACCGCGCGGAACCCCGCACGCACTCCTTCGACGTACACGAGCGGTGCGAGCCCCGTCGTGCAGTGGCTGTGCAGCTCGAGCGTCCGCGAGCCCGCGGCCGCCAGCAGCGCGGGCGCGAGCGCGCGAACGCTGTCCACGGTCAGGAGCCCGCCGGGGTCCTTGAGGTACAGGCGATCCATCTCGGCGCAGTCGGCGAGCGCCGCGGCGCGCTGCGCGTAGTAGGCGGTCGTGTGGACCTCGCTGATCGAGTAGGTCAGGCCAACCACGATCTCTTCGATCCCCGCTCGGCGTGCGATCGCGGCGACTCGCCGCAGGCGCTCCGGGTCGTTCGTGGGGTCGGCGATCTGCATCCGCCTCACGCCGCTTCTGGCGACGAGCCCAAACGCGAGCGCGATCACGTCCTCATCGGCGGGCGCCCACGAGATGAAGCGCATTCCCGTCGTCATGAAGCTGAGCGGAGTGTTCGGCATCAGCGCGGCCATCGAGCGGATCCGCTCCCATGGGTCTTCTCGGTGAAAGCGAACGGATACCGCCATGTGGGTGCTCGAGGTGAAGTCGACGGCGTGGTAGCCCACCCGATCGAGCGTCGGGGCGATGGCGAGGACGTCGGCTGTTGTCAGCCCCGTCGCGCTCCACAGGCTCTGATTACCGTCGCGTGTCGTGGTATCGACGAAATCCACTCGGTCGCTCACGCCGGCACCGCCTGCGCAAGCTCGTCGAGCGTCTCCTCGAGCCACCGCGTGCTCAGCGCAGCCGCGGCGAAGTCGGGGTGCCTCAGCACACCGAGCAGGAGCTCGCGGTTGGTCGCGACTCCCTCGATCTTTGACCGCTCGAGCGCCCTGACGAGCACGTCGACGGCAGCGGTCCTGTCCGTGCCGTAACCGATGAGCTTGGCGAGGAGCGAGTCGTAGAAGGGGGGGACGATGGTTCCCGTCTCGCAATGCGTATCCACCCGCAGGCCTGGAAGTGCTGGAATCGAGAACCGCGAGATCGTGCCGGGGCTCGGGGCGAACCCGCGCGCGGGATCCTCGGCCGTCAGGCGGCACTCGACGGCGTGGCCACGGATCGCGACGTCCGCCTGCGCGAGACTGAGAGGCATTCCGCTCGCGATCGCGAGCTGCTCGCAGACGAGATCGACGCCCGTCACCGCCTCGCTGACGGGATGCTCAACCTGGATGCGGCAGTTCATCTCGAGGAAGAAGAACTCGCCCGTCTGTGTGTCCAGCGCGAACTCGACGGTGCCCAGGTTGCGGTAGGAGATCGCTCGCGCGAACGCGACGGCTGCGGCTTGCACACGGTCGCGCGTCCCGGCTCCGAGGACGGGCGCCGGGGCTTCCTCGATCACCTTCTGGTAGCGACGCTGGACGGAGCAGTCGCGCTCGCCCAGCTGGATCACCTCGCCGTGCTCGTCGGCGGCGATCTGGACCTCGATGTGTCGCGCCGCTTCGATGTAGCGCTCGACGTAGATCCTCGGGTCACCGAATGCTGACTGGGCCTCGCTGCTGGCGACGCTTGCGAGCGCGGTGAGCTCGGACCGGTCGCGGGCGAGCTTGATGCCGCGGCCGCCGCCGCCTCCGGCGGCCTTGATCAGAACGGGGTAGCCGATCCGCGCCGCGACATCGGCGGCCAGATCGGGCGAGGCGAGCGGCTCGCCACCGAGCACCGGCAGGCCCGCCTGCTCCGCCTCCGCCTTCGCAGCCAGCTTGTCGCCCGCCAGCTCGATCACCTCGGCCGGCGGTCCGACGAAGACCAGCCCATGCTCGCGCGCCAGCCGCGCCACACGCGGACTCTCCGCGAGGAAGCCGTACCCGGGGTGAATCGAGTCACAGCCGCTGCCGAGCGCGGCCGCGACCACCGTGTCCTCGCGCAGGTAGCTGTCAGCGGCCGGCCCGGGTCCGATGCACACGGCGCGATCGGCGAGCCTCGCAGCGAGGCTGTCGCGGTCTGCGTCCGATGTCCCGACCACGACCTCGGCGCCGAACTCGCGGCAGGCGCGAACGATCCGCACCGCGATCTCGCCGCGGTTCGCAACGAACACGCGCCTGATCGGGCTTGGCGGAGCCCTCACGGCGCCTCGAGGCGGAACAGGGGCTCTCCGTATTCGACGAGCTGGGCGTTCTCGGCGCAGACCTCGACGATCGTGCCCGCCAGTCCGGCGGTGACCGAGTTCATCATCTTCATCACCTCCACGATCGCGACGATCGTGTCGGCCTCGACGCGGCTCCCCACCTCGACGAACGCCTCCTTCCCCGGCGACTCGGCGCGGTAGAAGGTTCCGAGCATCGGAGCCGTGATCGTGAGCTGTTCGTCACCAACGCTCCTCGCCGTGGCCTTCGGCGCCTTGCCGGCCTTCGCCGCAGGCTTGCGCCGGCGCGGCGTCGGCGCGTGTTCGGCGTCGGCGTCGCCGCCGCTTCGGACGTGAAGCGAGAACCCGTCGGTCTCGATGTGGAGCTCTGCGAGCGGCGTCTCATCGACGATGCGGAGGATCTCGCGGACGTCCTCGTCGCTCAGTGCCATCCGCTCAGCCGCCCTGCGGCTTTGGCGCGGCGCCGAACGTTCCCATCACGAGCGCCATCGCCGACAGCGGCTGGGCCGGTTCCGCGCCGTGCGAGAGGCCGGTAACCGGTCGCGATTGGACGACGAACAGGCGCTCGGCACCGTCTCCGCCACGCGCGATCGCCCACTCGATGTCCTGGTGCGAGCCGAAGTAGCCCTCTACGCGCCGCGCGACCGCGAGCAGTGCGGCGAGCTCGTCCGAGCCCAGGCAGCGCTCCTCGCGCAGGTCCTCGGCGACCTGGACGGCGACCGCGCCCCTGCCCGTCGGATCGACCACGTATTGGATGTTTTTGCGAGCGAGCTGCTCGCGCACGACCTCGCCTGTGACTTTGCTGACGAGGTAGTCGTCGGGCGTTACCTCCCCGCCGACGACGGCCAGTCCAAGGCCCCAGCTCGCGTTGACGGCGACCACGCTTGGATCACCGCTGATCGGGTTGCAGGTGAACATCACCCCTGCCGTCACCGCATCGACCATCAGCTGCACCGCCACCCCCATCGACGCGCCGCGCCGGTCCGGCTCGAGGCGGGCTCGGTAGCTGATCGCCGGCGGGCTGTAGAGGCTCATCCAGCAGCTGCGCAACTTGTCGCAGATCTCCCGCGCGCCGCGCACCCAAAGGAACGTGTCCTGCTGCCCAGCGAACGTGGCGTCCTCGCTGTCCTCGCCACGGGCGCTCGACCGCACGGCTACGGCCGGCTCTGCTTCTCCGACGGCGTCTGCGAGCTCCGCGTAGCTGCGCGTCACGGCTGCCACCACGTCATCCGACACGGGCGCGAGGTGCATCGCCTCGCCGATCGTGGACGACGCCGCTTCGAGCGAATCGATGTTGCCGTCCTCGATTGACGCGATCGCTCGCTCGATCGTCTGTCGCAGGCCCGCGTCGGTGACGAACTCCTCGAACGCGTCCGTCGATACGCCGAAACCAGGCGGCACGGAGATGCCGCCGGCTATCAGCTCGCCGAGGCCGGTGCTCTTGCCGCCGAAACGGGGCTCGTCGCTGTGGCGGAGCAGCTGCAGCGGGCGCGTGTGCTCGATCCTCGTCACCGCCCGACGCTACCCCGTCTCTCCGTCGAGCACGGTTACGAGACCCTTCGTGCCGTCGACACGAATCCGCTGTCCGGTCCTGATCTGGACGGTTGCGCGGCCGGTGCCGACGACCGCCGGAAGCCCGTATTCACGGCACACGATCGCTGCGTGCGACATGACGCCGCCCACATCGGTGACGGTCGCGCCGATCCGCGAGAAGATCGGCGCCCACGCCGGCGAGGTGCTGCCGCACACCAGGATCTCGCCGTCGAGGATGTCTGTGATCTCATCGACCGAGCGGACCACGCGAGCGAGGCCCTCGACAACTCCAGGCGATGCGGCCGAACCGCGCAGCTCGCCCGACGCCCCGTCCTCATTGCTCGCCCAGTCCTTCACCCGCTCGGTCGTAACGCCCCACAGCATCACCATCATCGGATCCGTCACGGCGTCGGGCGTGATGCCGAGCGCCGGCGGCGGCGTCCACCCTGCGAGCTTCTCGAGCAGCTCCTTGCGGCGCGCGACGATCGGCGGCCAGTGCTTGGGCCCGATCGGCTCACCGCCGGTCGCCCACGACAGCGTCAGCTCGTCGAGCGCGGACCCGAGCTCGTGGCGCGACAGGTTGAACACGTCCTCGCCGTCCTCGAGGAAGCCGTGCCGGGCAAGCAGCGCGCCGAAGTCACGGATCTTGTTCCACCAGCGCGTCAGGAACCAGTAATCGCAGAAGAACTTGTGTTCCTCGACGTAGGGAAACACCGTGCGCGAGAGTCCCAGCAGGCCGTCGAACGGCTCGCGTGATTCGGGCGCAAGCAGCGCACGGTACTCGTCGGCCAGACGGTCGCGCTCGCGCATCAGGTCGTCGGTCGGGCGCTCGATCTCCTGCCCGGCGCGTAGCGCTTCGATGTAGCCCGTGATCGAGGAAAACGGGATGCTCGGATCGTCGAGCCAGCTTCGGTAGTAGTGGTTCAGGCCGTCTCCGGTTGCCATGTTGAACCATGGGTCCTTCGCCTTCTCGAGCTCCGCGAGCCAGGCGCGTCCCGCCTCGCCGCCGCGCAACTCGTCCTCGATCTCGGCGGGGGTCCGCTCGGCGGTGAAGCTCGAGTCGACCCCGCTCGCGAGCGCGAGCCGCGCGAGACGTCGAAGCTCGGCATCGGGCTTGAACAGCAGCACGTCGATACCGGCAACCATCTGCGCGATGTGCTGGTCTGGCATGTCGGGCAGGTTCGCCTTGCAGAAGTCGACAAACGTGACGTAGGCGCCATAGCCGAGCAGGAGGAACTCGAAATGGTGCTGCCACATCAGATCGTGCATCCGCAGCGTACGCCCGTACGCCTCCAGAAGGTTGTAGAACGCCGTGTTCCGGTCGTTGCCGAACGCGACCTCGTCAGGCTCGTACTCGGGAAGCTCCGGCACCTCGAGCGCGTCGAGCTCGGCAATCAGTGCCTCGATCTTGGTCCGCCACTGCTTGTACAGCTCGGCCCAGTTCTCGAAGTAGTAGCCGGCGCGCTTCTGGAAGAACTCGGCCCGCTCGGCGATCTTCTCGGGATCGGTTACGGGGTTGCCGGAGATGTAGATGTAACCGTTGACGCACCGGTAATCGATGCCCATCGCGGGCGGCACGGCAAAGACCCGGTTCTGCCACGACCCGACCGCCTGGTAGGGCGAGTCGATGCAGATCACGTCGAAGGCCGGCATCGGCGTCGGGAAATGCAACGAGTTCCAAAACCAGAACCGGTTCTCGTCCGACTCGCGCCGGCGCTCATCGAACAGGGCGTAGTACGGGTACATCTCCTCCCAGCCCTCGCAGCCCTCGGGCGTCGGGATCGAGTACGGGCTTGGAAACGCGGACTTCGCCTTACCGGTCAATGTCCTCTCCTCCTTCGGTCACTGCCCCTCACCGGCTCCCACGTCGGCCGCATCGATCAACGGTAGGCGCAGAACGCGACCAGCGCTAGCCCCAGCGCGCACAACGCTGTGCGCCGAGCGAACAGCCGCGAGAGCGCGCTCGCTCGCGCGTGTGGTTGCGTGGGCGTCCCGCGAGCGCTGGCCGTGCCTTGCAGCGGCGGCGTTACGGACCGACCCGGAGTGGTCCTTGCTAGCGCAAGCACTTTGCTACAGTGCGGCTTGTGGAACTCGGACTTGCAACGTTCGCGGATCTCGGGACCGGCGTGAGCGCCCAGCGGCGCATGGCGCAGCTGATCGAGGAGGCGGAGCTGGCCGACCAGCTCGGCCTCGACGTGTTCGCGATCGGTGAGCACCACCGGCCCGACTTCCTGATCTCCTCACCCGCCACGGTGCTCGCGGCGATCGCGGTCCGTACCGAGCGGATCCGCCTTGCCAGCGCGGTCACGGTGCTGAGCTCGGATGACCCCGTGCGGGTCTTCCAGCAGTTCGCTCACGTGGACCTGCTCTCCGGTGGTCGAGCCGAGATCATGGCGGGTCGTGGATCGTTCATCGAGTCGTTCCCGCTGTTCGGCTACGACCTCGACGACTACGACGAGCTCTACGCCGAGAAGCTCGAGCTGCTGCTCGCGATCCGCGACTCCGAGCACGTGACCTGGTCTGGCGCCCACCGCGCGGCGCTAAGCGACGCGGGTGTCTGGCCGCGCCCGGTGCAGAGCCCGCTGCCGGTCTGGGTCGCCGTGGGCGGCTCGCCGCAGTCGGTCGCGCGGGCGGGCATGCTCGGCCTACCGCTGACCATCGCGATCATCGGCGGGCCGTATGCCCGGTTCGCGCCGCTCGTCGAGCTCTACCGCCGCGCATTCGCCGCGGCCGGTCACGATGCGGCGGACTCCAGGGTTGCGATCAACACCCACGCGTTCGTCGGCGCGACCACGCATGCAGCCGACAGCGCGTTTGCGGCTCCCTACCTGGCCGGGATGAACAAGATCGGTCGCGAACGCGGCTGGCCGCCATCGGGGCGCGCCGAGTACGAAGCGCTCCGCGCCCCCGCGGGCGCGCTTGCCGTGGGCTCGCCCGATCAGGTTGCCGAGAAGATCATCGCCCAGCACGCGCTGTTCGGGAACGAGCGCTACATCGGCCAGATGAGCGTCGGTGCGGTCAACCACACCGACGTTCTGCGCTCGATGGAGCTCTTCGGCACCGAGGTCGCACCGCGCGTCCGCGCGGCGACGGGCGCGACCCGACCGGTCGCGGCAGCCCCGGCCTGACCGGCGCTGGTCGAGTCGGCCGCGCCTCGCATCACTGCGAGGCGCGAGCAGCGATACTCGGCGTGTGCAGCTACGCACCGCCCGGACTGCCGACGCCCTCGAAGTCGCGCGGCTGCACGTGCGCGCCTGGCAGGCGGCCTACCGCGGACTCCTGTTCGACGACTACCTCGACACGCTGGTGGCCGAAGAGTGGGCCGAGCGCTACACCTTCGCTGATCTCGAGCCGGATCGGCCCTCGACGGTCGTCGCGCTCGAGCGCGACGCGATCTGCGGCTTCGCGACGATCGGGCCCTGCGCGGATGAGGACCGAGCCGGCGCCGGCGCCGGCGAGTTGATGGCGCTCTACGTCGACCCTGCGCGGCAGGGTCTCGGCGTAGGTCGGGCGCTGATCGAGGAGGCGCGGGCGCGCCTCGAGCGACTCGGGTACGAGCAGGCCTGCCTCTGGGTCCTGGCCGGAAACACGCGTGCCGAGCGCTTCTACCGGATCGATGGCTGGTCCGCGGATGGTCATCGGCGCCCGGCAAAGATCGCGGGCATCAGCGTCGAAGACCTCCGCTACAGTCGCGCGCTGCGCTGAGGCGCAGGTGGGTGGCACCGGCGGAAAGGAATCCCGGTTACTGTATGTTCGCGGCGGTCTGAACGTTTCAATGGGGATGGTTCAGCGGGGTGGCCGCGGCGAACTGCGGTGCGAATCAGGAGGGGTTGGGCTTTGGGCGAGGCCACACTTGAAGGCTGCCGGCGGGGGCGTGCCGAGAGCCCCATGCGCCCCACTCGCGCCGTGACGCTCACGTCCTCGCGCCCGCGGCACGGGACCTCGCTGAGATGACCGACGCCGGCAGTCTCGTGGCGAAGGGCGCCAGGACCGCGTCATCGGCGCCGCGGCCGGCAGGCGACGCCACGCCGGGCGGGCAGGCCGACGGCGCGCCGGCGATTCGTCTGCTGGGTGTGCGCAAGTCATATGGCGCTCTCGCAGCCGTCGACGGCGTCGATCTCGAGGTCGGACGCGGCGAGTTCTTCACGATGCTCGGACCCTCCGGCTCGGGCAAGACGACGCTGCTTCGGATCATCGCGGGCTTCGAGCGCCCCGACGGCGGAACCGTCGAGCTCGCGGGTGCTGACGTGACGCGCGACCCGCCGTACGCGCGAAACCTCAACACGGTCTTTCAGGACTACGCGCTATTCCCGCATATGAACGTGCTCGACAACGTGGCCTACGGGCTGCGCGTGCGCCGGGTCGCGCGGGCCGAGCGCCGCCGCCGAGCGCAGGCGGCGCTCGAGATGGTGCGGCTCGCCGGGCGGGGGGACCACAAGCCGGTGCAGCTCTCGGGTGGCCAGCGCCAACGTGTCGCGCTCGCTCGGGCGATCGTCAACGAGCCGGAGGTGCTGCTGCTCGACGAGCCGCTCGGAGCGCTCGACCTGAAGCTCCGCCAGGAGATGCAGCTCGAGCTTAAGCGCATCCAGCGTGAGATTGGGATCACGTTCATCTACGTGACGCACGATCAGGAGGAAGCGCTCGCGATGAGTGACCGCCTCGCCGTTTTCAACCAGGGCCGGATCGAACAGCTCGGCGCACCGATCGACGTCTATGAGCATCCCGCGACCGAGTTCGTCGCCGGGTTCATCGGCGTCTCGAACCTGCTCGAGCGCTCCGGCCGGTGTCTGACCGTGCGTCCCGAGAAGATCCACCTGCTCGTCGGCGGCGCGAGCCCGCCGACCGGCAGTCACGTCGAAAGCGGACACATCGACGCGGTGACCTATCTGGGCCCGATCACGCGCTACGTCGTAGCGCTCGACACCGGTGAGCGGCTGACGGTGGTGCGTCAGAACCTCGACGTGGCCGCGGGCGAGTCGATCGAGACCAAGGGACAGGCTGTCAGCGTCGCGTGGCAGGACAGGCACACCTACGAGATCGGCGCCGAAGCAGCCCAGCTTGCAAAGCCAACCGCGAAAGCAAAGAAAGAGGCCAAATGAGACACCGTAGAAGAGCAAGGGTGCGGGCCGCGGTTGTGGCCGGCGCCGCTGGTCTGGCGCTCACCGCGTTCTACATCGCGCCGAGTTTTGCCGCGACTGCGCACAGCAGCGCGTCCAGCCCCACCGGCCTCACGGCGCCGCAGGCGAACGCGCCGGTGCTGAAGTCCGTTGGCAAGGGCGAGGGCCACCTCAACCTGATCGCGTGGGAGGGTTACGCCCAGCCGCAATGGGTCAAGCCTTTCGAGGCGGCGACGGGGTGTCAGGTCAGCGCCAAGTACGCGGGGTCCTCCAGCGAGATGGTGTCGCTGATGGCTAACGGTGGCGGTGGCCAGTACGACCTCGTCTCAGCCTCTGGTGATGCGGATCTGCGGCTTATCTACGGCGGCGATGTGCGGCCGATCAACATGAGCCTGATGCCGAACTGGAAGAACTTCGAGCCGTTCCTCAAGGCTCCGGACTTCAACACGGTCGGTGGAAAGCACTTCGGGATCTCCTATGAGTTCGGCCCCAACGTGCTGCTGTACTCGACGACTGTCTTCAAGAAGCCGCCGACGTCGTGGTCGGTCATCTACAACAAGAAGTACGCGGGCCAGATCACGGTCCCGAGCGACGCGATCCAGATCGCCGATGCTGCTCTGTATCTCGCAAAGACCAACCCCAAGCTCGGCATCACCGATCCGTACGAGCTGACGCAACCACAGTTCAACGCGGCGATCACGCTGCTCAAGCGCCAGCAGCCGCTGATCAAGAAGTACTGGGGACTCGCATCACAGGAGATCTCGCTGTTCCAGAGCAAGACGGTCGTCGTCGGGGCCGCGTGGCCATACCAGACGAACACGCTCGTCGCGGCCGGCGCCAAAGTCGCCGACACGATCCCCAAGGAGGGGGCGACCGGGTGGGCCGACAGCTGGCTGCTCGCGACCAAGGCGCCGGATCCGAACTGCGCCTACAAGTGGATGCAGTGGGCGACGACGCCCAAGGTCCAGGCGCAGCAGGCGCTGTACTTCGGCGAGACGCCGGCGAACAAGCTCGCCTGTCCGATCATGAACTCGCTGCAAAAGGGCGGCTGCGCGGAATATCACGCGAACGCGCCGGCGTCCTACTTCCAGACGCTGAAGTTCTGGAAGACGCCGCTGGCAACCTGCGACAACGGCAAGAACGACTGTGTGCCCTACAACACGTGGGCGACCGCGTTCCTGCAGGTGACCGGCTAGCCGGTAGCGCAGCATGTCGACGACCGCGATCCGCGAGGACCGGTCCGGGGTGCGGGTGGCCCGCGTCTCCGCGATGCTTTGGCGTCGCGGATGGCTGCGGGCCACCCTGACCCTAACCCCGCCGCTGGCGTGGTTCCTCGTTATCTACATGGCGTCGCTCGTCGTGATGCTGATCACGGCGTTCTGGAGCGTCAACCCGTTCACGAACGCGCTGGAGCACACGTGGACGCTGTCGAACTTCAACCTGCTCTTCACGAGCACCTACGAGACGATCATCCTGCGGACCGTCGCGATTGCGGCGATCGTGACCGTCACCGATGTGATCCTCGCGCTGCCGTTCGCCTACTACATGGCCCGCGTCGCTTCACCGCGGATGCGCCACTTCCTCTTCACCGCCGTGCTGATCCCGCTGTGGGCCAGCTACCTCGCACGTGTCTACGCGTGGATCGTGATTCTGCAGAAGGGCGGGACGCTCAGCTGGACCGCTCAGCAGCTGGGCCTCGGCAGCGTCAACATCGGCTACACGAACACGGCGATGTGGCTCGTGTTCTCCTATATCTGGCTGCCGTTCATGATCGTTCCGCTTTACGGCGCGCTCGAGCGGATCCCCGACTCGCTGTTCGAGGCTTCGGGCGATCTCGGCGCCCGCAGCTGGCGGACGCTGCGCAGCGTCGTCCTCCCGCTGGCTCTTCCCGGCATCGTCGCCGGTTCGATCTTCACGTTCTCGCTAACTCTTGGTGACTTCATCACGCCGATCCTCGTCGGTGGCGCCAGCTCGAACTTCATCGGCAACGCGATCTACGAGAACCTCGGGACGGCCGGCAACCTTCCGTTCGCAGCGACGCTCGCGACGGTGCCGATCGTGATCATGTTCATCTACCTGCTGATCGCCCGCCGGCTCGGCGCGTTCGACGCAATCTGATGGAGGGCCGGCTCACACGCGCTGCGCTCGCGGTCTGGGTCGTCGGCGTGCTCCTCTTCCTGTTCGTCCCGATCGGGATCATCTGCCTGTACGCGTTCAACAAGTCCAACGTCCAGGCCTGGCCGATCGCCGGTCTCAGCACGAAGTGGTTCTCGGTCGCATGGAACGATCCGCAGGTCCAGGCTGCGCTCGTGCTGTCGCTCAAGGCGGCTGGCGCCGCAACGGCAGTCGCACTTCTGCTCGGTTCCGCGGCCGCGTTCGGAGTGCACCGCTTCCGCTTCTTCGGACGCGACGCGATCTCGCTGCTGCTGGTCCTGCCGTTGGCGCTGCCCGGGATCATCACGGGGATCGCGCTGAACTCCGCCTTCCAGTTCGCCGGCGTCCAGCTCTCGCTGCTGACGATCATCATCGGTCACGCGACCTTCTGCATCGTGGTCGTCTACAACAACGTGATCGCCCGGCTGCGCCGGGTCTCGGGGTCGCTTTACGAGGCGTCGGCCGACCTTGGCGCGCATGGATTCTTCGCGTTCCGGACAATCATGCTGCCGACGCTCTCGACCGCGCTTGTGTCGGGGGCGCTGCTCGCCTTCGCCCTGTCGTTTGACGAGGTGATCGTCACAACGTTCACGGCGGGCGCCCAGAACACGCTGCCGCTATGGATATTCGGAGCGATCCGCCTCGGCCAGTCGCTGCCGGAGGTCAACGTCGTGGTGGTCGGCGTGATCCTGCTGACCGTCATCCCGGTGACGATCGCGGCTCGCCTCACCGGCGGTGGCGGCGTGACGAGGGCTTCAGCCGGCGCGAGCGGGAGGCCGTCGCGGGCGCAGGAAGGCGACGTTTCAGAGTTCGTCACCGCCATCTAGCGGCGGGCGGCGCGGTCGGGCGAGTATCGCGCGCCGCCGCGTTGCTGGGCTGTCCTGGCAGAGCGGGCGGCGGCTGGCGCGCCGGTGCCCCCAACGGGCGACTCAGGCGTCGGGCGGGCGCGCCTCGGTGGCCGCGAGAGCGGGCTCGTCGTCCTGTTGCGGCTCGGTCGCCTCGGGCTCGTCAAACTCGCCGCTCGGGCCCGCGGCCTGCGCGCTCTTGCGCAATTCCTTCCTGGCGTTCTTGTCCTGACGGCGTTCGCGCATCCTGCTCTCGCGCGCGAGCTTCGCCATCGTCGTCTTCTTCTTGCCCTTGGACGCCATGTTTCGCTCCTCGTTTTGTCGTTGCGAGCGCCCATGACACGGGCCTGCTCGCGCCGAGTGCGAAAGCGTCGGCGGGTCTCGACGGGACGCTCGACATCGTCAATCCTACCGGCTTGTACGCACGGAGCTCGCCAGGCTCGCGCCATCCTCGCTCCCGTTTACGGCCTGGCGGTCTCGGCCGCATCCGGCGTCGGCCAGCCCGACACGGTCACGACACGTCCGTCGTGGTCGACCAGACGCGCGGGCAGCCCCAACGCCGCGAGCCACGCGACCGCCGTCGTCCCGCGAACAATCGCGGCGGTCGACGCGGTGTTCGCGTCGACGCAGCTCGTCGCGGCAACGCTGACGGTGCGCCAGACGCTCTGCGCGGGCAGGCCGGTACGAGGGTCGACGATGTGGTGCATTGCGACCTCACCGCGCAGCCAGCGGCGGGTGGTGGTCGACGAGGTCGCCAGCGCCCCATCGCTGATCGCGATCGTCTGGCCCGGCGCGCTTGCTCCGGCACGGTGGTCGTCGGTTACGTGAATGCTCCACCCGCCGGCTGGAGCCGCGCCGGCCGTCGCGACGTCACCGCCCAGGCTGACCAGGACGCCACAGCCGAGGCGGTCGTGAATCCGCGCGGCCGCGCGGTCTGCCGCGAGCGCCTTGGCGGTCGCGCCGAGGTCGAGCTGAGCGCCGGCGGGGAGCGCCACCGTGCCGGCGCCGCGGTCGATTTCGATGTGACTCCAGGCTCGAGTGCCGCGTGAGCGCACGCGGCGCCGCGAGCCATCCCGCGCAGCGACGTTCGTGGGGACGGGCGTCAGCTCGCTCCAATCGCGGTCGTAGCCGTTGGCGGCCAGCTGCGAGCCGAGTGTCGGGTCGACATCGCCCCCGGTGAGCTCGGCCGCGTGCAGGGCAACGCCGAGTGCTTCGATGAAAAGCGGGCTGACGGGCACCGGCGTCCCTGACAGTGAGTTGACACGCGTCAGCTCGGAATCACTGCGAAAGCGGCTGGCCGCAGCGTCGATCGCGTCCAGCTCGGTTTCGAGGATCTCGCGCGCCGGCTGGAGCGCGCCGGAGTTGGTGACGACGAGCGTGGCGGTGCTGCCGAGCGCATCGAAGGACGCCGAGGACAGCGCTGCTCCGCTGGGTCGGCCGCGCTCAGTGATCGCCGAAGTTGACGGCGTGGGCCCAGGACGCAAACAATGGCTCGACCAGGATTGCGAGCAAGACGCCGCCGACGATCGCGGCCGCCAGCGCCAGCGCCCGCCCGCCCCGGCCGCTGCCGTGGTCATCCCAGGAGCGCTCTCGCGTCCGCGCGCCGGCACGCAGCGAGCCCGGCAGTTGCGGCAGATGACCGAGGACATGGATCGCCGTAGCCGCCACCCAGATGATGAAGCTGCCCTTGTGAAGGGCGCTGAACGGGCTTCGTGAGCTGGGACCGGCGACCAGGAGTACGACGCCCGTCGCAAAGACTCCAATCGTCGAGAGGACGACGATCGGCGCGGTAAGGCGCATGACCAGCTCGGGCGGCCCCTTCTTCACGTAGCGAGCATCACCCGTGTAGTAGCGGGTGAACCTGTACCCGGTGCTCGCGATCTTCAACGACACCGGTCCGAGGAGCAGCATGCCCAGGAACATGTGCGGGTTCAGGAGCTGGTGGACACGCAGCACCGTGACGCCAAGGGCCGCGAGGAGCGCAAGCAACACCACCGCCGTGATCGCCGTCAGCTCTTCGTTGCCGTCGGTCCCACCGGCGAGGAGCCGGCGCAGGAGCGAGCCGCTGGCCCGCGGCGGCGTTGCGGTCAGTGGGCGCTCGGTTGCCACCACGTTCAGTCTGCGGAGCGCCGGTAAGAAGCTCGTAACCGATCGGTGAGAACGTTCACATCCACCAAGTGCCCGCCTGCGGTCGGCGAATGCCGCGGGATCCGACTCTATGCTGACTTGGTGGCACCACACGCCCCAACTGTGAGAGCACAGCGCGAGGGTGCGGGTGCTCGGATCCTGCTCGTCGAGGACGAGGCGGGGATAGTCGACTTCGTGACACGCGGGCTACTTGCCGAAGGGTTCACGGTCGAGGTCGCAATGGACGGCATCGAGGGCGATCGGCGCGCGCTCGGCGAGCGCTTCGACGCTGTCGTGCTCGACATGATGCTGCCGGGACTGAGCGGCCTCGAGGTCCTCGCCAACATTCACGCCGCCAAGCCGCAGACTCCCGTCATCGTGATCACGGCTCGTGGTGAGACCGCCGATCGGATCACCGGCCTGGACGCCGGTGCCGCGGACTATCTGATGAAGCCGTTCTCGGTCGGTGAGCTGGCCGCCCGCCTGCGGGCGCAGCTGCGCCAAGCTGCGCGGGGGCAGCCGGCGACGCTGTCCGGCGCAGACATCCAGGTGAACCTTCTGACCCGCGATGTGCGCCGCGACGGCGAGCAGGTGCATCTGTCCGCGACGGAGTTCGATCTCCTCGCCTACCTGATGCGACGGGCCGGAGATGTCTGCTCCCGTGAGGAGATTCTCAGCGCGGTCTGGGGTTACCAGCACGATCCCGAGACGAACATCGTCGACGTCTACATCGGCTACCTGCGCCGCAAGCTCGCGCGAACCGGCAGTCCGGCCCCGCTGGCCACGGTGCGTTCGGTCGGTTACCGCTTCGTCGAATGAAACTCGCCGGACTGCTGCCCGCGGGACTGCGCTGGCGCTTGACGATCTGGGTCGCGCTGGTGCTGATGTTCTCGTTCGCGGTGACCGTGTTCGCGGTGTACCAGCGAACCGGCACACAGATTCGCCACGACATCGACCACGACGTCGGCAACGACATGGTCGAGTTCTCGCAAGCGCTTCGAAGCGCGAGACCGGCGAGCACGGCCGAGCTCGCGCGGGTTGCGTCCGGCTACGTGCACCGTCAGCCATTCAGCGCGACCTCGACGCTGCTCCTCGCGCAGGTGCCCGGAGAGGCGCTGGCGACCAACCAGCCGGAGCTCTTCGGCCTTGGCGGTAACGACGGCGAGGCGCCGACCGTCCAGCGCACCGAGGATCAGACGGATTCGAGGCTCCTGCGAGCCCCGGCCGGCTTCACGGTCCAGCAGGTCGCCGACGTGGGGGATCTGAGCCTCCTGACCCGCACCGTGAAGGTCGGCGATCTCAGCGTGCGTATCAGCGTGGGCGAGCCGCTACTGCTCGTCGCGCACGCTCAGCGCGGCGTGATCAGGAGCGTCGCGCTCGCCGCCGCGCTTGCGCTCGGCATGGCACTGCTTGCTTCGCTGATCGTCGGGGCTCGCGTCTCGGCACCGCTGCGTCGCATGGCGGCTGTCGCCGCGCGCGTCGACGGAGGCGACCTCCACCCCCGAATCTTGGTTCGCGGAGCGCGACGCGACGAGATGCGCGTGCTCGGTGATGCGTTCAACCACATGCTCGATCGGCTCACCGCGGCGTTTGCGGCGCAGCGCGCGTTCGTCGCGGACGCTTCGCACGAGCTTCGCACCCCGCTCACCGTCATCCGCGGGCAGATGGAGGTCCTCGCCGCACAGGACGCGCCCGGGCGGGCGGAGATCGCTCGCGTCGAGCGGATCATCGCGGCCGAAGTGGCGCGCATGAGCAGGCTGGCCGATGATCTGCTCCTGCTCGCGCAGGCCGAGCAAGCGGAGTTCCTGCGTCTGGACGACTTCGAGCTGGCTCCATTCATCGACGATCTCTGGGCAGGCGTCCTCGCCACCGCCAAGCGGCGGTTCGAGCTTGGGCCGGTCCCGCCCGGAACGCTGCGTGCGGACCCTGATCGGTTGGCGCAGGCCTTGCGCAACCTGACCGCGAACGCGATCGCCCACACCGCGCCGGGCGACGGCATGGTGCGCCTGGAGGTGTCAGCGCTCGGGGCGGGGCGGGTCCGGTTCGTGGTTGCCGACGACGGGCCCGGGATCGCGCCGGAGCAGCGCGAGCGCGTCTTCGATCGCTTCTACCGAACCGACAACTCGCGAAGTCGAGGGGCCGGCGGCGCCGGCCTGGGGCTGGCGATCGTACGAGCGATCGCTGAAGCGCACGGCGGCACGGCGGGGGCGACCGAGAGCCGTGGCGGCGGAACCCGCATGGTGCTCGAAATCGACGGCTTCACACCGGCGCCGGCGCCCACCGCGGCCCCGGCGGTCGCTCATCCGAACGCCTGAGCACGGCGCGCCCAGCCTCACTCGTCTTCGAGTTCGAGCGCGAGCGTCGGGCACGCGTTCGCTGCGCGGCGCGCGTGCACCTCGAGCGAGCGCGGGATCGACTCGTCCTTGATGATCGGGTAGCCCCAGTCATCGAGGCGGATCCACTCTGGGAACAGTTCCGCGCACATACCGTGGGCTTCGCATTTGATCGGGTTGCAGCGGATCTTCATCCTCGCCGCCCGGGCGACCCGATCGCTGAAGCGCTGGCGCAGCCGTCGCACGGCCCGTGCCGCGCGTGATCGTCGAACTGGCTGGCAAAGGTCTGAAGCGCGGTCGCCACGAAATGGGCGACACCGTTTGGATGGTGGCAGGCGCCCCGTCCGGGCAACTCGAGGGTCCAGCGCTGCAGGTCGGCGAAGACGTGGCGCGGAGCGTTCCCCTGTTCGATCGCGTAGAGCGCGTCGGCGATTGCGGCGGTTCCGTGGATGCACGGGCCACACTGGTCGGCGCTCTGGTCGGCGAGGTAGGCGGCGATCCGCACCGTCTCGGCCACCGCGCAAGCGCTCCGCGGCAGCGCGACGACCACGCCGCACCCGAAGGACGCCCCGTGCTCGCGGAGTGAGCGCTGCGAGAGATCGAGCCGGCTGACGACACTCGACGGAAGCCATGAGCCGAAGTACCCGCCGATCAGAATCCCCGCGATCTCCGACTCGTTGCCGTCGGCTGCTCCGAGGACGTCGCGGAGCGGGGTTCCGTAGGCGATCTCGTAAACGCCCGGGACCGCGACTGCTCCGGCGAGAGTGATGAGCGCCGCCCCCGGTTCGGCATCGGTGCCGACCTCGCGGTACCACTCCGGTCCGTGTCGCGCGATGAGTGCGAGTTGCGCGAGCGTCTCGACGTTCTGGACGAGCGTCGGGCGACCCTGGACGCCGCGATCGGTGACGCGCGGAGGGATGAACGTCGGGCGCGCATCCCCGCCACCGATCTGCGACACGAGCGAGGTTTCCTGGCCGCTGAGGAAGCCTTCAGACGCGGCGAAGAGCGAGAACTCGACGTCGTCCTGCTTCGCCTTGCGGCGCTGTTCGATCGCCCACTCGATCGCCTCGCGATCGGCCTTAGCACTGCCCTTGAGCGCGACGATCACGCGCGGCGCGCCGACCGCGCGGGCTGCCGCGGCCGCACCGTCGAGCACTAGGTGCGGCAGTTCGCGCACGAGCAGGGAGTCCTTGTCGCTGAGCGGTTCGCTTTCACAGCCGTTGGCGACGACCACCGGGGCGCGGCGCCCCGCGTGTACGGCTCGGAGCTTGCGTGCGGTCGGAAACCCCGCGCCGCCCCGTCCTCGCAGGCCGGCGCGTTCGACGAGATCGATGATCTGTCCTCCCGGCAACTCGCGCGCCGGGGGCAGCGGTCCGTGCACGTCGAGGTGCTGCTCGAGATCGGCCAGTGACCCGCCGGAGAGGCCTGCGAGCAGGCGCGGTAGAGCGCCGCGGGCGGTCGTCGCAGGCATCAGATTCGGTTTGCCGCCAGCGTTCCGGTGACGGAGCCGGTCTGGGGGTCGAGCGAAAGCACGATGTCGAGGGCGAGGACGGTTCCGTCGGAGGCGGTCACGCGGGCGCGGATCTCCTGACCCGAGAGCGCTGTGACGTTGCCCTGAAACCGGGTCGGGTTCGCGCCGGAGCCGAAGGAGACTGCGCTCGAGCTCATCGAGAGCCCGCCGCCGGCGATCGGCGTGCCGTAGATCCGGACGTTCAGTGCCGAGAGCGTCGTGTTTGAGGAACTCGCGCTGATGTTGACCTCGGCCACGCCGCTGGTGGCCTGGGACTCCGTGAAGCTGCCGGTGAGCGTGGCGTTGAACGGTCCGGTCGGGATCGGGCCGTCCGTGCCGCCGCCGCCGGTCTGCGCCCCGCCGCCGGTGCTGTGAACGAGCAGCGCGAGCGGCGTTCCGGCGCGCGCTGCCCAGTTTGAACCGAGCGGCCCCGATCTCACCCAAACCGCGACCGCGACCGGGGCGATCAGCGAAACCGCGGCGGCGGCGATCCGCAGCCCGCGCCGGGCGGGCCATCCGTAGCCGATTCGCGCCCACAGCGAGAGCAGCACGGCTGCCGCGCAGGCGACGGTCAGCGCGAGCAGCCAAAGTTGCCGCACGTCGCTGCCGGTCCCGAGCCCATGGACGACCGCGAGCGGCCAGCAGAGGTAGGCGAACCAGTGCGTTGCGCGCCACGCTTTGTGGCCGAGTCGCCGGCGCACAAGGCTCGTGATCGCGATCGCGAGGAGCAGGTCAGATGCAAAGGCGCCGAGTCCAAGCCACAGCGGGCGGTACGTTCCGGTGAACGGGATCACCGCGTTCACGACGCTGATCGAGCCGAACGGATCGAGCACGGTCGTCACGATGTGGACGAGGAGCACGGCGACCGCGAGCAGCGATACGTTGCGGTGCAGACCCTCGACCACGAACCGCGGCCAGCCGGGCGCCTTGATCCGCGTGACATTCGAGATGCCGAGCACGATCGCGCCGGTCAGCAGCACGAGCGTCACCGCGCCGCTGGCGCGCGTGAGGTACCACAGCGGACTCGGTCCGACCGACGCGATGATCACGGGGTCTGGTCCTTTGGGCCGGCGGCGCTCACGAGCCGCCGGACACGACCACCGGAGCGCTCACCGTCGGCTGCGGCACCTGTGTCTGGGATTGGATCGCGGCGGCCTGATTCGCGGCAGCCGTCGCAGCGCTACTGGACGAAGGATTCACGCTGTGGCCATGAAAACTCCCGGCGGCGACCAGCGCGAGCGCGCCGGTGAGGCCTGCGGCGCCGGCCATCAGCCATCTAGTCAGCGCGCCGATGCGCATCAGGCCGGCGTCGCGCGCGACCGCTGAACGCTGCGCGACGATCTCGGCCTCGGGGAGGTCACGGCGCCGGGGTGTATTTGGTGTCAAGGCTTCAGCTCCTGAGAGGGGTCTGCGGGTTGGGTCTCTGCGTTCATTCTCCGAGCTGCGCAAAATCCTCTATAAGCGGACCATTAGAACACTCTCAAGAGCGCCCGCTCGAGTCCTCCACGCACCCTACGGGCGGTCCTCGAGGCGACACGTCACAATTGTGGGAGTGTCCTCACCACCGGCTTATCCCTCGTTGAGCGCCTGAGCGAGCATCCGCTTGGTGACGCAACGACAAGAACATGGTCCGCGACGGCGGCGGCGCGCGCGAAGCGTCTACCTGCGCCGTCGTAGCGCCGCGGTCGTGGTTGTCGTGGTTGCGGCGCTCGCGGCAGCACTCGCGGTTCGTCCAGGCTCGGGCGCGCCACCCGCGCACGCGGCCGCACGAAGCCTGCGTTCGACGGCACGCAGCGTGCGTGCCGCCCGCCGCCTGGTTGTGCGCGCTCCGGCGCACCCGGGGAGCAGTTGGACGCCCGCAGCTCGCGTCGACGGAATTCCGGCCGCCTGGATCGCTCAGCGTGGCTCCGCGACCCTCATGCGCTTCGACCAGAGCCACGTCCATCTGACGCTTCACACCGGATTGACCGACGGGGGTGCGACAGGTTGGACCTACGGCGACCAGATCACGCGACGCGAGATCCATCGCCTCGTCGCGGGGTTCAACGGCGGCTTCCGCCTGAATTACACGCACGTCGGGTTCAGCTCGGGGGGCCGCGTCGCGGTCGCGCTCAGCCCGGGGCTCGCGTCGATCGTCACCTACACGAACGGTGTGACCGATATCGGCGCTTGGGACCAAGGTGTGCCGGCGCCGGGCACCCCCGTCTTCTCAGTGCTCCAGAACCAGCAGCTGCTCGTATCAGACGGCGTAGCGGCATCGACCGTCGCGGATTGCATCATCACCTGCTGGGGGGCGACGGTCGGCGGCGTCACCAGCACGGCGAGGTCGGGCCTCGGGATCGACGCGTCGGGGCAGCTCATCTGGGCGGCAGGGGAGGCCCTGACGCCTGCCTCGCTCGCGCAGGCGTTGATTGGCGCGGGCGCGCTACGGGCGATCGAGCTCGACATAAACCCCGATTGGGTTGCCGGCTACCTGTACGTGCACCACAGCTCCGGGCCTGTCGCCTCTCCGGTTGTACCGGGTCAGCTCGGCATCAGTGGGCAGCTGCTCGCGCCCGATGGCCGTGACTTCCTGGCGGTTGTCGCCAACTAGCTGGCGCCGGGAGCGCTTGGTGACCCAAGCTACGGCGCGCAACGGGAACCGGCGCCGAGTGACCAAGGTCACGCGGCGCCGGTCGTTCAAATCAGGCCTTGACGTCGGTTCCGCCGCCGTCCGTGTCGCCGTCATGGTCGGGGTCGCTCACCTTCGGCGCTGCCTTGGCCACCTGCGCGCTTGCGTGCAGCTCGGCCATGTGTGCCTGGAGTGCCGCGGAGCCGGCAACCGGGTCGATATGTGTCATTGAGGCCTCCGTGCTGATTGGGAGTTGACGCACAACTAATCGGCAGGCATGGCCCCGACCTGCGGTGAGAGTCCTCTAACGCGACGTGGCGCGTCGCCGGCGTCCGGAGCTTGCGCCTACGATTGCCGTATGGCGGCGGGCCCCACGAAGGAGGACGTTCGGACGCTGAGTGGCTGGGGGCGCGTGAACCCGAGTCGCTCGCGAGTCGCGACGGTGGATGCTGTCGGGTCGGTCGCCGGGCTGCTCGCCGCAGCTCGAGACGGGGTCATCGCCCGAGGCTGCGGCCGCAGCTATGGCGATGCCGCGCAGCTTCACTGCGGAAGCGTGCTCGACATGACCGCACTGCGTTCGGTGCTGAGCTTCGACGGCCGCGAGGGGTTGGTTGTAGCGGAGGCCGGTGTGACCCTCCGCCGGCTGCAGACGATGCTGGTCGGTGCCGGCTGGTCGCTGCCGGTGGTGCCGGGCACCCAGGACGTGACACTCGGCGGCGCGATCGCCGCGGACGTCCACGGTAAGAGCCACGAGTTCGACGGCAGCTTTGGACGCCAACTCGCCGCCGTCCGTTTGCTGACGCCCACCGGGGACATCGTCGAGCTCGATGACCCGACCGGTGAGGTGTGGCGCGCCACCGTCGGCGGGATGGGCTTGACGGGCGTGATCCTGTCGGCGACCGTGCGCCTGCGCCGCATCGCCGGATCGTTGATCAGCGTCGACACAGACCGGACCGCGAGTCTCGACGAGACGCTCCAAGCGCTCTCCGATGACAGCGCCGGTCGGCGCTACAGCGTGGCCTGGATCGACGCGCTGGCCGGTGGTGCTCGCCGCGGGCGGGGCATCGTGACGAAGGGCGATGACGCAGACGCCTCGGGTGGCAGATCCGGTTACCACGACGCCCGCGGGTTGCGCGTGCCTTCGCGGGGACTGCCGGCGCTTCTGCGCCCTGCCACCGTGAGCGCGTTCAACGAACTGAATTGGCGGGCGGCCCCTCGCCGGCGCCGCGACCAACTCGTGCCGATGGACCGGTTTTTCTTTCCGCTCGACACGGCTCGCGACTGGAACCGGCTCTACGGGCCATCGGGCTTCTACCAGTACCAGTTCGTGGTGCCGCCGGAGGGGATCGAGGTCGTGGGCCGCAGTCTCGAGCTGCTCGCTCGCGAGCGCGTGCCGGTCTACCTCGCGATCCTCAAGCGCTTCGGCCCGGGCGACGTCGGGTACCTCTCGTTCCCGATGGCCGGCTGGACCCTGGCCCTCGATCTCCCGGCCGGCGCCCCCGGTGCGGCCGCCGCGATGGCGCAACTGGATGACATCGTTGTGGCGGCCGGCGGTCGCGTGTATCTCGCGAAGGATGCCCGCCTGCCGGCTCACCATCTCGCGGCGATGTACCCGCAGCTCGAAGCCTGGCGCACGGTTCAGGCGCGGATCGACCCTCACGGCGTGATGCGCTCCGACCTGTCGATCCGCCTTGGTCTGACCGCGACCATCTGACCCGCCGCGCGCGGATCGCAGGCCTAACGCAGGTAGACCGCGAAGAAGTCCCGGTCGTCAGGCGTCAGGTAGCGCGTTGCGGGTCGCTGCATGTCCGGCAGGAGGTTGCTCGGGTCGAGCCCACCGAACCCGCCGTAGGTGATGAAGCTCGTCCAGTAGGAGTTGATGTCCAGCTCCATCGCGCGGACCGCCCCGGCGCGAATCAGCGCTCGGGCGACGTCGCGCAGGTTCTGGTAGTTGCCGGCAAAATAGATCAGGTTGCCGTAGCGGTCGACGCCGATGGCCGAGCGCCATACAAGCAACGCGTTGCTGACCGTGACGCCCCATTGCGGCCCGTCGTTCAGGTTCGGAGTCGGACGGCCATGGTCGACGATCAGCGGCAGGTTCTGTCTCGCGAAGACGACGCTGGGACCGACATCGGCTCCGTGCGTCCAATTGATCACGTCGTAGCGACCATTGCGGTAGTGGATGAACGTCGCCTGTCCGCGCGCCATCGGTGCGTAGGTCCGACCGTGCAGAGCGAACCCGCTGTGATCGTCCTCGAGCTTGAAGCCGCTGTTGAAGGTCGCCAGCAGACGCGAGCGGAGCGCTTGCGGTACCTCGGAGCTGCCGCGGGGGAGCGTTACGTTCGGCTCGAGCACTCCCGGGTTGAGGGTGATCGACACGCGGCGGGTGTCGATCCAGGCGAGGCCGGCGATCTCGCGCGGGTAGGCCGGTTCGTCGCGGTAGACCGTCACGAGAACCGGCGGGTGTTTGCCAAGGCCGGTCCGCGTGCGTCGCCACACCCCTTCGCCGGCCAGCGCGGGGAAGATCAGCGGCCGGACAACCCGCGGAGCGAATGCGCCAACTCGCTCGTGAACGAGCCCGCCCCCGACGAGCGGCAGCGCCTTCAGGCTGGGACCGCCCTTGGATGGCGCCGTCAGCGAGTAGTACCAATTCTCGATCGTCGAGACGAGGCCGGCGCCCCCCTCGCTTCGGAGCCACTCGATCGTGCGGACTCCGAAGCTCGAGTTCGACGTGCCGGTCATCGCGGCGACGTAGGAGATGAGGCCAGGCGTGAGCGCGACGAGCGCCGCGATCGTGGCTATGCGCCGCGCACGGCGGCCCGGTCCGACGCCGAGGTCGGCCCCACGCGGCGGCGGCGTTCTCGGTCGGGTTCGTGTCGGCGGTCTAGCCTCGCGCCACTCGGCGTAGCTGGGCGCAGGGTCGTCCACCTCAATATCAAATCAGGAACGCGGAGACCGACAGGCAGGCGGCGTAAATAGGCAATAAACCTGAGAAAACTCTCACTCGTCCGGCGTTTTCGGCAGGGTCCGCGAACGGGTGTGCAAGGCTACCTTTGCGCTCGGCGACCGCTTCGTCGTCCAACGTCCAGCCGCTCCACGCGAGACGCGAGGTCACTAATCCCCCTGATCAGCCCCGCCGTAGTTGGTGATCCCGTCGCGCCGCGACCCGAGCTCCACGACGCGCCGATGGCACGTCAGCCCGCACGCGCACTGGTTCGCGCATGCCGCCCACGGCAGTGGGCGAAGAACGTGCTCGTGCTTGCTGCTCCGCTCGCCGCGGGGGTCATCACGCATCCGGCTGTCATCGGCGAGGTAGCCCTCGCGTTCGTCTCGTTCTGCCTCGTCTCGTCGGCCACCTACCTGCTCAACGACGTGCGCGACCGCGAGGAGGACCGCCGTCATCCGCGCAAGCGCCTGCGGCCTATCGCCTCCGGGGCGATCTCGCCGCGCGTGGCGCTCGGCGCCGCCGGGGTAACGGCCGCTGGTGGGCTGGCGATTGCGGCAGCGGTCCGGCCGCTGCTCGCGCTCGTCGCGTTTTCCTACCTAGTTCTGACGACCAGCTACTCGCTCCTCTGGCGCCGCGTGGTGGTCGCCGATGTCGCGGTCATCGCGGCGGGCTTCGTGCTGCGTGCTGTGGCGGGCGGGGTTGCTGCGGACGTCACGCTCTCCCGCCGCTTCCTCGTCGCAGTCACCGCCGGGGCGGTGTTTCTGGTCGTCGGCAAGCGCTACGCGGAATTGCGTGCCGGCGAGGAGGAGCGAACAAGCGGCTCGCGCGCAACGCTGCGGGCCTATTCCTCGGTTGCGATGCGGCGAGCGACCTATGTCGCGGCGCTTGCGTCCGTCGTCGCTTACTCCACTTTCGCATTCATGCGCGACCCCGATGGAGTCTCGTTCTATTTGGCGATCGTGCCTGTGGTCGGCTGGTTCTGGCGCTACATAGTCCTCCTCGGAACAGGGGTGGGCCAGGCTCCGGAGGAGCTGATACTGCGCGACCGCGTGCTCCTGCTGTGCACAGTCGCCTGGCTCGTGCTCTTCGTGATCGGTACCTATGCCAGCGGCTGAGATCGCCCGCGTCCCCAAGCGGGTCGTCGTGCTCGGTGGAACATCCGAGATCGCGCTCGCGATCGTTAGCGCTCTCGCCGAACGCGAACCGCCGGCGGTCGCCTTGCTCGGCCGCGACGCGGCAGGCCTCGCGGCGGCCGCGGAGAAGCTCGCGACGCTCGGTTGCGATCCGGTCGAGGTCATCTCGATCGATGGGCGCGATCGCGCCGGACACGCTGCTTCGCTCGCCGACGCTGCGGAGCGGTTGGGCGGCATCGACCTCGTCATCCTGGCGGTTGGGGTGCTGGGCGAGCGCGGCGGCCTGCCGCAGGACATCGAGGCTGCGCTCGAAGTGCTCGATGTGAACGTTCTCGGCGCGGGCTCGCTGCTGCTGAACGCGGCGGCGCAGCTGCGGCCCACCGGAGGCACGATCGTCGTTCTGTCGTCTGTGGCGGGCGTTCGAGTGCGCGGCACCAACGCGGTCTACGGAGCGTCGAAGGCCGCGCTTGACGGCTTGGCCCAGGGCCTCGGCGACGCCCTTCATGCCGACGGCGTCCGGATTGTCGTCGTGCGTCCGGGGTTTGTGCGCTCGCGCATGACGAGCGGCCTACAGGTGCCGCCCGGAGCGAGCACCCCGGAGGCCGTCGCTCGCGCCGTGCTCGTCGGGCTCGACCGGGGCAAGCAAACGATCTGGGCGCCGCCGACGCTACGCTGGGTGATGATGCTGATCGGCGTGCTCCCGCGCTCGGTGATGCGAAGGATTCGCGTGTGAGCACTCCACTCGAACAGCGCCGCGCGGCCCGCCAGCTCCTGCGCGCGCAGCGTCGTCGTCGCCGCTTCGCGCTGATCGACACCGTCGCGGGCGTCGCGATAGCGATCGTGGGGTTCATCATCGCCCCTGGCATCGGCATCGTCGCCCTCTGCGCGGTGCTCGTGCTGGGCGTCTGCGGCGGCTCGCTCTTCGCTGCCCGGTCTCGGCGCCGGCGGACCGCACGCCGGCTCCCGCGGACGCGAGTGCCCGAACGCCCGCTCGCGCCGGCTGCGAACCCGCACCGCCGCGCTCGCTGAGGGCGGATAGCCTCAACGTGGGAGTAGGGTGGAGGACCCAGATGAGGATCCTCTACACGGTCACCGACGAGGCGCCGGCGCTCGCGACCCACTCGCTCTTCCCGGTGTTCCAGGCGTTCGCGGCGGTCGCCGGAATCGAGCTCCAGGAGCGCGACATCTCACTCGCGGCCCGCATCCTCGCGCAGTTTCCCGAACGGTTGCCGGCGGAGCAGCGGGTGGACGATGCGCTGGCCGAGTTGGGCGAGCTGGCCACGACCGCGCAGGCCAACATCATCAAGCTGCCAAACATCAGCGCCTCCGTGCCGCAGCTCAAGGCGGCGATCACCGAGCTACAGGCCGGCGGCTTCGCGGTTCCCGACTACCCCGACGAGCCGGCCGACGACGTTGAGCGCGACGTTCGCGCGCGCTATGACCGCGTCAAGGGCAGCGCCGTCAACCCCGTGCTGCGTCAGGGCAATTCAGACCGCCGCGCGCCCGCCTCGGTCAAGGCCTACGCGCGCGCCCATCCGCACTCGATGGGCGCGTGGTCGCCCCAGTCGAGATCGCATGTGGCGAGCATGAGCGAGGGCGATTTTCGCTCGACGGAGCGGTCGGTGACGCTCGAAGCGGCCGGCAGCGTGACGATCGAGCACGTCGCGAGCGACGGGACGGTCACCGTGCTGAAGGACGCGACGGCGGTGCTCGCGGGCGAGGTGCTCGACGGCTCGGTGATGCGCCGCAACGAGCTGCAGGCGTTTTTCGCGACGCAAATCGCGCAGGCCAAAGAGCAGGGCGTTCTCTTTTCGGTCCACCTGAAAGCGACGATGATGAAGGTGTCCGACCCGATCATCTTCGGGCACGCCGTGCGCGCTTTCTTCAGCGAGCTGTTCGCTGCGCACGGCGCGGTCCTCGCGGCGGCCGGAGTCGATCCCGACGACGGCACCGCATCCCTCGTTGCCGCGATCGGTGCGCTGTCGGACGGCGACCGTCGCGCGGTCGAGCAGGCGATCGAGCGTGCCTATGAGCAAGGGCCGGCGCTTGCGATGGTGGATTCCGACCGCGGCATCACCAACCTGCACGTCCCAAGCGACGTGATCGTCGACGCCTCGATGCCCGCCGCGATCCGCGCCAGCGGGCAGATGTGGAATGCGGCCGGCGAGCAGCAGGACACCAAGTTCGTGATCCCCGATCACTCCTACGCGCCGCTCTATGCCGAGACGATCGAGGACTGCCGCGCGCACGGCGCGTTCGATCCCGCGACGATGGGCACGACGCCCAACGTCGGTCTGATGGCGCAGGCGGCCGAGGAGTATGGGTCGCACGACAAGACGTTCGAGATCGAGCGCGCCGGGACCGTCCGGGTGCGCGACGCAGGCGGCACGGTCCTGTTCGAGCACGCCGTGCAGGAGGGCGACATCTGGCGGATGTGCCAGACGAAGGACGCCGCGATCGCCGACTGGGTCCGCCTCGCGGTCTCGCGCGCTCGCGCCAGCGGCATGCCCGCCGTCTTCTGGCTCGACGAGACACGGCCGCACGACTCAGAGCTGCTGAAGAAGGTTCGCCCGGCGCTCGAAGCCCTCGACACCGACGGCCTCCAGATCGAGATTCTCGACGTCGCCGCGGCGACGAGGTTCACGCTCGCCCGCGCGCGCCGCGGGCAGGACACGATCTCGGTCACCGGCAACGTCCTGCGCGACTACCTGACCGACCTGTTCCCGATCCTCGAGCTCGGCACCAGCGCGAAGATGCTCTCGATCGTGCCGCTGATGGCGGGCGGCGGCATGTTCGAGACCGGCGCCGGCGGCTCGGCGCCAAAGCATGTGCAGCAGTTCGTCAAGGAGAACCACCTGCGCTGGGATTCGCTGGGCGAGTTCCTGGCACTCGTCCCGTCCTTCGAGCTGCTCGCGGCGCACGACTCCAACCCGCGCGCCCAATTGCTCGCCGACACGCTCGACCGAGCCACCGGACGGCTGCTCGAGGACAATCGCTCACCGCGACGCAAGGTCGGTGAGCTCGACAACCGCGGGAGCCACTTCTACCTCGCGCTGTATTGGGCGCAGGAGCTCGCGCAGCAGGACCAGGACCCGGAGATCGCCACCCGGTTCGCCGCGCTCGCGCAGCGCCTGCGCGCAGACGAGGACACGATCCTCGGTGAGCTGAGCCGCGTCCAGGGTCACCCGGTTGATCTCGGCGGCTACTACCGTCCCGATCCGCTCCTGGTCGCCGCAGCGATGCGTCCGTCACCCACGCTGCTCGACGCGCTCGCGAGCCTCTGAGCGGTGTCAGAATCCCGCTATGGCTGCTGAGCACTTCCAACGCCCCGGCTGGTTCACCGCCAAGGTCTTCAACCCGATCGTCGCCGGGCTGACGCGAGCCGGGGTCAGCGTCTACGGCTCACGCGTGCTCGAGATCCGCGGGCGCACCTCGGGCGAGTGGCGAAGGACGCCGGTCAACCTGCTGCGCTTCGGCGGCGCCGACTACCTCGTCGCACCCCGGGGTCACACCCAGTGGGTCAAGAACCTGCGCGCCAGCGGCAGTGGACGCCTGCGGGTCGGACGCCGGACCTCGGGCTTCACCGCCGTCGAGCTGGCCGATGAGGAGAAGCCCGCCCTGCTTGCGGCCTACCTGAAGAAGTGGAAGTTCGAGGTCGGCGCGTTCTTCGACGGCGTCGGTCCAGATTCACCCGAAGCGGATCTGCTCCGCATCGCCCCCGACCACCCGGTCTTCCGCCTCAGCTCGAGTTAGCGGAGGCTGCATGTGTGGTTCGCCTCGGCGCATGCGCCGAGGCGCCGGGGGGCGCATGCGCCCCCCGGTCCTAGATGTCCGCCAGCCGTCGTGCCGCCACGGCCGCCTGACCGAACGAGATCCCGCCGTCGCCCGGTGGAAGGCGCTGCGGGAAGAGCACGCGCAGCCCGGCGGCCCGCAGCCCCTCGCCGGTGGCCTCCGCGAGGCGCCGGTTCTGGAAGACCCCGCCGGAGAGCACGACGAGCTCGACGCCACGGTCCGCTGCGGCGCGCGCGCATGCGGCCACGGTCGCCTGTGCGAGTCCCGTGTGGAAGCGAGTGGCGATGACCCCGACGGCCGTTCCGGCGCGCAGGTCGGTGGCGACCGCGCGGAGCGCCTCGCGCGGGTCGAGCACGATCCGGCCGTCGACGGTATCCACTTCGATCGCGTAGGCGCCGCGCTCGTGCGGGTCGCAGGCGGCCTCGAGCTCGATCGCTGCCTGCCCCTCGAAGGTGATCTGGCTGCGCAGGCCGCAGAGTGCCGCGACTGCGTCGAACAGACGGCCGGCGCTGGTCGTGAGCGGCGAGGCGAGCCCGCTGAGCGAGAGCTGGCGCACCTGCTGCCACCGCTGCGGATCGACACGAGCCGCAAGCGCGGGCGGGACCTCGCTGTGCTGTTCGTCGGCCTGCGCGAGCCAGGCGCATGCCATGCGCCACGGCTGGCGGATCGCCGCCGCGCCGCCCGGCAGCCTCACTGCTCGCAGCGCGCCGACCCGTTGCGCGCCGGCCAGGTCGCCGTAGAGAATCTCCCCACCCCACAAGGTGCCGTCTGTTCCGAAGCCGGTGCCGTCGAAGATCGCACCGATCGCGGGGCCGTCCTCGCCGTGCTCCGCGAGGCACGCCGCGAGATGCGCGTGATGGTGCTGGACGGCGATCAGCTCGACGCGCTCGAGCGCGAGCGCATAACGGGTGGAGCCGTAGTCCGGGTGCAGGTCGTGCGCGACCACCTCGGGGACGACGTCGAACAGACGCCTGAAGTGCTCGATCCCCTCGCTGAACGACCGCAGCGTCTCGGGGTTGTCGAGGTCGCCGATGTGGTGTGAGACCCAGGCGCGTTCCCCTTTGGCGAGGCAGAACGTGTTCTTCGCCTCCGCGCCGACGGCGAGCAGTTGCTTGCGGGTGCCCGCCGGGAGCGGCAGGCTCGCCGGTACGTAGCCGCGCGAGCGGCGCAGCATGACCGGGCGGGGTGGGCCGCAGACCGACATGACGCGCGCGACCGAGTCGTCGGTGCGCGTCTCGATCGGGCGGTCGTGGGTGAGCAGCAGATCCGCGATCGTCTGCAGGCGCTCGAGCGCGTCGGCGTCGCGGAACGCAATCGGCTCGTCCGAGCGGTTGCCGCTCGTCAGCACGATCGGCTTGCCGAGGTCCGCGAGCAGGAGGTGGTGAAGCGGAGAGTAGGGCAGCATCACCCCGAGCTCGCGCGATCCGCGGGCGACGGACGCAGCGACCGGCGCTGCCCATACTCGCTCGACGAGCACGATCGGACGGGCGGCGCTGGTCAGCAGCTCCTCCTCCTCAGGGCCGAGTGCGACGAGCTCGCGGGCGCGGTCGACGTCGGCGGCCATCAGGGCGAACGGCCGCTCGTCACGCTGCTTGGCGGCCCGCAGCCGGACGACCGCGTGCTCGATGTCTGCCCGACAGGCGAGGTGGTAGCCGCCGATGCCCTTGATCGCGACGATCCGTCCTGCCTCGAGGGCCGCCACTGCGCCGGCGAGCGGATCGTGCGGGTGCAGCTGCGGCTCGGCCGGTTCGAGCAGTCGCAGCGACGGCCCGCAGTCCGGGCACGCGTTCGGCTGCGCGTGAAAGCGCCGGTCGGCCGGGTCGTCGTACTCGGCGCGGCAGCGCCCGCACATCTGAAATCCGGCCATGGTCGTACGCGGCCGGTCGTAGGGGACCTCCCGCACGATCGTGAAACGAGGTCCGCAGTCGGTGCAGTTCGTGAACGGGTAGCGGTATCGCCGGTCCGCGGGGTCGCGCAGCTCTCGCAGGCAGGCCGCGCAGGTCGCGATGTCGGCGCTCACCGGCGTCCGCGCGGTCGTGCCGGCGGGACTTGCACGGATCGCGAAACCGGTCTCGCCGGTCGCCGGCCGCTCCTCGGTGCCCAGGTGCTCGACGACCGCGAGTGAGGGCACCTGAGCCGGGAGGCGCTCGAGGAACGTCGCGACCGCTCCGCCGTCACCCTCGACCTCGAGCAACACGCCGTCCGCGTCGTTGAGCACGTAGCCACCGAGTCCGAGCTCGCCCGCGAGCCGGTACACGTAGGGACGGAAGCCGACCCCCTGGACGGTGCCCTGGACCCGCACGCGGGCCCGGCGCCGCGCCCCAGCCGCCGCCCCGCCGGTCATCTGGCGGACCGCGGCGCGATCGGCACGCCGACGCTGTTGGTGACGGTGGGAGACGTGATGTCGATAATGGCGTGATGGAGCAGGTTGCGCACGCTCACCGACACGGCGGACACGTGCACAGCCACGCGAGCGACGGCCCGCACCGCCACCTGCGCCGTCCCGCCAGGGCAAGGCCGCTACGCGCGCAGGACCTCGCCGGGCAGCATCGCCACAGGGACAGCATCGATCGCGAGGACGAGCACGCCCACGAAAGCCGGCACGACCACGACAGCCACGTCGATCACGCTCACGACGATGCCGACGGTCACGCCCACTCTCACGGCCTCGTCGACGATTCGATCAAGCGCTCGCGCGAGGGGGTGCGGGCCGTGTCGCTCTCGCTCGGCGTCCTCGCGCTCACGACCGCAGCACAGGCGCTCGTCTTTGCCGCTTCGGGCAGTGTCGCGCTGCTCGCCGATCTGATCCACAACGGCGGCGACGCCCTCACGGCGCTTCCTCTCGGGCTCGCGTTCACCCTGCGCTCCCGCCGCGCCGAGGGGTACGCCGGGCTCGCCGTCGTGGCCGCGATCTTCGCCTCGGCCGTGGTCGCGGGAGTCGTGGCGGTCCAGAGGCTCATTCATCCCGCCACGCCTCATGATCTGTTCTTGCTGTCCGCCGCGGGCGCGATCGGTTTCGCCGGCAACTGGCTCGCTGCTCGGATCCGTGGATCGGCCGGCCGGCGTTTGCAATCGGCCGCCTTGGTCGCGGACGCCGATCACGCCCGCGCCGACGCCTACGTCTCGCTGGCGGTCGTGGCGAGCGCAGTCTCGGTCGCCCTCGGCGCTTGGGTTGGCGACCCGCTGATCGGCCTCGCGATCACCCTGGTGATCCTCCGGATTACGTGGTCGTCATGGCTCACCGTCCGCGCCGCAAGTCGCGACGGTGCGAGCCGCCGGCGCTGACCGCACGCTGCGTCGCCTCGGGCCGCAAAGGCTCGGCCCGAGGCGAGGGCGGCCAACCGAAGAGGCGCGCAGTCGGGCTTGCAAATGTTCGAAATCGCACTAGGCTCAGCCGGTGCGAAGGCCAGCCGAGCGAGCGCAAGCAAGCGGTCGCGTCCGGTCCCGCCTCGCCCGCATCGCGAGCCCCCTCACGCCGGCAGAGCGGCGCCGTGCCGCGTGTGCCTACCGATCCTGTTCACCGCCGGCATGGCCCTGATGGACACGATCGACGGCATCTTCATGAACGTCGCCTACTCGTGGGCGTTCTTCCATCCGGTCCGCAAGGTCTATTACAACCTCGCGATCACCGGCCTCTCGGTCGCGATCTGCGTCTTCATCGGAACTGTCGAGGTGCTGGGCCTGCTGCCGAGCGAGATCGGCGGTCTGCACGGTCGCTTCTGGAGCTTCATGGCCTCGTTTGACATCAACCGCGCCGGTTTCGTGATCGTCGGCATGTTTGTCCTCTGCTGGGTCGGTGCCGTGGCGTTGTGGAAGTTCGGTCGCGTGCAGGAGCGTTGGAGCCCGAGCGTTGCCGCCCCGGGAGCAGGCGAGGTGGCTGACTGAGCCTCGGCGGCCGGCAGTGGCGAGTAGCCTCCAGCCTGCCGTGGCACGAAACGAAGCTGCCGGGTCTGACGTTACGAGCGCGCCCGCCATCGCGGAGGTCGTCGACTTCCTCGCGGCACGCGTGCCGTTCGACAGCGTCGACCGCGCCGAGCTCGCGCGTGTCGTGCGCCACGTCGACATCGAGTTCCATCCCGCCGGCTCGACCATCTTCTCGCAGGGCGCAGAACCGGTCGAGCACCTGCGGGTCGTGCGGAGCGGTGCGGTCGAGGTCGTGCTCGACGACCGGGTGTTGGATCGCCTCGAAAGCGGCGAGTTGTTCGGCCACGCCTCGATGCTCTCGGGACTCCCGACCGGCTTCACGGCGCGCGCGGTCGAGGACACGCTGTGCTACCGCATTCCCGCCGGCGTCGCTCGCGATCTGCTTGCGCGACCTGAGGGCATGCGGTTCGTCGCACGCTCGCTGCTCGACTGGCCGGCCGAGGCTGCGGGCGGCCCACCGCCGCGCCCGACGTTCGACGCCGCGCACCGGCCGGTCGGGACGCTCGTGCGCGGTGCGCCAGCGCTGTGCGGGCCGCAGACGTCGATCCGCGAAGCGGCCGAGGCGATGACGAGCGCCGCCGAGACATCCGTCGTCGTTCAGCTCGAGGACGGCTCGCTCGGCATTCTCACCGACCACGATCTGCGCACCCGTGTCGTCGCGAAGGGTGTCGGCGGGGACGTCCCGGTCTCGGCGGCGATGACGACGCCGGTCTTCACCGCCAGCCCCGATCGCCTCGCCGGTGACGTGCTGCTCGACATGCTCGATCGCGGCATGCGCCACTGCCCGGTCGTCTCCGCTACGGGGACGGTGCTGGGCGTCGTGAGCGACGCCGACCTGGTCGCGATCGAAACGGGCTCGTCGTTCTACCTGCGGCGAGCGATCGGACGTGCGCAGACGCTGGAGGCGCTCGTCGCCTGCGCAGCCGACCTGCGCCCGACGGTGATCGCGCTGCACGATGCGCGCGTCGACGCGACGAACATCACCGCGATCTACACAGTGGTGCTCGACGCGCTCACGCGGCGTCTGCTCGAGCTGGCCGTGGCCGCTCGCGAGGGGGCGGCGCCGTCGTTCGCCTGGCTCGCCCTCGGGAGCCAGGCCCGCCGGGAGTCAGTGCCGAGCTCTGACATCGACAACGCGATCGTCTGCTTCGACGACGAGGACCCGGGGGCGATCGAGGTCCTTCGCGAGATCGGCTCCGAGGTTATCGCCGGCCTCGAGGCGTGCGGTTTCGACCGCGACTCACATGGCGTCAACGCCGCCGACAGTCTCGTCGTTCGCACCCTCGCGTCGTGGCAGCGCGCCGCGCGCAGCTGGCTCGCCGATCCGACCCAGGAGCAGGCGTTGATCCTCGTCTCCGTGTTCATCGACAGCCGACCGGTGTGGGGCATCCACATGGGAACGCCGGTCGCCGACACGTTCAAGGCAGCGCGGCGCAACGAGCGCCTGCAGCGCCTGCTCGGCCGCTTCGCGCTCTCCTACCGTCCCCCGACCGGGTTTCTCCGTGGTTTCGTCGTCGAGCATTCGGGCGAGCACCGCGGGCGGCTCGACCTCAAGCACGGCGGATTGGTTCCGATCGTCGACCTCGCTCGCTGGGCCGGCATGGCGGCGGGCGTCACGAGCGCACCGACGCGCGAGCGTCTGCGGGCCGCGGCCGACGCCGGAACGCTCGAGCGCTCGGATGCGCAGACACTCGAAGACGCGTTCGAGCTGATCAGCGAGCTTCGCCTCGAGCATCAGGTCAGCCAGATCCGTGCAGGCCTCCAGCCCGACAACCACGTCGACCCGGGCGAGCTGAGCGCGCTGACCCGCAGCCACCTCAAGGAGTCCTTCCGAGCGATCGCCTCGGTCCAGAAGCGCATCGCCTCAGAGCTCGACCTCGGCGTCAGGTGATAGGGCTCGGAAGGCGGGCTGCGCGGCCCGGCGCGCTCGCCTACGCGGCTGCGGATCGGCCGGCGCCCTCGACCCCGTGGAACCGTGCGCGGTGGTGTGCTGTCGACCTCGAGCTGAGCGGCCTCGACCCGCGCCGCAGCGAGATCATCTCGTTCGGTGCGGTGCCGATCGACGACGGCCGAATCCTGCTCTCCGGGGCGGTTGAGGGCCTGGTCGCACCAACGCGGCCACTCAGTGAATCGTCAATCGTGATCCACGGCATCCGTTCTGCGGACCTCGCCGACGCCCGGCCGTTGGAGGAGGCCATCGACCCGCTGCTCGCGGCGATGGCCGGGCGCGTCGTCGTGGCGCACGTGGCTCGCGTCGAGCGAGCGTTTCTCGCCCGCGCGCTGCGCCGCCAGGGTCTTCGCTTTCGCGGCCCGGTCGCCGATACCGATGTGCTCGGCCGCCTGTGGCTCTGCGAGCGGGACGGTTCCGTGCCACCCAGGCGGTCGCTGCACGAGCTGGCCGGCGCGCTCGGGCTCCCTGCGCACGGCGAGCACGACGCTCTGGGCGATGCGCTTACGGCCGCTCAGGTGTTCATCGCTGCGACCTCGCACCTGCACGCGCTCTGCGGGGAAACCGTGGGGAGCCTCACGAGAGCGCAGCACCGCCTCGACGCTGCGCTGACCTACAGCCGCTGAGCACCTTGGAAACGCGGACCCCAAGCGGCGGCGCGGCAGCGGGCCGGCGACCGGTGCCCCCGGCCCAGGCGCTGCTGGTGCTCGGGGCCACCTCCCAGTACGTCGGCGCCGGCGTGGCGGTGCTGCTCTTCAATGCAGTCGAGCCATCGGTGCTCGCCTGGCTACGTTCCGTCTTCGCCGCGCTTGTCCTCTGCGCGTGGAGGCGGCCCTGGAACACGACATGGACGCGCCGCCGCCTCGCGACGGCCGCCGCGTTTGGCGTGGTCCTGGTGCTCGTCAACGTCACGTTCTACCTGGCGATCGCGCACCTGCCGCTCGGAACGGCAGTCGCGATCGAGTTCGTCGGCCCGGTCGCGGTGGCCGCGATCGGATCGCGGCGCGGTCGCGACTTCGTCGGCCTTGCGATCCTCGTCGTCGGCGTCGGGCTGCTCAGCGGAGTGCACCTGTCCGGAAGTGCCGTCGGCGTCGGCTGGGCGCTCACTGCGGGTGTCGGCTGGGCGGCCTACATAGTGCTCGGCCATCGGCTCGCCAGCGCGCCTGACCTGCGCCCGCAGGACGGTCTCGCCGTTGGCATCACGATCGGTGCGCTGGTGCTGGCACCGCTGTTCGCCTGGCACACCGGTCGAGTGTTCACGAGCTCAGACGTGTTCCTGCGCGCCGCGTTCGTCGCGATCGCCTCAACCGTGGTGCCCTATTCGCTCGAGCAGCTCGCGATGCGCCGGCTTGCGCGCCACCGCTTCGCCGTGATGCTCGCTCTGCTCCCCGCGACCGCGACGGTCGCGGGCGCCGTGGTTCTCGGTCAGCTCCCGTCGGGAGCCGACGCGACCGGCATCGCGCTGGTGATCGCAGCGATCTGGCTGACTGCATGACACGGTCCGGGAGACGCCCCAGCGGGCCGGTATGATCGATGTGTCGGAGTCGTGCCCCCGGGTGCGACAGCAGCGCGCTCGCCCGGTCCCTTTAGACCTCTCTGCCCTCGCGAACGCAGCCCTTGAGAGGCTCGTCAGGAGCAGACCATGGATTCGGTCGCCGCTCGTCCACGTCGCCGCAGGCGCGCGGCACACGCCGATCAGCGCGACGGTGCCGGCCACGATCGCGATTCGCGCGGTCCCCTGCGTATCGCAATGCTCGCACCACCCTGGATCCCGGTTCCCTCGCCCGGCTACGGCGGCGTCGAGACGGTGGTCGATGTGCTGACGGAGGCGCTCGTCGCACACGGCCACGCCGTCACGCTCCTGTGCGCGCCCGGTTCGACGTCCAGCGCGCACGTTGTGACGCTCCTCGACGAGGCCCACCCCGACGAGATCGAACGCTCGCTGCATGAGGCAGACCACGTGGCTCGCGCCTTTGCACTCCTCGACAGCGGGGAGTTCGATGTCGTGCACGATCACTGTGGCTTCACTGCGATCGCGATGGCGGACCGCATCGTCACGCCACTCGTCCACACCCTCCACGGCCAGTTCACCGCGAGCACTGCTGCGTTCTACGCGCGGCACGGGCACAAGGCGGCCGTCGTCGCCATCAGCCACGCGCAGATCGCCTGCGCCCCGCTCGCGCTCAAAGCCGTTGCAGCGATCCCCAACCCGATCGATCTGCGCTCGTGGACGCTGCAGGAACAAAAGGACGACTACCTGCTTTGGATCGGCCGGATGACCGAGGTCAAGGGTCCCCATCGGGCGATCGCCGCCGCTGCGGCGGCCGGCGCGCCGTTGATTCTTGCCGGGGTCATCCAGCCGGGGCAACAGGCTTTTTTTGACCGCGAGATCGCACCGCACATCGACGGTGAGCGCGTCCGCTTCGTTGGCGAGGTGGGCGGTGCGTCCAAACACGACCTTTTCGCCCACGCGCGGGCGCTGCTCATGCCGATCCGCTGGGACGAGCCTTTCGGCATGGTCATGGTCGAAGCGCTGGCGTGTGGCACCCCTGTCATCGCTTTCCCCGAGGGCGCCGCCCGTGAGCTCGTGATCCACGGCCGCACGGGCTTTCTCGTCGCCGACGAGGCCACCATGGGCTCGGCGGTCGCAGACCTCGCGACCATCTCGCCGGCGAGCTGCCGCGCGTGGGTCGCGGAGCACTGTGATGTCGAGGTTGTGTCGCGCGCCTACGAACAGGTCTACCGCGAAACGATCGCCACCCGCGCGGGCGAGCTGGCCGCGAGTGCCTGACGACACACTCAGCGTTCTCGACGGCAGCACGTTCGTCCTCAGCGATCGCAGTGGCGATCTGCGGCCGGGCGGTGGGCGCGAGCACGGATTCTTCTCCGACGACACGCGTTTTGTCTCGCACTGGGAGATGCGCGTCGACGGCGCGCCGCTCGACCTGCTCGGCTTCGACCAGGATGCGCACTTCGCCGGCCAGTGGTTCCTCACCCCTCGCGTCGCCACCGATGTGGCAGCTCCCTGCTCCGTGATGCGGCGGCGCTGCGTCGACCGTGTTTGGCTTGAGGAGATCACGATCGTCAAGCACCAGGCCTCGACGCCGAGCATGCGGCTCGAGCTGGAGCTCGACACCGATTTTGCGGACCTGTTCGAGGTCAAGGCCGGCGTGGTCCCGACGAGGACGATCTCGTGGCGCCCAGATGGCCAGTCACTCGTGCTCGACTACCAGAGCGGCGAGTTCCGTCGCTCGGTGACCGTTGCCTCCAGTCGCACCGCTTACATCACGCGCCGCGGTCTCGGTTTTGAGTTCGCGCTCGAGCGCGGTGCGCAGTGGACGGTGGCTTTGACGATCACCCCGCACTCGGCTCAGCACGGCACGTGGTTCCCAGAGCGCTCGGTCGCGGGGACGCTCGAGGAGGTGCACCGGGCGAAGGCGCATGAGCTCGAACGCTGGCTCGCGGACACGCCGTCACTCGCGACGCAGGACGCCGCGCTTGCACGCACTTATCGTGCCAGCCTCACTGATATCGCTGCGCTGCGCCTCGCGCCCGACCTGGGCAAGTCGGAAACTCTACCGGCCGCCGGGCTGCCGTGGTTCATGGCCCTGTTCGGACGCGACAGTCTGATCACGAGCTTCCAGGCCCTGCCCTACCTGCCTGTTCTTGCTGCCGCGACGCTGCGCGTGCTCGCCTCGCGCCAGGCGCAGACTCGCGATGACTTCCACGAGATGGAGCCCGGGAAGATCCTCCACGAGCTCCGCTTCGGCGAGTTGACCGCGAGTGGTCGCGAGCCGCATTCACCTTACTTCGGCAGCGCCGACGCGACCCCGCTGTTCGTGATCCTGCTCGACGAATACCATCGCTGGACCGGCGATGACGCGCTGGTGCGTGAGCTCGAGCCCAGCGCCCGGGCGGCGCTCGCCTGGACGCAGGATGGCGGTGACCTCGACGGCGACGGGTACGTCGAGTACCAGCGCCGCAACCTGGTCAGCGGCCTCGTCAACCAGTGCTGGAAGGACAGCGGGGACTCGATCCAGTTCGCCGACGGCACCCCGGCCGCCGGTCCGATTGCCACCTGCGAGATCCAGGGGTACGTCTATGACGCGCGGCGGCGGGCCGCTCGACTGGCGCGCGAAGTGTGGGACGACGCGCCGTACGCCGATCGCCTCGATGCTCTCGCCGCCACGCTCCAGGAGCGCTTCAACGCAGACTTCTGGATGCCCGAGCAGGGCACCTACGCCCTTGCGCTCGATCGCGACAAGCGCCGCGTGGACAGCGTCACGTCGAACATCGGGCACCTGCTCTGGTCGGCGATCGCCGACCCGATCCACGCCGCGGCGACCGCCGAGCGACTGCTCGATCCCAAGCTCTACTCGGGTTGGGGGGTTCGCACACTGAGCCGGCAAGCGGCCGGCTACAACCCGCTCGGCTACCACACGGGGACCGTCTGGCCGCATGACAACTCCCTGATCGTTGCGGGCCTCGCTCGCTACGGACACCGCGAGGCGGCGGAGGCAATCGCGAGCTCCATCCTTTCGGCTGCGCGGCACTTTGAGCACCGCCTGCCAGAGGTATTCGCGGGCTACCCGGCCGAGTTGACGACCGTTCCGGTCGCCTACCCGACCGCGTCCCGTCCCCAGGCATGGGCCGCCGGCACACCGCTCCTGCTGTTGAGCACGCTGCTGGGGCTGGAGCCCGAAATGAGCGCGGCGAGTGTCGAGCTGCCCGGAGCGATCGGCGCGATCTCCCTAAGTCGCAAGCCGCTTCCCACGGGGCTCGCCGATCGCCGGCGCAGCGGACCAGATCGGGCTGCCGCCGGCGTCGATCTCGCAAAGGCGCCCGGGGCATAGGAGGAGCGCGGATGGCGGCATGATCGCCGCTGAGCACTCGGACCGGTCCGGCTGCTCAACAGCGCTGCCGCGCTCGCGCCCCGCGTCGGACCGCGCGCGGAGGCGCTGGGCTGGCAACACCTACGGTCAACGACGGCCGCCGGGACGGTTTCGTCGCTCGGAGGTGCGCTGTCTCCGAGTCTCGCGATGGGACTCTTGGCGCGCTGCCGATTATTGGCAGCGCGCGCGCCGCTCCTCTACTTGCGTCCGCCGATGCCGCTGACGGCGTCGTGGACCCGCTCGACAACGCTCTCGACGCCGTGCACGACGGCGTCCTTGGCTGCATCGAGTCGATCTGCGGTCTTGTGCTCGTCGTGCGTAGCCGCAGCGACCGGCGCCGCTACGACAATCGGCACTGCAACGACAACCGGCTCGCCGGGCTCGGTCTTTGCTGCTTCGCTGCCGCTCGCTTCGTTCATCGATCCTCCGATGGGGTCGTGATGTGAGAGTGCGTTTGCCGGGTGCACCCGCTCGCCCGGCGCTTGGAACTCACGCCGTCAGGCGACGGGTACTGCCTCGCCGACGTGAACCTCGACCGATTCCGCGTGCGTGTTGGCCAAGAGCTCGCGCGCCCGCTCGAGGGTCGTGGGGTCTCCGTGGACGATCAGCACCTGCTTGTCGGCTCGCAGCGCGGTCTCGTAGCGAATGACGGCGTCGGCGGGAATGCCGACGGAGGAGAACGCGGCTCCAAGCGCCCCGGCGCCGGCGCCGATCGCACCGGACATCAGCACGTAAAGAAGATAGCCACCGATCGCGATTCCCCCCATGCCGGGAATGAACACGAACGCGCCGAACAGGACGCCCCAGAGTCCTCCCCAGCGTGCCCAGCGCGCCTCACGAACCGGCGCGGTGTCGAAGCCGATGACGTGGCGCTCCTCGCTGCACCCGCGGGCGAGGATCGAAAGCGCTGTCATGTCGACCCCGGCGTGCTCGAGCGCGCGCACGGCGTCTTCGGCGTGGCGGAGGTCGTCGTAGACGGCGACCGTAGCGTTGCGCTCCTCTTTCGGTAGGTGCCCATTGTGGTTCATCGCTTGATCGGCTTCCCGTTCGGTGTGGGCCGCGAGGCTGGGGGAGTCGGCACTCCGCCGGCTGCGCCCGACTCACGCGCAAGGAACGCGCCGAGCTCCTGAATCGTGCTCATCAACGGAGCGGGAAAGACGACGGTCGAGTTCTTGTCCACGGCGATCTCCACGAGCGTCTGCAGATTTCGCAGCTGAAGCGCCAGCGGGTGGGCCATCATCACGTCTGAGGCGCGGGCGAGCTCGCCGGCGGCGAGTGCTTCACCCTCGGCGGCGATGATCTTGGCGCGTTTCTCCCGCTCCGCCTCGGCTTGACGAGCCATCGCGCGCTTCATCGTGTCGGGCAGCTGGATGTCCTTCAGCTCGACGGTGGTGACCTTGATGCCCCACTCCTCGGTCTGCACGTCGAGGATCTCGCGGATGTTCTGGTTGATCTTGTCGGTCTCCGACAGCGTCTCGTCGAGGGTGTGGCGTCCGACCACGGAACGCAGAGTGGTTTGGGCGATCTGGTTGATCGCCTCGGCGACGCTCTCGATCGCGATCACCGCGCGAATCGGGTCCTCGACGCGGTAATAGGCGACCGCCGACACGTCGATGCTGACGTTGTCGCGCGTGATGATTCCCTGCGACTGGATCGGCATCGTGACGATTCGTAGCGAAACTCGATGAACCCTGTTGATCAGTGGCACGAAGAAGATCAGGCCGGGGCCACGGGCTTCGTGGCGCACCTTGCCGAGATGGAACATGACGGCCCGTTCGTACTGCTTGAGCACACGGATGCCGCAGGCAGCCAGTGCAGCAGCAATCAGGATGACCGCCGCGACAACGGAGGCGATCATGCGAATCCTCCCCCGGCGGCAGCGCGGGCATGCGGTATCGCGTACCGCCCTCGGCGGTCGGCTACCGCGACGGCCACAAGCGCGACGACCTCCGCGAGTCCGCGGCGACCGACGACAGCGGGTGGCGCCGCGGCGCTGCTTGCGCCGCCTGCGATCGATGCGGTGAGACCTGCGAGTGCTTCGGGCACAGCGACCTCCGGGGGTTCGTGGATCCTCGGAAGTCAGGTCGCGCTGCCGGCAAGCTGGCCAACATCACGGTGTATGCCCTCGAACACCAACGCTACTCTCCGTGTCAAGCGGCCGCGGCGGACCGGTCACTGCTCAAGGCCTGCGGCTGCAGCGGACCCCACGAGCGCAGTGGCCCCGCCGCGCCAGCGGAACGATCCACCGTCACGCGCTGGCGGTCGGAGCTCGCGGCGCAACAGCAGGTGGCATGTCTCGCGGCTCGTGATGCGGATGCGGCACGAAGCCCGGCGCGCGCCCGGAACAGCAACGACTTGACGCTCGACACCGTCGTATTCATGGCCGTAGCGATCTGCTCGTATGAGTGCCCGTCGAATTCGCGCGCCAGCAGTGCTGCCGCCTGCAGGCCAGGCAGCGCCTGGACGTCGTCGAGAAGCTCGCGAAATCGCTCACGACCCGAGACGGTGTCGCCCACGCTGCACCCGCGCGCCGGCTGCTCGTCATCGAGCACTTCGAAGCGGAGCTTCCGAGCGCGGCGCAGGTCGTTGATGCAGCGGTTGCGAGCGATCTGGTAGAGCCAGGGACGCAGGTTGAGCTGGCGCTCATCGGCTCGAAGAGCTCGAAGAGCCGACATCAACACGTCTTGCAGCGCGTCCTCGGCGTCCTCGGTGGAGCGCAGCATGCCGGCGCAGAACCGCAGCAGCCGCGCCTGATAGCGCGCGGCGAGAGCTTCGAAGGCGCGATCGCTGCCGCGGCGAAGCAGCGCGACGAGCTCATCGTCAGACATCGCGCCGAGCGCGAATTCCGACGGTTGCGACTGCGGGGCGCGGACTCGGTGTGGACTGATCGTGGCGGGCAACGAGGCCTCCGGAGTTGGGAACTCTCGGAAGTCCTGTCGCGTTGCCGGTCCACTCTGCGCGGCCGACCCCACAACGGCGCCCTCCGCCCCCGAGGCTACTCCCCGCGCGGCGCGGGCACAACCACCGGCGCGTTACTCAGCGGGCGCGAGCGGGTTGCTGCGCCGACTCGTCGTCGTCGAGAAGGTCGGTCGGGGCGAGGATGAACACCTCGCACATCATGTCCGGGTGCTGTTGGTTGCCGCTCATGAAGCCGATCACGCGGCGCCCCGTCGCCTGCTCGATGACCTCCTCGAAGCGCTTGCGCATCAGGTCCTGGAACTGGATCCGCTGCTCGATGACCGCAGCGCCCCTGCCTCCCTCGAGCAACGTCTCCTCGACGCGGGAGAAGCCACCGCGCAGGACGCAGACCACGAGGTCGTCCGCGTAGTAGGACTTCGTTCGCGTCGGACCGTGCCCGTAGAACTCCTTGAGGAGGGCGACCATCCCGTCGGAGATCGCGGTCAGCACGTCGCCGTGAGACCGTGGCGGCGATCCGACCTCCCCCGAAGTCATCGCGAGTCTGCCCGGTTGGTGGTTGCCGAGGGGATGTGAGAAGCCTAGCGACTCTCCGCGCTATGGTGACCGGAGTATCGCCTGCCCGGCCTCGCCCCCTGCCTGGTGCGTGACCTTGCCCTGAGGGACGAGAGAGAAGGCCGCCATGCCGGCCCCAACGACCCGTCTGACGGGCGACGCGTTGCTTGCCGCCGTCACCGACGCGATGATCGCGCTACATCAGCGCTACCACCACCGCGCGCCCGTCACCGCTAAGACCATGCTGCTCGGGGACGACCTGCTGGCCTGCGTGCTGAGCGGCGTGTACACGGTCGTAGAGCAGACGATGATCGAGCTGCAGCGCTCGACGATCGTCGAACAGACCCGGAGCGCCTTCCAGGATGCGATGCAGCACAAGTTCGTCGCCGCGGTCGAGCAGCTCTCGGGTCGCGTTGTGCTCGAGTTCGTCTCGAGCCACCACGTCGGCCCAGACATCGAGATCGAGCTGTTCATGCTCGAGCCGCGGCGTGAGTCGATGGATGAGTGACGCCGGATCGGCGTGACACGCGCCGACCACGCTGTCGCCGGCGGGCTGCGCAGGCGTATAGTGCGACCCATGTTCGTGTTGGCGGTTGGAACTGGTGTTGTAGTCATCGTCGTCGCGGCGGCTGTCGTCCTCGTCGTCCTCACGATTGCCCTGTCGCTGCGTGGCCGCGACCTGCGTCGCGATCGGCGGGTCGCCGAGGATCGTGAACGCCGGCAGGCTGACGAGCCGCCAAAGCCAGACTGACGCACGTCGGCGCACCGCGTAGGCGGGGCCGGATGGCCGCGGCACAGCGTGCCGTCGCCGGCCTACGAGCGCCGGCGACGGGTTGCTACGGCAGGAGTTCTATCGCTCAGTAACCGCGAGCAATGAGCGTAGGGCTGTAGCCCGAGACGTGTGCGCCCTCGACCGATTCGACCAGCACGCGGAAGAAGCCGCCGCGGCGGTAGCGGACCTTGACCTTGAAGGTGGCCAAACCGCTGTGCGTGAACGAGGCCGTGCTCGTACCACCCACGACCTTCCACACCGTGCCTGCGGTCAGTTGCTCGATCGCGATCCGTGCACCCGTTTCCAGCCCCGGGCTGGCGGTTCCGCTGAACCGGGACTCGGGGTGGCGCCGGGTGCCGATGCCGCGTGACTTCAGCGTGGCGAGGATTGCAACCGACTCGTTCACCACCGGCGACTGAACGGTGGGATTCTTGACGCTCACAACGCGGTACTGGCTGTTGGACCCAGCTGAGAGCACGTTGAAGGTAAACGTGCCTGTTGCGGTCGTCAGCTCGCTGTTACCGACCTGCACGAATCCCGCCGTGTAGGGGTAGGTGCTCTGCTGCAGCGCGACGGCCTGGTTGGCATTACCGGTACCCGCGAGTGTGCCCTCGATCGCTACCGGGCCGCCGAAGCTCACCGGGCTCGGGTTGGCGATGATCGCGAGCGACGCTGGGATCTTCGCCGTCTTCAGCGTGCGCTCTGCGCCGTTCACCCTCCCGCTCGCGTTGACCGCGACGATTCGGTAGTCGTAGGTCGTGTTCGCTACGAGGCCTGAAATAGTCGCCTTGACCGCGACAGCTTGCGTGCCCGCCGGCAGCGCGGTGGCGGTCGTCGCGGAACCGTACGCTGGCGTCAGCCCGTAATCGAAATAGACCTCGGTTGCCTGGTTGCCCGGGTTCACGGTGCTCGCGACGACCGCCGACTGGTAGGTGATACTGGTCGCTGCACCGGTCGTGGCCGTCGGAGCCCTAACTGTCGGCGTCGCCGCGAGCGCGCTCGCGGCGCTCAGCACGGTTGCGAGCGTGGCTGCGGCCAGCGCGTAGCGCAACCGCTTCGAATTCTTGGGCATGTGTTCTCCTACTTTGAGTGCCGTTGCGGAGACGCGCGGTTCAGCGCGGTGCGTCGGTCGTGAATTCAGACGTACCAACGGAGGCGGAGTTGCGCCGGGGTGCTCTTGCGCGGTTGACGGCGCGATCGCGTGAGCCATCTGCGTAGAGCAACTCGGCGGGAAGCGTCGAGGTGAACATCTCGACCAGGACGCGGCCCCGGGCGATGCAGCGCGGGCAATGGCTGACCACCTCTGCCCGGAACCGCTCAGCAATGCTCAGTCCGCAGCGCGGACAGTTGCGATAGGCAGCGGGAGAGATCGCTCGTTGGCTTGATCCGGTAGTCATCGACTCGCCCGACGGGTCTGGCGCGCGCGCAAGCGGCGGCTCACCGGCCGGCCGACCGGGCGCGCCGGTTGAGCTGGAGCGACCGCCGCTCCGCGCCCTCTTACGGGCACCATCGAGCCTGTGCGGCTGGCGCGCCGAGAGCGTGACGCGTGCCCATCCACGATGCCCGGAAACCGCCGCTCGAGATCCTCGACGGCAGCTTCGATGAGTTCCTGCAGAAGACGCATCGCCGCGATGCGGTCGAGGCATGCCCGAGCGCCAGGCACAGCGCGTTGGCGCGCGGCGCCGTTTGCCTGCGGGGCGCGGCAATCCGTCGGTCCGCCGTCGCCAAGCGGTGGGGCGGGAACATCAGGCACATCGGACACGGCGGCCTCCGAAGTTAGTGGCTCCTCGGAAGTCAGATTGCGCTGCCGGCACCGGTGCCGACCTAGCAAACGTGCCCTCGCACATAGAAAGTATCCGGCGTGTCAAGCGGCGCGGCCGCGCCGTGTGCGCCCGCTGAAGCCGGATCGTGCTCGGCAGCCTCCGTTCGAGCGTTCCGCGCACCACGTTCTTTCGGAGCTTTCACGTTTCTCACCGGGACGCGGCCAGGCTGCTTTAGTCGAGCTCGGCGGCCGCCCGCGCCAGGGCGGCGCGCTGCTTGGGGTTGGTTGCGAGCTCGAGCGCCCGCTCGTAGGCGGAGCGCGCGCCGGCGCGGCGGTCGAGTCGTCGGAGGAGGTCGGCTCGCGCGGCGTGGTAATACGAGTAGTCGCCGAGCGACGCCTCGAGCGTGCCTAGTTCGTCGTAGGCAACTTCGGGGCCGGCGGCCATCGACACGGCAACCAGGCGGTTCAGTCGAGCGACGGGCGAGGGAGCCAGGCGGATCAGCGCGTCGTATAGGCCGACGATCGTCGGCCAGTCGGTATCCGCGGCCCGCGCGGCGCCGGCATGCTCGGCCGCGATAGCCGCTTGCAGGAAGTACCGACCGGCGTGCTCGTGACGTGCAGCTCGGCGCAACTCGGCGAGACCCTGGGCAATCTGGGCCTGGTCCCAGAGTGTCCGGTCCTGATCGGGAAGGAGCACAGGCTCTCCGGCCACGTCGGTTCGGGCGGCCCGCCGCGCCTCCGTCAGCAGCAGGAGCGCGAGCAGCGCGCGGACCTCGGGCTCCTGCGGCATGAGTGTCGCAAGGAGGGCCGCGAGACGGACCGCCTCCTGGCAGAGGTCTGCCCGGATCAGGCTCGGCCCTTCGGTCGCGACATAGCCTTCGTTGAAAACCAGATAGACGACTCCGAGCACACCTTCGAGCCGCTCGGCGAGCATCTCTGCGCTTGGCACCGCGTAGGGGATCCCGGCGTCGCGGATCTTCCGTTTGGCTCTGACCAGGCGCTGCGCGAGGGTCGTCTCGGAGAGCAGGAACGCCCCCGCGATTTCCTTCTGACCGAGCCCGCAGACCGTTCGAAGCGTGAGCGCGACCCGCGCATCGAGCGCGAGCGCCGGATGGCAGCAGGTGAAGACGAGCCGCAGCACCTCGTCGTCGAGGGCACCCGGGTCGTCTCCTGTGATCGTCAACCGATGCATCTGCTCCTCCAGTGCCGGGCGCCGACGCTCCCGCCGGATGCGATCGATCGCGCAGTTGCGGGCTGTCACCGCTAGCCAGGCGCGCGGGTTCGCCGGCACGTCGTCGGCCGGCCAGCGCGCCAGCGCGATCACGAACGCCTCCTGCAGAGCATCCTCGGCGGCTTCGAAATCACGCAGGCTGCGGACCAACCAGGCGAAGAGTCCGGCGAACTCCTCGCGGAAGATCTGTTCGACCTGCGCCGCTGTCGTCAAGCCGACGGTCCGTTGACCCGAAGCACATCGTCATTCCATCATCTCGTCCATATCCAGGATCGGGCGGATCTCGATCGCCCCGTGGCGAGCACCGGGGATCAGACGGGCCCACGCAATCGCCTGGTCGAGGTCTGGGCAGTCGAGCACGAAGTAGCCGCTGATCTGCTCCTTGGTCTCAGCGAACGGGCCGTCGGTCAGCAGATCCTCGCCGTCGCGGACCCGCACGGTCGTCGACGCTGATGGCTGGTGAAGCGCGTCACCGCCGGCCAGCACCCCGGCGCCCGCGGCCTGCGCAGCGAAGTCCCGGTAGCGCAGCGCCTCCTGCGGGTCGAACTCCTGCTCGTCCTTCCACTCGGTCCAGATCATCGCGAGGTATTTCATCCGGCCTCCCAATCGTCGCTCGGCGGAGCCTTCTGCGGTGGGCAGGCTCGCGACTGCCCACCGCAGCATGCTCCCAGGCGGGTTTTCCCGCCGCCTGGCACAGAGGACTACACGACCGCCGGCGCTAGGTCTGGGCGGCGACGCCGATCTGATGTCCTTGCGGATCGGCGAACACGCCGAATGTGACACCGGGCACCTCTTGCGCCGGCTGCACGATGCTTCCGCCGAGCGCCTCCGCCTGGCTGAGCGCGGCGGCGACATCCTCGACGCCGACGAAGAACAGCACCTGGTCCTCAGGACCCTGCAGCGGACTGATGGCCGTCGGCGGGCCGCCTTCTGAGCCCGTGGCGACGAACGTGTAGCCCGGGTACGCACCGTCGGAGTAGGTCCAACCGAACAGCTTGCCAAGGAACTCGCGCGTCGCGTCCGGATCGGTCGAGCGGATCTCTGCGTGGACAACTGGGTGTGACATTCGCAACTCCCTCGTCTGCGGTGTTCGCCGGTCATCGCCGGCCTCTCCCACATAGACGAATGGCGAGCGACGAAAAACGACACCCACGCGACTGCAGAGCGGATCATTCCGTTGTCGCGGGCAACCTTCGCGAGGGCGACACGCCACGCGCTTCGGCGGTGAGGAATTCGTGCTCGTGCTTCCAAACGCCGATCCCATAACCCTTCGAGCGGTATCCGAGCGGGTCCGCATGCTCGTCCGATCGTCGAGCATCGATCTGGACGGCGCCAACGAGGTTTCGGTGACCGTTTCCCTGGGTGCCACGCTCGCGACCAGCGAAGATCGGGCCACAACGCTGCTACACCGGGCGGACCAGCTTCTCTACCGCAGCAAGCACGAAGGGCGCAACCGCCTCACGATCGATACGCAGTGAACCTGACGGGCGTGCTGGCTCGGCCGGCTGGTCGGCTTGTTGGTTGCTGGTGAGGTTTCTCCGGGGCCTCGTCCCGCTTTCCCCGTTTCTGGGGTTCGTGCGCTGCTACAGTCGCACATCCCCCGGAGGACTGAACGGTCCGCGCCGGGCGGTTTGCACAATGAACGCGGGTTTTCAGCAATGAACGAGACTGCGCGATGCGGCCGGAGGGTCGTCGTCGCACTCTGCTCGGCCCGAGCGGATCCGCGTTGAGTGATCGGCGCGCCGGCTGGCGTTGGCGCTGCGTGCCTGTGGGGGGCGCGACCGCGATGCTGTGCGCGGTTGCGGCGCTCGCGTGCGGGGTGCTGTTCGTGCCGGCGTCGGCGGACGCTGTCCCCGGGAATCCGGTGTGGAGCGGGCCGTCGAGTTGTGGCGTCGCGGGTACGACTACGGTGCCGGCGGGCACGGTCTACCTGGCTGTCACGATCAAGAGCGCTGCGGGCGGCGCGGGCGGCAATATAGCGGGAGCCGTTGGAGACGGCGGGGCGGGTGGTGCCGGTGCCGTGATCTCGACGACGCTCCCGGTTGGATCGGGCGACGCCATCCATGTGGGGGACACGATCGAAGCGAAGACCGGCTGCGCGGGCGCTTCGGGTGACTCCATAGGCTCTGGGCAGTACTTCGGCATTCCCGGCGGTGCCGGCTGGGATATGGGTGGCGCGAGTGGGCCGGGAACAGCCTGCGTGGCGTGTTCCGCCATCGGGTACCTCAGCTTCACTCAACCAGACGGTTCGGGAGGTGCCGGCGGTGGATCGAGCGGACTGGAAGACACCTCCACGAGTAGCTTGCTCGCCGACGCGGGCGGTGGAGGTGGTGGTGGCGAGTCGGCGTGCGCCGGCACCTACGGGGGTTCCGGCGGAGACGGCGGGCGGCCCGGCGGAGGGTCTGGCACGCCCGGCGGGCTCAGCGGCGGGCAGGGCGGAGCAGGCGGCGCGAGTGGCAGCGGGTCCGGCGGTCCGGGTAGCGCGGGACGCGGATCAACTACGGTCTTTACAGGGACCAGCCCAGGTGGCGGTGGCGGTGGCGGCGGGGTGGCCGGCGGTGGTGGCGGTGTTGAGGGCTTTGACTGTGCTGCCGGCGGTGGCGGTGGCGGTGGGAGCAGCACGGTCAACGCGCAAGCGTCGGGCACGTCCTACACGAGCAACACGGCCGGAGACGGTTCGTCGTCGGTGACCTTCGAGTTGGCTGCTCCCCCGACCGCCGCGATCAGCGACCCGGCGTCGAGTGGCGGCACATACACCAAGGGCCAGGTGGTACCGACGAGCTTCTCGTGTTCAGAGGGGACCTACGGGCCCGGCATCTCCAGTTGCGTGGATAGCAACGGCAACGCCGTCGCCGGCGACTTGGACACCAGCAATGTCGGGCCCAACACCTACACCGTGACCGCGACTTCCGCGGACGGATTGACCGACAGCGCCTCGATCACCTACACCGTCAACCCGCCGACGGACGACGTGACCTACAGCGCGGGGGTTGGGAGTGGCTCGGTGCCGTCGGGGACGAGTGGTCTTGATGGGACTTCGATCACGCTTGCGCAGTCGACGGGGCTGGTTGATCCGGGGTATCACTTCGCGGGCTGGAATGACGGGAGCGCGACCTTCGCGGCTGCTGCGAGCTACTCGCTGTCGAGCAACGGCTCGCCGATCACGTTGACGGCGCAGTGGGCGGCGAACGCGACGGACGACGTGACCTATAGCGCGGGGGTTGGGAGTGGCTCGGTGCCGTCGGGGACGAGTGGTCTTGATGGGA
>CAYQZU010000009.1:0-4869 GCA_964422115.1 uncultured Solirubrobacteraceae bacterium | reverse complement strand
TCGCCGATCACGTTGACGGCGCAGTGGGCGGCGAACGCGACGGACGACGTGACCTTCGACTCCGAGGGCGGCAGTGCTGTTGGCCCGCTAAGCGGGTTGGATGGACAAACGCTCACGTTGCCGGGCGCCCCGACTTACGCTGGGCACAGTTTCGCGGGCTGGTTTACCGCCCCGAGCGGCGGGAGCGCGCTCAGCTCTCCCTACACGCTGAGCGGGACACTCACCCTTTACGCGCACTGGACGAACAGCGCCAGCCAGGTTCCAGCATCGGGTGACCCCCAGCTAAGCGATGCCTTCACGATTCTTTCGGCGGGCGCCAGGTCGAAAGGCTCTATCGTGGTCGTTGTCCAACTGCCGGGACCGGGCACCGTTGACTTGCTCGGCACGCACGCAGATGTGACCGGCGCTATCGCGGCCATGCTCGAGCCGGGAGGCCATCGCTTTGCCTGGGGTCGCGACACGGTCAACGTCACTGCGGCCGGCAAGATCACGATCACGCTCAACCCTGACGGCAAGGGCAAGGAGCTGCTGGCCCGCCATCACCACCACGGTTGGGCACTCAACATCACGGTTTGGGTCACCTACACCCCGACCGGCGGCCACGCACGCTCTGAAGAAGTCTACGTCAGGGTCCTCAAGGCCAAGAAGCAATAGCCCGGCGCGCCGCAGCAAGCACGAAGGGCGCAACCGCCTCACGATCGATACGCAGTGAGGACCGGCGCTCAGCCTCATACCGGCGTGCATCTTGACCACGACGTCGGCGGCAGCGCCACGTGGCCGCCTCCGCCCGGATCATCTAGGGGAGAGCGCTCGCGTACAACGAAAACGACACATGGGGTGCATGGGCCTCCGCTCTGATGCATCGCCATTCGCAGCGATCTAGCCCGCGAGCCACGATACGGACGCTGCGCGGCGGCGACAGGATAGTGCCAAGTTACAGGCCCTTTGATGGGCACGGCTGGTTTCGAACCAGCGACCTCTCGCGTGTGAAGCGAGCGCTCTCCCACTGAGCTACGCGCCCGGCAGCCCGGCATTGTAGGCGCTCGAGCACGACCGACCGTACACAGCCGCCGTTCACGACGGTCGGCGCCGCCGACTGATACAACCCCGGCCACTGCGGATGCTCTGCGCCTTCGCGAAAACAGAGGGGGACGGCTTCATGAGTGCATCCGAGGTTTCCGCAGTGCACCAGCCCGTGCTGGCGATCGACTTCCCGCCGAAGCACAGCCGGCTAACGACCCTGTTCCGTTTCATCATGGCGATCCCGCTGGTGCTGTTCATCTACGTGTACGAGATCGTGGCTTTGATCGCTGTGATCGTCGCCTGGTTCGCGCTGCTGATCACGGGGCGCTACCCGGCCGGTCTCTACACCTTCGTGTCGGGTTTCGTTCGCTACTACATGCGTTTCATCGCCTACGTCTTTTTGGCGGTCGACGCCTACCCGCCGTTCAGCGGCGGCGAGCACCCTGAATATCCCGTCCACGTGACGATTCCGCCGGCCAAGGCCAAGTACAGCCGCCTCAAGGTTCTGTTCCGCTTCCTCTACGTGATTCCGATGGCGATTCTCGTCTACATCCTGCTGATCGTGATGTACGTGCTCGTCATCATCGCCTGGTTCATCATCATCGTGTCCGGCCGGCTGCCGGCGTTCATCGCGACCTACATTCAGTTCGCGCTGGGCTGGCTGCTGAAGACCGAGGCTTTGATCCTGCTGCTCACGGAGAACTACTAGCCCGCGAAGCGACTACCATCCCATCCGGACCGTGCTAGGCGGGGAGTCAGCGGTGCCCTGAACCCGCAATCCGCTATAGCGGGGCCGAATTCCCACCCGAGGGGTCGCTCGCGCGGCAGCCCCGCCGGTTGAAGCGTTGAAGGTCAGAGTCCCCCGCGGTGCCGGTTCGTGAACCAGGTCAGGTCCGGAAGGAAGCAGCCTTAAGCGGGTCCCGGTAGGCGCGGTGGGAGCTCTCTGACTCGAGCGGAAGCCGGCGAAAGGCACTGCAAGAAAGACATCGAAGGCGGGTGCACGGTCCACTTTTTTTAGGAGCCCTTCGGGCCGGTGAGCAGGCGCTCGCCGCGATCAGCCGCAGTGCCGGTAGACATGCCACGATCGGTTCGACGCGGTGAGCGCAAACCCCGCCGGGACGCCGTAGGCCCGACCCGGGTCGTTGGGGTCAAGCACGTAGGTGTCGAGCACCGCTCGGTTCGCCGGCGCGATGAACGTGCCCCGCGCGATCTCCGCGGGCCTGATGTCCGTGGGGCTCGTGTGGAGTTCGAGTGCGAGAAGGGGCACCGGGGTGTGGTAGGGCACGCCGACCAGACCGCAGCCCGTCGAGATCGCGTGTCGCTTCGTCAGCGCGATGAGGTCGTTCTCGATCCGCGACTGGGCTGAGAGGCTCTGCTTCTTCGGGTTCGTGCTGTTGAACGTCTGGTTCAGGCGTGTCGCGTTCCACGGGATGAACGCGGCGATCGCGACGACGCAGGCAACCGCGCCGGTCTGCCAGAGCCGCCGGCGAGGGTGATCGGCGGGCAGCGAGCGCCAGCCGAACAGCCCGGCGCCGGCAAGGATCGCCAGCAGGGCGACGAGCACGAAGGTGTATCGGTCATCGATCGGGAGGCCCGAGCTCGCGATGACCGCGAAGGCGACGAGCGCGACGCCGCCGGCCCCGAGCGCAAGCAGGATCCGCGAACGCAGCAGCCATACCGACATGACGCCGCCGATCGCCGCAGCGATCAGGCCGTCCGGCCCGAGCACCTCACCGAGCCGTCTTGCCCCTGTGTAGGGGAACTTGATGATCCCCGTGGGTCGCTTCAGCGCCGTCGCGGTGTGCTGGGTGTGGTGAAGCGACCAGAGCAGCTTGCCGGTGATCGCAAAGTCGGAGGCGACCCAGACGATCGGTGCTGCAGCCACGAGCGCCGCCAGCCCTAAGCGTTCACGCCAGGACCGCCCCGGCAGCAGGTAGAGCCAGTAGACCCCCGCAAAGAGCCACGCCTCAGGCCGCAGCAGCCCGGCAACATCAAGCAGGACGAGGGCCGGCCATCCGGACCGCCGCCGTCGCGTCTCAACAAGCAGCGCGGCCAGCACGAGCGCGGTGTAGGGGATGTCGACATACGCCCGAACCCCGTAGCTCAGCACCTCGTATCGCGTGATCAGGATCGCCGCGGCCGCGAGTCCCGCCGGCCGGGAGAACCACGCCTCCCCGAGCCGGTACACGAGATATGGGAGGGCAGCAAGCGCGATGTAAGCGAGCGCGAGCACGATCGAGATCGTCGTGGCCGCTCCGAACGGAGCGCCCACGAGCCCGACCACCTCCGCCAGCGGATGCGGCGTCGGCGCCAGTGCGACGCCGTAGGTCGGCGTCTGGCCACGCGCGAGCTGCTGGCCCCAGACGAGCGAGTAGAGCGTGTCGTAGTTGGGGAAGCCAAACGGCAGGACGAGGCGCAACACGAGCGCGCCGAGGAGAATCGAGGCCGCGGCGGCGAGATTGCGGGTGCGGGCCATCGACAGCACGGTATTCATTGGAGAGGCGCGAGCGAGCCCGTAGACTCAGCTCTCCGTGTCCGCTGGTCCCTCGCTCTACCGCCGCCATCGCCCGCGTACGTTCGCCGAGGTCGTCGGCCAGGATCACGTGGTGCGCACGCTCTCGAACGCGGTCGAGCGCGACAGGATCCATCACGCCTATCTGTTCGTCGGCTCGCGTGGCACCGGCAAGACGTCCATGGCCAAGATTCTCGCTGCCTGCCTCAACTGTGTCGAGGGCCCGACGATCACGCCGTGCGGCGTCTGCGACTCCTGCCGCGCGATCGCCTCGGCGACCTCGCTCGATGTCGCCGAGATGGATGCGGCGTCGTCCAACTCGGTTGACGACATTCGCGCGCTGCGCGAGTCGGTCGCGTTCGCGCCGGTCTCCGGCCACCGCAAGATCTACATCCTCGACGAGGCCCACATGCTCTCGACAGCGGCGTGGAATGCCTTCCTGAAGACGCTCGAGGAGCCGCCCCCGAACACGCTGTTCGTCCTCGCGACAACCGACGCCCAGAAGGTCCCCGCGACCGTCATCGACCGCTGCCACCGCTTCGACTTCCAACGTCCGAGCGCCGAGCAGATCGCGACGGTCTTGCGCCGAACCGCTCTCGCGGAGCAGATCGCGATCCCCGATGACGCGTTGGCGCTGCTCGCGCGCCACGCGTCGGGCAGCTTCCGCGACGCGCTCGGGATGCTCGAACAGCTCGAGACCTACAGCGGTGGCGAGATCACCCTCCCCGATGTCCTCGCGGTCCTGGGGATCTCCGACTCCGAGCTGCTGTTCCGCACGCTCGATGCGGTCGCCTCGGACGACCCGCGCTCGGCGCTCCTTTCCGTCGCGGCGGCGCTCGAAGGGGGACGCGATCCTGCGGCGTTCACCCGCGAGCTCGAAGCGCACGCCCGCGAGCTCCTGATCGTCCAGACGCTCGGCGGTACCGTCCCGCCAGAGATCGCCCTGACTCCCGACCACGACGCGCGCCTGCAAGCCCAGGCCGAGGCGATAGGCGCGGCCGTCCTCATCCGTCTGCTCGACCTCCTGTCAGCCGCCCTCCTCGCCGTGCGTGCCGGCTCCGACGCTCGCACCCAACTCGAGCTCGCGGCGATCCGCGCAGCCAGTCCCGATTTCGACCCCGCAACCGCCGCCATCACCGCCCGCCTCGAACGCCTCGAGAGCGCAAGACCGACAGCCCCGGCCGCCGCCCAGCAGCCCCGCGAGCCCGTACAGGCCGCGCAACCACCTGCCCCCCAAGCCGCTCCGCCCGAGCCCAACGGTCACGAACCAAACGCGCTCGATGCGCCCAAGCCGGCGGTCTCGCCGGCGAAAGCCGACGAGCCGACCGGCGACG
>CAYQZU010000008.1:99525-118990 GCA_964422115.1 uncultured Solirubrobacteraceae bacterium | reverse complement strand
GCGGTGGCAGCACGATCCTCTACACCGACAACGAGGCGTCCAGCACAACCTTCACGGTGACCGGCACTGTCGGCGGCTATCGCAAGGGCAAGCATGGCTCCTGCAAGTCGCTGCCGAAGAGCGGTAAGCGTCCGAAGCACACGAAGGCGTGCAGCCGGTCGGTGACGGCGAGCTTCACCCATCAGGACGTGGCGGGCGCGAACACGGTGCTGCTACCGGGGCAGCCCGGTGGTGTCGCGCTACCGAACGGCAGCTACACGCTGAGCGCGAAGCCGACGTTCTCGGGCCTGACCGGCGCGAGCGTGACCGCGAGCTTCAAGATCGCCGGCTGAACGCGGTAGCGGCGAAGGGCAGCCCACCCGCGGCGGGAGTGGGCCGCCACGCCGTCCGCCCGCCGGACGCAGTCCGCCAGCGTCGCCATCAGTTCTTCGCCGTCTTGTAAGGACAGCGCTTCTTGCCGAGCAGGTGCTTGTAGAGGATGCAGTACGCGGGCCGCGGCGTGCCGGCGTGGTTCGTGAGGCCGGCGTCGAAGCTCGTCTTCCGCTCGTTCTTTGCGCCGTAGAACTGGTAGATGTAGAGCCGCGTGATCTTCGCGTGCGCGTCAGCCAGCCGGAACATGTAGCTGGTCGCGCGCGCCTGGCGTGAGAGGCTGAACTTGAAGCTCGGCGAGAGCTTCGCGAGGCCGCCGGTCTCGGTCAGCCAGACCTGCCCGGGAACGTCGGCGAGCACCGCCCTCGTGCCGCGGTCGTTGAAGCGGTTGGTGTCGCTGTAGTTGTGAAGGCCCCAGAGCTTCGGAACGTTTCTGCGGCCGACGGCGGCTTTGAACTGGTTGATGTAGCGGATCGTCGCCGCCGGCGAGGTCGAGTCGAGCACGTCCAGGCCAACGATCGTGCATGTCGGACAGGCCTTCTTCAGCGCGAGGTAGTAGCCGGCTGACTGCTTCGCGCTCGGGCTGCTGAAGCCGCCGCGACCACCGACGTTCCCGCGGTTGACCTCGTTCCACGGCTGCAGGAGTCTGACCTGCGGGAACCTGGCGATGAACAGCTTCACGTCGCGTGTGTAGGTGGCGATGCTCGGCAGCTTCTTCGCCGAGGCGGTGTTGTGGTAGAAGGCGACGAGCGGCTGGACGCCGGCCGCCTGTGCGTCCGATAGCCAGACCTCGAGCGAGTACAGCGCACCGATGCTGCGGCCGGTCGCGACGTCATACGGCGCGAAGTAGCGCGCGATCTTCACGTGCAGCGCGACGAAAGCCGGGTTCGCAAACAGCGTCGGGTTCTCATCGCCGATCCCGACCTGGAGCCGGACCCGCGCCTCCTGCGTTGCTGGCGTCGCGCCCGCGGTCGGTCCGAGCAGGGAGCCCGCCAGGAACAGCGCGGTGGCGGCGAGGGCAACGGCGGGCAACGTGCGTGGCAGACGCATTACTCGGCTCATTTCGACGTGGGCGGTGTGCGGCTGTGCCGGCCGGGGACCCGGCCGGTCGAAGCTTCAAACAATCGAGCGGTCGCTTCGTCGCGGTCCAAGGCGCAACTCATCGCCGGGGGCTTCGCGGTGAAGAGTTGCGAGGTGGTTGTGCGTGGCAGTCCGCCTCGGCCTCCTCGCGTCCGACGCTCGCGCTGGACTTCGGCGGCCGTTCGCGCAGGACCGAAGCCTCGACCCCAGACCGGAGGAGACGATGTCCGCAACGCCTGACACCAGCCCGACCGCGAAAGCGAAGTCGCTCGACCCGCTCCGCCACCACAAGCATTACCAGGCCGGCCCGGACGGCAAGACCTCGCCCTACGCGGGTGGCTCGAGCTTTATGGAGCGCATGGCGGAGGGCGTCGCCAGCGGGATGGGAACCGTGCCGTTCGTGGTGCTCGGCTCGCTGATCATCCTCGGCTGGGTGCTGATCAACGGCGCGATCCCCTACGTCGGCCGTACGGTCACGCACCTCGTCCATGGCGGCCAGTTCGATCCCGAGCCGTGGATTCTGCTGAACCTGATCTTTTCGGGCGTGGCCTTCTATACCGGCGCGCTCGTGATCATCGCGCAGAAGGCACAGACGCGAACAGACACGGCCAACGAGGCGGCGGCGGCTGCTCACCGCGACGAACTGGCGCAGTTCCAGACCGATCTCCTGCAGCAGAACACGAAGCTCACCGAGGAGATCGACGCCGTCTCAAAGAAGCTCGCCTCGCTCGTCGAGGAGGTACACGCAGCCACCTGCTCGAAGAAATAGCGCGGACACCGCCGCGCGCACATAGGCTGTGTCCTAACGGAGGCCTAAATGGTAGCCTCCGCAAACCTTGGGAATCGCGCGAGCGGCCCCCCGCGGGCAAGCGCGCCGGGACAAAAGAGGTCGACTATGCGGAGCGTTTGGGGAACTGGGGTTGTGCGCAGTACTCGCGTGAGGTCGCGGCGACTGATCGCTGCCACTGCACTGGCAGGGGCGGTCGGCCTCGTCTCCGCGACCGCGAGCGGTTCGGCGGCGCCGGTCGCGCACTCCGCCAGCGGCTCTCCAAACGGCCTGTACGGGAGCCTCCCGCCGGTCGGCACCCCGAGCAAGGGCGGCACGATCACGATCTCGCAGCTGACCGGGTCGACGCCGCTCACGATCTTCCCGATCATCTCCGCAGCCGACGCGTCCGTCTACGGCTCGACGCTGTTCATCAACAACATGTGGATCCCGGTCTACAACGGCCCGGTCGGCGGCACGCCAAAGATCAACATGGCCGTCGGGCTCGCCGCGAGCATGCCGACGTTCAGCAACGGTGACAAGACGGTCACGATCAAGCTGAAGCACGGCTGGAAGTGGTCCAACGGCAAGCCGGTCACCGCGAAAGACGTTCTCTTCGACATCGATCTGATCACGGCCGCCGTGAAGGAGAGCCCCGCGAACTTCCTCGCGTATACGCCGGGACAGTTCCCGCAGAGCTTGACAAGCGCAAAAGTCGTCGGCAACGACACGATCGTGATGAACCTGAACAAGGCCTACAACCCGAGCTACTTCACGAATGATCAGATCGAGGCGAACGTGTACGCGCTTCCGAGCACGGACTGGAACGTCGCCTCCGCGGGCGGCCCGCACCTCGACTGGACCAAGCCCGCCAACGCAAAGAAGATCTACGACTACCTCTCGAAGACGGGCAGTGCGCTCTCGAGCTTCGGCAGCAACCCATTGTGGAAGATCGCCGACGGCCCGTTCAAGATCCAGAGCTTCAACACGACCAACAGCTCGTGGGTGATGGTGCCAAACGCCGACTACGGCGGATCGCCAAAGCCGTCGATCGCAAAGCTCGAAGGCCTGACCTACACAAGCATCACGGCACAGCTGAACGCGATCAAGACGGGGGCCGTCGACATCGCGGGCGTTGACTTCTCCCAGCTCGGCCAGGTCGGCCAGATCGAGTCGGCCGGTTACACCGTGATGGGCTACGCGAACCTCGGCTGGTTCGGCGCGTTCTTCAACTTCAAGGACAAGACGGGCCACTTCAACTCGATCGTTTCGCAGCTCTACGCGCGGCAGGCTCTCGCCTACCTGGAGAACCAGCCGGCCTATCTGAAGGGCATCTTCAAGAACGCCGGCGCCGTCGCCTACAGCACGATCCCGTCGGTTCCCCCTACGCCCTTCACGCCGAAGGACGCGGTCACACCGCCCTACCCGTACAACCCGGGCAAGGCGGTCTCGCTGCTGAAGAGCCACGGCTGGAAGGTCGTCCCCGGCGGGCAGAGCACGTGCCAGAAGCCGGGCAGCGGCGCCGGTGAATGCGGTGCCGGGATCCCGAAGGGGACGCCGTTCACGTTCGTCTCGTACTTCATTCCCGCGTCCGAGACGCCGTCGGTGAGCCTCGAGTCGGAGGCGCTGGCGTCCGAGGCCAAGCAGGCCGCGGGGATTGTGATCTCGCTGAAGGAGAAGCCCTTCAACTACATCGTCACGAACTTCAACGACGCGAACCCCGCGGCCGCGAAGTACACGAACGCGTGGGGAATGATCAACTTCGGCGGTTACACGGATTCCTATTACCCGACGACGAGCAGCATCTTCAACATCGGCGGCACCTACAACCAGGGTGGCTATACGGACCCGAAGGCCAACACGCTGATCAACAACTCCGTGTACAGCTCGAATCCGACGGCCGTGACGAACGAGGCGTCCTATCTGGCAAAGGACCTGCCGGTGCTGTTCCTGCCAAACGCCGACCTGATCTGGGCGGTGAGCAAGAAGATCGGCGGCCCGACCGACGACTTCCTGGCGCTCACGCAGTACACCTCGTTCCCGCAGTACTGGTACGTGAACAAGTAGCGAAGGGGTTCGCAGGAACTCCACCGTGGAGCCGTCCAACGCACGCCGCCGCCGCCGGGCACCGTCCCGGCGGCGGTTGGGCGCGTCCACCGGCCCGTCACCCAGGTAGCCCGTGACCGGCTACATCATTCGCCGCTGCATCGCCGCCGTGATAATCGCCGTCGGCGTCGCGGCTGTGTCGTTCCTGCTGCTGCATTTCGTCGGCGCGAGCCCCGCCGTCTCGGCGTTGAAGTCGCGGTCCTCCCCCGCGAACATCGCTGCGTGGAACAAGGTGCACGGGTATGACAGGCCGCTGATCGTGCAATTCGGAAGCTTCCTCTGGGGTCTCCTTCACCTCAACTTCGGCTATTCGTGGTTCCAGGGCCAGAGCGTCGGCGCGCTGTTTGCCGAAAACGCCGGGCGCACCGCCTACCTCTCGATCGCGAGCCTCGTGATCGCGCTCGTGATCGCGCTTCCGATGGGCATTGCCCAGGCGGTCAAGCGCAACAGCCCGGGCGATTACGCCGCAACGACGTTCACGTTCACGTTGTACGCGATGCCGTCGTTCTTTCTCGGCCTGATCCTGATCCAGATCTTCGCGCTCGACCTGCATGTCTTCCCTGCGCTCGTCAGCGACAACATCACGACAACCTGGCAGGCGATCATCCACCCGCTGCAGCTCACGCTGCCGATTGTCACGCTCGCCGGGATCACTGTCGCCGGGTTCAGCCGCTACATGCGCTCCTCCGCCCTGGACGCCCTCGCCCAGGACTACATTCGTCTTGCACGCGCCAAGGGTCTGCCGCAGCGCGCCGTCCTCGCGCACCACCTCCTCCGCAACGCGTGCCTGCCGATGATCACGCTGATCGGCCTCTCGATCCCGGGCCTGCTCGCCGGCAACCTTCTGACCGAGACGCTTTTCAACTACCCCGGTCTTGGGCTGCTCTTCTTCAATGCGCTTCAGAGCGAGGACTACCCGGTGCTGCTCTCCTACACGGTGCTCGGCGGCGTCCTGACCGTGGTAGGGAACCTCCTGGCCGACATCGCCGTCACCGTCGCAGACCCGAGAGTGCGCCTTGACTGACCTCGGCGCCGAGCAGATGATCGAGGGCGTCCCGTCGTTCGGGTCCCCGAACATCCCGACCACCGCGCCGGAGGGCGGGGAGGTGCAACTGCTGGCGAGCGGCTGGCGGCTCGCTCTGCGCGAGTTCCTCAGCAACCGCCTCGCGGTCGTCGGGCTCGTGACGCTCGTCTTCTTTGTCGCCTTCTGCTTTCTCGGGCCGCTCTTCTACCACACCGACCAGTCCTTCACAAACCCGCTGAACAGCGACCTGGCACCGACCGCCGGACACCTGCTCGGCACCGACGACAACGGGTTTGACGAGTTCGGCCGGATCATGATCGGCGGCCAGACGGCGCTCGAGATTGGGTTCTTCTCGGCGTTCATCGCGACAGTGATCGGGACGATCTACGGGGCCGTCTCGGGGCTCGCAGGCGGTCTCGTCGACGCCGTGCTGATGCGGTTCGTCGACATTCTGCTGTCGATCCCGTTCCTCTTCATCGTCCTCGTGCTGGCGACCAAGTACAGCGCGACGATCTTCTCTGAGAGCCTGATCCTAGGGCTCTTCTCCTGGCTCGTCCCGGCGCGGCTTGTGCGCGGCGAGGTACTGACGCTCCGAGTCCGCGACTTCGTCGTCGCGGCGCGGATAATGGGCGGGACGCAGAGCCGCCTGGTGTTCCGCCACCTGATTCCGAACGCCCTGTCGGTCGTGATCGTGAACATCACGTTCCAGATCGCGGACTCGATTCTTGCGATCGCCTACCTCGGGTTTCTCGGCTTCGGGCTCGCCTACCCGGCGGCGTCGTGGGGCGACATGCTCGGCAACGCTCAGACAGCCGTGTCGAGCGGATACTGGTGGCTCGTCTACCCGGTCGGTGGCTGCCTGGTGCTCGTCGTAATGGCCTGCAACCTGATCGGCGACGCGCTGCGCGACGCTTTCGACGTTCGCCTGCGGCGGCGCTGATGAGCGATCCGGCGGGCGCCTCGCTGGAGGCCAGCAACCTCTCGACGCACATCAATCTGTCTCGCTCGACGGTGCAGGCGGTCGGCAACGTCGACTTCGCGATCGGGCGCGGTGAGACGCTCGGCCTGGTCGGCGAGTCCGGCTGCGGCAAGTCGATGACCGGCCTGTCGCTTCTCGGCCTGCTGCCGAACGGCGGCCACATCGTCGAGGGGTCGATCAAGCTCGCGGGCCGCGAGTTGGTCGGTCTGCCCGAGCACGATCTGCAGCGGATTCGCGGCAACGAGATCGCGATGATCTTCCAGGACTCGCAATCGTCGCTCAACCCGACGATGACGATCGGCGACCAGGTCTCCGAGCCAGTTCGCCGCCACCGCGGCGCCTCCAAGCGCGAGGCGCTCGGGCGTGCGCTCGAGGTCTTGGAGCTGGTCGGACTGCCGCGTCCGCGCGAGCGGATCGCCGACTACCCGCATCAGCTCTCAGGCGGGCTGCGCCAGCGCGTGATGATCGCGATCGCCCTGGCCTGCGAGCCGCAGGTTTTGATCGCGGACGAGCCGACGACCGCGCTCGACGTGACGATCCAGGCGCAGATCCTCGCGCTGCTCGACGATCTGGAGGAGCGCCTGGGCATGTCGACGCTCCTGATCACCCACGACATGGGCGTGGTCGCCGGGCGCACCGATCGCATCAACGTCATGTACGCGGGACGGATCGTCGAGAGCGCGGCGACCGAGGCGATCTTTACCGGGATGCGCCACCCGTACACGCAGGCGTTGCTCGGATCGATCCCGAGCCTCGACCAGGATCGAAGCAAGGCTCTCTTTACGATCCCCGGGCTCCCGCCGGAGCTCGCGCCGCCCCCGAGCGGCTGCCGGTTCGCTGCACGGTGCGCGCACGCCACGGACAAGTGTCGCGCGCAGGAGCCGCCGCTCGCCGGGGATGATCCCGCGCACCAGTACGCCTGCTGGCACCCGGTCGACGGGCCCATCAAGCGCCTCGCGAGCATCGTGCCCAAGCAGGTCGAGCCGGCCGCGCCGCGGGACCGGAACGGATCCGGCCACCTGCTCGAACTGAAGCACGTGGTCCGCGAGTACCCGGTGACAGCCGGGATCATCCTGCAGCGCAAGGTCGACTCGGTCAAGGCGGTGTCGGACATCACCCTCCACGTCGACGCCGGTGAAACGCTCGGGCTGGTCGGCGAGTCCGGCTGCGGCAAGACGACTCTCGGCAAGCTGATCGTCGGGGGGGAGAAGCCCGACGGCGGGACGGTGCAGCTGGCGGGCAAACGCGTGTTTGCGCTGCGCGGCCGCGCCTTACGCAAGGCACGGCGCGATCTCCAAATGATGTTCCAGGACCCCTACGCCTCGCTCGATCCACGGATGCGCGTCCACGCGATCCTGCGCGAGCCGCTCGCGATTCAGGGTGTCGGCACGCGCGAGGAGCAGGACGAGCGCATTCAGGGCGTGCTCCGCGACGTCGGCCTGCCGGTGAACGCGCTCGAGCGCTACCCGCACGAGTTCTCCGGCGGTCAGCGCCAGCGGATCGGTCTCGCTCGCGCCCTGATGCTGGATCCTCAGGTGATCGTCGCCGACGAGCCGGTCAGCGCTCTGGATGTCTCGATCCGCTCGCAGATCCTCAACCTGATGCGCCGCCTGCAGTTGGAGCGAGGAACCGCGTCGGTTGTGATCTCGCACGACCTCGCGGTCGTCAAGTACCTGTCGGACCGCATCGGCGTCATGTACCTCGGCAAGCTGGTCGAGCTCGGCAGCGGCGATGACATCTACCACCGGCCGGCGCACCCGTACACCGACGCGCTGATCAAGGCGATCCCGATCCCCGACCCGGCGGCCGAGAAGGGCAAGGGGACCGTAGCGATCCGCGGCGATCTGCCGAGCCCGCGCAACCCGCCGTCGGGCTGCCGGTTTCGCACGCGCTGCCCGCGGGCCCAGGACCTGTGCGCCCAGCAGGAACCGCTGCTGCGCTCCTTTGGCGAGGGCCACGTCGCCGCGTGCCACTTCCCCCTGCAGGAGCCCCTCGAGCCGGAGTCGGCGGTCGATCCGGCCGGCGAGGTGACGTTTGCCTCGCCCGCGACAGTCAGGCGGAACGCGGGCCTCATCGGGAAGGGGGCATACGGAACGCGCGGCCTGCTCGCCCTGCGCGGGACAAAGCTCGTGTTCAGCGGGCCTGAAGGGGTCGCCTGGGAGGTCGAACTCACAGCGGTGAGCGCCGTCAAGCGCCCCAGATGGGCGCTCGGCTCCTACGTCACCTTCGCGGCGAACGGCGACCGCTACGCGCTGGCCTTTGGCGATCGTCGCGGGGCTGTCGCGGCCGCGTCGGCCGGCGATCTCGCGCAGCGAGCGGGCGGCGCGCTCGGCGAAGCCGGCGGCCTGGTCGGTGACGCCGTCGCGATCGCAAAGATCCGCGGGGCAGCGGACCTAGCGCGCCACTGGTTCGATCTGTTGCAGGGCGGCCCGTGATCGTGTTCTCGCCCCGGCGGGCCAGGTGTGTTGCGCGACGCGGCCTCGGCGCAGCGATCCGTCACGCCGGCCAGATCCGGCCGCTCGCAACGATCGTCGCGCTCGCGCTCGCGCTCGCCCTCGCCGCGCCGATGGCGCTCGCCGCCGGTTCCGTGAATCTGCTGTCGGTTCTGGCCGCACAGATCACAAAGGCCAAGACGGGCGACGTTCGCGTGCTGCTGCCCTCGCGATTGAACGCCGGCGTGCCGGCCTCGCGGCTCTACGGGTCGGGTGGCGCCACGGCCCACGGCTATGACATCCAGCTCGCGGCGGCACCCGGCTGCCACGACTCGACTGCGTGCTTCGTGGCCGAGTTCTGGGGCGGGCCGGGCAAGCTGGGCGCCGGCGCCGCCGTCACGCTGAGCAAGGGCATCGCCGGCCGTTTCGTTCCGAGCCGCTGCGGCGCATCGTGCGCTCCCGCCCAGATCGAATGGCTCGAGTTCGGCTCGCGCTACACGATGCAGTTCACCGCCGGCAGGGCGGCGATGGTCGCGCTCGCGGACTCGGCGATCACTGCCGGGCGCCGCTGAATCGCCGTGGCAGTGATATAGTTGTCTGCGCAGATAACTATGTGTGGTCATCGAGCCACTGCTACCAAGGGCGGGAACCAATGTCCGTGCAACGCGACCTGAGCGAGCTGCGCCTGGAGGGAATCAACCACGTGACGGCGATCACGGGCGACGCGCCGCTCAACGTGGACTTCTACACGCGCGTCCTCGGGTTGCGGCTGGTCACGAAGACCGTCAACCAAGACGACCCGACCGTCTACCACCTCTTCTACGCCGACGAGCAGGGTTCGCCTGGCGCCGACATGACGTTCTTCGAGTATCCGGGAGCCGCTCCCGGCCGGGCTGGCGCAGGAATGGCCTACCGCGTCCTGTGGCGGGTCGGATCGGCGCAGTCGCTTGCCTTCTGGGCCGAACGTCTAGCCGAGCTCGAGGTCGCCCGAACGGTCAGCGAGGGGTCCGTGCGCTTTGCCGACCCCGAAGGACTCGAGCACGAGCTGACGGTCGACGAGGTGCCCGACGCTCCGCTGCGCGCCCATCACCCTGATATTCCGGCGGAGCACGCGCTGCTCGGCTTTTCCGGCGTGCGCGCCTACAGCCTGCGCGAGCAGTCGAGTCGCGCGCTGCTCGAGCAGGTGCTCGGGGCGACAGGAGCACCGGACGGTGCGCTCGAACTGCGCGGCGCCGCGCGGGGCGGCACGATTGCCTTTGACTCGCCCCCGGCGGAGCGCGCCCGACCGGGAGCGGGGACGATCCATCACGTCGCCTGGGGCACGACGGTGGCCGAGCATCCGCTGTGGCATGAGCGCGTCCAGGCAGCCGGGATCGCGAGCACGCCGATCATCGACCGCCACTTCTTCCACTCGATCTACTTTCGCGAGCCGGGCGGCGTCCTCTACGAGATCGCCGATGACGGCCCGGGTTTCGCCCACGACGTCACGGTCAGCGAGCTCGGCCGCAAGGTCGTCCTGCCGCCGTGGCTCGAGGAGCGCCGCGCCGACATCGAGGCCCGTCTGACGCCCCTGCCCGACCCCCGCGCCGGCTGGCCGGCCAGTAGCGAGACCGTCGGCTGAGCGCTCGCCGGGCGCACTCCGTAGGGCACGGAGTCGCTACCATCGTCGGCCCGGCGAGATAGCTCAGTTGGTAGAGCACACGACTGAAAATCGTGGTGTCCCCAGTTCGAGTCTGGGTCTCGCCACTCGGAGCTGATGCGGCGGGCTGGGCTCGCCGAATCAGCTCCTCATTGGTCGGGGAGGGCTTGTGGGTCCCCACTCGCGCGGCCGCAAATGGCGGGTTTCTCTCCCCGCATCGTGAGGTGACCGCAAGAACGGGTCGGCGGCGGAGGTTCGACGGCTGCTAGCCAGGGTCGTGTTGGGAATTAGTGCTGGCCCGGCGCCGTCGCCGTGCGAGGTGGCGCGCGCGGCGAGATCGCGTGTCCTGCTGTTCGGCGGAGGTGACCGGCGTTCCGGCGTCGGGGGTCGCGGCCGCGATCGCCAGCGTGTCCGAGGCGACGTCGGTGACCTGCGCGGCGGTCCGCTGGACGATCGCCGTGACGTGCTTCACGGTGCGCTGCGTCTCATCGATACCGACTCGCGCCGCGTCCTGCTCGGTGCGCAGCTCGCGCTGGAGCCGCTGAACGTCCTGGCTGATCTCCTTGCTCTCCCGGACGAGCACCGTCAGCTCCTCCTGGATGCGGCGAAGATCGCGCGCCTCGCGCATGCTTTGGACCGCGATGTAGCCAAGCGGAATGATCGCCAGCATGCTGATCGCGCCGCTGACAAGCACAAAGATGTTCACGCTACCTCCGTTGCGGTTGCTTGGCCCGTAGATCTGGGCCCACTCCGCTCGAGGTCGTCGAGCGCGTGACTCCGGTCACGCCGGCGATGGGGCTCCCACCACGAACGGCGCTGTCGCCGCGTTCGGTGATGCCAAGAGTCAGGCCTCCGAGTTAAGCCGAGGTAACGGAGCTTTCGATGCGGCGCTCGCTCGATCGTCCCGCTTGACCGACCCACCTCAAGACTGGGTCTCGCCGTGCGCAACCCGGGCCGGCTGGGCCATCGGGGCGCTACGACGGACAGGCCGCCGCACGGATCTTTCGACAGTGGGCCGATTGGACGCCGCAGCACTTACGGCATGATGTTGGTTCGCATTCGCATTCCGTTCGCGAGGGGAATACATTCGTCGGATCATCAACCGGGAGTTGTTAGGAGGCGCCGTCGTGAGGAAACGTGGAGTGGCAGTTCTGAGAGTCCGCACCGGATTGGCTTTGACCACGGTGGTCGGCGCGGCCGCGCTGAGCATCTTGGGCGGTTCGTCGATCGCGACGGCGTCGTCGACGCCCACGGTCCAGATGCTTCAGGGCACCGCCCCCCAGTCACTTGATCCAGGGCTCGATTACACGACCCAGGGGTCGGAGGTCAACTGGCTCGTCTACACGGGCTTGACGACGTACGCGCACAAGAGCGGCGCGGCGGGCGGCGGACTGATCCCCGGGCTTGCGACGGCGCTGCCGGTCATCTCCAACGGTGGCAAGACCTACACCGCCACGCTACGCAAGGGGCTCGTTTTCTCGAACGGCAAGCCGGTCGTGGCGAGCGACTTCCTCTACACCGTCGAGCGTGCGATCAAGATCCCGTGGGGCGGCTCGGGCGCGTTCATCACGCCGAACATCGTGGGCGCGGCCGCGTACTCGGCCGGCAAGGCGAAGACGATCAGTGGGATCACAGCCGATGACGCCACAGGCAAGATCGTGATCCACCTGACCGCGCCGTACGGTCCGCTCGACAACGTGCTCGCCTTCCCGTCGCTGGGAATCATTCCGGCCGGCACGCCGATGAAGGCGGAGCCGACCAGCCCGCCCCCGGGCGTCGGTCCCTACATGGTCACGAACATCGTCCCCAACCAGTCATACGACGTCGTGAAGAACCCGAAGTGGGCTGCGGAGGCGATCCCGGGGATTCCCTCCGGCTACGACAACGTCGACGTCAAGATCTCGTCAAACATCTCGGCGAACGCGCTGTCGGTCCTGCGCAACAGCGCCGACATCTTCGATTGGGCCGACACCATCCCGGGCAGCCTGCTGCCCCAGATTCAGTCCCAGGCGAAGGGTCGCTACAACCAGATCAACCTCGGTGGCTCGACGTACTACGTCTTTCTGAACGCCACGGAGAAGCCGTTCAACAACCAGCTCGCCCGTGAGGCCGTTGTCACCGGGCTGAACCAGGACGCGATGTCGCGGCTCGGTTCGGGCACGCTGCAGCCGGCCTGCTACTTCCTGCCGCCCGCGGTACCGGGGCACCCGACGGCTCCGTGCCCATATGGTAAGCCGGGGACGGGCAACCTGGCCAAGGCGAAGGCGCTCGTCAAGCGGTCAGGCATGGCGGGTCAGCCGGTCACGGTCTGGAGCGAGACACGCGCTCCGCGCCAGCAGTGGATGACCTACTACACGCAGTTCCTGAACTCGATCGGGTTCAAGGCGACGCAGAAGGTGATCGCTGACGCGACGTACTTCACGACGATCGGTGAGTCGAAGTCCGTCCATCCCCAGACCGGCTTCGCCGACTGGAACCAGGACTTCCCCAACCCGGTCGACTTCTACGGCGTCCTGTTGGACGGGAAAGCGATCCTGCCGACGAACAACGAGAACTTCGGCCAGACCAACGACCCGCACATCAACGCCGTCGTCTCGAAGCTCGGCCCGACTCCGGCTTCGCAGATCGGCTCGGTCGCCAGCCAGTGGCAGGCGCTCGACGCGTACGTCGCCAAGAAGGCGTACTTGGCGGTGTTCGGGTACCAGAAGTTCCCGTTCCTTACCTCCAATCGCATCATCTACTCCAAGCTCGTCTTCCAGCCGATCTACGGCTGGGACCTGAGCACGTTTGATTTGAAGTAGGGAGCGTCCGATCGGGCCGGGCCAGCTAGTCTGGCTCGGCCCGATTCGGTTTTCTCCATGGCGACCTTTGACCCGAACAACCCGGGGCGGGCGCTCTCGCCGGGCGCGGCCCTGCCACCCGCTGCCGGCGGCCTGCCACCGTCGCCCGAGTTCCTCTTGGCTGACGTCACGGAAGCGACCTCGGAGGTCGGCGACGAGTTGCCGCCCGGCGCGGGACCGTACGAGCTGGCCTGGCGGCGTCTGAAGCGCAACCGGGTGGCGCTCGCCTTTGGCGGCCTGTTCATCCTGATCGTCGTCATGTGCCTGCTCGCGCCGCTCTACTCCCAGTACGTGGCTCACATCGGGCCGGACACTCAGAACATCACCGGCACCGTAAAGGTCGGTGGCAAGGTCGAGAACATCGTCAGCCTGATCGGGATCCCGATCGGACCGACGTGGGAACTGGGCCATTACTTCCTCGGCGCCGACGCGACCGGGCGCGACGTCTCGGTGCGCCTGCTCTACGGCGGGCGCAACTCGCTCGAGATCGGGGCTGTCGCGACGCTGATCACGACGCTCCTCGCGATGATCTGCGGCCTGCTCGCGGGCTACTTCCGCGGCCTCACAGACGGGATCATCAGCCGTACCCTCGACATCATCTGGGCCTACCCAGTGCTGCTGCTCGGGATCACCCTGAGCACCGTCCTCGAGGTGCGCGGCCTCGGGCCGTTCCACGGGACGACGCTGCTGTCGACGGCGCTTGTCGTTGGCTTCGTCTACGTGCCCTACGTGGCCAAGCCGATCCGTGCCCAGGTGCTCGCACTCCGCGATCGCGAGTTTGTCGACGCGGCGCGCCAGCAGGGGCTCGGCCCGCTGCGCATCATGGCCGGCGAGATTCTGCCTAATGTGGCCAGCACGATCGTCGTCTTCGTCCCCTTGATCCTCGCCAACGCGATTCTCAGCGAGGCCGCCCTGACCTACCTGGGGGCCGGAGTCCAGCCGCCGAGTCCCTCCTGGGGAACGATGATCTCCGACGGCATCAGCACGATCCCGGCCTCGTTCAGCAACGTCCTGGTGCCGGGGATCATGCTGGTACTCGCGGTGCTGTCGGTCAACGTGTTCGGCGACGGCCTGCGCGACGCACTCGACCCGCGGGCCAAGATCCGGCTCGGCAAGGAGTAGTCGCGTGGCGGCCGATCACTGATGGCGCGTTTCGTCGTCCGTCGCCTGCTCGTGATGGCCGCGCTGCTGTTCGCGATCTCGCTGGTCACGTTCCTGCTCTTCATCGTCGTGCTGCCCAACGGGAACCCGGCCGCACTGCTCGCCGGGAGGCTGGCCAATCCGGCGCAGGTGCACGCGACCGAGGTCAGGTACGGCTTCGACAAGCCGGTCTGGGTTCAGTACATCAGGACGATGGCCAACATCTTCAACGGGACGGCGTACTCCTACCAGTCGAGCTTCAACGTGCTCGACGAGATCAGGGCTGGGTTCCCGGCGACGCTGTCGCTCGCGCTGGGGGCGGGAATCATCTGGCTGCTGAGCTCGATCGTCGTCGGCACGCTGGCCGCCGTCAAGGCGGGGCGCTACACCGACCGCGTGCTGACCGTGCTGTCGATGATCGGCGTGTCGATGCCGGTGTTCTTCCTCGGCGCGGTGCTGATCTACTTCGTCGGCTACAAGTTGGCGCTCATCCCGATCTCCGGCTACGTGCCGCTGACGCAGAGCCCGACGCAGTGGCTTTGGCACCTGGCCGCCCCGTGGTTCACGCTCTCGGTCCTCTTCGTCGGGGTCTACTCGCGGATCCTGCGCTCGACGATCCTCGACACGATGGGCGAGGATTTCGTGCGCACCGCAAAGGCCAAGGGCCTGTCCGAGCGCCAGGTGCTGCTCCGCCACATCCTGCGCAACAGCCTCGTCCCGATCATCTCGCTCTGGGGACTCGACCTTGCTCAGGTGATCGGTGGCGGCGCGATCCTGACCGAGTCCGTTTACAACATCCACGGCATCGGCTACCTAGCGTTCTCGTCGGTCCGCACGTTCGACACGGTCACGCTGCTGTCGATCGTCATGCTCACCGCGCTGGCCGTCGTCTTGCTTGGTGCGTTGACCGAGATCGTCTACGCGTTTCTCGACCCGCGGATCCGCCTCGTATGAGCGCCGGCGAACCCCTGCTCGAAGTCGACGACCTGCGGGTCTCCTTCGCGACCGAGGACGGCGTCGTGCGCGCCGTCGACGGGGTTTCGTTCGCGGTCGCGCCCGGGGAGGTGGTGGCGATCGTTGGCGAGTCGGGCTCGGGCAAGTCGGTCACCGCGATGACGCTGATGGGTCTGACCCGCGGGCCAAACGCCCGGATCGAAGGTCGCGCGACGCTCGCGGGCACCGAGCTGCTGACCGCGTCGGAGCGCGAGTTGCAGCGCATCCGCGGCGCCTCGATCGCGATGGTGTTCCAGGACCCGATGAGCTCGCTGAACCCGGTCTACCGGGTCGGCCACCAGATCGTCGAGCAGATTCGCGCCCACGACCGCGCGATCAGCAAGGCGCAGGCGATGGATCGCGCCGTCGAGCTGATGGAACGGGTCGGGATCCCGCGAGCCGCCGACCGGCTGCAGTCCTACCCGTTCGAGTTCTCCGGTGGGATGCGCCAGCGCGTGATGATTGCGATGGCGCTGTCGTGCTCGCCCAAGCTGCTGATCGCCGACGAGCCGACCACCGCGCTCGACGTCACGATCCAGGCCCAGATCCTCGACGAGCTCCGGACCCTTCGCGACCACACCGCGGCGGGAATCATTCTCGTGACCCACGACCTCGCAGTCGTCGCCGACATCGCCGACCGCGTCGTCGTCATGTACTCGGGCAGGGTCGTCGAGCAGGGTACCCTCGACGAGCTGTTCTACGACCCGCTGCATCCCTACACGTGGGGCCTGTTGGGATCGATCACGCGGGTCGACCGCGACCGCTCGCGCGTCCTGCCCGCGATTCCCGGGCTGCCGCCGTCGCTGCTGCGGACGCCCAAGGGCTGCCATTTCCGCCCGCGCTGTCCGCACGCGTTCGACCGGTGCACCGATGACCCACCGCTCCACGCGGCTATCGCCGACAAGCCGGAGCATCTTGATCGCTGCTGGCTCGAGCTCGAGCGCAAGCGCGAGCTGCGCGTCGTCGACGGGGAGATCGGCCTCGCGAGCCCCGAGCCGGTGACCTCGTGAGCAGCGAGACCGCAACGCCAGACGTGGCCGAGGGCTCGGCGCTGATGACGGTCGAGCACCTTCGCGTGCTGTTCCCGCTGAAGCAGGGGATCGTCATCGATCGGACGGTCGGGCACGTTCACGCGGTCGATGACGTGTCATTCACGCTGCACGAAGGCGAGACGCTCGGGATCGTCGGCGAGTCCGGCTGCGGCAAGACGACGTTGATCCGCACGCTCGTTCGGCTCACGGATCCCACGGCGGGCGCCATTCGGTTCCGCGGCCAGGACATCACAACGGCATCGCGCCAGCAGCTCGCGCCGATCCGTCGCGAGATGCAGATGGTCTTCCAGGACCCGCAGGCATCGCTCAACCCGCGCAAGCGCGTCAGCCAGATCCTGGCGACGCCGCTACGGCTCCGTGGCGTCCCCAGGAGCTCGATCGAAGCGGAGACGCAAACCCTGCTCACCAAGGTCGGACTCCAGACCGAGCACCTCAACCGCTTCCCGCACGAGTTCTCCGGTGGTCAGCGCCAGCGGATCGGGATCGCGCGCGCTCTGGCTGTCGATCCGAAGCTGATCCTGCTCGACGAGCCGGTGTCCGCGCTCGACGTCTCGATTCAGGCACAGGTGATCAACCTGCTCGAGGAACTGCAGGACGAGTTCAAGCTGAGCTACGTCTTCGTCGCGCACGACCTCAGCGTCGTTCGCCACGTTTCCGACCGCATCGTCGTCATGTACCTGGGCAAGCTGATGGAGGTCTCGCCCGCCGACGAGCTCTATGCCAAGCCGATCCACCCCTACACCTCTGCGCTGCTGGGAGCCATCCCGATTCCCGATCCGGCCGAGAACCGGGTGCGCGAGCGGCCCCTGGTCGCCGGCGAGCCGCCCAACCCGATCAACCCGCCCTCAGGCTGTCGCTTCCACACGCGCTGCCCGCGCGCCAAGGACATTTGCAGCCAGTTGGAGCCTCAGCTGACCGAGTACGCGAACGGGCACCTCGCCGCGTGTCATTTCCCCCAGAACGTCACGGTGGAAGAGGTTGCCGGCGCGGTCCGGTCCGCCACCACTCCCCTCAGTGCCGGCCCGGACGCCCCGCTCGTGGGTGAATAGATGGCAGGCGGTCGCTAGCGTAGGCGCGTGCGGATCGCGACCTGGAACGTCAACTCGGTCAAGCAGCGCGGGCCGCGCCTCCTGCCCTGGCTGGCGGAGCGCTCGCCCGACGTGGTATGCCTGCAGGAGACGAAGCTCACCGATGCAGCGTTCGATGCACTGCTCGGTGACGAGTTGGCCGCCCGCGGCTATCTCGTCGCGCGTCACGGCGAGGCGCAGTGGAACGGCGTTGCGATCCTCTCGCGAGCGGGCCTCGACGACGTCGCAGTCGGTCTCCCCGGCGCACCTGGCTTCCCGGAGCCGGAGGCCCGCGCGATCGCTGCGACGTGCGGCGGGATCCGCGTCCACTGCGTCTATGTGCCCAACGGCCGCGAGCCCGATTCCGCGCACTACCGCTACAAGCTCGAGTGGCTGGCGGCACTGCGCTCCGCGCTCGCCGCGGGGCCGACCGATGCCGTGCTCTGCGGCGACATGAACATCGCGCCGAGCGATGCCGACGTCTTCGACCCCGCCGCCTACGTCGGACAAACCCACGTCACGGCACCCGAGCGCGCGGCGCTCTCGCAGCTCGAGTCGCTGGGCCTACACGACGTCGTCCGCGAGCGCTGGCCGGGCGAGCGCATCTTCACCTACTGGGACTATCGCGCGGGGATGTTCCACCAGGATCTCGGGATGCGGATCGACCTCGTCCTCGCGAGCGAGCACGTCACAGCCCGTGTGCGCGCGGCTTGGGTCGACCGCCAGGCGCGCAAGGGCACAGGCCCGAGCGATCACGCGCCGGTGGTCGTCGACCTCGACCAGGCGCCCGACGGCGACATCGGACCCGTCGTGCCGCCACCGTCGGCCCCCGCCACCGGCAGGCGACGGATCACCCCACAGGCGCGCGAGCGCTGAAGACCTCCCGCTGGCAGTACGGCGCGACCGCGCCGCCGAGCCGCGCCGAGTGGGTCACCGTAGAGCACTACGAGCACATCGACTGAGTCGTGCGCGGTGGGCCGCGCGCGCAGCAGCGCGGCCCATCCAAGCGAGAACCTCCGCGCTGCTAGGCGGCCTGTGATTCGACCAGGTCGTGGTCGACGCGATGCGCGCCGCGTCAGGAGGGCGCGGAGACCGCGGTGTCGCCGGTTCGATTCGTGTGTGGCCCCTTTCGGGGTGCGGCGCACCGATCCATGCCAAACACCTTGGCGGCGGAGCGCGCTCACGCTACGCTCGCGTGCGTGCAGCTGCCGTGGCATTCGAAGCGCAGCACGGGGCGCTCGATGGCGGTCTCGGTCGCCGACCCGCGACTCGAGGATTGGGAGACCGTCAGCACATTCGAGGACAAGACGACGGCGGTCGCCTGGCGCGATCAGCTGCGCCACATGGGAGTCGACGCGGAGTGCGCCGCCGACCAGCCGCTCGACCGTTTCGGGCGGGGCGACATCTACCTCGTCGTGCCGCCCGGTCAGTGGTCGCGCGCGAGCGAGATTCTCGACAACCTCGATTGAGCGCGGAGGCCGGGACGGGCGTCCCACGTCTGCGGCTGCTTCTCGTGGCATCGAGGTCTTGTGATCGACGCGTAACTCCAGACCTGACGACTCGCGGCCGATCGAGCGCGTCCGCTCGAGAGAGCTGGACGTTTGGACCGCTGGAGCGGTTTCTGCTCAGCTTCAGCCGGCTGACGCCGATGCGAGCACGGTGAGGCGGGTGCTCCTGACACTGACCGCGATGGTGTCGCTGTTCGCGAGCGTCACAACCCCGGCGCTCGGGCGTAACGGCAAAGCCGCGGGCACTACTCCCAGGGCGAGCCGGCTCCTGGGTGCCACCGGCACGTTTGGATCGACGGGCACGTTTGGATCGACGGGCACGACGGGTAGCACAGGCACGACGGGTAGCACAGGCACGACGGGTAGCACAGGCACGACGGGTAGCACAGGCACGACTGGTAGCACAGGCACGACTGGTAGCACAGGCACGACGGGTAGCACAGGCACGACGGGTAGCACAGGCACGACGG
>CAYQZU010000008.1:67258-99425 GCA_964422115.1 uncultured Solirubrobacteraceae bacterium | reverse complement strand
CAGGCACGACGGGTAGCACAGGCACGACGGGTAGCACAGGCACGACGGGTAGCACGGGCACGACGGGTAGCACGGGCACGACGGGTAGCACGGGCTCAACGGGGCGCGGTGGCACGACGGGTAGCACGGGCTCAACGGGGCGCGGTGGCACGACGGGTAGCACGGGCTCAACGGGGCGCGGTGGCACAACAGGGCTAGGGGGCCCGACCGGCAGCACGGGCACAACGGGTCGAGGGGGCCCGACGGGGAGAACCGGCCCGACCGACAGCACCGGTGCGACGGGTGTAACCGGGAGCGCCGGCCCGACCGGCACCCCGATCCCGACGACTCGTCGTCGACGGCCGATCTCCGACACGCCGATCACGACGGGTCCCACGGTTCCCGGCACCGCCGCCGAGATCCTTGGAACCGGGTTCGCGGTTCCGCCGGCTGGCGCCCCGGAGAAAGTAAAGGTCCTGATCTGGAGCGCCAACCGTCTGATCGGGCTGCCGTACCGCTACGGCGGCGGCCACGCGTCCTTCTCTGCAAACGCCTACGACTGCTCGGGCTCGGTCTCGTTCGCCCTGCACGAGGCCGGTTTGCTAGCCGCGCCGCAGGACTCGCTCACGTTCATGCACTGGGGGCGCCCCGGCCCCGGAAGCTGGATCACTGTCTACACGAGCACCGGGCACGCGTGGCTGACCGTCGCCGGCATCCGCCTCGACACGAGCCCGGTCGATGACCCCGGCGGCCTCTCCGGCCCGCGCTGGCGTCCCGGCCTCGAGCCGCTCCGCGGCTTCAAGCTAAGGCACGCATAGCCGCCGCGGCCGGTGGCGGAGCATGCCCTGGTGTGCGAGGGCTCGGCAGCGCACGACTCCGCCTTCGCGCATTGAAGCTGCGCGAAGGCGGGTCCTGCAGTGGGTGCTTAGGCCTTGGCCTTGCGACCGGCACCGCGGCGAGCGGAGCTCTTGCCGCCCGTGCCGAACGAGACGCCGCGAGGGAGGACCAGGACCGACGACTTGGTCGTCTCGACGAGGTACTCGGCTGCGGCGCTGAGGCTGACGTTGCCCTCCGGCGCGCCCGGGCGCGAACCGACGACGAGCAGATCGACGTTCTCCTGGGTCGGCAGCGCAAGCGGCTTGCCGCTGCGGGTCGCGTAGCCCTCCGCTGTCTCACGCGCTGCGGCGTCAACCTCGCCACCCGGCAGGGCGACGTGCTCGATGCGGGCGTCGCTACGGTTGCGCAGGCCGGCTGCGGCGATCGCGATCGCCGACGGGCCGCCGTCCATCAGGCGCAGCGCCGACTGGCCGGGCTGCACGTGGCCGGGGGCGGTGTGCCAATCGGAGCCGAACACGATGACGTCTGCGTTCTGATCCTCGGCAAGAGCGCGCAGGCCCTCGCCCGTGGACGCGTTGACGACAACGTGGCGGCCGACCTTACCCTTGCCGCCGAGCCACTTAGCGCCGCGGTCAACGATGCTCTCGGCCTCGGCCTGTGCCGAGCTCTCGCGGGCAGCGTCGCCCTCCTGGTTGTGGCGGACGTAGGCGATCGAGACGTCAGCGCCGCCCTGCGCGAGCAGGCGCCCGAGCGCGAGAGCGTCGTGGTCGTTGTCCGAACCGTCGAAAGAGATGATGATGTTTGATGACATTGCGGGTTCCTTTCTAGAAGTCTTGGAGGCAGACGTAGTTATCGCACCGATTTGCCATTAGCTCCAGTACTATTGATTATCCAAGCCATTAGTCCTTCTTATGCTTCAGCTCAGTCGCCTACGAGTCTTTGTCGAAGTCGCAAAGCAGGGATCGATCTCTGCGGCGGCCGAGGAGTTGTCGTATACGCAGTCCGCGGTCTCCCAGCAGATCGCCGCGCTCGAGGCTGAGACCGGCGTCACGCTGATCGAGCGCCTGCCCCGCGGCGTCAGGCTGACGACGGCCGGTGCGACGCTCCTGACACACGCCGAGGGCATCCTTGGCCGGCTGGCCGCCGCCGAGTCCGACATGGAGGCGATCGCCGGGCTGCGCGGCGGACAACTTCGCATGGCCTCCTTTCCGACGGCGGGCGCCACGCTGATGCCTCTCGCGATCGCAATGTTCCGCGCCCAGCATCCGGAGGTCGAGCTGACGCTCGCCGAGGGCGAGCCCGAGGAGATCGCGCCGCGCCTCTACGCCGGTGAGTTCGATCTCGCGCTGTTGTTCGAGTTCGAGGGGACCAGCGACCCCGTCGTCGGTGACCTCGTCCGCCAGCCGCTGTTTGAGGATCCGATGTTCCTCGCGCTCCCCGCCGACCATCCGCTCGCCGGTCGGCGTACGCTGCGCCTATCGGACCTCCGCGCCGAGGCTTGGGTGCAGACTTCGTCGTCGAGTCCGTGCGCGCGCCACGTCGTCCGCTGCTGCCATGCGGCCGGATTCGAGCCGATCGTCTCGTTCGAGAGCGACGATTATCAGACGGTCCAGGGGCTCGTCGCGGCAGGCGTTGGGGTGGCCCTGATCCCGAAGCTCGCCGTCGCCAGCGCCCGGGACGACATAGCCATCCGGGCCCTTTCGCCCTACAGCCCGGTTCGCAACGTGATCGCCGCCACGCCCGAGGGATCGCGCCTGACGCCGGCCGCCGACGCGATGACCGCGATCATGGCGACGGTCGCCGAGCGTTACGCCGGACCCGACGCCATCTGAGATCAGTCGTGCCGCGAGAGCGCAACCACGCCCAGCGCCATCGCTAGAGCTTCGCGCCCGCCGCTCAGCACCGGCTCGCCGTGGGAGACCAGGACGCGCTCGATCGGTAGCGGAGCGAGCAGGTCTCCGAGCTGCTCGCGCAGGTCGGCGAGCGTCACGGTGCCCGGCGCGTCCTCGAGCCACGACTCCGGACAGAGACGCAGCCGGCCGCGGCCGGCGCCGATGATGCTGTCACCGGTGATCAGCGTGCGGGCTTCGGCGAGCCAGACGAGCGTCTCGCCGACCCCGTCGAGTGGGAGGCAATGCACACCGCCCGGAAGCGTCAGCTCGTCGGCAGCTCCTTCGCCGTAACGCGCGCCGCCGTAGCGAGCGATGAACGCATCGCGGCTTCGCGCGTGGTAGCCGATGGTCGTGAAGACCGCGACCGACCGACCGGCGCAGCGCTCGTCCGACCAGCGCCAGAAGGCGCTCGTGGCAGACGGCAGCATCGGGTCGACGAAGAGCGCGATCGTCGAGGTCGCAAAGAGCGTGCAACCGACGTACCGCGGCCAGTCGGCGGAACTGCCGGCGGTTCCGGGACGCCAATCGGGGTGCGGCGCGGACCAGCGCCAAAGTCCGCGATCGAGTTGGACTGGCTTCATCTTGCGGAGCCTAGCGGCGGCGGTGGCCGCCGCCGGGTCAGGTTCGCGCCCAACCCGAGCGGCAATAGAATTCGCACGTCCCGATGCTGCTCTACGACTCCCAGGTGTCAGGCAACTGCTACAAGGTGCGCCTGCTGCTCTCAAAGCTCGGGATCCCGTTCGAGCGTCAAGAGTTGAGCGTTGTCGATCGCTCGAACCGCCGCGAGGTGATCGGCGATCTGAACCCGGCGTTGCGAGTCCCGACGCTCGTGCTCGACGACGGCCGGGCGCTCGCCGAGTCGAACGCGATCATCTACTACTTCGCAACGGGAACGCCATTTCTGCCTGACGATCTGTTCGACCGGGCGAAGGTGCTGCAGTGGCTCTTCTTCGAGCAGTACAACCACGAGCCGAACATCGCGACCGTTCGCTTCTGGGTCGCGTTCTCGGAGCGCCCCCCCGCGACGGCGGAGATCGAGGCGCGTCGCGCCGCCGGGTACGTTGCGCTGGACGCGATGGAGCGCGTCCTGGGCGCTCGCGAGTTTCTCGTCGCCGAGCGCTACACGATCGCCGACATCGCCCTCTACGCCTACACGCACGTCGCCGGCGAGGGCGGCTTCGAGCTGGAGCGCTACCCCGCGATCCGGGCTTGGCTGCAGCGCGTTGCCTCGCAGCCGGGCCACATCCCGATCACAGCCTGATCAGCTCGAGGCGCTCGCCGCCAGCGCCTGCTCACGCGAGCGCCGTCGCAGCGATGCCGATGCCCAGAAGAAGAGCAGACCGACCAGGCCGATCGGGAGCGCGATCGCAAGGGCGACCAGCGCGATCGCAAGCGCGACGTCGAGCACCTTGACGGCGTCGTTCAGCGCTCGGTCAACCGGCCCGCCGCCACCGGCCGCGCCGGCTGCCGCTGCGAGAACCTGTACCGAGACGTGAGAGTTGTGGCCTCGGCTCAGGAGGCTTCCGACCGCGTGGGCCGAGGCAGCGATTGCACGGTCCAGGCGTGTGATCTTCTTCTGGATCGCCTCCTCGTCGCTCAGCGTGACCGCCGCCGCGAGCGACTTGATCAGCGCCACGCGCTGTGCCTTCTCGTCGGCCAGCAGCGCGCTCGCCTTGTCGTAGTTGTCGGTGATGTCATTCGCCGACTGATCGAGCGATCGGACGGCAGTGAGGCTGGACAGCGATGAGATCAGCTGTGCAAGCCGGGTCCGGGGAACGCTCAAGTTGAAACTCGCGTAGCTCGAGGAACCGTGCACGCTCACGTTCGAGTTCTCGACGATCCCACCGAGCCGCTCGGTATTCGAGACGACCTCGTTCGCGACGGTCTGCATCTGGTCGGGACTCGACGCGAGCGTCAGCGACGCGCCCTGCGCCACGAGGCGGTTGCGAGGACTCACGTTGGTGGCCGTGTAGTCGGTGGTGGGGGCCGGCGCGCCGGCGCGCTGTGCCACGGCGGGGGCGCCCAACGCAGTCGTTGCCCCGATGGCGCCGCTGTTCGTGCTGAGGTCCGTGCGGCCGGCGGAGTTGCCCTGGCCTGCGGCAGACGGCGTGGGGAGCGTGGCGGGAACGCCGTGGGCCGGGCCGGCGCTGACAGTCGGCGCGGGCTTCGAGCGGCCGAACACCCCGCCGCCGAAGACGACGGCGACGGCCACTACGACCGCGATGAATGGGCCGCCGGCGAGGGCGAGACGTGCCGGCCGAAGGCCTGCGGACTGCCGGGCGCCGGCTGGACGCTCCGGCCGGCCACGTGAGCGGATCCGCCGATCCGCCGGCTTGCGCCAAACGGTGCTCAGGCGTGCGTCGATCCGCTCGCGTCCCGCTTCGTCGAGCGCGGGGCTGACCTTTCTGACGGAGTCGACGAGCGCGGCGAGCTCGAGATGACGGTCGTCGACCGGCGCGCCCGCAAGGATCGCGTCGAGGGCGGCAAGCTCGGCGGCCGCCTCGCGGCTCAGTTCAGTGCGCGACATTGCATACCTCCCGAAGGCGCGCGATCGCGCGGTGTAGACGTGTACCGGCGGCCGTTTCGCTGCAGCCGAGGACTCTGGCCAGCTCGCTGTTGCTGAGCTGCCCGACGAACTTGAGCAGGATCACCTCGCGCTCGCGAGGATCGAGTGCGGCGAGCCCGTCGCGAACCAGGAGCCGCCGCTCGGCAAGCTCGTCGTCGTCGCCGGCGAGATCGACGGTCGGGTCGGCGATCTCGCCACTCATCGACCCGGTCCGCCTGCGGCGGCGCAGCTCGTCGAGAGCGGCGTTGCGGGCGATCGCGAAGACCCAGGCTCGAGGGGTGCCACGACGAAGGTCAAACAGGGCGCGCCGGCGGTAGGCGCGCTCGAAAGCCGTGGCGGTGACGTCCTCTGCGGCGCTTGTGTCGCGCAGGAGCGACGCGACGTAGGCGAACACGTCGTCGGCGCACGACCGGTAAAGCGATTCGAACCCGTCAGCGCCGCGCGCTGGGACCGGCCTGCTCGTGACGCTCGCGTTCACACGCGCCGCGCTTTTGTCGTCCTCATACACCTAACTACGTCGCTCGCCGCGAGTCATCACACCGTTCATACTGACGCGCGATCAGCGCCGCGCCCCGACGCTCCTCGCGCGCTATGCTTGCTAGAGCAAGAAATGACTGAGCAAATCGAGAAATCAGCAGTTCCGTGCCAGGTGGTGGCCTCGGACGGCTCGAAGCATTGGGATCAAACGTACGCCGATGCGTGGATCGGGCTGCTGCAAACGCATCGCCAGCTGACGCGCGAGCTAGACGCGCGGCTCGAGGCGGAGCACGGGCTGAGCCTGAGCGGGCTCGAGCTGCTCGCGCGGCTCGCGGCGGCGCCCGACCGGTGGCTGCGGCTCTCCACGCTCGCGGGGCAAACCGCTCTCAGCCTGAGCCGCGTCTCGCGGATCGTCGACGTGCTCGAGGATCGAAGGCTTGTGGAGCGACGGCACTGCCCGGACGACGCTCGCGCGATCAACGCACACCTCACGCAGGCAGGCGCTGATCTGCTGCGCGACGCCGAGGTGACCCACCGGGCGACCGTGCAGCAGTCCTTCTTCGATCAACTCAGCGTGGGCGAGGTCCAGACGCTGGCGTCGGTGTTCGGCCGTTTTTCGCCGGGCGCGGCGTCAGCCTGCACCGGCGGCGACGCGTAGTTATAAAGCCCCGCCCCGTTCAGGCGGCGACGACACGAACTGCAATGTTCGCGCTGTCACGGGCGATCAGCCCGCCGTCGGTCTCGGTCACCGTCGCGCCAAGCGCGCCGAGGCGGTCGCGTACCGCGGAGAGGTCCGCGTCGCTCCCCAAGATCAACGTCCAGTGGCGCAGACCGACGACGCCTTCCGCTGCGGCCGGCACACCGGGACCGCGCCACACGTTGTAGGCGACGTGATGGTGGTAGCGCCCGAACGAGACGAAGACCGCGGTCGGTAGCGTGGTCATCACCGCGAAACCGAGACCGTCGCGGTAGAAGCGCGTCGCGTCATCGAGGTCTGAGACGTGAAGGTGGACGTGGCCTACCCGCACGCCGGATGCGGCGGCGTCGGCCGGAGCCTCGTCGGCAATGCTCGCGAGCAGGTCACCGACGTCGAGCGGAGCCGGGCCGTGGCTGGCAAAGTCCGCGAGCGAGAGGTCTGGCCACTGCTCGCGCGGGCGATCGGCCGCGAGCTCGATCCCGATGCCGTCCGGATCGGGAAGGTAGATCGCCTCGTGCGTTCCGTGATCGGACGCCCCGTCGATTCGCGTGCGGGTGCGGGCGATCCGCGCCGTGGCTCGTGCGAGCTCCTGACGCGTCGGGAAGAGCAGCGCGAAGTGGTAGAGCCCAGCAACGCGACCGGGTTGGTCCGCTTCCGGCTCCTCGTGCAGCACCAGCACTTCCTCGTCGGCCCCCAGCGCCGCCACGTTCCCGGCGCGGCGCAGCACACGCAAGCCGATGACGTCCTCGTAGAAGCCGATTGACCGGTCGAGGTCGGTAACCGTCAACTCGACCGCGCCAAGGCTGGCGTTGTCAGGTAGAAGCGCGCCGCCACCAACCCTCTGAGCCGCCGCTGTTTCGGTCATGCGCACAGCCTACCAAGACTTGCTTGCTAGCGCAAGCATCGTCGCGATTATGCTCGCCAAACACGGACGCCAACGATCCAGCGAGGACAGCCGCCCAAAGCCCGGCTCCCGCAGCTACGCTGCCTCTCCCCATTGCCGCCTCTGCGCCTAGCGATATTCGCCTCGCACGCCGGGAGCACCGCTCAGGCGGTCTTCGACGCCCTGCGATCCGGTCGGATCGACGGCCAGGCCGTGCTGCTGGTTGCCAACAACGCGGACGCACCCGTGCTGCTGCGGGCGGCGCAGGCAGGGGTTCCAGCGATCGTGCTCAGCTCACGGACCCACCCCGAGACGGACGCGCTCGACGGCGCCGTGCTGGCCGCGGTCACCGAGTCCGGAGCGACGCACATCCTGCTCGCGGGATACATGAAGAAGCTCGGAAAGCCGACGGTCGACGCCTTCCAGGGGCGCGTGTTCAACAGCCACCCGGCGCTGCTACCAGCGTTCGGCGGCCAGGGAATGTACGGCGATCGCGTCCACGAGGCGGTTCTGCAATCGGGTGCAGCGACCAGCGGCGCAACGGTCCACCGCGTCACCGGCGAGTACGACGCGGGCGAGATCCTCCGTCAGGTCGAGGTCCCCGTGCTGGCGGACGACGATGTCAGCTCGCTCGGCGAGCGCGTTCGAGCCGCCGAGCGGGAGCTGCTCGTCGAGGTGCTGGCCGACATCGCTCGCGGTGAATGAGTTGCCCGGCAGCTGCCATGAGGCAGGCCCGACTAACATTGGGCGCTGATCGCCCGCGTGCGGCTCGCGCCTGCTCAGTCCGGCGAAATGTCCTTGTCCTAACGAGAGGTGCCGGCCATGGCGGGCTCGACGAGCCACTCGACGCTCAACTACTCGACGACCGAGCGTGTTGCACGCGCGACCCTCGCGCGCCCCGAGCAGCACAACAGCCTCTCCGAGGAGGCGCTGGACGACCTCGGGGACGTCGTGCGCCGCGTCCAGGAAGACCGTGAGGTTCGCGCGCTCGTGCTCGCCGGCGACGCCGACGCCTTCTCCGTCGGGCTCGACGATGACCTGCTCGATAAGGCGCACAGCGACGCCGAATACTTCGAAAACGTGCTGACGCGGCTCGCGGCCGCGCTGCTCTCGCTCGAATCGCTGGACGTTCCCGTTGTTGCGCAGGTCGCTGGGAAGGCGATCGGGGCCGGGTTCGAGCTCGCACTCGCGTGCGACCTGATCGTCGCCGCCGAGGGCGCCGAGCTGGGCGACTGCCAGCTCGCTGTGGGGACGGTTCCGGGCGGGGGGGCGAGCATCCGCCTGCCGCGTCTGATCGGCGTCCAGCGCGCCCGGGAGCTGATCTATTCCGGCAGGACGCTCACCGGCATCGAGGCGGCATCGATCGGCCTCGTCCTCTCGGCTGTACCGGCGGCGGCGCTCGAGGAGACCGTCGCGGCGCTGGTCGCGACGCTCACCGACAAGCCCCGCGCCGCGCTGGCGAGCGCGAAGCGACAGATCAACCGCGGTCTCGGCGTCGACACGCCGAGCGGGGTCGAGCAGGAGCGTCGCGAGCTGATCCGCTACCTGCAGGACCACGAGCGGGAAGTGGTCGAGGGATTCCGCGCGCGACTCGAAGGCCGCGAGCCCAACTGGGCCTAGTCGGACTGGCATGCCGCGCGTGCGGCGCTAGGCTTCGGTTCCGATGAGCAGCCAGCCCGCCGAAACGGTCATCTACTCGGGCCACCCGTCCTGGCGCTCGATGTTCGACTTTCACCTCGGCGGCGTCGGCTTGGCGGTGGCCGGGGGCGTGATCGGCAAGCTCGCAGCCGGATGGGGAGTCGCCGTCGCCGTCTTCCTGGCGATCTTCCTGGTGTCGCTCCTCGTCGGCTTCGTTCGCCGCGCCGCGGTCCACTACACGATCACCGACCGGCGCCTCTACATCCGCCACGGCCTCTTCTCGCGCAGCGAGCAGCATGCAACGCTCGACCGCGTTCAGAACGTCGAGGCGCACCAGACATTGTTCGAGCGGGTGCTCGCGATCGGCACCGTCGATTTCGACACGGCTGCGACCGATGACTCGGTTTTCGCCTTCGCGGGCGTCGCCGCGCCCAAACGCGTTCTGGCGGCCGTCGACCGAGCGATCGACGGGCGGAGCCGCGGTGACATCGAACCCAGTTGACGCGATCGTTGCCGCGCGCGAGCTGTCGCGCCGCTACGGCGAGGGTGAGGCGGCGGTCGACGCGCTCGTCGGGGTGACGGTCGCCTTCCCGCCGGCGCGGTTTGCCGCGATCATGGGCGCGTCGGGCTCGGGCAAGTCGACCCTGATGCACCTGCTCGCGGGGCTCGATCGACCGACCTCGGGGACCGTGACGCTGGACGGCGCCGACCTGGGGGCGCTCGAGGACAGCGCCCTCACAGTCTGGCGGCGTGAGCACGTCGGGTTCGTGTTTCAGACCTTCAACCTGCTGTCGATCCTCGACGCTCGCGAGAACATCCTGCTGCCGCTTGCGATTGCCGGCCGGGAGCCTGACGCGGAATGGTTCGAGCGGCTGATCGACACGGTCGGGATCCGCGACCGCCTCGGCCACCGTCCCGCCGAGTTGTCGGGTGGCCAGCAGCAGCGCGTCGCGATCGCACGGGCCCTGATCGCCAGGCCCGCGGTCGTCTTCGCCGACGAGCCGACCGGCAATCTCGATTCGAAGGCCTCCGGCGAGGTGCTCGATCTGCTGCGCCAGGCCGTCGATGAGCTGTCGCAGACAGTCGTGATGGTCACCCACGACGCCCACGCGGCATCGCGTGCCGACCGCTTGATCGTCCTGGCCGACGGGCGGATCGTGCACGACGGGGAGGCGCTACCGCCGGACGGCGTGCTCGACCTCATGAAGTCACTCAGCTGATGGTCCGTGTCGTGCTGCGCGGGTTCGCGGCGCGCAAGCTGCGTGCCGTGCTGACCGCGGTGGCGATCGTGCTCGGCGTCGCTTTGATGTCCGGGACCTACATCCTGACCGACACGATCAACCAGTCGTTCGCCGCGATCTTCGCGGCCGGCGTTGCGAACAAGTCGGTGATCGTCACCCCGTCCACCCCGTTCGGGGCAAACTCGGCGGCTCAGACGAAGCCTGTTCCCGCAGACCTTCTCCCCCGCGTTCGCCGCGTCCCGGGCGTCGCCTACGCGTCGGGAGCGATCTTCTCGTTCGCGACGATCTTTGACTCGCACGGCAAGCGCCTGAACACTGCCGCCCCGGCGTTCGTCGGGTCGGTCACCGCGTCGCGGTTCGAGAGCTTCGCGACCGTGACAGGTGCGTTCCCGCGCGGACCCGGCGAGCTCGCGATCGACCAGGACGCCGCCCAGCGCTACGGGCTGACCCTTGGTGAGACGATGCGCGTCGCGGGGCTGGCGAAGACGCGCACCTTCAAGCTCGTGGGGATCCTCGCGTTCGCGGGCGCGCCATCGTTCGGGGGCGCGAGCGTTGGGCTCGTCACGCTGGCGGTCGCGCGGGAGCTCACCGGCGAGCAGCACGCGTTCGACGAGATCGACGTCGCCGCCGCCCCGGGCGTCTCGGCCGCGACCCTGAGAGCTCGAATCCGCGCCGTCCTGCCATCGAGTGTCGCGGTCCGAACGGCAGCTCAACAAGCCTCTCACCAAACCTCGGATCTCGAGAGCCAGCTCGGATTCCTTCGCACGTTCCTGTTGATCTTTGCCTACGTCGCGCTGTTTGTGGGCGCCTTCATCATCTTCAACACTTTTTCGATCACGGTCGCGCAGCGGACTCGCGAGTTCGGACTGCTGCGAGCATTGGGGGCGACCCGCGGCCAGCTCGTTCGTAGCGTCATCGCGGAAGGATTGTTGCTTGGGGCGGGCGGCTCACTCGTCGGTCTGCTGGCGGGGATCGCCGTTGCCCCGGGACTCGATCAGTTGTTCAAGGCGTTTGGCGCGGATCTTCCAGACAAGGGAACGGTGATCGAACCGCGCACGATCATCGTCTCGCTGCTCGCCGGCACGCTTGTGACCGTCACCGCCGGCCTGGCGCCGGCGATTCGCGCGGCCCGCGTGCCTCCAGTGGCAGCGCTGCGCGAGGGCGTGCCCCTCCACGAGCCGGGACGCGAGCGCAGCAGGCGCGCGCGGAGCGCCAGGACGCTTGGGCTCGCGCTGCTCGTCGTCGTCGTGGTTGCAATCGCCGGCAAGGCCGGCGGCGGCGGCGGGGCGCTCGTGGTGGCGGTGCTCGCTGCGCTCGTCTGGATCCCGGCGACCCGGCGGCGGATCGCAGGCGCGCTGGCGGCGCTCATCACCGGGATGACGAAAGCCGTGTCCTACCTAGTCACCTGGCGCGGCGTCACGGGGCGCCTCGCGCGGGAGAACACCCTGCGCCAACCGGGGCGAACGGCGGCAACCGCGGCCGCGTTGACGATCGGTCTGGGGCTTGTCACGTTTGCCGCGATCCTCGCCGCCGGCCTGACCGCAACGATCAACCAGGCGATCGATCGCTCGTTTGCCGGCAACCTGATCGTCGACAACTCGAGCGCTGCCGGGAACGTGGGGATACCGGCCGCGATACCGAACGCGCTGCGAGCGGTCCCGGGTGTGCGCGACGTCACCGCGATCGCCTTCAGCGAGGCAAAGCTGCGCGGCGTCGGCGGCACCCAGACTGTGACCGCTGTCAACCCGGCTGACTTCGCTTCCGTCTACAGGCTTGACTGGGTGCGCGGTTCCGATGCGACGCTGCAGCGGCTGGGCGCGAGTGGCGCGGTGCTGTCAAAGGGCTTCGCCGACTCGCACCATCTCACAGTGGGGAGCCGCCTGGCGCTGGCGACCCCGTCGGGCCGCGACGTCGTGCTCGTCGCCCGCGGAATCGTCACCGACAACGCGCGGCTGCTCGGCAACATCACGATCACGCTGGCTCTTGCCCGGGACGCGTTTGCCCAGAGCACCGACGCAGTGGACTTCGTCAGCTACGCGCCCGGCGCGAGCAACGCAAGTGTCCAGCCGGCGGTCGATCGCATCCTGCGATCGCGCTTTCCGCAGACCCACTCGCAGACGCCGGCACAGTTCAAGGCGACCGAGGCGGGGCAGGTGAACAGCCTGCTGGCCCTCGTCTCGGTCCTGCTGGCCCTGTCGATCGTCGTCTCGCTGTTCGGTATCGTCAACACGCTCGTGCTATCGATCTTCGAGCGCACGAGGGAGCTCGGGATGCTGCGCGCGATCGGGACCTCACGCCGCCAGATTCGCCAGATGATCCGCTACGAGTCGCTCGTGATCGCCCTGATCGGCGGCGTGCTCGGGATCGCGCTGGGGATCGTAGCGGCGCTGCTCGTCACGGTGACCGCCCTGTCGGGAACCGGGTTCGTTCTGGCGATCCCGATCACTACGCTGGTCGCGCTGTTCGTCCTTGCGGCACTCGCCGGCCTGCTCGCGGCCGCGTGGCCCGCGCGGCGCGCCGCCCGCGTCAACATCCTCGAGGCGCTGGCCACCCAGTGAGCCGGATGGTCTACGCGCGACCGTAGACCGGGATGTGCGCGCCGCCGACGGGCGCCGAGTCCTCCGAGCAGAGGAACCGGATCACGCTCGCGATCTCTGCCGGCTTCACCCACCGCGAGTGATCGGCGTCCGGTTGGGATGCTCGGTTGGCGGGTGTGTCGATCACGCTCGGAAGGATCGCGTTCACTCGCACGCCGTCCCCGGTGTACTCGGCGGACAGCGCATCGACGAACGCGAGCACTGCGGCCTTTGAGGCGATGTAGCCGGCGGCCCCCGAGAACGGGCGAACCGCCGCTCGGGTCGACACGCACACGATCGCTCCGCCGCCGGCCTGGAGCATGCGCGGCAGCGCCGCCGCGCACAACAGATACGTCGGGCGCAGGTTCAGGCGGAACTGGCGCTCGAAGTCGTCGATCGCTGTCTCGTGCACGCGGCCCGCGGCCTCGTAGCCACCGACAAGGTTGACGAGCGCGCCAAGCTGCCCGCCGGCGCGTTTGATCACGGCCGCCGCAGCCGCCGGTTCGAACAGGTCGGCCGCCACGAGCTCGAGCCGCTCGTGGGAATCCACGCGTTCGAGCTCGCGCTCGTCGTTGTAGGGGACGAGCACCCGCCAGCCGGCATCGAGCATCGCCCGCGTCACGGCGCTGCCGAGTCCGCCGGTGCCGCCGCTGATCACAACGCTGCGATTCACGCGCGTCAGCCTACCGTCCGCGAGCGCCTCTACCGTGGAGAGCGATGCTGATCAGAGAGTTGAAAGACGGCGATGAAGTCGAGCAGGCGCTCGTCGTGCGCGACATCGAGGCGCGTCGCAAGCGCGACGGCGGCGAGTATTTGCGCGTCACGTTCGCGGACCGCAGCGGGCAGTTGCCGGCGATGGTCTGGGACGCTGTCGCGGAGATCGGGCCGGTGCTCCGAGCGGGCCAGCCGGTCTGGGTGAGCGGTCGCTACGACGTGCACCCGCGGTACGGACCGCAGCTCGGGTTGCGCGCGGTCAGGCCGGCCGAGCCCGGTAGCTTTGACCCCGAGGACCTCGTCTGCGGTCCCTCGCGCGAAGTCACTGAGATGGAGGCCGCCCTGCGCGATCTCGTCGCCACGATCCAGAGCCGTCACATCCGCGCACTGCTCGACGCCCTGCTCGGCGAGCACACCGAGGTATGGCAACGCTACCGGGTCGCACCGGCGGCGAAGTTCTACCACCAGGCCTATCGTCACGGCCTGCTCGAACACAGCCTGAGCGTTGCCGAGGCCGTCAGCGCGCTCTCCTCCACGTTCCCGGGCATCGACCGCGACGTCGCGGTCGCCGGGGCCCTGTTGCACGACATCGGGAAGCTCGACGCCTACGAGGCGGAGTCCGCCGCGATCGACATGACCGACGACGGCCGGCTGCAGGGCGAGATCCCGCTCGGCTACTACCGCGTGCGACGAGCGATCGAGGACCTGGAGGGCTTCCCGGGAGACATCGCACAGGCGCTCGCCCACATCATCCTCTCCCACCACGGGTCACTCGAGCACGGCAGTCCGGTCGTACCGTGCACTCGCGAAGCCACGCTCGTCCACATGGCCGACAACCTTGGCGGCCGTCTCGGCAGCTTCGACCGCCTCGAGCTCGAGCTCCGCGACGGCGAGTCCTGGTCGGGCTTTGACCGCGCGATCGGCGCCGGCGCCTTCTTCCCTGGCCGCGACGAACACGCTGGGGCGCCGCAGCGACAGGTGGCCTAGAGCGCCGCGCCGGGGCGCGCCCTGGCGCGAGATGCAGCCGCGCGCGCGGCGCGGTTCGTTCCCCCGGTAGACTGGGGAGGTAGCTCCACGGCTGAGTGTTGTGCTCTCGCATTTCCCTGTGGCCTTCTCCTCCAGAGCGCAAGGAGCAACGAGATGGCGAAAACGCCTCCGGACGCGCAGCCTGATGGTCCCGTGAAGTCGACGACGTCGTTCAACGAAGTGAGGGCGGCGGTCGCCGAGCGCAACGAGCGCGCGCATCGCGAAGCCCAGGAGCTTCGCGCCGCGCGGGAGAAGGAGAAGCTCGGGATCGTCTCGCGTCACCGGTTGGACCTCGACCGGTGAGCTGAACGCCGCCACCCGGCGAGCGAGCCGGGTTAGCACGCGTCAAACCGGGTGCAAACCCCGCAAATTAGGAGCGCGATCGCCGGCAAGCCACCCCCGCCGACTATCGTTACGCGCGGATGGCAAAGGACACGGAGAAGCTGATCCGCCAGCTGTCCCTGATCTCATACCTGATGGCGGAGCGGCGGCCTGTGACTGCGCTCGACATCAAGCGCGATGTCGAGGGATACAGCGGCATGAACGAGGACGCGTTCGCGCGACGTTTCTACGCTGACCGCGCAGAACTCGAGTCGCTGCGGATTCCGCTCACGGTCGAGAAGCCAATCGACGGGGTTGCCGAACAGGAGAATTACTCGCTGCGCCCGGAGAACTTTCACCTTCCGGCGATCGAGTTTGCCGATACCGAGCTGGCGGCCCTCGCAACCGCCCTATCGCTACTGGACGGCGAATTCGCCTACGCCGAGCCGCTCCGCCTGGCGCTCCAGCAGATCACGTGGGGGCGGCCGAGCCCGTTGCAGGCGCCGGATCAGCGCGGAGTCGCGCTCGGAATCACCGCATCCGCGGGCGGCCACGACCTCTCGCACCGGCTTGTCAAGATCGAAACGGCGATCTTCCGCCACAAGACGATCACCTTCGACTACTACACGATGGAGCGCGACGAGGTCGGTGCGCGCAAGGTCGATCCCTACCACCTGCTGTATCGAGGCTGCCAGTTCTACCTGCTCGGCTACTCGCACGAGCGTGACTCTCTGCGGGTCTTCCGGCTGTCGCGAATTCGCGGCAAGGTCGCGTACGCCACGAAGGCTGAGCACGACTTCCGCCGGCCCGTCGACTTCGATCCGCGCGCCTACGCACGTCGCGCCGACTGGCAGTTCGGCGAGACCGCCGGGAGCGCCGAGATCCGCATTGCCGAGCGGATCGCGTGGCAGCTCGACCGCCACTTCGGACGCTACGGTGAGGTGCGAGCGATCGAAGGAAGCGGCGACCGACTCTTCGTCACGGACTACTCGAGCCCGCGCCAGCTGATCGCGTGGGTACTTGGTCTGGGTGAGCACGCCCGCATCCTCGGTCCGCCGGAGCTCGTCAAGGAGCATGGCCGTCGCGTCAAGTTGATCGTCGAACGCCATAGCCACTCGCCGAGTAGCGGCCCGGCGCGGACCGTCACGCTGCCGCAATCCAGCAACGGCGTCGGCGAGTCAAACGGACGGGCCGACGCAGCGATCCGGCCGGAGCGGTTCGCGCGCCTCGTCACACTCGCCTCGATGCTGATCCAGGCCGGCCGCTCCGGCCGCGCCCTCGAGCTCGATGACCTCTGCCGGCGCCTTCAGATAACCGACGGCGAGTTGCGCGAGGACATCGGCGTCCTCAACGTCGTCAACTTCGGTGGTGGCTCCTACGTCCTCTATGCCGAGATCGACGACGACGCGGGCACGGTCTCCGTCGACCCCGAGCCCTACAGCGACAACTTCGCGCGTCCGGCTCGCCTGCTTCCTGTCGAGGCAAAGGCGCTCATCGCGGCCATCGACCTGATCGGCGAGCACCTGCCACAGGGCTCCCTCACATCGGCCCGCGAGAAGATCGTCGCCGCGCTCGGCGAAGACCCGATGGAGCAGGGCCTCCAGGTCGCGCATGGCGGCAGTGACGACTCGCAGATCTCGCGCGTGATCTCGAAGGCGATCACCAAAGGAGTGTTGCTCGAGCTCGACTACTACAAGGAGAATGAGGATGAGTTCTCTGCCCGTCGCGTCGAGCCCTACGCGCTGATCAACGGCCGCGAGGGATGGTATGTCGCGACCTTCGACCCCGAGAAGTCCGACGTGCGCCACTTCCGCCTCGATCGGATCAAGCGCGCGGAGCTGACGGACGAGCGTTTCGAGCCACGCCCCGAGGTCAACCCCGCGGCCGACGTCGATGGATGGCCCCGCACGGGCGAGGTGGCGGCGTCGCGTAGCGCACGCGTGTGGATCTCGCCGGAGCGCGCGCGCTGGGCGCGCGAACAGCGCAAAGTCTTCGAGGAATACGACGACGGGGCGATCGCGGTCGAGCTCAGCTTCGCCGGGGTCGACTGGCTCGTGCGCGAGGTGCTCAAGGAGGCCGGTGACGCGGCCGTGCTCGAGCCGGCAGACGCGCGCGCCGCGGTGCTGAGCGCAGCCAAACGGATGCGGTGAGGTTCGCGATGAAGGGTCTGATCCTCTCCGGCGGGAAGGGCACGCGTCTGCGGCCCATCACCCACACGAGCGCCAAGCAGCTCGTGCCGGTTGCGAACAAGCCGGTGCTGTTCTACGGAATCGAGGCGATCGCGCAGGCGGGCATCACCGAGATCGGCATCATCATTGCCCCTGAGACCGGCGAGGAGATCCGGGCCGCGGTGGGCGATGGCTCACGCTTCGGGGTCAGCGTCACCTACATCGTCCAGGACAAGCCCGCCGGACTCGCCCATGCGGTACTCACCGCCGAGCCGTTCCTGGGTGAGGATCCGTTCGTCATGTACCTCGGCGACAACCTGCTTCAGGGGGGGATAACGGACCTGGTCGACCGCTTTCGCGAGAGCGGCCCCGACGCATTGATCCTCCTCACCCCGGTCGATGATCCCGAGAGCTACGGGGTGGCGGAACTCGACGGCGACCGCGTCGTTGCGCTTGTTGAGAAGCCGGCGCAGCCACGCAGCAACCTCGCGCTCGTCGGCGTCTACATGTTTGATGCCTCGATTCACGCGGCGGCGCGCGCGATCGCTCCGAGCGCCCGCGGCGAGCTCGAGATAACCGACGCGATCCAGCACATGGTGGACAGCGGGCAGCGCGTGGAGCCGCACGTGGTGCGTGGCTGGTGGAAGGACACGGGCCAGCTCGCCGACATGCTCGAGGCAAACCGCCTGATTCTCGACACGATCGAGTCACGCTGCGAAGGCGAGCTGACGGACACCCAGCTGGACGGGCGGGTGATCGTGGAGGCCGGCGCTCGCCTCGTTCGCTCGACGGTTCGCGGCCCGGCCATCATCGGCGTCGGCGCGCAGCTGACCGATGCCTACGTGGGGCCGTACACAGCGGTCGGCGATGGGTGCAAGATCGAGCGTTCTGAGGTCGAGCACTCGATTCTCCTCACGGACTGCGTGGTCCACGATCTCGACGTCCGGATCGAGGCGTCGCTGCTCGGCCGCGGCGCTCGTGTGAGGCGCGACAGCCGCCAGCCGCGGGCCTACCGGCTTCTGGTCGGCGACAACTGCGACATCGCGGTGCCCTGAATGCGTCTCCTAGTTACCGGCGCCGCGGGCATGCTCGGAACGGAGGTGCTCGCCGCGGGCCGACGCCGGGACCACGATGTCATCGCGCTGACGCGCGCGGAGCTCAACGTCTGTGACGCTGCCGCGGTGTCAGGCAGTTTCGAGCGGCTCGCGCCCGACGCGGTCGTCAACTGCGCGGCTTGGACCGACGTCGACGGCGCCGAGTCCGACGAAGCCGCCGCGCTCGAGATCAACGGCGTCGCCCCCGGCCTGCTCGCGCGGGCGGCCGGCGAGGCGGGTGCACGCCTGATCCACGTCTCGACCGACTACGTCTTCAGCGGCCGTTCGGAGCTGCCGTACGTCGAGTCCGACCAGACGGGACCACGGAGCGCCTACGGGCGCACGAAGCTGGCGGGAGAGAAGGCGATCGTCGCGGAAGGAATCCCGCACGCGATCGTCCGCACGTCGTGGCTGTTTGGACCCGCCGGGCGGAACTTCGTCACCACGATGCTCGGCCTCGCCGAGGACCGCGACGAGGTTGCGGTGGTCAGCGACCAGGTCGGCGCTCCCACCTACGCAGGCCATCTCGCGGACGCGCTAGTCGAGGTGGCCGAGCGGCAACTGGGGGGGTTGATGCACATCGCGGGCTCGGGACACTGCTCGTGGGCGGACTTCGCAGCCGAGATCTTCAGGCAGTCCGGCGCGCCGTGCAAAGTGCGTCGCGTGAGCACGGCTGATTTCCCGCGCCCGGCGCAGCGTCCCGAGCGCTCGATCCTCGAAAGCGAACGCGACGACACGCCGCGGCTCCCGGAGTGGCAGGACGGCCTCGCCGCATATCTGGCCCAAATCGCCCAGGAGGTCGCACGATGAAGCTGCTCGTCTGCGGTGGCGCCGGTTTCATCGGTTCGAACTTCGTGCGCAGCCGGTTGGCCGCGAGCGACGATTCGGTGGTTGTGCTCGACAAGCTGACCTATGCGGGCCGGCGCGAGAGCCTTCGCGACGCCGAGGACGATCCGCGGTTCTCGTTCGTCCACGGGGCGATCGAGGACCCCGAGGCGGTTGCCGGGGCGATTGCGGACGTCGACGCGGTGGTCAACTTTGCCGCCGAGACGCACGTCGACCGCTCGATCGCCGAGCCCGACGCCTTTGTTCGAACGCACGCGCTCGGGACCTTCGTATTGCTGGAAGCCGCGCGCGAACGCGGCGTCCGCTACCTGCAGGTCTCGACCGACGAGGTCTATGGCTCGATCGACGAGGGGTCCTTCACTGAGAACTCGCCGCTCGAGCCTTCATCGCCCTATAGCGCGACCAAGGCCGGCGCCGACCTCCTCGTGGCCTCCTATCACGAGACGTTCGGCCTCGAGACGCTGATCACCCGCGGCTCGAACAACTACGGCCCCTACCAGTACCCGGAGAAGCTGATCCCCCTGATGGTTCTCAACGCGATGCACGGCGACCGCCTGCCCGTCTATGGCGACGGGCGCAACGTGCGCAACTGGCTGTTCGTCGAGGACTTCGCGAGCGGAATATCACACGTTCTCGAACACGGTGTGCCGGGCGAGACCTATAACGTCGGCGGCCCCGACGAGGCCGACAACCTCACCGTGGTGCGGCGGATCATCGAGCTGTGCGGAGCCGACGAGTCGCTGATCTCGTTCGTCGCCGACCGGCCAGGCCACGATCGTCGGTACTCGCTCGGCTCGGAGAAGGTGCGCGCTCTCGGGTGGAGCGCCGCGACGCGCTTTGACGAGGGGATCGAGCGGACGGTCGCCTGGTATCGCGAGAACTCGTGGTGGTGGGAGCCGATTCGCTCGGGGTCCTATCGCGATTACTACGCGCGCCAGTACGGCACGGCGTTAGCCGAGTGAGCTGATCCGCCAGCCGCCCTTGACCTGCTTGACCAGGTGCAGCGTGTAGCGGCGAGCTTTGCCGCTCGCCGGCTCTGTGACGACTGCCGTCCCCGTGTTGCCGGCGGCGTTCGAGCTGACGACCGTGAGCGTGGTGCTGGTAGTCGTCGCCAGCTGTTTGGTGATGATCTTCGTACAGCCGCCAACCTGGTTCAGGCGGTGTGCGAGCTCGCTGCTGAGAACGCTCGTGCAGATCGCGCTGGCGTTGGCGCTCCCGGCGTCGCTCGAGAACGCGGCGACCACAGCGTCGATCGCTCCGCGCGCGCCCTTCGCCGTCGGCGTGGTTGTGCTGCCCTGGTTGACTGTGCAGCCACCCAGCAGGAGCGCGAGCGTCGATGAGAGGATGATCGTGCGTGGGGAACGCATGCAGCAGAGCCTACGGGAGAATCGCCTCGAGACGCTCGCCGCGCAGATCGAGCGCTGCCGCGCGTGCCCTCGCCTGGTCGCCTGGCGTGAGCAGGTCGCCCGGGATCGCCGCGCCGCATTCGCCGACGAGACCTACTGGGGTCGCCCGGTCGCCGGCTTTGGCGACCCCGCGGCCCGTGTGGTGCTGCTAGGCCTCGCCCCAGCAGCCCATGGCGCAAACCGAACCGGCCGCGTCTTCACCGGTGACCGCTCGGGCGACTTCCTCTACGCGGCGCTCTGGCGCACCGGATTTGCCAACCAGTCGTCGTCGCGCCACCGCGACGACGGGCTCAGGCTGAGCGACTGCTTTGTCACGGCCGTCGTGCGCTGTGCGCCGCCGGCCAACCGGCCCACGGTGGCCGAGCGCGATCGCTGCATGCCCTACGCCCGACGTGAGCTCGACCTGTTGGACGGCCTGCGGGTCGTCGTCTGCCTCGGCGGGTTTGCCTGGGACGCCGCGCTCGCGCTGTTTGGGGTCCGGCGCACGCCGCGACCTCGGTTTGGCCACGGGGCCGAGCACGCGCTCGAGGATGGCCGGACGCTGCTCGGCTGCTACCACCCGAGCCAGCAGAACACGTTCACGGGCCGGCTCACCGAGCCGATGATCGATCGGGTCCTGCGCCGCGCGAGCGAGCTCGCGGCCCCGGCGCGCTAACGTCGCTGTGGCGATGGCGCTCAGTCACTTCACACCCCAGGTCCGCGACTGGTTCGAGAACGCCTTCGAGGCTCCGACCCCCGCGCAGGCGCAGGCCTGGCCGGCGATCGCAACAGGCGAGCACGTCCTGATCTCGGCGCCGACCGGCTCGGGCAAGACGCTCGCGGCGTTCCTCTGGTCGCTCGACCAGTTCGTCCGCCGGCGCTCGTCGGAAGGTGAGCCTGGGAGCGGCACGCGCCTGGTCTACGTGTCGCCGCTGAAGGCGCTCTCCTACGACATCGAGCGCAACCTGCGGACACCCCTGCGTGGCCTGGGGCTCGACATCTCGGTCGGAATCCGTACAGGCGACACACCGGCCCGTGAGCGCGCCGCGATGCTGCGTAGCGCGCCGGACATCCTGATCACGACGCCTGAGTCGCTCTACCTGATGCTCACCTCCAAAGCGCGCGAGACCCTCACCGGGGTCGAGGCGGTGATCGTTGACGAGATACACGCCGTCGCCGCGACCAAGCGCGGTGCGCACCTCGCGCTGACGCTCGAACGCCTGGATGCGCTCCGCGAGGACGGCGGCTCAGGGACCGCCGCGCGGCCGCTGCAGCGGATCGGGCTGTCAGCGACGCAACGTCCGCTCGAGGAGGTCGCACGTTTCATGGTCGGCCCTGGTCGAACGGCGACGATCATCGACGCCGGCGCCTCGCGCGAGCTCGACCTCCAGATCACCGTGCCTGCGGAGGCCTTCTCGATGGCGGTGCCGAGCGCCGACCTGCCCGCCGCCATCCGAGACCCGCTGGACCCCCTGCAGGCCGGGGAGTCGGGCGCCCAGTCCGCGAGTGGGTCCGGGTCGATCTGGCCGGCGATCTACCCGCGCCTACTGGAGCTCGTCGAGGCCCACAACTCGACGATCATCTTCGTCAACAGCCGCCGCTCCGCCGAGCGGCTGGCCCTGCGCCTGAACGAGCTCCACGCCGCGGGCCGGGAAGACGGCGACGGCGACGGCTCCGCCCCGGAGCGCGCGACCGCCACGGAGCTCGCGCGCGCCCACCACGGGTCGCTCGCCCGCGAGGAGCGCACAACGATCGAAGAGATGCTGAAGGCGGGGGAGTTGCCCTGTCTCGTCGCGACGTCCTCGCTCGAGCTTGGCATCGACATGGGCGCGGTCGACCTCGTGATCCAGGTCGAGTCGCCGAAGTCGGTTGCGCGCGGGCTGCAGCGGATCGGCCGCGCCGGCCACGGTGTCGGCGAGACCAGCAAGGGCCGGATCTTCCCGAAGTTCCGTGGCGACCTGCTCGAGTGCGCGGTCGTCGTGAAGCTGATGCGCCAGGGCGCGATCGAGCACACCGTCGTACCGCGCAACGCCCTCGACGTGCTAGCCCAGCAGATCGTCGCGATAGCCGCCTCCGCCGAGGTTGTCGCGGTGGACGAGCTGTTCGCGCTCGTGACACGCACGTACTCCTATTCAGAGCTGACGCGCGACCTGCTCGAGAACGTGCTCGACATGCTCGACGGGCGCTACCCCTCGAGCGAGTTCGGCGAGCTGCGGGCGCGGATCGCGTGGGACCGCATCGCCGGGACGATCAGGGCTCGTAAGGGCGCGCAGAAGCTCGCCGTCGTCAACGCGGGAACGATCCCCGACCGCGGTCTCTACATGGTTGTGCTTCCTGACGGCCGGCGCGTCGGCGAGCTCGACGAGGAGATGGTCTACGAAGCGCGTCCAGGCCAGACATTTCTGCTCGGCGCGAGCAGCTGGCGGATCGAGGAGATCGGGCGCGACCGCGTGATCGTGACCCCCGCCACGGGAGTTCCGGGTGCCGTGCCGTTCTGGCACGGGGACGGCGTGGGCCGCCGCAGGGAGCTCGGCGAGGCGATCGGGGCGTTCTCGCGCTGGGCGGTCGATCAGCCGGCCGAAGTGCTCGAACGCGACTACGACCTCGACGAGACGGCCGCATTCAGCCTGCTGGGCTTTCTCCGGGAGCAGCGCGCCGCAACAGGTGTCCTGCCGTCCGACCGCACGCTGGTGGTAGAGCGGTTTCGGGATGAGATAGGGGACTGGCGCCTGTGCGTCCTCTCGCCCTACGGACGGCGCGTTCACGCGGCCTGGGCGCTCGCCCTGTCAGCCCGTCTGCGCGGACGATCGGGCATCGAAGCCGATGCGATCGCCTCCGACGACGGAATCATCCTCCATCTCCCCGACACCGACGAGCCCCCGCGGGCCGAGCTCGTTCTGCTCGAACCGGGGGAGAGCGAGGAGCTGATCGTCGGCGAGCTCGATGCCTCCGCGCTTTTTGCCGCTCGGTTTCGCGAGAACGCTGCCCGCGCTCTGCTGATCCCGCGTGCCTATCCCGGCCGGCGCACCCCGCTGTGGCAGCAGCGCCTCAAGTCACAGACGCTGCTCGAGGTTGCTCGTCGCTACCCCGACTTCCCGGTGATTCTCGAGACCTACCGCGAGTGCCTGCGCGACGTCCTCGACGTGGAAGGACTCGAGCAGGTGCTACGCGGCCTGCACACGCGCGAGATCTCGGTAGTCGAGGTAGAGACGCCGACCGCCTCCCCGTTTGCGTCCGCGCTGCTCTTCGAATACGTGGCGGCCTACATGTACGAGGGGGACGCGCCGAGCGCCGAGCGCCGAGCGGCGGCGCTCTCGCTCGATCGCGACCTGCTGCGCGAGCTGCTTGGCCAGGAGGAGCTACGCGAGCTGATCGATGCGGGCGCGCTCGAGCAGCTCGAGGCGGACCTCCAGCGCCTGGGCGCGCAACGACAGGCGACCTCGCGCGACGAGCTTCACGACATCCTCCGGACGCTCGGCGCGCTGAGCGCCGAGGCGATCCGTGACAGGGTGCTCGCCCCGCTCGACGCGTTAGCCATGGCGTCCGAGCTGGTGCTGGAACGACGTGCCGCGCTCGTGCGTATCGCGCGGGCAGCGCACTACATTGCGGCGGAGGACGCCGGCCTTTATCGCGACGCGCTTGGCGTCGTCCCCCCCAGCGGTCTCCCGGCGGCGTTTCTCGAGCCGGTCGAAGATCCCCTGCGAGAGCTCGCGGCGCGACACGCGCGAACCCATGGCCCGTTCACCACGGCGGAGCTGCGCGAGCGCTACGGCGTCGATCCTTCGAGCGCGCTGCGCGAGCTCGAGGCGGCCGGCACGATCGTGCGCGGCGAGCTTCGCCCGGCCTCCCATCCGCTCGCGCGAGCGGGTGAGCCGGAATGGTGCGACGCCGAAGTGCTGCGGCGGTTGCGCCGAGCCTCGCTTGCGGTTCATCGGCGGGAGATCGAGGCGGCGGAGCGGCGGGCGCTCGCGGCATTCCTCCCGTCCTGGCAGGGTGTCGATCGCCACTCCGCGGCCGGCGCGGGAATCGAGCGGCTGCGCGAGGCGCTCGTGCCGCTCCAGGGTCTCGCACTGCCCGCGGAGCTGTGGGAGCATGCCGTCCTACCGCGACGGATCGGGGCGTACTCGACAACCTGGCTCGATCAGCTCTGCGCTGCGGGCGAAGTGGTGTGGGTGGGCGCCGGCCCGCTCGGCAGGCGCTCCGGTCGCGTGGCGGTCTACTTCCGCGACGATGCGGCGGCGATCGGCCCGCCGGCGGCGGCGGCCAAGGCGGGCGCCCCGACCGAGCCCGAGCACGAACTGATCCGCAGACGGATCGACGCCTCGCCGTGCTTCTTCAGTGACATTGTCGCCGAGATCGACCTCGCCCCGGGAGCCTTGCAGGAGGCGTTGTGGGATCTCGTGTGGGCGGGCGAGGTCACCAACGACGCGTGGGCGCCAATGCGCGCGCCGCGTCTCGCGCTCGCCGGCTCACGTGGCCCGAGTCGCTCGGGCCGACGGTTCGCCCCAGCTCACCGCTCGTCGCGCGCGCAGACCCGTGCGCCGGTCCAGGGCCGCTGGTCGCTGACCGCCCCGCTCTTCGCCGCCGTGGTGGACCCGGTCACCCGGCGCCGCACGCTGGCTGAATTGCTGCTCGAGCGCTACGGCATCCTCACGCGAGAGCTGGTGCTGGCGGAGGGCATTCCCGGAGGGTTCGCGGCGCTATACGACTCGCTCACCCAGCTCGAAACACTCGGTGTGGCACGTCGCGGCTATTTCATCGAAGGCCTCGGCGGCGCGCAGTTCGCCCTCCCGGGGGCCGTCGAGCGCCTGCGCTCCCAGCAAGAGCTCGACAGCGTGCCTGCGCTCGTGCTCGCCGCAAGCGACCCGGCGCAGCCCTACGGTGCCGCGCTTCCCTGGCCGGGCGCGCCCGGTGAGCGCCGCCGTGCCCAGAGGGTGGCCGGGGCGTTCGTCGTGCTCGTCGCCGCTGAGCTCGCCTGCTACGTCGAAGCCGGCGGCCGGGGACTCCAGACGTTCGTCGACGGCGAAGCGCTGCGCAGCGCGTTCAGCGCCCTTGCGCAGGCGGTCCGCGCGGGACAGATCCGTAAGCTGGAGCCCGAGCGTGTAAACGGCGAGGCGGTTCTCGGCGGGCCCCACGAGGCGCTCCTGATCGAGCTCGGCTTTCGCGCCGGGCCGCGTCGCCTGACGCTGAGCGCGTAGGCCAGAACCGGACCACGTACTGGTGCCCGGGATGTCAAAGCTGATCCGCGTCGGTCACAAGGGCGCGGACGCCATCGTTGCCGGCAACACCCTGGCCAGCTTCGATGCCGCCGCTGCCGCCGGCGTCGACATGATCGAGTTCGATGTGCTCGCCGAGCGCCCCGACGGAAGCGGTGAGCTGCTCGTCATTCACGATCACGGCGCGCTACGTGGCGCTGGCAGTGCACCGACGCTTTCGCAAGCACTTACGCACCTCGCGGGCGGGCAGTTCGCGTCAATCAGCCTCCAACTCGACGTCAAGCGTCCCGGCTACGAGCGTCGTCTTGTCGCAGTGCTGGCGGCAGCGGGCCTGGTCGGGCGCTCGTTCATCAGCACCGGATTCTGGTCGAGTCTCGAGCTCATCCGCAGCATCGAGCCGGCGCTCCGCCTCGGCTGGACCGTCCCCGACCCGCTCGGACTCAGCTCGACGCCCGGCATCGCGCAGACGTTTGGCCACGTCCAGCGGTCGCGGCTTGCGGCCCTGGCAGCCGCACGGATCCGCGCCGGCGCGATCGAGGCGCTCGTGCCGCAATGGCGCCTCGTCACGCCTGCTCTGGTTCGAGCGGTCACTGAAGCGGGGGGTGAGATCTACGCCTGGACCGTCGATGATCTCGCCGCGATCCGCCACCTCGCCGCGATCGGCACAACCGGGGTCATTACCAACGATCCGCGGCTCTTTGCGCTCGTCAGCTGACCGTGCAATGCGCGACGCTGAAGCCCGGCGGGCTCGCGCCGGCGCCCGGGTGGTGCCCGGCGCTCGTCACAGTCCGGGCAAAGCTGACCGCGGCGACCCCGCGCCGCCATTCGAAATCCACCGCGCCGCGCACGACCCTTCCGGACAGCGCTCCCGCGGCCAGGTGGAAATCGATTCCGCCCTGCCGCGTGCGGAACTGTGCGCTCCCCACGTCGACCAGGCCGGAGTCGGCCCCGTGCAGGTAGGCCCACCTGCCGCTGGCGACCCGGTACTGCAATCGGAAGATCATGTACATCTGCACGTTTGGGTTGCCGGTTCCAGGCATCGAGGCGCGCAACCCCACGAGCGCTCCGCCGCTCGCCGAGGACTCGCACGCATCGACCGTCGCCCACAGCAGCGGCGAGCCCCGCAGGCCGCCGTCCCCGCTGCCGCGGGCTGCCGCGGGAAGGAGAATCGCGGCGCAGGCGAGGATGGTCAAGGCCGATCGGCGCACGCGGTCACGATAGCGCCCGGCCCACAGAGCTCGGCGCGGCCATAATCAACCGATGACGCAAACCACGCCACAGTACGGCCGGTCCGGCGAGGAGTACTCCGCCGGCGGCGTCGTAGTCAAAGGCCTCGACGTGCTCGTCGTGGTGCCAAAGCGCCGCGCGGCAAACGGGGCGAAGGTGCTGGCACTGCCGAAAGGACACGTCGACGGGGACGAAACGCCCGAGGAGGCGGCGCAACGCGAAGTGCGCGAGGAGGGCGGCGTCGACGCCGAGCTCGTCGATCTGCTCGGCGACGTGCGCTACCGCTACAAGCGCGGCGGGCGACTCATCGACAAGCACGTCCGATTCTTCCTCTTCGAATACCTCTCGGGGTCGCCCGAGGATCACGACCACGAGATATCGGAGGCGCGCTGGATCGCGCTCGACGAAGCCGCGACGGCCCTCACCTACCCCGGCGAGCGTGAGATGGTCGGAGAGGCCCTTTCGAAAACGCGCCCGGACCGATAGCCTGCGCTGTCCGTGGAGGTCCTCAACTTCTACTCGACGGTCTTCGCCGACCAGCTCAAGCGTGGCCGCAAGACGGCGACGATCCGTCTCGGCGACAAGTCGCACAAGTACCACAAGAACCAGGCTGTCCTCGTAACGATCGGCTACCAGCACTCACCGCGCGAGAAGATCTTCGATGCGGTGATCGACGAGGTTGTCGTGCAGCCGCTTCGCGACCTCTCGCCCCGCGACATCACGCACGACAACCCCGAATTCCGCCGTCACGAGGAGCTCGTCAACTTCCTCGAGGGCATCTACGGCCACCCCGTCTCGATGGACGACATCGTCACCGTCGTGCGCTTCTCCCAGATCATCGACAAGCCTGCCGGAATGACCGAGATGGTCAAGGGGTTTGGGGGAGCGCAGAACTGAAATCCCCGGCGGGGGCGGGTGGGCTGCTGGCGGGGTTGAGGGATTCAGTTCGGCGGTCCTGAGACGGGGGCGGTGGTGCTCCCCCGGCCGAGTGGGTGGTGTGGTTCATGCGGGGTGTGCTGGCGTGGCGAGATCGCTCGGGCGGGAATCGCGCGCGCAATCGTCACCTTCCGCTGACGTCCTCCCTTCCGCCCTGGAGCGGTTGCGTGGGATTGCGCCGGTCATCGTTTTCGCTTTTCGTCGGCGGAGGTCCGCGATGAATTCGCCGAGCTGGTCTGTGCGATGTCGGTAACCTCGCGGCGCTCGGGCAGGCTCGATGTCGCATCTCCTGGGCCGAAGCGCTCGGGAATGGCCGGGGACGAGTTCGTCGCGCTCGATCGCGGCGATGCTGTCACCTTGGAGGTCGTTGAAGTCGCGCAGCTCGGCGGGGTCTTTCTGATCAAGCTCGAGGATCGCCGGCGCATGGAGTCCGTCAGTTTTGTCCCGCTTCGCGGACCTCGGCGATCACGGTCGCTAGCTCGACGAGCGGTTCGAGTCCACAACCCCGTCGAGGTTCTCCTGCGACCTGCCGAGCCGCCGGCGCTCGTCGCGATTCAAGATGGCCGCTGAGCGCTTCAAGGTCGGCATGGCGGAGCTTCGAATGCCAGACCGTCAAACGGAAGGGCCAGAACGTCAAGCCCGCGGCGGGCGCGGCCAAGGCGGCGCTAGCACCTCACGATATTGGGCGGTCACTATGCGGAATCCGCATAGTGACGTGTCTATTCGGCGTCTGGGCTTGACTTGTCTCGTTGGGGCGTGTTAGAAGGTGCGCCGGAACGCGCGGGCTGCTGGTGATGAAGGGCGGATTGGTATGCGTTTGCGGGTCTGTGGTGCGGTGTGGCGGCACGACTCGCTGGGAGGCGGTTTGTCGCGTAGGGGTGCAATCGCGGATCGTGTGGCGCTGTTCGCGCTGGTGCTGGGCGTGTGCTGCGGAGTTATTGCTGGGCCTGTTTCGCCGGTGTTGGCCGATGTGTCTGTTGGCGCGTCTGGGGGCGCGGGGGCGACGGGCGCGTCGGGTTCCGGATTTTCGTCTTTGTTGTCGGGGCCGCTGGTGGCTACAGGCGGTTCCGCGAGTGTTGGCTCGGGGCAGACTGGTCCTGTGGTGAGCACGCCGACGGGTGTGTCGGAGCTTCAGTCGCAGGTGCTATATTCGAATCTTGGCGCGGGCGGCGCTTCGTCTCTTGCGGAGCAGGTGTTTCACGTTGATGACACCTTGGGAGAGACGTTGCCCATTCCGACGGGGGCGCGGATCGTCGGTTATTCGGGTTCAAGCGTGGCGCGGCTTGAGACGGCGGGCGGGTCGCATCTCATCGCGTTCTCGCAGACGCCTTGGCGGGTCGATAGCGGCGGCGGTCTTCAGCCGGTCTCGCTTGCTCTACAGAGCGCTCGAACCGGTGGCGGCTTTACGGCGCCGCGGGGACCGGTGTCGCTCTCGTTTCCCGCGACGGCTGGTGGCGCTGTGTCGTTGCCGTTTGGCATCACTTTGACTGACGGCCACGCCGGCTCGCAGGCTGGGGCAGTTGTCGGCGATCGCGTGTTCTATGCGAACACTGCGCAGGACACGGATTTTCTGCTTCAGCCGACGATGACGGGGGTTGATGCGGAGTGGCAGCTGCGTTCCGCGTCGAGTCCGTCGACGAGCGATCTGGTGTTCGGGCTGCCTGCTGGTGCGACGCTCGTGATGAGCAGCTCGACACCGGATGTCGCGGAGATTGATCGTGGCGGGGAGGTGCTTGCGACGATCGATCCGCCGATTGCGACGGACGCGACGGGCGCTTCGGTGCCTGTGTCGTATTCGGTCAGCGGCGATACGCTCGCGGTGAGCGTGAGCGCGGGCGGCGCCGTGCAGTACCCGGTGCTGGTTGATCCGAACGTGACGCTCGCGCTGACTTACAACGTATGGCCCGGGTGCGCACCGAACCCGAGCGGGTCGAGCAACATTCTCCTCACCTACGGGGGCGGGTCGGGCGGCTCGAACATCTCGGCTTACGCTCGGAGTGGCGCGACGAGCGGTCAGTGGGGAAACGTGACGTGCGCCGCGCAACAGTACGTGCCTGGGAACGTCTGGTTGTCGTCGGCGCAGTCGAGCGGGATCAGCCACTCCGTGCAGGGCACGAACAGTTCGACGATGACGTTCGGGATAGTCGGCGGCAACGAGTGGGCCGCCTCCTCTGCGTTTTCGAACCAGGGCTACACGGCGTTGTCGGCCGGCAGCCAGGGACCGGCGATTGCTCAGCTGCAGATGAACACGCACGAGAACACCACTGGCGCTGATCGGACGTGGCTGACGAACCTGACGCTCACGTTTCAGGATCCGAACGGCCCGCAGATCACCGGGTGGCCGCAGTACCCGTGGTGGGTGAGCGGAAGCCAGCCATTGGGTTTCACATCCACCGATAACGGGATGGGGGTGTCCGCGATCAACCTCGTTGTGAACGGGTCGGTTGTCGCGAACGACGGTAACTTCAGCTGCGAGCCTAACGACTCATACGAGCTGTGCCCGCAGACCGAGAGCCTTTCCTACTCGGTTGGCGCGCCGGGGCAGGCCAACATTTATTCTGCGACGGCGGACACCGCTAATCCCTTCCAGGGTACGTCGTCCTCGCAGATATTCGGCGTCGACAACTTGACGCCGACGGTCAGCCTGGGCGGCTCCCTCAACAATCCCGGCACGATCACCGACGGCCGGTACACGCTTAATGCGACGGCAACCGACGGCAGCCCGAGTGCGCCCGGATCGGGCATCGCGGAGCTGGTGGTCACTCTTGACAACGGGGTCGTCGCCAACGCCAGCACTGGCGAGATCGACCCGCATAACCCGCCGTCCAACCAGAGCGCCTACTCCGCCACCACGTCGTACACGCTCAACGGCGAGAAGCTCGGCGAGGGAAAGCACACGATCACCGTCCAAGCGATGAACTACGTGGGTGCGCTGTCGCAACCTCAGACGTTCACGTTCACGATGCATCACGCCGCCGAGGCAGGCATCGGTCCGGGGTCGGTCAACTTGTCAAGTGGCGAATTTAGCCTCGGCAGCTCGGACGTTTCGATCCCGGGCTTTGGGACCACGCTGTCGGTGTCGCGCGATTACAACTCGCGAACCGGATCGTCCTCCGGCCCGCTCGGCCCGGGCTGGGGCTTGAGTGTTCCGGCCGGCCAGGCCGGCGGAGACTTCGCGTCGCTCTCGCCGCAACCGAACGGCAACGTCACGTTGACCGACGACACCGGCACGCCCTACACGTTCGCGAACAACAACAACGCCCAAACCAACGACGGCATCGATACCTTCAGCGCGCCATCCGGCGAGGCGAGCCTTGCGCTGGCGCAGAACACGAATGGCGCCACGACCGCCGTGAGCGAGTTTCCCGCGGCGACCGGGGGCTCCCCGTGGGGCATTGTCGCGGGTCCCGACGGAAATCTCTGGTTCGCTGACAACCCCGGCAATAAGGTCGGCGTGATCCGCACAGGAGCTGGAATTTTCGCGGATGGATCGACCGCGAGTGATCCAGCAACCTCGCGCGGCGGAGTCACTAGCGGGCAGCCTGGCCCGATATCGCCCGACGCGGCGCATTCCCTGTCGGCGAAGCTTGACGGCTCATCAGGCTACTTGAGACTCGGCAGCGGGTTGGCTGGTGGTACCGGCGGTGATGCTGGGGTGACGTGGGAGGCGTGGATCGATCCGACGTCTGTTGCGAGCGGGTTGACTCAGGACATTTACCGCAAGTGGAATTATGGCGGCTCGTTTCTGTTGCACGCCAACAAGCTGTATGCGGCGTTTGGCAACGGCAGCTCGTCGGAGCTGACGATCGGCGACTCGAGCGGGACGGTGGCGGCGAACCAGTGGAGCCTTGTTGCTGCGACGTACAACGCGAGCACGGGCGCTGTGAACTACTACATCAACGGGGCTGCGGCGGGCAGCGGGACGATCGCGACCGGGCAGCTCGGCGGCAACAGTACGCCGCCCTCGATCGGCGCGTATTGGACTGGCAGTAGCACGGGCGAGTTCTTTGGTGGCGGCCTCGCTGATGTCGCGATGTATCCGGCGGCACTGTCGAGCTCGCAGATCACCTCGGACTACAACGCGCCAAGCCAGAGCGCGCTCGCGTCGCAGATCGAAGTGCGTAACCCACTGCTCTACTACCAACTCAACGAACCGCCGGCCGTCAGCGAGTTCTGGCTGCCGAGCGGCAGCGGGCCGGGAAACATCGTCAGCGGTCCCGGCGGCGACTTGTGGCTCACCGAGGTGGGCAGCGACAAGATAGCGAGCGTTAGCCCGAGCGCGTCAAACAGTTACACGGACGCGTCAAGCAGCAACGACCCGGCCACAGCCCAGGCGTACGTCAGCAACGCGCGGTCCGGGCCGTCGTCGCTGCCGGGTTCGCTGTCGATCGGACTTGACGGCTCATCAGGCTACTTGAGACTCGGCAGCGGGTTGGCTGGTGGTACCG
>CAYQZU010000008.1:0-67158 GCA_964422115.1 uncultured Solirubrobacteraceae bacterium | reverse complement strand
CTTGACGGCTCATCAGGCTACTTGAGACTCGGCAGCGGGTTGGCTGGTGGTACCGGCGGTGATGCTGGGGTGACGTGGGAGGCGTGGATCGATCCGACGTCTGTTGCGAGCGGGTTGACTCAGGACATTTACCGCAAGTGGAATTATGGCGGCTCGTTTCTGTTGCACGCCAACAAGCTGTATGCGGCGTTTGGCAACGGCAGCTCGTCGGAGCTGACGATCGGCGACTCGAGCGGGACGGTGGCGGCGAACCAGTGGAGCCTTGTTGCTGCGACGTACAACGCGAGCACGGGCGCTGTGAACTACTACATCAACGGGGCTGCGGCGGGCAGCGGGACGATCGCGACCGGGCAGCTCGGCGGCAACAGTACGCCGCCCTCGATCGGCGCGTATTGGACTGGCAGTAGCACGGGCGAGTTCTTTGGTGGCGGCCTCGCTGATGTCGCGATGTATCCGGCGGCACTGTCGAGCTCGCAGATCACCTCGGACTACAACGCGCCAAGCCAGAGCGCGCTCGCGTCGCAGATCGAAGCGCGTAACCCACTGCTCTACTACCAACTCAACGAACCGTCTTACTTGGCGCAGTACTCGGTGCCGACCGCAACCAGCGGGCCGCTCGGCATCACCGTCGGACCGGACGGCAACCTGTGGTTCACCGAGTACTTCGCGAACAAGATTGGGAGCCTCAACCCGACGTCAGGACAGTTCGCGGAATACACGGCCGGCCTCAGCGCCGGGGCGGGGCCCAACCAGATCACCGCGGCCCCGGGCGGCGCGCTCTGGTTTACGGAGTTCGGAACCGGATCGATCGGCAGGATCACGACGTCCGGCGCCGTCAGCCAGTACCAAACGCCGAGCGGCCAGACCTCGGAGCCGCGAGGCATCGCTGAAGGACCCGACGGGAACCTGTGGTTCACCGAGGCCGCCACCAACAAGATCGGCTACATCAACCCGACCACGGACCAGTTCGACAACGGCGGCAACGAATACTCGATCCCGTCCGGAAACAGCCCGAACGGGATCACCCAGGGCTCAGACGGCGCGCTCTGGTTCGCGGACAACGGTGCAGGCATCGGGCGGGTGACCACGACGGGCCAGTTCTCATCGTTCACTTCAACCGCAGGATCTCCGGGCAGCATCGCCGTCGGCGCCGACGGCAACCTCTACTTTTCGGACGGCAACGTCAACGAGGTCGGCCGTGTCGCAACGAGCTCGCCGTACACGCTGACCGATCACGCTGGCGACGTCACGACCTTCGGTCCGCTGGCGAGCGACGGCTCCGCGGTCCCCGTGCTGATGACCCAGCCCGGGGGCATGAACCACGAGTCCGTCATCTACGACACGATCAACAACCAAGCCGACCCGGTGTACGCGATCAGTGCCGCGAGCGGAATCAGCGTGCAGGCATGCGTCGACGCGCCCGCCGCCGGCTGCCGTGTGCTTCAGTTCATATACGCCACGTCGACGGGCGGCGATACCGCGGCGTGCCCCACCACGGGCGGCGACACGGAGTACCTAAACCAGTTGGCGGAGGTCGACTTCACTGCGTGGGACCCAGCGCAGTCGAAGATGACGACCACGCCCGTCGCTTGCTACCTTTACAACACGTCAGGACAGCTGAGCTACGAATGGGATCCGCGTACTGACGCGACCGTCACGCCGACCGGGACTGTTAACGGTTCCGGCCTGCAAACGCAGTACGCGTACACGCAGGGCGGGCTGCTCGACTCGCTCACGCCGCCCGGCCAGCAACAATGGACGTTCAACTACGGCGCGAGCCCGTACCCGGGTGACTCGACCACCGGATCGCTGGCTTCCGTCAGCCGCACGCTAAACAGCGTGAGCTCGACCCAGACCGTGCAATACAACGTTGGAACGAGTACGCCGTACTCGTTCGCGAACGCCGGCAACTGGGCGGAGAGCACATCAGGCGCCCAGAACACGCCATCGACTGGCACGGCGATCTTCCCGCCCAGCGACTCCAACCCGGGCCAGTCGACCTACAACCAGGCGACTATCTACTACCTCGACGCGTTCGGCGAGGAAGTGAACGTCGCGAGCCCGCCAGCCCGCGTGCTCGAATACAACGCGGGGCTGAACAGCGGCGCGAAGCCCGGGAGCGTCACGCTCGGCGCGGACGGCAACGCGTGGTTCACGGACCAAAGCGCAGGCACACCGGCGATCGGCAAGATCACTCCCACCGGCTCCATCACCGAGTACTCGACCGGTCTGCCGGTGGGCAGCACGCCAGCGGCGATCACCACAGGACCCGACGGCAACCAGTGGTTCACCGACCCCGGCGCCGGCGCGCTCGGCAAAGCCACAACCGCCGGCGCGCTCACCGAGTACTCGAGCGGCCTCGCCGCTGCCACCAAACCGACCGCCATCACGAGCACCACCAGCGCGCTGTGGTTCACCGACGACGGCACAACCCCCGCGATCGGCGCCATCAACGCAACCACGGACGCGATCACCGAATACACCACAGGCCTCAACGCGGGCAGCAAACCGGGCGGGATCACGGCGAGTCCGGACGGCAACGTCTGGTTTACCGACGCCGGCGCGACACCGGCGATCGGCGAGATCAACACGACGACCGACGCGATCACCGAGTACGCCACAGGTCTCCAATCCGGAAGTCAACCAAGCGCAATCACAGCCGGCGCCGGCGGCAACCTCTGGTTCACCGACCCCGGTGCCAACGAGATCGGCACGATCAACCCGACAACGCACTCGATCACCGAGTACTCGATTCCGACCACAAACAGCAACCCGACCGCGATCACCCTCGGCTCAGACGGCAACGTGTGGTTTGTCGAACAAGACACGAACCAGATCGGCAAGATCACGCCGACCGGCGTGATCACCGAGTACGCGATCCCGACCCCGTCGAGCGCTCCCGCCGGGATCACGACCGGCGCCGATGGCGCCCTGTGGTTCAGTGAGAGCGCCGCAACCCAAATTGGGCGGATCACAACCGCCGGGGTAACCGGACAGGGCTGGATCTCGACGACGCAGTACGACCAGTATTACGAGGTCGCAAGCACGCTCTCGCCGCAAAACCGACTCGAAGCGCTCTCCAACAGCAACCCGAACAACGAAGCGGGGCTCCTACAAACCCAGAACCTGTACAACGGGGAGAACGGCCAGCCGTCCGAGGGCGCTCCGACCGGGACGGAACTCACCCAGACCCTCGGGCCGCAGCACAGCATCGTCCTCCAAACCGCCGATGGAACCGACGCCGCCGGAAGCACTCAACAGGCGCGCGCACAAACGAACTTTGTCTATGACTGCTCCGACAGCTCCTGCACCACACCAGGCAGCGGCCCGTACTACCTCGTCACGACCGACACGACTGGAGCCCAGGTTGCCGGCCAAAGCACCGAGGGCGACGTCCAGACCACGACCACGAGTTACGGCGGCCAAAGCAACCTTGGCTGGACACTACGCCAACCGACAGCCGTCACCGTCGACGTCCCGTCCGGCAATCTGACGTCGACCACGTTCTATGACCCGGCGACCGCCCAGCCGATCGAGACCGTCCAGCCCGCTGATGCGACACCGGCCGGCCCTAACTCCTCCGGTATAAGCAACGACGCGTCGGCAACCCAGACCTACTACTACACGAGCGGCGCGAGCGCCAGCGTACCGTCCTACTGCCAGAGCCAGCCGGCGCTGGCTGGGCTCGTCTGCCAAGCCCAGCCGGCGAGGCAGCCGTCGGACTCCGCGGCCCACGGCCTGAGCAACTCGCTGCCCAGCTTGGCGGTGACCGGGGGCGCGGCAAGCAATGTCGCGATCACAGCCGGCATCTCCTACAACATCTGGGACGAGCCGCTGCAGACAGAACAGCTCGTCTGGAACACCTCCGGCAACGAGGACACAAGGACGAGCACGCAAACGTACGACGCCGCGGGACGAACGCTCACCAGCGCACTCATCGCGACCGCCGGCACCGCGCTCCCGACGGCGTACGACACCTATCACGCAGACACCGGGCTGCCGTGGACCCAGACCCGCGGAACCGGCTCGGGCGCGCCAACGATCACCGAAACGTACGACGGCTACGGACGCCTGCACACCTACGAGGATGCGAACAGCAATACGGCAACGTATACGTACGACATCGACGGTCGCGTCTCGAGCATCAACGACTCCGGCGACAGCACCGAAAACCAGACACAGAACGCCGGCAACACGACCTACGCCTACGACCCCTACACGGGCAACCCGACATCCGTCACGGACCCATCGGGGATCAGCTTTTACGGAACCTACGATGCCAACGGCGACCTACTCGCCCAGGCGTTCCCCAACGCGATGACCGCGAACACAACCTTCAACGAGACCGGCACGCCGACATCGCTCACCTACCTGCAGTACGAGAAGTGCGCGCAACCCGGCGGCTGCACCCCGTACACCGACGCCGTCGCGTCGAATATCCACGGCGAATGGCAAGCCAAATCGTCGACCCTCTCTAGTGAGGCCTACACCTACGACACCGCCGGACGCCTCTGCCAAGTCGCGCAAACACCGTTCGGCGGAACCGCGACGCTGCGCCAGTACACATTTAACGCCGACACGGACCGCACGAAGCTCACAACAAGCGGAACCAACGAAACGAACTGCACGACCAGCGGCGGCACAACCCAAAGCTACAACTTCGACTCAGCAGACCGCCTGACCGACACCGGCATCGCGTACGACTCGTTCGGACGGATCACAACCACCCCGGCGGGAGACTCCGGCGGGTACACGCTCACGTCGTACTACTACGTCAACGACTACGTCCAGGGGCTCACCCAGAACGGACTCACGACGACGTACACGCTCGACCCGGCGAACCGGATAAGCGAACGCGTCCAGACCGGCACCAGCAGCTCCAACCAGCTCAGCTCCTACGACGGTCCAGGCGACACCCCCGCTTGGACTCAGAACGTCAACAGCGGCGGGCAACCGACAGGCACCTGGACACGAAACATCACCGGTATCGATGGCGGTCTCGATGCAATCCAAACCAACACCGGCACGCAACTCCAACTGTCGAACCTACACGGCGACATCATCGCCACAGCCCCGACCACCACCACCGGCACCGTCACCCTCAACTCCTGCGAAGTCACCGAATACGGCGTCCCATGCGCCAGCGGCGTGACAACGACCCGCTACAGCTACCTCGGCGCCAAACAAAAAGCCACCGAACTACCGTCAGGGATCATCAACATGGGCGCCAGGGTCTACAACCCAGACACCGGCACCTTCCTCCAAACCGACCCGATCCCGGGAGCTGACGCGAACGCCTACGGCTACACCGACGGGGACCCAGTCAACGAAACCGACCTCAGCGGGGATGTGTGCCTTCGAACGCCAAACGGCCGTTGTGCAGTCCCTCCGTCGGGGCATGCTGCGAAGCCGAAATCATCGCCTAGCGTCGTGTCGCAGGTATTCCACTTCGTTACGTCCACAGCCCCGAATGCTGTTGCGAAAACCGCCGTCACCGTCGCGCCGATTGTTGGGCACGCTGCACTCGGGTTCCTACAGAGCACAGAAACCGGACTCACCGTGTACGCGGATGTCATGGGGAGCACCGCCTGTTGGGGCGCCGCTTCTGAGGCCCCGGTAATAGTTCCTTCATGTACGGCGTTCACCGGCGGCATGACAAGCCTCGCGGCGTATCAGGCCAAAGAGGCGTACGACAATTACAAAGATGCGGTCCACGGGGTGGTCGGCGGGAAATGAGATTGCGACCAACACCAACGCTGCTCTGGCTCTCCGCCTTCCCGTTTCTGTTCGCAGGCGTCGGACTTGCGATGTGGGGCGTCGGAACTGGCGTGCTTTGTCTCGTCATCGGCGGAATAACCTGCTTGTTCGCCGCGCGAAGGGTGCGGGCGCGCGCGGGTGATGCGACGAGCAGTCGGGCCGGTGGTGGGGCGACTGACCGCTTCGCCCGATGGTTCCAGTTTTCGATTATCGTGCTTGCGCTCGGTGTTCTGGGCGTCTTCGTGAGCTCGGGCACCCGGGCAGGGATCATTGCGCTGTCCTGGGCCGCTTTGGCCATCATTGGCGGGGCGATCACGCTCGTCCTAATGAGGTATAGCCACAAGCCGTGACCTGCTGAAGCTCGACCCTCACGCTCACGACTGGGTCGATGGTGTCCGAGGTAGAGCACGACCGATATGACCAGGGGAGGAAATGGTGGCACGTCAGCTGATGCTCGGTCAAATGAACACATAGTGGCTGTGGTCGTCGGCCCCGCGTTCGGCGGCGAGCGACTGTGGAACCTTGCTCTTTCATCCCACGTCGGGATCGTGAAATCGCCAATGAGGAGGTCGCGCAAGCACTGTGGCGCGGTGAACACGACGATCCAGCTGCCCCGAGGAAGGACGTGACGCTATTCAACGGGACTGGGGAATCGCCCGACTCCGACTCCGACTTCCTGTCGATCATCGACGACGTGGAGTTGCATCACGGGGAGGACAGCTACCCCGACTCCCCGCTGAACGTCATAGAGGTCATCGGTACCCCGCTGGCCGATGCCGTCCGCGACTCGCTAGCGGCCCTCGGATTCGAACGTTCGAACCGTCTGCGAGTGGTGGCTCGGCGCCAAACAACGAGCCACCGAACTCCCGTCCGGGATCATTGCGATGGGAGCGCGCGTCTACGACCCCTCCACCGCGACGTTCACGCAACCAGACCCGATCCAAGGCGGCGGCGCGAACGCCTACGGGTACACCAATGGGGACCCCGTCAACATGACAGACCTGAGCGGGAGGTCGGCAGGGTTTCCGGAGCCAATGTGCGGTACCGGACTTTCGGCATCTGCCGCGGCGAGGAGATGCTCAAGAGGGACAGGGCCGGGGCTCTTTTCGGCGCTAGCCGCGGCAGCGCATGGTCTAACCAGCGGAACAGTCGGAAAAGTAGTCCTAGTGGTCGGCGTCGTGGCGACCTGTCTGGCTCCTGTATCTGACGCAGTCTGCGTGGCCGGCGCAGTTGGGGCCGGCATAACGCAGGGAGGCTCGGATAGATCCCAAACGCCGCTCGGAAGGGCGTTGGGGAATACCGGCTCTGCGTACGGTGCAGCGTCAGCCTGCTTAGGAGTCGAGAACGCGAGGCTGGCTATCGGTTGCGGTGCCGCCCTCTACGGTGCCGCACACGCTCTCACTGAGACGTTGAGCCGGCGCCACTAATGGGCCTCACTGGCCTCCCGTCGGCCCGTGGCGATCGGGCGGGACTAGGTTGGACGGCGTGAATACGGTCGCGCTCTACGTCCTTGCCGCCAGCGCGGGCCCCAACTACACCCTCGGGATAGGGTCCCTCGTGCTCCTCGTCGTCGGAGCGGCGTCGATCCTAGCTCGGCCGGAGACTCGGCTCGGAGTAGTCCCGGCGCCGTGGGGCAGGGTGCTGGGGGTTGGCGGCGGCGCGCTGCTCGTTGTCTGGGGCGCGGTTAACTTGGTTCGCGCCCTCGGCGGGTGAGCGATCCTCGGCGCCAAACAACGCGCCACGGAACTCCCTAGCGGGATCGTCGCAATGGGAGCACGCGTGTATGACCCGTACACCGGGACGTTCACGCAACCGGATCCGATCCAAGGCGGCGGCGCGAACGCCTACGGCTACACGAACGCCGACCCGGTCAATATGACGGACCTGGGCGGGCAGCGCGGCAGCTACGGAAACGGATGCGCCACTAGCGCCAACGCGGCGAAATGCGACGCGCAGACAGCACGCACCATTCGGAGTTGGCCGTCAGGCGGACCGTCGGTCGGGAGCACTTTGGTTCACGTCGGTGAGAACCTTGCGGCGTTCGGGCCATATGCCGCCTACTACGGCGCCTACCAGACTGCCAGGGCGATAAACTCAGTTGGCGCCCATCTCGGCGGCGTTGGACGATCCGTCGCGCACGCCATTGTCGGATCAACGGGCCTGCCGGAGGTCCAGAGAGCGGGTCTCGCGGTGGACCAAGCCATTGACTCGCTCAAGGGCGAAAGCACCAGGGATGAAGGGGTTGTTGGCTCAATCGACCCTCTCCACGATTGGCTCGGGTCCTGGCCAGAGATTTATCTCCCGGGAGTTCATCGCAACGGCAAGACCGACTTCGAGGGGTAGACCAAGTGTTCAGCAGGAAGGCATCGACCCTTCTCGTGCCGTTCCTTCTGATGCTTCTCGCAACGACGGCTGCCGGATGTGAGTCCATCGACCCCACCGAACAGTCCACATCGCTCGCGATTTCCAACGACCTCAAACGGTCGGTGGCGATAAGCCTATGCGACGACAGTGCCTGCCGCTCGTTCGACTACACGGACGATATTGCGGCCGGGGCGATTGATGAGGTGAACATCTCCGACCGTGGCATTCTTACTCGGTGGCTCGTCGCGGACAGGGCCGGACGCACATTGGGGTGTCTCCCCCTCAGGCTCACCGGAAAGTACAACGGCCTGGAGGTGCGGGTCACCCAGATGGTGAGGTGCCCGGGCGAGAAGCCGCTCGTGCTGCGCCAGGGCCGCAAAACGAGCGGCGTGGTGTGACAGGTTGGGACCGGGCCGATGCCCGCTCACCATGCTGCCGCGGCGACCGGGCTCGGCGCGGCGATCGCGGCGGCCGCGCCCGACTAAAGCCTCCTGTGGACCTCGAACCGCGTGTGCTCTAGGCGCCGTTTTGAGAGTAACTCAGGAAAGCGTGAGCTCGTCCGATGGGGGCCGTCGTGCTGCCGCTATTTGCGGTGGTCTGCGAGGAACGCGGCGGGTGTGAGGATGGGGATTCTCTGAAAGGTGCGGAGGGAGAGGAGGTCGTCGTCTCCGGAGACGACGTAGTCGGCGGCGCCGTCGAGTGCTGCCTCGAGTACGCGGTTGTCGCTGTCGTCGTTGACAACCTGGAGCTGGCTTGATGTGGTGATCGTGACGCTGGCGTTCGCGACGAGACTCGCGATCGTGTTCGGGTTGGCGAACGCTGCGGCGAGCTTGCGGTAGCCGAGGACGCGACGCAGCTTAGCGATCAGCGCCGGACTGGTTAGGAGGGTCAGCTCGCCGGCGAGAGCGGCGTCGAGGATCGCGGCGGGCGGACCTGACCAGCCCAAGCCGGAGACGAGGACATTGGTGTCGAGGACAACCCGGGTCACTTGGCCGCGCGGGCGGCTGCGATCGCTTCGTCGACCACGGTCACATCGAGACCGGCTTCGCGCACGGTCTCACGCACTTTGACGAGCCGCGCCTGAAGTTGTTCGGCTGTCGCGCGCCGGTCGGCTTCTGTCAGCCGCTCGTATTCGGATGGGCTGACGAGCACGACGAGCGGTTCGCCGCGGCGCATCAGCACCAGGGGCGCGTTGTCGGCGCGAACCTCCTCGGCTAGCTGGCCGAGCTTTCCGCGCGCCTTGTCCAAACCGATTGTCCGTTCCACGGCGACCGCCTCCGGTTGATCGTAACGATAACCGTACGGTCCGCGTGCACGTTCGTCAAGCACGGGTCCGCTGGACGCCCCGACACTCGGTACCCGCCAGGTCACGCGCAGCCCCTAACCAAAGCGCGCCAAGCTCGGAAGCTTCCGTCCCAATGGGAGCACGCGTGTATGACCCGTACACCGGGACGTTCACGCAACCGGACCCGATCAAGGGCGGTGGCGCGAACGCCTACGGCTACACGAACGCCGACCCGGTGAACGAGACGGACCTGGGCGGGAAGTCGGCGGGGTCCCCGGAGCCCCTATGCGGCGCCGGCATGTCGGCATCAGTCGCGTGGCGGGAGTGTCATAGAGGCGTGGGGCCAGGGCTAAACTGGGGCATGGTGGCTGAGGTTGCGGCCGATCTCGGCGCCGCAGCCGCATGCGCCGGGAGTGCCGGTGTTGGCTGTCCTGAGGCCATCGCCGGAGCAACCGCAGTCAATGCGGCCGTGGACGCTGCGTCAGGTCATCCGGCTGACGTGGCCGTGGACATCGCCGTGGGCTGGTTCGGCGAGAGCACGATCGAGCTGGGCATTAAGCTCATGGAGGAGCAAGGGGCGACGAAAGCCGTGCAGATAGCCCATAAGCTGATGGTCGGCGGGATCACCTCATTTTACGAGGCGGAGAAACTGCGAAAACATGAATAGGGGCGGGGTTGGTGCAACGGCTACCAGTCAGACCGAGGGGCCGGAGTGGCGTTTCTATCGGATGACCTCTGTGTTGGTCTGGGGCTTAATCCTCGGCTTCGGCTGGGGAACGGTCGGTGTACTCATTTGGGTTCTGGACTATTACGTCCATCGTCATGGCTCAGTGGCTGGCCTTGTCGGTGGGGTTACCATAATCATTGTCGCCTTCGGCCTGTTGATGGTGTCGAGTTTGCTCAATGGTGTGCAAGAAACGAATGAGGGGCTGGTCACGAGAGAGCGGTTCTCGCGCGATTTTGTGGCCTGGGACGAGATCGACTCTGTCGGTGTCGGCTCGAGAGGCTTTCAGCGCATCGCAGTTAAGTGTAGGTCCGGCCGGACTGTGATACTGGCGCTAGCTCCGCAATACCAGGTCTTGTGGCGCGGCGGCCGGACGACCGACGCAGTCGCCCTTCTTACCGACCGCGTGAACCAGGTGCGCGCGTCGCGGGGTCTCGAGGCAATCGAGTAAGGCCTAGCTAACACGGCCGCACAGTCAGCGGAGCATCGGGGGGATCGGCAGTGGCGGCGGCGGCGCGAGTTATACCGATGCGTTTACCTCCTCAGAAGCTCGGCGGCGCTTGCGGCGGTTGCTCGCGATATTCCCTGCGGCGCGCGCCCAGCGTGCTCGGCATTCCACATGCCAGCCGCCGATGGTCGGCCGCCGATCGTGAAACGTAGCCGCGATAGGCGTGCTGCTCCCGGTCGGCATTCCGACCACTGCGCTCGGCCCGGGCTTCCGCGTGCTCCCTTCCGCCCTGGAGGCTTTGTTCCGGGTGGGTGTGTTGCTCGGGCTAGTTGCGTCCGAGGACGAGGTCGATGCCGGTCATGATGCGCTCGAGCTGGGTGGGCGGGATGCGGCCGACTCGTTCATCCAGCATGGTTCGGTCGATTGTCACGATCTGTGAGACGTTCGCGACCGAGTCTTTGGGAGGCCTGTCACGGCCCCGGGGAGCAGCACGTTGCCGGGCGCTGCGGCGAGTCGCTGGTTGCTGGTCAGGGGTACGACCACGGTTGTCGCGATGCGGCTCGCGTTGAAGGTGCTCTCGTGCGGGCTCTCAATGCTGCATGTACCGGTGTCGATGCGGTCGCGTATCGACCAGTCGTGGTACGCCTGACGCAGCGGCTACCCAGCTGGTGGGGCTGTCAGGTCGCTCACGCGTCAATGAAGCTCGACGAGCGCTGGCACACGGGGTTCTGGCCATCTGGAGCCGCCCCTGCTGCTCCAGATGGCCCTTGTGATGCCTGTCAGCGGCGGGCCGGGTGGCTCGTAGTCGGCGGGGATCATGAGGAGACCGATAGCACGGACGACTACCTAGCGAGCCACCCCGTTCAACTCCGTGGTTGGTGCGAGCTCGACTTTCAATCGCCGCCGCGGAATCGATCCGAGCTTCAGCGGGCTCTCGACGCCGCAAGGGCCCGTAGCGTCTCCCTGGCGCTGGCGCTGAAAGGTCTGCGCCGGGTCGCTGCTCCCTTCAGCCCAGGTGGCCGCCTGTGGTTAGGTGGACGGCTTGTCGCCGAAGCGTTGGCGCGCGGCTTGGCGTGAGACGCCGAGTGCGATGGCGATGCGGTTCCATGAGCGGCCGGCGTTTCGTGCGGCTGTGACTGCGTCGCGCAGACGGGCGTCGTCGGCACGGACGCTCGCGTGCCGATCAGCGTGTGACAATGGGTTGATGGCCGCCGCCAAGGAGGCCTCTGCGCCGTTGACGGGGGCGGGTTGGGGGTCGTTGTCGCTTTCGTCGGCTGCTGCGCTCAGCGTGGACGCTGTTCTGGAGCGTCTCGAGAGTACTCAGGCTGGGCTCTCGCAGGCGCAGGCGCGGGAGCGGCTTGCCACGGTCGGCGCGAATGCGTTGCGTAACCATGGCGCTCGTCCGTTTGGAGTGTTGGCGCGCCAGCTGCGCAATCCGCTGCTGGTCCTGCTTGTCGCGGCGGCGATCACGTCGTTCGCGGTCGGTGAGCGCACGAGCGCTGCGATCGTCCTGCTGATCATCGTGCTGAGCGTCGGGCTTGGCTTCGTTAATGAGTACCGCTCGGAGCTGGCGGTTGAGGCGCTCCATTCTCAGCTGCGGCACACGGCGCTCGCTCTGCGCGACGGCGCGGTCGTGGCGGTCGACGTCACCGACCTCGTGCCGGGCGACGTCGTGCAACTGGCGGTCGGCGATGTGGTTGCGGCAGACCTGCGGCTCTTGCAGGCCCAGGGCCTTGAATGCGACGAGGCGGTACTGACCGGCGAGTCGCAGGCGGCGGAGAAGAGTTGCGCCCCCGTGAGCGCGCCGGAGTCCTCGCTGGACCTGGCCTCGTGCGCGTTCATGGGTACAGTCGTACGTGAGGGCAGCGGCCTCGGAGTCGTCGTGAGCACCGGTGGAAGGACCGAGTTCGGCGCGATCGCACTGCGCCTCGGCGAACGTCAGCCGCAGACCGCGTTCCAGCTCGGGCTGCGCGACTTCTCGCTGCTCTTGGTGCGCGTAACGGTCGTCCTGGCCGGCTCGATCCTCTTGATCAACGTCTTGATCGGTCGCTCGCTGCTGGGGTCCGTGCTGTTTGCGCTGGCGATAGCTGTCGGCCTCACCCCCCAGTTGCTGCCCGCGATCGTCACGATCAGCCTCTCGACCGGCGCCAAACGGCTGGCCGAGCGCAAGGTGGTCGTCAAGCGGCTGGTGAGCATCGAGGACCTCGGCAATATCGTCGTGCTCTTCACCGACAAGACAGGCACCCTAACCGAGGGCGCGATCACATTCGCCGACGCACTCGACGCCGCCGGCCGCCAGTCAGATGTCGTCCTGCGCGCGGGGCTGCTCTGCAACGACGCGGCGCGCGCAGGCGGACGGGTGGTCGGCGGCAACCAGCTCGACCAGGCACTCTGGGAGGCTCCCGGCGCCGACGCGGCGTTGCTGGACGGCGCGAGGCGCGTCGCGGCCCTGCCGTTCGACTACGACCGGCGCCTGGCCTCCGTCCTGATCGCGCAGGATGGTCGCGCGCAGCTGATCGTGAAGGGCGCGCCGGAGGCGGTGCTGTCACGCTGCACGAGCGTGACAGCGGACGCTCGCGCGGTGCTGGACCGCCAGTTTGCTGGCGGCAGCCGCGTGATCGCAGTCGCGACGCGAGCCGTCGAGGGCGCCGCGACGCTGAGCGCAGCGGACGAGCGCGACCTCGAACTCGCGGGCTTTCTCACCTTCAATGATCGCCCCAAGGCCGACGCCCGCGAGGCGCTGGAACGTCTGCGGCGCCTCGACGTGCAGGTGAAGGTCATAACCGGCGACAACGACCGCGTCGCGCAGAAGGTCTGCGGAGATATTGGCCTGGATGTCGGTGAGACGCTCACCGGCCCCGAGCTCGACGGGCTCGACGACCGACAGCTTGCGGCGGTACTGCCGAAGACGACTATCTTTGCGCGCGTCAGCCCGGAGCAGAAGTCCCGCATCATCAAGGCGCAGCGGGCGCTCGGGGCAACGGTCGGGTTCCTCGGCGATGGCGTCAACGACGCCGTTGCCCTGCATGACGCCGACGTCGGCATATCGGTGCAGACCGCGACCGATGTCGCCAAGGACGCTGCTGACATCGTGCTGCTCGACAAGGATCTCGAGATCCTCGCGACCGGCATCGTCGAGGGCCGACGCATCTTCGCGAACACGATCAAGTACGTCCTGATGGGGACCTCATCGAACTTCGGGAACATGTTCAGCGCCGGCGGCGCTTCGCTGTTCCTCAGCTTCCTGCCGATGCTGCCGACGCAGATCCTCCTCAACAACCTCCTCTACGACGGCAGCGAGATGACGATCCCGACCGACAACGTCGATGAGGAGCAGCTTCAGCGACCCGCGCACTGGGACACGGCTTTCATCAGGCGCTTCATGATCTTCTTCGGTCCGATCAGCTCGATCTTCGATTTCGCCACCTTCGGGATCATGATCTGGGTCTTCAACGCTCATGCGCCGCTGTTTCGATCGGGGTGGTTCGTCGAGTCGCTTGCGACGCAGAGCCTGATCATCTTTGCAATCCGCACACGCCGCGTTCCGTTCTTCCGCAGCAGACCGAGCCGGCCGCTGGCGGTGGCAACCGTGATCTGCGTGGCGATCGGCGGCGTGCTTCCGTACTCGCCTCTTGCGCACGTGCTTGGCTTCACCGCGCTGCCCGTCGGCTTCCTCGGCGCCCTCGTGGCGATGATTTTGTTCTACCTCGTGCTCGTTGAGCTCGGCAAGCGGCGCTTCTATCGCGCGCGACCGCACCCTCCAGTGGTGACGCGGAGGCTCTCCGACCGCGACCACCTGATCCACCACCGTGCGTCCCGCTGGACGACCACTAGACGACCGATGGCCGCTCGCCGGGCCCGCGCCGCCTGACGTCCTCGCGCCGCGCCCGCCAGACCGGCCGGCAGTTGCCGGCGCAACGTTGAACCGCGCCCGCGCCGGCCATGCCGCTTCTGGCACTCTCCGGGCGAGAGTGCCAGAAACCCTTGACGGACCCCGGCGACGCGCTATATTGGAGATGCGCTTGGCACTCTCCGACCGAGAGTGCCAGAACCCCGGAAGCACTGCGCCGGGAAGTACACACTCAACGGAGGTTTCGAAGATGAAGCTCAAGCCCCTGGGCGATCGGCTGATCGTGCGGGCGATCGAGGAGGAGGAGACCACTGCAAGTGGCCTCGTTCTCCCGGACACCGCGAAGGAAAAGCCACAGAAGGGCAAGGTCCTCGCCGTCGGCGACGGCAAGCTCGATGACGACGGCAAGCGGATTCCGCTGGACGTCAAGAGCGGTGACGAGGTCCTCTACAGCAAGTACGGCGGAACCGAGATCAAGGTCGACGGCGAGGAGCTGCTCGTGCTTCGCGAGTCCGACGTTCTCGCTCTCGTCGAGTCCTAAGGAGAACTGAACCAACCATGGCTCACAAGGAACTGAAGTACAACAGCGAGGCGCGTAAGGCCCTCGAGGAGGGCGTGGACGCGGTCGCAAATGCGGTCAAGGTCACGCTCGGCCCGAAGGGTCGCTACGTCGTGCTCGACAAGAAGTTCGGTGCTCCGACGATCACGAACGACGGTGTGACGATCGCACGCGAGATCGAGGTCGAGGATCCGTTCCAGAACCAGGGCGCGCAGCTCGTCCGCGAGGTTGCGACAGCGACCAACGACGTGGCCGGCGACGGCACGACGACGGCGACCGTGCTCGCTCAGGCGATCGTTCGGCAGGGCCTCAAGAACGTTGCGGCCGGTGCCAACCCGCTCGGCCTCAAGCGCGGCATCGAGACCGCCGTCAACCAGGTCGTGGCGAACATCGGCGCGCAGTCCAAGGAGGTCTCCGGCAAGGACCAGATCGCTCGCGTTGCGACGATCTCCGCCGGTGACGAGGAGATCGGCGACGTCATCGCCGACGCGATCGAGAAGGTCGGCAAGGACGGCGTCGTGAACGTCGAGGAGGGCCAGACGTTCGGCATGGACCTCGAGTTCACCGAGGGCATGCAGTTCGACAAGGGCTACATCTCGCCCTACATGGTCACCGACCAGGACCGCATGGAAGCAGTGCTCGAGGATCCCTACATCCTCATTGCCAACCAGAAGATCGGCTCGGTTCGCGACGTGCTGCCGGTCCTCGAAGCGGTCATCCAGTCCGGCAAGCCGCTGCTGATCATCGCGGAGGACGTCGAGGGCGAGTCGCTCGCGACGCTTGTGGTGAACAAGCTCCGTGGAACGTTCACGGGCGTTGCGGTCAAGGCCCCCGGTTTCGGCGATCGCCGCAAGCGGATGCTCGAGGACATCGCGATCCTCACGAACGCCGAGGTGATCACCGAGGAGATGGGTCTGAAGCTCGAGAACACGCAGGTCTCGCAGCTCGGCCACGCCCGCCGCGTTGTCGTCGCGAAGGACACGACGACGATCGTCGACGGTGCCGGTGACGCCGCAGCGATCAAGGGCCGCATCAACCAGATCAAGACCGAGATCGACAACACCGATTCGGACTTCGATCGCGAGAAGCTCCAGGAGCGCCTCGCGAAGCTGTCCGGCGGCGTCGCGGTCGTCAAGGTCGGTGCAGCGACCGAGACCGAGATGAAGGAGAAGAAGCACCGCGTCGAGGACGCATTGCAGGCCACCCGTGCCGCCCTCGAAGAGGGCATCGTGCCCGGTGGCGGCGTCGCGCTGCTGCAGGCGACCAAGGCGGTCGACGTCGACGGCATCGCCGACGACGACGAGAAGACCGGCGCGCGTATCGTGCTCCGGGCTCTTGAGGAGCCGCTGCGTCAGATCGCTGAGAACGCCGGGCTGGAAGGCTCGGTCGTGGTCAACGATGTTCGCAAGGCAAAGGCCGGATTCGGACTGAACGCCTCGACCAACGAGATCGTCGATCTCGTGGCCGCGGGCGTCATCGACCCGGCGATGGTGACTCGCTCGGCGCTGCAGAACGCCGCATCGATCGCCAAGAACATCCTCACCACCGAGGCGATCGTCGCCGAGGTCCCCGATAAGGACCAGGGCGGCGGCGGTGGCGGCGGTGGCATGCCGGACATGAGCGGGATGATGTAAGGACGTCGAAGCTTTTGAGGCCCGGCTCAACGCCGGGCCTCAAAACTTCTCCTGTGGTACCTGGGCCGCGCACTTGTGCGTGGCCTTTCGCGTCACTAGCAGGCCTGGCCGCGCAGCGTGCGCGGCCTTGGGTCCCTAGTCGGTGAGTGATTCGCGCGCGCGCGGGGGCTCGCCGACGTATTGCGCGCTTGGGCGGATCAGCCGGCCCTCGCGCTTCTGCTCGAGAATGTGAGCGGACCAGCCCGCGGTGCGCGCGCAGACGAACATCGGCGTGAAGAGTTCGGGCGGAACCTCCGCGTCGTCCAGCACGACGGCCGACCAGAATTCGACGTTGGTTGCGAGGACGCGGTCGGGGCGGCGGGCATGAAGCTCGGCGAGCGCGGCGGCCTCCAGTGCCTCTGCGACCTCGAGGCGGGGCGAGCGTAGCTCGCGCGCCGTCCGTCGCAGAACCCGCGCGCGTGGATCCTCGGCTCTATAGACGCGATGGCCGAAGCCCATCAACCGCTCACCGCGATCAAGGGCCTCCCTGACCCACCGCTCGGCGTCACCCAGCGCGGCGACCTCGTCGAGCATCGCCAGCACGCGTGAGGGCGCGCCGCCATGGAGCGGACCTGACAAAGCCCCGACGGCGGCTGAGAGAGCGGCGGCGCAGTCAGCCCCCGTCGATGCGACCACGCGGGCGGTGAACGTGGACGCGTTGACCCCGTGCTCGGCGGCGGAGATCCAGTAGGCATCGATCGCCTTGACGTGGCGTGGATCGGCCTCGCCGCGCCAGCAGATCAGGAAGCGCTCGGGGATCGAGCGTCCCTCCTCGACCACGGATCGCGGCACCGGCGGCACCTCGCCTCCGCGCGCCGACTGGGCGACGAACGACAGCGCGGTGACGGAAGCGCGGGCGAGATCGTCGCGCGCTTCCTCATCGCTGATGTCGATCAGCTGCCGCAGCGCCCACGCCGGCGCGAGCATCGCGAGCTCTGCCTGAACGTCAACCCTGGTGTCGCCGGACCGAACGCTCAGCGACATGGGCTCCGCGGGCGTCAGGCCCGGGTTGAACGTGCCGTCGACGAGCAGACCCCAAACCTGTTCGAACGGCACGTGCCCGACGAGCTCCTCGATGTCGATGCCGCGGTAGCGCAGCGCGCCGCCGTCACGGTCCGGCTCGGCGATCTCGGTGGCGAAGGCCAGGACGCCTTCCAGTCCGGACTTGAGTTCGCTCACGACTGTAGCGTCGCAAAATTCGCCGAACGGTACGCTGCCCCTCGTGCTGATCGACGCCGAGGAGCGCCCGTGTCGGCGGAGCTGATGTTCCGTCCGGCTTCGGAGCTCGCCGCGCTCGTGCGGACGGGCGAACTGTCGGCCCGAGAGCTCGTCGAGACCTCGCTCGAACGCATCGAGTCGCTCGACGATGCAGTCGGGGCCTTTGTCGAGGTGGACGCCGACGGGGCGCTCGAGGTGGCCGACGGGATCGCGCCCGGCGACGCGCGTCCGTTCGCGGGGGTGCCGATCGCCGTGAAGAACAATCGCGCCGTCAAGGGACTGCGGCTCACGCAGGGCTCTGCGCTGATGCGCGACTTCGTCGCGCCGTATGACCACAGCGTGGTCGCTTCACTGCGCGCGGCCGGCTTCGTGATCGTCGGCACGACGAAGATGCCCGAGTTCGGGATCCTGCCGGTCACCGAGCCGGCACACGGCGGGCCGGCGCGAAACCCCTGGGATCTACGGCACACTCCCGGGGGTTCCTCCGGCGGAGCTGCCGCAGCGGTCGCAGCTGGGATGATCCCGCTTGCCCACGGCAACGATGGTGGCGGGTCGCTGCGGATACCCGCCGCTTGTACCGGTCTCGTCGGCCTCAAGCCGCAGCGCTACCGGGTCTCAGCAGCACCTGACCTCGGCGCGTCGATGCTCGCGAGCGACGGCGTGCTCACGCGCACTGTCGCCGACACGGCGGCGCTACTCGACCTGATCGCTGGCTACGTGCCGGGAGACGCAGCATTCGCTCCGCCGCCGTCGGAGCCCTACGCGATCGCCGCAGAGCGAGCGCCGGGTGCCCTGCGGATAGCGTTTACGCACATAGCGCCGATTCCCGGCGCACCCGTGGACCCGATTTGCGCGCAGGCCACCACGCGCGCCGCGAAGTTGCTCGAGAGCCTCGGACACGCGGTTGAGGAGGTCACGCCGCCGTGGCAGAGCGAGGAGATCGCGGACCTTTTCGGCGCCTACTTCGGCGCCAGCGTCGCGGTCAGCCTCCACTACGCGTCGCTGGCGAGCGGTGCTGCCCCCGGCCCGGCTGATGTCGAGTCGCTCAGCTGGGCGCTCTGGGAGCGGGCGGGCGCGATGACGGCCGTTCAGTTTCAGGTGATCCAGAACCGCCTGGCGGCGCAAATGCGCGGCGTGATCGCGTTTCTGGAGGGCTACGACGCTCTGTTGACGCCGGCTCTGGCGCAGCGACCCCCGGCGATCGGCGAGCTCGATGGAAACTCGCCGACGCCACTCGACACCTACCTCCGGGCCGGCTACTTCACTCCGTTCACACCGATCTTCAACGCCAGTGGCCAGCCGGCGATCGCGTTGCCGCTGTTTCACGGTGACGATGGATTGCCGCTAGCGGTTCAGCTCGCGGGGCGCCCCGGCGGCGAGGCGACGCTGCTCGCACTGGGCACGCAGCTCGAGACGGCTGCTCCGTGGAGCGACCGCCGCCCGCCGACGCTCACCCCGTGACGGCTAGCACGTCCGCCATCGATCGCGGCGATACCCCGAGCAGCCGCGCATCCGCCGTGCCGCGCCGGCTGGTCAGCGAAACCTCCATCAGCTCCGCCTCATCGGGTGTCGCGAAGGCGTGGGTGCCCGCCAACCGCTCCAGCAGGCGCAGCGAGCTCAGCACAACTGGAGTTGGGACGTGCACGAGCGTTCGGCTCCGCCCGGCGCGACGGAGCAGGAGCTCGACGATCTCGGCGTAGGTCAGCGTGTCAGGACCAGCCAGCTCGTAGCGCGAGGACGCCTCCGGTGGCAGACGCATCGCGCTCACGACGCACTCCGCGACATCCTCGACCCAGATCGGCTGAAACTCCGCGCGGCCGCGCCCCATGATCGGGGTCACGCCGGGAATCCTCCCGAGGCGCTCGAGCAGTGCGAGAAAAGGGTCACCCGGCGAATAGATGATCGACGGGGCAAACACGACGCTCGGGAGCGGTGCGTCGAGCACCGCCCGCTCGGCGAGAGCTTTGGCTCGCAGGAACCGTGCGCGGCTCTGCGTGCTGGCACCAAGCGCGCTGAAGAAGATGAAGCGCCGCACGCCGGCGCGACGGGCAGCGTCGACCATGCGCCACGTCGCGATCGCGGCCAACTCCTCGATCGAGGAGCCAGGTTGATCGCGGATCGATGCGGCGAGATGAATCACCTCGTCGACGCCACGCATCGCGTTGCGAAAGGACGGCGGGTCCGCAAGGTCCCCCAGTGCGATCTGCACGTGAACCCGCAGTGCTCCGAGCGCTCGCGGGTCGCGGACGAGACAGCGCACGGGAGTCCGCTCCATGACGAGCCGATCGAGAACCGCCCGCCCGACCAGGCCACTCGCGCCGGTCAGCAGGATCATGCGGGCAGCGTACCCCGGCGCGCCGGATGCGTAGTATTCCCCCCGCACTCAACTCCCCGAACCCAGGAATCTCGCAATGGCATACGTGATCGCCGAGCCATGCATCGGCACCAAGGACAACTCGTGCGTCGAGGTCTGTCCCGTCGACTGCATCCATCCGACACCGGAGGAGCCCGGCTACGACGAGGTCGAAATGCTCTACATCGACCCCGAGGAGTGCATCGACTGCGACGCCTGCGTCGAGGCATGCCCGGTCGACGCCTGCTTCGCCGAGGATCAACTACCCGGCGAGTGGGACAAGTACATCCAGATCAACGCGGAGTACTTTAAGAAGTAGCTGCGGGGAGCTGGCTGCGGGATCCGGCATTTGGCCGGCTGTCCTCGCCAGGCACCTTTGGCGGGTGATCTGGAGCTTGCGCCGCCGAGGCGCCGGTGGGGGGATGCGTGGCCGGGTTACGGCGCCTGGTGGCGGCTCGCGGCGCCGGGCTCGTCGGCTCTCGGCGACCGGCCGCAGGAGCGGTACGGGCGCCGCTCGCTTGACGGTTCTAGGTGACGGGCTGCGCTTGGGCGCAGAAGGCGCAGCGCTTGGCGCCGATCGGAATCTCCGAAAGACATTCGGTGCATTGCTTGCTCGTCGGATCGGGATCCGCCTGGCCGCGTGCGCGAGCCGCCGTCATCACGTTGATCGGCTTGACGATAAAGAAGAAGACCGCGGCGGCGACCGAGACGAAGCTGATCAACGCGTTCAGGAACGATCCGTAAAGGAACCGGCTCCCGTTGATCGTGAACGACAGGGCGCTGAAGTCGTGGCTACCGAAGATGGCCGCGACGACCGGCGTGATCAGGTCCGCGACGAGACCCGAGACGACCGCGGTGAACGCCGCGCCCATCACGAACGCAACCGCCAGATCGATGACGTTTCCGCGGATCAGAAACGACTTGAATTCGCCGAGTAGGCCCCGCACGGCGCGCATCCTTGCACATTTCCCGCGGGGATCGGGCTTTCGCCCGATCGTCCTCGCTGGGAACCTGGGCGAACGCGTCTCGAGCGATCACGCCGCAGGCCCGAACCAGACACGACGCCACGCGCCGGCGCCACGCAAACGTGCTTTTCGGCGAAGCCGAAAGATCATCAGTACGTTGACGACAGAATCCACAGTCCGAGGCAGGTGAACGCGACCATCACGGTGAGCATCCAGTACTGCGAGCGGGTTGCTTCGCGGGGGTCCGGATAGAGCGTGAGGGCGCGGTCGTGCGCGAGCGTGATGCCGGCGGCGTGGCCGGTGACGAGCGCCGCGACCTGCACGTACCAGAGAAAGTTGCCGGTCAGGAGGGCATAGTCCGGCTGGAAGTTCGCGGTCCCGAAGTAGTTCGCGCCGTTGCCGAGCGGATCGGAGATGAGCGCGATCAGCGATTGTCCGGAGAACGCGAACAGCGAGAAGTAGTGGGCCACGAAGTAGGCGGCCGCGATCGGCAAAAGCGTGTGGGCGAAGTTGCGCGTCAACTCGGCGGTGCGATAGCGGGTCGCGATTCCCGACATCCCAAGAACGCCGAGTCGGAACAGGCCCGCGACAGCGAGGACCATCCCGGTCAGCCCGACCGTTCCGGCCAGCTCATCTGCGGTCAGGTCTCCGGTGCCGGCGAGCCCGAGGCCGATGAAAAGGCTCTGGAGGTCGTAGAACGCTCCGTTCGGGTTGAGCCACACGCTCGAGTTCGAGAAGCCGTCGAAGCTGGTGGTGCCGATCATCACGATCACCATCGCGATCGTTCCCGGTACCAGGTCGAGCGACAGGGCGCCGATAAACGGCGGTCGCAGCAAGACCTCATAGCCTTTCCGCGGCTGCGCCCTGTGTTTCCAGTGCAGGGGCGCCAAACGACCAAGTAGGTTGAAAAACACCGCGAACGCGTCGCCGCGATCAGTCCAGACGTCGATTCCGTAGAGGCTCATGCCGACCAGTTGGACCGCTGCGTAGCCGAGCGAGAGGAACGCGAGCAGGTCGGGCGCGTCCTTGTTCACGTAGACGAGCTCGAGCCATGCGAAGCCGAGCAGCCCGCCGACAGCCGGCCAGCGCCCGAGCCACTCCGGGTAGCGAAGCGGCTCCGAGGACGCCTGGCCTGCGCCAGCGCGCCGCGCGGCCCACGAGACAGCGCGGGCAAAAGCGCGCCACGGGTTGAAGGGCCGAAACGCGTCGCCAAGGAGGATGCTCGCAAAAGCAAGACCGACCCAGAAAGTTACGTAGATCCAGGTCGGCGCGATGTTCGACAGGGTGATCTGCGAGCCGGCGATTCCGGCGTAGACGATCAGCACGAACAGCGCGATCCCGAGCGCCCCGCAGAGCGGATCTAGCCAGGCGGGAACGCGCCAGATCGGTCGCTCGCGAATCCGCCCCAGCCGCGGGGTCGGCCAAAGTGTCGCGAGCGCGACAAAGGAGACGACGAGTACCACCGCGGCGGCCCACGCGAAAAGCCACTGCGGGATCGGCAGGTTCGTGACAAGCACCAGTCCGTGCGCAGACGCCGACGCTGGAACGGTCAGGCCGGCGAGCAGGCCTGCTCCGGTACCGACCGCTAGTCGGCGCGCCATCAGCCAGCCATTGGCAGCGCCATGCCGACCGGCTGGCGCTCTGCTACGCGCGGCGGGGGTGCTAGCGCGATCAGCCCGCGGGCGGCAAGGCGGATCGCTTGCGCCGCCGGGTCGTCCGGGTCGTGCACGACGAGTGGCACGCCGGCGTCCGACTGCTCCCGCAGCGCCATCGTGATAGGAACCTTCGCGAGGAGCGGTACGTCAAGCTCGTCCGCGAGAGCCTGCCCGCCGCCCTCCCCGAAGATCGCGTAGCGCTCCCCGTCAGGCGTCACGAACCCCGTCATGTTCTCGATTACCCCGGAGATCTCCAGTGAGACCTTGTGCGCCATCTCCGCGGCGCGCCGGGCAACCCGCTGAGCCGCTGCCTGCGGCGTCGTCGTGATGACGAAGCTCGCCTGGGGTAGAAGCTGGGCGAGGGTCATCGAAACGTCGCCCGTGCCGGGCGGGAGATCGATCAGCAGAAAGTCGAGCTCGCCCCAGTCCACGTCCTCGAGGAACTGCTTCAGTGCCTTATGGAGCATCGGGCCGCGCCAGACGACTGCGGCGTCCTCCTCGACGAAGAAGCCGATCGACATGACGCTGATCCCGCCCGCCTGCAGTGGCACGATCTTCCGCTCCGCCGAAACCGCCGGTCGGTCGGCTGCGAGGCCAAGCATGCGCGGGATCGAGTAACCCCATACGTCGGCGTCGAGCACGCCGACCTTGCGCCCTTCGGCGGCGAGGGCCGCGGCGAGGTTCACGGTCAGCGTCGACTTGCCGACCCCGCCCTTTCCCGAGCCGATACACACGATGTTCTGCACTCGCGCGAGAGCGCCCTCGGGCAGCTCGGTCCGTCCCAGCGTCTGCCGCAGCGCCGCCTTCTGGGCGTCGTCCATCACGTCGAAGCTGACGTTCACTGCGCGTACGCCGTCGAGCGACATGACCGCGTCGCGCACGGCACTCTGGAAGTGACCCCTGATCGGGCAGCCCGCGGTCGTGAGCGTGACGGTCACCCCGACCGTGCCGTCCGTGCCCGGATCGATCGTCCGAACCATGTCGAGCTCGACGATCGATCGGTGAAGCTCGGGGTCGATGACGACCTCGAGCGCGCGGCGGATTTCCTGAACCGAAGGCACCTGTGCGCGAATTGTCGCAAACCCTCGGCGCGGCTCTCTGCTCGGGTCGCAGATCGCTCAGCCGCACATTCGTCGAAGCACCGCTTAAAGACCTCCGGGACGCCCTTGCGAGACGCCCCGGAAGTCGAGGGAGGAGAGGGTCCTTCACTGCCGACGGGGTATGAGGTCGGCAGACTTTCCCGTGATCCGGCCTCTCCGAGCCGGGCGGTGGAAGTTCTGTTAAGAGTGTGTCGGCATCTCCGGGCGAATCTTTGAGGCGATTCCCGTCCCCTTCGCCGCAAGTTCGTTCAATCTTCCCCGGGTCCGCTCGATATTCAGCTCGAGGCGGTCGGCAATCCGCCCCCGGTGATCGTGCATCATCTCTTCGACGTGCGCGCGCGCTTTCATGCCGCGCTCCTCGAAATGGAGCAGCTCGCGCCCGGCGCGCTCGGCGTCACCGAGAGCGCTCGCAACCCCGATCAGCTCCTCTATCGCAAGCAGCGCAGCTCCAAGTGGAACGAGCAAGGCGCGCTCGAGGGGGTTGCGCTGCGACGCAGGCAACGCGGCCTCGCCCTCTCGGGCGTCCGAACCTTCGTTTTCGATCAGATCCATGCTCACCACAAACCTCTCAGGCGATCTGCGACTCAGGATACGTCAGCTGGGTAACCGCCGGCTAAGGCGCGCGCGTCGTTGTCGACTTCGTAACAGGTCGCCCACCGACGCGCAGGGATCGGCCTGAATTGGGACGCTTATCGTGCGCCGGCCTGTGCGCCGGAGCGCGCGCGCGCCGCCGTTCTGGCAATCCACGCGGCTGGGTCCGACAGCTCGGCTCGTGACGGCAGCGCTTGCTCATCGACCCAGACTCGGTCGAACGCGGCAATCCCGCCGCGCTCGACGACGCTGTCACAGAAGCGCTTGCCTTCGCGGTATTGGCGCATCTTCAACTCGATGCCAATCAGCCGTTCGATCAACCGCAGCGGTGTCGAGCGCGTCGCGCGCCGTTCCTCGAGGCCGGCGCGCAGCTGCGCCTGGGTCGCGATGATCTCCGACCCGATCACGTCCATCACGTGCTCGGCGTGTCCCTCGACGACCGCCATCGTGGTCTGCAGCCGGTCGACCAACTCGCGCCGCTCACGCCCGACGACGAACGTGACGAGCTCGCCGGTGCGAGCGGTCTCGACGAGCCCTCGCAGGTCATCGGCGCTGGGCATCCGCAGCGACGGCGGCGTGGCGAGGCGCAACTCGAGCGACTCGAGAAGGCTGCGCAGACCGTCCGCCAGGTGGCCGCGCAGCCAACCAACGCCACCGAACTGAACTGCGTGCGTCACCTCGTGCAGCGTGACCCAGCGCAGCAGATCGTCGCGGTCCGCGCGCAGCCGCTCCGCGGTTGCCACGAGGTTTGGCACCACGAGCAGCAGGCGAGGCGGGCCGCTCGGGTCGAGCAGCGGGATGTCGTACTGGCCGAGCACGCGCTGAGCCAGGTAGCCGGTCATCGCGCCGAGCTGGGCTGAGAGGATGGCGCCGCTCGCCCCCTTTGCGAGCGGTCCGAGCGGGGTTGCCGCGAGCCCGCCCGAAGGTAGGCGCTCCTCGAGCCCGTCGAAGACCGGCCGCATCGTCGCGATGTTCGCGTCGATCCAGCCGTGGCGAGAGACGAGCTCGGGGCGCGGCAGCGGATCCCGCGGCGCGAGACTCGTGTACGCGATTACTCGCTGCTCGGCGTCGCGCGCGATTGGGCCGAGATCCCGTCCCGCAAAGCTGAGCCCATCCGCCTCGCCCGAAAGCGAGCTGGCGATGCGCCGCACCAGTTTCCAATCGATCATCTCTTTGATGATCGCAGCCGCCCCGCTTCGGCCGGCACGGCCGCCAGCTCAGCGACGCTCGCGGCTGTCCGCGCCGCGGCGATCGGCGAGCGCGATTGGAGGTCGAGCAGCATTCCAAGCGGCTCACGCGCCGCGGTGAAGGCGATCTCGCCGCCGCTCTCTCGCAGGATCAGCTGTGCGGCGGCGCAGTCGACCGAGCGCGAGCTCCAGAAGGTCACCATGCCGTCGACGCGGCAAGCCGCGAGCTGGCAGAGCGAGAACGCGATCGAGCCGTAGGCACGCAGTCGGTGCGCCACGCCGGCCAGAGCGGGGAGCCCGGCGGCGATCCATTCCGGTCGCGCCGATTCGACCGCGACCAGCTCGAGCAGTCCGGCGGCAGTTCGGCGCTCGGCTGCGTTGCGCTCCAGCGGCCGCCCGTTGAGGAGCGCTCCGCCAGAGCGGGTTGCGCACCATTCTTCGTCCAGACCAAAGTCGTGAACGTAGCCAAAGTTGACATCTGCCATCGTCGGTTCGCCACGGCCCTCGAACGGAGGCTCGGCCACCGCGATCGACACGGTGTAGGGCCAGAGGCCGCGCTTGGCGTTCATCGAACCGTCGATCGGGTCGATGACCACGCGGGTCGACCCGGACCCGTATGCGACCTCGCCGCGCTCCTCGGAGATCGCGGTGAACTGTGCGCCCCTCGCGTGAAGTCGCTCGAGCTCGGCAAAAATCAACCCCTCGGCTGCATCGTCGATCACGAGCGTCTGGTCTCCGCCCTCCCCGCGCCCGACCTCGACAGCTCGCTCGCGAGTGGATGGGTACGCCTCGAACATCGCCGTCAGCTCGGCTGCGATCCGTCTGCATGACGCGAGCCAGTCAGGCGTATTCGCGGCGGCCTCCATGCGGTCATATCCTAGGCGTGTGGCGACTACGCTCGACGGGCTGACCGGCGCGCAGCGCAAGGCCGTCGACGACCGCGCGACGCCGCTCTTGATCGACGGCGTTCCGGGAGCCGGCAAGACGGAGGTGCTCGTGCGCAGGTTCTGCGCGCTGACGGGCGCCGACCCCGGCGGTCCGCAGCCCATGCTCTTGGTGGCCGATCAGCTTGCGGCTGAGTCGGCGATGTCGCGAATCGAGGCGGTGATAGCCGCCGGACACGCGTCCCTGCCGGTTCATTCGACCGTTGAGCTGTGCGAGCGGCTGCTCGCGGCGCACTCCTTCGCGGCGGGAATCGAGGACCTGACGCCGGTCCTCACTGCCGGCGAGCGCCTGGCGCTGCTGTTGGAGAACGCGGGATCACTCGAGCTTCGCCACCACGATTTCCGTGGCCGGCCGCTGGCTCTGTTTGCCGCCTTCGTGCGCCGGATCGATCAGCTGAAGGCCGAGCTGGTCGATGCGGAGCGCTTCGCCGAGCGATCCGCCGCGGGCAGCGATCGCGATCGCGAATTCGCCGCGGTCTTCCGGACCCACGATCGGCTGCTGCGCGAGCGAGGCGTTCTCGATCGCGGGGATGGGCTGATCGCGTGCGTGAGAATGCTGGAGCGCGAGCCGGCGATCGCGTGTGCGCTCGCCAGCCGCCACCCTCACCTGCTTGTCGACGACTGGCAGCGGCGCAGCGGCGGCGAGCGAGAGCTCGTGTTGCTGTTGGCGCGGTCGGGGATGGCCCTGACGCTCGCCGGTGACGACCTCGAAGCGGCGATCACCGCACAGCCGCGCCTGGCCGCGCTGGCGGACGAGTTGGCTCCCGTGTCCGTTGTTCGGCTCGAGCAGAGTCTGCGTTGCCCGCCGCCGGTGCTCGCCGGCGCCCGGGCAATCGCTACCGGCGGCGAGGCGGTTCCGCACAAGCGCGGCGATGGGGCGAGGGCCCAGGACGTCGAGGCGGTCGTCCGGTTCTGGCGCTGCAAGAACGCGCGAGCGCAGGCCCAGCATGTAGCTGCAGAGATCGAGGGCTTGCTCCGCGCAGGGCTCGCACCGGGCCGGTGCGCGGTTCTGGTGCGCTCGGTTACGGCCGACAGCGCCACGCTCGTCGAGGCGCTCGACGAGCGTGGCATCGAGTACCACGTGAGTGGCGCGGGCGCCTTCTTCGAGCGCACCGAGGTCCGCGATGTCCTCGCCTGGCTTCGCCTGTTGGTCGATCCGCGTGACGCGGCGGCGGTCGTTCGTGCGCTTGCGCGGCCGCCGATCGAGCTGCATTCGGTCGACATCGCCCGCTGCGTCCAGATCGCTCGCCGTCGCAAGGTCGACGTCGTCGCCGGCTTGGGTGCCGCGCTCGAGTCACCGCTGCTCCCGCCTGAAGCACGCGAACGGGTCGCTCTGTTCATGCAGATCCACCGTGCGTCAGCTGCGGCTTTCGACGAGGAGCGGGCAGACCTGTTCGTCCATCGCCTGATCGAACGACTCGGCCTGCGACGCCACCAGCTCTTCAGCGCGAGTCCCGATGTGGCTGAACGCATCGTCAGCCTCGGCCAGCTGAGTGAGCTTGCGACTCGTCATGCCCACGCAGTTCCGGGCGCGACGCCGCGTGAATTCGCGACGTACGCCGCGGCGGTGGCTGAGTCGGGCATCGGCGACGAACAGATCGCAGCGCCGCCGCGTCGCCCGGGTGTGGTGCTCGCGGGTGCGGCAGAGGTGGCCGGGCAGGAGTTCGACCACGTGTTCCTCCTGAGCGCCGGCAGCGCACCGCCACCGCGGGCCACCTACGTCGCGATAACGCGGACCCGCGAGCGGCTCGTCGTGGTCGACGTTCCCGGCGGCACGGGTGAGGCTCCGAGCGCGGTCGAGCTGGCGCGCGCTGCACTCGGCGCCGCGTGGGAGGAGCGCGAGGAGGAGCTCTACGGTCCGACCGAGGCGTTGCAGGCGCTGTTCGGCGAGCGTCGCGACGAGCTGCTCGACGCGGTCGCGAGAGTCGGCGCGCGCCTCGGCGAGCTGCGCTTCGACACGGATCTCGATGTCACGCACGCGGTCGTTCGGCTGCTCGAGCTGATCAAGCTGGCAGCGCTGCTCGAGCGCCGTGACACACCCGCGAGCGCGGCCCAGAGCCTCGATGACGCGCTGGCTGACGTCAACGCACGGCTCTCGGCGGCAGCCACGCCGCTTGAGCGCGAGATCCTCTCGAGTTCGCCGCTCGACGCGACGCTGGTCGGGGCGCAGGGCGCAGCGCGCAGTCACCCGGCGGCGCGCGAGGAACCCTCTCTCGCTGCGTTCCTGCCGCGCCGCGGGGACGGCCTGGTGCTGTCGGCGAGCGACATCGACACCTACAGGTCCTGCCCGCTTCGCTACAAGTTCGCGCGGGTGTTTCGCATTCCCCGCGAGCCGACGCTGAACCAGCGTTTCGGGATTCTCGTTCACCAGGTCCTTGAGCGCTTCCACGAGGAGGGCGCCGGTCCAATGGGCCCGGACGGCGCCGAGGCGACACCGATTCTGCGCTTGCTCGATATCGCGTGGCGACGCAGCGGGCTCGGTGACAGCGCCGAGGAGTTGCAGCTGCGCGAGAAGGCGCGCGCCGCTCTGCTGCGCTACGCGGAGCGCGATCGCCAGGCAGGGCCCGGAGCACCGACGCCGCGGTGGTTCGAGCGTAGCTTCTCGTTCCCGCTCGGCTCGCATCTGATCCGCGGACGTGTTGACCGCATCGATGAATTGCCGGGCGGTGGGTTCGAGTTGATCGACTACAAGACAGGCCTGCCGCGGCAGCGCGAGCAGCTTCGCGGGGACGTGCAGCTGGCGCTGTACGCCGTCGCCGCGCGTGAGGCTTGGAACCTGGACGCCGCGGAGCGGACCTATTACTACGTCCTCGACGACATTCGCGTGACACTTTCACCGCGAGACGAGGGCACCGCCCCGATCGCAGAGGTTGTTGAGCGCGCCGGCGAAGCGATCCTCGCTGAGCGCTTCGAGCCGACGCCATCGCGCGCGGTGTGTTCGATGTGTGACTACCGGATCGCCTGCCCGGCCGCCGAGAAATAGCCCGCCGGCCGGATCACGGGGCCAGCAGCAGCGCATCCGGCGCGCTCGCCGGCCCGTTGTTGCTCGGCGCCGGTGAAATCGCGACCGGTGCGGGCGCTTGCAGGTGGATCAGCCGGAACCCGTGGTAGTCGACTTCGGCGACTGTCCTCCACGCGCCGCCGAACAGCTGCGCCAGCGGCGGGCTCGAGATGGCATTCAGCGCGCGTTGGTGCGGACCGCGCTCGGGTGCCACCATCGCCCACAGGCTCGTGCTCGTGAGTGTGGCGTTCAGCGGTGCCCGGTGCATGTCGAGCGCCGCGACGTTGACATAGATCCCAGGGAGCACGGCGATCGGCTGCCCGCGTGACTCGGCGACGAGCTTCTCGCCGGCACCGCGCCAGTCCGCGGGCTGGTAGCGCCAGTCGGTTTGGACGATGAGGACGGTGGCGAGACAGAGGGCGCTGTAAAGCGCCAGCGGTAGGGAGCGAAGCCGCGAAAGCCCGATCGCCGCGAGCGCCGCCACGCAGATCCATACGCCGAGCAGGTTGCGGGCGAGCAGGTCATCCCGGATGCCGCTCAGTGCCGACAGGATCGGGATCCCGGCGCCGATCAGCGCAACCGCTGCGAGCAGCCGCACCTCTCGCCGGCTGCGTCCCGCGACGAGAGCGCAGAGGACCGCGCCGACGACGAGCAGGATGCCGGCGCCCTCCAGCCACTTGCTCGGAACGTTCGTCCCCATCGCGAACTGCCGGATCACCGACCCAAGGCGTCCACCGAGCGGCTGCGCACCGATGTACTGCGTTCGCTCGGAGGAACCGCTCTGCGACGTGAACAGCGGCAGCAGGGGCACGAAGGCGACACCCACCGCCGCGCACGCAACCAGGATCTGTCGCCGGCGCTGACCAAGCACGACCAGCAGCACCGAAGCCTCCGCGAGAACCACGAAGATCCCGAAGTAGTGCGTCCAGAGGCACGCCGCAGCCGACAGCACCCAGAACGCAAGGCGCGCTCGCGAGGGCCGCTCGATGACGGCCGCCAGCGCCCACACCGACAGCGCCGACACCAGCGCGAGCAGCGCGTAGGAACGGGCGTAGATCGAGAAGCCGACCAGCCAGGGATTGATCGCGCAGATCCATGCGGCGGCTAGCGCCACGCGGACGCCGAGCACGCGGCGGAGCCCGAGGAACGCGACCGGCACGAGCGCGCAACCGGCCAGCAGCGATACAGCGCGCAGCGCCGCCGGGCTACCGGCCGCAAAGACCTTCACCGACAGCCAGCTGAGAACGTAGAAGAGCGGCGGCGTCGACTCGGTGGCTTTCACGGCGCTCCAGACTCCGGCAATCGAGGCGTGCCCGGCGATCGACGCGGTGAAGACCTCCTCGTAGCCGAGGCCCTGCGACGCGACGAACGGTGCTCGGAGAGCCACTGCAACGGCGGTTGCCCCGAGCACGATGAGCCAGGGCGACACGAAAAGGCGCGACGCGGCGGTCGCTGAAGGTGACGGCCGGACCGTGTGGGCGGACGCCGCAGCCGACGCCAAGGAGGCTCTACCCTTGACGGCCTTCGCCGCCGCGCTGGCGCAGGAACCGCTGGAACTCGCTAGCGAGCCGCTCCCCGGACGGTATGTCCTGCGTCTCGCCACCTCGTTCGTCCTCAGCCAACTGCTCGAGACGTTCGACGAAAGCCTGGACGTCCGGGTCACTCTGGACCGCGATTCCGACCTGCCGATCGTAGTCGTCGGCGGCCGATTCGAGCTCGCTCGCGTCGACTGCTACTCCGACGAGGCCCTCGAGCCGACGGATCAGCGCCAGAGCCGCCTTTGGGTTCGGTGCCGCGGCAACGTAGTGGGGGACGCTGGCCCACAGGCTCGCCGATGGGATCCCCCGGTCACCGCAGGCCGCGCCGAGGACACCAAGGATCCCTGTCGGCCCCTCGTAGCCGGTCGGCTGCAGTCCGAGGCGGTCGATCAGCTCCACGTCCGAGCCGCTCCCGCTGACCTGGACGGGAATGGTGTGCGGGACGTCGGCCAGCAGAGCGCCGAGCGACACGACGAGCTGGACGGAGAGCGCCTCGGCCAGGTCGAGGATCAGCTGCGTGAACGTCCGCCAGCGAATCGACGGCTCCGGGCCGCCGACCAGGACGAGGTCGCGCGGGGCCCGGGGGATGCGCGCTTCGAAGACCTCGACGGCCGGCCAGACGATCTCGCGCCGGCCTTCGTCGTTGTTGATCACCTTCGGGCGAGTCGCCTGGAAGTCGTAGAACTCCTCGGGGTCGATCCGCGCGAACCGCGTGGCGCCGAGCGCGTTGCCGACGAACGAGAGAGCTGATGAGGCTGCGTCGCCGGCGTCGTTCCACCCGGTGAAGGCGCAGACGAGGGCTGGCGCTCTGAGCCCGTCGGGGCGGTGCTCCCACAGCAGCGGCTGCATCCGCTTCACCGTACATCATGCAGCTGTGGCGCTGTCCAGCATCGAAAACGTCGCGGGCACCAAGGAGCCGGCCGTCCCCGCAGGCGACGCCGGCGCCCCTACCGTCGACGCCGGCGCGCTTCTGGCGACGCTGCGGGCGGGCGACGCGGTCGACGGCGTCTTCGCGTGTACGCGCAAGGAGCGACTGCTGACCCGGGGCGGCGCGCCCTACCTCGCGCTCGAGTTGCGCGACCGCAGCGGCGCGCTCCCGGCACGCGTCTTCCGCGACGCCGACCTCCACGGTGGCCGCTTCGACCTCGGCGATCTCGTTCTCGTGTCGGGGCGCGTCGCCCGCTTCCGCGACGAGCTGCAGGTCGAGGTCGAGCGAATCGAGCGAGCGTCCGGCGACGCGCTCGATCCGACGCGGTTCCTGCCGGTCGCCTACCGGGATCTCGACGAGCTCGACGGTTTTCTCGAGCACCTCGCGCGCGAGGTCTACCAGCCGGGATACAAAGCGGTCCTGGAGGCGATGCTCGGCGACGACGGGCTGCGCGCCGCCTGGCGCCTGGCCCCGTGCACGCGCACCGCGCACCACGCCTATCTCGGCGGACTCCTCGAGCACACGGTCGCCGTGGCGACCCTGGCCCAGGAGCTCGCCCTCGCACATCCCCGGCTCGATCGCGACCTGCTGCTCACCGCCGCGATCGTCCACGACATCGGCAAGACGCGCGAGTTCACCTACGGGGCGACGATCGAGGTGAGCGACGAGGGCCGGATGCTCGGCCACGTGCAGATCGGGATCGGGATCGTCGAGCGCTACGCGGCCAAGCCGCTGGATCCTGCGCGGCGCTTCGCGCTCGCCCACTGTGTCCTCTGCCACCACGGCCCGGACGCGGCGCCCGCAGGCCGTTTCCAGAGCGCCGAGGCGCTCGCGCTCTACCGGGTGAACTCACTCGACGCGAGCGTCAAGGGCGCGCTCGAGCATGGACTCGACCCCCGGCCGCGCCGCGCCGCGACTACGCCCGATCCCGGGCGACCGCCGTCCTGAGATCGCCGCGAGCGACGATCACCGCGTGGCCGGCGACTTCGACGCGCTGGTCTCGGCGCCGTCGCCCATGTCGACTTCGATCTCCATCAGCGCTCCCGCTCCGCCCGCAGCCCGGCGATGATCAGGTCGAGTCCGGCGCGGAAGCTGCCCTGGCTCGGCTCGCTCGCCAGGTGGCGGCTGAGCGCGCGGATCGCCGGGAAGCGGCCGCGGAGCCGCTCGGAGCCAAGCGCACGCTCGTCGATCGCGAAGCCCGCGATCTCGCCGAGCGCGTAGCCGTGCGTGTAGGCGGCGACGACCCGGTAGGCAGCGACCGACCGCGCGGGCGTGAAGCCCCCGGCCCGCAGGCTGGCGAGCAGGTCCTCGACCGGCTGCAGGGCGGTCGCGCCATCGAGCACCCGCAGTGCGAGCAGCTCGAACGCACGCGGATGCTCGCGGGCCAGGCCGCGCACGCTGCTCGCGAAGCCGCGCACCGCCTCACTCCAGTCCGACGAGACGCCGCGCGGCTGGATCTCGCCCATCATGTACTCGGCGACGCCGTCAAGCAGTGCCTGCTTCGACTCGACGTGGCGGTAGAGCGACATCGCCTCGACTCCGAGCGCGCCGGCGAGCGTGCGCATCGTCAGCGCCTCCGGGCCGTCGCGGTCGATCAGCAGAAGCGCAGTCGCGAGAATCGCGGGGCGCGATAATTTGGACGGGCGTCCGCGACGTCGCGGTTGCCTGTGGCCGCTCGGCGGCGCCGCACTGTCTGCCAGGCGCTGGCTCACGGGCCCATCCTCGCGGAGTTCGCCGTCCCCCGCGTTGCCGTCCGGGGCTTGGAGGACACTCATCGGTCCGATGTCCCCCGATCTCCTCCCCCGATGCAATTAGCGATGCTCGCCATCGGCGTGCTCGTCGGCGCCGCGCTCGCGAGCGTGCTGCTGGCCGGGCGGCTGCGGACCGAGCGCGCTCTGCGCGTCGCCGCCGACGGCGCCCACTCCAGTCAGCTCCAGCTGCTCGAGGCCAGCCGCACTCAGCTGCGCGACGAGATGAAGTCGATCTCGGCCGACGTGCTGCGCGAGACGGGACAGTCACTGGGTCGCGAGATCGCCGCGCAGCGCACCGCCGACGCCGAGCGCGCGGCTGCAGAGATGGCGAAGCGCACGCTCGAGTTGCGCACCCTGATGGAGCCGATGCGCGAGAAGCTCGGGAAGGTCGAGAGCGAGCTCGAGAAGCTCGAGCGCGAGCGACGCCAGTCGCAGGGGCAGCTCGGCGAGATGTTCCGCCAGGTCGGCGACGGTCTCGCCGCGTTGCGGCTCGAGACAGGCACCCTGGTGGGCGCGCTGAAGCGGCCGTCGGCGCGCGGGTCGTGGGGCGAGATCCAGCTGCGCAACGTGATCGAGATGGCCGGGATGGTCGATCACTGCGACTTCACCGAGCAAACGACGATCGCGACCGGCGATGGCAAGCTGCGACCCGACGTCCTGATTCGCCTGCCGGGCGGGAAGCTGATCGTCGTCGACTCAAAGGTTCCGCTCGAGGCCTACCTCGCCGCGACGGAGGCGACCGAGGACACCGAGCGCGCGCTCCAGATGACGCGCCATGCGCGCCAGACGCGCGACCACATCACGAAGCTCGCCTCGAAGGCCTACCAGTCCCAGCTCGACACGACGCCTGACTTCGTCGTCATGTTCATCCCCTCTGACGGGATCTATCACGCCGCGCTCAGCGAGGATCCGTCGCTGCTCGACTACGGCGTCGAGCAGCACGTACTGCTCGCCACTCCGACCACGCTGATCGCGCTGCTGCGCGCCGTGCACTACGGCTGGAAGCAGGAGCTGATCGCCAACTCGGCTCGTGAGATCGCCGAGACCGGTCGCGAACTGCACCGTCGTATGGCGCGGTTCGTGGAGCCGTTCTCGCGCGTCGGGCGCCAGCTCGGCTCGGCGGTCAATGCGTACAACGAGGCCGTTGGCTCGTTCGAGGCGCGCGTCATTCCGCAGCTGCGACGGATCGAGGAGGCCGGCGCCGCTTCCGAGCGTGAGATCGAGCTGGCCGGCGTCGAGGAGTCACCGCGCGTGCTGAGCGCGACGCTCGACGCAGCCGACGACGACGAGCCGGGGGGCCAGCAGGAGCTCCCCGGGACGGTCGCGCCGATTCGTGCGCAGGCCGGGGCTCACCTGCCGCAAAAGCCCGCGCGCGAGCGCGCCGCGAGCCCGCGTCGCCGCGCCGGTTAGCGCTGCCCCCAGCAGGGCCACCGTTTCCTCAGGGCCACTAGCGCCTCGCCGCTGCACACCGCCTGCGGTCGGCGTTCGCCGCCGCCATACTGGTTCCGGTGTCAGTACAGCTCGCACTCAGCGAGATGATCGAGCCGCTGCGGGTCGATCCGTCCAGCACGGCGGTGATGTTCGACATCGACGGAACGCTTGCGCCGATCGTGCGTCACGCCGCGGATGCGGCGATCCCGGAGGACACGCGGCGGCTCCTGATCGCTGTCTCCAAGCGCTACGGGACGGTCGCCTGCGTGACCGGCAGGCCCGCGCTCGTCGCGCGCCAGATGGTCGGGATCGGGTCGATCGCCTATATCGGCAACCACGGGCTCGAGCGGCTCGCGCCCGGTGACGGTGAGGTCATCCTCGATCACCGGGCCGGCGCCTACGCGAAGCGCATCCACGCGTTTGCGAGCGCTGCGCAGACGCCCGACGTCGAGCGTCTGCGCATCACACTCGAGGACAAGGGGCCGATCGTTGCGTTTCACTGGCGCGGCGCGCCCGACGAGCACGCCGCAAGCGCGGCGGTCGCGCAGATCGCGCAGGCCGCAGCGGCCGCTGGACTCGCTACGCACCAGGGACGCAAGGTGCTCGAGGTCCGCCCGCCGATCCCGCTCGACAAGGGCCGCGGCATCGCAGCGCTGCTGCGCGGCCGCCGGCCGGCAAACGGTCTCTACGTCGGCGACGACGTGACGGACCTGGACGCCTTCCGCGGGCTGCGAGCGGCGGTGAGCGGCAGGGCCGTCTGCATCGCCGTCGGCTCGGAGGAGGCGCCGCCGCAGCTACTGGCCGACGCCGACCTCGTCGTCGCAGGGACGGCGGGCGTTCGTGAGATCCTCGACGAGCTGCTCCGCTGACGCATGTCGTTCGCCGACTTCATCAGAGCCACCGTCCTGCTCTGTGCCGGCGCCGCCACGACGCTTGCCGCCGTCACGGTTCTGAGCGCCGCTGCCGAGCACGATCCGGGCGCGGCGACGTTCCCGTTCATCTGGTGGGCGGCCGCCGCTCTGATCGGGTTCGCGCTCGACATGCGTGGCGGGGCGCTCCCCGCAATCGCTCGGCTGCTCGGCTCGTCGCGGTCGATCCCGAACGTCCCTGAACCGGCCGCCGGCCTGATCATGATCGCCCGGCTCTGGCCGCTGCTGATTCTCACGCTGGTCGCCGGCGTGATGGGGATTCTGGCGCCGCAGATTCCCGGTATCGCCGCGGGTTTCACGATCATCTCGGCGCTCGCTTGGCGCAACCAGTACGCGGCTGTGCTCGCCGTGGAGGGACGCGACGGCGTCCGCTTCTACGTCGATCGCACGCCGTTCTGGCGCCCGATCTCGCTGACGCGAACGCCCGGGTTCAAGGTCTTCCGGCCAACGCCTTGACACGCCTCCTCGCATTCCGGCGGTCCCGCGATCGCTGAGATCCTGCTCGTGTCCCTCGGCTCGACCGCGGGCCTTCGCAGCGTCGACGACGAGCTCGCCGCGAGCATCGAGCGCGCCGGCGCGCGGGTCACGGTCGCGCGGGCGGCGCCCCCGCGCGAGGTGAGGACGCTGGCGCTGACCGACTACGTGTGGGCGCGCGCGGCCCGTGCCGCCGCACTCGAGGGCCTCCGACGCGTCCGCGGCGACCTCGTCATCTACTCGACGGTCACCGCAGCGCTCTTTGGGCCGGTGGCGGGCGCGATCCGCTTCGACGCCCTCGCCGCGGACAACAGACTCGGCCGCCATGGCTTCTGGCAGCGCTCGCTCGAGCGCCGACGACTCGAACGCGCAACGCTCCTGATCCCCCAGAGCGCGGCCTCGCTGGCGGGCGCCCCGCGCAACCATGCGCCGGCTGTCGTGGTGCCGGTCCCGGTCGCCGCCTCCGGCCCCCGGATCCCCCTCGCCGAGCGCGACATCGCTGCGATCACCTACGCCGCGAATCCACGCAAAAAGGGCCTCGACCGCGTGCTGGACGCGTGGGCACAGGTGCGCGGTGACCGCGACGTCCTGGTCGTCGCGGGCTCCGACGACGTGCCGCGCGCCGAGGGCGTGCGAGCGGTTGGAGCGCTCGCACACAGCGACTACCGCGCGCTCCTGCGGCGCTCGCGCGTCTACGTGACGGCTCCCCGCCGCGAGGACTACGGCATCGCACAGCTCGAAGCGCTGGCCGACGGCTGTCTGCTCGTGACGACTCCGGCGCCCGGCGCCTACGAGGCGCTCGAGCTCGCACGCTCGCTCGACGCCCGCCTGGTCAGTGAGGATCTTGCGACCGCACTCCGTACTGCCCTCGCGAATCCGCTCGATGGCTACGGCGCAGCCGCCGCGCGGGCGCTCGCCCCGTTCTCGCCCGCGTACGTCGATGACATCGTCGCGCGCGAGCTGCTGCCAAAACTGATCCCGCACGCCTAGATGGCTGATTCCACGGACGCCGCCAGGCGGCACGACCAGGCCGTGGGTTCAAGATCTAGGGCGGGCAGTGAACGCGAGCGCCAGCTCTCAGCGGGAGCGCTTTCGCCGCGCGGCGAGATCCGCCCACGGCAGCGTGTTCGCGACGTCCTCTCGTCGCAGCCAGGCGCGGCGCGCGGTCCAGATCCCGTAGCGGAGCCCGCTCAGCCGCGCCGTGGAGTGGGCGTCGGAGTTGACGAGCAGCGCGACACCCGCAGCGGCAGCCTGGCGCGCGTGGATTTCGTTCAGGTCGCGACGATCGGGGTTCGAGTTGATCTCGAGAATCGTGCCGGTCCGCGCGCACACCTCGATCAGCGCCGCGATGTCGAGCTCGTAGGGCGCGCGCCGCTCGATCAGCCTGCCGGTCGGGTGGCCGATCGCGTCGATCAGGGGGTGGCTCGCGGCCTTGCAGATCCGCTCGGTCATGGCGTCGGCGCCCATCCCAAACGAGGTGTGGACGCTCCCGATCACCCAGTCGAGCTCGGCCAGCAGCGCGTCCTCGTAGTCGGGAGATCCGTCCGGCAGGATGTTGACCTCACTGCCCGCGAGCAGCTTGATCCCCGGGATCGCGAGGTCGGCTTCGTGGACGAGCTCGATCTGGCGGCGCAGCTGGTCGGGCGAGACGTCGTCGCCGAACCCGTGCGTTGCCGAGTGATCGGTGATCGCCAGGTACTCGTGCCCGAGCTCGCGCGCCGCGATCGCCATCTCCTCGATGCTCGCCCGACCGTCCGACGCGGTCGTGTGCGCGTGCAGGTCTCCGCGCAGGTCCGAGAGCTCGATCAGGGCCGGTAGCGCTCCCGCCGCTGCCGCGTCGAGCTCGCCGCGGTTCTCGCGCAGCTCGGGCGGAATGTAGTCGAGTCCGGCAAGCGCGTAGACCTCTGCCTCCGTGGCGCACTCGTGCGTCACCCCGGTCGCGTCGTCGAGCACGCCGTACTCGGAGATGTGCAGGCCGGCCCGGACGGCGCGCTCGCGCAGCGCCGCGTTGTGCGCGTTTGACCCGGTCAGATGCTGGAGCAGGTTTCCGAACTGCTCGGGTGCCACGGCCCGCAGCTCGACGGTCATTCCGGTGTGGCTGCGTCCCCGCGCGGCGCTGTCCCCGGTCCGTGAAGCCCCCTCGATCAGCTCGAGACCCTCGAGCGCATCGAGCAATGCCGGGCGGTCGACGACGATGTCGATGTCCTTGACGCTGTCGGCGCGGCGGCGTGCAGACCCGGCAAGTTCGATCTGGGCTGCCGGTTCTAGTTCGCGTAGCGCGTCGACGATCGCTTCACCGATCGCAAGCGCCCGGTCGAGCACGACGCGATGGCGGGGCCGCTCGGCGTGACCCGCGTCGAGCGCGGCAATGATTGCCGCCTCACCCTTGGCGCCAAAGCCCTTGAGCGAGCGGATCCGCTCACGGTCGGCCGCCTCTCTCAGCGCGGCCGGGGAGTCGATCCCGAGCTCGTCAAACAGCCGGCGGGCGCGCTTCGGTCCAAGCCCGGGGAGCGCCGTGATCGCCAGCAGCCCCGGCGGGTAGCGCTCCCGCAGCTTGGCGGCGGCGGGGATCTCGCCGGTGTTGAGCAGGTCGAGGATCTTCTGTTCGAGTGTCGCGCCGATGCCGGGCAGCGTCGTGACGGTCCCCGCGCGCGCCAGCGCCGCGACCGCAACGGGCGCATCTCGGATCGCCTTTGCAGCGTTGCGATAGGCGAGCACGCGGTGAACCACGGCTCCGTCGAGCTCGTAGAGGTCGCCGAGCTCGTCGAGCGCGTCAGCGATGGCGCTGTTGGCGAGATCGCTCATTCATCTAGGTTATGCCGCCATGCCGCGGACCGTTTGGTTGATCATTCCGACGTACAACGAGCTCCCAAACATCGGGCGCGCAACCGCTGCGGCAAGTGCCGAGCTCGAACGGGTGGCCCCGGGAAGCTTTCGCGTGCTGATCGTCGATGACTCCTCGCCCGACGGGACGGGTGAGCTCGCGGACCGGCTCGCGGCGCAGAGCGGCGGCACGGTCGAGGTTCTGCATCGGACCGAGCGGGAGGGCCTCGGCCCGGCCTACCTCGCGGGGTTTGCGCGGGCCCTACAGGCCGGCGCCGACCTCGTGATCGAGATGGACGCGGACATGTCGCACGATCCCTCCGACATCGGACGCCTCATCGCGGCGATTGACGAGGGGGCCGACCTGGCCCTTGGCTCCCGCTACGTCGCGGGTGGGGCCGTCGCGCACTGGGGTCCGCTGCGCCGGCTCGTCTCGCGCGGTGGCTGTCTCTACGCGCGGCTGGTTCTCGGCCTTCCGATCCGCGACCTGACCGGCGGTTACAAGTGCTTTCGCCGCGAGGTTCTCGAGGCGATCGATCTGCCCTCGGTCCGCTCTCACGGTTACGTGTTCCAGGTGGAGTTGACGTTGCGCGCCGTGCGTCGTGGATTCAGCGTCGTCGAGGTGCCGATCACCTTCTACGACCGCGAGCACGGGTCGAGCAAGATGTCCACGAGGATCGCCGTCGAAGCCGCTTGGCTCCTGCCCCAGCTGCGCGCACGACGCGGACTCGGCTAGACCCGCAGCCCGATACTCAAGGCGCGCGCTGTTCGTGGTCGATACTGGATCGATGCTTGATCAGACGGCCGCCGGGGTGGACGGGGGCTCCCCCCTCGAGGAGGTGACTCGCTACGCGTTCGTCTACGGCGTCAAGCGCACCCGGCGCACGTTGCACGACTGGCAAAAGGACGGCTGGCGCGTGCTCCGCCGCTGGTTCGCCGCGAGCTTTGCGATCGCCGTCTGCCTGCTGCTCGCGGTCTGGGTCGTGGCGGGCGTGTCGGACTCGACCGGATTGAACGTGCAGACCAGCAGTCCGCCGTTCGCGGTCGGGAACCTCGGTGACGTTTTCGCGATCTTCGGTCGGAACCTGCTGGTGCTCGCCTTCCATGGGCTCGCCTGCGTCGCCGGCTTCATCGCCGGATCGTCGTTGCCGCTGCAGGCAGAGCACAAGCGCGGGCTCAATCGCGTGATCCATGAGCGTGGCGGAACGATCGCGATCGCGTTCGTGATCGCCGCGACCACGTTCTCGCTCTCGGCTCAGGCCCTCGTGATCGGCGGCGACGCCGCGGCCGTCGCGACACGCCTACACACCTCGCCTGGCGTACTGCTCGTGACGCTCCTGGCCCATGCTCCACTCGAACTGACGGCGCTCTTCCTGCCGCTCGCCGCATGGATCACCGCAAGTCGCCGCGGCGAATGGGATCAGCTGCTCGCCGCGACCATGGTCACAGTGCTGATAGCGCTGCCGCTGCTCTTCGCCGCGGCTTGCATCGAGGTCTTCATCTCGCCGCATGTGCTACGCGCCCTGGTCGGCTGATCGGGCGCTACATTTTGTATAGTATTGGGTGGTACTTAGCCCAAGCGAGTGGAGGCCCGACATGGCCGGCAATCTTCAAGAGGTGACCGACAACAACTTCCAGGCCGAGGTGATCGAGTCCGAGACCGCGGTGCTCGTCGACTTCTGGGCGCCGTGGTGCGGGCCGTGCCGCGTGGTGGCGCCCGTGCTGGAGCAGATCGCGGCCGAGCAGGACGACCTACGGATCGTCAAGCTCAACGTCGATGAGAACCAGCAGACCGCGGCTACCTTCGATGTTCTCTCGATCCCGACGATGATCCTGTTCCGCGGCGGCCAGCCCGTCAAGAAGATCATCGGCGCCTACCCGAAGAAGAAGATCGAAGCCGAACTCGAGCTCGTCGCGGCGCCGAGCTGATGCTCGTCGCGCCGTCGAGCTGACGCTCGAGACCGCTCCTATGGCTTGCGCGGCGCGCGCTGCAGCGAGATCTGCAGCGCCTCACCGTCGACCGTGGCGGTCGTGGCGTGGGCGAGGCTCCGGTCGCCGTAGGTGGTCGAGGTGGCCAGCGTCTCGCCACCGATGTACGACTGGTGCGCCCGGGCGGCTTTGACGAGAGGCTCGGCGCCCGCCAGGTCGAGCTCGATGCGATCGCTGATCTCTAGGCCCGCCTCTCGCCGTGCGTTCTGCACCGCGTGGACGATCTCACGTGCCTGGCCTTCTGCAACGAGCGCGTCGTCGAGCGCCAGCTCCAGCGCCACGGCGTGTGAGCCCTCGCGCTCGAGGCCGTAACCCTCGAGCGGCGCCAGCGACAGCAGCAGATCCTCGGCGCTCAGGCTGTGATCGTGACCGCCGATCGAGATCGCGACCTCCTCGCCGTTGCGCAACGCGGCAGCAGCACGGTCCGGATCGAGCGCCGCGACGGCTGCGGCGACCTGCGTCATCTCCTTGCCGAACCGCGGCCCCAGCGTCCGGAAGTTGGGCTTCATCGCGTAGCTTCCGAGTTCGTCGGCGGCAGCGACGAAGCGCAGCTCGTGCACGTTCAGCTCGTCGCGCACCAACTCGCCGAGCCGCTCGATCGCGTCGCGCTCACGGCCGCTGGCGACGATGATCGCCTCGTGGAGCGGCTGGCGCAGCTTCACCTTGCCGGCGGCGCGCGCCGCCAGGCCGAGTCGCACGGTCTCGCGGACCGTCGCCATCGCCGCCTCGAGCTCGACCTCGCGCTCGCCCGCAACAGGGAAGTCGCACAAATGCACGCTGGGCTCGGTCCCGTCGAGGTTGTCATACAGCTCGTCCGCGATGAACGGGGTGAACGGGGCGAGCAGCTTGGCGATCGTGACCAGTGCGCTGCGCAGCGTCTCGAGCGCTCCGGCGTCCCCGTCCCAGAAGCGCCGGCGGGAGCGACGCACGTACCAGTTCGACAGGTCCTCGACGAGGTCCGAGATCGCCCGCCCCGCGCTTGTCGCGTCATAGGCCTCGAGTCCGTCGCGGACCGCCTGCGTGCTCGCATGTACGCGCGAGGTGAGCCAGCGATCGAGATCGGTCGGCTCACCCCGTCCGGTCGGCGCGGCACCGCCCGCAGCGTTCGCGTACAGCACGAAGAAGCCGTAGACGCTCCACAGCTGTCGCAGGAACAGTCGCACCACCTCGCCGACCGCGTCCGTCGAGAACCTGGTGTTGTCCCACGGCTGCTTGGACGCCAGGAAGTACCAGCGCCACGCATCGGCGCCGTAGCGCGCGAGGATCTCCTCGGGGTCGATGACGTTGCCGCGTGACTTCGACATCTTCTGTCCGTCGGCGTCGAGCAGCAGCCCGAGACACACAACGTTGCGGTAGGGCGAGCGGTCGCGCAGGAGCGTCGAGATCGCCAGCAGCGAGTAAAACCAGCCTCGCGTCTGGTCGAGCGCCTCGCAGATGAAATCGGCGGGGAACGACTGCTCGAAGCGCTCCTCGTTCTCGAACGGCGCATGGTGCTGCGCGAACGGCATCGAGCCGGAGTCAAACCAGACGTCGATCACCTCCGGCACGCGCCGCATCGGCTCACCGCACTCATCGCAGGGAAAAGCGAGCTCGTCAACGTAGGGACGGTGCGGGTCGATCAGCGTCTCACCGCTGCGGCGCTCGAGCTCGGCGAACGAGCCGATGCACCTGACGTGGCCGCCCTCGCAGCGCCAGATCGGTAGCGGCGTTCCCCAGTAACGCTCGCGCGAGAGTGCCCAGTCGACGTTGTTCGCGAGCCAGTTACCGAACCGCCCTTCCTTGATCCCCGGCGGATGCCAGCTGACCGTCTCGTTGGCTCCCATCATTCGCTCCCGCAGGCCCGACGTCGCGATATACCAGGAGCGCTTCGCGTAGTAGATCAACGGCGTACCGCAGCGCCAGCAGTGCGGGTATGAGTGCTCGTAGGCCTCCTCACGCAGCAGCAGGCCGCGTTCGCGTAACTCTTCGGTCAGCTCGACGCCGAGCTGCGGGTCCTTGACGTGGCGGCCGCCATAACCGATCACGCGCTCGTCGTAGGTGCCGTCGGGCGCGACCGGGTTGTAGACCGTGAGCGGGTCCATCGGGTCGACGAGGCCGGCTTCGCGTGCCGCCTCGTAGTCGTCCTGACCGAATGCCGGCGCCATGTGGACGATCCCGGTCCCGTCATCGACCGTGACGAAGTCGCCGCCGATGACCGGGAGCGCGCCGGCCTCGCGGTCGGTCGCAGCGAACAGCGGACCGTGGTAGCTGCGGCCGACGAGCTGCGAGCCCGGGACGCTCTCGAGCACCTCCACCTCGGCACCGAACAGCGCCGCTGCCCGTGCCTGCGCGACGACTAGCGTCTCGCCATCGACCCGTACCCGTACGTAGCCGAGGTCAGGGCCGACGGCCACCGCGACGTTGCCCGGGAGGGTCCACGGCGTCGTTGTCCAGATGACCAGCTTGTCCTCGCTGCCGACCAGCTGGAGCTTGACGTAGACGGTTCGGTCGACGACGTCCTTGTAGCCCTGTGCGACCTCGTGCGAGGACAGCGCCGTCCCGCACCGCGGGCAGTACGGGACGACCTTGTGCCCCTCGTAGAGCAGGCCCTTGTCGTGGATCTGCGCCAGCGCCCACCAGACCGACTCGATGTAGGTCGGATCGAGCGTGCGGTAGGCGTGCTCGAGGTCGATCCAGAAGCCGATCCGCTCCGTCATCTTGTTCCACTCGGTTAGGTAGTCGAAGACCGACTCGCGGCAGCGGTTGTTGAACTCGGCGATCCCGAAAGCCTCGATCTCGTCCTTCTCGGTGATACCGAGCTGGCGCTCGACCGCGATCTCGACCGGCAGGCCGTGACAGTCCCAACCGCCCTTGCGCTCCACGAGGTGACCGGTCATCGTCTTGTACCGCGGGTAGATGTCCTTGAAGACGCGCGCGAAGACGTGATGCGCGCCCGGCGGCCCGTTCGCGGTCGGCGGCCCCTCGTAGAAGCTCCAGCGCGGCGCACCCGCGCGCCGGCGCAGCGACTCCGCGAAGACGTCGCGCTCGCGCCAGCGCTCGAGCATCGCGAGCTCGAGCTCGGGGAACGACTGGTCCTTGTCCACGGCCCGGAACATCGGCGGATTGTAGGAGGGCGGGGGCCGGCGCCCGGATCGCCGCTCGCGTCGGGGTAGGGTTCGTCGCGTCACGCAACCCCGAAAAGGACGACGTTCATGAGCGCAGAGCCTCTATACGGCGGCGAGACCGCCAAGGCAATCGAGAACTTCAAGATCTCCGGCGAGCCCGTTCCACACACGGTGATCCACTGGCTCGGCCGGATCAAGGGCGCGGCGGCCGTCGTGAACGGCGAGCTCGGGCTGCTCGACGGCGAGCTTGCCACGCGCATCGCGCGGGCAGCCGCCGAGGTCGCGGACGGCAAGCACGACGCCCAGTTCCCGATCGACGTCTTCCAGACCGGCTCGGGCACCTCGTCGAACATGAACGCCAACGAGGTGATCGCGCATCTCGCGGGCGAGGGCGTCCACGCCAACGACCACGTCAACCTCGGCCAGTCCTCAAACGACGTCTTCCCCTCGGCAGTTCACCTCGCCGCACTCGAGCAGGCGACCAGCGAGCTGCTTCCCGCGCTCTCCTCGCTCGAGTCCGCGCTGAGCGCAAAGGACAAGGAGTTCCACGACATCGTCAAGTCCGGCCGCACGCACCTCATGGACGCCGTTCCGGTGACCCTCGGCCAGGAGTTCTCGGGCTACGCGGCGCAGATCCGCCTCGGACGCCGGCGCGTCGAGAACGCCCTGCCGCAGGTCGCGCAGATCCCCCTCGGCGGCACCGCCACCGGCACCGGCCTGAACACACACCCGCAGTTCGCCGCGAAGGTTCGCGAGCGCCTGGCGAAGGAGACGAAGCTCACGATCTCCGCGCCCGAGGACCCCTTCGAGTCCCAGGGCAACCGCGACGCGCTCGTCGAGCTCTCGGGCGCGCTCAAGGTGCTCGCCGTGTCGCTCACGAAGATCGCCCAGGACCTCGCGCTGATGGGCTCCGGCCCGCGTGCCGGCATCGGCGAGATCTTCCTGCCCGAGCTACAGAAGGGCTCCTCGATCATGCCGGGCAAGGTCAACCCCGTGATCCCCGAGGTCGTGATGCAGGTCGCCGCGCAGGTGATCGGCAACGACACCGCGATCACGATCGGCGGCATGCAGGGCAACCTCGAGCTGAACGTGCGCGTCCCGCTGATCGCCCGCAACCTCCTCGACTCGATCCGCCTGCTCGCGCACGCCGCCAAGGCCCTAGACGAGAAGTGCGTCCGCGGCATCGAGGCGAACCTCGCCGGCTGCGAGCGCAGCGCCGAGTCAACGCTGGCCGCCGCCACCGCGCTGAACCCGCACATCGGCTATGACGCGGCCGCCGAGATCGTCAAGGAGGCGACCAAGTCCGGCCGCTCGCTCCGCGAGGTCGCCCGCGAGAAGGGCGTCAGCGAAGCGATCCTCGACGAGGCACTCGACCTGCACAAGATGGCGCTAGGCGGCTGACCGGGGGGGCAGTCGCGATCACCGGGCGCTCCCCGGATGGATGAACGGCGTCGTCGTCGCGATCTCGACGAAGCCGAGGCGCCGGAGGATCGGGCGGCTGTCGGCCGAGGCATCCACGCGCAGGTAGCGAAAGCCGAGCGCGGCTGCGGCGGCCGCTCTGCGAGCGACCAGCGCGCGAAACACGCCCTTGCCGCGCCATGCCTCGACAGTCCCGCCGCCCCACAGGCTCGCGAAGTCGGTGCCGTGGTGGAAGTCGACGCGGCCTGCCGAGATCGGCAATCCGCCGTGCGTGGCGATCACTCCCGCCGAGCTTGCCGGCGCGTCCCGCAGGCCGCGGAGCAGCTCCCGTCCAAGCTCTCTGTTGAGCGGCCCATGCTCGGGTCCGAAGACCTCGTCGTTCACGGCGACGAGCTCTGCCACGCTCGCTGCGTCGGTGGCATCGCGCAACTCCACTCCATCGGGGGGCCGGACGTCGAGCTCGAGTTCCGCGAGGTCGGCGATGAGCAGGCCCTCCTGCGGCTCACTGCGGAATCCGGCGGCGCGCAGTCGCGCAGGCAGGTCCTGCGGCTGGTCGTAGGAGTAGTACTTCCACTCCCAGGCGAGTCCGAGTTCGGCAAACCGCTCGATCTCGCCCGCGATCACCGCGTCGGCGTTGCTCTCATCCAGAGCGGCCCAGGTCACGCCGTTCCACCCCGTACGCGACATCGTGCGCAGCACCGCGCCGTCGCCCCCACTTGGACGTTCGCCGCCCGCCTGCGGCCGGCGGCGTAGCTGGTCGTCGAACGCGGCGAGCAGCTCACGCGGATCCACGCGACTGAGCAAACCAGATCGCTGGTCGGCGTGCCCCGGTCAGCGTGCGGCCGGCGCGCCACCGCCCCCCGCCGCGAGCAGGCGTCCGAGCAGCTCGGCGGCGCCTCGCTTCGACAGCGGCTCGTTCAGGTTCCCGCATTTCGGCGACTGAACGCACGACGGGCAGCCGTCAGCGCAGCCGCATTCGCTGATCAGCCTGTATGCGTCGCCGACTAGCTCCTCGAATCGGGCGAACGCCAGACGGGTGATGCCGACGCCACCGGGATGGCCGTCGTGGATGAAGATCGTCGGACCGCCGGTCTGCGGGTGCGCGTTCGTCGAGAGGCCGCCGATGTCCCAGCGGTCGCACATCGCGAGCAGCGGGAGAACCGCGATCTGCGCGTGCTCGGTGGCATGCAGCGAGCCGAGCAGCAGCTCGGGCGGGAAGCCGTCGAGCATGCCGGCGTCGAGCTCGAACCACAGGGCCTGCGTCGCGAAGCGCGTCGGCGGCAGGTCGAGCGCAACGATGTCGACCGCCTGATGATCGGCCAGGTGCCGGCGCTGGTAGGCGAGCACGGTCTCGGTCACGAGCACGCGTCCGAAGGAGAGGCTGACACCGAGCGCCTCGCGCCGGTCGAGCAGCCGCTCGATCAGCGTGTCGGTCTCGCGCTTGGGCTGTGTGTACCAGTCGCCGTCAAATGGCTCGACGAGCGCGCGGCGCGCGTCCAGGTCGAGCTCGCGCACGTGGTAGGAGCGCCCGAGGTGCAGGTAGATGGCGCCCTCGTGAAGCGTCGAGAACGCCCGCGCCGCCTCCGTCTGGCCGATCAGCTCGCTGGTCGAGACGTCAACGATCGCGTAGGAGTCGGGCGAGGCCGACCGCAGTGAGACCTCGCCGGCCGGGTAGCGCTCGCGGCGCATGAGGACGAAGCTGCCCTCCTTGTTGCGCAGCTCGCCGAGTCCTTCCAGCCGCTCGAGGTAGGCGAGCGTGCGCGGGCCGAAAAACTCGCTGTCGGCGGCGGTCAGCGGGCCCTCGTGGGCTGCGCACAGCAGGTGCGCGAGATGGATCTCCTCGGACTCGTGGTCGAGGATCGCGGACTCGACGGGGCGTTCGAGGAAGTCGTCCGGGTGGCGCGCGAAGAACTGGTCGAGGGCATCTTCGCTCGCGACGTACAGCGCCAGCCCGCGACTTCGCCTTCCGGCGCGGCCCCACATCTGGCGAAGGCTCGCGATCGTCCCTGGGAACGACACGACCACCGAGGCATCGAGCGTGCCGACATCGATCCCCAGCTCCAGCGCGTCCGTGGTGATCACGGCGGCCAGCTCGCCCGCCATCAGCCGCCCCTCGATCTCGCGTCGCTGGGCGGGCGTATAACCGCCACGGTAGGGCGTGACGCCATCCGCCAGACCGCCGGCGCCGAGGCGCTCGAGCTCGAGCTTGGTGAGGCGCGTCACCAGCTCGACCCCCTTGCGTGAGCGCACGAAGCAGATGCACCGGGCCCCTTCGGCGACCAGGCGCGCGAGCAGCTCGGCGCCCTCGCTGACCGCGGAACGTCGGACCCCGAGTGCCTCATCGATCACGGGCGGGTTCCAGATCGCGATCCTGCGCCCGGCCGACGGCGAGCTGTCGCGATCGATCAACGAGAAGTCCTCGAGCCCTGTCAGGCGCTCGGCGAGTTCGACCGGATTTGCGATCGTCGCGGAGGCGAGGAGCAGGCGCGGCTCGGTCCCGTACGCGGCCGCGATGCGACGCAGGCGTCGCAACACGTTCGCAACGTGCGAGCCGAACACGCCGCGGTAGACGTGTGCCTCGTCGACGACTACGACCGCGAGGTTCGCGAACAGCTCGCTCCAGGCGGCGTGGTTGGGGAGGATCCCGACGTGGAGCATGTCGGGGTTGGTGAGGATCAGATTCGAGCGCCGACGGATCTGGGCGCGGGCCTCGCGCGGAGTGTCGCCGTCGTAGATCGCGGGGCGCACGCGATCGGGCATCCCGAGCGCCGCGAGGGCACGCGCCTGGTCCTGGGCGAGTGCCTTGGTGGGGTAGAGGTAGATCGCTCGCGCCTTGACGTCGCGCAACAGCACGTCGAGCGCCGGTAGGTTGAAACAGAGCGACTTTCCCGACGCGGTGCCGGTGGTGGTGATCGCCGGTCCCCGCCACGCAGCCTCGAGCGCCTCGAGCTGGTGCTCGTAGAGCGAGCTGACGCCGGCGTCGGCGAGCGCTTGAACGAGCCGCGGATGGAGCTCGTCCGGCGGTTTCGCAAATCGCGCGGCGCGTGAGTGCTCGACCGCCTCTCCGACCAGCTGCTCGCCGCCCCTTGCGGCGTCGAGCAGTTCCGTCCACGGCTCGATCGCACGAGTCTTCGGGGCCGCGGCAGTCACCCCTTGCCATAGTAGGGAGCCGTGCCCTTCGAGTCCCCAGCCGCCTGGCGCAAAGCGCGCAGCTTCCATCATTCGCGCTACACGCCGGAGGTTCTGCACGCCCGCAAGCAGCGGATCTCGGTCTGCCTGCCGGCGCGCAACTGCGCGGCCACGATCGGGCCGATCGTCGCGCGGTGCAGCGAGCTGCGTGACGCACAGCTGATCGACGAGCTGGTCGTCATCGACGGGAGCTCGACCGACGAGACGGCCGCGATCGCGGCGGCGCACGGAGCGGTGGTCCATCACGAGGCGGACCTGATGAGCGCGTTTGGGCCAGTGCAGGGAAAGGGCGACGCGATGTGGCGCGCGCTCAGCGTGCTCGACGGCGAGATCATCTGCTTCCTCGATGCCGACCTCGACCGGTTCGCCGCGCACTACGTGACGGGACTCGTCGGGCCGCTGATCGAGAACGACGACGTCGAGTTCGTCAAGGCCTTCTACAGGCGCCCCTACCGCGTCGGCGAGCTCGCCGTCCCCGACGGCGGCGGCCGCGTCAATCATCTCCTGGCGCGCCCGGCTCTCGCGATCTTCTTTCCCGGCCTCGCGGGAATCGACCAGCCGCTCGCCGGGGAGGTCGCGGCGACGCGTGCACTGCTCGAGCGGATTCCATTCACGACCGGCTACGGCGTCGAGATCGCGATGCTGCTCGACGCCTACGACACCGTCGGCCTCGACGGGATGGCGCAGGTGGACCTCGACATCCACCACAACAGCCATCAGCCTCTCCTGGCTCTGAGCGCGATGGCCTACGAGGTTCTCTCCGTGGTCGCCGAGCGCCTCGAGCGCGAAGGCCGGCTGACCGGCTTCGAGCCTTCGCCGCTGCTCGGTCGCGAGCGCCCCGATCCCTCCGTTGAGCGTCCGCCGATGGTTGCCGCCCGATGACCGGTCCGAGCGGGTGGCCGCAGCGTTTGCTGATGGTCGGCGCGCGATGACCACCCCGAGCGGATCGGCGCGGCGTCCGCCGATGGTCGCCGCCCGATGACCGGTCCGAGCGGGTGGGCCTGCTACCTGGATCTCGACGGCACGCTGCTCGGCCGCGGAGCGTCGCTGTTCCACGACGGCGAGGGCGCGATCTCGCTGCTCGGCGTGCGGGCCATCGAGGCGCTATTGCGCGCCGGTGTGGAAGTGGTGCTGATGTCAGGACGCCGCCGCGCCCAGGTCGCCGAGGATGCCCGGCTGTTCGGCCAGAAGAGCTTCATCTACGAGGCCGGCTGCGTGCTCTCGCTCGACGGCGAGGAGCACTGGCTGACCGGCGGCCTCGTGCCCGGCGAGCTGAGCACCTATGAGCAGATCGCGCAGTCGGGGGCGCCCGCGCTGCTGCTCGACACCTATCAGGGGAGGCTCGAGTACCACGACCCGTGGTCCGCGGGGCGCGACATCTCGCATCTCTTCCGGGGGCTCGTCGACGCGACCGAGGCGGACGAGCTACTGCGCTCAAACGGCCACGAGAGCCTGCGCCTGCTCGACAACGGTGCCGTGACGCACCGTTCCGCTGCGCTCTCCGGTCTCCCGCGGGTCCGGGGCTACCACCTGATTCCCGCAGCCGCCTCGAAGTCCGCGGCAGTCGCCTTTCACATGCGCGTGCGGGGACTGGAACGCGCCTGCACGTTTGCGGTCGGGGACTCGCGCGAGGATCTCGCGGTGGCCGAGCACGTGGGCTGCTTCTGGGCCGTCGCGAACGCGACCGAGAGCGACCCGGAGCTTCGATCGGCGATCGGCGAGCACTCGAACGTGCGCGTCACCGAGGCCGGGCACGGGGACGGCGTCTACGAGGCGGTGATCACGACGCTCACTGAGCGCCGTTGATCCGCACGCCGCGCAGTCGGTGCAGCAGTCCGCGACGGCCGCTGCGCATCGGCACCGTCGTCCGCACCAGCGCAACCCACTCCTCGAGCGGCAGCTCGCCCGAGATCAGTTTCGAGAGTCCCACGGTGACCGGCGCCGGGAAGCCGCCACGCTGCACCGCCTGCGCGAGCAGTCTGACCGACTCGAGCGCCTCAACGGCCTGGCCGACCTGGTGCTCGATCTCCTCGGCTCCGATCCCCTGGGCGAGCAGCTCGCCCGCCCGCCGGTTGCGGCTCTGCGGCGCCAATGCGGTCGCGACGAGGTCGCCCGCACCGGCCAGCCCGATCATTGATTCCGGCTGCGCACCGTGGGCCGCGGCGTAGCGCCAGACCTCCGCGAAGATGTGGCCCGCCGCCGCGCCGGCGGCGTTGAGACCCTGTGACTCGGTCGCGCCGGCCGCGAGCGCGGCCGCGTTCTTGGCGACTGCCGCAAGCTCGACGCCCGTTGGGTCGCTCGATATCTCACACACGACACCCGAGCGCGTGAAGATCGCCGCAAGGTTCTCGGCGAGGTGATCGTCGAGCGACGCCGCGACGAGCGCCGCACCGTGGTGCACCATCTCCTGGGCGTGCGCGGGTCCGCCGATGCATGCCGTTCGGTGGGCGCCGAAGCGGGCGCGCAGGAATGTCGTCGGCGCCGCACCGTCGGGCGGCACGAGTCCTTTGCAGAGCGACACGACCGCGTTTGGACGCCCCAGGCCGCTTGTCGCTATGTCGCGAACGGCGTCGGCGAGTGCGGTCGATGGAATCGCCAGGAAGACGTAGTCGGCGCGTGAGACGCCGGCCGCCACCGACTCGACGCGAAGCGCCCCGGGCAGCTCGACGCCCGGCAGGTACTTGGTGTTCTCGTGCGTCTCGGCGAGCACACTCGCCTGCTCGTCGGTTCGTGTCTGAAGCGTGGCGCGGACACCGGCGCGCGCGAGCAGGACGGCGATCGCGGTTCCGAACGAGCCGGCGCCGATGACGATCGCGCGCCGCCCTGAAAGCGACGCCTGTGCGCGGCTCAGCACCGCGGGCCGGCTCGGTTCGGGCGCGTTTTCAGCCATCGCTTACGACGAGCGTAGCGGTAGCGATGCCCTTTCGCCCGCTACACAGGCGAAATGGCAGCGTCAGCTTTCTCGGAGCAGGCGCCCGAGCCGCGCGGCCGCCTCGACCAACGCTTCTCGGCTCGTCGCCTCGGTGATCGTCTGGATGTCGAGGATCCGCTGGTCAAATGGGTCGAGGGTGCAGCTGCCCACGATCGCATGGGCCGGCACGCCGAGCTGGCGGGCTCGCGTCGCCGCCTCGGCGACCGCCTTGCCGTCGAGGGTGGTGGCGTCCAGGCGACCCTCGCCGACGACGACCGCGTGGGCGCTGCGCAGCCGTTTGTCGAAGCCGATCGTTTCGAGGACGAACGGGGCCCCGGGCCGAAGCGCCGCGTCGAAAGCGGCCCACAGGCCTCCGGCGAGGCCGCCAGCTGCTCCGCTCAGTGGCAGTCCGCGCGGGTCACGCGGAAGCTCGGAGGCGAACCGTGCCAGCCTGCGCTCTAGTCGCTCGACAGCCTCGGGGTCAGCGCCCTTCTGCGGGCCAAAGCGGGCGGCAGCCAGCTCGTATGGCGTGCGAACGTCGCATAGGACGGTGAGCTTCGCTTCACGCAGGCCGCCGCCCTGCGTGATTGCGCCGATCGCGCCGGCGCCGCCGTCCGTGCTCGCGCTCCCGCCCGCCGCGACCAGCACGTGCTGGGCGCCGGCTGCGAGGGCTGCAAGGATCAGCTCGCCGGTCCCCAAGCTCGACGCCGCCTCGGCGTCTCGCTCATCCTCGGGCACCAGTTCGAGGCCGCTCGCGCTCGCAACCTCGACGACGGCCAGCGCGTCCGCGAGCAGCCCGAAGCTTCCCTCCAGCGTCCGCCCGAGCGGACCGCTGACGCGCGCGGTCCGTGTGGAGCCGCCAAGCCGGCGAACGAGCACGCCGGCAGTCCCCTCGCCGCCGTCGGCCAGCGGGGCGAGATCGCACTGCCAGCCAGCGGTGGCGAGGCCTTCCGCGAGCGCCTGGGCGACCTCGTCGGCCGAGAACGAGCCCTTGAAGCTGTCAGGTGCTACGAGGATCGGCCGGCCGTGCTGTGCCACGGCCGGCCATCCTCGCATGTGCCGCGTTCAGGTCGCCGGCTCCGTCGAGAGAGAGGGTTCGATTCGGAGCCGGCCCTGCGACCTGGGGTGTCTGCTCTACGCGCAGGCACCCTCGTAGACGTACTTGCTCTCCTTGGCGATGTTGGCCTGCGTGATCTCGACGAGCGGGGTCTGGATCGTCTTCGCGACGGTCTTGCCCGTGAGCGAGTTCACCGCCTGCTGCACGCCGTCAACGCCTTCCAGGTAGGGCTCCTGAGCGATCAGGGCCTGGACGACGTTCGTCTTGAGGTCGTGAATCTGCTGGGGGTCGGCGTCGTAGCCGACGATCTTGACCTTGCCCTTCTTGCCGGCGTTGTTGATGCCGGTGTCGGCGCCCTCGGCGACGAGAACGTTGGTCGCAAAGATGCCGTTGAGCGACGGATTCGCGACCAGCAGCGAGTCGATCGTCGACGCGGCGGTCGTCGGGCTGTCCCCGACGTACTGCGTCTTCAGCACCTTGACGTTCTTGTACTTCTTCATCTCCGAGATGAACCCGGCGACCCGCGCGTCGGTCGTCGACACACCTGCCTGCTCGTTCATCACCACGACCGTGCCCTTATCGTGAATCAGCGCGGCGAGCGCGTCGGCCGCCTTCTGGCCGCCGAGCGTGTTGTTCGAGGTGACGGATGACACTGCGATCGACGTGCCGCCGTTCACGGCCGTGTCGACCTGAACGACGTGAATGCCAGACGCCTTCATCGCCTTCATTGGGGCGATCAGGGCCTGCACGTCGGTCGGCGCGATCAGCACCGCGGCCGGATGCGACGCGGCGACCGAGTCGACGATCGGGATCTGAAGCGGGGCCGAGAACATCGCCGGTCCCTGTACGTTGATGCTGTAGCCGAGCTTCTTCGCTTCGGCCTTGGCCCCACACCCCATGGTGACGTAGAAGTCGTCGGCCTTGGTGCCCTGGATCAGTGCCAGGGACTTGTTGGTCCCGCTTGCTCCGGCGCTCGTGGCGCTGAGGGCGGCTGCGCCGACGGCGCTGAGCGCCATTGCGCTCATCCCCGCGGCGATGATTTTGCGGTGCTGCATTAGTGTCTCCTCCTGTTGTTGAACGGCCTGTGTTGCGTTTCAACCACACGGTGCTTTGGGCGGTTCCTGGCCGCCCAAAGCACCAACTCGAAGCGCGCGCCCCTCGATCTACGCGCGATTCCTTGCCCGCCGTCGTACTTGGTCGAAGTAGACCGCGACGATCAAGATCACGCCGGTGACGACCTGCTGCCAGAACGACTGAACGTTCATGATCACCAGGCCAGCCGCCAGCACCACGGGGATGAACACCCCGACGACTGTGCCGACCATCGTTCCCCTGCCGCCGAACAGGCTCGTCCCGCCGATGACGACCGCGGAGATCGCGGTGAGGTTGTCCTCGAGGTGGCCGGAGATGGTCGTCGTCGTGAAGTGGGCGAGGCTCAGGTCGCCGCCGAGTCCCGCAAGCGCACCGGCGATCGCGTACACCTTCACGAGGTGCCACCCGACGTTGATGCCGGCGCGTCGCGTCGCCTCCTCGTTTGACCCGATGGCGTACGTGTAGCGCCCGAATCGGGTCTGCGAGAGCACGAAGGCCCCGACGATCGTTGCTATCGCGGCGATCACGACGAGCCAGGGGATGCCGAGGACGCTCCCGTTGCCGATCGTGCTGCCGAGCCGGTTCGGGATGCCGGCAAGGTCCACGCCGCTCGTCAGGACGTCCGCGAGGCCGAGCGCGATTCCGAACATCCCGAGCGTCACGATCAACGCCGGGATTCGCAGCCACGCGATCAGCGCGCCGTTGACGACACCGCAGGCGAGTCCGACGAGAACTCCCACGACGAGCCCGGCGATGATCGGCCACCAGCCGGTTGTGTAGGGGTTGGCCGCTCCGAGCGCCGCCATCGTCTTCGCGGCGAGCACGCCCCCGAGCACGAGGACCGACCCGACCGACAGGTCGATGCCCGCGGTGATGATCACATAGGTCATTCCCACCGCGAGCGTCATCGCAACGGCGGCGTTGGTGAACATGCTCTGGATGTCGAAGCTCGACAGGAACTCGGTCGGTCGCAGCGCGCCGAAGATCGCGACGAGGGCGACGAGAACGAGGAAGATCCACACCGGGCTGCTCGAGTCGAACAGGCGGCTGCGGAGCGAATCGAACGAGTCGGGCACGGCGGCGCCCGGGCCGTTCTGGGGCGGCCCGGCGCTCGCCGGTGCGGTGTTCGCCTCGGTGCTCACGCCTGCTCCTCGCGTTCGAGCACGCCGGTCATCGCGCCGACGAGCTCCTGCAGGTCGGTGTCGGCGGCGCGAAGCTGCGCCACGCGGCGCCCGAGTCGCAGCACCTCGATGCGGTCCGCGACCTCGAGCACCTCAGGCATGTTGTGACTGATCAGCACGACCGTGATGCCGCGGTCGCGCACTCTGCGGATGACGTCGAGCACCCGCCCGCTTTGAACGACGCCGAGCGCGGCCGTTGGTTCGTCCATGAAGACGACGCGATTTGCCCAGGCCACCGCACGGGCCACGGCGACGCTCTGCCGCTGCCCGCCGGAGAGGCTGGCCACAGATACCGATGCGTCCTGCAGATCGACGCCGAGATCGGCGAACGCGGTGCGCGCCCGATCGCGCATGGCGCGCTTGTCGAGAACGCCGAGGCGCCCCAGCGCGCCTGGCCGCAGCAGCTCGCGTCCGAGGAAGACGTTGCCCGCTCCATCGAGATCCGGCGCCAGCGCCAGGTCCTGATAGACCGTCTCGATTCCCAGCTCCTGGCTGTCGTGCGGGTTCGACAGCCGGACCGTCTCGCCCGCGAAGAGAATCTCGCCGGAGTCGGGCTGCGCGGCTCCGGCGAGGCACTTGACGAGGGTGCTCTTGCCGGCGCCGTTGTCGCCGATCAGCGCGACGACCTCGCCGGGGTAAGCCGTGAAGTTGGCGCCTCGCAGAGCCTGCACGTGGCCGTAGGTCTTCACCAGCCCGCGAGCTTCGAGGATCGGGCTCAGCTGTGGTTCGGTGGCGGTGGCGCTCACCGTGCGTCGCCTTCCGCTCCGGTGATCAGGCCGGTCGCCTGCGCCGCCGTCGGAGTGGGCGGGCGGCAGCGCACCGCCTCCAGGGTGCCGCTCAGCGTCAGCGCCCCGGCGCCGTGTGGGATCAGCGTCGTGCTCCCGCGGCGCAGCTCGAGCGCGTCACCCGCAGCGGTCGTGATCGCGCCGTCGCCCCCGAGTGTCACGAGCACGGCGAAGCCGGGATCGAGCGTGAGCGCCCGGCCGTTGGCGCGGATCCGCTCGGCGCGGAAGTAGCCGTCCGCCTCCTCCGGGAAGACGCGCTCGATTCCCTCGCTGCGCTCGAGCGCCTCACGGCGCAGGTGCGAGAGCTCGGACGCGGCGACCGCCTTGGTGCGGACACATTCGCGGGCCGCCGTCGCGCTCAGGCCGAGTCGCGCCTGGGTCGCGTCGAGCGTTGGAAAGTCCGCCCATTCGAGCATCACCGAGAAGTCGGTCGGCTCCTGCAGCTCGAGGCAGAACACGCCGGCCCCGATCGCGTGCGGCAGCCCCGCCGGCACGAGGATCGCGTCGCCCGCGCGGACGTCGAGCGCGTGGAGGCTCGCGAGCAGCGCCGTCGCGTCCTGCGTCGCCATCCAGCGGTTGAGCTGTTCGGGATCCACGTCGCGCCTGAAACCGAGGTGCATCTGGCTGCCGCCGGCCGCGTCGATCACAACCCACGCCTCGGTCTTCCCCGAACGGCATCCGAGGTGGCTTCGCGCGAACGCTCGGTCGGGATGGACGTGGACGGGCAGGCGTTCGGCGGCGTCGAGCAGCTTCACGAGCAGCGCGGTGTCATCTCCGATCGTCGCTGCGTGCTCAGCCCCGAGCCACGCGACCGGGTCGCGCAGGACGGCGTCACGCAGCAGCTCGCCGTCCGAGAGCCGGGTCAGCCCGTCGTCGCCGCCGGCGCCATGGCGGGCGGTGGTCGATGCGAGCCAGTCTTCGGGCCGGTAGTCGTCGAGCGCCGGCGTGCCGCGGAATTCGCTGAGGGTATGGCCGCCGCGATAGAACTGGCGCGGCTGGTTTGGGGCGAGCTCGATCGGCCTCATGACGGCCGGATCTCCCCGGACCCGCGGACGATCAGGGTCGCGTTGAGCGTCAGGTGCCGGGCCGGGCCGCTCTCACCGTCCAGCCGCGAGAAGACGAGCTCGGCCGCCGTACGGCCGACCTGCGCGGCGTCCTGCGCAACGACCGTGATCGGTGGGTCGAGCGTGTCGGCGAGCTCGAAATCGTCGAACCCGACCACCGCCACCTGGTGCTTGCGCGGGCGCAGCGCACGCACCACGCCAATCGCGACGCGGTTGTTCCCGGCGAAGACGGCCGTTGGTGGCCGCTGCAGCCGCAGGAGCGCGTTGGCCTCGCGCTCGGCGGCCGTGACGTCCTGCGCGCCGACGCGGATCAGCTCGGGGTCAGCATCGATTCCGGCGTGCGCGAGCGCATCGACATATCCGCGCTGGCGCTCGTCGGCCGTGTAGATGCCCGCCGCGTCGCCGATGTAGGCGATTCGTGTGTGCCCGTGCTCGAGCAGATGCTCGACGCCGCGCCGCGCACCTGCGACGTTGTCGACGATCACGGAATCAGCCCGGGCGACGCTCCCCGGACGGTCGACGAAGACGACGGCGGTGCCGGCTGAGAGCTCGGTCGCGAGAAGCTCCTGGTCTCCGCCGGTGGGCACGACGATCAGAGCGTCGACTCGGCGCGAGGAGAACGCGCGCAGGACCTCGCGTTCCTTCTGCGGATCCTCGTCGGAGCTGGCGACGAGCAGGAGGTAGCCGCGGGCTCTCGCAACCTCCTCCACGGCGCGAACGACGATCGAGTAGAAAGGGTTGGAGACGTCCTCGATCACCAGGCCGATCACGTGGGTGCTGTTGTCGAGCCGGCGCAGGTTTGCTGCCGCTTCGTGCCGCTGAAAGCCGAGCTTCGTCGCCGCAGCCCTGACCTGTGCCGCCGTCGCGACTCGCACGTAGGGCTCGTCGTTCAGCACGCGCGACACCGTCTTGACGGAGACTCCCGCCGCGTGGGCGACGTCGCGGATCGTCGGCCGTTGCTTGGCCTCGCCGGTGTGTCGCGCAGCTGGATCTGATGTCGTCGGGGACGGTGTCATATCGCCTCGACCCACTCGACAACGTTGTCAAATGACAACGTAATCATAAGCGGGACGGGGCACTCTCCCACACCCCGAGGTGCGTGTCAACCAGTCCGCGGGGCGCTACAGGTCGCCGGTCCACGGAGGGTCTGCGCCGGCGCGCCCGCACGTGAACGCCGCCGCGCGCGCCGCGAACTCGAGCGCGCCCGCGACGGTCTCCGGGTCGAGCGCTGCGCCAAAGGCGGACCCGAGCGCGTCGCGCTGCGCGAAGAACGCGAGTAGCGCGGATGTAAACGAATCCCCGGCGCCGACCGTATCGACGATCGCCACCGGCTCCGCCTCCCTGTGCAGCGGCGCCGCCCCGGCCCGCACGGCGGTTACTCCGTCGGCGCCGTGGGTGACGACGACGAGCTCGGGTCCGCCGGCGGCCCACCGCTTCGCGGTCTCGAGCGCCGGAGTCTGCGGGTCGAGCAGGAGCAGGTCCTCGTCACTGGCCTTGACCAGCTGAGCGAGCGAGACGAGCGACTCGACGCGGTCGTGGTAGCGATCGCGCTCCGCGACCATTGCCGGCCGCACGTTGGGGTCCAGCGAGACGAAGACGTCGCCCCGCTCGCGCAGCTTGCGGACCCACGCCGTGATGACGCCGGCGCCGGGCTCGAGCGCGAGCGCGAGCGAACCGGTGTGCACGACCGCGGGCGAGGGCGGTGAGAACAGCTCGCTCGGCTTCCATTGCCAGTCCGCTGTACCCTCGACGTGGAACGAGTAGCTGGCAACCCCGGCGCCGTCCACGCCGAACATCGCGAGGGTCGCTGGTTCACTCGCAGGCGTGCAACGGGTCAGGTCAACGCCGCTCGCCTCGAGGTGACGGCGGATGAAGGCACCCACCGGATCCTGCGCGATCCGCCCGGCGAAGTGGGTCGCGATTCCCAGCCGTGCCAGCCCGACGGCGACGTTCGCCGGACTGCCGCCGGCGCGGCCGGCCATCGCCAGCAGATCCGGATCGCCTCCGGCTGCCGGCAGTTCGATGTCCAGGAGCGCCTCGCCGACGACCGTCAGGTCGAGGTGGGGCTCCCGCGATTGGTCCGCGCTCGCTGCCACCGGTTGTTAGAGCGTCACGGTGCGCTGTTGATCGGCCGCTGCGTAGAGCGCCTCGATCGTGCGCGCCTGCCCGACGGCGTCAACCCGGCCCAGCAGCGGCGGCCGGCCTTCCCTGATCGCTACCGCGAGGTCTTCGAGCTCGAGCGTGTAGGAGTTCACCGGTGCGACCGCGATCTGCTCGGCGCTGCCACCGCGCCGCAGCTCGATCCCCGTCCTGCGGCAGTGCCAGGGGTCGGCGACGTGGAGGCTCCCCTCCTCACCAAGGACGACGAGCGTCTCGCTCTCCTCGTGGGTGATGCCGCAGTCGAACCCCGCCATCAGCTCGCCGTCGAAGCCGAGCAGGCCGGCGAACGCCACATCGACGCCGTCGCCGCCGAGCCGCTGCTCGCCCGCGACGCGCAGTGGCTCACCGAACAGCAGCCTCGCGGCACTCACGCAGTAGCAGCCGACATCCATCAGTGCGCCGCCCTCGAGCTCTCGCCGAAGCCGTGGGTCGGCCGGGTCGTCAGCGCGGAAGCTGAAGCTCGTGCGAATCAGCCGCGGCGTGCCGATCGCGCCATCGGCGACCAGCGTCGCAAGCCGCTTGGTTTGGGGGTTGTGCCGGTACATAAAAGCTTCGACCAGCAGTCGGCCCTCGCGGTCGGCGACGTCGAAGGCGCGGCCGACCGCCTCGGCGCTGCGGCCCAGCGGCTTCTCGCAGAGAACGTGCTTGCCGGCCGCAAGCGCTCGGATCGACCACTCGAGGTGCAGACCGTTGGGCAGCGAGATGTAGACAGCCTCGACATCGTTGTCAGAAAGCAACGCTTCATACGAGCCGTGCGCGCGTCCGATCGACCGTTCGCGCGCGTAGGCCCCGGCGGTTTCCCCGTCGCGGCTGGCAACAGCGACGATCGACACTGCCTCCGATTCGCGCGCGCCGGCAACGAGCTTGTCGTTGATCCGCGCCGTCGAGAGTAGGCCGAAGCGAACCGGGTCGCTCATCGTGTCCCGCCGAGCACGCGGCCATGGTACACACGCTCGCGCGACACGGAGAGCCGGTGTTGCGCGATCCTCTGGCGATGGCGAAGGACAACGCGATCACCGTCGAGGTTGCCGGGCGTGAGGTTCGCGTGTCGAATCCCGGCAAGCTGTTCTTTCCGCAGCCCGGGTTCACCAAGCTCGATCTCGTCAATTACTACCTCGAGTGCCAGGCCGCCGTCGTGTTCCACCTGCGCGAGCGCCCGACCACGCTCAAGCGGTGGGTCGATGGCGTGAGCGGCGAGTTCTTCTTCCAGAAACGCGTTCCCGACACTGCGCCCGACTGGCTCAACACCGCGACGGTCCGCTTCCCGAGCGGCCGCTCGGCGCGCGAGCTCGTGGTGAACGACGCGGCGCACCTTGTCTGGGGCGTCAACCTCGGCGTGATCGACTGGAACCCCTGGCCGGTTCGCCGGAGGGACCTCAACCACCCGGACGAGCTGCGAGTCGACCTCGATCCCCAGCCGGACGTCGGATTCGACGAGGTGCGTGCGGTCGCCGCATGCGTGCGAGAGGTGCTCGCGGAGCACGGGCTCGTCGGCTTCCCCAAGACCTCAGGCTCGCGCGGCATTCACGTCAACGTTCGGATCGAGCCGCGCAGGACCTTCGAGGAGGTGCGCCGCGCCGCGCTCGCACTGGCGCGGGAGGTTGAACGGCGGATGCCGGGAAAAGCCACAAGCAAGTGGTGGAAGGAGGAGCGCGTCGGCGTGTTCGTCGACTACAACCAGAACGCCCGCGACCGCACAGTCGCGTCCGCGTATTCGGTCCGAGCGGTCCCGGACGCCCGCGTCTCCTGCCCGTTCGAATGGTCTGAGCTCGAGAGCGTGGATCCCGCGGCGCTCCGCCTCGACACGGTGCCGGCGCGCCTGCGCGAGCAGGGTGACCCCGCGGCGGGAATCGACGAGCAGGTCGGCAAGCTCGACGCGCTGCTGGGGCTCGCGGCGCGCGATGAGGCGGCCGGGCTGGGAGACGCGCCCTGGCCGCCGAACTTCGCCAAGCAGGCGGGCGAGCCCAAGCGCGTTCAGCCGAGCCGCGCGCGCCGCAGCTAGCGCCGTCTCAGAACCGGCGTCTCAGACCGGCGTCTGCGGACGCGCCGACGCGGCAGCGTCATCTAAGGACCGCCACCTCAGGGCCTCGCACGCACGTCCGGCGGTAACGGATCGCCGCGCCCCCGGCCCTCCGGCGTCAGTCGAGCTCCTCGAAGCGGCAGTCACCGGGCGGCTTGTCCGAGCGCCAGCGCAGCACGGTCGTCCCGTGGCGGATCCGCCCGTCGCTGGCGTGGTCGTAGCTGACCTCGACGACGAGCTCGGGGCGAAGCTCGATCCATTCGAGGTCGCGGCCCGAATCCCAGCGGCTCGGCTCGCCGCTGCCCCGCTCGCCGGTCTCGAAGGGCGCCAGGCGATCCACGAGCTCGCGCTTCTCGCGCGCGTTGAACGCCGAGCTGTGTCCGATCGGGCGCAGGCTTCCCTCCGCCGTGTAGAGCCCGAGGATCAGTGATCCCACGGTCCCGGCTGCCTTCCCGGGCCGGTAGCCCATCACGACGCAGTCGAGTGTCCGGCGGCGCTTGACCTTTACCATCGCCGTCCGCTTGCCCGGCGTGTACGGCATGTCGAGGCGTTTGGCGATCACGCCCTCCGTGTGCGCCAACCAGTGTTCGGCGTCGGCCGCGTCGCGCACGAGGTCGGCGCGCCGCAGACCGCCGATCCGCTCGAGCGCCGCGCGTCGCTCAGAAAATGGACGTTCGAGCAGGTCCGCGCCATCGACGGAGAGCAGGTCGAAGGCGATGAACGACGCAGGCCACTCAGCCGCCAGACGCTCGATTCGGGAGGCCGCGGGGTGGATCCGTTGCTGGAGCGCCCCGAACTCCTCGCCGCCGTCCGCGGCGTCGATCACGATCTCGCCGTCAACGACGTAGTCGCCAGCCGGGAACTCGAGCTCCGGGAAGTAGCGGCGCAGGTCCTTGGCGCCGCGTGACTGGATCCGGGGCTCCGCGCCCGCCACGAACACGATCGCGCGGAAGCCGTCGAACTTCTGCTCGTAGGCCCACTCGGCGCCGATCGGCAGCGTGGCGGCGCCGCGCGCGAGCGCGGGCTCTATCGGGAACTCGACCGGCACGGTCCTGACAGTACAGTCAGGGGTGATGAGCGGCGGCCAGGCGACCGAAGCGGAGGGCGAATACCTTCAGAGCCTCTACTGGTTGCACGAGGCGGGGCTGCCGTTGACCGGCGCCAACCTGGCCCGGGCGATGCGGCTTGCGGCGCCGACCGTGCACGAGATGATCGGTCGGCTGCAGCGCGACGGCTACATCACCCGCGCTGCCGACAAGTCGATCAGCTTCACCGAGAACGGGGAGCGCGAGGCCGCCGAGATCGTCAGCCGCCATCGGCTGATCGAGCGCTTCCTCACCGATGTTCTGGGCATTCCATGGGACGAGGTTCACGAGGAGGCCGAGCGGCTCGAGCACGCGATGTCGCCGGTGCTCGAGGAGCGCATGCGCGCGGCGATCGGTGAGGCCCGAACCTGCCCGCACGGCCACCCGATCTTTGCCGGGTCGCGGATCCCGGGCGTCCCGCTCGCGGATGTAGAGCCGGGCGCGCGGGTGACCGTCCTGCGGTTCGAGAACGAGGCCGAGGATCTCCTTCACTACCTGCGCGAGGTGGGGCTCGAACCGGGCCTCGAAGGCCGGGTCGTGCGCTCGGACGACGAGCAGGTCGAGCTCGAGACAGACGCTCGGCTGTGCACCGTCACACGGAGTGTGGCGGAGACCGTCTCGGTCACCGCCGACCCTTCACCGCCGGCGCGCGTGGCGCTGCCCGAGCAGCTCGTGCTCGCTGCGCAACGCTACGGCCGCTGAGCGGCGAGCACGCTCAGCGAAGCGAGGCAAGCGCGGCGGCCAGTCGCGGCACGGCCTCGTCGATCTCGGCCGCCGTCACCGGCGCGAACGACAGACGGATCGCGTGCGAGTGACCGTCGGCCATGAAGTCCTCGCCATCCACGACCGCGACTCCATGCTCTGCCGCCGCAGCCGTCAACCGCGTCGAATCGACATCCTCGCCGAGCCCGAGCCACAGGAAGTAGCCGCCGTCAGGGGCGGTGAACCGCGCCTGCGGCAGAGCTTCCGCAAGCCGCTGCGCGAGCCGCCCGCAACGCTCCGCGAGCGCGTCGCGCACCCGGGCGCTCGAGCGCTCCAGGGCCCCCGAGGAGCAGAACTCGTAGGTGATCGCGGCGCTCACCATGCCGGGCGAGATGTAGGTGCTGGTCGCGTTCTTCGTGATCCGCGCGATCAGCTCGGCCGGTCCGACGAGGTAGCCGACCCGGATCCCCGGGCACAGCGTCTTCGAGAACGACGAGGCGTAGACGACGTGCTCACCGCCCTCGTCGAGCGAGAGCATCGTCGGTAGGCTCTCGCCGCGGAAGCGCAGCGCCACGTAGGGGTCGTCCTCGAAGATCAGGAAGTCGTGCTCGCGCGCGAGCTCGAGCAGGCGCCGGCGCTTGGCGAGCGACAGCGTGTAGCCGGCGGGGTTCTGGAAGTTCGGAATGATGTGCGCGAGTTTTGGCTTCACCTCGCCTGCGGTGAGCAGATCCTCGAGTGCCGCGGTATCGATCCCGTCCTCCTCGAGGGCGACAGCGTGTACGTCGGCTCCGCGCTGGCGCAGCGCGAGCAGTGTCCGGTCGTAGGTCGGCCGCTCGACGATGACCTGCGTGCCCGGCTGCGCGCGGTCGTCGAACAGGAAGGCGTCGGCCTGCATCGAGCCGTTCGTGATGAGGACGCGCGACTCGTCGACCCCATGCCAGCCTGCGATCAGACGACGCAGCGGTAGGTAGCCGACGGCGGTCCCGTATGCGGTCGCCCCGGCGGGGTCGTTCGCGAACGCGCGAGCGGCCGCGTCGCGCAGGCCCTCGACGTCGATGATGTCGAGCGACGGCGCGCCGCGCGCAAGCGAGATCGTTTTCGTCATGGTGCTCACCGCTCAGATGATGCCAAGCGCGCGGGTTCAGGCGCCGAGCAGCGCCGCGACGATGTCGGCGACCTCGGTCGGTGTCTTGCCGACGCGCACGCCGTTCGCCTCGAGTGCCTCCGCCTTCGCGGCCGCTGTCCCGTGGGTCCCCGACACGATCGCGCCGGCGTGTCCCATCGTCTTACCCGGCGGCGCCGTGAAGCCGGCGATGTAGGCGACGACCGGTTTCGTCACGTTCGCCTTGATGTAATCCGCGGCCTCCTCCTCGCCCTGGCCGCCGATCTCACCGCTCATCACGATCAGCTCGGTCTCCGGGTCGGCCTCGAACAGCGCGATGATGTCGACAAAGCTCGAGCCCGGGACCGGATCGCCGCCGATGCCGACGATCGAGGAGTTGCCGAAGCCGCGCTGCGCGAGCTCGTTGCCCACCTGGTAGGTCAGAGTGCCCGAGCGTGACACGACGCCGACGTTGCCCTCGCGGAAGAAGTCGGCGGGGATGATCCCGACGTTCGCCTTTCCGGGGGAGAGCACGCCGGGACAGTTCGGCCCGATCAACCGCACGCCTCCCTGGCGGTGAAGCTGGGTGTAGACGCGCAGCTCGTCGTGCGCCGGGATGCCCTCCGTGATCGCGATAATCGTCGCGATCCCCGCGTCGGCGGCTTCGAGGATCGAATCGGCGGCAAACGGCGGCGGCACGAAGATCATTGCGGTGTTCGCCCCGCTCTGCGCGACGGCCTCGTGGAACGTGTCGAAGACCGGGATCCCTTCGACGTCCTGGCCGCCCTTGCCGGGGGTCACGCCGGAGACGACATTCGTCCCATAGCGGCGGTTGTTGAGCGTGTGGAATGTGCCCTCGCGCCCGGTGATCCCGGAGACGCACAGGCGCGTATCGCGATCGACGACGACGCTCACTGCCTGTGCCCTTCAGGGCGCGCCAGCTCCACCACGCGCGCCGCGGCCTCATCCATCGTCGCGGCCGCGTACACGTTCGGCAGCTTCGCCGCCTCGAGCAGCTCGCGTCCCAGAGCCCCGTTCGTCCCGTCGAGCCGCACCACGAACGGGACGGTCGGCTTGATCTGTTCGAACGCCTCGATCAGCCCGCGGGCAACCTCGTCGCCGCGCGTGATGCCACCGAAGATGTTGAACAGGACGGCTTTGACCTTCGGGTCCGACAGGATCACCTCGACCGCGGCGGTGATCGCCTCGGCCTTCGCGCCGCCACCGGCGTCCAGGAAGTTCGCCGGCGCGCCGCCGTGCTGGGCGACGACGTCGAGCGTCGACATGACAAGCCCGGCGCCGTTGCCGAGGATGCCGATGTCGCCGTCGAGCTTGACGTAGGTCAGGTGGCGCTCCTTGGCCATCCGTTCCTGCGGATCCTCGGCGGAAAGGTCGCGCAGCTCGCCGTTCTCGGGGTGACGGTAGAGCGAGTTGTCATCGAGCGTCACCTTGGCGTCCAGCGCCACGACCGTGCGTTCCGGCGTGACCACGAGCGGGTTGACCTCGACCAGCATCGCCTCCTCAGCCGCAAACGTCGCGTAGAGCGCGGCGAGAAACGCGCCGACGGGGCGCACCACATCGGCGTCGACGCCCGCCTCGTAGGCGAGCCGGCGACCGTGAAACGGCTGGAAGCCCAGCAGCGGATCGACGTGCAGCGTCGCGATCGCCTCCGGGGTCTGCCCGGCGACCTCCTCGATGTCCATCCCGCCCCGCGTCGAGAGCATCACGAGTGGCGCCTTCGCGCTGCGGTCAAAGACGATCGACGCGTAGTACTCCGAAGCGATCTCCGAGGCCCCCTCGATCCAGACCTCGTGCACCGTCAGGCCCTTGATGTCCATGCCGAGAATCGCCTCCGCGTGCTCCTGCGCCTGCGACTCGTCGGCCGCGATCTTGATGCCGCCGAGCTTGCCGCGTCCGCCGATCTGGACCTGCGCCTTGACCGCGCACGGGAACCCGATCTCCCTCGCCGCCAGCACGGCCTCATCGCTCGTCCGGGCGACCCTCCCCAACGGAACGGGGATGCCATGGCGGGCCAGCAGTTCCTTGCCCTGGTACTCGAGCAGATCCATCAGCGGGCGCGGACTCTAGACGACGTTCATAATTGCCGTCGCGCTACGCGCAATTTCAAGCCCCGAGGAGAACCACGACACGATGCCACTGCCGACAAAGCCCACGTTCGTCACCTTCGACGTCTACGGAACCCTGATCGATTGGGAGAAGGGGATCTGGGAGGCCTTCGAAGCGGAGGCGAACCGCGACGGCTTCACGATCGAGCGCGAAGAGGTGATCCCGCTCTTCATGGAGATCGAACGCGAGATCGAAAGCGGCTCCTACGAGCTCTACGCCGAGGTTCTCCGGCGTACCGTGGTCGAGATCGCCAAGCGCCTCGGCTGGCCGCTCGAGCCCTCGCGCTCTGGCTTCCTGCCGGACTCGGTAGCACGCTGGGCACCGTTCCGCGAAACCCGGCCGGCGCTCGAGAAGATCGCCAAGAAGTATCAGGTCGGCCTGATCTCGAACATCGACGACAAGCTGCTCGGGCAGACGCGCCGCCACCTGCAGGTCGACTTCGACATCGTCGTCACCGCCCAACAGGTGCGCTCCTACAAGCCGGACGTCGCCCACTTCAACGAGTGCGCGCGACGGATCGGCGGCAAGAAGGGCTGGGTTCACATCGCATCCAGCTACTACCACGACATCGAGCCGTGCGTGAAGGCGAAGATCCCGGTGATCTGGGTCAACCGCCACAAGGA
>CAYQZU010000007.1:0-127676 GCA_964422115.1 uncultured Solirubrobacteraceae bacterium | reverse complement strand
TCGACACCGTCCTGCTCGCGATCACCGACATGCAGGGGCGCCTGATGGGCAAGCGACTCGTCGCGCAGCGGTTCGTCGATGAGATCGCGCACCACGGCGCGGAGGGCTGCAACTACCTGCTCGCTGTCGACGTCGACATGACGCCCGTCGCGGGCTTCGCGATGGCCTCGTGGGAGCGCGGCTACGGCGACTTCGTGATGAAGCCCGACCTCGACACGATCCGCCTCGTGCCCTGGCAGGAGTCGACGGCCGTCTGCATCGCCGACCTCACATGGCTCGACGGCAGCGAGGTGCGTCCGTCGCCGCGCCAGATCCTGCGCGCGCAGCTGGCGCGTCTGGCGGAGCGTGGGTGGACGGCGTTCGCCGGCACCGAGCTCGAGTTCATCGTCTTCCGCGACAGCTACGAGGACGCGTGGCACAAGGGCTACCGCGACCTCGATCCGGCGAACCTCTACAACGTCGACTACTCGCTGCTCGGCACCGCCCGCGTCGAGCCGCTGATCCGCCGGATCCGCAACTCGATGACGGCGGCCGAGATGGTTGTCGAGGACTCGAAGGGGGAGTGCAACCTCGGCCAGCACGAGATCAACTTCCTCTACGCCGACGCGCTGCGGACCGCCGACCAGCACACGATCTACAAGAACGGCGCGAAGGAGATCGCCGCCGACGAGGGCATGTCGATCACCTTCATGGCGAAGTTCAACGAGCGCGAGGGCAGCTCGTGCCACATCCACTTCTCGCTCGCCGACAAGGAGGGCCCGCTGTTCGCACGCGACCAGCCGGTCTTCGACTCGTTCCTCGCAGGTCAGCTTGCGGCGCTGCGCGAACTGAGCCTGCTCTACGCGCCGAATATCAACTCCTACAAGCGCTACGCGGCCGCATCGTTCGCGCCGACCGCGGTCGCCTGGGGGCGCGACAACCGCACCTGCTCGCTGCGCGTCGTCGGCTCGGGCAACGCTCTGCGCTTCGAGAACCGCGTCGGCGGCGCCGACCTGAACCCTTACCTCGCGCTCGCCGGGATCATCGCGGCGGGGCTGCACGGCGTCGATCAGAAGCTCGAGCTGGGGCCGGTCTTCGAGGGTGACGCCTACAGCTCACCCGACCTGCAGCGCGTCCCGAGCTCGCTGCGCGACGCGCGCGAGCTCTTCGCCGGCTCGACGATCGCCCGCGACGCGTTCGGCGAGGACGTCGTCGCGCACTACGTAAACGCCGCCGACGTCGAGCTTGAGACGTTCGGGCGTGCGATCACCGACTGGGAGCGGTTCCGGGGCTTCGAGCGACTGTGAGCGTGCCGGCAGCCGCCGGGGGAATCGCTCTGGCGCTGCCAGAGGAGGTCGTGTTCGCGCCGGTCCGCTCGCAGACGGCGTTCGAGGAGACGCTCGAGCGCCTCGGCACCGCGATCCGCCTCGGCCTGCTGGCGCCAGGCACGCGGCTTCCGGCCGAGCGCGAGCTCTGTGCGCGTCTCGGCATCGCGCGCTCGACGCTCCGCCAGGCTCTCACCGCGCTGACCGAGGGCGGCCTCGTTCACGCAGTCCGAGGCCGCGGCGGCGGGACGTTCGTCGCAGACCCTCAGCCGCCGACCGAGCCGCCCACTGAGGAGCTGCTCGCCGACTGGCACGAGATCGCAGATAACCGGTTCGCGGTCGAGGTGGGGATCGTGGTCCTCGCTGCCGAGCGTGCGCACGCCGCGGCGGTTGACCAACTCGACGCGCTCGTCGACGCTATGGACGCGCAGCTCGACGACTACGCAGCGTTCCGCCAAAGCGACGTTCTGTTTCATGTCGGCCTGGCCGAGAGCACCGGCAGCCAACGGCTCGTCGCCGCGATGACCGCGACACAGGGGGAGATGACGCAACTGATCCGTTTCATCTCCCATCCGCGCGAGGTGCTGCGCTCCTCAAACGACCAGCACCGGCGGATCGTCGCGGCGCTGGCGGCCCACGACGGGCCGCGCGCGGCGCGCGCGATGGCCGACCAGGCTCGCGCCACCGAACACGTTCTCGCGGGCCTCCTGCCGGCGATGAAAAAGATGGGTTGACTTCGTAGTGGCGATACGCATACAGTCTCGCGGCTAAGGACGGACGTTCAAACCTTTTTCCTTAGGAGACGACGCATGCCGGCATCAGAACCAACGATGGGCGCCGACGAAAAGCGCCTGGCTGAACTCGGTTACAAGCAGGAGCTGAGGCGCGGTTGGAGCGGATTCTCCAACTTCGCGATTTCGTTCTCGATCATCTGCGTACTCGCCGGCTGCTTCACCACCTTCGGCCAGGCGTTCAACAACGGCGGTCCGGTCGCGATCTCGATCGGCTGGCCCGTGATCAGCGTCCTGATTCTGGCGGTCGCGTTCTCGATGTCCGAGCTCGCGTCGTCGATGCCGACCGCGGGGGGCATCTATTACTGGGCGTCGAAGCTCGGTGGCCCTGGCTGGGGCTGGTTCACCGGCTGGTTCAACCTGATCGGGCTCGTCGCGGTGACCGCGTCGGTGGACTACGTCTGCGCGCAGTTCCTCCAGTACCTGGGCAGCCTCTTCAGCGTGAACTTCATCTTCAACTTCACGTCGACCAACGTGAAGTACAACGCGCACGTCGTCATGGCGCTGTTCGTCCTGCTGCTGATCGTCGGTCTCGTGGTCAACGTATTCTGGAACCGGCTGCTCACGTTCTTCAACGGCATCGCCGTATGGTGGAACGTCATCGGCGTCGCGGTGATCGTGGTGCTCTTGATCGTCGTCCCGAGCCACCACGCGAGCCTGTCCTACGTCTTCGGGCACAGGATCAACAACTCCGGGTTCGGCGGCCACATGTACTGGTACTACGTGCTCCCGCTCGGCTTCCTGCTGACGATGTACACGATCACCGGCTACGACGCCTCGGCGCACGTCTCGGAGGAGACGCACGGCGCCGCGCAGTCCGCGGCGAAGGGCGTGTGGCGCTCGGTGTTCTACTCGGCGATCGTCGGCTACATCGTGCTGCTGGCGCTGACGTTCGCCGTGAACAAGACCGGTGCCAAGGCCGAGACCGGTTTCGCGACCGTGATCCCGATCCTGACGGCTGCGCTGAGCGTGCTCGGTGCAAAGGCAGTGATCTTCATCTCGGTCGTCGGGCAGATCTTCTGCGGTATCGCCTGCATGACCAGCGGCTCGCGGATGTGCTTCGCGTTCTCGCGTGACGGCGCGGTCCCGGGCCACAACCTCTGGCGGCGCCTCAGCGCGAACCGCACCCCGACGTGGTCGGCGCTGTTCATCGCGGTGTTCGCACTCGTGATTACGATCCCGGCGTACTTCCCCAACAGCGCCGGCACCCCGGTGGCGTTCCTCGCGGTCACCTCGATCTCGGTGATCGGGCTCTACATCGCGTACACGATTCCGGTCTACCTGCGCTGGCGTGCCGGCGACAAGTTCGAGGCGGGACCGTGGACGCTCGGCAAGAAGTACAAGTGGGTGAACATGGTCGCCGTGGTTTGGGTCGCTCTCTGCGTGATCATCTTCTGCCTGCCGTACTCGCCGCTCGGCGTCCCCGGCAACACCGGCTTCACGCTGAACTACGTCAACTACGCACCGGTCGTCGTGATCATCGTCATGCTCGGCGTCACGATCTGGTACTACGGCTGGGCGAACAAGACGTTCAAGGGCCCGATCCGCACGATCGACTTGTCGGAGGCCGAGGTCTCCACGGCCAAGTCGGTTGCCTGACACACTCGAAGTAATCGAGCCCGCCACCGAGGCGGTTCTCGACACGGTTCCCCGCGCGGGCACGGCAGAGGTAGACGAAGCCGTCGCCCGCGCGAGGGGGGCTTACCCGGCGTGGCGGGCCCTCTCCCCCGCAGCCCGCTCTGAACATCTGCGGGCGCTCGTCGCGGTGCTGGATTCGCACCGCGACGAGCTCGCGCTGCTCGAGGCGCGCAACGCCGGCAAGCCGATCGGCGACGCGCGCGGCGAGATGGGGATGGTCGTCGAGACCTTTCGCTATTACTCGGGCGCGCCCGAGCGACTGCTCGGTGACACGATCCCCGTCGGCGGCGGCCAGGCGTTCACGGTGCGCGAGCCGCTCGGGGTGGTCGGCCTGATCGTGCCGTGGAACTTCCCGCTCACGATCTCCGCCTGGAAGCTCGCTCCGGCGCTGGCCGCCGGAAACACCGCTGTCCTGAAGCCCGCGGAGCTGACGCCACTCACGGCGCTACGGTTCGCCGAGTTGTGTGCGCAGGCGGGCCTGCCAGACGGCGTGGTGAACGTAGTCGTCGGCCCCGGCAGAACTTGCGGGCAGCGGCTCGTCGAGCATCCCGATGTCGCGAAGATCGCCTTCACCGGCTCGACCGAGGTCGGTCGCTCGATCGCCGCCGCCGCCGCGCAGACGATCAAGCGCGTCACGCTCGAGCTGGGCGGCAAGTCAGCCAACGTGATCTTCGCCGACGCCGACCTCGAACGCGCGGCCGCGGCGGTCCCCGGCGGCGCGTTCGGGAACGCCGGCCAGGACTGCTGCGCCCGCTCACGGATCCTCGTGCAGGAATCCGTTCTCGACCGCTTCATGGGCCTTCTCGAGACGTCGATCAAGGCGATCCGCGTCGGCGATCCACTCGACGACGACACCGAGATGGGCCCGCTGATCTCGGCCGGCCAGCGCGAGTCGGTCGGCTCATTTCTCGAGGACGACGTCAACGTCGCCTTCCGTGGCAGTGCCCCCGACGGCCCCGGCTACTGGTTCGCGCCGACCGTTCTCGCCCCGGTCGAGCGTGAGGATCGCGTCGCCCGCGAGGAGGTGTTCGGCCCGATCGTCAGCGTGATGAGCTTCCGCGACGAGGAGGACGCCGTCGCGCTCGCCAACGACACGATCTACGGCCTGTCCGGCTCGATCTGGACGAACGATGGCGCCCGCGCGCTGCGCGTCGCCCGCGCCATCGACAGCGGTGTCCTCTCGATCAACTCGAACAACTCGGTCCGCGTCGCCACGCCCTTTGGTGGCTTCAAGCAGTCCGGCTACGGGCGCGAGCTCGGGCCCCACGCCCTCGACGCATACACGGAGGTCAAGTCCATTTACTACTCAACGCGCGCATGAGACTGCAGGGCAAGGTCTGCGTCGTCACGGGCGCCAGCGGCGGCATCGGCGCCGCGAGCGTCGAGCTGTTCCGCCGCGAGGGAGCGAAGGTCGTCGGCGTCGACCTGCTCGCCGGCGCGCCCGGCGACCTCTCGCTCGAGGTCGACGTCACCGACGAGCAACAGGTCGCCGCCATGTACACACGCGCGCGCGAGGAGTTCGGCCGGATCGACGTCCTCTTCAACAACGCGGGCATCTCCCCGAACGACGACGGCTCGGTTCTCGACACCACCCTCGAGGCCTACCAGCGCGTCCAGGACGTCAACCTCAAGAGCGTCTTTCTCTGCTGCAAGCACGGCATCCCGCACCTGCTCGCAAACGATCCGCAGGGCGGCTCGGTCATCAACACCGCCTCGTTCGTCGCCGTCCTCGGCGCCGCGACCTCGCAGGTCTCCTACACCGCCTCCAAGGGCGGCGTCCTCTCGCTCTCGCGCGAGCTCGGCGTCGAGTTCGCGCGCAGCGGCGTGCGCGTCAACGCGCTCTGCCCGGGTCCCGTGGACACCCCGCTGCTGCGCGAGCTGTTCGCCAAGGACCCCGAGAAGGCGGCCCGCCGCATGGTCCACATCCCTGTCGGTCGCTTCGGCACCGCGCAGGAGATCGCCAACGGCGCGCTCTTCCTCGCCAGCGACGAATCGAGCTTCGTCACCGCCTCGACCTTCCTTGTCGACGGCGGCATCAGCGGCGCCTACACCACTCCGCTCTAGAACGCAGCGGCAACTTCGCCACCGTATCTTCGTTCGCCTCGGCGCATGCGCCGAGGCGCCGGGCGGCGCATGCGCCGCCCGGGACCCAAACCAGGCCGGCGCATCTTCACAGCCGCCAGTCGGCTTCTGAGCGGGGCGGGCGTTCAACTTTTTTTCCGCTGCCGGCCGCGGACGGCCTATGCTCGACGCGACAATCACCAACGAGGGAGCTCAACATGCCGCGCGTACACGCATCTCACGAGGTCAAGGACGTCGCGCACTGGCTCTCCTCGCCAAAGCGCGAGGAGGTCTTCGGGCCGCTCGGCGTCACCGAGATCAAGACCTATGTCGACCCCCAGGGCACCAACCGAGTCGGCCTGACGATGAACGTCGCCGACATGGACGCCATGATGGGCTTCATGCAGTCACAGGAGGCGACCGACGCGATGGAGTACGACGGCGTCCTCCCCGAGACGATGGTGATCCTGATCGAGTCCTAGCGCAGCGGAGCGACGCCGGCTCGGGCTGCCTGTATGCGCTCCGAGCCGGCACGGCTCCCTCGCCGGCCGCTCAGGCTTCACGAGAAGGCGGCGGCGAGAATGGTTCGGCTCGCGCCAGGCCCGCTGATCGTCGCCGCCGGGCGTCCGCCCAGTCGGTCTAGAGGTTGATCGACGCCATGCCTGCCGCGTTGTAGCGGTCGCCGGCGGCTTGGGGGAGCTCGGTCTCGATCCGGGCGATCTCCTCTGCGCTCAGCGTGACCTCGACCGCCGCGGCGTTCTGCTCGAGGTAGGTGCGGCGCTTGGTGCCGGGGATCGGCACGACGTCCTCGCCCTTCGCGAGAACCCAGGCGAGTGCGAGTTGGGCCGGTGTGATGCCTCTCTCGCCCGCGATCTCGGCGAGCTTGGCGGCGAGTTTCAGGTTCGCGTCGAGGTTCTCGCCGGTGAAGCGCGGGCCGCTGCGGCGGAAGTCGCCGTCGTCAAGTTCGTCCGGCGAGCTGAAGCGGCCGGAGAGGAAGCCGCGGCCGAGCGGCGAGTACGCAACGAAGCCGATGCCGAGCTCGCGGCAGGTCGGCAGGATCTCGTCCTCCACGTCGCGGCTCCACAGCGAGTACTCGCTCTGCAGCGCGGTGATCGGGTGAACCGCGTGCGCGCGGCGAATCGTCTCCGGCGCCGCTTCGCTCAAACCGATGTGGCGGATCTTGCCCTGCTGGACAAGCTCGGCCATCGCGCCGACAGTCTCCTCGATCGGGACGTTCGGGTCGACCCGGTGCTGGTAGTAGAGGTCGATGTGGTCGGTGCCAAGGCGCTTCAGCGAGCCCTCGACCGAGCTGCGAACGTGCTCGGCGCTGCCGTCGAGCGGGCCGATCGTGGACATGTCGCCCGCGACCGTGCCGGGGCCGAGGCGTCGAGCGAACTTCGTTGCGATGACGTATTCGTCGCGACGGCCTTTGATCGCCTCACCGACGAGCGACTCGTTGGTCATCGGGCCGTAGAGCTGCGCGGTGTCGAGGAAGTTGATGCCGATCTCCAGCGAGCGGTGGATCGTGGCGATCGCCTCGCCTTCGTCGGCGGAGCCGTAGAAAGCCGACATTCCCATACATCCGAGCCCGAGCGCGGAAACCTCGAGTGAGCCCAGCTTGCGCGTCTTCATGGCGGTCCCTGTCTCTCTTGCGGACGGTGGCGGCGGTTTGAAGTCTAGGGCGCGGAGTCTCCGAGCGATCCTCACCGGGTCGGCCTGGGCTGGCACCTACGGCGTCGGGGGATTGCGCAAAACGCGGTCAATCCTGCGGGCGGGTGGTTGCGCGGGACTCGTGCGAGGGGTAAGGTGCCGGGTGGAGGGCAGCGCTGGGGTTAGCCCACGATGGGCCGGCAACACAATCTGACTTTCGAGCGTAGATCCACGCCTCGGAGGTTGACTTGTCACGCCCATCTCAGTCCACGAAGTTGGTTCCCGGCCCGGTGCCGGCGGTGATCGGTGATGCTCACTGGCAGGCCCACGAGCATTCGAGGTTGGGTGCGTTTCGTTCTCTGGAGTTCGCGGTGAGAGCGCGAATGCTCGCCGGCCGCGGGCTGAGCGAGGTTGAGGAACAGCTCATCGACCCGGCTCCGCTGAGCGCGGAGAAGAAGGCAGTGTTGTGGTTGCTGGCGTGGTCGCTGCTGCCGCCCAGCTACCAGATCGCCGAGGTAGAAGCGCACATCCGCTTGCTCTCACGCTCCACCGAGCCAGGCGCCTGACCGTGCTCGACGGTCACCAGCCCCCGACCGAACCGCAGCGGCACAACGGTGATCACGATGACGGTCGACAACAGCGGCTCGATCGTCGTCAGCTGCTGGCCGATCGCCTTCAGCGCACCCTTGACTCCGAGCAGGCGCTCGCCGACCGAAGCCAAGCCCACCTGACCGAGCGGTGGGCGCACGCTGCGAGGGCGCAGGCCGCCAGTGACCCAGCAGATCTCACCGTGCAACCCAGGCTCCGGCATATAGCGCTCACGCTCTTCGAGGACCAGCGGCGCCACGACGCCCGCCAGGCGCTCATCGACCACGCGCAAGCTGCGATCGACACGTTGCAACGCCCAATCGACGTTCAGCAGAACGGATTGCGCCGCGCGCTCATCGACGCACAGGTCGCGTGCCCTCCCCGGAAACGACCGCCAGCTTCGGTCGGGCAGCGACGGTAGCGCCGCAGGAAGGCGGGAGCGGTGGCGGACCGCGACCGCCTCGCGCGACGAGCGAGCGTGACGCTGGTCCGCTAGCCGGTATCCGATTTATCAGATATGCTGTTGGCGTGTCTCGCATGACAGCCACCGAAGCAGCCCGCAGCTTCTCCGACGTGCTTAATCGTGTCGCGACCGGCGAGGAGATCGAGTTGACTCGCAGCGGCGCGCCGGTCGCGCTGATTAGCCCACCTCGGTCAAGGTTCGTCTCGGCGTCGCGTTTCCGCGATCTGCTTGCCAGCGCGCCGCGCCCGGACGATGCGTTCGCCGAAGACCTCCGCGAGATCCGCGAGAGCGCCGGAGCGCCCGGAGATCCATGGCCGTCCTGATCGACACCGATCTACTGATCGAGCTAGAGCGAGGCAACAGCGAGATCGAGGCGCTCCTCGGCGAAGAGGACCGCGGGATCAGCGTGGTCACCGTCAGCGAGCTCCTCCACGGCGTCCACCGCGCAAAAGGCGCGACACGCGCCCGGCGAAACGCGTTCGTCGAACACCTACTCGCCGGCCTCCAAGCCATCCCAATCACCCAAGCCGTCGCGCGCGTCCACGCCGACATCTGGTCCGAACTCGCCTCGCGCGGCGAACTGGTCGGCGCCCACGACCTCTGGATCGCGGCCACCGCGATCGCAAACGGCCTCACGATCGCAACCCACAACAGCACCCACTTCACCCGCATCCCCGGCCTCCACGTCATCACCAGCCCCAACTAAACGCAACGCAACGCACGCCCGCTCCTGTAAGAAGGAGCGAGAAACTGCGCCAGCGTCAATCGCACGGGCGCTTCGCGGCGTCGTTTTAGGTGTCGAGCTCGCCGATGAGGTGGAAGCGTTCGATGACGACAAGAGTGTCGTCTGACAGCGTCCACGAGGGATCCTCGAGGCGTGCGCGCAGGTCGTCGGCGTAGCTGTTCCAGAACGCCTCGTGATCGACCCGCCACTCTTTGACGCTGCTGAAGCCCTCGCCCTCGTCGCGGGCCGTAGCAATGTCCACGTCGTCGAGGCGAAGCACGCGAACGTCGGTGAGCTCGATGACCGCGACCGGCCGCTCGTGGGAATCGACAACAACCAGCCGGTCCCCGGCGTGCGGCAGCGGACTGCCGTCCAACTCGTACTCCACCAGAAGCCCTGTGGTCGCGGTCTTGGCTCTCGTCAGGACCGCGGCGATGAGGCGATCTCGAAGCTCGCCGGGAAAGCCGAACTCCATGACCGCCAGATCGCCGTACCCGTCAACAATCATCGCTGGGCCCCACCCCCAGACAGTAGCCGCGGCGAGTCGTGCGAAACCCGAAGACGGCTCCTCTCACGACCCCAGCAAAGCCCGACCCCTCAAACTCTCTGAGCGCCGCGGTGGTCGGAACCAACGGCTCCGCTACCCGGCGCCCGTTACACCACTTCTACCGACGTGACCCCGCTCGCACCTGCCTCGCGCGAGATGCGATCGTCCGCTCGTGTTCAGCCGGGCTCGTGATCGCGAGGCTTTGACCATGCGATGACGCTGGCCGATCCGGGACGGGCGCGGACAGTCCCTAGCTTTACGTCGACGGCGAGCCGCTTGAGCCCGGCCTCCAGCTCGTCAGGATGGTCGCGTTGCATCCGTTCGAAGTAGCTGGTCTGGCTGCGCCAGCGCTCCTCGAGCATCAGCTCTGGATAGCCATGGAGGGCCGCCAGCGACATGTCACTCATGTCCGCAAAGCTGACCGGCAGGCGCTCGGCGCCGGGTAGCTCGGCAAGGATCTCAGCGAGCGGTGCGTGCGTCTCCTCCATCCAACTGCGCGACGCCGGGAAGTACTCGAGACACCACAGAGTCTCGATGTCCTCGCGTGTGAACATCATCAATGCGAGACGTCCGCCGTCTCGAAGCACACGGCGAGTCTGCGCAAGAGCGACCGCCGGCCGGTCGACGTGGTGCAGCATTGACACAAGCATCACCGCATCGAAGCTCGCGTCCGCAAACGGCAGGTCCTCTGCGTCGCCGAGCGCGGTCGCCAGGCCCTTTCCGGCGGCATGCTCGAGCATGCCGGGCGCGCGATCGACTACGACGACCTCCCAGCCTTCAGCCTGCAACGCCTCGGCGTAATTTCCGGTCCCGCCACCGACGTCAAGCACCGGGCTGTCAGCGGTTGGATAGCACCGATCCTCGACTCCAACCGCGACAGGATCGAAAAGCTGTCGACCTGGTTCACCGTCAGCTGCGTGCTGCTCGCCGCGGAGGTCATCTTGTGGACCATCAGTCTCGCGAGCTAAGCTGAAGGCATGGCCATAGCGACCCCCCAAACTCCACTCGCACCCGCACCGGCGCCCGGGCAACTCCCAACGAGCGCTCCGCCCGGCTTCGCGATTCCCGAGAAGCGCGGCGGCGGTCTGCTCGGCTCCAAGTCGTAAGTCCTCGATTAGTCGCTGTCTGGCGACTAATTTCACGCAGCCGCTTTCTGCGAAAGCGAGCGCGGGCAAGCCGACACCGCCGACGCCTCCCTAGCGCGAAGAGGGAGCGTCTGTCGAAGGCTCCGGCGTGAGCTACTGCAGGAGCGCTGCTAGTACGAGGCCACGACTCTGATAACGCATGCGCGCTTCACGAACCAAACGCCGGTCAGTCCAGGGTGCGCGGCGTGGGGCAGGCGGCACTGAAACACGGCAGTGGCGTTCGTCCTCGCATTCGCGATCCTTAGCGTAATCGCCCTCACAGACTTCAGGTCTGGGTCGGTGTCGACCCAGTCTGCTACCGGAAGCGCGACGAACGAAGCTTCCAGCCTCGAGTGGGAGTCGTAGCTCGCGCTGACAGCGCACCGCGAGTCGTGGCACACGACTTGCGCCGGAATATCGATACCAGCTGCGACCTCGTGGTCCTTCATCTGGTCGGCGCTCAACTGCGTGCCGCCGCACGCACTCACACCAACTATGACCGCGCAGGCCGCCAGCATCGCGAAGCGAGCACGGCGGCGCGTGATCCCAGCCCTCAACACGACGACGATCGCCGGCACCCGCGGGATTGTCGCCTACCCGACCGACCTATCGCCAACCACAATCAACGCGGTAACCGCAGGCTGCCACTCCTGCGGTAGCACCCTCGATCGCCGCGGGCGCGCAGCCACACCCCCCGCTTGCCAGCTCCCCAGGGCCGAGTCGACGGTTGCGCCCAGGGAATGCGCCAACGCGAGCGTCGAGCGTGGGCCTCTTCTAGGTGGCGACCTGGTTTTCGCGTGCGGACGAGTCCGGCCGTGCGGTGGGCGTCGAGGCGGCGAGGCGCCTGGTGATGCGGGTGAGGTCGGCGATGTCGCGGTTGTCGAGTGCGCTGCCGAACGTTTGCTGGAGCAGTTGGTGGTGGCTGCGCCTCGCGGAGGCTACGAGGGCCCTCCCTCGCGGGGTGATCGTCGCGAACGTTGAGCGAGCGTCGGAGGGGACGGGGTTACGGGTGAGTAGTGCGGAGGCCTCCATTCGGTCGACGAGCTTTGACAGTCCGGATGGCGAGAGCAGGATCGATGCTGCGAGTTCGCTCAGGCGAACTTGCCCGCCGGCCATCTCGAGCTGTGCAAGCACGTCGTAGCGTGCGATCGAGAGTCCGTGCTCGTGGCGGAGGCTGGCTTCCAGTTGATCCCAGAGCCGCGTGTATGAGCGGACAAGCGCGAGCCATGCCGGCATCCAGTGGTCTTCGTCGTTCGGGGGCACGCTAGCGGAGTCTACGAGGAGCTACTTGACATGCCAAGTGTCTGCGGATATAAGTTGGCATATCAAGTACTTCGGCGGTTGCGATAACTAGCTTGGCGAGGAGGCGCACGTGCTGGCAGCGAACAAGATCTCGGCGGTTGTCTGTTCGACCGATCTCGAGGCAAGTCAGAGCTTCTATGAGAAGACGGTCGGACTCGCACTGTCCACGGACACGATCAAGAACCATCTCGTGTTCGAATGCGGCGACGGAACCTCGCTGCTGGTCTACGGGCGCCCCAACCCCAACACCGCAGACCACACCCAGGTGCGCTTCTGGTGCTCGGACCTCGCAGCCGATGTCGCGGAGCTGACCGGGCGCGGCGTCGTGTTCGAGGAATACGACTTCCCAACCCTCAAGACCGTCGAGTCGATCGCAACCACCCCAGGGATTGGCCGCTCAGCCTGGTTCAAAGACCCCGACGGGAACACGATCGCACTGTTCCAGCCCGAGTAGCAGCACTCGCCACAAAGCGCAGCGCCCGCGCGAGCGCACTTCGCGCGTTGGGATCACGTGGAACAGGGTGCTTCGCGCCGCTGACGCTCGCCTGACGCGAATCGCGCTTGGCGTCGGGGTTCGCGATCCCGGAGCCGTACGCCGGAAGTGAGGATCACCTAGCGAGTCCGGCGAGACCGCTGAATCGCGGTCGCGGCCGCACGGCACCCCCTCAGCCATCGCTCCACGAAGGCCGGGCCGAGTGGCGGGAGAAGGATTCGAACCTTCGAAGGCGGAGCCAACGGATTTACAGTCCGTCCCCTTTGACCGCTCGGGAATCCCGCCGCGCGGCGACGCAGTCTAGCGGCGCGCCGGGTTCAGGACGCGTCGCGCAGCCGCTGTGCCTCGGGCAGCAGCTCGAGCTTCTTGAGCGTGTGGTTCTCGATCTGGCGGATTCGCTCGCGCGTCACGTTGAACGCCTGCCCGACCTCCTCCAGCGTCTGCGGTCGCTGGCCGGTGAGTCCGAAGCGCAACTCGAGCACCTCGCGCTCGCGCCGCGGTAGGACGGCGAGCGCGCGGCCGACGTTCTCGTCGCGCATCCGGCGGGCCGCCAACTCGAATGGTGACTCGGCGGCCTGATCCTCGACGAAGTCGCCGAGGGGGGAGTCGTCCTCGTCCCCGACCGGCTTCTCCAGCGAGACCGGCTGCTGTGCAAGCCGCAGGATCTCGCGGACCTCGTGCTGGCTACAACCCAGCTCGGTTGCCACCTCCGCGGGGGTCGGCTCGCGCCCCAGCTCCTGGACAAGCTGGCGCTCCGCGCCGATCACCTTGTTGAGCTTCTCGACCATGTGCACGGGGATCCGGATCGTGCGGCCCTTGTCGGCGATCGCGCGCGTCACCGACTGGCGGATCCACCACGTGGCGTAGGTCGAGAACTTGTAGCCGCGGCGGTGGTCGAACTTCTCGACTGCGCGGATCAGGCCGAGCGACCCCTCCTGGATCAGGTCGAGAAACGACAGACCACGACCGAGGTAGCGCTTTGCGATCGAGACGACGAGGCGCAGGTTTGCTTCGACCATCTGCTGTTTGGCGAGGCAGTCGCCGCGCTCGATCCGCTTGGCCAGATCGATCTCCTCGGCCGCGCTCAGTAGCGCGACGCGGCCGATCGCCCGCAGGTAGAGGCGCAGCGAGTCGAGGCTCGGCTCTACGGTCAGGTCGAGCTCGAGCGGCGTCAGGACCGGGGCCTCCGCCGCCGCGTTGAGCTCGCTGACGGCGCTTGTGCCGCTCACGAGCTCGATGCCGTGCTCCTCGAAGTAGGTGTAGAGCTCGTGGACCTGTTCCTTCGAGACGTCGAGCTCCTCGAGCGCTCGCGCGACGTTCTCGATCGTGACGAAGCCGTGGTCGTGGCCGTCCGCGATCAGACTCGCGAGGGCGTCGGCCTCCGTGACCGCCGGCTCGGCGACCGCAACAGCACCCTCGTTCGCCGTCGCAACGACGTCGAGAACCTCCATCTCGTGGCTCCTCTCCTCGTGCCGGGGCCCCTTCCGCGACCTCGACGCGGCAGATTGTTAGCACAGACTTCGCGACGGCAACCGGCGCACGGCGGCGCGCGGAGGCGGCCGGCAGCGCTCGCCGCCTCTGTACGCTGGTTTCAGCGATGGGTCAACGAACTTCAATCCTCGGCATCCCCGATGTTCAGGCCGAGCTGCCGAGCATCGCGATAGGGCTCTCGCGCGTCGGCGTGCGAGACGTCGAGAAGGTGATTCGCATCCGCCAAGCGGGAAGCGAGCAGCTGTTCTCGGCGCGAATAGATTGTTTCGTCGACCTCGGCCCCGACCAGAAGGGCGCGCACATGTCGCGTTTCGAGGAGGTCGTCAACGAGTCGATCGGCGAGGTGATCCTCGGTGAGTCGGGCTTCCGCGCCGAGCAGCTCGCGCAGCGAATCGCCGAGCTGGTCCGCGAGCGCCAGGGCGCGCGGCGGGCCGAGGTGACGATCGCCGCTCGATACCCGGAGCATCGGCCCGCGCCGGTGTCTGGGATCGAAACGCAGGAGATCTACACGCTCTTCGGTATCGCCGTGGCCTCTGAGCGGGGCACGCGTCGGGTCGTCGGTGTCGCGGCGCAAGGCATGACAGCGTGCCCGTGCGCCCAGCAACTCGTCACCGCGCAGGCACGGGAGGGGCTCGAGGAGGGCGGTTTCAGCGAGGGCGAGATCGAGCGGATCCTCGCGACCGTTCCGATCGCGACCCACAACCAGCGCGGCCTCGGAACGCTTCACGTCGGCGTGCCGGAGCACGGTCGCCTGGAGATCGAAGCGCGGACCTTGCTCCAGATCGTCGAGGAGTCGATGTCATCGGAGATCTACGAGCTGATGAAGCGCGTCGACGAGGCGGCCGTGGTGACGCGGGCGCACCGCCGTCCGCGATTCGTTGAGGACTGCGTCCGGGAGATGATCGGCGGAGTCATCGAGCGGCTGCCGCAGTTGCCCGAGGATTCCTTCATCTCTGCACGCCAGGAGAACCTGGAGACGATCCACCAGCACAACGTCGTGGCCGAGCGTGCGGGACCCCTTGGAGAACTCCGCCGCGAGTTCGCCGGCGGAGAGCACCTGGCGACGCCGACGGCGCTGCGCGCCTGGCTCGATTCCTGAGGCGGCCGCTCAGCTCGCCCGAGCGGCGCTGTCCGAGCGTGCCTGCTCGACCCGTCGGCGGATTCCGAAGAAATAGTCGAGGCCCGATGCCACAGTGATCGCGACCATGGCGTAGATCAACGCCTGGAGCCAGGCGGGGTGGCCTCGCACCGCGATGACCGCGAGGATGGTCGCGATCTGCACGCACGTCTTGAGCTTGCCGAAATTGCTCGCCGGCATGATCACGCCGGCCTGCGTGGCGCCCATGCGCAGCACCGTGACGGCCAGCTCGCGCGCGATGATCACCATCGCGACCCAGGCCGCGAGCCGCTGCAGCGATACCAGCGAGATCAGAGCGGCGACGACCAGGAGCTTGTCGGCGAGTGGATCCATCAGCTTGCCGAACGTCGTCACCGCCCCGCGCGAGCGGGCGAGGTAACCGTCAACGAAATCGGTCAGCGACGCGAGCGCGAAGACGATCGCTGCCAGGATGTCGCCGTTCGTGGTGTGGCCCAGGAGCGCGACGATCAGCACCGGCACGAGCAGGATGCGCGCTACGGTCAAAGCGTTCGGCCAGTTGAGCGAAGCCATCGAGTGATTATCGTCCCAGGGAGACAGGCGTGGATCGGTAGTGCCGAGCCGCCCAACCGACGGATCGGCGCGGCATGGCGGGTTGCCCGCGGAGCCATCCTTGGCCGGCCTGGTCGACGCTCGTCCAACGATGTCACCGGGGCCGACCGATAGGGTTCACGTCAATGCCGCTGATCCCCACAGTCATCGAGCGCAGCGCCCGCGGCGAGCGCGAGTACGACATCTACTCGCGGCTGCTGAACGAGCGCATCATCTTCCTCGGCTCGCCGATCGACGACCAGGTGGCGAACGTGATCGTCGCTCAGCTGCTGCATCTCGAATCGGTCGATCCCGACAAGGACGTCTCGCTCTACATCAACTCGCCCGGCGGCTCGGTCTACTCGGGCCTGGCGATCTACGACACGATGAACTTCATCAAGCCGGACGTGCAGACGATGTGCGTCGGCATCGCGATGTCGGCCGCGTCGTTGCTGTTGACCGGTGGCACGAAGGGGAAGCGCTCATCGCTGCCCAACAGCCGGATCCTCATGCACCAGCCATCGGCGGGGTTCGAAGGCCAGGCGACCGACATCGAGATCCACGCGCGCGAGGTGATCAACCTGCGGGCGAGGATCGACGAGATCTACGCCAAGCACACGGGCAAGCCTGTGGAGGAAGTGCATCGCGACATGGAGCGCGACCGCTTCTTCAAAGCCGATGAGGCTGCCGAGTACGGCCTGATCGATCGCGTGCTCACGTCGCACTGACGCGACGCGCGCGGGTCGATGAACCAACTCAGCGTCATCGAGCGGGCCGCTCTCGCGGCGGTCGTCGCGTTCACGGTCCTGGCGGCATTGGGGCGCTACGCCAGTTGGCCGGCGGTCCCGGCATTCGCGCTCGCGACGCTCGCGCTCGCGGGGCTCGCTTGGATCGTCGCGCTCGCCACCGAGCAGGTCGGTGAGCATTTCGGGCCGGCCGCCACCGGCCTGCTCCAGTCGAGCATCGGCAACCTGCCGGAACTGTTCGTCGTGATCTTCGCGCTGCGGGCGGGCGAGCGCGTCGTCGCAGAGAGCGCGATCGTCGGCTCGCTGTTCGCGAACGCGTTGCTTGTTCTGGGGATCGTCGTTATCGCGGGCAGCCTGCGCCGCGGCGCCGGCGGCGTCATGCGCTTCCATCCCCAATTGAGTCGCGACACCGCGACGCTCGTGCTGTGTTGCCTGTTCATCATCGTGCTCGTCGGCATCTCGCTGTCGGCCAGTGACCCTGCGGCCCACCACGTCAAGGCGATCTCAGCGATCGCCGCCGTGTTGCTGCTCAGCGTGTACCTGATCTGGGTCATCCCGCACGTTCGTCGCGAGGAGCGTCCGGCGCAGTCCGCCGCCAAGCTCGCACTGTGGTTCTCGACGGTCCTGCTCGTCGTTGCCGGCGCCGGCTCGGCGTTCGTCTCGGACTGGTTCGTCCACGCGCTCGCGCCGGCGATCCACCAGCTGCACATATCGCAGGCCTTTGCCGGGCTCGTGATCGTCGCGATCGCCGGCAATGCGGTCGAGAACGCCGCGGGCGTCACACTAGCGGCGAAGGGCAGTTCCGATCTCGCGATCTCCGTCGTCCTCAGCTCGGTGGCCCAGATCGCCGCGTTCCTCTTTCCGCTGCTCGTGCTGATCTCGCTCCTGCTGTCGACCCAGCTGACGTTCGCTCTGCCGGGGCTCTACGTGGCCGCGCTCGCGCTCACCGCGATCACGGTCTGGCAGGTGACCGACGACGGCGAAGCACGCGCGTTCGAGGGCTGGGCGCTCGTCGCCATCTATGCCATCCTGGCGGTGATCACGCTCTATGAGTAGACCCCGGCCGCCGCTGCTCTACGTGCTCGCGCCGCTCGTAGCGGTCGCGCTGCTGGTCGGCGTTCTTCTGCTCGCGATCGGTGGGACCGGTTCGGCCGCCGGCCACCCACACGTCGCTCGGAGCGCTCGGGTACGACTCGTGGCCGAAGCCCCCGATCCGCTCGCCGCAAAGAGCTTTGCCCTCGCGCCGGGCGAGGTCCGCCACGCCAACGCCCACTCTCCGAACGCCGCCTCGCGGTCGGTGCGCGAGGCATTCCTCAGCCCCGGAGCACCCAGCGACCAGCAGGTGATCCAGGAGCTTCAGCAGGAGCAGCAGGTCGCCCAGTCCGATCCGCGGGGCATCCCGGTGATCGCGGTCGATCCGCTGACCGGACAGGCCGTGCCCCCGTCCGACCTCCCGATCGACGTTCAGGAGGTCGTCGCCGGTGGTAATGCGATCCGCGACTTCCCATACGTGTACGGGGGCGGACACGTCTCGTTCATCGACAACGCCTACGACTGTTCGGGCTCGGTCAGCTACGCGCTGGCCGCGGCCGGCCTGATCGGGGCGCCCGAGACCTCCGGCCAGCTCGAGCATTGGGGAAAGCCCGGTCCCGGCCGTTTCATCACCGTCTTCGCCAACGCCGGCCACACGTTCATGTGGGTCGATGGCGTCTGGTTTGACACCGCCGGCCGCGCCGGGCCCTACACAACCCGCTGGCTGACCGACCAGCCCTCACTGGTCGGCTACGCGGTGCGCCACTACCCGGGGCTGTGAGGGCCTGGCCGGACGGATCGTGGCAGCGCCCGGCCCAACCGCGACCGGGCGCCGTTCCCTGCGACGGGCCTGCCTCAGCCGCGCAACAGGCCGCTGATCACGGCGCCGGCGACGCCGCCCGTTGCCGCTGCGCCCGCGGCTCCGCCGATCTCCGATTCGAGCGGCTCGAGGTACATCGTCTGGATCGCGACCTTGCCGGGACCCGTGAAGCGGTTCCAGGTGAGCTTGTGGTCGCCGGCGAACAGGCCCGTCTTCAGGCCGATCGAGTGCGACGTCAGCTTCACGCCGGTGTCCTTGTAGAGCCAGCCGCCCGCTTCGACGTCGATCTCGTCGCCGCTCTCCAGCTCGATCTCGAAGACGTTGCCCTGTCCGGAGACCCACACCACGGCATCGCCGTCAGTCGCGTGAAACTTGTCGATGAAGATCCCTGAGCCGCCGAGCAGCATGTTGCGAACACCCTGAACGCGCTCGAAGCTATAGCCGATGTTGTCGGTCGCGGCGAGGAAATGGTGCTCGCGCACGTGGATCTCCTGGCCTTTGGCGAGGTGCATCGGGATGCACTGACCGGGCCAGTCGCGCGAGAACGCGATCCGGCCGCTCCCTTTCGTCTTGGTGATGAAGAAGTCGAGACCTGCGATCTTCCGCTTGATTCCGCCGGGCAGCTTGCGGAGCTCGATGTCGAGCTGGTGCTCCTTCCAGAGCAACGTGTGATGCTCGAACATGACGGCCTGGCCCGAGATTTCGATCTGAAGCTCGGGGACCAACGCGCCGCGCAGGTGGTAGCTGACTCCGGCAAAGCTCTCGTCGGTGATGTCCACCTTGATCGGCGCGTCTGGAATTCGCATCGTTCCCTCCTGGCTTGCTGATGGCTCGGTGGCGCGGACGATACTCCGAACGATTCTTCCCGCGGCGCCGTCGAGGGATGCGAACCACTACACTGGATCTCCCTCGCGCCGTGGCGGGGTTTTTCCTTGCCCGGCGCCAGTAGACACAACCCGACCCCGGAAAAGGTTCATGGCCCGCGGAGACGTACGCATCGCTGTGACGCTCGCTTGCGAGGATTGCAAACGGCGCAACTATCAGACGAATAAGAGCAAGCGCAACGATCCCGATCGCATCACGCTGGCGAAGTACTGCCGCTGGTGTCGGCGCCATACCTCCCACCGGGAGACGCGCTAGCAGCAAGTGCCGTGTCGCGTGAACGCAAGCGCACCCGTCGTGCCAGCCGTCGCAACCGGCTGCCCGACGCCCGTGTCCCGCCCCCGGCGGGCGGCTTCGGCCTGCCGCAGGACGACGATGAGCCGGCGGCGCTCGGCGCACGCTCCTCGAGCGTCTTTCCTTCCCTTGACCCCTACGAGGAGGAGCCGGTGAGCGCGGCACCGAGCGCGTTCGGCGAAGAGCCCGCGATCGGCGTCGGCCGGCCGCTTCGCGAGCGCCCCGAGCACGGCAACCGCGTCATCGGGTTCCTGCGTGGGTGCTGGGCGGAGCTTCAGCGCGTCCAGTGGCCCGATCGACGTCAGGTCGCCCAGGCGACCGGCGTCGTACTCGGCTTCGTCGTGGTCGCAGGCATCTTTCTCGGCCTCGCCGACGAGGTCTCGCAGCAGATCGTGAACGCGATCCTGTGATGGCACGGTCCGCGAGCGCCGCACGCCTGGAGGAGGGCACCTAGCCATGTTCCGCTGGTACGTCGTCAACACCTATTCGGGCCACGAGAAGAAGGTCAAGCAGAACCTCGAGCACCGCATCGTGTCGCTCGCGCAGCAGCGTGCCGTGCGCCAGGTGGTCGTCCCGACCGAGGCTGTGTCCGAGATGAAGGACAATCAGAAGGTCACGGTCGACAAGCGCACGATGCCTGGCTACGTGCTCGTCAACATGGAGCTCAACGAGGGCTCCTACAAACTCGTCAAGGACACACCGGGCGTCACCGGGTTCGTCGGCGCGTCAAACGAGCCCGTGCCGCTGACCCAGATGGAGGTCGACCGCATTCTCAAGAAGGAGGTCGCCGTCGTCGCAGGTCGCCCGCGAGCAACCTTCACGATCGGCGAGTCTGTCAAGGTTGTCTCCGGACCGCTCTCGGACTTCTCGGGCGAGATCTCGGAGATCAACGAGGATGCGGCCCGCCTCAAGGTGCTGGTATCAATCTTTGGCCGTGAAACGCCGGTCGAGGTTGGCTTCGACCAGGTCAAGAAGCTCTAGCGATGGCAAAAAAGGTCCTCACACAGATCAAGTTGCAGGCAATGGGCGGCGCCGCATCGCCGGCGCCACCGGTCGGCCCTGCGCTGGGCCAGCACGGCATCAACATCATGGAGTTCTGCAAGGCCTTCAACGCCCAGACCCAGCAGGACGCCGGCACCGTGATCCCCGTCGTGATCACCGTCTACGAGGACCGCTCGTTCACGTTCGTCACCAAGACGCCGCCGGCGGCCGACCTGATCCGCAAGGCGATCGGCCTCGATAAGGGTTCGGCCGAGCCCCATCGCAACAAGGTCGGCAAGATCACCCAGGCCCAATTGCGCGAGATCGCGACGACCAAGCTCGCCGACCTGAACGCAACCGACGTTGACGCGGCAGCCAGGATCATCGCCGGCACAGCCCGCTCGATGGGCGTCGAGGTGGTCGGCTGATGGCCCGTCATGGAAAGCTTGTCACAGCCGCCCGCGAGCGGGCGAATCGCGATCACGAGCACAGTCCGCTCGAGGCGCTCGAGCTGGTCAAGACGCTCGGCCGAGCTAAGTTCGACGAGTCGGTCGAGCTGCACATCCGTACGGGCCTCAACGTCCGCCACGCCGACGAACAGCTGCGCGGTACTGTCGCGCTGCCAAACGGCCTGGGTCGTGACGTGACGATTGCGGTCTTCGCCACGGGCGACGGCGCCCGCGAGGCCCAGCAGGCCGGCGCTGACATCGTCGGCGCCGAGGATCTCGCAAAACGCGTCGAGGAGGGCTTCACCGACTTCGATGTCGCGATCGCGACACCCGACATGATGCCGCTGGTCGGCCGCCTCGGCCGCGTGCTCGGACCCCAGGGCAAGATGCCCAACCCCAAGGTCGGCACCGTCACCACGGACGTGCGCAAGGCGGTCGAGGAGGCGAAGGCCGGCAAGGTCGAGTACCGCACCGATCGCACCGGGATAGTCCACCTCGTGATCGGCAAGCGGAGCTTCGAGACCCGTGCGCTGCTCGAGAACTACGCCGCGGTGATCGACGAGATCATCCGCGCCAAGCCTTCCGCGGCCAAGGGCCGCTACCTACGGACGATCACCCTCGCCTCGACGCAGGGGCCAGGTGTCAAGGTCGATCCAAGCCGCACACGTGACATCCTCGAGGAGGCGCCGGCGCAGCAGGCCGCGTAACCTGGGTAGCAGGGCCACCAGAGACCTCCGGCACGCTCGGAAGCGAGCGATAAGCCCGGAACAGGAGCCAGATGAACCGAGATCAGAAGGCAGCGGTGATCGACGAGATCGCCGCGAACATCAACGAGTCGAGCGCGATCTTTGCGGTCGACTATCGCGGGATCACCGTCGAGCAGGCGCGCGAGCTGCGCACCCGCCTACGCGAATCGGACTCGACGCTGCGCGTGGTCAAGAACTCGTTGACCGAGCGCGCCGCCGACAAGGCCGGCGTCGAGCAACTCAAGAACCTGCTCGCCGGCCCGACTGCCCTCACATTCGTTCGTGGCGACAGTGCCGCCGCGGCGAAGTCGCTCGCCGACTTCGCGCGTGTGACCCAGCTGCTCGCCTTCAAGGGCGGCCTAATGGACGGTGCCGCCGTCTCGCCCGCCGAGATCACCGCGATCTCGCGCCTTCCCTCGCGACAGGTGCTCTACGGCCAGCTGGTCGGCCTCGTCGCCAACCCGATCACGAGTCTCGCCCGAACGCTCAATGCCATGATCTCGGGCCTGGCAGTTGGCTTGGCCGGCGTGCTCGAGCAGAAGCAGGCTTCGCCGGAGTTCGCGGCCGCGCCGTCGGTCGAGGCCGCTGTGACGCCGGCCGTGGAGAACGCGGAGCCGGCGGGAGCCGACGAGCCTGCAGGCATTGAGGCCACCTCGGCCGGGGCGTCGGACGAGGCCGGTACCGCGGAGGCAGCGGCACCTGATCTGCCCGAAGCGCAGACGCCGAGCGAGCAGGCCGCCGAGACCGAACCACAGGCGGAAGCAACCGCAGCGCCCGCTGAGGAGTCGCCTAGCGAGGATGCGCCGAAGTCAGGCGCTGAGCAGGCGAGCTACGAAGCGGATGCGCCGAAGTCAGGCGCTGAGCAGGCGAGCTCCGAAGCCGCCGAGACATCGACCGACGAAGACACGACACACACAACTGAAGTCGCTGAGGAGTCGCCTGGCGACGCTGCGACAGAGTCAAGCGCCGAGTAGGCGACGATCGAAGCTATAGGAGACGACGATATGGCCACATCAACCGACGCATGGATTGACGAGCTCAAGAGCATCTCGGTGCTCGAGCTCTCTGAGCGGATCAAGGCGCTCGAGGAGGCGTTTGGTGTCTCCGCGAGCGCGGTCGCTGTCGCCGCGCCCGCCGCGGGCGGTGGCGGTGCTGGCGGTGGTGAGGAAGCTGCCGAGGAGCAGACCGCTTTCACGGTCACGCTGACGGCATCGGGCGACAAGAAGATCCAGGTAATCAAGGTCGTGCGCGCCGCGACGGGCCTTGGGCTCAAGGAGGCCAAGGCGCTTGTCGACGAGGCCCCCAAGCCGATCAAGGAGGGCATCGACCGCGACGAGGCCGACGCGCTCAAGAAGGAACTCGAAGAGGCCGGAGGGTCGGTCGAGATCTCCTAGCGCGGACTCGCACCCGGTTTGGCGATGCGGGCGGCCACGGGCCGCCCGCACTGCGTCCCCCGGAGCTCACCGCGGCGACGTACTAAGCCTGCAAAAGGCCTCAATTTCCGCTACAGTGCGCTGGCTGATCGATAGTCGTAGCCGCTCCCTGTAGTTGCCGGACGCGCCACATACGCGGACCGGAAGGGGTGGGGTCCGTGAGTGTCAGCAGCCTCCACGGGGGCGCAGCTTTGCTGTGCTACAGTTCTTGGAACTGCGCTTTCGCGCCCTCGTCCGTCCGCTCTCGACCCCTCAGGAGTCGCATCTTGGCCGCCGCCCCCGTCTCCCGGACGCGCCGTAGCTTCGCGCGTCTGCATACGCCGCTCGACGTTCCCAACCTGATCGACATCCAGCGCCGCTCCTTCGAATGGCTGACCGAACCTGAAAAGGGCGGGTTGCGCGAGACGATCGACGACATCTCGCCAATTGAGGATTACACCGGCAATCTCGCGGTCCAATTCGGCGAGTTCGTCTTCGACGAGCCGGTTGCTCAGATCGACGAGTGCCGCGAAAAGGACCTCACCTACGCCCGACCGCTGACCGTGACGGTTGCGTTCATCAACCGCGAGACGGGCGAGATCCGCGAGCAGTCTGTCTTCATGGGCGACTTCCCGTGGATGACCGAGCGCGGCACGTTCATCATCAACGGCACCGAGCGCGTCGTCGTCACCCAGCTCGTGCGTTCTCCGGGCGCCTACCTGATGGAACCCAAGGATCGCGAGAAGCAGGTCTTCGTCGCGAATCTAATGCCCGCACGCGGGTCTTGGCTCGAGCTCGAGATCGACAAGAAGGGCAAGGTCTACGTCCGCATCGACCGTAAGCGCAAACTCCCGGTGACGGTGCTGCTGCGCGCGATGGGCTACGCGACCGACGAGCAGATCCTCGCGCTGTTCGAGAACTCGCACTACATCCGCAACACGATCGAGTCCGACACCGAGCAGACCCGGTCGGAAGAGGGAGCGCTCGTCGAGCTGTTCAAGAAGCAGCGTCCCGGCGAGCCGCCGAGCGTTGAGAACGCGCGCGCACTGCTCAACCAGCTCTTCTTCGATCCCAAGCGCTACGACCTGACGCGTGTCGGGCGCTACAAGCTGAACTCGCGCCTGGACCTCGACATCGACCTGGACGTGCGCACGCTGACGCACGAGGACATCATCGCCCTCGTTCGCGAGCTGGTCCTGCTGCCGCGCCGCCTCGGTATGCCGGAGAATCCGGAGGTCGAGATCAAGGATTACGCCGCGGAAGCCGTGTCGATGCCGCGCGAGCCGGTCGTCGAGCACCTCGACGAGTACGAGCACTTCGGCAACCGCCGGTTGCGGACCGTCGGCGAGCTGATCCAGGAGGCGTTCCGGATCGGCCTATACCGGATGGAGCGGGTCGTCCGCGAGCGCCTCACCACCGAGGACGCCGACACGATCACTCCGCAGACGATCATCAACATTCGCCCGGTCGTTGCCGCGCTGAAGGAGTTCTTCGGGTCCTCGCAGCTCTCCCAGTTCATGGACCAGACGAACTCGCTCGCCGGTCTGACCCACCGCCGGCGCCTCTCGGCGCTGGGAGCGGGCGGACTGACGCGCGAACGCGCGCCGATCGAGGTGCGCGACGTGCATCCGACCCACTACGGCCGGATGTGCCCGATCGAGACGCCGGAGGGTCCGAACATCGGCCTGATCGGCTCGCTGTCCTCGTACGCCGAGGTCTCTGAGCACGGCTTCGTCACGACGCCCTACCAGGTGGTGGAGGACGGGGTTGTCACGGACAAGATCGTCCACCTCGATGCGACTCAGGAGGAGGAGCAGCTGATCGCTCAGGCGAACACGCCGGTCGACGCGAAGACCCGTCGCCTCAAGGGTCCGGAGATCCTCTGCCGCACGCAGGCCGGCCAGTACGTCACGGTCGGCCCCAAGGATGTCGACCTCGTCGACATCTCGCCGCAGCAGATCTGGTCGGTCGCGACGGCGATGATCCCGTTCCTCGAGCACGACGACGCGAACCGCGCGCTGATGGGCTCGAACATGCAGCGCCAGGCCGTTCCATTGCTGAAGACCGACGCTCCACTGGTCGGCACCGGCATGGAGCGCCGCGCCGCGCTCGACACCGGCGACGTGCTCCTCGCAGGGAACGCCGGCACGGTCTCGTTCGTCGACGCGAACGAGATCACGATCGATCGCGCGGAAGGCACCACGGACAGCTATCGCCTGCAGAAGTTCATGCGCTCCAACCAGGGCACGCTGATTCACCAGAAGCCGCTCGTGACCAGCGGGCAGAAGGTCGCCAAGGGCGACGTGCTGGCCGACGGCTCCTCGACCGACCGCGGCGAGATGGCGCTCGGCAAGAACCTGATGGTCGCCTTCATGTCTTGGGAGGGATACAACTTCGAGGACGCGATCATCCTCTCCAAGCGCCTCGTGCGTGACGACGAGCTCACCTCGATTCACATCGAGGAGTATGAGATCGACGCTCGCACGACGAAGCTCGGCGACGAGGAGATCACGCGCGACATCCCGAACCGCTCAGAGGAGTCGCTGCGCAACCTCGACGACCGCGGCATCGTGCGCGTTGGCGCCGAGGTCGGCTCGGGCGACCTTCTGGTCGGCAAGGTGACGCCGAAGGGGGAGACCGAGCTGACCGCCGAGGAGAAGCTGATCCGCGCGATCTTCAAGGAGAAGGCGCGTGAGGTCCGCGACACCTCGCTCAAAGTTCCGCACGGCGAGGGTGGCGTTGTGATCGACGTGATGATCTTCAGCCGCGACGCGGGCGACGACCTGCCGCCGGGCGTCAACGATCTGGTCCGCGTCTTCGTCGCCAAGAAGCGCAAGATCTCCGAGGGCGACAAACTCGCCGGACGCCACGGCAACAAGGGCGTCATCTCCAAGATCGTCGATGAGCAGGACATGCCGTTCCTCGAGGACGGCACGCCGGTCGACGTGATCCTCAACCCGCTCGGCGTCCCGAGCCGGATGAACGTCGGGCAGATCCTCGAAACGCACCTCGGCTGGGTCGCGGCCCAGGGCTGGTACGACGACGGATCCGACGCCTACAAGCTCGCTCACCAGAAGGGTGGCAACGGTCGCGTCTACGTCGCGACCCCGGTTTTCGACGGCGCGACGATCACCGATGTCGACAACGCCCTCGTTTCCTGGCAGGACGACTACGACGGCGCGATCCGGATGGACATCGACAAGAGCCGCCGCGTCGGCGAGCAGGCCTCGGGCAAGGTGACGCTCTACAACGGGCGCACAGGTGAGCCGTTCGAGGAGCAGATCACTGTCGGCTACATGTACATCCTGAAGCTGCTGCACCTCGTCGACGACAAGATCCACGCGCGCTCGACCGGCCCGTACTCGCTCGTCACCCAGCAGCCGCTGGGCGGCAAGGCGCAGTTCGGCGGCCAGCGCTTCGGCGAGATGGAGGTCTGGGCGCTCGAGGCCTACGGCGCGGCCTACACGCTGCAGGAGATGCTCACGATCAAGTCCGACGACACCGTCGGGCGCGTCAAGGCCTACGAGGCGATCGTCAAGGGCGAGAACATCGCCGAGCCGTCGATCCCCGAGTCCTTCAAGGTCCTGCTGAAGGAGATGCAGTCGCTGGCGCTTGATGTCAACGTCGTCTCCGAGGAAGGTCAGCGCACCGAGATGCGCGACGAGGACGACGACCTGCTGCGAGCCGCCGAAGAGCTCGGTATCGACCTCTCCGGCGTGCGCGTCGAGGACGAGATGCCCGAAGGCGAGGAGGATCTGAGCGCGAACGGGGCGGCGGAGCCGTCCGGTCGTGACGATGACGACGAGGCCGCCGTCAGCATCGACGACCTCGAGGACGTGCCCGGCGACGCGCTCGTCGGAGCAGCGTTGCTCGGACTCGACGACGACGACGATGTGGGCGGCGATCCGCTCGCCGACATCCCGCTCGAAGTCAGCCTCGAAACACTTGAAACGGACGAACCGCTTGACGAGGAGAACGCGTGATCGACATCAACAACTTCGACGCAATCGAGATCTCGCTCGCGTCTTCTAAGCAGATCCGGGGCTGGAGCTCCGGCGAGGTTACGAAGCCCGAGACGATCAACTACCGGACGCTGAAGCCGGAAAAGGACGGCCTCTTCTGCGAGCGCATCTTCGGTCCGACGAAGGACTGGGAGTGCTACTGCGGCAAGTACAAGCGGGTCCGCTACAAGGGAATCGTCTGCGAGCGCTGCGGTGTCGAGGTGACGCGCTCGAAGGTGCGCCGCGAGCGCATGGGCCACGTCGACCTCGCGGCCCCGGTCAGTCACATCTGGTTCTTCAAGGGCGTCCCTAGCCGGATCGGCTATCTGTTGGATATGGCGCCGAAGGAGCTCGAGAAGGTTCTGTATTTCGCGGCTTCGATCGTGACGTGGGTCGACGACGAGGCGCGCACGCGTGACATCGACAAGCTCCAGAAGGAGATCGACAAGGTCCTCGACGGCTACGCGGCCGAACGCGAGGAGCGCGTGCTCGAGCTGCAGGAGTCGCTCGCGCATCGCGAGGAGTATCTCCAGAGCGGCAAGCAGACCGGTTTCGCGCCGGAGGACCACCTGTGGGCTGACGCGCTCGACGTGAAGGTCGCGAAGCTCTCGGCGGAGGACCGCGACAAGCTCCTCAAGGAGCTGCGCAAGACGTTCGAGGCCGACATCGCTGACACCGGCGCCTACATCGATGATGCCGCCGAGCGCGTGCGCCAGGTGTGGGAGCTCTTCAAGACGATGGAGCCCAAGCAGATCGAGCACGACGAGACGCTGTTCCGCGAGCTGACCGAGCGTTTCGGCAGTGCCTACGGCTTCGGCGAGTACTTCCGTGGCGGCATGGGGGCGGAGGCGATCCGCGACCTCCTTCAGCAGGTCGATCTTGAGGCCGAGCGGATCGAGCTCTCCGAGGTGATCAAGACCGCCAAGGGCCAGCGCCAAGCGCGCGCCGTGAAGCGGTTGAAGGTCGTCTCGGCCTTCATCCAGTCCGGCAACAAGCCGGAGATGATGATCCTCGACGCTGTCCCTGTGATCCCGCCGGAACTGCGCCCGATGGTCCAGCTCGATGGCGGACGTTTTGCTACGAGCGACCTCAACGATCTGTACCGCCGCGTCATCAACCGCAACAACCGCCTCAAGCGCCTGCTCGACCTCGGCGCGCCGGAGATCATCGTCAACAACGAGAAGCGGATGCTCCAAGAGGCCGTCGACGCGCTGTTTGACAACGGCCGCCGCGGGCGTCCGGTGACCGGCCCCGGCAACCGCCCACTGAAGTCGCTGTCGGACATGCTGAAGGGCAAGCAGGGCCGCTTCCGCCAGAACCTGCTCGGCAAGCGTGTCGACTACTCGGGCCGCTCGGTGATCGTCTCGGGTCCTTACCTGAAGCTCCACCAGTGCGGGCTGCCGAAGCTGATGGCGCTCGAGCTGTTCAAGCCGTTCATCATGGCCCGCCTCGTCGAGCGCAAGTCCGCGCAGAACATCAAGGCCGCCAAGAAGATGGTCGACTCGATGATCCCGGAGGTCTGGGACGTCCTCGAAGAGGTGATCCGTGAGCACCCGGTGCTGCTGAACCGTGCGCCGACGCTCCACCGCCTCGGCATCCAGGCGTTCGAGCCGCTGCTCGTCGAGGGCAAGGCGATCCAGGTCCATCCGCTCGTCTGTCACGCGTTCAACGCGGACTTCGACGGCGACCAGATGGCGGTGCACCTGCCGCTGTCGGCAGAGGCCCAGGCGGAGGCGCGCATCCTGATGCTCTCCTCCAACAACATCCTCTCCCCGGCGCACGGCGCCCCGCTGGCCACACCGACGCAGGACATGATCCTCGGCGGCTACTACCTGACCTACGGGCCCGAAGCCGACGAGCTGGACAAGATCGACCGAGCCACGCACGAGCCGCGCCCGCACGCCTTCCGCACCGCGCAGGAGGCGGAGCTGTCATACGAGGGCGGGGTCGTCAAGCTGCACGACATCGCGGAGTTCCGTCCGTTCCGCCGCGACAGCGGGCACGTGCTCACAACGGTGGGGCGGATCATCTACAACGACCGGATCGAGCGGGCGCTCGAGGAAGCTCTCGGTGACGCGTTCGACCCGACGACCTACGTGTTCGTCAACCAGTCGATGAAGAAGCGCGACACGACTCGTCTGATCGACGCGCTCGTCCAGCGCTACGGCGCGACGACGATCTCGCTCGTGCTCGACGCGTTCAAGGAGCTCGGCTTCAAGTACGCGACGCAGGCGGGGATCACGATCTCGAAGAACGATGTCGTGGTGCCGCCGAACAAGCTCGAAATTCTCGGCCGCTACGAGGCGCAGGTCGCGGAGATCCAGGAGCAGTACGACTCCGGCCTGATTACTCAGGAGGAACGCCACGAAGCCGTCGTCGAGCGCTGGAACGCGTGCACCGACGAGGTGGCGGACGCGATGATCGAGAACCTCGACGAGTTGAACCCCATCTTCATGATGGCCAACTCGGGCGCGCGTGGCTCCTTCAAGCAGATCCGCCAGCTGGCCGGCATGCGGGGGCTGATGGCCAACCCGAAGGGCGAGATCATCGAGCGGCCGATCAAGGCGAACTTCGTCGAGGGCCTGTCCGTGCTCGAGTACTTCATCTCGACGCACGGCGCCCGCAAGGGTCTCGCCGACACCGCCCTGCGTACCGCCGACTCCGGCTACCTCACGCGGCGACTCGTCGACGTTGCACAGGACGTGATCATTCGCGAGGCCGACTGTGGCACCGAGGAGTTCATCGAGGTTCCGGTGTTCAAGGATGGCGGCGAGCCGAACGACAACCTGCTCGGGCGCTACGCCGCGAGCGACTTCCAGACCAAGCGGGGCCGGATGCTCGTTGAGTCGGGCAAGCAGATCGACCGGGCCGAGTTCGCCGACATCGCAGAGAGCTACCGCGAGGACTACGAGCGTGGCAACAACACGCTCGTACCGGTTCGCTCGGTGCTCAAGTGCGAGGCGGTCACCGGCGTGTGCCAGGCCTGTTATGGCCGCGCGATGGCGACCGGCCAGGTCGCCCAGATCGGTGACGCGGTCGGCATCATCGCCGCGCAGTCGATCGGCGAGCCGGGCACGCAGCTGACGATGCGCACGTTCCACACCGGCGGCGTGGCCGGTGCCGACATCACGCACGGCCTTCCGCGCGTGGTCGAGCTGTTCGAGGCGCGTAAGCCCAAGGGCCTCGCGAAGATCGCCGAGCAGGACGGCGTGGTCACGATCGAGGAGACCGACAAGGCGCTGACCGTGGTAATCACCGACGAGGCCGGCGAGGAGCATCGCCACCAGTTCCCACGCCGGACCCGCGTGTTCGTCACGCCCGGTCAGAAGGTCAAGGCAGGGACGCAGCTCAACGAGGGGTCGCTCTACCCGCACGAGCTGCTTGCGGTGCGCGGTCGGACCGAGACCGAGCAGTACCTCGTGAAGGAGGTGCAGGAGGTCTACAAGTCCCAGGGCGTCGACATCAACGACAAGCACATCGAGCTGATCGTGCGGCAGATGCTGAAGAAGGTTCGGGTCGACCAGAAGGGCGACACGGACTATCTGCCCGGCCAGTACGTCGACCGGTTCGAGTTCGCGAAGGCAGCCGAGCAGGTCGCGAAGGCGAAGGGCGAGCCGGCCGAGTTCGAGGACATAATCCTCGGGATCACGAAGGCATCGCTGAACACCGACTCCTTCCTTTCTGCGGCCTCCTTCCAAGAGACCACAAAGGTCCTGACGGACGCGGCGCTCGAGGGCAAGATCGACCGTCTCAACGGCCTCAAGGAGAACGTGATCATCGGCAAGCTGATCCCGGCAGCCACCGGGCTCAAGCGCTATCGCCGGATCGAGATCGAGCCGTCCAAGCCGCTGCCGCGCGCGGTCGACGATCTCGGACTCCTCGGCGGCGACGATCTCGCCTCAGAGCTCGGGATGTCGAGCGGCTTTGCCGACTTCGAAGCGGACCTTGCCTCCCTCGAGGAGATCGGCCTCGGCACAGACCCCGGCTTCGCCGAGGAGCTCGCCGAGCTCGACGTGACCGAGGAGTAGCGAGTCGTTCCGTTCGACCGACGCTGAGAATCACCGCCCCGGGGAGCGCGCTTCGCGCTTTCCGGCGGCTTTGATTCTGTGTCGCAGGCGCGCGCTGCACCGCGTGAGGAGGGTCCGCGATCGCCGTCATCTGATCGCGTGATGTCCTGGCGCGGGTTTGACCCCTGCGCGGTCATCTTCTTTGACCTCGACGACACGCTGATCGACTTCGGCGGGTCGAGCGGCCGCTGTTGGGAGTTGGCATGTGACGAGCTCGCCGGCGACGAGACCGGTTACACGGCGGGACAGTTGCGCGTCGAGATCGAGCGAGCCGGTTCCTGGTACTGGTCGGACGCCGGACGCCACCGCGTCGGGCGTAGCGACCTCTTGGCTGCGACGCGGGAGATCATCGGGCTGGCTCTCTCACGCCTGGGCACCTCATCTCCGGAGCTCACGTCGGCACTCGCCGCGCGCTACCGCGAACTCCGCGATGAGAGCATCGCGCTGTACGACGGGGCGCACGACGCCCTGACGACGCTTCTCGCGGCCGGCTACCAGCTCGGGCTCATCACCAACGGCACCGCGGCGGACCAACGCGCAAAGCTGGAGCGCTTCGGCCTCACCGCCTATTTCGACTACATCGGGATCGAGGGCGAGGCCGGTGTCGGCAAGCCGGAGGCGGAGGCCTACGACCGCGCACTCGGGGTGATCGGCTGCGATGCCGCGGATGCCTGGATGATCGGCGACAACCTCGAGTGGGACGTGGTCGGCGCTCAGCGGCTCGGCCTTCGCACGGTGTGGATCGACCGCCATCGTCGCGGGCTCCCGGTCGGATCGCAGGCTCGACCCGACCACATCGCGCAGTCCGTCGCCGAGCTCGTGCTCGGTCGCGGCGCCATGCCTGCGTAACGACGGATCGCGCCCGTCTTTCGCCTGCGCTTACACGGTCCTGTCACCCTTCGTCGTGGCGCTTCTCTTGCCACCTCGGCTGCGCTCGAAACCCGGTCGCTGATGAAGCGCACGGGGCATCGCGAACGTCCTGGACGTTTGGCTGGTCTCGGTACAGCGCGCCCGGAGCCGCGTCGATACGAGTCTTGGGAGCGGTTCACCCTCCCGCCAACGCCACAGCTCATGATCCAGATCGGCATACTCCTAGCAGTCGGCTGCGCCCTCGTGACGAACCTCGCGTTCTTCTTCAAGCAGCGCGGCGCCAAGCTCGCACCGGACGTTCGGCCAGCGAGGCCGCTGTCGTCTGCTCGCGACCTGTTCGCTTCGCGGTGGTTCACGATCGGGATGCTCGTCGCGGTTGCCGCGTGGCTGCTCCACGTCGCGGCAATGGCCCTGGCGCCGCTTGTCGTGGTCCAGGTCGTCCTGGCTGGTGGGATCGTGCTCGTGGGGCTCATGGCGGACCGGGTCTTTGGCTTCCATGTCGATCGCCGCCAGTGGGTCGGACTGGCCCTCACCGCGGTTGGGCTCGCAGCTTTTGCGCTGACGGTGCCGGGCGGCGGCGGAGCGCGCGCGACGTTCTCCCCGACCGGCATGATCCTTTTCGAGGCGGTGCTACTCGCGCTCGGCGCCTGCCTGATCGCTGGTCCTGCGGCGGGCGCGCCGCGCCGGCACCACGGCACGATGCTCGGCGCTGCGACCGGCATGCTCTTTGGCGTCTCCGACGTCTCGATCAAGGCTCTGACAGGCATCGCGGGGGCGCATGGCGCACTCGCCGTTCTGCTGAGCCCGTGGCTCGCGCTCACGCTGGTTGCTTCGGTTGTGGGCTTCTTCGCCTCGGCGAAGTCCCTGCAGGACGGTGATGCGGTCCCGGTGATCGCGATAACCAGTGCCACCGCCAACATCTCAGCGATCGCCGGCGGGTTTCTGGTGTTCGGCGACCCGCTTCCCAGTGACGTCTTCGGCATCACCGCGCAGGTGCTCGGTGTCGCGGCGGTGCTTCTGGCGGCGGCGCTGATGCCGACGATCCGAGGCGAGCGCTCGACGCCGACGCCGGCCCTCGCCTAACGCCAGACGGATCGCACCGAACGTCGGGCCGGCAGGCGCTCGCCCGTCCTTTGCTATGGTCCTCAGCCGATGCCGACAACGAGTCAACTCGTCCGTAGCGGACGCAAGCCGCCGAAGAAGAAGCTCGCCACCCCGGGCCTCAAGTCGGGTGCGGGCCGCAAGCGCAAGGTCGCTGCCCCGCAGCGTCGCGGTGTTTGCACTCGTGTCTATACGGTGACGCCGAAGAAGCCGAACTCCGCGCTGCGCAAGGTGGCCCGGGTTCGCATCACCGGCTCGATCGAGGTCACGGCTTACATCCCCGGCGAGGGGCACAACCTGCAGGAGCACTCGGTGGTGCTCGTTCGCGGCGGTCGCGTCAAGGACCTGCCGGGCGTGCGCTACAAGGTGGTCCGCGGCGCGCTGGACGCGGCAGGCGTCAGCGACCGCAAGAAGGCGCGCTCACAGTACGGGGTCAAGAAAGCCTGATGCCTCGCCGGGCCGCCGCACAGGTTCGCCGGGTCGCGCCGGATCCGGTCTTCCGTTCCCGCATCGTCACGCAGGTGATCAACAAGGTCATGGTCGACGGCAAGAAGTCGACCGCCGAGCGGATCGTGTACGACGCGCTGGCGATCCTCGCCGAGCGCACCGGCAAGGAGCCGGTCGAGGCGCTCGAGGAATCGATCAAGATCCTGACGCCGTCGCTCGAGGTACGCTCACGTCGCGTCGGTGGCGCCACCTATCAGGTTCCCGTCGAGGTGCCAGCCGCCCGGGCCCGCACGCTGGCGGTCCGCTGGCTCGTCGAGTTCTCCCGGTCGCGCCGCGAGAAGCAGATGTCTCAGCGCCTCGCCGCCGAGCTGATCGATGCACAGTCTCAGCAGGGCGGCGCCTACAAGCGCAAGGACGACATCTTCCGCATGGCGCAGGCCAACAAGGCTTTCGCGCACTACCGCTGGTAGCGCGCGCGGCGCCGGAGGGCCGCGAAGCCCTGCTATCATTCAGGGGCGTGTCGCGACGATGCGTGCCCGCCCGCGAGCACATGACCGTCGCCCACACTACGACCATGGAGACCACGAGCGCATAGCACCGCGACGTAGGGCTGGACAAGCGCGATCCATAGGCCCTGCGGGCCTATTTTTTTGCGCTCCTACCGACCACCTCGGAGCCGGGCGCAGTCGCCGCCAGTCGAACACAAAGAACTGAAAATGCCAAGAGCCTTCACACTCGAGAAGACCCGCAACATCGGGATCATGGCGCACATCGACGCCGGCAAGACGACGACGACCGAGCGCATCCTCTACTACACCGGCCGCACCTACAAGATCGGTGAGGTTCACGAGGGCGCGGCGACCATGGACTGGATGGAGCAGGAGCAGGAGCGCGGAATCACGATCACCTCCGCTGCGACGACCTGCCAGTGGAAGGACCATCGCATCAACATCATCGACACGCCCGGCCACGTGGACTTCACGGTCGAGGTCGAGCGCTCGCTGCGCGTCCTCGACGGCGCGATCGCGCTGTTTGACTCGGTCGCCGGCGTCGAGCCGCAGTCGGAGACGGTCTGGCGCCAGGCCGACAAGTACAGCGTGCCGCGGATCGCGTACATCAACAAGATGGACCGCATCGGCGCAGACTTCGAGCGCGGCGTGCAGACCATGGTCGACCGCCTCGGCGCCAATCCGGTTCCGATCCAGCTCCCCATCGGAGCTGAAAGCGAGTTTGCAGGCCTGGTCGATCTCGTCGAGATGAACGCGATCTACTACCTCGACGAGCTTGGGACCGAGCAGGAGATCCGCGAGATCCCGGCGGAGCTCGCCGCCGCCGCCGCTGCCGCTCGCGAGCACCTGCTCGAGGAGGTCTCCCACCACGACGACGAGCTGCTCGAGCTGATCCTCGAAGAGCAGGCGGTTCCAGTCGATCTCCTCAAGCGCGCCATCCGCAAGGCCACGCTCGCTATCACGATGACGCCGGTGCTGTGTGGCTCCTCGTTCAAGAACAAGGGAGTCCAGCCGCTGCTCGACGCGGTGCTCGCCTACCTTCCTTCGCCGCTCGAGGTGCCCCCGGTGATCGGGATCGTCCCGGTGAAGGGAGGCGAGGGCACCGAGGCGACGCGCTCGGCCGACGACAGCGAGCCGTTCGCGGCGCTCGCCTTCAAGATCATGGCCGACCCGTTCGTCGGGAAGCTCACCTACTTCCGCGTCTATTCCGGCAAGCTCGCGGCGGGCGCTCGAATCCTCAACGTCTCGACCGGGAACACGGAGCGGATCGGGCGGATCCTCCTGATGCACGCGAACGATCGCGAGGAGCTGACCGAGGTCTATGCCGGCGACATCGCTGCGGCGGTCGGCATCAAGCAGGTGACGACCGGCGACACGCTCTGCGCGCCCGACGCGCCGATCAAGCTCGAGCAGATCACCTTCCCGGAGCCCGTCATCAAGGTCGCCGTCGAGCCGAAGACGAAGGTCGACCAGCAGAAGATGTCGGTCGCGCTGGGCCGCCTCGCTGAGGAGGACCCGACGTTCCGCGTGCAGACCAACGAGGAGACCGGCCAGACCGAGATCTCCGGCATGGGCGAGCTGCACCTCGAGGTGCTTGTGGACCGCATGAAGCGTGAGTACAACGTCGAGGCGAACGTCGGCCGCCCGCAGGTCTCCTACCGCGAGACGGTCCGCGGCGAGGCCAAGCACGTCGAGGGCAAGTTCGTTCGCCAGACCGGCGGTTCGGGGCAGTACGGGGTCGTCTACATCGACCTCGAGCCGGCGCCGGGCGAGGGGTTCGACTTCGTCAACAAGATCAAGGGCGGCTCGATCCCGAGCGAGTTCATCCCGGCGGTAGAGAAGGGCTGCGAGGAAGCGCTCGCCAACGGCGTCAAGGCCGGCTACCCGATGGTCGATATCCGCGTGACGCTCACCGACGGCAAGTACCACGACACCGACTCTTCGGAGATCGCCTTCAAGATCGCCGGATCGCTCGCCTTCAAGGAGGCGGCGCGCCGCGCAAAGCCGGTGCTGCTCGAGCCGATCTTCGCCGTCGAGGTGGTCGTGCCGGAGGACTTCCTCGGCGAGGTGATCGGCGACCTCTCACGCCGCCGCGGGCGGATCGAGGGCCAGGACCGCCGCGGCAATGCGCTCGCCGTCACGGCTCGCGTGCCGCTGTCCGAGATGTTCGGTTATGCGACGGACCTGCGCTCCAACACGCAGGGACGCGCCAACTACACGATGCAGTTCGAGGGCTACGAGGAAGTGCCCCCGAACATCGCCGAGAAGGTCGTCGAGAGCCGCGGAGGCGAGTCGGCTGCAGCGGCATAACGCCGCCCGGCGTCACGGAATGACGGTTTTTGAGAGTATTCCCGGGTTCGCCTCCGATGGGCGGGCCTCCACAAGCGAACACAGGAGCAACTGAAGTGGCAAAGGCGAAGTTCGAGCGCGACAAGCCGCACGTCAATGTCGGAACGATCGGTCACATCGACCACGGCAAGACGACGCTTACCGCTGCCATAACAAATGTGCTCGCCGAGAAGATGGGCGGGGAGGCAAAGAGCTTCGAGGAGATCGACAACGCTCCCGAGGAGCGCGAGCGCGGCATCACGATCGCCACGTCGCACGTCGAGTACCAGACGGAGAACCGCCACTACGCGCACGTCGACTGCCCCGGGCACGCCGACTACGTGAAGAACATGATCACCGGCGCGGCGCAGATGGATGGCGCGATCCTCGTCGTCTCGGCCGCCGATGGCCCGATGCCGCAGACGCGCGAGCACATCCTGCTTGCGCGCCAGGTCGGCGTTCCCTACATCGTCGTGTTCCTGAACAAGGTCGACATGGTCGACGACGAGGAGCTGCTGGAGCTGGTCGAAGTTGAGGTGCGCGAGCTGCTCTCGCTCTACGACTTCCCCGGTGACGACATCCCGTTCATCCAGGGTTCGGCGCTAAAAGCGCTCGAGGGCGACGCGGCCTACCGCGAGAAGATCCTCGAGCTGGCGGCTGCGCTCGACTCCTACATCCCCGAGCCGGTGCGCGAGCTCGACAAGCCGTTCCTGATGCCGGTCGAGGATGTCTTCTCGATCACGGGCCGCGGCACGGTCGCGACCGGTCGCGTCGAGCAGGGCATCATCAAGACCGGTGAGACGGTCGAGATCGTCGGCATCAAGGACACCACCAGCACGGTCGTGACCGGGGTCGAGATGTTCCGCAAGATCCTCGACGAGGGTCGAGCGGGCGACAACGTGGGTTGCCTCTTGCGCGGTACCAAGCGCGAGGAGATCGAGCGCGGGCAGGTTCTCTGCAAGCCGGGCTCGATCACGCCGCACACGCACTTCAAGAGCGAGGTCTACGTGCTCAAGAAGGAGGAGGGCGGCCGCCACACGCCGTTCTTCTCGGGCTACCGGCCCCAGTTCTATTTCCGCACCACCGACGTCACCGGCGTGGCGAACCTGCCCGAAGGTGTCGAGATGGTCATGCCCGGCGACAACGTCCAGATGGAGATCGAGCTGATCCAGCCGATCGCCATGGACCCCGGGCTGCGGTTCGCGATCCGCGAGGGCGGCCGTACGGTCGGCTCGGGAGTCGTGACCGAGATCATCAAGTAGACAATTCCTTGGCCCGCTCGCGCGGGCCAAAAATTGTCGACGTAACAACCGATACGACAGTGGGGCCGCGCGACTCGGCGGGGCCCCTCCTTGATGGGTGAGGCGCCTCTGCGCCGCCACCCGAGTTCATTTCCGAGCAACCGTCAGTACAAAAGCAGCACAACCAGGAAGACAGCGCCTCACCCATGCCACCGGCACCGCAAAACAAGATTCGCATTCGGCTCAAGGCCTACGACACGCAGGCCATCGAGACCGCCGCGAAGGAGATCGTCGAGACCGCGACGCGGACCGGCGCGACCGTCTCTGGGCCGGTGCCGTTGCCGACCGAGAAGAACATCTACTGCGTGATCCGCTCGCCGTTCAAGGACAAGGACTCGCGCGAGCACTTCGAGATCCGCACCCACAAGCGGTTGATCGACATCCACCAACCGACGCCGAAGACCGTCGATTCGCTCCAGCGGCTCGACCATCTGCCCGCCGGCGTCGACATCGAGATCCGCCTCGCAAGCTGATGGCAGCGATCCTCGCAAAGAAGCTCGGGATGACGCAGCTGTTCGGCGAGGACGGAGCGGTCGCCCGCGTAACGGTCCTCGAAGCGGGTCCGTGCTACGTCACGGCGATCCGCACCGACGAGCGCGATGGCTACACCGCGGTGCAGCTTGCGTTCGGCGCGGTCCGCGAGAAGGCCCTCAGCAAGCCCGAGCTCGGTCACCTCGCAAAGGCCTCGGCGCCGCCGCTGCGACACCTTGTCGAGTTCCGTGGCGAGGGCGCGGGGCGCACCGTGGGAGAGACGGTCGGCGCCGGCGTCTTTGAGCCAGGACAGCGCGTCAAGATCTCCGGTGTCTCGAAAGGCAAGGGTTTCCAGGGCACCGTCAAACGTCACCGCTTCAGCCGCGGTCCCGTCACGCACGGTTCGCACAACACGCGTGCGCCGGGCTCGATCGGCGCGTCCGCCACACCGTCGCGCGTTATGAAGGGAATCCGCGGTCCGGGCCAGATGGGCAACAAGCGTGTAACGCAGCGCGGCCTCGAGGTGGTGGCTGTGCGCCCTGAAGAGAACCTTCTGTTCGTCCGCGGCGCCGTCCCCGGTGCGCGCGGCGGCTACGTCGAGGTGCGGACCGATGGCTGAGGCCCCTGTGCTTGGCGCCGGCCGCTCGGTCGAGCTCGACGGTGACGCCTTCGGCGCTCGCTTCAATGGACCGCTGGTTCACGAGTCGGTCCGCGCGGAGTTTGCTGCTCGGCGTCGCGGCAGCGCGTCGACCAAGACGCGTGGCCTCGTCAGCGGCGGTGGCGCGAAGCCGTGGCGCCAGAAGGGCACCGGGCGCGCGCGTGCCGGATCCTCGCGCTCCCCCGTCTGGACCGGCGGGGGCACCGTGTTCGGTCCTCATCCGCGCTCCTACACCTTCAAGGTCAACCGCAAGGAGCGTCGCGCCGCGCTGCGCAGCGCGCTGTCTCTCCACGCCGAGCGGGGATCGCTGGCGATCCTCGACACCAGCGCGTTCACAACGCCCTCGACACGCACGGCCGCAACTCTCCTCAACGACTGGGGCGCGCCGCGCTCGACGCTCGTGGTCGTCACGCCGCAGGAGAGCGCCGCCGCGCTCTCGTTCCGCAACATCTACCGCGTGGCGGTGCTCGAGCCGCCGAGCGTCGGGATCGCCGACATCATCGGCGCGGCCTCGCTCCTGTGCTCGGCGCCGGCGCTCGCGGAGCTCACCGAACGGGCGAAGGCCTCGTCCCGCGGCGAGGACGCAACCGAAGCCGCCGGCGCACCGAAGGCTCCGGCAAAAGCGCCGACGGCAATGACCCCCGCCATTGAGAAGGCGGCCGCACCAGTGCCCGCGCCGGCCAAGGCAAGCAGGCCGTCTGGCCGCACTTCTGCCTCGGCATCCGCGACGGACGCGAAGTCTGCGGCCGAATCGGCCCCCAAGCCAAAGGCCGCCGCCAAGCCAAAGCTCGCCGCCAAGCCAAAGCCCGTCACGGCAACAGCTTCGAAGCCCGTGACGCCAAAGCCGAAGGCGGCCGCCCCGAAACGAGCCTCGGCAAAGGCGCCGAAGGACGCGGCAACCGACGGCGAAGCAGTGACTTCCGAGGACTGACATGGACAACGCCCAAGTGATCATCCGTCCCGTTGTCTCCGAGAAGAGCTACGTACTGGCCGCAGCCGGCAAGTACACGTTCCGCATCCATCCTGACGCCCACAAGACGCAGGTTCGTCAGGCTGTCGAGGCGATGTTCGGGGTCCACGTCGAGGCTGTCCGGACGATCTCGGTCAGGTCCAAGCCGAAGCGCCGCGGGATCACACGCGGTCAGACGCGGTCCTGGAAGAAAGCGATCGTGCAGGTCCGCGCAGGGGAGTCGATCCCGATCTTCGCCGGGCTCGAGGGGGCGCAAAGCTGATGCCGATTCGCAAGCCCAAGCCGACAAGTCCGGGGATGCGCTTCGTCTCCTACCCCGACTTTGCGGAGATCACCACCGACAAGCCCGAGAAGACCCTGGTTGAGGGCCTCACCAAGAGCGGTGGGCGCAACTCCTACGGTCGCAAGACCTCGCGTCACCGAGGCGGAGGCGCGAAGCGCCTCTACCGCAAGATCGACTTCAAGCGTCGCAAGGACGGCGTTCCCGCACGTGTGGCCGCGATCGAGTACGACCCGAATCGCACCTCCTACATCGCGCTGCTTCACTACGCGGACGGCGAGAAGCGCTACATCCTGGCGCCGAACCGGCTCACAGTCGGCATGACCGTGAAGTCAGGTGAGGATGCCGAGATCGCCGTCGGGAACTGCATGTCGCTGGCGAAGATGCCGACCGGCACCGTCATCCACAACGTCGAGCTCCAGCCTGGCCGCGGCGGTCAGTTGGGTCGCTCCGCAGGCACGTCGATTCGGCTCATGGCCAAAGACGGCGACATGGCCACGCTTCGCCTCCCGTCTGGCGAGATGCGCCTGGTTCGCGCCGAGTGCCGGGCCACTGTCGGAGTGCTCGGTAACGCGGAGCACCAGAACGTCAAGATCGGCAAGGCCGGCCGCAAGCGCCACCTCGGCGTGCGCCCACAGACGCGCGGCACCGCGATGAACCCGGTCGACCACCCGCACGGCGGCGGCGAGGGCTCCACGACTCCCGGCCGACACCCGGTGACCCCGTGGGGTGTGCCGACCCTCGGCTACCGCACTCGCAAGAAGGGCAAAGCCTCGGATCGCTACATCGTTCGCGGCCGCCGCCGCGGGAAGGGCAAGCGATGAGCCGCTCGAGCAAGAAGGGACCGTTCGTCGAGGAGCGCCTCATGGCGCGCATCAACGCGATGAACGCAGCCAATACGAAGACGATGCTGAAGACCTGGTCGCGCACCTCGACGATCTTCCCTGAGATGGTCGGGCACACGATCGCCGTGCACGACGGCCGCAAACACGTCCCGGTCTTCGTCAGCGAGTCGATGGTCGGACACAAGCTTGGCGAGTTCGCCCCCACCCGCACCTACCGCGGCCACGTGGGCTCGGGGAAGGTGAGGTAGGCGATGGCCGACGAGGACAAGACTGCTACGGGCGCCGCGGATCACGCCGCGTCGTCCTCGCCTGCCGAGAAGCCGGCGACTCCGCGCAAGCGTGCTGCGGTGAAGAAGGCTGATGGGGCGCAGGCGGCGGTGAAGGCGCCGGGCACTCGCGCTGCCGCCAAGAAGGCGGACGGCGCTGATGCGCCGGTGAAGGCCCCGCGCGCGCGGGCCGCTGCGAAGAAGGCGGACGCGCAGACGCCGCCGAAGCCTGTGCTGGGTCGCGCCGCCGAGAAGTCTGCCGAGCCAGCGGTCGCCGCGTCGGCCGCGGCGGAGGTCGTCTCGGCTCCCGAGAAGGCTCCGGCCAGGACGGCCGCGAAGGCTCCGGCCAAGACGCCCGCGAAGGCTCCGGCCAAGACGGCCGCGGCCGCACGACCGGCACGCCGGGGGGCTCCCGCCCGGGAGTCCGCGAAGCGGGTCCCGGCTGGGCTCACGGTCCGCGCGCAGGCGCGCTACGTCCGCTCGTCGGCGCGCAAGGCGCGCCTGGTCTGCGATCACATCCGCGGAAAATCGGTACCGGAGGCCCGCGCGCTGCTTGCCTTCGCGCCCCGTGGCGTGGCGAAGGACTGGTCGAAGCTGCTGAACTCGGCGGTGGCAAACGCTGAGAACAACCACGAGCTCGTCGGCGACGAACTCACGGTCACCGCGGTGTATGCGGACGAGGGGCCAACGCTGAAGCGCTTCACCCCGCGCGCGATGGGCCGCGCAACGCCGATTCACAAGCGCACCAGCCATCTGACGATTGAACTCGGGTCAAAGGAGTAGCCGTGGGGCAGAAGGTTCATCCCGAGTCGATGCGCGTGGGTTATATCCACGACTGGCAGTCGAACTGGTTCAACGAGCGGAACTTCGCACAGTTCCTGCACGAGGACATCAAGATTCGCGAACACATCATTGGCAAGCTCGCGCATGCCGGGTTGTCGGACATCACGATCAAGAAGGACGCGAACGAGGTCGAGATCAACATCCGCACGGCGCGGCCGGGCATAGTGATCGGCAAGTCGGGCACGGAGGTCGACGCGCTGCGCAAGGACCTCCACCGCATCACGGGCAAGCAGATCAAGGTGAACATCCTCGAGATCAAGCGTCCCGAACTCGACGCAAAGCTCGTGGCCCAGTCGATCGCCGAGCAGCTCCAGAACCGCGTCGCTTTCCGAAGGGCGATGAAGCGCGCGCTGACGAGCGCGATGCGCTCCGGTGCCAAGGGCGTGAAGGTCCAGGTCTCCGGCCGCCTCGGCGGCGCCGAGATGGCTCGCACCGAGGCCTATTCGGATGGGCGCGTCCCGCTCCATACGATGCGCGCCGACATCGACTACGGCTTCTACGAGGCGCGCACCACGTTCGGCCGGATCGGCGTCAAGTGTTGGATCAACAAGGGCGAGATCATGCCCGAGGGCTACACCGGCGCCGACCTGACCGACATGAGCGCTCCGCCGCCACCGGGCGGCGATCGCGGCGATCGCGGCGAGCGCGACGGAGGCGGGCGTGGGCGCGGCGGCAACGACGGTCCCGGCGGCGGGCGTGGCGGCCGCGGGCGCGGTGGAGGACCGGGCGGGCCAGGCGGACCGGGCGGTCGCGGCGGCGGTCGCGGACGTCCAGGCGGCGCCCCCGGAGGTTCTCGCTGATGCTCGCACCAAAGCGCGTCAAGCACCGTAAGCAGCACCGCGGGCGGCGAGGTGGCACCTCGCGCGGCCAGGTCACAGTCCAGTTCGGCGAGTACGGGCTCAAGGCACTTGAGGCTGGCTGGCTGACGAACCGCCAGATCGAAGCTGCGCGTATCGCGATGACCCGAAAGATTCGCCGCGGTGGCAAGGTGTGGATCAACGTTTTCCCGGACAAGCCCGTGACGAAGAAGCCCGCCGAGACCCGCATGGGCTCCGGCAAGGGATCCCCCGAAGGCTGGGTCGCGGTCGTCAAGCCGGGCCGCGTCATGTTTGAGCTGGCCGGCGTGCCGGAATCGCTCGCGCGTGACGCGATGCGCCTGGCTGGCCACAAGCTGCCCGTGAAAACCAAGTTCGTGTCCCGGGACGACTGATGGCGAGCGCTGCAAAAGATCTTCGGGACTACACGGACGCCGAGCTGACCGACCACATCGCTACCGCGCGGCGCGAGCTGTTCGGGTTGCGCTTCCAGAACGCGACCGGCGAGCTCGAGAACACTGCCGGGCTGCGCGCCGGCCGCCGCGAACTGGCTCGCGCCCTGACTATCGAGCAGGAGCGAAAGCTCCGCTCCGCCCACCAAGAGAGCTGACAGATGGCTGAAGAAGAGATCCAAGCAGAAGACACGGAGCCCACGACCCCGCAGGCCGAGGCGCAGCCGACCGTCGAGGAGCCGGCGGCGACCGAGCCGACCCCAGACGAGCCCGCCGTCAGCGAGCCGGCCGCCGAAGCGCAGCCCGACGCCGACCAGGCATCTCCCGAGGGCGAGCCAACCGACACCACCACTCCCCAGCCCAAGGAGGAGCCGGCCGCCGCGCAAAGCGCCGCAGCCGCGTCCGACGCCGTTCACCCGAAGGAGCGCCGCCGGCATACGCGCCAGCGCGCCGCCAGCACTGGCACGCCGCGCTCCGCGCAGGAGCGCAGGTCCGATCGCGAGACACTGCGCAAGCAGAACGCCAAGGCCCGCGCCGAGCGGCGCCGCAAGGTGCGCGCGAAGAAGCCTGCGCCGGCGCCGATCGCGGCGGCGCTCGTCGCCGAGCCGAGTGAGCGCCCGACGCAGAAGACCCGTCAGGGGATCGTGGTGTCGGACAAGGCTGCGAAGACGATCACGGTACGGGTCGACACCTCGCGCCGGCACCGTCGCTACCAGAAGATCGTTCGCAGTTCGAAGACGCTTCACGCGCACGACGAGCACGACGAAGCCCATGAGGGCGATCTCGTCCGGCTTGTAGAGACTCGCCCGCTGTCGGCGACCAAGCGCTGGCGTCTCGTTGAGATCGTGGAGCGCGCGCGATGATCCAGAACGAGACACGCCTTCGCGTGGCCGACAACACAGGCGCGCGCGAGATCCTCTGTATTCGCGTCAAGGGCGGATCGCGGCGACGTTACGCGCACGTCGGTGACGTCATCACGGCGACCGTCAAGCAGGCCACGCCGCAGGGTACCGTCAAGAAGGGCGAGGTCGTGACAGCCGTCGTCGTGCGGACGAAGAAGTCCTTCGGCCGCCCCGACGGCACCTATATCGCCTTCGACGAGAACGCGGCTGTGATCATCGACGAGCAGAACAACCCGCGCGGCACGCGCATCTTCGGCCCCGTCGCGCGCGAGCTGCGCGAGCGTAACTTCATGAAGATCGTCTCGCTCGCACCGGAGGTGCTCTGATGAAGATCCGTCGCGACGACCAGGTGATGGTGATCAGCGGCAAGGACCGCGGCAAGGTCGGCAAGGTGATGCGCGTCGAGCCGAAGAAGAACCGCGTTTACGTCGAGGGCCTGAACATCATCAAGCGCCACGAGCGTCCCAGTCAGGCGGCGGGTGCGACAAGCCCCGCCTCCCCGGGCGGCGTGATCGAGCGGCCGGGCCCGATCCACGTCTCGAATGTCGCGCTGCTCGATCCCAAGGACCACAAGCCGACCCGCGTCGGCCTCGAGCGCGGCGAGGACGGCCGGCGCCTGCGCGTCGCGCGTCGCTCGAAGCAGAGGATCGACTGATGGCGGTAAAGACCCAGGCGCGGCTGAAGACTCGCTACGAGAACGAGATCCGCCCGGCGCTGCTCGAGCGGTTCGGATACTCGTCGCCGATGCAGGCCCCGGCGATTCGCAAGATCACGCTCAACATGGGCGTCGGCGACGGTAAGCAGGACTCGAAGGTGATCGACGCGGCGACCGACCAGCTCGCGACGATCGCGGGCCAGCGGCCGAATGTGCGCCGTGCGCGCAAATCGATCGCGAACTTCAAGCTGCGCGAGGGCATGCCGGTGGGCGTCTCGGTGACCCTCCGCGGCGAACGCGGTTACGAATTCCTCGATCGCCTGATGTCGGTCGCCATTCCACGTATCCGTGACTTCCGCGGGCTGAACCCGCGCGCGTTCGATGGCCGCGGCAACTACTCGATGGGCGTGCGTGAGCAGATCATCTTCCCCGAGATCGATTACGACGCGGTCGACCAGGTGCGAGGACTTGACATCACGATCACGACGAGCGCCGGCACCGACGCGGAGGCCTTCGCGTTGCTCGAGGCCTTCGGTTTCCCGTTCTCGCAGGAAGGCCGGCCCACCCTTCCGGGCGAGCCGCTCGCTGCGACGGCGGAGGCGGCCGTTTCGCGGCCTGCTGACTCGGCCGGTGAAACGGCGGCGGAGAACGGCTCCGCCACCAGCAACGGTCAGGCAGTGATAGAGGCCCCGCCTGCCCTGCCCGACGCGATCGAGGCGCCGCCCGAGCCGGACGCAGCACCGCCCGCGCCGGCCGAGGCGGACGATGCCCCGCAAGCACTTGAAAGCACGGACCCGCCCATCGCGGAGGCGCAGGCAACTAACGCCCCGCACAATGAGTCTCACGACGACGAAGCCGTTTCGTCGCCAGACGACGAAACAGATTCGGAGGAGTAGTGGCTAAAACCAGCCAGCGTGTGCGCCAGGCGCGCGCCCCCAAGTTCAAGACCCGCGGTTACACCCGCTGCAACCGATGCGGCCGCGCGCGTTCGGTGTACAAGAAGTTCGGCCTGTGCCGGATCTGCCTGCGCGAGATGGCCCACCAGGGTCAGATCCCGGGCATGACGAAGTCTTCGTGGTAGCGGGAGCCCAAGCATGTCGATGACAGACCCGATAGCCGATTTCCTCACACGGATCCGCAATGCGATTCACGCCTCGCACGAGACGGTGCTGATGCCCGGCTCGCGCCAGAAGTCCGAACTCGCCCGGATTCTCGTCGAGCAGGGGTACATCGACGGCTTCAATGTCGCGCCTGCCAGCGAGGCCCCCGGCGACGTGCTCGAGATCCGCTTGAAGTACGACGAGTCGCGCCGCTCGGCGATCTCCGGTCTGCGTCGCGTATCGCGACCCGGTCGTCGCGCGTACGTCGACGCAAAGCACATTCCGCGCGTCCACGGCGGGACCGGCACCGCGATCGTTTCGACTTCCCGCGGCGTTATGACGGGGCATGAGGCTCGCGCTGCCGGCGTCGGTGGCGAAGTCGTCGCGGAGGTCTGGTAAATGTCGCGCATCGGTAGAGCGCCGATCCCGGTGCCAAGCGGTGTCGAGGTGACGATCGAGCCCGAGCTCGTGAGTGTCAACGGTCCCAAGGGGGCGTTGTCGGAGCGGATTCCGCGCGACATCACCGTCGCACGCGATGAAGACCGCCTCGTCGTAACCCGCCCGACCGACCGTGGCGAGCATCGCGCGCTGCACGGCCTGGTTCGGACGCTCGTCGCGAACATGGTGATCGGTGTCACCGACGGCTACGAGAAGCGTCTCGAGATCCAGGGCGTCGGCTACCGCGCTCAGATGAAGGGACGCGACCTGGAGCTCGCGCTCGGCTACTCTCACCCGGTCAGCATTCCCGCGCCGGATGGGATCGAGTTCGAGGTGCCGCAGCCGACGCGAGTGATCATTCGCGGCATCTCAAAGCAACAGGTCGGCGAGGTCGCGGCGACAATCCGCAAGAAGCGCCCGCCCGAGCCCTACAAGGGCAAGGGGATCCGCTACGAGGGCGAGGTCGTCGTCCGCAAGGTCGGCAAGCGCGCATGAGGAGCGAGCAATGGGCATAGCAACCAAGCAGGAACGGCGGCTGAAGCGGCGCCGGCGCGTTCGCGCCAAGGTTTCGGGCACGGCCGAGCGGCCGCGCGTGTCGGTCTTTCGCTCCAACCGCGGCATCTCCGCACAGCTGATCGACGACGTTGCGGCACGGACGATCGTGGCCGTCAACTGGACCGAGCCCGAGCTGCGCTCGCTGGCGCCGCTCGAACGTGCGCAGCGCGCCGGCGGCCTACTCGCACAACGTGCGAAGGCGGCCGGAATCACGCGGGGCGTGTTCGACCGCGGCGGCTATCTCTACCACGGCCAGGTCAAGGCGCTCGCGGAGGGAGCGCGGGAGGCCGGCCTGACGCTTTAGGCACGCTGGTACCCTTCCCCGCTCATGCGCATCGATCGAACAGTCAGCTCCGCGGGCCTCGACCTGCAGGAGCGAGTAGTCGAGATCAACCGTGTCGCCAAGGTCGTCAAGGGTGGCCGGCGCTTCTCGTTCACCGCTCTTGTCGTCGTCGGCGACGAGAAGGACATCGTCGGCGTGGGTTACGGCAAGGCGAACGAGGTTCCGCTTGCGATCCAGAAGGGCGTGGAGCAGGCCAAGAAGTCGCTCTTCCGCGTGCCCAAGTACGGCTCGACGATCACCCACGAGACGACCGGCGTTTTTGGCGCGGGACGCGTGTTCCTGAAGCCGGCAGCACCGGGTGCCGGTGTGATCGCCGGCGGCGGTGTCCGCGCCGTGCTCGAGCTGGCGGGGATCCACGACATCCTGTCCAAGAGCCTCGGTTCGCAGAACCCGATCAACCTCGTCAAGGCGACCGTGGACGGCCTCAAGAGCCTGCGCACGCCCCTCGAGGTGGCCGAGCTCCGAGGACTCTCGGTCGCACAGGTCCTCGGGCTCGAGGACAAGCGGGTCGGTGCGGCAGCCACCAAGGCCGGCGCCGAGCACCCAGTCGAAGAGGCCAAGTCATGAGCCCAAGCGCCAAGACGCACGCGAGCATCCGCGTCACGCAGACCAAGTCACGCAACGGCTCCGACAAAGCCCAGCTCGCGACCCTGCGCTCGCTCGGTCTGCGCCGCATCCGCCACACCGTCGAGGTCAGCGACACGGTCCAGACGCGCGGCATGCTCCACCGAGTTCGCCACCTCGTCCAAGTCGAAGAGCCCACCAAATGACACCCCCCGCTCCCCGCAGCACGGCCAAGAAGCCCACCGAGCCGCAGGATCCGGCGAGTGCGGACGCGCCAAAGGCGCGGGCCGCCGAGCCGTATATAGGCCTGCACTCGCTGCGCCCAGCGCCCGGCTCGCGCCGTCCCCGCAAGCGCGTCGGTCGCGGCGAGGGCTCCGGGACCGGCAAGACCTCAGGTCGCGGCCAGAAGGGCTACGGCTCGCGCTCGGGCGCGAAGGACCGGGCACGGTTCGAGGGTGGCCAGATGCCGATTCACATGCGGATGCGCAAGCTGCGCGGACCGCACAAGAAGCAGTCGATGCCGTTCGAGCCCTTCCGGACCCACACCCAGCCGGTCAACATTGGCGACCTCGAGGCCCGCTTTGGCGCCGGCGCGGAGGTCACTCTCGACGCGCTCCGCGCCGTGGGGCTCGGCACGCGCAAGAACATCCCGGTCAAGATCCTTGCAAGCGGCGAGCTGTCCAAGCGTCTCACGGTGCACGCTCACGCCTTCAGCACGACCGCCCGCGAGCGGATCGAAGCCGCCGGCGGCCGCTGCGTCGAAGTCGATTCCTGACGAGCCTCCGTCGGTCGGCCTCTAGACTGACCCGAACATGATCAGCACGATCCTCAGCTCGTTCGCGGTTCCCGAGATCCGCAGGAAGATCGCGTTCACAGCGCTGATGCTGGGTCTCTACCGTCTCGGCGCCCACATCACGGCACCGGGCGTCAGCGCCAGCGCTGCGAAGCAGCTCTCGAACTCGAGCGCCGGTGCCTCGAGCATCCTTGGCTTCCTCAACCTGTTCTCGGGCGGCGCGCTGCTCCAGGTCGCGGTCTTCGCGCTGGGGATCATGCCTTACATCACGGCGTCGATCATCCTGCAGCTCCTGACCGTCGTCGTCCCCTCGCTCGAGAAGCTGTCGAAGGAGGGCGAGGTCGGACAGGCACGGATCACCCAGTACACGCGCTACGTGACGGTGGGCCTGGCGTTTGCCCAGTCGATCGGCTACGTCTTCCTCTTCCATTCGCTCGGAACCGCGAGCCAGCCGGTGATCCCGATCTTCGACCTGCAGCACATCTTCCTGATCGTGATGTCGCTGACCGCCGGCACCGTGCTCGTGATGTGGATGGGCGAGCTGATCACCCAGCGCGGCATCGGCAACGGGATTTCGCTGATGATCTTCGCCTCGATCGTCTCGCGCCTGCCGAGCGCCGCCCAGACCTGGTATACGTCGAACAACCAGGTCTTCAAGGTCGTCCTGCCGTTTCTGGTTCTCGCCGTCGTGGCAGCGGTCGTCTTCGTCCAGGAGGGCCAGAGACGGATTCCGGTCCAGTACGCCAAGCGCGTGATCGGCCGGCGAATGATCGGGAGCAGCCAGACCTACCTGCCGCTGCGCGTCAACATGGCTGGCGTCATCCCGGTGATCTTCGCCGCGTCGCTGATGGCCTTCCCGCCGACCGTCGGGCAGCTGATCCACACCCACTGGTCCCAGCAGGTCGCCGACTTCTTCGCGCCGAGCGGCTGGCATTACATCGTCGGCGAGGCCATTCTGATCATCGTCTTCACCTACTTCTACACCGCGGTCACGTTCAACCCGGTGGATCAGGCCGAGAACCTGAAGAAGTACGGCGGGTTCATTCCGGGCGTCAGACCCGGTCGGCCGACGGCCGAGTTCCTCGATCGGATCCTCGCGCGGCTCACGTTTCCGGGCGCTCTCTACCTGGCCGCCGTCGCGGTGCTTCCGGCGATCGTCTACGCGCGCACCGGCGTGACCTTCAACTTCGGCGGAACGTCGATCATCATCGTCATCGGGGTCGCGCTCGACACGATGAAACAGCTCGAGGCACAGCTGATGATGCGCAACTACGAGGGTTTCCTGAAAGCGTAGGCCTGCTCCGCAGCGATAGGCTTGCCGCGGCTTTCGCAGCGGCGCTGCGGCGTAAGCGACACCCCGATGGCCGAACTGAACCTAATCCTGCTCGGGCCCCCTGGTGCCGGCAAAGGCACCCAGGCGACGCGCCTCACCGAGGATTTCCGCCTGCCGCACATCGCAACTGGCGACATCCTCCGTGCCGCCGTGAGCGCGCAGACCGCGCTCGGCAAGGAGGCGAAGCGCTACATGGACGGCGGTGAGCTGGTGCCGGACAGCGTCATCACCGGAGTCATCCTCGATCGCGTCGCGCAGGACGATGCTCGCGACGGTTTCCTGCTCGACGGCTTCCCGCGGACGGTCGAGCAGGCGGACTCGCTCGGCACCGAGATCGAGAAGCGTGGTCGCCGGCTGACCGCAGCTTTGCTTGTCGACGCGCCCGACGACGTCGTCGTGAAGCGAATCAGCGGGCGTCGCGTGAATCCGCAGACCGGTCGCGTCTACCACGTCGACTTCGATCCGCCGAGGCTCGCCGGACGCGACGACGACGACGGCAGCGAGCTCGTCCAGCGCGACGACGACAGGGAGGAGACCGTCCGCCGGCGGCTCGCGGTCTATCACGCGCAGACCGAGCCGTTGATCGACTACTACGATCGGCGCGGCCTACTGCGTCGCTTCGATGGCACCGCATCACCGAGCGAGGTTCACTCGCACATCCGCGCTGCGATCTCAACGTTGCAGCGCGAGGACGAGCTTTGATAATCCGCAAGTCCCAGGCCGAGATCGAGCGGATCGCAGCCGCCGGTGCGATCCTCGTGCGTACGCTGCGCCTGCTCGAGCGCCAGATCCGCCCCGGCGTCAGCACGGCCGAGCTCGACCAGGCGGCGGAGCGCTACATCCGCTCCCAGGACGCGATCCCGACCTTCAAGGGTTACCGGGGCTTCCCCGGCTCGATCTGCGCCTCGCCGAACTCGATGATCGTTCACGGGATCCCCGGCCCTTACCGGCTGGAGCGCGGCGATCTGATCTCACTCGATGTCGGCGTGACCCTCGACGGCTGGGTCGCCGATGCGGCCCGCACGTTCCCGGTCGGCCCGGTCAGCGCCGGCGCCGCGCACCTGCTCGAGGCGACAGAGCGCTCCCTGTTCGCCGGGGTCGAGCAGTGCGTCCCGGGCAACCGCCTCGGCGACGTCTCGCATGCGATCCAGGTCTCCGCCGAGGGCGACGGGCTGGCCGTGGTGCGCTCCCTGGTCGGTCACGGGGTTGGACGCAACATGCACGAGGACCCGCAGATCCCGAACTTCGGACCCGCCGGCAAGGGGCCGCGCCTCGAGGAGGGGATGGTCCTCGCGATCGAGCCGATGACGACGATTGGTACCGTCGAGGTGGAGGCTGGCGAGGACGGCTGGGCCATCTACTCGGCCGACGGGTCGCTCGCCGCTCATTTCGAGTTCACCGTCGCGATCGGCTCTGACGGGCCGGAGATCATGACCCCCTGGCACGCCGACGACGCAGCCGATGGTGGGCTTGCTAATATTGTGGGTCGCGCTCGGGCCATCTGACCCGGGCTGTTTCTACGTAAATCCGAGGCTGGTAGCGGCTGCCGGACCGGCAGCCAGAGCCACACCTCGCGACCAACCCGAGAGGGATCATGAAAGTTCGACCGTCGGTCAAGCCGATGTGCGAGAAGTGCAAGATCGTCCGCCGCCACGGCAAGGTGCTCGTGATCTGTTCCAACCCGCGCCACAAGCAGCGCCAGGGCTAGGTCGGGCGCGCAATGGCACGCATCTCGGGAGTCAACCTTCCGCTCAACAAGCGCGTTGAGATCGGCCTGACCTACATCTTCGGCATCGGCCGTCCGCAGTCGACCAAGCTACTGGCGCAGCTCGGTATTTCGCCGGACACCTACGTCCGCGACCTGACCGAGGACGAGGTCGGGCAGCTGCGCGACGCGATCGACCAGCAGCTCACGGTCGAGGGGGACCTGCGCCGCGAGATTTCCACCGACATCAAGCGCCTGACAGAGATCGGCTGCTACCGGGGCCTGCGCCACCGGCGCGGCCTTCCCGTCCACGGTCAGAACACGAAGACCAACGCGCGCACCCGCAAGGGTCCCAAGCGCATGCAGGTCGCCGGCAAGAAGAAGGCAGGTAAGAAGTAATGCCCGCACCCAGGCGCCCCGCGCGCGGCCGTCGCAAGGTCAAGAAGAACATCCCGATCGGGCAGGCGCACATCAAGACGTCGTTCAACAACACGATCGTCTCGCTGACCGACCAGCAGGGCAACGTGATCGCCTGGGAGTCCGCGGGCGGCGCCGGTTTCAAGGGCTCGCGCAAGTCGACGCCGTTCGCCGCACAGGTGACCGCCGACGCAGCGGCCCGCAAGGGCATGGAGCAGGGTCTCTCGAAGGTCGAGGTCTTCGTCAAGGGCCCCGGGTCCGGACGCGAGACTGCGATTCGCTCGCTGCAGGCCGCCGGTCTCGAGGTCACGGGCGTCAAGGACGTTACGCCGCAAGCCCACAATGGCTGCCGCCCGCGCAAGCGGCGCCGCGTCTGAGGCGCGCCACCATGGCTAGAGACACCGGAGCGCAGTGCAAGCAGTGCCGCCGCGAGGGCCAGAAGCTGTTCCTCAAGGGCGAGCGTTGCCTGACCGACAAGTGCGGCGTCGAGCGCCGCGCGTATCCGCCGGGCGAGCACGGCCGCGGCCGCCAGAAGCAGAGCGAGTATCGCCTGCAGCTGCGGGAGAAGCAGAAGGCCCGCCGCTACTACGGCCTGCTCGAGCGCCAGTTCCGCAACTACTACGAGAAGGCCTCACGCCAGCCCGGCGTGACCGGTGAGAACCTCCTGACCCTGCTGGAGTGCCGCCTCGACAACGTCCTCGTGCGGCTCGGCTTCGCCGCCAGCCGCCGCCAGGCGCGCCAGCTCGTCCGCCACGGACACTGGACCGTCAACGGCCGCCGCGTCGACATCCCGAGCTTCCAGGTTCGCCCGGGCGACGTGATCGCCGTCAAGGCGGGAACCACAGCGCAGCAGGTCATCCGCGAGGCGACCGAGCTGACCGGACAGGTGCCGGCTTGGCTACAGGCCGACCACGATGGGCTAACTGGAAAGGTCCTGCGCAAACCGGAGCGGCGCGAGGTTGCGGCCCCCGTGCAGGAGCAGCTCATCGTCGAGCACTATTCGAAGTAGCGCCAGCCGTTCAAGTTTGCACGCCGGAGCTTGAAGGCCGGCGAGCGTTGGAAACACGACGACGTTAGGACCCCGATGCTTGACTTCCAGATCCCCCGAATCACGAGCGAATCCGGCGACGACAACCGCGGCACGTTCGTGATCGAGCCACTCGACCGCGGCTTCGGCTACACGTTCGGCAACTCACTGCGCCGCGTGCTGCTCTCCTCTCTGGCCGGCGCCGCAGTCACGAGCGTTCGCATCGAGGGCGTGGCGCACGAGTTCTCGACGATCCCCGGTGTCAAGGAGGATGTCACCGACATCGTCCTGAACCTGAAGGGGATCGTCTGTCGGATGCATTCCGACGCGACCGAGATCGAGGCGGCGCTCGTCGCCACCGGTCCGGGCGAGATCACCGCGGCGGACATCGACCTGCCGTCCGGCGTCGAGATCCTCAACCCCGAGGTCCACATCGCCTCGCTCGACAAGAAGGCGCGGCTCGAGTTCTACCTGACGATCGGCCGCGGCCGCGGCTACCGCGCCGCCGAGGACAACAAGTCTGCGGACCAGCCGATCGGCGTGATCCCGATCGACTCGATCTTCTCGCCGGTCCGCCGTGTCGCCTACGCCGTCGAGCAGGCCCGCGTCGGCCAGCGCACCGACTTCGACAAGCTGACGCTCGACATCGAGACGGACGGCTCGGTCGAGCCTTCGGCCGCGCTGCGCGAAGCGGCCGAGCTCTTGATCAGCCAGCTCGCGATCTTCACCGACGAGGATCGCGTCGAGGAGCTTCGCGCCGGCCCGGCCGGCCAGCTCGACGGCGCTCTTGGCGGCGTCGGTGCGGGCGCGCCGCTCGTGATGCAGGGGGAGGAGTGGGGGATCCTGATCGAGGAGCTCGAGCTCGGCGTCCGCTCCTACAACTGCCTCAAGCGCGCCGGCATCCAGACCGTGGGCGACCTGATCTCGAAGTCCGAGGCCGAGCTGAACGCGATCCCGAACTTCGGCAAGAAGTCGATCGACGAGGTCATCGAAACCCTCGAGGCGCGCGGCCTTCACCTCCGCGACGACTGACCGAACGCGATGCGCCACCAGAGGACCCGTCACAAGCTCAGCCGCGACTCCGCCCACCGCAAGGCGCTGCTCCTGAACCTCACCAAAGAGGTGATCGAGCACGAGCGGATCAAGACGACGCAGGCCAAGGCAAAGGCCGCGAAGCCCGAGATCGAGAAGCTGATCACGCTCGCCAAGCGCGGCGATCTCCACGCTCGCCGCCAGGCGCTGTCGGCGCTCGGCCAGGACAAGTTCGCGGTCCACAAGCTGTTCGAGGTGGTCGCGCCGCGCTACGCCGAGCGACCCGGCGGCTACACCCGGATCATCAAGCTCGGGCCGCGCGCGAGCGACTCCACCGAGATGGTCTTCCTCGAACTCGTCGCGTGAGTCCGCCTCCGCGCGTACGCGGAGGACGATTTCTTGGTGGCGTCGATGTTCTCGGGCAGCCGCACTTCACGAAGTGAGCGGGCGTGGGGCAGGTAACGAAGCTCACGCTCGCCTACGAAGGCACCCGCTTCGCCGGGTGGGCGTGCCAGCCCGCGCAGCGCACCGTCCAGGATGAGCTGGAACGCGCGCTCGCGACGATTCTCCGCGAACCGGTCCCGACAGCGGTCGCCGGCCGCACGGACGCGGGCGTCCACGCCTGGGCGCAGGTCGCCTCCTACGGGCACGAGGCGCTCGACCCGCGGAGCCTGAACGCGCTGCTGCCCGACGACGTCGCGGTGCTCTCGAGCGAGCCGATGGGTGAAGGGTTCGACGCGCGCCACAGCGCGCGCAGCCGTACCTACTGCTACCGCATTCTCACCTCCCGCGCCCGCTCTCCGTTCGAGCACGGGCGCGCGCTTCACTACCCGAGCCGCTTCGAGCGTGACGCGCTCGACGCCTGCGCCGCGGCACTCCTCGGGCGCCACGACTTCACCGCCTTCACGCCCAGCGAGACCCACCATCGCCGCTTCGATCGCGAGGTGATCAGCGCGCAGTGGCGCGAAAACGGCGACCTCCTCGAGTTCTGGATCGAGGCCGACTCGTTCCTGCGCCAGATGAACCGCGTTCTCGTCGGAACGATGCTCGAGGTCGCCGCCGGCGTCCGCGCCGCCGAGGACTTCACGGCGCTGTTGACGGGCGCACCGCGCAGCGCGGCCGGCCGGACCGCGCCGGCCCACGGCCTCTACCTAGCGCACGTCGCCTATCCGTAATACGCCACCGGCGCCTGCGCGAGTCCGCCGATGTCGCCCGCCCGCCCACCTGAGAGCCTTGATGCATGACCAGCGTCTTGGTTGCCTACGCATCTAAACACGGTGCAACAAAGGAGATCGCCGAGGCGATCGCCTCGGGTCTCCGCGAAAACGGGCTTGCTGTGGACTGCCGCGAGGTCGGCGACGTCCGCGATCTCGCGGGCTACGACGCGGTTGTCCTCGGCAGCGCCGTTTACATGAAGCGCTGGCGAGGGGAGGCGAAGGCGTTCCTGCGCTCGCGCGCCGATGAGCTCTCGCAGCTGCCTTTTTGGGTCTTCAGTTCCGGCCCGGTGGGCGAGCCGGCAAAGACACCCAACGGCTCGTGGCTCGAGCCGCCGCGCGTGATGGGGCGCGTCGAGCACCTCGGCGCGCGCGAACACGTGGTCTTCGGCGGCCGCGTTCCCGCCGATCCGCACGGCCCGATCGAGCGCGCGATGGCGAAGGGAACCCCCCCGGCCTACCGCGACATGCGCGATTGGGATGCGGTCCGCGCCTGGACGGAGAGGATCGCGAGTGAGCTGGCGCCGGTAGCGGTGCCGTGAGTACCCAGTACCCGCTGACCTTGACGATCGACTATCCGGACCGCAGACTCGGACGGCTGAGTTCGGCGTTTCGCGTCTTCACGGTGATCCCGATCGCGATCGTGCTCGGCGCGATCGGCGGCTTCAACGCCTCGTGGGGCGCGAACGGCCACGCGTACTCGATCGCGATCGGCGGGGTCGGCCTGCTGTTTCTCCCCACGCTCCTGATGCTGCTGTTCCGCCGCCGCTACCCGCGCTGGTGGTTTGACTGGAACGTTCAGCTGATGCGTTTCGCGACGCGGGTCGGGGCCTACCTCGCGCTGATGGACGACCGGTATCCGTCGACCGAGGATGAGCAGGCGGTGCACCTCGATGTCGCCTACCCGGACGCGGCGAGCCTCAATCGCTGGCTGCCGCTCGTCAAGTGGCTGCTCGCGATCCCTCACTACATCGTTCTGTTCTTCATCGACATCGGGGCGATCTTCGTGCTGATCGCTGCCTGGTTCGCGATCCTCTTCACCGGCCGCTATCCCCGATCGCTTTTCAACTACGTCGAGGGCGCGATCCGCTGGCACAGTCGCGTGCTCGCCTACGCGCTGCTGCTCGCGACGGACCACTACCCACCGTTCCGGCTCGCAGCCTGACGCGCGCGAACTCGCTTCCTGTCCTGCCGGGATTCGCGCTCGCCGCGGCGGGACCTCGGGCGGGCGCCAGATTCGACAGATCGCATCTCGCCCGCGCGGCGCCGCTCCCGCCGTGTCGCGCTGGCTGGCTCTAGCTCCCGCGGTGCCTGGCCGGGACTGCCGAACGCCTGCACTCGGCGCTAACGTCAGGAGGGTGAATCTGCGACCCATGACCGGCGCTGACGCCGCTGAGCTCCGCGCGATCCACGAGCAGCCTGAGGTGCTCGAATGGTGGGGGCCGCCGGCCGCCGATTTCCCGGCCGAGGACCCGACGGCGACGCGGCTGGTCATCGAGGAGGATGGAGCCGTTGCCGGGATGGTCCAGTACTTCGAGGAGCCTGACGACGACTACCGTCACGCGATGATCGACATCTTCGTCGATCCGGCGCGCCACGGTCGCGGCCTCGGCACTGAGGCCCTCCGCCAGGCCGTCGCGCTCCTCACGAGCGAGCGCGGCCACCACCGCCTGACGATCGACCCGGCCGCCGACAACGCGGCCGCGATTCGTACCTACGAGAAGGTTGGATTCAGCCCTGTCGGCATTCTCCACGACTACGAACGCGACCGGGACGGAATGGGCTGGCACGACTGCCTGCTGATGGAGCTGGTCGTGGATCGCTGAGCGCGCAGGCGTCGGAGTGGCCGTGTTCTGGCGGTCCAGCCGCGAGCCGGCGCCGGCGCCCGGCTACGCTTAGGTCGTGCGCGACTATCCCGAGAACGCCGTCCCCGCGCTCCATGTCGAGCCGGTTCCCCGCCGGATCCGCGCCACGCTCGGGGGCGCGACGGTGCTCGACACCATGAAGGCGCTCTACGTCTGGGAGACGCCGAAATACCCGCAGTACTACATCCCTCGCGCCGACGTGGACGAGACGCTGCTCGTCGACGAGGGCCATCCGCACAAGCTGAGGCTCGGTAAGGCGGAGCGCTACGGCCTGCGCGTCGGCGACGTCTCACGAGACGCTGCGGCCCGCCTGTATACAGAGTCGGCTGTGGATGGCGTCGCCGGCACCCTCCGCTTCGAGTGGGACGCGCTGGAGCACTGGTTCGAGGAGGACGAGGAGGTGTTCGTCCACCCCCGCAGCCCTTACGTTCGCGTCGATGCGATCCGCTCGACGCGGACCGTGCGGATCGAACTCGCAGGGCTCGTCCTGGCCGAGTCTCACTCGCCGGTGATGGTCTTCGAGACCGGCCTCCCGACGCGCTACTACCTGAACCGCACTGAGCTCGACTTTGCGCACCTCGAGTGGAGCGACACGGTCACCGCCTGCCCGTATAAGGGAAGGACGACCGGCTACTGGTCGGTCCGGACCCCGGGCGAGCTCCACACCGATCTCGCCTGGTCATACGACTTTCCGACGCGCCAGCTGCTTCCGATCGCGGGCCTCGTCGCCTTCTACAACGAGAAGGTCGACACGTTTCTCGACGGCGTCCAGCTCGAGCGCCCGCAGACGCACTTCTCCTAACCGGCGTCGGCGCGCGGCCCGGTCCCGCGCGTCCTAGGACCGCGCATGCGGCAGCCGCAGGAACCGCATGAAGCACCACACTGGCCGGAAGCCAAGACGTTTGTAGAGCTCCTTTGGGCGATCCTCGTCGTCGGCGAGGATCCAGAGGTCCTGGGCGCCAGCCGCCAACTCGATGGCTCCGAGTGTTAGCGCCGTCCCGATGCCTGCCCCGCGATGAACGCTGTCAACGTAGACGTCGGTCACCTCCGCGGCGGTCCCCGAGGTGAGCAGCTGGGAGAACCCGACCGCGTTCCCAGCTTCGACCACCGCGAGGATCCGGTCGCCGCGCCGTCCGGCCAGCTCCCGCTCGTCCTCCAGATGGCGGTCGGGCGGGACGCCCGGGAAGTCCTCGTTGTGCCACGCGACTCGCAGCGGCTCGGTCGCGTCGAAGGGGACCTCTTCAACCGTGTGCGGCGAGCTCAGCGAGGTCGCGGTCTCGTGGCGCATCAACACCAGCCGGCGGGACTGCCAGTCCGCGGCGTCGAACTCACCGCGCAACCGCTCAGCCTGGGCTACATCGTCGAAGTCGATCTTTCGGTGCGCGAGGCCGTCGAGTGCCTCGTCGGCGAAGGCGATCAGCTCGGCGCAGCTCATGCCAGTGTCGCGCTCGACGCGAACCGCGTTGTAGTACCAGTAGGTCGGGTAGCGGGACGCTCGCACCACGGTTCCTCCCGCCCACGGAGTGAGGGCATCGCACACCGCGACGTGGGAAGCGTCACGCCAGGCGCGGGCGCGTGCGACGCGGGGATCCTCGGGCGCGCTCATCAGCTCCCGTCAGGGTAGCCGCCACGGTGGAGCACCATCGGATGGTGAGCGAGCACAACCGGGGTCCCAGCTTTGGCGCGCCAGCAAGTGGCCGGCGGCCGGGGCACACCCCAGGCGGCGCTCGCCACGAGCCGCTCCAGCGCGCTCCGCGCTGCGGTCACCGCCTCGGCACCGGACCGCGTTCCGAGGATCGCCTCGACCTCGGTGAGTAGCGGGGCGCGCGCGTCACGTGCGCCCCGCCCCGCGATCGTCAGCGTCAGCAACCGGCTGCGGCCGTCCGTTGGATCCGCCCCGGCTGTCGCGTAGCCGCTCCGCTCGAGCCAGCCGCTCGCGACGGCGATCGCCTCCTTCGAGACGCCCGAGTGTCGCGGCAGCTCGGCTGCCCGCACCCCTTCGTCGCCGGCGAGTCTGAGCACGTTCTCGCAGATCGCGAGCGAAACCTTCGAACGCCGTTCGAAGCCGGTGGTCAACGCGAGCAGCGCCTGAGCCAGCAGCGTTACGAGCGGGCGCTCCGCGACGTTCAGGCCGCTGCGTGGCATGGCGCGCAGGGCGTCGATCTCGAGCCAGAGGCCGTAGCCAAGGATCGGGAGGTAGTCGGGGAGGTCAGTGTCGAGCCGTCCGACGAGGCGTGTCAGCGCCGACCGCAGCTCGTCGAGCGCGGCTGTGCCGAATCGTGCTCCCCAGCGTCCTTCGACGAGCGCCGGGAGGCCCTGCCAGACCTCCTTGGCGTGGCGGCCGGCGTCCGTCGGCCGGGCGAGGCGATCGTCCGAGGTCGTCTCGATGTAGCCCCAGCGCTGGAGGCCGCCGGCCGCGCCGCGAAGCAGGCGCACAGCTATCCCGTCGTCATCGACGAACTGCATGTAGTTCGCGTACATCACCCATGAGGCCGGCCAGACTCGCGGGAGTCGCTCCCCGGCCGGGACCCGCGCCGGTGACGAGCCGCCGACGCCGTAGCGCGAGGTGCGATTCGGCACTCGCAGCTCGAACTCGTTGTCCAGTTCGATCGTGTGGGCGATCAGCGCCTGCGAAAGGAGCGTCGCCAGCGGCTCCGGTTCGTTCACGAGCACATCATCCTGGGCAGGGCGGGCGCACACGAACTCCCCGCCCGCCGCCCAGGGTCGCCCGCGCCTCCCAATATCCTGGGTTGCGGTGCTTCAGGTCCTCCTCACAAACGACGACGGAATCGAAGCCGACGGCCTGCAGACGCTACGCCGCGCGTTGATGGCGCTCGACGAGGTTCGCCTCGTCGTGGTCGCCCCGGACGGCAACCGCTCGGCGATGGCCCGATCGATCACGACGCGGCGGCCGCTTTGGGTGGCCGAGGTCGACTTCGGCGACGGAACGGTCGGCTACTCGACCGACGGAACGCCGGTCGACTGTGTGCGCCTCGCGCACCTCGGTCTGATCGGCGGTTTCACCCCGGACCTCGTGGTCTCCGGGATCAACCACGGCGCCAACCTCGGTGACGACATCACCTACTCGGGGACCGTTGCAGCAGCGCTCGAGGCGGTCGTGCTCGGCATCCCTGGGATCGCCGTCTCCCAGCAGGCCGCAGGCGCCGAGCTCGAGTACACCGATCGCGGCAGCTTCGACTTTGCGCTCGCGGCGAAGATCGTCGCCCGGCTGGTCGAATCGCTCGACAGCGTACCGCTCTCGCCGAAGACCCTGCTCAACATCAACCTGCCAGGCAAGACGCCGGTCGGGATCGAGGTGACCGCCCTCGGCAAACGCGTCTACCGCGACGAGCTGCGCCTCGAGCAGGAGGAGGAGGGACGGCGGCGCTACTGGATCTACGGCTCGGCGCCCGGCTACGAGGATGTTGCCGGCACCGATCTCGCCGCGGTCGCGGCGGGGCGAATCGCGCTGACGCCGATCCACTTCGATCTCACCGATCGGCCCGGTATCGAAGCGCTCGCAAAGCTCGACCTCGCGAGGCTGGTCGCGCCGTGAGCGAGCCGGCCGAGCGCGCCGCGCAGCTGCGGGAGATCCTCGCGTACCACTCGCGCCGCTACTACGTCGAGGACGACCCCGAGATCGGCGACGACGAGTACGACGCGCTCTACAACGAGCTGCGCGATATCGAGGCGGCTCACCCGGAGTTGGTCACCAAGGACTCGCCGACCCAGCGCGTCGGCGGCGAGCCCGTCAGCCGCCTCGAGAAGGTCCGTCACCCGCAACCGATGCTCTCGCTCGCCAACGTACGCTCGCCCGAGGAGCTTCGGGCTTGGATCGCCCGGATGCGCTCCCACCTGGCGCGTGAGGGAATCGACGATCCGAAGTTCACGTTCGTCTGCGAACCGAAGATCGACGGTCTCGCGATATCGCTGATCTATCGCGATGGTGTTCTGGAGCGTGGCGCGACGCGCGGTAACGGCGAGGTCGGCGAGGACGTCACCCACAACCTGCGCACGATCGATCAGGTTCCGGCGCGCATCGCGGACGCGCCGGCGATGGTCGAGGTACGCGGTGAGGTCTACATGTCATTGCCGGACTTCACGGCGCTCAACGAGCGCCTCGCCGCGGCGGGCGAGTCGACGTTCATGAACCCGCGCAACACCGCGGCCGGCACGATCCGCCAGCTCGACCCGGCGCTGACCGCGCGCCGGCCGCTATCCATGCTGGCCTACTCGGTCGGCGTGAGCGACGGCCTCGAGCTGCGCAGCCAGTGGGAGGCGCTCGGCTGGCTGCGTGACCACGGCTTCAACGTCAACAGCGAGATCGTCGCGCTGGACGACGAGGATGCGGTGGTTGAGCAGTGCCTCGAGTGGCAGCGGCGCCGCGGAGGGCTCGACTTCGAAATCGACGGCGTCGTGATCAAGGTCTCCGACTTCGAGCTCCAGCGACGACTCGGTGCCGTCGGCCGCGATCCGCGCTGGGCGGTGGCGTGGAAGTTCCCGCCGACCACCGCGAAGACACGGCTGCTCGCCGTGCACTGGAACGTCGGAAAGTTCGGCGACCTGCATCCGTTTGCCGAGCTCGAGCCGGTGCACGTTGGCGGGGTCACGGTGAAGCTCGCGACGCTCCACAACGAGGAGGACCTTGCGCGCAAGGATCTCCGCCCGGGCGACGACGTGATCGTGCTGCGCGCCGGCGACGTGATCCCGCAGGTCGTCTCGCCGGCCCCGCACGCGCTCGAGAACCCTCACCGCCAGCCGCCGCCTCAACCCCCAAAGCGCTGTCCCGTGTGCGACACAGCGACCATCAAGCCGCCCGATTCCGTTTTCACCAACTGTCCGAACGTCGCGTGTCCCGGTCGTCAGTGGCAGCTACTGCGCCATTTCGTCTCGCGCGGCGCGATGGACATCGACGGGCTTGGCGAGACGCTCGTCGGAACTCTCCTGCACCATGGCCTCGTCCGCGGTGCGCCTGACCTCTACGACCTGCGCGAGGAGCAGCTGCTCGAACTGGACGGTTTCGCGGAGATCTCCGCGCGCCGGCTCATCGGCTCGATCGCCGACTCTCGCCGGCGTCCGTTCCACAGCGTCCTGTTCGCGATCGGCATCGAGGAGGTCGGTGAGGTTACGGCCCGCAACCTGGTGGCGCGCTTGCGCTCGATCGATCGGCTGCTGGATGCCTCGCCGGAGGAGATCGCGCAGACCGCCGGCGTCGGCCCGAAGATGGCAGCGTCGATCACCCGCCAGCTCGCGGAACCTGCCATGCGGGAGCTGATCGGGCGCCTGCGGGCCGCCGGCCTGCGATTCGAGGAGGAGGGCCCACCCCCGGGTGAGGGACCGCTTGCGGGTGTGACCTTCGTGATCACCGGGACGCTTCCGACCCTCACCCGCGAGCAGGCGAGCGAGCGGATCGCGGCCGCCGGCGGCCGCGTCACCAGCGCCGTCTCCAAGAAGACCGAGTATCTCCTCGCCGGCGAGTCGCCGGGATCGAAGCTCGAGAAGGCTCAGCGGCTCGGCGTGGGCGTCCTCGATGAGGCGGGATTGCTCGAGCTCTTGGACGCCGGGGTCGCGCCGACGGCTCGACCGTAGGCCACGAGGGCCTCGACGATCTTGTCCTGCGCCTTCTGGGCCGCGGTCACGTCAACATTGTTCATCAGCAGCGCAAACGCGTAGCGGCCACCATCGCACCAGCCGGCGAGGTCCGACGCGTTGCTGAGTGTGCCGGTCTTCGCTTCGCAGGTTCCCGCCGCGGGCGTCCCGACCATACGCGTGACGAGGGTGCCGGTCCGTCCCACGATCGGCAACGCCGCGCGGAGGTCAGCGCCCGCCACAGCGAGAGAAGGGACGCCGCCAGGACTCAGATCACGGAGTAGGGCGACCACCTGCTCGGGGGTTGACAGATCGCCGCGGGAGAGGCCGGAGCCGTCGGCGATCTGCGCCGTCAGACCGAGCTTCGCGAGAAACCGCTGGACGACCGCAGCGCCGCCGGCGGTGGTGCCCGCGCCGCCGAACCGCGCCCCGAGGGCCTTGAGGATCATCTCCGCGAAAAGGTCATCGGAGGGGCCGGCGGTCAGCGAGACCAGCGTGCTCATTGGCGGTGAGGCCACCGACCGAAGGAGTGTTGCGCCTGCCGGCGTTCTGCCGTTCGAGTGTCCGCCGCTCACAACGACGCCGTCGCGCGCGAGCGCGCCGATCATCTCCCAGGCGGCGTGGTTCGCGGGGTTGCGCTGCGCGCCGAGCGCTCCGCGGTCGAAGCTGAGCGCGCTGAGCTCGCCGACGAGGTTCGGGTCGGGGGCGTATCCCGTCGCCGGTCCGCCGCGCCGGCTGTCGAAGTAGCTCTCATCGCCGACGATTGCGCCGTCGACTCGTGTGATGTGTGTGGCGGCGATCAACGCCGCTGCGAGCGAGCCGGCGCTCGTGCCGACGCCGTACCACCGCTTGATGAACTGTGCGTCGCCGAACGTCGGGTCACCGCCGCCGCGGAGATACAGATTTCCGGTGTAGACGCCTGCCGCGTCGACTGCACCGGTGCCGTAGATGCTCGTCTCCAGCCGCCCGCCGGCTCCGAAGAGCGACAGGGCCGCGCTCAGTGTGTACAGCTTCTCGACCGACGCCGGGTAGCGCGGCGTCGCTCCAGCATCGTCATAGAGCACCTGGCCGGTGCTGAGGTCGACGATGTAGGCGCCGGACGCGGTGCCCAGTCGCTTCATCGCGGCAGCAGCTTTCGCATCCAGTTTCGCGAGCGGTGCGATTGTCGTCGCGCCCGTGGTTCCGCTGCTCCCAGTGGTGCCGCTGGAGCCGCTGGAGCCGGTTGGGGACGACGAGCCGCCAGTGACGGCAGGCAACGGAGCGGCGGTGCTCAGCAGCAGCAGCGCGCACAACGCGATCACCTTGCCGCAGCCTCTGAGAGACACCGCCGCTGAGGATAGGCGGCGGGGCGGCGCCGATGCGTCGATTGCCACGCAGCGACGCTCACGTGCCGGCAGCCCGCCGGCACGTGAGCGGCCAGGCAATCCGGTTAGGCGGCCTCCGCCGGAAGGCGAACGGCTACCGAGTGACGGAGGTTGTCGAGGAACAGCGACTTGTCGATCCGACCGTGAAAGATCGGGACGCCCATCTCCATGCACTTGGAGATCACTTCGCGCCGTTCGAGACCCGCTTCACGTGCGAGCTCCGTGGGCGTCAGGTGATTCGCCATCGGTGCGTCCTCCTATCTTATGACCGTCGATACATATATACCCCCAGGCGGATGCTCGCAAGGCTCTCGCCGGAAGATTTCCCGTCAGACCGGATTCTCGATCTCGACGTAACGGTGCTCGATGCCGAAATGCTCCGCGAGGTGTTCCCCGAGCGCACGGACGCCGAAGGTCTCGGTCGCGTGATGACCGCCGGCCAGGAAGTGGATCCGCGACTCGAGCGCGAGTGCGCGAGACCATTCCTCGGCCTCGCCAGTGATGAAGGCGTCGACCCCGGCAGCGATCGCGTCGTGGACGGCGCGCCCGCCACGGCCTGACAGCACGCCGACCGTGCGCACACGCTCCGGCCCGCCCGAAAAGCAGAGGACGTCTCTCCCGGTCAGCGCACCCAACCGCTCGGCGAGCGCTGCCACCGGGATACCGTCGCCCTCGAATTCGGCGACCCAGCCGATGTTCCGCGCTCCCGCCGGCGCGAGCGGCGCGGTCGAGTGAGCGCCGATCCCCGTCACGATCAGCGCGTTGTTGCCCACCTCCGGATGACCGTCGAGTGGAAGGTGGTACGCGGCCAGCGAAACATCGGCGGCGATCAGCGGTTTCAGCCGTTCGCGCAGCGGCCCAACGACGCGCGGATCGTCTCCGTCCCAAAACAATCCGTGGTGGGTGAGCACGAGGTCAGCCCCGGCCTCGATCGCCCGCTCGAACAGCTCGACGCTCGCCGACACTCCGGTCACTATCCGGGTGACCTCGGCGCGCCCCTCGACCTGAAGACCGTTCGGACAATGGTCGGGATATGCCCCCGGTTCGAGGAGGTCGTCGAGCTCGGCGAGGATCGCGTGCAGCAGCGCCACGACGGCCCACGGTAGCGGAGCCACCCGCTTGTGGAATACTCCGACCTGCGTCGGGGCGTGGCGCAGCCTGGTAGCGCGCACCGTTCGGGTCGGTGAGGTCCCCGGTTCGAATCCGGGCGCCCCGACTGCCGTGACCCACCTCCGGCGGTGTGGCAGTGTGCGTTCCGGCCGGCGCTCCCGCGTCTCCGGCCGCCTTCGCCTATCGTGGCCGAGCCGATGAGCAAGCCTCCGAGTTCCATGACGGGTCGTCGAAGCGGGCCTGACCGGCTCGCCGCGCCCTGGCTCGTGCCACTCGTGCTGGCGATCCCGCTCATCGTGATGGTCGCCGCGCTGCGTGGGCTCACGGTGACGTTGCCGATCTTCCACTCCACCGATGAGGGCAACTACATCTACCCGACGATCCTCCAGTTCGCCGGGCAGCTCCCGTTCCCCGACCTCCATCACTACCTCGCCGCACAGACCCCGCTCTTCCCGCTCCTCGAGGCCTACCTGGGCAAGCTGACCGGCTACGCCCTGTGGGCGATGCGGCTCGTCGAGGTCGTGATCTCCTACGTGCTCGCGCTCGCTGTCTATTACCTGCTGCGCAGGCGGCTGGGTTTCGCGCGGTCGCAGGCCCTCGTGCTCAGTCTGCTGTTCATGCTCTCGCCCTACGTCTTCGGGACGTCGTTCCGAGCTATCACCGACAACCTCGCAACCCTTCTGATTGTCGTTGCGATCGAACGCTTCGAGCGCTACCGCGAGACCGTCCGCTCCGGTCCGTTCCTCGCCGGTTGCGTCGCTCTTGCTGCCGCGATGCTCACACGTCAAAGCGCAGCCTTCATGCTCGCCGTGGCGGCGCTCTACGCGCTTCGTGTGCGCCGGCCGTGGCTACGTCGCGCGGAGCTGCTGGTCGCGGTGGCGGCCGCCGCCGTCCCGGTGGGACTGCTGTTCCTCAGCTGGCATGGGCTAGTGCCGCCAGGCGGCGATCCAAGCTCGTGTGCCCTCTGTGCGCCCGGGCGCGATGCTGGGGCCACCCAGGGCAGGCTGGTGGTCCAGACCCCCGAGCTCACGCTGGCAACGATCGGGCTCTATGGCGCCTTGCTGTTCGCGCCGCTGCTGGGGAGCGCGGCCTGGGCGGCCCGACGCCGTGGGCTGCCAAGGATTGCCGCAGATGTACGGCTCCCGGCCGCCGGCGCGCTCGCCGCGGCTCTGCTCCTGGTGGCGTTTCCGGCCCGTCCGGGCATCCATTCCGCCGGTGTGATCTGGAACGCGGCGAAGCGATTCCCGACGCCGCTTGGAACGTCCCTGCTGTTCTGGGTCCTCGTGCCACTCGCGGGCGCGATCCTTGTCTGGCGCTGGCGCGTGGGGTCACGGCGCTGGCTCGTGTTCGCGTTTCTGGCGAGCTTTCTCGTGGGCGCGCTCGCGGTTCGCTATCCGTGGCAGAAGTACGTCGACCCGTTTGCGCTCCTCGCGCTCTTCTTCACGCTGCGCCATGACGAGCTCGCGAGGCCGCGCGAGCTCATCGGGGCAGGCGCGCTCGCGCTCGCCTACATCGCCTATGCCGCGACGTTCGTCACGTGATCGCGCCGCCCGACGTGAGCCGCGTTCGTGCCTCGGTCGGTCGAGCGATGGTTCAGCCTTCGTCGTGCGTGGGGATCGCCAGCACGGGTACCGCGCTGTGCTGGATCAGCGCGTGCGAAAGCGTGCCGGTGAGTGCCTCCCTGACGCCGTGAAGGCTGCGCGTCCCGGTGACGATGACCTCCGCTCCCGTCTCGCTCGCCGCGCTGAGCACTGCCTCCCAGACCGTCGTGTCGAGTGTCGCCGTGTGGGCGCTGGCGACCAATCCCGCCCGCTGCGCTTGGGTGACGCCTTCCTCGGCGGTCTTTGAGGACTCCTCCTTGGCGCCGGCGTCGGCCTCGGGGATCTGCTCGCCGAGGTAGGGAGCGAGCGCCGCATATCGGGCGACCACGCGCTCGATCGGCTCCCAGACGTTTAGGACCATGGCGTTTGCGCCCGGGAAAAGCCGACCGGCGACGGCGACCGCGTGAGCCGCTCGATCCGAGCCGTCGTAGCAGATGAGGAGCGTGGGGCTTGTTGTTGCGGACACGTCGTCTCCGATCACGAAGTTGAGGAGGTTCCCGACGAGGACGTTAGCTGACTGGGCCTGTGACACGCGAAACATTTCACAGACGCCGACAACAAGTATTGGACGTTTTACCGGGGTGACCGTAGTCTCATGTCTCCCTCTCCTCCGTGCAACGCCCCCGCAGCAGGTCAAAAATCGCGGGGGCTTTGCACTTTAAAGGGAAGGATCTTGGTCCCGGCCACGGTTAGGGTGCGATCTGCGCCGCGGCGAGGTGCCCGGTCGCGGCGACCTCGAGGAACGCATCGCGCACTGGCGAGGCGATAGCGCTGCGCCACGCCAGCGAGAGCTCGGTCGTTGGCGAGGGGTCAGCAAGCGGCCTGAAGGCGACACCCTGGCGCTCAGAATCGCCGACCGAGGCCGGAACGAGCGAAACGCCGACGCCGCTCGCGACGAGGGCGATGATCGTTTGCATCTCCGCTACCTCGAGCACATCCTCGGGCACTCCTCCGGCTTCGCCCATCACTGCAGCCAGCGCGGCGAAGAGGCCGGGCCCCTCGTGGCGCCGCAGAATGACGAACGTCTCTCCGCGCAGATCGTCCGCGCGAACACGAGCGCGGCGGGCCAGCGGGTGCGTCTCCGGCAGCGCGACCACGAGTTGCTCCCGCTGGATCACGATCAGCTCGAGCGCCGGGTCGAGCTCGGAGGCTTTCAGCGGGCCACGGATCACGCCGACGTCGATGCGCCCTGCCGCGAGCGACGCGAGCTGCTCCGCGGTCTGAAGCTCGCGCAGGCTGAGTCCGACGTCCGGATAGCGCGCCCGGAAGTCGCGCAGGATCGCAGGCAGCACGGGGCTGAACGTGGCCGAGCCGACGAAGGCGATCGATAGCGTCCCGAGCTCACCCGCAGCGACGCGGCGTGCCTTGTCGGCGGCGCGATCGCTGGCCTCGAGGATGGCTCGCGCGTCGGCGAGGAAGCTCCGCCCGGCCGCCGTCAGTTCCACACGCCGCCGGTTGCGCTCAAACAGCGAGAGTCCCAGCTCGGCCTCCAGCGCGCGGATCTGTTGGGACAGCGGCGGCTGGGAGATGTGCAAGCGTTCGGCTGCGCGGTGGAAGTGAAGCTCCTCGGCAACCGCCACGAAATAGCGCAGGTGGCGCAACTCCACGGCCACAAGCCTACGCGCGCGGGGAGACCGGCGCAGCCCACGTTGCGCCGCGAGCGTGGAGAATGTAGCGCGGCAACCCCGAGACGCCTGCCAGATCCGATGAGTTCTTCAACAGACGACACCGCCGCGCATGCCCGCGCGAGCGCGAGTGCGAGCGCCGACGCGCTGGAGATCTTCGCCGACGTTCTGGCGCAGAGCGAGGAGGAGGGGCTTGGTGACGACTTCTACAGCCGCCTCTGCGAAGGGATAACGCGTTGCACGGCGATGCGCCGCGTGCTCATCTTCCGCTACGACTCTGCCCGCCGGCGCGTCTATGCGGCGGGAAGCTACGGCGTGGACGTGGGGCTGTTCGCTGACTACTACTTCACCGCTGAGTCTGCCCCACTCGCGATGCAGGCTCTGGCGGAGGACCGCGTGCTGGAGCTCTCGAGCGATCTTACGAGCCGACTGCCGGCCGAGTACGTCGAGCGTCTCGAAGCTCGCACCGTCGTCTGCACGCCGATCTCCGCGCGCGGGCGCTGGATGGGCGTGATCCTGTCGGACCGTGGCGGCGACGAGGCGATCCTCACCGACTCCGAGCGCGAGGTCCTCTGGATCCTCGGCAAGATGGCGGCGCTCGCGGCGATGGCGCGAGCCGCGACGCGCCAGTACGAGCGAGCGGCGCAGCTCGAAGCGAGGATCGATCTGGCCCGTGAGCTACACGAGAGTGTGGTCCAGCGGCTGTTCGGGATCTCGCTCGCGCTGTCGGGGGACCAGCCGCTCGACGAGCAGGCGCGCCGGCGTTGCGCCGAGGAGTTGCAACAGGCGCTGGGAGAGCTGCGCAGCGCCATCCAGCGCCCGCTTGGCCGCTCGCTCCCGGCGACCAAGACGACGCTGCGCGACGAGGTGGCTCGCCTGCGTCACGAGCATCCGGACCTCGGGATCGAGCTTGACGGTGTGGATGCTCTCGACGTTCCGTCCGACCTGGAGCCGCTCGCGCAATCGGTGCTGGCCGAGGCGATCCGAAACGCCCACAAGCACGCCCGGCCGACGCGCGTAGGGGTCCGGACCGAGCTGCGCGACGGGGCGTTCGTGCTCGAGGTGACCAACGACGGAGCGGAAGCCCGGCCTGCCGGCATCGCTGGCATGGGGCTGCGGCTTGCCGGCTTCGAGGCGCTGCAGGCGGGCGGGCTGCTCGAGTTCGGCGCGCGCGCGGGCGGCACGTGGCAGGTGCGTCTCGTCGTGCCCCACGGCGACGCGGATGGCAGCCGCGGCGTAATCCGCAACCGCGCGGAGGGCGGCCCGTGAGCACGACCGACGCGCTTATCGATGCCGACGCGGAGACCAAACTTCGAGTCCTGATCGTCGACGACCACGACGTCGTCCACTGGGGCTTTCGCCTGATGCTCGGCAACCAGCCTTGGGTCGAACGCTGCATCAGCTCGCGCACCGCCGCCGAGGCATACGCCCTCGCAGCCCGCTACAAGCCGCATGTCGCGCTCGTTGACCTGTTCATCGGTGAGGAGTCGGGACCCGAGATCTCTGCGCAGCTGCGCCAGCGCTCACCGGAGACACACATCCTTTTGATCTCGGGCGCCGGTCGCATCTCTCCGGGCGCTGCAAAGGCTGCCGGAGCCTCCGGATTCATCCCGAAGGACTGGGGGGCGGCCGACATCGCGCGCGCTGTCCGGATGGTGGGCCTCGGCATGACGGTTTTCCAGCCGCAGGTCGAGGTGGACGCCGTGCCGCTATCCCCACGTGAGCGCGAGGTGCTCGATCTCATCGCCGACGGCTCGACCAACCGCGAGATCGCGGCGACGCTGCACCTCTCGCCGCACACGATCAAGGAGCACACGAGCAGTCTCTACCGCAAGCTTGGCGCGCGCAACCGTGCCGAGGCCGTGCAGCGCGCGCAGCGACTCGGCCTGTCGGATTGAGCGCGGCGACTATCATCTCCGCGCGGTCGAACCCGGCCGCCCCCGCCGAAATGCAGCGGAATCGATGACCAAGCGCGTTGCAATCATCGCCGGAGCGGGGCCCGCGGGACTGACCGCCGCGCTCGAGCTGCTCGACAGGACGGACGTTGTGCCCCACGTCTACGAGGCGGACTCGATGGTCGGCGGCCTCGCCAAGACCGTCAACTACAAGGGCAACCGGATCGATATCGGCGGTCATCGCTTCTTCTCGAAGAGCACCCGGGTTATGCACTGGTGGACTGAGATCCTTCCGCTCGAGCGTCTGAGGACCGACGCTCGCACGCCGTGGCTGGCCGGCCTCGACGGCGAGGGCGCCGACCCCGCGGACTCCGAGCTCGTGATGCTCCTCCGCGAAAGGCGCTCGCGGATCATGTACCTGCGCCGGATGTTCGACTATCCCGTCAGCCTCAACGCGACCACCGTGCGCAACCTCGGCGCACTGCGGATGGCGCGGATCGGCGCGAGCTATGCCAACGCTCGTCTGCGACCGATCCGCGACGAAAGCTCGCTCGAGGATTTCATGATCAACCGCTTTGGGCGCGAGCTCTACGCAACCTTCTTCGAGGACTACACGGAGAAGGTTTGGGGCGTCCCGCCAAAGAACATCAAGGCAGACTGGGGCGCGCAGCGGATCAAGGGGCTCTCGATCTCTCGCGCGCTGACTCACGCAGCCCGCAGCGCACTGCGCGGGGCTCGCGGCGGCCGCAGCGGCGGCGGGGACATCTACCAGCGCGAGACCGAGACCAGCCTGATCGAGCGCTTCCTCTACCCCAAGCGCGGGCCCGGCCAACTCTGGGAGGAGGTTACGCGTCGCGTGATCGACCGCGGCGGGCATGTGACGCTCGGCTCCAAGGTGACGGCGTTCCACGTTGAAGGCGAGAGCATCGTCGCTGCGACCGTTACCGACGCCTCCGGGGCGAGCTCGCGGGTGGAGGGCGACTACTTCTTCTCCACGATCCCGATTCGCGAGCTGGTGGCCGGCCTCGACGCTGACGTGCCGGCTGCGGTCCGCGAGGTGGCGGCCGGGCTCGAATACCGCGACTTCATCACCGTCGGCGTGCTCCTGCGCAGCGCCGGCCCGCTCGCGGAGATGGCGGACAACTGGATCTACGTTCAGGAGCCGGACGTCAAGGTCGGGCGCCTGCAGATCTTCAACAACTGGAGTCCCTTTCTCGTGGCGGATCCCGGCACGGTGTGGGTCGGGATGGAGTACTTCGCGACCGAGGGTGACGAGCTCTGGGAGCGCGATGACGAGCAGTTCGCCCAGTTTGCGATCGACGAGCTGTGCAAGCTCGGTTTGGTTGAGCGAGCCGATGTCCTCGACCACACGGTGCTTCACGTGCCGAAGGCCTACCCGGCCTACTTTGGGACCTACGAGCGGTTCGAGGTCCTGCGTGACTATCTCGACCGCTTCAGAAACCTGTTCCTGATCGGTCGCAACGGCATGCACCGCTACAACAACCAGGATCACTCGATGCTGACCGCCATGGTCGCCGTCGAGAACATCGCTGCTGGGATCGAAACGAAGGACAACATCTGGTCCGTGAACGTGGAGCAGGAGTACCACGAGACCATCCAGGCCGACGACGCCAAGGACGCCGTCGCGGATCGGGCGTGAGCACAGCACCCCCCAAATGGGTGGTTGACCCCCCTCCGATGGGGGTTACTCGCGGCGGCGGCATGTATCCCGCGTGCGTGGTCTGCGTACCTCTTTGCGTGAGCCCGAGCGCAGGGGGATAGGTGGCGAGCGTCACAGCACGGCCGGCGTCCGAGCCCCCCGCCCCACCGACGGCGAGCCCCGGGATCGTCGGAGTCGGCGGCGCGCTTCCACCCGAGGTCGTCGACAACGCGCGGATCACCCCTCTGATCGGCGTCTCAGATGAATGGATCGTCAAGCGGACGGGTATCCGCTCGCGCCGCTATGCCGATCCGCGCGCGAATCTCGCCGACCTCGCCACGGACGCGGCGCGCGAGGCGCTCCGTGACGCCCGCCTCGACGCCTCGCAGATCGACCTCGTGCTCCTCGCTTCATGCAGCCAGGACTCGGTCATGCCCAACGCCGCCCCCGTTGTCGCTCACGCCCTGGGCGCTGACGGAGCGGGAGCCTTCGATATCGGCAGCGCCTGCACCGGATTCGTAGCAGCGCTCGCCGCCGCCCGCGGGATCCTCTGCTCCGGCGGCGCCCGGCACGCACTGGTGATCGGGGCCGAGATCATGTCCCGCCACGTCGACCAGCACGACCGCAACACCGCAGCGCTGTTCGGCGATGGCGCCGGAGCGATCGTCTGCTCGGCGCAGTCCACCGGCACGATCGGGCCGGTGGTGCTCGGCAGTGACGGCTCGCACGCGGGGCTGATCGTCGCCGACCGTGACACCCAGCTGCTTGCGATGGACGGCCACGAGACCTTCAAGCAGGCGGTTCGCCGGCTCGCCGAGGGAACCCGCGCGGCGTGCGCGAGCGCCGAGGTGGAGCTTGCGGACATCGACCTGTTCGTCTACCACCAGGCCAACAGCCGGATTCTGAGCTCGCTCGCCGAGCGCCTCGAGATAGCGCCGGAAAAGGTCCTTGACTGCATCGGCGAGCTCGGCAACACATCAGCAGCGAGCGTCCCTCTCGCGCTGGCCGCGGCGCGCGCCGACGGTCGCCTGCGACCCGGCACGCGGATCGTGCTTGCCGCCGCCGGCGCCGGTTTCACCTGGGGAGCCTCGGTGATCGAGTGGGGCGGGACGTGAGCGACGCTGACCAAGACCGGCGTCCTGCGGGCTCGTGCGCACTCGTGACCGGCGCATCGCGCGGCATCGGAGCCGCGATCGCGGTGGCGCTCGCCGCCGACGGCTGGCCGGTCGCTGTCAACTACAGAAGTGGCGTGGCCGGTGCCGACGCGACGGTCGCAGCGATCGAGGCGGCGGGCGGGCGAGCGGTCGCATTGCAGGGCGACGTCGCCGATCCCGCGATTCCAGCGCAGCTGCTCGAGGCCGTTCACGAGCGGCTCGGGCCGGTCGGGGTGCTCGTCAACAACGCCGGACTGCGCGCCGATGGACTGGCGCTGTCCTTGAGCGACGACGATTGGCAGCGAGTGCTCGATACCAACCTCGGAGCCACCTACAGGCTCACCCGTGCGGTGCTGCGCGAGATGATCCGCGCGCGCTTCGGCCGCGTCGTCAATATCGCGTCGGTGGTCGGCCCTCGCGCCAACGCCGGCCAGGCGAACTACGCGGCGTCGAAGGCAGCGGTCATCGCGTTCACCAAGACGGCGGCGGTTGAGGTCGCGCGGCGCGGCGTCACGATCAACGCCGTCGCCCCAGGGCTGATCGACACGGACATGACCGAGGGCATCCCGCCACAGCTTGCCGAGCGCGTTCCCGCGCAGCGCGCGGGGCGACCGGAGGAGGTGGCGGCCGCGGTCGCGTTCCTCGCGTCCGACGCCGCCGGCTACATAACCGCAACAACCCTGTACGTCGACGGCGGGCTGTCCGCCTGAACAGCGAAAGGAAGCAAATGGCAGACACCAGCATCGAGCACATCCAGAAGGTGATCACCGAGTCCCTCGTGACGTTCGGAGCGGATCCCGACGCGATCTCGCGCGACGCTCAGCTCGAGGCGCTCGACGTCGATTCGCTCGATCTCGCCGAGCTCTCGCAGATCATCGAGGAGCAGTTCGGCGTCGAGTTGACGTCGAATGACGTCGCGGAGATCAAGACGGTTGGCGATGCGATCGACATGGTCGCGGAGCGCGCCAAGTGAACGAGGTGGTTGTCACGGGTTTGGGCGCGGTGACGCCGCTGGGGATCGGGGCGGCAACGCTGCACGAGCGCTGGGCTGCGGGGGTCAGCGGTATCGAGGACGGCGAAGGGGCCTGTCGCGACTTTGTTGCCAGCGACCACTTCTCGGTCAAGCAGGCGCGGCGCGCGGACCGCTTCGCCCAACTCGTGCTCGTCGCCGCTCAGGAGGCACTCGCCGACGCCGGCTGGGAGGACGAGCTCCCGTACGCCGCGACCGAGATAGGAGCGATCGTCGGCACCGGGATCGGCGGGATCGGCACCATCGAGGCAAACGACCGGGCGCTCTTCGAGCAGGGCCCGAAGCACGTCTCGCCGCTCGCGGTACCGCTGATGATGGGCAACGCGGGCGCAGCCGCAGTCAGCATGCGCCACGGCCTGCGGGGACCGAGCTACGGGGTCGTGTCCGCGTGTGCGGCGGGAACCCACGCGATCGGATCGGCGATGCGCGCGATCCAGTACGGGGACGCGACTGCGGTGCTCGCCGGCGGAACCGAAGCGTCGCTGACGCCGCTGTCGCGGGCTGCGTTCGTCGCGGTCGATGCCCTCTCGCCGACCGGAATCTCACGCCCGTTCGATCTCCGGCGTGACGGCTTCGTCATGGGGGAGGGTGCGGGCGTCCTCGTGCTCGAGAGCGGCGAGGCGGCACGTGCCCGTGGGGCTCGGATCCTCGCCGTGCTTCGCGGCTACGGAGCGACCTCGGACGCTCATCACATCACCGCGCCACCATCCGACGGCTCGGGCGCCGCGCGAGCGATCACGAGGGCCCTCGCGGACGCGGACATCACCCCCGACCAGCTCGTCTACGTCAACGCTCACGGCACCTCGACGCCGATCAACGACCGCGCCGAGACGGCGGCGCTCAAGAGCGCCCTCGGCGACCGTGCCTACAAGCTCCCGATCTCGTCAACCAAGTCGGCGATCGGTCATCTCCTCGGCGCCGCGGGCGCCGTCGAAGCGGTGGCCACGATCCTCGCGCTGCGCAACCGCACCATTCCCCCGACGCTCGGTCTCGAGGAGCCAGACCCGGAGCTCGACCTCGACTACGTGCCGCTGGTCTCGCGGGAGCTCGTCGTCGAAGACGGACAGCTACTCGCGGCCATCTCGAACTCGTTCGGCTTCGGCGGTCACAACGCCGTGCTCTGCCTCGAGGCGACATGACGGTGGCGCCCGCGTCCCCACGCCCGGACGAGAAGCTGACCCCACTCGAGCGACTCGAGGTGCTGTGCGACCCCGATTCGCTGCATCTGCTGCGCACCGACGTGCGTTCGCGCCGCATGGGCGACAAGGCGCGTCCCGGCGACGGCGTGCTGGGAGCGACCGGGCGCGTCGACGGGCGGCCGGTCGCATGCTTCGCGCAGGACGCCTCGTTCGCTGGCGGTTCACTCGGTGAAGCCCACGCCGACACGGTCGTCTCGGTCCTCGCGCTCGCTGAACGCACGCTCGTCCCGGTGATCGGCTTCGTCGAGTCGGCCGGAGCGCGGATGCAGGAGGGCCTCGCCGCCCTCTCCGGATACGGCCGGATCTTCCACCACCACGTCGCGCTGTCAGGGCGCGTCCCGCAGATCTCGGTGATCTGCGGTGCGTCGGCGGGCGGCGGATCCTACGCGCCGGCGCTCACCGACTTCGTGATCATGACCGAGACCGCCAGCATGTTCCTGACGGGCCCCGGGGTCGTCGGCGCGGTGACGGGCGAGTCGGTGACGGCACTCGAGCTCGGCGGTCACCGCGTCCACGACCGCAACGGCGTCTGCCACCTCGTCGCCCCGACCGACCTCGACGCCGCGCTGCTGGCTCGCGACCTGCTCGATTACCTGCCGCAGAACAGCGATGCCCCGCCGACACCGTGGCCGATCGTCGACCCGACCGGCGTCGCGCCGGACAGCTTCGTCCCCGCCGAGGCACGCAAGGTCTACGACATGCGCGACGTCGCCCGCGCGCTGCTCGACGGAGGCCGGCTGCTCGAGATCTCTCCACGTTACGCCCGCAACGTGATCTGTGCGTTTGGCAGGCTCGACGGTCGTTCGGTCGGGATCGTCGCCAACCAACCGCGCTACCTCGGTGGCGTACTGGATAGTGACGCGTCACAGAAGGCCGCCCGGTTCGTGCGAACCTGCAACCTCTTTCGGATACCGCTGCTCGTCCTCGTCGACACGCCCGGCTTCCTTCCGGGCACCAAGCAGGAGAAGCTCGGTGTGATCCGCCACGGCGCGAAGCTCGTGCACGCATTCGCCGAGTGCACCGTGCCGCGCGTCACGGTGCTCGTTCGCAAGGCGTTCGGAGGTGCGTTCATCGCGATGAACAGCAAGGAGCTGGGCTCCGACTTCGTCTACGCCTGGCCGTCCGCACAGCTCGGCGTTATGGGGGCGCAACAGGCGGTTGACATCATCCACCGCCGCGATATCGAGGCCGCGGAGGATCCGGCGATCGCTCGCACGGAGTTCGCGACCCGCTACGCGGAGGAGCACCTGCACCCAGGGGCTGCCACCGCCGACGGACACGTCGACGACATCATCCAGCCGGGAGAGACGCGCGAGCGCGTATCCGCAGCGTTTGCGGCGCTCGACTCGGTGCCACCCCGCCGCCGGCCGCTCGGGAACATCCCCCTATGACATCGGAGCGACACTGATGCTCGACGGAAAGCGACTACTGATCACCGGCGTCCTCACGCGCGGCTCGATCGCCTTCGAGGTTGCCCGCCAGGCCCAGGAGCTCGGCGCGGAGGTCGTGCTGACCGGCTTTGGCCGCGGTCGCCGCCTGACCGACCGGGCGGCGAAGTCGCTGCCGGTTCCGGCCGATGTACTTGAGCTCGACGTCAACAACCCCGACGACCTCGCAGCGGTCGCGAGCGAGATCGAGCGGCGCTGGGGCGCACTCGACGGATTGCTGCACGCGATCGCGTTCGCGCCCGCGGACGCACTCGGCGGCGGCTTCCTCGACACGCCGGCGCAGAGCGCGATCACCGCGTTCGAGACGAGCGCGTTCTCCTTCAAAGCGCTCGCAGCGGCTCTCGCTCCGCAGCTTGCCGCGGCGGAGAGCGGCGGATCGGTCGTCGGGCTCGACTTCGACGCCAGCGTTGCCTGGCCGGTCTACGACTGGATGGGCGTGGCGAAAGCCGCGCTCGAGAGCGTGTCGCGCTATCTCGCCCGCGACCTGGGGCCCCGGGCGATCCGCGTCAACCTCGTGTCCGCCGGCCCGATCGAGACGATCGCCGCCGGCGGTATCCCCGGCTTCGACGAGCTCGCCGGCCTCTGGCGCTCTGGCGCCCCCCTCGGCTGGGACACTCGCGACGCAGGCCCCGTCGCCGCCACGGTCTGCTTCCTCCTATCCGAGCACTCGCGCGCGATAACCGGCGAGATCATCCACGTCGACGGCGGCTTCCACGCGGTGGGAGGGGTTGTTTCGGATCCGCCTTCGGCAGGTCCGCCCCAACCCTCCCAGGGCACTTAGGCCAGGCGCCACACGCGGCCGCACAGCTCATTCCCACCCGCCACACACCAGCGGCGCAAAGCCCAAGCCGTACCGCCCCAACCCCCCACGCACCGCACTCCACCACCCCAAGGCACGCCCCAGGGGAGGACGGATTCCGGCAAAGCCGGAATCATCCGCACCCCTGGTATGTAAGTATGCAGGTATGGCAGCACGGTCCGTGGGCCCCTCAGCCCCTGTGCGTACAGTGGATATGAGGATCCGCCATTCGCAACGCCTCGGCGGCGCCTCGGCGAGCCGACAGGCCTACACGTCCTTGCGTGAGGCGATCATCTGCGGTGAGCTGCTGCCGGGTCAACAGCTGTCCGAGAACGAGCTCAGTGAGCGTCTCGGCGTGAGCCGGACGCCGGTCCGCGAGGCACTGGCGCTGCTCCGTGACGAGCGTTTCGTTCAGGTTGTTCCGCAGCTCGGAACGTTTGTCACGGGAATCAGCACGGCCGCGGTCGAGGATGCACAGTTCGTCCGCGAGGCACTTGAGTGCGCCGCAGTCCGCATCGCTGCGCAGACAGCGGACGCCGCCGATATCGCCGCCCTCGACGGCTTGGTCCGCCGCCAGGAGGAGGTTGTCGCGCACGGCGACTTCGAGCGTTTCGCGGTGCTCGACGATGAGTTCCACGCGGCGATCTGCGAGCTCAGCGGGCACGGTTTCACGTGGGAGGTTGCGCAGCGCGCCAAGGGTCACTTGAGCCGCGTGCGGCGGCTCAGCCTGCCGCAGCCGGACTATCTGGGAGAGATGCTCTCCGAGCATCGCATTGTGCTCGACGCGCTGAGCCGTCATGAGCCTGATGAGGCCGAGGCGGCGCTCCGCCACCACCTGCGAATGGTGCTGTCGGCGGTTCCGCGGATTCGCGCCCAGCACCCCGAATACTTCGAGGAGGAGGGCGCATGAAGGGACTCGATCGCGAAACGCTCGAGCGTCTCTACGAACAGATGCTGCTGATCAGGATCTTCGAGACCGAGGCCGAGCGCGAGTACAAGGCGGCGCTGATCGGCGGTTATTGCCACCTCTCGTCCGGCCAGGAGGCCGCGACGGTGGGCACCATCTACGCGCTCGAGCCTGAGGACCTGCTGATCACCGGCTACCGCTGCCATGGTTTCGCACTGGCCCGCGGAGTCCCGGCCGAGGCCGTGATGGCCGAGCTGTTCGGCCGGGCCGGCGGCTGCGCGCACGGTCGGGGCGGATCGATGCACCTGCTCGACGTGAGTCGCGGCTACTACGGCGGGTGGGGGATTGTCGCCGGCCAGCTGCCGATCGCCACGGGTCTCGCTCTCGCGCTGGTTCGCCAGGGGCGTCCGCAGTGCGTCGTCTGCGAGCTGGGCGACGGCGCCGTCAACATGGGAGCCTGGCATGAGTCCCTGAACCTTGCGTCGGTTTGGCGCCTCCCGGTCGTCTTCCTGGTGATTAACAACGAATACGGCATGGGAACGAGCGTGGAGCGAGCATCGGCGATCACCGATCTGCACAAGCGCGCAGGCGCCTACGGCATGGCCTCCGAGCGGATCGACGGCGACGATCTCGGAGCCGTGATCGACGCTGCACAGGCCCTGACCGCAGCGGCGCGAACGGAGCGAGCACCGTCGGTGCTCGAGCTGGTCACCTACCGCTACCGCGGCCATTCGGTCGCCGATCCCGGTCTCAGCTACCGCACGAGCGAGGAGATCGCCGAGCGCGCAAAGCGCGATCCGCTGCACAGCGTGCGCGCGATGCTCGCGAACGAGGGCGTCTCCGACGAGGCGCTCGACGCCCTTGAGGTGAAGGCAACCGAGCAGGTCGCCCACGCTGTGGCGTGGGCGCGGGACGATCCGCCGCCGGAAGTGAGCGAGCTTGCAAGAGGGATGTACGCGCCTGGCAGTGCGGCCCAGTTCGCGCGGATGCTCTCGGGCGCGCCCTTCGGTGAGCGTGAGCTCGTATTTGCGGGTGGGCTGGGCGAATGAGCACTGTGGAATCACGCCCGTCGGACCTGCCGGTGGACCCCGACGCGACCGAGGTGATGACCTATCGCGAGGCACTGCGACTCGCTTTGCGCGAGGAGCTTCGGCGCGACGAGCACGTGTTCGTGATGGGTGAGGAGGTGGGCGTCTTTGAGGGCGCCTACAAGGTCACGGCCGGGCTGATGGCCGAGTTTGGCGGCGAGCGCGTGCGCGATACGCCGATCTCCGAGGAGGGCTTCGTCGGCGCCGGCGTCGGCGCGGCGATGCTTGGCGAGCGGCCGGTGGTCGAGATCATGACAATCAACTTCCTGCTTGTTGCGATGGACCAGGTCGTGAACCATGCCGCCAAGATCGGGGCGATGTTCGGCGGCGAGGTGCGGTGCCCGCTAGTGATCAGGACGCCGAACGGAGCGGGGAACCAGCTGACAGCGCAGCACTCGCAGTCGTTCGAGGGATGGTTCGCGGGGACGCCCGGCTTGAAGGTGCTGGCGCCGGCGACGCCGGCCGACGCGAAGGGACTACTCAAGGCTGCTATCCGCGACGACGACCCGGTTCTCGTTGTGGAGAACCTGGCGATCTACAAGGAGCGCGGTGAGGTGCCGCTCGATCCAGAGTTTGTCACCCCGATCGGTCTGGCAAACGTCGCGCGTACCGGAAGCGACATCACGCTCGTCGCGCACTCCTATGCGACCGTGCGTGCGCTTCACGTTGCCGAGCGTCTTGCGAATGATCATGGCGTCAGCGCCGAGGTCGTCGATCTGCGGTCTTTGCGCCCGTTGGATGTCGACACGGTCGCCGAGTCCGTCTCGAAGACCGGTCGCGCGGTCTGCATAGAGGAGGGCTGGCCCACCTACGGCGTCACGGCCGAGCTGGCCGCCCGGATCCAGAAGTCGTGCTTCGACTATCTCGACGCGCCGGTCGAGCGTGTAGGAATGGCGGAGGTGCCGCTGCCCTATGCGAAGCAGCTCGAGCTGGCGGCGATGCCAGGCGAGGACCGTATCGAGGCCGCCGTGCTCGCGACGCTAGGGTTGCGCGGGTGAGCGACGTGATCATGCCCCGTCTCTCCGACTCGATGGAGGAGGGGACGATCATCAAATGGCTGAAGCAACCCGGCGACGCCGTCAAGGCCGGCGAGCCGTTGGTGGACATCGAAACCGACAAGGCGACGATCACCTACGAGGCTGACGACTCGGGCTTTCTGCGGATCCTTGCCCAGGAGGGCGCCACGCTCGCGATCGGCTCGACGATCGCGAGCCTGCAGGCCGATGCCGCCTCGGCGCTGGCAGCAAACGGCGACACGAGCCCTTCAGCGCCTCCCGAGCCTTCCGCAGCGGTGCCGGCCGCGGCGGCTCAGAGCCCGAGTTCCACGCCGGTGGTGTCTGCCACGCAGGCCGGGGCGCCGTCCCCGGGAGGGAATCGCATCAAGGCCTCGCCGGTCGCCCGTCGCATCGCCGCTGAGCTCGGCATCGATCTCGCGACGCTGACCGGGAGCGGGCCCGACGGCCGAATCGTCAAGGCCGATGTTGTGGGCGCCGGTGACGCCCCCGCGTCCGCGCCGAAGCTGTCTGCTCCTGCTGCGCTGGTGCCGTCCGACGGAGCTACCGGCGCAAAGGGCGCGGTGGCGATCCTCGAGCCCACGCGCACGCAACAGCTGATCGCGCGGCGGATGGCTAGCGCGAAGGCAACGGTCCCCGAGTTCCAGGTCACAGTCGAGGTGGATGCGGAGGAGGCGCTTGAACTGCGCGAGCAGTTGCGCAATCACGCCTCACCGCTGCCGTCGGTCAACGACCTCGTCATCAAGGCGTGCGCGCTCGCACTGCGGGCGTTCCCGAACGTGAACGGGGCCTACGTCGACGGGCATTTCGAGCGCTATTCGCGCGTCAACGTCGGTGTCGCGGTCGCCGGTGACGGAACACTCGTCGTCCCGACGGTTTTCGACGCGGACCTGAAGTCGCTTGTCGAGATCGCCGCGCAGACGCGGGCCTTGGCAGGTCAGGTTCGCGACGGCACCGTTGCCCCCGCCGATCTGTCGGGTGGCACATTCACGGTCTCGAACCTCGGGATGCTCGGCGTCGCGCGCTTCACCGCGGTGATCAACCCCCCCCAGGCTGCGATCCTCGCCGTCGGCGCGGCGACGCCAAAGCCGGTGGTCGGTGCCGGCGGCGCGATCACGGTACGGCGCATCATGGAGATGACGATCTCCGCCGATCACCGGATCGTGTACGGCGCGGAGGCCGCGGAGTTCCTCGGAGCGGTCCGAAAGCGCCTCGAAAAGCCGGCGCTGCTGCTGCTCTAGCGCCGCTCTCCGGTCGCAGTCGAATTCAGGTTCGCGGTTATCGGCCGCCGGTCGCGCCGGTCGTACCGCTGACGCCGCTCGCACCGCTTGGGCCACCACCGTCGCTTGCCACAGTTGCGGTGGGGCCGGTGGTTCCCGCCGCCGGCGCCTCCGACGGCGGCGTCTGCACAACCGCGGGACTCGCGGGCTGGGTGACACCACCGGTGTCGGTGCTCCCGCCGGTGCCGCTCGGTCCGCTGGCACCGGTCGTGCCCGCCGGCCCGGTCGCGCCGCTGGTGGTGGAGTCGGTGCTCCCAGTGGCACCGAGCGCGGCAATGAGAATCTGTGGCGGCGGCCCACCTGCGTCGGTCGTGGCGCCCGCGGGCCCGGTGCTCGGTGACGGCGCTGCCGGTGCGACGGTCGCCCCGGTGCTCGCGGCGATCTGGGTGGCTCCCGGCAGGAGCGCTGCGAGCGACTGCGCGGGCCGCGTCGGTGTGCTCGAAATCTGGACGGCTGCGGTCCCGGCGCCTCCGATGACGGCGGCGGTCGCTACGACCGCCGCAACCTTCGCCGCGGTCAACCCACCGATCACGCCGGCACCGCCGGCGGTCGATACGCCTCCTGCGGCCGTCCCGCCCGCTGCAACGCCGCCGGTGGCGCCGCCGCCTCCGCCGAGGCCGAACAGGCCGAGGAGCTTGCCGAGCGGCCCCATTGGTAGCAGTGCCCCGAGGTGTTTGCGCACGTCGCGCTGCCGGCGGTTGAACGCGCTGCATTGCTCGCACTCACGGACGTGGCGGCGGGAACGGGCGCTCATCCTGGCGCCGGCGTCGGCGGCGTCAGCGAGATCGAGCCGGATGTCGGCGCACGGCGCTTCGCGAGCGATCTTCAGATCGACCAGGCCGGTCCGCGCGCGTAGCAGGAGCGACTTGACCGCCGGGACGGATACCTCGAGCGTCTGCGACAGCTCCTGGTAGCTCAGGCCCTGAAGCTCTCGCATCAGGAGCGCTGAGCGCTGCGGCGCCGGGAGGGTTCGAACGTCGGCGAGCAGTCGCGACAGAGCCTCTGAGCGCTCTGCGACGACCGGTGGCTCCTGCATGCTCGCCCCCGAGGCCAGCGCAGGCCGGGCGTCGCTCTCGAGCTCGGTCGGCACCGGCGTTGGCCGGCGGAGTTCGTCGATGCAACGGTTGTGGGCGATGCGGTAGAGCCATGCGCGCAAGAGGATCGGACGGTTGCTGGCACGCAGTGATTTGAACGCACGCACGAAAACGTCCTGAAGCGCGTCCTCGGCGTCGCCGCCGCTGCTACGCAGCATCTGGCGGGAGTATGCGAGTAGTCGCGCGTGGTAGCGCTCGTGGATCACGCTGAACGCATCGTCGGAGCCCGCTCGGAACAGCGAGACGAGCTGGTCGTCGCTGCGTAGGCGCAGAAACGTTGCCGAGAGCGGCACTCGGCTGGTGGCTGCGCGTGGGAGGGCGGAGGCTTCCACTTGGCTTGCTCGATTACTGCTTGCTCCCCTCGACGACTCTAACGCCTCCGCCAGCCCGAAGTTCCGGTAATCCGGGCCGCGCGGTAGGCTCGAACCGATGCCGCCAGCTCCCCGCCGCAAGCCGACGGCCGCTCGGCCAAGGGTTCCTGCCCCCCGGCGCGCGCCCGCCACGAACTCTCTCGCGAGCGAGATGTCCAGCGTCGCGATGACGCAGGCCCATTGGAGTGGCACCTCGCCATTCCCGCCGATCGCCGAGTACGCCTTCCTGTCGGACTGCCACACCGGCGCTCTCGTCGCGGCCGACGGCGCCGTCGAATGGCTCTGCCTTCCCCGGTTCGACGGTCCGAGCGCGTTCGGCGCGTTGCTCGACCGAAGTGCCGGCATGTTCCGCCTGGCGCCGTACGGGATCGACGTCCCTGCTGGCCGCCGTTACGTGCCCGGAACAAACGTGCTCGAAACCACCTGGATGACACCCACCGGTTGGGTCGTGGTGCGCGACGCGCTGACGATCGGTGACTGGCACTCGACGCCTCTGACCGGCCTTCACACACGGCCCCCCACAGACCACGACGCGGATCACATGCTAGTCCGAACAGTCGAGTGCGTGCAGGGCGAGGTACCGGTTGAACTTGTCTGCGCGCCGCGGTTCGATTACGGGCGCGAGCCGGCGGTGTGGAGCACGGGCGAGGACGAGCCCGACTTCGTACTCGATGCGAGCGACGGCGAGACGACGCTTCGGCTGATGAGCGACATGCGAATGGGAATCGAGGGGTCGGACGCCCACGCGAGGCACACGCTGCGCGAAGGCGAGAAGCGGTTCTGCTCGCTCTCCTGGGACGCGGACCAGAGTGGTCCCTGGACGTTTGCGGAAGCCGATGCGCACATTGAGCGCACGGCGCACTACTGGCGCGAGTGGCTCGCTGCGGGTAGCTATCCAGATCATCCGTGGCGCTCCTACCTGCAGCGCTCGGCGCTCGTGCTGAAGGGACTGACCTACGCGCCGACCGGAGCGATGATCGCCGCGCTGACCACCTCGCTGCCGGAGACGCCGGGAGGTGAGCGCAATTGGGACTACCGCTACTGCTGGATGCGCGACGCGACATTCACGCTCTGGGGCCTGCACGCGCTTGGTCTCGACTGGGAAGCCAACGACTTCATGGAGTACGTGGCCGACTTGCCGCGGAACAAGGATGGTTCGCTGCAGATCATGTATGGCATCGGTGGCGAGCGAAACCTGCGCGAATCGACGATTCGCCACCTCAAGGGCTACGAGGGGGCGCGTCCGGTCCGCAAGGGGAACGGCGCCTACAACCAGCGCCAGAACGACGTGTACGGCGCCGTGCTCGACTCCGTCTACCTGCACACCAAGCGCCACGACCACATCCCCGACCGGCTGTGGCCGGTGCTGTGCGATCAGGTCGAGGGCGCGCGACGCGTCTGGCGTAAGCCCGACCAGGGAATCTGGGAGGCGCGCGGCGCGCCGGCGCATTATGTCTCCTCGAAGCTGATGTGCTGGGTCGCGCTTGACCGCGGCGCGCGGCTCGCTGAGCTGCGGGGCGAGGCCGACCTCGTGAAGCGCTGGCAGCGCGGCGCGGAGGAGGTCCGTGAGGACATCCTGGCCCACGGCGTCGACCAGCGAGGCGTGTTCGTACAGCATTACGACACGGTCGCGCTCGACGCATCGACGCTGCTCGTTCCGCTTGTCCGCTTCCTGCCGCCGCAGGACGAACGCGTTCGCGCGACGGTGCTCGCGATCGCCGACGAGCTGAACGACCATGGCTTGATCCTGCGCTACCGCGTCGACGAGACCGATGACGGGCTGCACGGCGAGGAGGGGACATTCCTGATCTGCTCCTTTTGGCTCGTCTCGGCCCTCTCGGAGATCGGCGAGGGGGAGCGCGCGCGCGAGCTGTGCGAGCAGTTGCTCGCGCATGCCTCGCCACTGCACCTCTACGCCGAGGAGCTTGACGCACGCAGCGGGCGCCATCTCGGCAACTTCCCGCAGGCCTTCACGCACCTCGCTCTGATCAACGCCGTCACGCACGTGATCGAGAACGGCTTCTGAATGGCCCCATGCGCCTGCTGCGCGGGGCGCCCGATCCTGCCATCGTTGGCGGTCCTTGTCTGACCTCGAGACCTCCGAGACCGCACCGATCCACACTCCAAACGCCGGCACGCTGCGTCGAGCCGGGGCGATGGACCCGTGGGACCGCCCGCGCGCGACCGCGACCCCGTTCGACGAGCGGATCGCCTCGGTCTCGGCGTTCCCGCCGATTGCCGACTACGCGTTCCTGTCGGATTGCCACACCGCGGCGCTGGTAGCGCCGGACGGCACGGTCGAGTGGCTTTGCCCGCCCCGCTTCGACGCCCCGAGTATCTTCGCGGCGATCCTCGACCGCGGCGCTGGAGGTTTCAGGCTCGGGCCGGCCGGAATGGGGGTCCCCGCCGGTCGCCGCTACAACCCCGGCACGAACGTGCTCGAAACGACCTGGCAGACCCCGACCGGTTGGGCGGTGGTCCGCGACGCGCTGATCGTCGGCCACTGGCGCGATCGGGAGATGGGCGCCGCCACCGCCCACACTCGTCCGCCGGCCGACCACGACGCCTACCACGCGCTCGTGCGCACAATCGAGTGCTTCCACGGAACGATCCAGATCGAGCTGGTCTGCGAGCCGATGTTCGACTACGGACGGGTGGCGGGTGCTTGGTTGCCCGTTCAAGGTGACCCGCACGCGTTCGATGCCTCCGGCGCCGGCCGCACGATTCGGCTGATCAGCGACCTGCGCCTCGGTCTCGAAGGGGGTTCCGCTCGTGCCCGTCACCGCCTCGTCAAGGGCGATCGCCGCTACTGCACGCTGACGTGGTCGCGCAAGCTGGACGGCCCACACAGCTATGACGAGGCTCACCAGAGCCTGGAGGTGACCGCCGAGTACTGGCGCAATTGGCTCGACACGGGCCGCTTCCCCGATCACCGTTGGCGGTCCCAGCTTCAGCGCTCCGCGCTCGTGTTGAAGGGGTTGACCTACGCGCCGACGGGCGCGGTGGTTGCCGCCCCGACCACGTCGCTGCCCGAGACCCCCGGAGGCGAGCGCAACTGGGACTACCGCTACACGTGGATGCGAGACGCGACGTTCACGCTTTGGGGCCTCAGCGCGCTCGGGTTGAGCTGGGAGGCCGACGACTTCATCCAGTATGTGGCGGACCTCGAGCGCAACCCCGATGGCTCGCTGCAGATCATGTACGGCGTCGGCGGCGAGCGCGACCTCCCCGAGCAGATCCTCGAGCATCTGACCGGTTACGAGGGCTCTAGGCCGGTGAGGATCGGCAATGCCGCATACGAACAGCGCCAGAACGACGTCTTCGGTGCGGTTCTAGACTCGCTCTACGTTCACACCAAGCAGTACGGCCACACCTCGCCCCGCTTGTGGCCCGTGATCGAAGCGCAGGCCGAGCGCGCGGCCGCAGTCTGGCGGGAGGCCGACCACGGCATCTGGGAGTCGCGCGGGGATCCGCGCCATTATGTGTCGTCGAAGCTGATGTGCTGGGTCGCACTGGATCGCGGTGCGCGCCTCGCGGCGCGGCGCGGGCGCGATACGGTCGCGGACCGCTGGCGCGAGGCGGCAAACGAGATCCACGCCGACATCTGCGATCGCGGAGTTGACGGCCGCGAAGTGTTCGTGCAGCACTACGACACGGTCGCGCTCGACGCCTCCAACCTCCTGATACCGCTGGTTCGTTTCCTTCCCGGCGAGGATCCGCGGGTGCGAGCCACGGTCCTCGCGATCGAGGAGGAGCTGACCGAGCAGGGACTCGTGCTGCGCTACCGGACCGACAAGACGGACGATGGACTCGGCGGCGCCGAGGAGGGCACCTTCCTCATCTGCTCGTTCTGGCTCGTCTCAGCGCTCCTCGAGATCGGCGAACGACGTCGAGCCCGGGCGCTGTGCGAGCGCTTGCTGGCGCTCGCCTCGCCCCTCGACCTGTTTGCCGAGGAACTGGATCCCAAGAGTGGCCGCCATCTCGGCAACTTCCCGCAGGCCTTCACGCACCTCGCGCTGATCAACGCCGTACTCCACGTGATCCGCGACGAGGAGGCCGCGCCGCTCTCGCGTTAGAGCGCCGAATAAGCTTCCGGCTGTGCTCCCCGAGCTGGTCGATCGCTGGATCTGCGAGTCCTGCGGCTACGTCTACGATCCCGCCGAGGGCGACCCGGACGGCGGAATACCTGCCGGGACGGCGTTCGCAGACATCCCCGAGACGTGGTTCTGTCCGGTCTGTGGCGCGCGCAAGCGTGACTTCTCGCCCTACGAGGACTGAGACGTCGAGTTCCTGATGCTCAGGCCGTGAGCCAGCGGTCGTAGCCGAGCGTGACGGCCGCCCGCGCGAGCGCCTCGCGGGTCAGGACGGGCATGTCCTCGAGCGTGGCGACTTCGACCGCGCCAAGCCTTGCGATCGTCTCACGGTTCGAGCGCTCGATGGCATCCGGCTGCGTCGGCCACGGGGTGAGCACGACCGCGGCGACGTTCAGGCCGTGACCGCGCGCTGCTTCGAGCGTGAGGAGCGTGTGGTTCAGTGTGCCGAGGCCTGGCCGCGCGGCGATCAGCACCGGCCAGTCGAGGGCGGCCGCGAGAGCTCGAACATCCCACCCGTCGGCAAGCGGCACGAGCAGACCGCCGATACCCTCGACGACGAGCGCCTCTGTCGCTGCAGCGACGCGCCGCAGCTCATCGACGATCGCGCGGACGTCCAGCGGGGCGCCCGACAGCTCAGCGGCCAGGTGCGGGGATACGGCCGGCTCGTAGGTGGCGAACGCGACATCACCGGGGTCCTCGCCGGTGATCGCCGCGAGGAGAACATGGTCATCAAGGCTCCGCAAGTCCTCCGATCGCTCCGCGTCGACTGCTGGGCGCGCCCCGGTGAGGATCGGCTTGCGCGCACGCACGCTGCCGCCGGCGGCGACGAGCCCCGCAGCAATCGCCGCAGTCAGCACCGTCTTGCCGACGCCGGTATCGGTGGCGGTGACAAAGCAGGTCCGCGCCATCGCAGGTCAGTCGCCCTGCGTCCGCACCGTCAGGCGGCGGCGGGCGCCGCGGAGCGGAGGGTCACGCCGACGTCGGTCGCCGCGGCCGCAATCGCTTCGGCCGCCCGCGTGAGGTCCTCGGGGGCGTGCGTCGCCATCACGGTGAGCCGCAGCCGTGAGCTGTCCGCTGCCACGGTCGGAGGACGGATGGCCGCAGCAAAGACTCCCCTCGCGAGCGCCGCCTCGCAGAGCGCCACCGCCGCGGACGCGTCGCCGACGATCAGCGGGATTATCTGGGTCTCGCCGTCGATCGCACCGATGCCGGCGCGATCGAGTGAGGAGCGCATCAGCGAGCTGTTGGCGCGAAGCTTCCCGACCAGCTCCGGCTGCTCGCATAGGACATCGAGCGCCGCCAGCGCCCCTGCGGTGGCCGGTGGTGGAGGCGCCGTCGAGAAGATCAGCGTCCGCGCCGTGTTGATGAGGTATCGCACGACTGCGCGCGAGCCGCACGCGTAGGCACCGTAGGAACCGAGCGTCTTGCCGAGCGTCCCAACGATGACGTCGACCCTGCCCTCGAGGCCGGCCGCCGCCACCGCTCCTCGTCCGCCGGGACCGAGCGCTCCGGTCGCGTGAGCCTCGTCGACGATCACCCTTGCGTTGTGACGCTCCGCGAGATCGGCGATCTCGGGCAATGGTGCCAGGTCCCCGTCCATCGAGAACACCGAGTCGGTGACGATCACGCTTCCCGGCGGGGCCTCACGCAGGCCGAACTCGAGGTGATCCATGTCGCAGTGGCGGTAGACGAAGCGCCGCGCGTTTGCTAGGCGACAGCCGTCCACGATCGAAGCGTGGTTCAAGGCGTCCGAGAACACCACTCGGTCGTTGGCGCCTGCAGCGTGCAGGCTCGTGAGCGCGCCGATCACGCCGATGTTGGCCAGGTACCCGGAGCCGAACAGCACGCAGCTCTCTGTCTCCTCGAACTCCGCCAGCCGCTGCTCGAGCGTGGCGTGAATGCTCATCGTCCCCGATACGAGCCGCGACGCGCCGGCGCCGACGCCCCAGCGCATTGCAGCCTCTGCCGCCGCCTCGCGCACGCGCGGATGCTCGGCGAGGCCAAGGTAATTGTTCGAGCACAAGAGCAGCGCCGGCCGTCCATCGAGGAGGATCTCAGGCCCCTGTGGTCCGCTGATCAGCCTCGTCGAACGATGTAGCCCGTGCCGCTCGAGCTCGTCGAGGCGCTCGTCGATCTCGCTCAATTGCCGGCCTCGGTGAGGCGCTCCGGGCTGCGATCACGCCCCCGCGCGCGGCGGTAGCGAAGCTGCGAGGACGGATCCCAGAGCTTTATCTCCAGCTCGGCCGGTGCGTCAGCGAGGTGCGCGTCGATCACCGCCGGCGTCTCCCCCTCGAGCCAGCCTGAGCGATTGTCGGGCCGCGGGTTCGCGCCGTTGTCGGGCTGGCGGGCGACGTTCAGGCCCAGCTCCTCGAACATCGCCCGGTCATCCTCCGGCGCGGCGCCGAGTGCGGTCAGGAAGTTGCCCATCATCACGCCGTTCAGGCCGGCCTTGACCGCCAGCGGTTGCAGCTCGCCGAGGTTCTCGATGCGCCCGCCGCACAGCCGGAAGAGCGCGTCCGGAATGATCAGGCGGAAGATCGCCACCCATTTCACGGCCTCCCACGGCTCCATGACGGTCCGCTCGCCGAATTTCGTTCCCTCGCGCGGGATCAGGAGGTTGATCGGCACGCTCGTCGGGTTCAGGGCGGCCAGCTCGAAGGCCATCTCCACCCGCTGCTCCTCGCTCTCGCCGAGGTTGAGAATGCCGCCGACGCATGTCTCGAGGCCCGCTTCCCGCACCGCCGCGATCGTGCGCAGACGGCTCTCGTAGCGGACGGTCTGCGTAACCTCGGGGTAGAAGCTCGACGAGCTCTCGACGTTGTGGTGAACACGCTGCACGCCGGCTTCACGAAGCTGCGTGGCACGCTCGGCCGACATGTGTCCGATCGATGCGCACCGCTTGAGGTTGGTGTGCTCGGCGACCAGTCGCGTTCCCTCGAGCACCTTTTCAAAGTCGCGCTTCGAAAGTCCCTGGCCCTGTGCGACAAGACAGAAACGGTGCGCGCCGGCAGCCTCTGCGGCTCGCGCGTGGGCGAGGATCTGGTCGGGCTCCATCATCGCGTGCATCGGCGTATCGGCGTCCGCGAAGCGAGACTGCGCGCAGAACCCGCAGTCCTCGGCACAACCGCCCGACTTTGCGTTGACCAGCGAGCACATATCCGTCGAGTCGCCGAAACGCTCGACCCGCGCCTGCCAGGCCCGTTCCACGAGCGCCTCGATCTCGGCGTGCTCGGTGATCTCACCGAGACGCAGCGCCTCCTCGCGTGTGATCAGTGGCGGCATCCTTGACATGCACCCTACGGCTTGACGATGACGCGTGTGGCGCCCGCTCCGCCTACTCCAGGATGATCAGCTCGTCGCCCTCGTTGACCTTGTCGCCTTCGGAGCAGAGAATCTCCTTGACCCGCCCGGGCTCCTCGGCTTCGACGGGCATTTCCATCTTCATCGACTCGAGTATCGCAACGGTGTCGCCTGCCTCCACACGGTCGCCGACGGCGCACTCGATCTTCCATACGACACCGCTGATATGAGCTTCGATTGCCACGGTCTCCCGCCGTCCGCCTGTTGCTGGTGCGGACAATAGCTCCCACCAGCGACGCCGCGGTGATCATCGTGACGGCTCGCGACGAGGCCGAACGAATCGGCGCCACCCTCGAAGCGCTCGCAGCTGCGTTCCCCCGCAGCCACATAGTTCTCGCCGACGACGGCTCGCGCGACAGCACGGTCGACGTCGCAGTGCGGCGCGGGGTTGAGGTGGTCTCCGCCGGGACTCGGCGCGGGAAGGGGCAGGCCGCGAGCCTAGGGTGCGCCCGGGCACTCGAGCTCGGCGGGGAGAATGCGACCTACCTGCTTTGTGATGGCGATCTCGGCGCCAGCGCGGCGCTGCTCACCGCGCTCTCGCAGCGGGTTGACGGCGGCGAAGCGGACATGGCGATCGGGGTCCTCGAGCCGTCGCGACGCGCCGGTTTCGGTGTGCTGGCAAGCTTCGCCCGCGCTGCGGTGCGGCGGTCGACCGGGACCCGTCTGCAGGGGCCACTCAGCGGACAGCGCGCGCTCAACGACCGCACGCTCAGGCAGACGCTCCCGTTCTCCCGCGGGTTCGGGATGGAGCTTGCGATGACGATCGACGCGCTGCGCGCGGGCGCTCGCGTGCTCGAGTCGCAGCTCGCGCTCGAGCACCGCTGGACCGATCGCCGTCTAGCCGGTTTCCGTCACCGTGCGGGCCAGTTTCGGGCTTGCCTCGCCGTCTATTTGCGCAGGCTCTAAGGTGCGCCGGGACACTAACGCGGAGGTGTGCCGATGAGCGCCGATCTAGCCCCGATGAAGGATCAGGTTTACGCGGACCGCCGTCCGAAGGAGTACTTCGACCGCTTTCACGAGCACGCCCGCTCGCGCGATCCGCGCTTCGTCTACGACTTCGTGCGCTTTGCCAGCTCGATCTACGCGTACCTCTTCTTCCGCGCACGCTCGGTCGGGTCGCAGAACGTGCCGGAAACGGGGCCTGTGATCCTCGCACCGAACCACTTTTCGTTCATGGATCATTTTCTGCTCGGCTGCCCGCTACGACGCAAGGTTCGCTTCATGGGCAAGTCGCAGCTCTTCCAACCGCCGCTCGCGTGGGTCTACATGCACGGCGGGGTGTTTCCCGTCCGTCGTGGCGCACGCGACGAGGAGACCTTCATCACCGCGAAAGCAATTCTCGCGCGCGGCGGTGTGGTTGCGATGTATCCGGAGGGCGGGCGCTCGCGTACCGGCGCGCTTTCCGAGCGGGTCCGTCCGGGAATCGGTCGTCTCGCGCTCGAGTCGGGGGCGCCGGTGGTCCCGGTGGCGATAGTCGGGTCGTCGAGAATCCGCAACTGGAAACGGCTGCGCTTCCCCGCGGTGACGGTCGAGTTCGGGCGGCCGCTACGGTTCCAGAGCGAGAGCGAGCCGTCTCGCGCGAGTCAGCAGGAGACCGCGGACGCCGTCTTCGCCGAGATTCGAGCGATCTACGACAGGCGCCTCGCTTCCGGCCATCCGCGGTGGCTTTCCACGCGACACGGCGATGGCTGATCACACCGCCGCCACTGTTCTGCGCGTCGCAGCCGTCCAGCTGAACTCGCAGCATGACTTCGATGCGAACCTCGAGGCAGCCGACCGCCTGACGCGGGCCGCGGCCGTAGACGGGGCGCGGCTGGTGCTGCTACCCGAGAAATGGTCGGTGCTGGGTAGCGGCGAACAGCTTCGAGACGGCGCCCAGTCGCTGGACGGCCCGGCGATCTCGTGGGCCCGCGAGATCGCGCACGAGCTGGGGATCGACCTCGTTGCGGGGTCGATCTCTGAGCGGTTGGGCGAACGTGAGGAGCGGCTTGCGAACACGTCCGTGCACGTCACCCCGGAAGGGCGCGTCGCGGCGAGCTACCGCAAGATCCACATGTTCGACGTAACGGTCGACGGCGTCGAATACCGCGAGTCCGATCACGAACGACCGGGTGAGGAGATCGTGCTCTCGACGACGCAGGGGGGCGTCGAGTTGGGGATGACGATCTGTTACGACCTGCGCTTTCCCGAGCTGTATCGGATCCTCGCGCTGCGCGGCGCTCGCGTGCTGCTCGTACCCGCCGCGTTCACGCTCGCCACGACCCGCGAGCACTGGGAGGTTCTGCTGCGAGCCCGGGCGATCGAGAACCAGGCCTTCGTGATCGCGGCGAACCAGATCGGCTCGCACGCTCCGGGACGGCGCAGCGGCGGCCGCTCGCTGATCGTCGATCCTTGGGGCGTGGTGCTGGCAATGGCCGGCGACGGCGTGACGCACATAACCGCGGACCTCGACCTCGGTCGGCTCGAGCAGGTCCGAGCCGAGCTACCCTCGCTGGCCGGGCGCCGACCTGCCGCGTACAGCTGGCCGGCGAGTGGATGAGCGTCGCGCGTCCAGCGCGGCGCGATCTGATTCACTGCGTCTATGGAATTGGACAAGAGCCACGCAGACCCGGTGAAGAAGCTGATGTGGTCGGGACTGCTCGCCGGCATGGGCGCGGTCGTCTCGATCGTGGCGACGCGGGCGGCCGGCGCGGTCTGGCGCCGTGTGTTCGACGAGGAGCCGCCGGAATGAGGCCGCGCTTCGGACGCTCCGGATCGAGCACGACTCAGGTTCCGGCGAACGGCGCCTCGGCGAACGGCGCGTCGGCGAACGGCGCGTCGGCGCCGGGTGACCGCGGGCCGGGCGGCCCCCTCGGCGGCGTCGCGAGCCTCACCTCCGATCACCCGGAGATCGCCGTGGCTGCGGCGTTCGCCGGTGGTGTCGTCCTTGCGATGCTGGCCAGGCGCATTGGCCGCTGATACCGGCGATCCGCAGAACCTTGCGCAGGCGATCACCGAGATCTCCGAGCGCGCGTCATTGCTCGTCCGCGAGGAGATCGAGCTCGCGAAGGCTGAGATAGCAACGAAGCTCACACGACTGGTCACGGGCGCCGTCGTCGCGCTCGCGGCGGGGATCTTCGTCATCGTCGCGTTGTTGTTCTCCCTGCACGGCCTGGCGTGGCTCGTCTCGTATGAGTTCTTCGGTGACTATCGAGTGTTCTGGGGCTATTTCATCGTCGCCGGGGGCCTGCTCGTTTTCGGAGCGCTCGCCGGGTTCCTCGCGGCCCGCGCGATGCGCCGCGCAACGCCTCCGATGCCGTCGATGGCGATAAGCGAGGCGCGCAAGATCCGCGACAGCGTGGGCGCGAAGGAGTCGCCGTCCTGATGGCGGACCGCAGCCCGGAGGAGATCCGCCGCTCGATCGAGGCGAACCGCGAGGCGCTCGCGCTGTCGATCGATCGCCTGCGCGGCGAGGTTGCGGAGATGACGGACTGGCGCAAGCAGCTGGCGGAGCGCCGGCAGCCGGCGATGCTCGGGGCTGTGATCGCCGGCTTCCTGCTCGGCGGCGGCCTGCTCGGAAGGCGCCGCAAGCGCGGCTAGGCGCGCGCCTAGGCGGCCAGCAGCCGCCCCGGGATGCCGCCCACTCCCAGCAGCCCAGGACCGGTGTAGGTCCCAATCACCGGGCCCACCTCCGAGACCCACAGCGGCTCATTGCCGAACACCTCGCGCCCCCGCTCGACGAGGGCCTGCGCTCGACCCTCCGCTTGGATGTGCTGGACGACCCAAGCATCGACTCCGTCGGCCTGCAATGTGCGCATGTACTCGACCATGCGCTCAAAGGCGCGGCCGGCCGTGCGCACGCGCTCGATCGGGAGAATGTCCGATTCGATCGACAGGATCGGCTTGATCTGGAGCGCGCCACCAAGCCAGGCCGCAGCGCGGCCGATCCTCCCGCCGCGCTGCAGGTACTCGAGCGTGTCGACGCAGAACCACAGCCGCATCAGCCCCGCGGCGGCAGTTGCGCGCGCCACCACCGCATCGGTATCGCCGCCCGCACGGGCGACGGCGCTCGACGCGAGGACCACGCAGCCGAGCCCGCCGCAGGCACTGTGCGAATCCACGACCTCGATCCGCCCCGGGCCACCCCGCTCGTCGATCAGCGCTTTGGCCTGTAGCGCCGCGCCGTGCGTTCCCGAAACGCCGGCCGAGAGGTGCACCGACACGATGTCGTGCCCGGCCTCCAGCAGCGGTTCGTAGGCGGCCGTGAAATCCCCGATTGACGGCTGCGATGTGCTCGGGAGATCCCCGCTCCCGGCGATGCCCCGGTAGAACGCCGCGTAGTTGGTGATGTCGGCTTCGCGCTGCTGGTGCTCGCCGCTTCGGACGTAGAGGCTCACCTGGCTGATGGCGGCTTCGCGGGTTAGCTCTGGCGGAAGGTAATGCGTCGAGTCGCTGACGATCGCCACGGGCCGCATCGACGCCGGACACTACCGGGGCGGCTGCGCGGCGGCGGGGCGAGCCTAGACCGGGGGGAAGGCGGTCGCGCGCACGCGCCAACCCTGCGGCAGTTGCGGCAGGCGGCTGGCCGCGCGCGCCTCAGCCTGCGTGGATGTCGCAGCGAAGACGCTCATGTGCAACCTGAACCCTGGGGGGTACAGCCCGGCGAGGCCGATGTTCGGAGCGTCCGCCTGGCCCCCGGACTCGAGCCAGGCCTCGAGTGGTTCGGGATCCCAGTGCGATGCGCCGAGCGCGGCCGCGGCAGCCTCGACCTGCCGCTCGGCCTCCCAGCGCTTCGTTGTCTGCATGTGCTCGGGATGGCTCGGCATCAGCAGCAGCTCGAGGCGCCATTCGATCGGTGGGTCGCCTTCGGAGCGCTCACGCCAGCCCTGCTCGGGCGGGCGGCGGCGAATCAGCCTCTTCGGCAGGTCGGCCGGCGGCCACTCCGGTAGGTGGCTCGGGTTGCTCTCGCCGGCGCTGTGGTACTCGCCGCGGCCGTAGCGGATCTGCACCTCGGGCGCCCGCGACCGGGCCCAGATCAGTGCCTGATCGAGCGTGAGGTCCTCGAACGACGGGCCGTCGGCGTCGCGCGGCCGGCGCGTCCAGCGTCCCGCGAAGGTCGCGCAGAGGTAGGAGCCGTCGGGGCGCTGACGCCTCTCGTCGAACGACGCCTCCTCCTGCTCGTATATGTGGACGACGCCGGTGCGTCGCTGCGTGCCCGCGCCGGAAAGCGAGGTACCTGTCAGAGACACTACAGGCGGTTTTCGATCTGCAGGGGCCCTACACCTGCAACCTCCGCGGGATCTCCAGTCTCCCGCCCGGGGTCGACACCCAGCACCTGTGCGAGCTCGCCGGCCTCGAACATTTCGGTGACGATGTCGCAGCCGCCGATCAGCTCGCCACGATGGAACAGCTGCGGGATCGTCGGCCACTGTGAGAGAGCCGACAGCTCCTCGCGAATTCGCGGATCCGGAAGTATGTTGACCGCCGCGAACGGGACGCCGAGCGACTGCAGCACTCCGACGGTGCGAGCCGAGAAGCCACAGGCGGGGGCGTCTGGCGTGCCCTTCATGAAGAGGATGACGTCATTCTCTGCGATCGCGCTTGTGATCGCTTGGCGAATCGGGTTCTGCTCCTGGTCGCTCATCGCTTCCTCACTCGCTGGTCGTCGTCAGTGACAGTGCATGGATCGGGCCGCCGATCTCATTGCCGAAGACCCGGTACACGAGGCGGTGCTGCTCGATCCGGGAGAGCCCGGCGAACGCCGGGGACGACACGGTTGCGCGGAAATGATCCCCGCCGCCGGTCCAGTCCTCAACTTCGGCGCGGGCGCCGGGGATCGCTGCCTCGATGCGTGCCCTTATGTCGTCTGCTTGCGGCATTTTAGGTAGCCGAAAGATTAGACGAAGGGCGCGCTCCGCCTGCTCGCTACACTTTGGAAAGCATGATCACGATTACCGACAAGGGCGCCGAGAAGGTTCGCGAGTACCTGACCTCGCAGGGCACCGATGTGGCAGCGGCCGGGCTCCGCGTCGGGGTGCGCGGCGGCGGGTGCTCGGGCTTCCAATACCAGCTCGCGTTCGACGAGCCCTCCGCCGAAGACCTCGTCTTCGAGGACCACGGCCTTAAGCTGCTCGTCGATCCGATGGCCCTCGAATACGTCGACGGATCGCAGATCGACTACGTTGACGCGCTCACGGGCGCCGGCTTCAAGGTCGAGAACCCGAACGTCGTCGCGGCCTGCGGCTGCGGATCCTCGTTCAGGGTCGCCGGCCAAGAGTCGTCCTGCTCCGCCGTCTAGCCGCGTTCCACGGCCGCTCAACTTCGCCGGGCCAAGGTCGACCTACTGCGGCGCCGCGTCGACCATGCCCCAGAGATAGAGGCACGCTGTCGTGCGGTGGGGACGCCACGGCTCTGCGCGAGCGACCACCTCGACCGGTTTCGGTAACTGCCCGAGCCCGTAGACGATCTCGATCCCTTTGCGGATTCCCAGATCCCCTGGGGCCAGCACGTCGGGGCGACCGAGCTGGAACATGAGGAACATGTGGGCGCTCCATTCACCGAGACCCTTCACGGCGACCAACTCAGCCACCACCGCCGCATCGTCGAGCAACTCCAAACGGTCGAGTTCGAGCGCTCCCGAGGTGACGTGTTCGGCCAGCGAGCGTAGGTAGGTGACCTTCGCGCGCGATAGCCCGGCCGCCGCGCGCAGCTCCTCCGGCTCGGCGGCAAGAATCGCAGCGGGCGTCGGCAGCTCGCCGCCGAAATAGTCGAGGACGCGCAGCCAGATTGCCTGTGCGACGCGCGTCGACAGTTGCTGGCCGACGATCGTTCGCACGAGGCCGGCGTAATGGTCGTGCGGGCGGCGGCCGGGACGGTCCTCGCCGCTCGCAACCGCGGCGCCTAGTCGCTCGATCACGGCTCCGAGGACGGGGTCGACCCCGCGCAGGTGCGCCACGGCGTCCGCCGTGCTCATCGCCGTTTGGCCGCAGCGAGCATCTCCTGAACGCGCGTCAGCTTGACGCGTGGCCGTCCGTGCGCCTCGCCGGCTTTGCGCTCGTGCTGGTCGATTCGCGCCCAGCCGGCGTAGTCGACGACGTTGGGAGCCCGCTGGCGGATGTATCCGTCGAGCGCCGCGTCCGTTATCGGAGCTGGTGTCAGCAGGCGTCCGCCGCCAAGGTCTTCGAGCAGCCGGTCAACGGTGTCGTTGGCGTCTTTCTTGTTGGTGCCGATCACTCCGCTCGGGCCGCGCTTGGCCCAGCCGACCACGTATTCGCCGTGACGCACTCCGTCCGGCCCGGTGACTCGTCCGCCGCTGTTTGAGATGACGCTGCGGCGCTCGTCGAACGGGACGCCCGGCAGCGGCGTGCCCCGGTAGCCGATCGCGCGGAACACGGCGTGCGCAGCAACCACGGTCCGCTCCTCGGTCGGCCGCGCGCGGACGGTTCCATCGCTCTCGCTGATGAGCTCGTTGCGCACGAGCTGGACCTGCTCGACGCCACGACCGCCCTCGATCGCAACAGGCGAGAGCAGGAACCGCAGCACGATGCGGCGGGGTTTGCCGCTGCGCCCTCGCTGCGCGTACTCCTCGAGGATCTCGACGTTCCGGCGCGCTGTCACATCGGCTTGCGTATCGGGCAGGCCGTTGGAGAGCGCGAGCTCGCTCTCCTCGACGACGACGTCGGCCGCGCTCAGCTCTCCGAGCTCGAGCAGCTCGGGGTTCGTGAACGCCGCCTGCTCGGGGCCACGGCGGGCAATGACCACGACCTCGGAGATCTTGCTCCTACCCAGCGCTTCGAGAGCGTGGTCCGCAACATCGGTTCGTGCCAGCTCATCGTGGGTGAGCACGAGCATCCGCGCGACGTCGAGCGCAACGTTACCCGCGCCGATCACCAGGGCGCGGTCGCCGCGGAGGTCGAATTCGTGGTCGGTGAAGTCCGGATGGCCGTTGTACCAGCCCACGAAGTCGGTCGCCGCGTAGCTCCGCTGCAGATCCTCACCCGGAATCCCGAGCGCACGGTCGACCGGGGTGCCGACGGCGTAGATGATTGCGTTGTAGTGAGCGCTGAGGTCGTCGAGCGTGATATCGCGGCCGAACTCGACGTTCCCGTAATAGCGGAGCCTCGCGTGCTCTGCGGTTCGCTCGTAGACGCGCGTGACCGATTTGATCTTTGGATGGTCGGGAGCCACGCCGGCACGGACGAGCCCCCACGGCGTCGGTAGGCGCTCGAACAGGTCGACATGGAGCTCGTCGGCGCTGTGGCTCAGAAGCCTCCCGGCAGCGTAGCTCCCTGCCGGGCCCGATCCGATGATCGCGACACGGACGCGGGCATCGCCCGTGTCCACCTCGCTCATGCCGGCGACGAGAGGACCTCGGCGCCGACGGCCTCACCGTCGAGCGCCGCCAGCGCACGCGGCACCGACATTGCGATGCAGGTGAATGTCGGCGTGTCGCGCTTTGTGTACATCGACGATTCGGTCGTTCGCAGGCGTTGCACGAGATCGAGGAAATCCGCCGGCTCGTCGGTTTCGAACGCCACGACGAACTCCTGGTCATCGAGACCGAATGAGTAGGACGTGTTCAGATCGATCTGTGGGTACTCGCGCCCCAGCGCGATGTGCTCGGCCATCACGCGGTAGCGCTCCTCGGCGGGGAGGATGTACCACTCGCGCGTCTTGACGAACGGGTACACGAAGAGGTACTTGGAATGGCCCGGACGGACTTCGAGGCGCGACTCATCGGAGTACTCGGAGGGCTTCGTCATCGCCAGGTAGGAGTGGGGGATCGTCGCCCACTTCATCAGGCCGGTCTGTGCCAACAAGACGTGGAACTCGTGGATCCGCTCGAGGTTGACCGACTGCGACATCAGCATCAGGTCGCTGTCGCCGCGGGTTCCGACCATCGAGAAGGATCGCAGTAGGTGATCGCTCGAAAAGTCCTCGCAGGCCGCTACGAACTCGCGCTTGTGCTCCGCCCGCACGTTGCCGTCGAGGCGTCGCCACTGAGGGTCGAGCTGCAGGAAGGTGTACTTGATGAAGTGGCGCGCAGGCATCGGGTATCCGGTTGGCGGCGGGTCGCGTCCAGGCCGATTATACGCGGGGCTTTCGAGCGCCAACGGGCGCGAATACGCCTCCCGGCGCCAGTCGCCCCGATAGGATTCGCCCGATGCGCGTCGCGCTCGTCTCGCCCTACTCGTGGAGCTATCCCGGTGGCGTCACGCGACACATCGAGTCGCTCGCCGGCCACCTGCGCGTCGCCGGACACGATGCCGTCGTCCTAACGCCGTTTGACCCCCCCGACCGTCGGAGCGCGCGACTGCACAAGGGGGCGGTGCCGCAGGCTCGCGAACTGGACGACGGTGTGGTCGCGCTTGGACGGACCGTCGGGTTCCCTGCGAACGGAGCCGTTTCGAACCTGGCGATATCGCCGAGCGCGATTCGCGCGCTGAGGGTGGAGCTCCGGCGCGGCCGCTACGACGTCGTCCACCTCCACGAGCCGATCGCCCCCGTGCTCTGCTGGGATGCGCTCGGCGTCGCGAGCGCACCCCTCGTGGGGACGTTTCACGCTTATTCGACCAACCGGCTCACCAACGGGCTCGGGAACGTGGCTGGGGCCGCCCGGCGGATGAACCGCCTGGCGGTGCGCATCGCCGTGTCCGAGGCGGCAGCCTGGACCGGGCGCCGTTTTTTTGGCGGGATCTACCGCGTCATCCCAAACGGCGTCGAAGTTCCCGACCATCTGGAACGCGGGCGCCCGGCTGCCCCGACCGTGTCGCGCCCGCTCCGGCTGGTCTTCATCGGGCAGGCCGTGGAGCGCAAGGGCCTGCCGGTTGCGCTGCGTGCGTTCGAGGCGCTGCGCGAGCATCTTTCGGTGACGCTTGACCTGGTCGGCGTCAGTCCGCAGGAGGTCGCAGGACTGTTGCTTGACGGCGCCGGCGTGAGCGCTCACGGCAAGCTCGGGGAGGCCGACAAGGTCGCGTTGCTGCGGCGAGCCGACCTGCTTCTCGCACCGTCACTCGGCGGCGAGAGTTTTGGCATGGTTCTCACCGAGGCGTTTGCGGCCGGCACCCCGGTCGTTGCCTCGAATATCGCCGGCTATGCCGGCGTCGTCACCAACGGATCGGACGGGCTGCTCGTGCGACCGGGCGATCCTTCGGCGCTCGCTTCCGCGGTCGCCGCGCTAGCCCACGACCCCGGCCGACGCGCCGCGATGTCGCAGGCGGCGGCCGCCACCGCTTCCCGATATGCGTGGCCGCTCGTCGCAGCTCGCGTGACCCATGCGTATGAGGATGCGATCGCAATGCCCCGGCCGGCCGGTGCGTCGGGGCGCGCACGCGCCCGCATCGGGTTGCGCTCGGCCGATCCGGCGCAGCCTGCGAGTTTGATCGGGCGGCGACTGCCCCCGGTCGAGCCTGCGGAGGAGCGCTCGCGCGCCTCCGTAAGCACGCTGGGGCGCCGCACAGTCGCCGGCGTCGCAGTCCTCGGTGGTCTCGCTGCCGCTTTCTTCGCTATTCGCCAGATCGGTCCGGGCAAGATCGTCTCGAGTCTCGTGACTTCACAGCCCGTGTGGGTGGTGATCGGTCTAGCACTGATGTGTTCGGCGATGGTCGCTCGCGGCGTCGCCTGGTACGCGATTCTCCGTGCGGCGCTACCTGGCTCGCGCGTGAGGCAATCCGACGCGATGCAGGGGACCTTCATCGGCGTGCTGATGAGCGCGACCCTTCCCGCTCGGTTGGGCGAGCCGGCGAGGTCGCTGATCGTCGCGCGGCGGATCGGCAAGCCGGTCGAAACGCTGCCTGTCGTACTGGGGACGATCGTCTCGCAGACGATCATCAACCTTCTCGCCCTGACGATCCTTGGCGCTGTGATGTTCTCGAACGCCGACATCTCAGGAGCCCGCCATAGCGCGCTCATCGCAGCGGCGGTCGCGCCCGCCGTGTTGGTCGCGGTGATCGTCCTCGCGCCGTTTGTCCTGCGCTCGCGTCGATCACCGCGACGCGGCTCCGGTGGTCGTGCCGCGTTCCTCGCTCGAGCGCAGGCGGCCATGCTGCGCGTTCGCGCCGGGATGCGCGTCTTTCGTGAGCCGCGCCTCGCTGCCCTGGCGATCGGCGCGCAGCTCGGCGCCTGGGCCCTCCAATGCGGGTCCTGCTATTTCCTGCTGCTCGCGCTCGGGCTGGGCGGCCAGGCGGGCATCGCCGGCGCTGCGGGTGTTCTGTTTGCGGTCAACGTGACCGCCGTCCTGCCGGCCGCTCCGTCCAACATCGGCGTCTTTCAGGCGGCTTGTGTGGCCGTGCTGTCAGGCGGCTTCCACATCTCAGCGGCCGACGCGATCGCCTACGGCATCATCCTCCAGGCCGTCGAGATCACGACGGCAGTCGCGATGGGTCTGCCGGCGTTGCTGCGCGAGGGAATGTCGTGGCGCGACGTCCGCTTGCGCGCGCTGCACGCAGCGCCTGTGCGGCTCGTTTTGCCGGAGTCGGTCCAGCGCATCAACGCCGGTGCCGCGGAGGCCTGAGACGGCCGCGTGGGTCTACGTCTTGCGCTGTGCGGATGACTCGCTGTATACCGGCTGGACCGTCGACGTCGAGCGCCGCGTTGCCGCGCACTCCTCAGGGCGCGGGAGCCGCTACACACGCTCGCGCCTGCCGGTCGAGCTGCTCGCGGTCATGGCGATGAATGACAGCTCGGGCGCCCGGCGCGAGGAGGCTCGGATCAAGCGTCTTTCACGAGCGGAGAAGCTCGTACTGCTCGACGAGCTCGCCGCCGCCGGCGGGTCGCCGCAAGCCTGCGATCCGCGCCGCGCCGGCCGTTGAACGTCGCATCGGCGGCCCGCCTACGCCACGTCCACGGCTTCGGCCATCGCGGGCTCAGGGTCGTCTGACTCGATCTCGTCGGCGCCCGCGCCGCTGGTCGGGTCCTTCGGTGATCCCGCGATCACGTCGTCGGGGGCGCCGGCGCCCTTCGGCAGGAACCCCGACTTCATGCTGAAGTACACCGCCTGAGGGTGGTGCGCGATGATCGCGACGGTCGACTGCTCGGGTTCGAGGGCCCACGCGCTCGAGAGCGCTAGCCCGATCTGCTCCGCGCCAAGCAGCCGGAACACCTTCTCATGCTCGGACTGGTCGGGACAGGCCGGATAGCCCCAGGAGTAGCGACGGCCCTGTGTCCTTTCGAGCGATAGCTCGGCGCGGACCCGTGAGTGAAGCCATTCCGCCGTTCCCTCCGCTGCCTGCACGGCGAGGCCGTGAGTAAAGAGCTGCTCGGCGAACTCGCCCTTCTGCTCGAGCTCGGCGACGCGACCGGTCACCTCACCGCCGACCGTCACCGCCTGCAGGGCGACCACGTCGAGTGCGCCGCCGCGCGGCCGGAAGAAATCGGCGAGGCAGATGCGATCGTGACCGGGCTGGCGCGGGAAGACCAGCCGCTCGAGGATCCTGGTGTGATCGGCTGGATCGAGGACGACGACCTCGTTGCCCTCGGAGTAGCACGGGAAGTACCCGAGCAGGGCGCGCGGGTGCAGGTAGTCCTGCTCGCGCCACATCCGCTGCAGGCGCGGCTGAAAGTCCTGCTCGACGAGCTCCCGCCAAGCCTCTCCCTTCACCCCTCGGCCTCCCCAGTGGAGCTTGAACAGCACGTGTGTGTCGAGGTGGTTGTAGATCGATCCGAGGTCGACCGGGATCTCGCGTGGCCCGTAGAACGGCGGCACCGGCACCGGTGCGTCGACCGCGGCGGCCGAGCGCACGCTCGCATCGTCGGTCGGGGCCTGCGGCGCCGCAGCGGGTCGCCCACGGAGCGCTAGCGCTGCAGCCCGTGTTCGCGACACGAGCTCAGCGCGCGCCGCCTCGTCGGTCAGCTCGTCCATCCGTGCGAGCCCTTCGAATGCGTCCTTGCAGTAGAAGACGCCGGGTTCGTAGATCTCCTCTGAGTCGCCGCCCCGCGGGTAGAGGATCCGCAGCCCGAAATCACGGTTGATCGCAGCACCGCCGACGAGAACCGGGAAGTCGAGGCCACGCTCGTGCAGCTCGGCGACGCAGAGCGGCATCTGCTTCGAGGTCGAGACGAGCAGCGCCGACAGGCCGATCGCGGTCGCTTTGTGCTCGACCGCCGCATCGAGGATCGCCGATATCGGAACCTGCTTCCCGAGGTCCACGACGGTGTAGCCGTTGTTCGACAGGATCGTGTTGACCAGTGACTTGCCGATGTCGTGGACATCGCCGAACACGGTCGCGACCACGACGGTCCCCTTTGTGTAGCCCTCGATCCGGTCGAGGTAGAGCTCGAGCCGCGCGACCGCGCGCTTCATCACCTCCGCGGACTGCAGAACGAAGGGCAGGATCAGCTCGCCTGCGCCGAACTTGTCGCCGACCTCCTTCATCGCCGGCAGCAGTACCTCGTTCAGCGTCGGAACTGCGCCGATCTTCTCGACGCTTGCGTCGATCCAGTCCTCGACCCCGTCCTTGCGGCGGCGCAGGATGTGGAAATGAAGCGCCTCCTCGGGTTCCATGCCGGCGGTCGGGTCCGTCGTCTCCGACTCCGCGGTCTCGCCGCGTTCCTCGAAGTGCTCGATGAAGCGCTGCGTGGCGTCATCGCGGCGGTTGAACACGAGATCGTCAGCGAGCTCGCGCTCGAGCTCACCGATCTCCGAGTACGGCGTGATGTCCGCCGGATGAACCATCGCGAGGTCGAGCCCCGCTGCCACGCAGTGGTGCAGGAAGACCGAGTTGAGAGCCGCGCGCGCGGCTTTGCCGAAGCCGAAGGAGACGTTCGACACGCCGAGCGAGGTCTTGACCCCGGGCAGCGCCGCCTTGATCTCGCGGATCCCGTCGATCGTCTCGATCGCCGAGGTCTTGAACTCGTCGGCGCCTGTCGCGAGCGTGAACGTCAGCGCGTCGAATATCAAGAGCTCGGGGCTCATCCCGTGCTCCTCGACGACGTAGCCGTGGATCCGCTTGGCGACGTCGACCTTGCGCGCAGCTGTCTTCGCCATCGACTCCTCGTCGATCGTCAGCGCGATCAGCGCCGCCCCGTGTTCGAGGCACAGCGGCACGACGCTGTCGAGCTTGGCGCGCCCGGCCTCGAGGTTGACCGAGTTGACGATCGCCCGGCCGGGTATCTGCTCGAGCGCCGCGCGCATCACGTCGGGCTCGGTGGAGTCAACCTGGAGCGGGGCGGGGAGTGCGAGCGAGATCTTCTTTGCGAGCAGCCGCATCTGCTCGGCCTCGTCCTGGCGCTCGGTGAGGGCGACGCAGAGGTCGAGGATGTGGGCGCCGCCTTCGACCTGGTTCTCGGCGATCTGGACGAGCCCGTCGTAGTCGTCGTCGAGCAGCAGCTGCTTCGCCCGGCGTGAGCCCTGCGAGTTGACCCGCTCGCCGACGATCGTGGGCGCCGGCAGCTGCGCGAGCGTTGTCGCGGCGATCATCGACGACACATGCGCGGGCCGCGGTGCCGGTCGGGGTACGGCGGGTGGGTGGCCAACACGTTCGCGCAGCGCCGCAATGTGCTCCGGCGTGGTCCCGCAACAGCCCCCGACGATCCCGACGCCGTAGCGTTCGACGTACTCGCCGAGTGTCTCGGCAAGCGGCCCGGGCTTCATCGGGAAGATCGTCTCGCCGTTTGGACCCTGGATGGGGATGCCGGCGTTTGGTATGCATGCGACTGGGCGCGGTGAGAACTCACCGAGGAAGCGGATCGCGTCCCGCATGTCCTCTGGCCCTGTCGAGCAGTTGATCCCGATCACGTCCACGCCGAGTGCGTCGAGCGTTGTGAGCACCGCCGAGATGTCGGTCCCGAGCAGCATCTTTCCGCCGTTGGGCAGCAGCGACACCGACGTATGGATCGGCAGCGAGCGTCCTACGCGCTTGAACGCCTCGCGCGCTCCGAAGACGGAAGCCTTCACCTCGAGGATGTCCTGGGCGGTCTCGATGATCAGCACGTCGGCGCCGCCCGCGACGAGCCCCTCCGCCTGCTGCGCAAACACGTCAACGAGCTCGCGAAACCCGATCTGGCCGAGCGTTGGGTCCTCCGATGCGGGCAGGAAGCCCGTCGGGCCGATCGAGCCGGCTACGAATCGGTTCTCCCCGGCCGCCGCCCGCGCGAGCTGAGCGGCGCGCGTGTTGATCTCGAGCGTGTGGTCGGCGAGACCCCACTCACCCAGCTTGATTCGCGAAGCCTGGAACGTGCAGGTCTCGACGACCTCGGCGCCTGCATCGAGCATCGAGCTGTGCACGCCCTCGATCACGTCGGGGCGACTCAGCACGAGCGCCTCATGGCAGCGGCCCGCGAGTCCGCCGTAGTCCTCAGCGGTCAGATCGAGTTGCTCGAGTGTCGCGCCCATGCCGCCGTCGTAGACGACGACCCGGGACGCGATCGCTTCCCGGAAGTCACGCATGCGAGAGCTAAGACTAGCAGCGAGCGCGACCAACCTTGACAAAGTGATGACAAGGTTGGTCGCCAGTCACGTCACGCTCGGGCTACTTGATGAAGAGCATCTCAGAGTACTTCGGCAACGGCCACAGATCGTCGGCGACGATGCGCTCGAGCTTGTCAGCGACCGCGCGTACGCGGTCCATCGCCGCCACCACCTTGTCGCGCATGTAGATGGCCTCCTCGATCGGCTCGCCCTCGGGATGCTCGAGGTTCACGCCCTCGAGCTCACCGATCGCCCCGATCAGCGCCTCGATGAGCGCCTCGGTCTCCGAGATCAGCGACGCAACACCGGCCTGCTTCAGCTCGGCGAGGTGCCGCAGGGCGGCGGGCAGGATGAGCGTCCGAGCCATTGACGACGCTGTCTCGGCTTCGATGTTGACCTTCGTGACGTACTGCTCCGTGAACACGTCATAGCGCGATTCCAGCTCGCGCTTCGAGAGCACCTTGTGCTTCTTGAACAGATCGATCGTCGTCTTGTCGACCAGCCATGGAAGCGCGTCGGGTGTCGATCGCAGGTTTGCTAGGCCTCGCTTCTCCGCTTCCTTGTGCCACGCCTCGGAGTAGCCGTCGCCGTTGAACACGACCCGGCTGTGCGCCGAGTAGGAGTCCTTCACGATCTCGAGGATGGCCTTCTCGAGCGTCGTGCCGGCCGCGAGCTTTGCCTCGAGCTCGCCCGACATCCGGTCGATCGCCTCGGCGGCGATCGTGTTGAGCACCGTGTTTGGCCACCCCGGAGACATGCTCGAGCCGAGCGCGCGGAACTCGAACTTGTTGCCTGTGAACGCAAACGGGCTGGTGCGGTTGCGGTCGCCCGAGTGAAGCGGAAGCGGCGGCAGCACCGGCGTCCCGAGGCCTAGGAATGAGCCCGGCTTCGACGGCGAAGCCTTGCCGTCGGCGATCGCGCCAAAGATCTCCTCGAGCTCGGTGCCGAGGAAGATCGAGATGATCGCGGGCGGTGCCTCATTGGCACCGAGTCGGTGGTCCTGTCCTGGGCTGGCGATCGACGCTCGCAGCAGCTGTTGGTAGCTGTCCACCGCCTCGATCACCGCCGCGGCGAAGAACAGGAATGACAGGTTGTCGTGGGGCGTCGCGCCGGGCTCCAGCAGGTTCTCCCCGGTGTCGGTGCCCATCGACCAGTTGTTGTGCTTGCCGGAGCCATTGACGCCTGCGAACGGCTTCTCGTGCAGCAGGCAGACGAGCCCGTAGTCGCGGGCGACGTTCTGCAGCACCTGCATTGTCAGCATCTGGTGGTCGCAACCCACGTTCGTCCCCTCGAACACCGGGGCGATCTCGTACTGGTTGGGTGCGACCTCGTTGTGCCGGGTCTTGACTGGCACACCGAGCTTCGCGAGTTCGCTCTCACTGTCGAGCATGTAGGCGAGGATCCGCTCCGGGATCGAGCCGAAGTAGTGATCGTCCAGTTCATGGCCCTTCGGCGGCTTCGCGCCGAACAACGTGCGTCCAGTGGTGAGGAGGTCGGGCCGCTCAAAGTAGTACTGCTCATCGATCAGGAAGTACTCCTGCTCGGGACCGACCGTCGTGAACACGCGCTGGGCGTCCGCGTTACCGAGCAGGCGCAGAGCGCGCAGCGCGGCAGAGGACAGCGCATCCATCGAGCGCAGCAGCGGGATCTTGTGGTCGAGCGCCTCGCCCGTCCACGAAGCGAACGCGGTGGGGATGCACAGCAGCGCGCCGTTGGGGTTCTCGAGGATGAAAGCCGGTGATGTAGGATCCCAAGCGGTGTAGCCGCGCGCTTCGAACGTCGCGCGAATGCCGCCCGTCGGGAAGCTCGACGCGTCAGGTTCGCCCTGGATCAGCTCCTTGCCCGAGAAGTCGGCGATCGCCGTCCCGTCGCCCGCGGGCCCGTAGAACGAGTCGTGCTTCTCAGCGGTCAGGCCAGTGAGCGGCTGGAACCAGTGCGAGTAGTGGGTCGCGCCCTTCTCGAGGGCCCATTCCTTCATCGCCTGCGCGACCATGTCGGCGAGGGAGGTGTCGAGTGCTTCGCCGCGCGCCAGCGTTGCGCGGAGCTGTGAATACACGTGCTTTGGGAGGCGCTTGCGTTGCTCGGCCAGGCTGAAGACGTTCTCGCCGAACTCCTGGTTGCCGGAATCGGTGAGATCGCGCGTTCCCAGGGCGTCGCCGTTGGCGCTCCATTGGGCCGCGGAGACGTTGTGAATGCGGGTCCTTGCCATGGGGCTCTGATTCCTCCTCGCGGGGTGTTTGCTCGCTCAGCCTGACGGCTGCGCGCTGAGAGCGCGCGCAGCCTAGGGGCGTCGCAGGCGCCGGTGGCAAGCGTATCCCGTCACGCTCGCTGGCGGTTCTATCCAGCGGGCCAAACTGCGGCGCGGCGCGTTGGCCGTATGGATGGGCGCGTCCTCGCGCGCCCCGTCGGCGTCGCGAAACCGGTTCTCAGGCGGCTTGCGCGGCGCGGCCGGTGGAAACGCCCGCTGTCGCGCCGCGTGCCGCCGCTGCGACCGCAAGCATCGTCGACAGCGTCTCGCGCTGGCGCACCGTCATCGAGCCGATCGTCTTGGTCTCGGCCATCGGGATCGCGGCGAGGAACCGTCGCGCGCGTGTGTGTCCCCAGCGACGCTGGCTCATCAAGAGCTCGGCCACAGCCATCGTCTGAACCTCCCAGGAGTTCGCGCGCACCACCTCCGCGGCCGACAGTTCGCCGAGGCCGATCCTGCGCTTGAGCTCAGCACGGGCGAGCCGCACCCGATTGGCGCGCTGCAGTGCCTGCATGTGCTGCGGGCCGCCATCCGTGCGCTCGGCCAGCTCCTCGCATTCTGCGCTCGCCGGGCCTGGATGTTGTTGGCCCGATAGGTGCTCGGGCGCTCCGACCATCAGTGCTGTGGCGTTCATCTGGACTCCCCGACCCGCGCCTGGCGGGCGTGCTCTCGTGGTTGACGACAAAGATCTCCTGCATGCGGGCGCACACCAGCGCGAGCGGCAACGCGGCTGACCACGCCACGACAACTCGGGCCGGCGGAGCGAGAACTGCTTGACCTCCATGTGCGCCTCCGCGCGCGCTCTAAGAAGCTAGACCCAAGGCTGGTCGGCGGTCAACGCGCGAGCACAAGCGTCGGTCGCTCGGAGCGAACTTTTCTTGAGCGATCGCGACTTGTGCCGAACTGGACAAAGACGCGACAGGGACGAGGCCGCTAGCTCTCGCCGCTCGGGAGCGGCCCGTGCTCGGCCTCGAACTCGCCCTTGACCCTTGCGAACGTTTCAAGCGCTTGGTCGAGGATGTCGTCGTCGTGCGTCGCCATGACACTGGTGCGCAGCAGCGCGCCGTCGAGCGGCACCGCCGGGTGAAGCGCCACGTTGGTAAAGATGCCGGCGTCGTAGAGCGCTCGCCACAGCATCACGCACTTGATGTCGTCGCCGACGCGCACCGGGATGATCGGTGTGATCACCGTCTCCTGCGCCCCGCTCGCGACCGTGACGGGTGTCGGGTCGACGACGCTGAAGCCCAGTTCGTGGAGGCCGCGGTTGAGACGCCGCGCGTTCGCAAGCACGCGCGCGAGCAGCTCACGGCCCTCCTCGGAGCGGATCACGCGCAGAGCTGCGAGCGCGGCTCCGACCGCGGCCGGCACGCCCGAGGCGGTGAAGAGGAAGGCGCGGCTCTGAATCCGCAGAAACTCGATGACGTCGGCGTCGCCGGCGACGAAGCCACCGCACGAGGCGAGCGACTTCGAAAAGGTGCCCATCCGGAGGTCGGCCGAGTCCTCGATGCCCAGTAGTTCGCAGGTGCCCGCACCACGAGCGCCGAGCACGCCGACCGCGTGAGCCTCGTCGACCATCAACCGCGCGCCGTAGCGCCGGCACAGCTCCGCGATCTCGCGCAGTGGCGCAACGTCTCCCTCCATCGAGAAGACGCCATCGACGACCACGAGCACGCCGCCGCCGTCCGCTGCGGCCTTCTGGAGGGCGGATTCGAGCTTGTCGGGCCGGTTGTGCCTGAACGCGCGGAGTTTGGCTCGTGAGAGCAGCGCGCCGTCGAGCAGCGACGCGTGATCGCCGGAATCGACCACGACCGTCTCGCCGGGGCCGACCAGCGTGCCGATCGTCGCGAGGTTCGCCTGGTGGCCGGTCGTGAACACGATCACCGCCTCGCTGCCCATCCACTCGGCAAGCTCCTGCTCCAGCTCGAGGTGGAGGGCGGTGGTGCCGTTGAGTAGGCGGGACCCCGTAAGCCCGGTGCCGTAACGCGCCAAAGCGTCGCGAGCTCCCTGCATCACCCGCTCATCCCCGGTGAGGCCCAGGTAGTTGTTGGAGCCGAGCATGATCCTCGCGCTGCCCTCCATCTCGACCACCGGCATGGCCGGCGACTGCACCTCGCGGAAGTAGGGGAGCACGCCTGCCTCGCGCGCTACACGCAGCTGAGCCATCCGCTCGTTGTCGGCGATCTTCGCGAAGACGTCGGTGGATGTGGCCATATAGGGTGGCGCGCGATGAGTGTGGAGATTCGGCCGGTCGCCACACGGCGCGACCTGCGGCGGTTCATCCAGCTGCCCTTCGCGCTCTATCGTAACGAGCCGCGCTGGATCCCCCCGCTGCTGATGGACATGCGTGCGCGGCTCGATCGAAAGCGCAACCCGTTCTTCGAGCATGCGCAGGCGGAGTATCTGCTCGCGTGGCGCGACGGCGTTCCGGTCGGTCGCATCACCGCGCACATCGACCGTCGCTTCAACGAGTTCCAGGACAACCGGTGGGGTCTCTGGGGCTTCTTCGAGTGCGAGGACTCGACCGAGACCGCGCACGCACTCCTCGCCGCCGCGCAGGCATGGCTCACGCAACATGGCGCCGATCGCATGGTCGGCCCAATGGACTTCACCGCGAACGACGAGGTCGGCCTGATGATCGAGGGCTACGATCGGCCGCCGATCATTCTCTCGAGCTGGCATCACCCCTATTACCGGGCGCTGATCGAGAGCTACGGCTTCGAGAAGGCGGTCGACTGGCTGATGTGGAGCCTTCATATCAGCGGGCGTTCGCGAGTCCGCGACGCCATCTGGCGGATGGCCGGCCAGGTCGAGACCGAGCACGGCATCGCGGTGCGCCCGATGCGCAAGAAGGACCTCGACCGCGAGATCTCGCGGTTCCTCGAGGTCTACAACGCAGCCTGGGAGCGCAACTGGGGGGCGGTGCCGCTCACCGAGTCCGAGGTGCGCTACTACGCCAAGCAGCTGAAGCCTGTGCTGGACGAGAACTGGGCGTTTATTGCCGAGCGGGTCGACACCGGCGAGGTCGTCGGCGCAGCTCTGACGCTGCCGGACTACAACCAGGTGCTCGCCCACCTGGGCGGGCGACTGCTGCCTTTCGGCTGGGCGAAGGCGCTCTACTGGCGGCGCAGGATTGACGCCGTTCGCGTGTTCGCCCTCGGCGTGAAGCCCGACTACCAGCACACGGGTGTCGCGGCTCGGTTCTACCAACTTCACTTCGAGGCGGCCGAGCGGACGGCCCAGAAGGGCGGCGAGATGGGCTACATCCTCGAGACGAATCGCCCGATGAACAGGGCGATGGAGGGCATGGGCGGCGAGATCGTCAGGCGCTTCAGGGTCTACGAGCGGGCGCTCTGAGCACCCTACACTTCGACGTGCGCATGGAAGACGAATCTCCAGCCGAGGATCCCGCGACGTTTGCGCCGGACACGGGCGGCGTCGAACCCGGACCGGTTGACGAAGGGTTCGAAGACGACGACGTCGATACGGAGATGGCGCGGGCCGAGTCGCTACAGACGATCGCACTGATCGAGGGCGTGCGCGTGATCGAGCCGATCCGGGCCGGTCCACCGGCGATCGTCCAGGCAGCCGCGGTGGCGGCGACCGGCTTCGTCGCAGGCGCTGCCACGGCCGCGGTGCTCGGGCGCCGGCGCACCCGCCAGTCGCTCGCGAGCCGCGCCGCGCCGCCGCTCGGCGGCCGTCCGGTCGGGCCGGCGCAGACCTTCCTCGTGCACGTCCAGCAGATCCGCCGGCCCTAGTCCGCGGCTCCGGCCCCGCGCGTCCGTCGCCCACGCAAGAATCGCGCGCTGTGATCGAAGGAGCGACATGCGAAGCACGTGTTGAGCTTCGTCCACGCTCGCCGCTGACCCTTCCGGGTGGTGGCCCAGACGGCGTGATGCGCCGTCGCGGCGGGGTGCTGGAGCGACTTATCCACGTCGAGAATCGACCGGTCGTGGTCCGTGCTGCCGCGGCCGGCGGTGGCAGCACGGTCGTGATCGGCGCCTGGGGCCGCTCGCGCGGGGCCTGCGAGGCTGCGATCGCCAGGATGCGCTTTGCGCTCGGCATCGACGACGACATCGGCGATTTCCACCGCCGGTTCCGCGACGACCCGCTGATCGGCAGGGCGATCAGGTCGGCTCCGGGGTTGCGTCCCGGTAGACGTCCGGATCCGTTCGAGGCGCTCGCCTGGGCGATCTGCGAGCAATTGATCGAGTTCACGCGAGCGGCGGCGATCGAGCGGCGGATCGTCGCTCGCCTGGGGCGCCGGGCGCCCGGTTCGCTGCTGCGCGATCTGCCGAGCGCCGCGACCGTGGCGGGAACCGCGCCGGCGGTGCTCGAGTCGTTCGACCTGGCGGGCAAGCGGGCGCTTGCCCTGCGACGTGCGGCGCGCGAGGTCGCGCGTGGGCACATCGACCTCTCGAGTCCCGACCACGAGCGGTCTTGGCAGCGGCTCCGCGCGATTCCCGAGATTGGTTCCTGGACGGTCGAGATGCTCGCGCTCGGCGGCCAGGGACGCTTCGATCAGGTGCCGGCAGGCGATCTCGGGCTGTTGAAGCTGGTCGGGCGGGCCCTGAGCGGTGACCCGCGGGCTCGCGCGCAGGAGCAGGACGTGAGGCGTTTCTTTGAGCCCTACGCTCCGTGGGGCGGACTCGCGGCGACCTATGCGATGCGCGTCGGGCTCACTCCCCCTGCCCTGGCAGGAACTCGTCGGTGATCGCGAGGCCTCCGGGCGTTGGGCTGCCGAGCAGGCCGTGCGCGTTCATCCACTTGGCGAATGCGGCCCACGCGGTCGGGGGCTGGTAGCCGTACACCTGAGCCGACTGCGGCTCGGTCGCGCTTGCGGCCAGCACCGCCAGTTCGAACCGCCGGCTGAGGCTCGGGTTGAGGCTCACCAGCAGTTTGGCGACGCCCGCCGGGTTCGCACGAACGGCGCGCTCGCTGCGGGTGAGCGACTGCAGGAACGCTCGCAGAACTGCGCCGCCGTAGTGCGCCTCCCCGACTCGGGCAACGACGACGAGATCGCTGAAGGTTGGCACGCCGGCGGCCGTTAGCCTGATCACGTGTGGCCTGCGACCGGCGAGCGCGAGTGCGACCGCGTCGTAATTCCACAGACCGCCGACGCTCGCCAGTGCTTTGCGGGTGAGTAGCGGCGAGGCGACGTCCGCTCCGGCGTCGATCGTGCGAACCTGCGAATCGGTGATGGCGGCCGGCGCAAGGAACGACCGCAATGCGGCGCTGGCCAGCGGCGTTCCCGTCGTTGCGACGGTTTTCCCGACGAGCTGGGCGGGCCGGGTGACGGGGTGGTTCGCCAGCGAGATGATCGACTCGAGCGGGCCGCTCTCGAGGGCCGCGATCGCGACGAGGTGCGCACCATCCGCGCGCGCCTGGAGGAGCGCCGGCTCGGAGGTGACGGCAAGGGTTGCGCGGCCGTCGCTGAGCGCGCGCAGCGCCTGCGCCCCACCGCCCGAGGGCATGACGCTGACCGCAAGCGCCCCGCTCGCAAAGGTGCCGTCCGCGATTCCCTCGTAGATCGGTGCATAGAGAGCGCTTGGCTCGCGGTCGATTGCGACCACGACCCTGCGCGCCGGGCCGAGCTTCGTCGGCGTGTGCACGACGCCGCAGCCGGCGCATGCCGCAAGGCAGATCACGCCGGCGCAGGTCAGCGCCGCGTGACCGCGAAGGAATCGCGTCAGCATCGAACCGGCCCGGATCGTAGAGGACCTAGCGGGCCGCCGCGCTCGTCAGCGACTTGACGAACTCCTCCAGCTGACGTGTCGTCCAGCATTCGAACACCTCGCAGTAGCGCGCGTACGCAGAGATCACCGAATCGCCGTAGTCCCAGTAGAGCCGCGGCTCGGGGTTCAACCACAGTGTGCGCCGAGCGCGCGCGGCCAGCGCCGCGAACTCTGCCGCGCGCGGGTCGCGGCCGTTGGTCCGTGCGTCGCCGAGCACGATCACGTTCGCGCGCGGATCGAGGTCGTCCTCGACCATTGCCCTGAACTCGGACCAGACCCGCCCGTAGTCGGTGTAACCGGAGATGTCGGCCACGCCGGCGTCGCGCGAGATCGCCTGGCTGACCGCCGCAAACGAGCGCTCGCGCGCGAAGATGTCGGAGACCTCCGACACGCGCTCGATGAAGACGAACGAGCGCACGCGCCTGAACGAGTCGTGCAGGGCATCCAGGACCGAAAGGAAGAACACCGACGCCGAGGTGACGCTCGTCGACACGTCGCAGAGCACGTAGAGCTCCGGCCGCCGCGGACGCCTGCGCCGCTGCCGGATGACGATTGGGACGCCGCCCGTCTGCAGGGAGGCCCGCATTGTGCGCCGGATGTCGATGCTCTGACGACGCTGCGCACCGCGCAGCTCGCCCCCCTGCGTTGCCAGCCGGCGGCGGAGCTGCGCCACGACCCGATGGACCGCCGCGAGGTCGGCCGCCGGGCCGCTCGGCAGGGCACGGTCGAGTTCACCGAGCGGCCGCGTCGGCGGCAGCGTTCCGGTGCGTTCGATCTGCGCGCGCTCGAGCTCGCGTCGCAGCATCTCCTCGAACCTCCGCAGCGCTTCTTTCGGCAGGCCCGCGTGTCGCGGATCGCTCTCCTCGCGCTCGGGTTGTGGGTCACTCCGTAACGCGAGTGCCCGTCGGATGCGCTGGACGTCGATGCCGACAACCCCCGCTCCCGCGGCGCCGTTTCGCGCGAGCGCGGCGACCGCGAGTCGAGCGAGGTCGCGCATCCGCGCCTCGTCGAAGTCGGCGAGCGCAGCGGCGATCTGCGCTCGCAGCTCCTCGAGGTCGAGCGGCTCGGCGCGGCCGTCGGCAGGTCCCTCCACCGCGCCGTCCCATTCCCGTACCCCTTCGCGCAACGCCGCCGCCTCGACCGCCGTGAAGAAGAACCGCTCGAAGACGAGGTCGAAGACGCGTCGATCCTCGGGCGACTTCGCGAGTGTCGCGGCGAGTGCTCCTCTGAAGTCCTCGCGCTCGCGCCACCCGACCTCGGCCAGTGCTGCAAATGCGTCGAGCAACTCGGCGGTCCCAACGCGCACCCCCTCGGCTCGCAGCTCGTGCGCCAGCGCCAGCACCCCCGCGTCGAGCGTTGCAGCCTTCCCTGTGCTCAATTGCGGTGCGCCGGCTCGGCCGCGGCGAGCCCGACGCGTGCCGCGACGATCTCGAGGTCGGTGCGGTGCTTGACGATCACCGACATCGTCTGCGCGAAGGTCTCGCTATCGATGTCGCGGGCACCGAGCAGCAGCAGTGCGCGCGCCCAATCGATCGACTCGGCGATCGACGGCGGCTTCTTAAGATCGAGCTCGCGCACCATCGCGACGATCTCGACGAGCTTGCGCGCCACCGTCTCGGCGAGCTCGGGCGCGTGAAGCCGCACGATCGCTAGCTCGTGTTCGAGGGCCGGGTAGTCGAGCCAGAGATACAGGCAGCGGCGCTTCAGAGCCTCGGTCAACTCACGGGAGTTGTTCGAGGTCAGTACGACGACGGGCTGCGAGCTTGCAGAGATTCGTCCGAGTTCCGGAATCGTGATCTGGAAATCCGACAGCAACTCGAGCAGCATCGCTTCGAACTCCTGGTCGGTCTTGTCAATCTCGTCGATCAGGAGAACGACCGGCGAAACTGCTGAGATCGCGCTCAGGAGCGGGCGAGCGAGCAGGAACTCCTCGCCGAAGATGTCGTCCTGAACCTCGCTCCAGCCGGTGCCGGTCGCCTCGGCCTGGATCCGCAGGAGCTGCTTACGATAATTCCACTCGTAGAGCGCCTTCGCTTCGTCGAGGCCCTCGTAGCACTGCAGCCGCACGAGCTCTCGGCCAAGGTGTGACGCGAGTGCCTTTGCGAGCTCCGTCTTGCCGACACCGGCGGGTCCCTCGACGAGGATCGGCTTGTCGAGTCGGACCGCGAGGTAGGCGACGAGTGCGGTCGAGCTTTCCGGGAGGTAGCCGACAGCCCGCAGACCGTCGGCGAGCTCCGTAACCGATTCGGGCAGAGAATCCACTGCCTGGGAATGATAGGAGTGGCGGATCGGCGCTCAGTGGCGGCTGACGGTGACGACTTCGCTTTGCGTTGCGTGGTTCCCGGCCAGGTCGGTCGCGCCGAGCGAGAGCGTCCACGTGCCGGGGTGCGGTGGCCGCCAGCTGAGCGTGTGCGCGCCGTGCCCCAGGAGGATTGAGCCGTACGTCGTTGCGGTGGCGCCGAGGGTCGCCGTCAGCGCGACATCCGAGATCTTCGAAAGCGTGAAGCGCAGCGTGCTCGGATGGTGCGCGCGTGCCGCCAGCAGCGGGCGCAGTGCAAGCGATGGCGGCTGGTGGAGGTCGGCGGTGAAGGCCGCCGCGGTCGTGCAGTAGATCGCGTCCGGGTTGCTCGCAACGGTCGCGCCGGTCGCGCCGGTCGCGCCGGTCGCGCCGGTCGCACCGCTCGCACCGGTCGCACCGCTCGATCCGCTGCTGCCGGTCGCTCCGGTCGCCCGGGTGCCGCCCCCGGCACCGGTCCCGCCGCTTGCGCCGGAGGACCCGCTGGTCCCTGACGCCCCGCTGGCGCCACTGGCACCGCTCGTCCCGGTCTGCCCGGTTCCGCTCCCGGCCGTCGTCCCGCCCGTGCTGGTGCCGGTGGCTCCGCTCACGCCGGTGCTCCCGCCCGGCGGCGCACCGAGACCGAGTACCCACAGCGCCTGTGGCGTTGTCTCCCGAGTCTGCGCGCAGAGCGTCCGCAGAAAGCCGGTGACCAGCTCGTGGTAGTTCAGATCGGACTCGCCGTACTGGTCGTACAGCGACCAAGCGCCGGTGTTGTAGCTGGGAAGCGAGGCGCGCGCCTGGTTGTTGCCGGCGGTGAACAGCCGCGCTGCGAGACTGTCCCCTTGATACGCGAGATCGAACAACCCGATCAGAGCCTGGATGAATGCGTTGATCACGTGGTCTTGGGGAGCGAAGCTGTAGATCAGGTACCAGGCGCCGGCCTTCGTCGGCACGGCGACCCCAACAGGCGGACGCGCCTTGAAGATGCCGAGCGCCGAATGAGCGTCGGCGAGGTAGGTGCTGTCACCCAGCAGCTTGGCGGCGCCGGCCAGGGCTTCGACGGCCGTACCCTCGGTGATCGCGCTGACCCACGGCGGGTGTCCGCCGTCGAAGCTGAAGTCGTATTCCCACGCGAGCCCTCCGGCGCGCGTCACAGCGAGGCTCAGCGCTTCGCCGAGCAGCGCGGCGAGGTCGGCGCGTCGGTGCTGGTCATACAGGCCGTTCGCCGCGCCGAACGTGCCCAGCCACTGGATCTCGAGTCCCTGTCCCGGGTAGTACTCCCACACGAGGTTGCTGCCGGGAAAGCCGACGCGCTGGTCGCTGGCGACCATCGGAGCGCCGGTCCACCACTGCTGGTTTCGTTGGAGCGTCAGAACCAGTGCCGGCAGGCGCGAGGGCGTCAGCGCGCCGGCGCGCGTGATCGCGGCGAGCGTCGCGAGCACGGCTCCGAGCTCCGCGCGGCGCGTGCCCGACAGATGACGTGAGGCGATCGTCGCACTGGTCCACGCCGCCTCGTCGGTCGTTGCCGCGGCTGCCGTGATCTCACCGCGCGCCGCCAGTTGCGCGACCGCGCGCGTGAACCGCAAGCCGCTCCTCGCGGGTGCGCCCGCGGCAGGAATGGTCGGCGTTTGCAGCGGTGGCGTGGCCAACGAGCCATGGGCACGAAGATTGGTGCCGAGCGGCTCGGGCCGTAGGACTCCTCCGTCGAGCACCAGCTCGAGCGGGGTGTAGGAGATCCGGGTCCCCGGATCTGAGCGGTTCGTGGCAGACGCGCCAGCAACGCCGCAGAGGCCTAGCAGCACCACCGCGCAGCCCGCTGTCAGCAGCGGCCGCACGATTTCATGGTACTGTCGCTCTCGTCCGTGAGCGCCAGTCGAGCACTGTTGCAACGTCACTTGCGGCGAATCGCCCTCGCCACGGCCACCGTATTCGCCGCGGCCGCGATCGCGGCATGTGGCGGATCGAGCACGTCGGCCACAGCATCGAGCCTGCTCGCCGAGACCTTTGGCGCGAACATCGCGAAGATTCACTCCGGTGAGCTGTCGCTGACGCTTCGCGCGAAGCTGGACGGACTCGCGGCCCTGCACGGCAAGCCGGTCGCGGTGACGCTCTCAGGCCCGTTCACCTCGAGCTCGGCGGGCGAGGAGTTCGACCTCAGTGCCGTGGTGAACCTCGGCACGACGGCCCTACCGGTGGGCCTCATCTCGACCGGTAAGGCTTTGTACGTCGAGGTCCTCGGCACCTACTACGCCCTTCCGGGGAGCGTGTCCTCCTCGCTCTCGAAGTCCGCGTCTGGCGCGGGGGCCAGTGCGAACATCCTGACAAAGCTCCACATCAACCCTCGCGCATGGCTGACCGAAGCCAGGATCGTCGGGACCAAGAGCGTTGGCGGCGCCGAGACCGACCACCTGACTGCGCAGGTCGAGGTCCGTCAGCTGCTCGGGGACATTGGGAAGCTCGCGGCGAGCGGCGCCGGCGCCGTCGGCTCCTCCGCAGTCACGAAGCAGCTCAACCCTGCGAACCTGGACCAGTTTGCGTCCGCGATCGACTCTGCGCAAGTCGACATCTACACCGGTGCGAGCGATCACATCATGCGCGAGTTCGGGGCCGCGATTAAGTTCACCGTCCCACCGGCCGGTCAAAGCACGCTCGGCGGAATCACGGGCGGATCGCTCGCGCTCGATGTCACGATCAGCAACCTGAACGCCCCGGAGACGATCACCGCTCCGCCGAGCTCCGAACCGTTCAAGAACCTGCTCGGTAGCCTCGGCGGACTGTCTTCGCTCTAGCTGCAGGGCCGCGATGGTCGATTTCACTCTGAGCGACGAACAGCTCGCGCTCCGCGAGTTGGCGCACGAGTTCGCCACGAAGGAGATCCGGCCGGTCGCGTGGGAGTACGACCGCGAAAGCACGTTCCCGCAGCGGCTGATTACGCAGGCGTGGGAGCTCGGCCTGATGAACCTCTACGTTCCCGAGCGTTACGGCGGACCGGAGCTTGGGTCGCTTGAAGGCGTCGTGATCGAGGAGGAGCTCGCATGGGGATGTTCGGGCATTCAGACGTCGATCGGTGCGAACGGACTCGCGGCCATGCCGGTTCTGCTCGCGGGCTCCGAGTCGCTCAAGCGCCGCTACCTCGAACGGCTGACGCAGCAGCCGCTGCTGGCGTCGTTCTGCCTGACCGAGCCGCACGCCGGATCGGACGTCGCGTCGATCGGGACGCGTGCAGTCCGCAAGGGCTCCGGCTACGTCCTCAACGGTTCGAAGTGCTTCGTCACCAACGGCGCGTACGCGGACTTCTACACGGTGTACGCAAAGACCGATCCCGATCGCGGCCATCTGGGGATCTCGTGCTTCGTCGTCCCGCGCGAGGCGGGCGTGGTCGTTGACCGTCACGAGGACAAGATGGGCCAGCGCGCTTCGAACACTGCGACGGTCACGCTCGACGACGTCGAGATTTCGTCGGACCACCTCGTGGGACAGGAGAACGGGGGCTTCAAGATCGCGATGGCGACGCTCGACCGCACGCGCCCGGCGGTGGCCGCGATGGCTGTCGGGATCGCGCGCGCCGCTTTCGAATTCGCGGTCGTCTACGCGCGCGAGCGCACGCAGTTCGGCGTACCGATCGCGTCGCACCAAGCGATCCAGTTCATGGTGGCCGACATGGCGACTGAGATCGAGGCCGCACGACTGCTTGCCTGGAAAGCCGCAGACGCGCTCGACACCGGCCGGCCGGCCACGCTGCTGTCCTCGCACGCTAAGCGCTTCGCGGCCGATGTCGCAATGAAGGTGGCGACGGACGCGGTCCAGGTCTACGGTGGTTACGGCTTCATGAAGGACTACCCGGTCGAGAAGCTGATGCGCGACGCGAAGGTCATGCAGCTCTACGAGGGGACATCACAGATCCAGCGAATCGTGATCGCGCGAGAGATCTTCGCAGCGCGAGCGCGAGACTAGAAGCCCTTCTCAGTCGTCGCTGTGCTCTGGCTGGTTCACGAAGATTGCCGGGTCACCGCCGGTCCGGCCAACCACGTCGATCGCGTCGATGGCGCTCATCTCGGCAGCTGTCAACTCGAAGTCGAAGACGTCGATGTTCTCAGCGAGCCGCTCCGGCGACGACGCCTTCGGGATCACCACACACCCCAGCTGAACGTGCCACCGCAGAATCACCTGCGCCGCGCTCTTGCCGTGAGCGGCGCCGGCAGCGGTGATCGCAGGGTGCTCCATCAGGGCGGGGAAGGCCTGAGCCAGCGGGCTCCAGGACTCGGTGACGATGCCGTGGCGCTTGTGAACTTCCCGCAGCTCGCTCTGCGTGAACCCGGGATGCAACTCAACCTGGTTTAGCACCGGGATCACGCCCGTCTCGTCGATGATTCGCTCGAGGTGGTCGATGTTGAAATTGGACACCCCGATCGCCCGCGCCCGTCCCGAGTCGGCGATCTCGATCAGCGCCCGCCACGTCTCGACGTAGCGGTCGTGGGCCGGAACCGGCCAGTGGATCAGGTAGAGGTCGACGTAGTCGACGCCGAGCGCACGCAGGCTCGCGTCGAACCTCGTCAGCGCCTCAGCGTGGCCGTGGTCTGTGTTCGGCAGCTTCGTCGTCACGAAGAGGTCCCCGCGATCGATCCCGCAGCGAGCTATCGCCTCGCCGACCCCGGATTCGTTCTGGTAGGCCGCCGCCGTGTCGATGCTGCGATACCCGGCCGCGATCGCGTCTGCCGTGATACGCGCCGTGTCCTGCGGCGGGACCTGGAACACGCCCAGCCCGAGCTGCGGCATCTTCACGCCGCCGCGTAGCTCGACGGACGGGACGCTTGTGCTCGGCTCGCCCATCATGCGTCCGCCCATATTAGTCGGCAATGCCGGTTCACCGATAGCCGCGCACGGCGACCGGCGCACTGAAACTCTCGGCGTTGGCTCCCTGCACGCTACCGACGAACACGCGAAAGAAACCGCCGTGGCGGAAGCGGACGCTGACCTTGAAGGCCACAACGCCGTTGCGCGCGACGTTCGCCGTCGTGCCGCCGCCCACGAGCTTCCACGCGTGGCCGATCAGCTCCTGGACCGCGAACTTCGCGTCCGTCTCGTTCGCCGGCGCGACGGTTCCCTGGAACCTCGTCTCGGGGTGGCTCCGCGTCCCGATGCCTTTCGTTCGCAGCGTCACGGCGATGGCGTTCGTCACGGAGACGATCGGCGAGATCAGCGTCGGCCTGTTCACTGCGACCACTCTGTACTGGGTACTCACCTCGAGCGCCGGGATCGTGAACGCGTAGGCGCCGGTGGCGGAGGTCAGCTCCGCGTTGCCCACCGCGGTGAAACCGGCGGTGTACGGATACGCGTTCTGTTGCAGCTCGACCGGCTGGTTCGCGTTTCCGGTCCCCGCCAATGTGCCGGCGATCGTTACGAGCCCGCCGTAGCTCACCGGGTTGGGGCTCGCGTCGATGGCGAGCGACAGCGGAATCTTCGCGGTGCGGAACGTCCGGTTTGATCCCTTCGTGGTTGTGCCGTTCGCGCTGACTGCCACCACTCGATAGTCGTAGGTCGTGTAAGCGCCCAGCCCCGACAGCGTCGCGCTCACGGCCATCGTCGCCTTGCCGTCGCCGAGCGGGATCGGCATCGACTTCGAGCCGTACGCGGTGTTCGTGCCGTACTCGAAGTAGACCTCGGTCGCCGCACCCTCGGGGTTGGCGCTCCCTCCGAGCATCGCCGACTGGTAGGTGATCTGCGTGGCGGAGCCCGTTGTGGCGGTTGGCGGTGTGGCGGCGTAGGCGCTCACGGCACACGCCGCCATCGCTGCCGACAGGGCGCCCATCAACTGCGTAACGCGTCCCGCTCCCCGGCGCACCGGCTCTCCTCTCTCGTCCTGTCGTCAAACGTCTGCACCGCTTGGTTCCCTGAACACGAGCTGCCCAATGAAGTTGCTGGCAATCGGGCGGCCGACCCCTCGAACGGGGGACGTCCTCGACCGGCCCCGCGCCTTTGCCCAATGGACTCTATGGCGTACGCTCTGGCGATGAGCGAGGATGACGGTCCGGGCCCTCCCGGTTCACTCCCGGAGCAACTGCTGGGGCGGATCGCGCGTGAGCTCCTCGAGAGCCGGGCGCTCGCGAACGGCGTTGGCAAGGCGTTCGCGGCACGCTCGAGGGCGGTTGCGGCACAGGAGGCGGCCCTCGGCCTGCTGAGCGTGCCGAGCGCCGGGGACATCGAGCGGCTGACGCGTCGCGTCCGCTCGATCGGCGACCGCCTGGGAGCGATCGAGGACGCGCTGAGCCGCGTCGAGGGCGCCCTGCGCCGGCACTCCGATGCGCTGGGCGGTCGTCTCGAGGCGCTCGAGCGGGAGCTCGCCACGGCCCGTCGTGAGCTTGCGGACCTCGGATCCGCGCGTGTCGAGGAGCCGGTGGTTGTTTCGCGCGATCAGGAAGCACTGCTGCGAGCGACCGGCGTCGGCTGAGACAGAGTGGTTCTGGGCTTGCTGGGCTCGCGCTACCCGAGTGAGCGGCCATCGAGCAGGGCGGCCATCCCGGCGCTGCCCACCGCCAGGCCCAACCGCGTGAGGCCTTCCTCGTCGATGCGGGTTCGGCCCGCTCCGAGCACGTCCGTGATGACGAGGACGCACGCAACGTGGATGTTGCGGAGCCGCCCGACCGTGAACAGCGCTGCCGCTTCCATCTCGACCGCCAATGCGCCGGCTTCGCGCCAGCGGTCGAAGCGGGGCTCGGCGCCTTCGTAGAACAGGTCGCTTGTGACAATCGGGCCGTAGCGCGCTTCGGGCGCCGTCTTCCGCAGTGCAGCAAGCAGAGCCGGATCAGCGGCGACCCGCTCCCCGGCCCCTAACGCGCGGCTCGTCCCGTCAGTCGCGATCGCCTCGGTGGCAAGGAGGATCTCGCCGAGCGCAAGGTCGGCGAGCCCTCCTCCCGTACCGACCCGGATCGCGCGCTTGGCGCCGAGCGCGATCAGTTCCTCGAGGACGATCGCGGCCGATGGCCCGCCCATCCCGGTCGACTGGATGGTCAGCGGATCTCCATCGGCTGCCGTGCCCGTGTATCCCCACAGACCACGGTTGTGGTTGAACATGAGCGGTCGGTCGAGCAACGCCTGCGAGAGTGCGAGCGCTCGACCGGGGTCGCCCGGCAGGAGGACGCGCTCGGCGAGCTCCGCCGTCGGGCGGATGTGAATCGCACGCGGTGCGTCGCTCATCGGCCCCATTAGAACCGATGGGCGGTTTGACAGCGCTGCACGCGAGCGGTAGAGAGAAGGAGTGACTGGCTCCCCCCCCTCCCGGAGCGTGCTGGACCGCGTGCGGGCTGCCGGCGTGATCGACCCCGACGGGAAATATCTCGCGCTTGTCTCCGGTGGGCGCGACTCGGTTTGCCTGCTCGACATCCTTGCGCGATGCTGCCGCGCCGGCTCGGTCACCGTGCTCCACGTCAATTACGGGCTGCGCGGAGCTGACTCGGAGCAGGATGAGCGCCACGTGCGCACGCTCTGCGAGCTGGCCGGGGCCGAGCTGCACGTGCATCGGTCGGGGCCGCCACCCGGTAGCGGAAACCTGCAGGCCTGGGCACGCGACGTCCGCTACGGCGAGGCGAGCCGACTGGCGCTGGCCCTCGGAGCGAGGGTCGCCGTCGGTCACACGGCATCCGACCAGGCCGAGACGGTGCTCTACCGGCTCGCATCATCGCCGGGTCGCAGGGCGCTGCTTGGAATGGGGCGCAGCGACGGCCTCCTGGTTCGCCCGCTGCTATGCATCACGCGCGCTGAGACGGCCGCGTACTGTGCCTCCCGAGCGCTCGCGTTCAGGGATGACGCGAGCAACGAGGACGACCGCTTTGCTCGAGGGCGTGTGCGGCACGGGCTGCTCGAGGAGCTGCGGCGGGTTCATCCGGCAGCCGAGGCGAACGTCGTTCGCACAGCCGAGCTGCTGCGCGACGAGGCAGCGGTCCTCGATTCAGTGTTGTCCGCCGTGCTCGCGGGCCGCGCTGCGATCCCGCTTGCCGAGTTGGGGGCGCTCGACGCGGCGGTCGCCCGCCTCGTCGTGGTCCGCCTCGCCGAGGACGCGGCCGGAACGCTGGTTCCGGGTGTGGCCGCTCGGCTTACGGATATCTTGGGGCTCGCGCCCGACGGCGGCAGCGCTCGCGTCGACCTCGGCGCGCGGACCCGCGCTGTCGTCGAGTACGGGGTCTTGCGATTCGAGTTGGCTACGGCCGTCACGTCGCCGAGCCGTGTCGTGCTGGCGGTTCCCGGCCGCGCGCGGTTCGGACGCTGGACGGTGGACGCCGAGGTGCACGAGCTTTCCGGCGAGCGGGGGCTGGCGTGGCGCGCCGCCGATGGCAGCGTCGGAGTTCTCGACGCAGACGAACTCGATCTCGACGCGCTCAGCGTCAGGTCGTGGCGCCCAGGCGATCGGGTGCGCCCGATCGGCCTCGACGGTTCGAAGACACTCGCCGACCTGTTCACCGATCGACGTCTCGCGCGCGGTCAACGCACGACGACGCCCGTAGTGGCCTGCGGGGGCGACGTGGTCTGGGTCCCCGGAGTTGCGACCGCCGAGCGGGTGGCGCTGCGGGAGCGAACTCGGCGCGTCGCGGTCCTTCGCGCCGTTCGTGAGTGAGCGGCGCGCCCCGGCGTGCGCGCGCTGTCTCTAGGGTGCGGGGTATGGGTGAGACGCAACCGGTGGCTGGCGAGGGGCTCGGGGACGTCCTGGTCTCGAGCGAACAGCTCCAGCGCCGCGTCCGCGAGCTCGGCGCTGAGATCTCGAGCGATTACGCGGGCCGCGATCTACTGCTGATCTGCGTGCTCAAGGGGGCGGTGCTGTTCCTCAGCGACCTGATGCGCGCAATCGACGTCCCGTGTCAGATCGATTTTATGGCGGTCGCCTCCTACGGCTCGGCCACCGACTCCTCGGGCGTCGTCAGGATCCTCAAAGACCTCGAAGCCCCGATAGCGGAGCGCGAGATAGTGATAGTTGAGGACATCGTGGACTCCGGACTGACTCTGCAGTACCTGCTCCGTAGCCTCGGAGCGCGAGATCCGGCCAGCATCGAGGTGTGCGCCCTGTTGACGAAGCCCGACCGCCGCAAGGTCGATCTTCCGATCCGCTACGTCGGCTTCGAGATCGCCAACCGCTTCGCGGTCGGCTACGGACTGGACCATGCCGAGCGCTACAGGAACCTTCCGTTCGTCGCTGCACTGGCCGACAACTGAGCTCGCCCGCCGCCGCACAGGCGTCAGGGGCGGTCGAACGGCCATGGTACCCTTGACGGCCTTGCCCGGAGTGCCTTCAACCCTTGTGCGCACAGCTCGGAGCACACGATGAATCGCGTGTTCAGAGGAGCGTTCTTCCCGATCGTGATCGTCATCGTGCTGGCGTTTTTCGTCTCGCGATTGATCCCTTCCACGTCGGGCGCTCCTGCGCCGACCTACCAGACGCTGACCACCCAGTACCTGCCGAACGGCGAGGTCAAGACGCTCACCGTCAAGCCCTCGTCGAACGACATCGACTTCACGCTCTTCAAGCGCTTCGGCGGCCAGAGCTACTCGGTCGGGTTCGTTGGCGCGAACCAGGTCAACTCGATCATCGCCAAGATCGACAGCCTTGGGTTGAGCACCAAGTACAACATCGAGGCAACGAGCAGCAGCGCGTGGCCGTCGCTGCTGATATCGATCCTCCCGTTTATCATCTTCTTCGGGCTCTGGTTCCTTGTGATGAACAACCTCCAGGGCGGGGGCAACAAGGTGATGTCGTTCGGCAAGTCGCGCGCCAAGCGCCTGTCGGCGGACTCGCCGAAGATCACCTTCCGGGACGTGGCCGGCGTGGACGAGGCGGTCGAGGAGCTCTACGAGATCAAGGATTTCCTCGAGAACCCGAAGAAGTTTCAGGCGCTCGGGGCTCGAATCCCGACGGGCGTCCTGCTCTACGGGCCGCCGGGCACCGGCAAGACGTTGTTGGCGCGGGCGGTCGCCGGAGAAGCGGGCGTCCCGTTCTTCTCGATCTCTGGCTCGGACTTCGTCGAGATGTTCGTCGGGGTCGGCGCCTCGCGGGTCCGTGACCTCTTCGAGCAGGCCAAGCAGAACAGCCCCTGCATCATTTTCATGGACGAGATCGATGCGGTCGGACGCCATCGCGGCGCCGGGCTCGGTGGCGGTCACGACGAGCGTGAGCAGACACTGAACCAGTTGCTCGTCGAGATGGACGGCTTCGAGGCGAAGGACAACATCATCATGATCGCGGCGACGAACCGCCCCGACATTCTGGATCCTGCCCTCCTGCGCCCCGGTCGCTTCGACCGTCAGATCGCCGTTGACCGCCCGGACCGCAAGGGCAGGGCGAAGATCCTGGAGGTGCACACGCGCGGCAAGCCGCTCTCGAAAGCGATCGACATCGACGCGCTCGCCGGCCAGACGCCCGGGTTCACCGGTGCCGACCTCTCGAACCTGATCAACGAGGCGGCGCTGTTCGCCGCACGCGGCGGCAAGCGCGAGATCACTCAGGCCGAGCTCGAGGAGGGCATTCTCCGCGTCGTCGCGGGTCCCGAGAAGAAGACCCGCGTGATGAGCGAGAAGGAGCGTCTGATCACCGCCTACCACGAGATGGGACACGCGATCGTCGGTCACTACCTCGAATTCGCAGACCCGGTGCACAAGATCTCGGTGATCTCACGCGGCCGTGCGCTCGGCTACACGATCTCGATGCCGAGCGAGGACCGCTTCCTGACCACTCGCGCCGAGTTACTCGACACGATGGCGATGACGCTCGGTGGCCGCGCCGCCGAGGAGATCGTCTTCGGTGAGATAACGACGGGCGCGTCGAACGACCTCGAGAAGGTCACCGCGACCGCCAAGCAGATGGTCATGCGTTTCGGCATGAGCGAGAAGCTCGGCCCGCGAGTCTTTGGGCACGATCACGGGCAGCCGTTCCTCGGTCGCGAGTTCTCGACCGAGCCCGACTACTCCGACGAGATCG
>CAYQZU010000006.1:0-128388 GCA_964422115.1 uncultured Solirubrobacteraceae bacterium | reverse complement strand
GACGACCAGCCGATGATGCGAGCCGGGTTCAAATCGGTACTTGAATCCGCGGGCGACATCACGGTCGTTGGCGAGGCGGAAAACGGAATGCAGGCCGTCAGCCTGGCCAGGGCGCAGCGGCCCGACGTCGTGCTCATGGACATCCGCATGCCCGTGATGGATGGCATCGAGGCCACGCGCCAGTTACCGGATCAGCGAGTGCTGATCCTCACGACCTTCGGGCTGGACGACTACATCATCGACGCGCTGCGCGCCGGCGCGAGCGGGTTCCTGCTTAAGGATGCACCGACCCACGACGTGCTCGCGGCCGTGCACGCCGTCGCGGCGGGCGACGCGGTCCTATCGGCCGCAGTGACCCGCCAGCTGCTCGACCAGGTCGGGCGCCGCCTCCCCGCCGCCGTGTCCCGCGATGCGCACGAACTGGCCGGCCTCACCGGCCGCGAAGAAGAGGTCCTGCGCATGCTGGCCGCCGGCCTCTCCAACGCCGAGATCGCCGCCGCGATGGTCGTCTCTGAGGCCACGGTCAAGTCGCATGTCTCACGGATCCTCGGCAAGCTCAGCCTACGCGACCGCGTCCAGGCCGTGATCTACGCCTACGAGACCGGCCTCATCGCCCCCCGCGACACGGCCGATTAACTCAACAGGCCACAGACGGATGCCCGCGGCGCGTCCCGGCGGCAGCACCCAATGGCTCGCAGGCCAAATCGAGAGCGAGCGCACGCTCGAGGGGGCTCATCCCTGCGGATGACACGACGGCCACAGGTGGCCCGCTCGGAGGTCCCCTATTCGCTATTGCGGACGATGACAGCGCGTGGCACACCACGTAGCGTCGTCATAGCAAGCCGCAACACCAATCCAAGGGACGTGATATTCATGAAAGCAGAGCCAGACTCACGGTTCGGGACACGCCGCCTCGCCCTGGCCACCGCCGTAACCGTCGCCGGTTCGGTCATCACGGTGCTCGTCGTCCGAGCGATCGCCGTAAACATCGTCACCGTCCCCGCTGCGTTTACACCGCTCAAACTGGGTAGCGTGGTCATGCTCACCGTCCTCGGTGTGCTCGCCGCGGCCGGCGCGTGCAGGCTGCTGAACACCGTGTCCAAACAGCCGATCCGCACCTTCTGGCGCGTCGCGCCAGTCGCCCTCGTGCTGTCGTTCATCCCTGACATTGCAATCTGGACCGCACACGGCTATTCCCACACAGCAACCGCCTCAACCGTGCTGCCGCTGATGGTCATGCACGTAGCCGTCGCAGGCCTCTGCCTCACCCTGCTCCCACGCCTTGGGGCGGAACACTCCGGGCGTCGCACCACCCCGATCGTCCCAGTACCCGCAGCATCGTGACCCTGCACGCACACGCTGACACTGCACCGCTCGCCCCGTACGCGTTGCGGCCGGGCACGGACTGCGATTGCAGCACTCTCGGGTTCGAGGGCGACCAGTTGCGCATCGGACGAGTTGCGAGCGTCTGGCGGGGCTCGCTGCTCACTCCTGCTTTCGTCGATCAGCAGGAGCCTGCGGAGATCGCCGCTCGTTACCGGTCCCGCCCAATAGGGGTACGCCGGGAAGCAATGCGCCTGGTGCAGCGATCCAACACGACCGTGTTCCCTACGTGTTCCCAACTCGGCGTATTTGAGCGCACTTCAGCGTACCTGAGCGACCTGAGAAGCCCTGAAAACACTTGAGAGGACGTGTTTGGCCGACACTCATAATCCGTCGCGCGGAGGTTCGAGTCCTCCCCGGCCCATCGAAAGCGCCGGACAGCCACCATCGTGTCTGCGAGCTTTGGCATGGTCGCGCGGTGTCCACACCGCCTCAGACCGCTGCTGACCCCGCGGTTACGCGTTGGCCTTCGACGAGGCGAAGCGCGCGCTCGACGACCAGGAGCGAGTACTCGACCAGATGCACACGCGTGCCGCGACGCTCATCGCCGCCGCGGCGCTGGTGAAATCGTGCTTTGGTGGCCAGGTGCTGCATGGCGGCCACGTGCTGACGTTCGGATGGACCGCCTGGAGCTTGCCCAGTCTGCTGGTCAAAGAGACCCGCGGCTGAAGCGCGAGAGCCGGGAGGTCGCGTCGTCGACGCGCCGCGCGGCGTGTAGGCCGCCCCCGTCCCACCGCTTCGGGGTCGCCGGCGGCGTCACGCCAGCTGGCTTGGGGCAGGCGAGCCACGTGGCTCGTCTGCCCCAACACCCGCTCAGCCTGCGATGTTCCCCTGGTTGTTCATCGGGGTGTTCGAATCGATCCAGTGGCCGTTGGAGTCCGTCTTGTAGACGAAATCGTAGTTGGCCACAGTCGGCTGCGGGGCGCCCGGGAAGAACGCCGCCACGAACGCGTTGTTTCCTGCCGCGTTGCTCGAGTTGGAGGTGTTTGACGTGTCTGGCGAGCACCCGCTCCCACACGTCGCAAACGGATTGAAGTCAGCTGCCTGCCCGGAACTCGGCGAGGGGACGCTGAATGTCTCCGTTCCATAGAACGTGCCGGTCACGCCGCCGGACTGCGTCGTAGCGCAGCTGTTCGGGTCGGCGACGCCCGCGATCGTCTTGAACGTGCCCTGCACGGTCTCGGCGATCGTGAATGACCCGTCGACCTGCGGCTCGACCACAAACGTGCGGTTGTACGTGTCCGTCGCCCACTCCTGATTACAGTTACCCGAATCCGGCCCGATGCTATTCGTGTAGTTGTAGACGAACGGGCTGTTCACGCCGCTCGGTCCAGCGGGTCCAGCGGGTCCAGCGGGTCCGGCTGGCCCAGCGGGCCCGGAGGATCCGGCGGGTCCGGCAGGACCTGTGTTGCCGGCCGCACCGGCGGGACCTGTCGCACCGGTACCGCCGTTCGAGCCGGCGGCTCCAGTTGCACCCGCGGGTCCGGCGGGCCCGACGGCTCCGGCGGCTCCAGCGGGTCCAGCGGGGCCTGCGGCTCCTGCCGACCCTGCGGCTCCGGCGGCTCCTGCGGCTCCGTTCGTGCCGTTGGTGCCGGCCGCGCCCGTGGGTCCGACCGAGCCCTGGGCGCCTGTGGCGCCCTGTGCTCCTACGGCGCCGTTGGTTCCGTTGGTCCCGTTGGTCCCGTTGGTCCCGTTGGTGCCGGCTGGGCCAGTCGCCCCGTTAGTACCAGCTGGCCCCGTCGCCCCGGCTGGACCGGCCAGGGTGGAGGTGGACTGCGGTCCTGCCGGACCGGTGGCACCGCGTAGCGATGCCAGCACCCTCGGCTTGATCTGGTTGGTGCTTGTGATGATGTAGTGCTTAGCGGCGTAGCTGACGCCGCCAAGCGTCAGGAATACAGCTACCGTCGCGATCACGGCGGCTGGTGTGATCTTCCGTCGCACGATACCTCCCAATTGTGGATTCTGTTCTGGCTTGGTGATCGGTTAACCACGAAGCTTTAAGGGAATAGGCGGGCTCCCGCGTGGGGAAAGTTCTCCGGCAGCAGGGGTGATCTTTCCGTCGCCGCGAACTTCGCGGCGACGGAATTGCGCGAACCGGCCCAGTGTTCGCACCGGTCTGCGCTTTCAACCCCGCTGTGAAACCCACGCACGGCCGAGATGACTGCCGAGCCTACTGGTTTTCTGCAAGGTGCGCAATTTTGGGGAGCTTTGACGGGCTTTGACCAGACTTTGACCGTCAGCGGGCGAGCGCCCGGCAGGGTCGGCCCGTCTACGGTCGAAGCGGGGAGTGGTCCGCCGCTGCCTGTGTCGTGGGCAACTCCCGCCGTAGGCGCTCGCGCGTTGCGCAGCGCCCGCGCGAGCGTGGGCGACTCAGCCGCCGAGCTCGAGTGACTCGCGTCGCGCTGTCACCGCGGGTCGCGCGCGCCCCGACATTCCGGACGCGATCGCTTCGCTTACCGCGGTCAGCGTGACGACGCCGATCGGGCAGAGGACCCAGGCGAAACCGTCAACGTGCGAGAACGGGTAGAGGACCTGCTCGTTCGCGCCGGCCCCATCGAAGAGGAGGTGAGCGCAGTTGACCGCGAGAAACGACCAGGCGGCAACCGCGGCGCCGGCGGCACCCGCGGTCCGGCGAGCGAGCGGCCACGCAATCAGCACCGCGAGCGACAGCAGTAAGACGAAGGCGAGCGAGTGCGTGGCAGGGCGCCCACCCGCGAGCGTCTCGAGCGCGTGCGGGCTGACGCTCCCCGCGACCGCGACGTGGTCGAGGTCGAGAACCGAGCCGCCGGCGAACGCGAGTGCCGCGTAGCCGATCCTCGAGCGCGAACGCCACACGAGCGGACCGACGACGATCAGGGCGATCACACCGTGAATCGCGATCGCCCATACCGCCGAGGCGAACGGATGGCTCGGGTCTGAGCGAAAAGGCCAGCCGGGGTAGGGGCTCACCCCGCCGTTCCGTCCGTGCGAACGCTGAGGTTGGAGCAAGCGCGGGTCGCGAGCACACCTGAAGCATGGCGCGTGCGGCGGTTCGGCACGTCACGCTATGACCTCCCTGCAGCGGCTCGACCTATCCAACAGGCGGGCCGGCACGCGGCCCAGGCCGGCGACGGGGCCGTCTCACGGCGCTTCTCGCGCGCCACCTGACTCGATCCACTTCGCTACTCTGTGCCCGGCGCTGGGCCGGCCCGATCGGGCCGCGTCGCTGCCAAAAGGGGAGAGGAGGAGCCATGCGAGCAAGGACCCTGAGGGATCTGGTGCGAGCGAGCAACCGGTCGCCGTTGCGCCGTGTGGCCGCCCTGGCCGCCGTCACACTTGCAAGCGCGCTCGGCGCCGCGCCGGCGCAGGCGAAGAGCCTCTCCGTACTGGACCCGGCGGCCGACTCCGGCGGCCAGATCGTCGTTGACGCGGCGGGCAACGGCTACGTCGCGTGGCTGCATCACGGCTCACCGGACGCCGTGATGTTCTGCAAGCTCTCGACCGCCGGCGCGTGCAAGAGCGCGGTGACGCTCCCGGCGCCGGCCGCGAGCCCGAGCAACGCGCAGCCCGACCAGCCGTTCGCGCTGCTCGCCGCGACGACGGACGTGTTCGTCGTCGATCCGCGTAGCGTCCCGGGCGATGTCGTCTACTGGCTCTCGACCGACGGCGGGCAGACGTTCGGTGCTCCGGTCGACATCACCGCAGCGGGCGACTTCACGGCCGACACCACAGTCGCCGACATCCTGCTAGACCCCTCGGAGCCGTCGCTCACCGCGACGCCGCCGGTCGCCAACTTCGATATCGCCTCGACCACACCAGGGCTCGGCTACTCATGGGTACCGAGCAACCTCACTCCCGGCGCGAGCCAAACCTCGTTCTCCTTCACGACGCCGAGCACCGGCACAGTCGGGACGGCTGCGCTTGGAGAGCAGCCGAACGGCTACCCGCTGGAGGCCTTCTCGACGATCGGAACCGGAGCGCTCGGGAGCCCGGACACCGTGTACTTCGTCCGTCAGACCGCGGCCGCGGCACTCGGCTCGCCGCTGTCGAGTGCCTGGACCGCCAACGCAACGCTGGTCGGCCCCGGCTACCTGCCCGTTCTCGCGGGCGGACCGAAGGGCCTTTTCCTCGCATACGAGTCATACGCCACGGAGGGTTTGACCGGGGCGCCATCCTCGCTTCTGGTTGAGCCGTACGACCAGGCGTCCGGAACCTTCAGCACCGGCCCGTCGATCGCCGACGACCAGCCGCAGCAGACCGCGGCCATGGAGGCGGGCGCGATCAACGAGAACGCCACGACCGGCGAACTCGCGGTCGTCTGGCCCAAGCTCGTCGGCAGCAAGACCGTCATGCGCCTGTGGACTTCCAAGAACGGGGGAGCGACGTTCAAGGGTCCGGTCACAATCGCGACGATCGCCAGCGGCTACGGCGGCACTGCCTCGCTCGCGCTGAACGCGAAGGGCGGCGGCCTCGTCGCCTTCCGCACCAGCAGCGGCCTGCAACTCACGAACCTCGCCTCGCTCGCCAAGCCAAAGCCGAAGAAGCACAAGCACAAGCACTGATCCGCGCCCGCCCTCCCACGAAGCCCCGCACGCCGATCGGTCCGCGGGTTCTGGGGCGGCGCGAGTCTCGCAGCCGCGTCACTTCACGAAGTGAGCGCTTGCTCCCCGCACAAGCAGGTGGCGGCGCCACAGCTCGTCGAGGTGCGACTTCACGCCAATGCCGTAACCGGTTGGCTTGCCGTTGTAGTCGACGATCAGCGCCGGGCCGTCGCAGCTCCAGCCGCGGTCTGTCGCGTCCCAGGCCCAGGCGAGGTATGAGATGTGGTGCGCGTCGGCCCAGCGCATGTAGCGAAGCGCATAGGTGGCCTTGCAGTCGCCTTCGCCGAACTCGCCGGTGACGACCGGGGTCTTATTCGCAAGCGGGGCGACCGTTGTGTTCCAGCAGCTGACGCTGTCGCACTCGGTTGGGTAGCTGTGGAAGCTGACGATCAGCTGGTGGTCTGGATCGGCTGGCTCGTAGTTGGCCCACTGGCGCTCGTCCGTGCCCCAGGAGTTGCCGCCGAGCATGATCGGATTGGCCGCGCCGGTCGAGCGCACGAGGTCAACGAGCTGCTGCATGCCGGCGGTCCGGTAGGTGACGTTCGCGCCGGAGGGGAGGGTGTAGGTCGTCGTGCAGCCGTCCCGCCAGCACGGCCACGAGACGTGAGGCTCGTTGAAGAGGTCGAAGACGACCCCGCGGTCGGTCTTGAATCTGTTCGCGACCGACTCCCAGAAGCTCGGGGAGTGGTCCTCGTCGGCCATCAGCCACTCGGCGGTCGGCAGGTTCGCCCCGGGCGCCGCCCAATGCAGGTCGAGGATCACGTAGAGGCCGGCGGCATTGAGCGCCCTCACGTAACGCTCGACCGCTGCGCGGTAGGGCGCGCCGCTCAGGCGCGGGTTCGCTCCATTGATGTCCAGCCAGCAGTCCTCGTTCAGTGGCACACGAACGGCGTTGACGTGCCACGACTTGATCGTGGCGATCGAGGCCGCGGAGGTCGGCCCGTCGAACACGCTGTTCGCGTTCGGGTTCGTGCACATGTATTCCGCGCCGGAGCGGTTGACGCCGAGCAGCCGAATCGTGCGGCCCGCGAGCGTCGTCAGGTGGTTGCCTGACACCTTCACGCCGAACCCGGCACGCGCCGAGACGCCACCGCTCGCCGCGGCGAGCATGGCTGCAACCGCGAGCACGCTCAGCGCGAGCGCCCCCCGGCGACCGATTCCCATTACCCGATGAGGCTCCATGAAATGCCAGAGCGCCAGGCCATCCCGGCCCAGCGCCCTCGAGCAGATCGTCGCACACCGGCGGCGCGGGACGTCGCGCTTGCGTTCCGATGTCGCTGCGCTCAGTCGCCCGACCAGCCGGGTGGCGGCGGCTCGCCGGTCCGTCCGAACGCGTCATGAGCCCCGTCAGCTGCGACCGCCGGCTCGATGGCGCACGTTGGGGTTGCGGTCGAGGTCGGATCCCCGAGCAGTTGGTGATAGAGGACCGTCGCGATCGCGGCGCCGAACGGCAGAACCATCACCTCTGCCACCGTCGTGACGAGTGCCCTGATGCTCGCCGCAGCGGTCACTGAGCTGCCGGTGCCGGTGATCGCGAACAGCGCGGCCGAGACCATCAGCCCGACGACGCCGACGAGCAACCCGGTGACCACAAGAGTCCAATACACGCGCCACCAACGGCCCCTGACGAGAGCTCGCGAACGCCGCAGGGCCGCGACAGGTCGAAGGCCCTCGAGAACCAGCGCCGGCGTGGCGACCGACCATGCCGTGAAGAAATAGATCCCAGGCACCACGAGCGCGAGGAATGCCAATGCGATCAGGACCGACATTAGGACGGCGAGCGACAGGATGGGTGCGAGCCGCTTCACTGCGAAGCGCAGCGACTCGTCGGCATCGACTGGCTCAGCGCGATATGCGGCGCTGGCCGCCCGCACGATCGCGGCGGTCGCGAGCGCTGTCGCGAAAAGGCTGAGCACGAAGACGAAGACCTGTCCGGCGAGGCCGACGTTCGCTCCAGCGCTGTTACCGACGACGTATGAGGTCGGGACGTCGTTCGCGTTCGAGACAGTCAGCACGATCAGCACGAGCGCCAGCAGCTGAACCGGAATGACTGCAGTCGCCGCGAGCGCGACCATCGCGCCGGCGTTCTGCAGGTAGACGCGCATGCCCGCGTCGAGCACACTTCCAACACGCAGTGGCTGTGGCTCGGTAACGCTCACGGCGGCGAATATAGCCGCGGCAGCGGAACCCGCCTCGACCCGCCGGTTGGACCGCTCGCCGGCGCAGCAGGCCGGGGGAGAGTCTTAACCACGGCACCGGGCCGACATCCGACTAAGCTGCAACCGTCGATGTCCAGGCTACGCGGCCGGCATTCTCGGCTCACGGTGGGGCTTTCGGAGCCGTCATCGGGGTCGGGCGAGCCGCCGGCACGCGCGAAACCCAGCGGAAGGAAGCAACGATGACCAGACTCAAGCGCCAGCGCCTGGCCCTTTCGGTTGCTGCAACGGTCTCGGCAGTCACGTGTGCTCTCTTCGTGGTGAGCAGCGCCAGCGCTGCTGCCCCGATCACCGTCTGTCCGGCGGGCTCCGTTCCCGCTTGCGCCTACACGACGATCCAGAACGCAATCGACGTGGCCCCCGACAACGCCACGATCCTGGTCGGCCCCGGCGCATATGCGGGCGCGCTCGACATCAAGCATTCCGTAACGCTCGAGGGCGACGGCCCGGCGAACACGATCATCACCGCGCCGGCCAGCCTGTCGACCAGTTTCACCACGAGCGGTCCGAACGACCCGATCGTGTACGCGGACGCGGCGAGCGTCACGATCAAGAATCTGACGGTGGACGGCCAGAACGAGGGCAATCCGGCGCTCAACTACCGCTTTGAGGGAATCGCCTCCTACAACGACAACGTGACCGTCGACAACGTGACGGTGATGGGAATTGCCGATAACCCGCTCGACGGCGACCAGACCGGAACGGGCATCTACGCCGTCGCCGACGACGGCAACCCGCACACGATCACGATCACAAACAGCCGCGTCTACGGCTCCAACAAGAACGGCATCGTCGCCAACGGCGATGCCCAGGTCACGGTTGATGTGACCGGCAACATCGTCGTCGCTGCCGGAGGGTCGCCGATCGGATCCAACGGCATCGAGATCTACAACGACTTCTGGGCAGCCAACGGGGTCGGGCCGAGTGGCACGGTGTCCGGAAATGTCGTGTCGGGGAACGTCTGCAACCTCGCGCAGCCGACTTGCGGGACCGATCTTCTGAGCGACGGCTACCTTGGCGGCAACAACGACGTCAACGGAGACTCGGCCGGCATCCTGCTGGGCAACGTCGCCGCGCTCACGGTCTCTGGAAACACAGTCACCGACAGCGACATCGGCGTCTGGAGCACCACGGCTCCGGGGTCGACGGCCAAGATCACCGGCAACACGATCGAGGACAATCTGTACGCGGACGTCCTCGCCGAATTCGGGCCGGTCGCTATCACCGCCAACACGATCGCCGGCGGCACGGACTCGACCGGCACGCTTGCCGGCGTGCTGGTCGCGAACTACAACGGCGACCCCAGCAGTTCGGCGCCGACGATCACCGCGAATACGATCAGCGGGACTGCGGACGGCGTCGAGGTCGCCCAGGGTGAGACTCCGGGCGCTCCGCTGCCGAGCGCCACGATCAGCCACAACGCGATCAGCGGCAACTCGACCGGCATCGAGAACCTCACGGCCGCGACGGTCGCGGCGGCCGAGAACTGGTTCGGTTGCAACGCCGGGCCGGGCTCGACCGGCTGCGACACGATCTCCGGGCCGGGGGCGGGCCACGTGACGAGCGCGCCGCATCTGGTGCTCGCCGTGACAGCGTCGCCGAGCTCCGTCACGGTCGGTCAGACCTCGAGCGTGACGGCGGGCCTCGCGCAGGACTCCTCGGGCGCGACTCTCACCGGTGCCTTCCCCAGCGGGCTTCCGGTCGCGTTCGTGGCCTCGGCGGGCTCGGTCGGACCCACCGGCACGCTGGACGACGGCAGCACATCGACGACCCTCTCGGGGACGCCGGTCGGCACCGCGACGGTCACGGCCACGGTCAACGGCCAGCCGGTCAGTGCCACGATCAACACCTCGGCCGTGTCAAGTGGGCAGAGCGTGCCCGGCGGCACGCCCCCAGCGCTGACGCTTGCCCCGCGGCTCGCGTTCCTGCCGTCCGGGAGCCTCAGCCTGCTGGTGCGCCATCCCGGGAGCGCGTTGACCGTGTTCTGCGTCGACGGCTGCAGCGCGACCGTCACGGGACAGATCGTCGTGACTCTCGCGCACCACAAACACGAGACGCTGATGCTGAACCAGACGCAGTTGACCGTTGCCGCCGGTGGAGCTTCGGTCTACACGCTGGTGCTGACCAGCTTCGAGCGCACCGTGATCAAACACGCTGTCAAGTCGGTGTTGACGCTCAGCGTCGCGGCGAAGGACACCGTCACTGGGAAGACGACAACGGGACAACAGTCGTTTGCCGTGAAAATCACCTGAGCGCTCGCCGTCCCGGCAGCTAGCCGGCGCCGCGACGGCAACGCATCCGCGGTGCGGGCCGAGCTAGGGGTCGGGGCGCGGCGGGATCTGCTCGCCGGCCACCACAGCTCGCGGCACGGCGACCGTGAGCCAGTGCGCCAGCGGCTCGAGTCCGCCGCTCGCGATCGCAGCGGCGATGCCGGGCGCGCGAGCGCGCGTATCGTGCGCGTCCGAGGCGATGTCGTGCACGAGCCGCTCAGCTATCAGCTGCGTCGCGAGCGCCTGCGCGCCAGCGCCAAAGCGCCCGGTCAGCGAACCGGCGGTGACGGAGGACAGCGCGCCGGCGCGCACCATTTCCGAAAGCATCCCGTGGTCGGCGCGGAACGCGGGGCAACGCTCGGGATGGGCGATGACGACACCAAAGCCGCGCGTTTGGAGGTCGCCGACGATGGCGTCAAGGCCCGTGACGATCTGCCTGAACGGTGGCTCGATCAGCAGCCAACCGCCGCCACCGAGCGTCAATTGCTCGAGCTCCTCGGCGGCGAGCTCGCCGACCATCGCCATCGCGACCTCAGCGCCGGGCAGCACGTCGACCGCGATTTCGGCGCCGCGCAGTCGCGTGTTCAGCTCGACGACGAGGCGGGCGATCTCTCCAGCTTCGTTGCGGTATTCCGACGACACGTGCGGCGTCGCGACGATCGTGGTGACGCCGCTCGCGGCGGCGGCTCGCGCGAGGTCGATGCTCTCCGCGAAAGTGTCGGGGCCGTCGTCGATGCCGGGCAGGACGTGGCAGTGCAGGTCGATCACTTTGCGGCGCAACACTACCGCCGTCGCGGACGACGGGACTCGGGAGATGCGCGTAACCTCCTTGGTGCGAGGCGCTGTAATGGCCAGTGCCCGCGTCCGGGAAGTCGAGTGCGGACGAGCAGTTGCGATCGTGTGAATAGACTTGCGCGCGAGCGGTCCGGCACCCTATTAATGGGCAGGCAGGCTCCAACAAATGCTGCACTACGTTGTCGAGGTGAGGGATGAGAACCAGACGAATTTCGATGGCCGCAGGCATTGCGGTGGGCGCTGCGATCGTTGCGGTGACCGCGATGCCCGGGCTCGCGTCCGCCAATGTGCCGAAGGCCCTTTGGGTCGCAACGGCGACACCGGTCGCCGGCGGTGGCACGTCCTGTGCGAAGCCCGGTTACAACTCGGTCCAGGCGGCTGTGGGCGCCGCGTCTTCGGGCGCGACGATCAACGTTTGCGCCGGCACCTACACTGAGCAGGTCGTGATTACGAAGAGCGTCACGATCGTCGGTAGCGGCTCGCCGACGATCGCGTTGCCGGCAGCGCCGACTAACTCGACGACCGCTTGCGACACCGCTCCCGGTACGGAGCTCTACCAGGCCGATCAGGACGGCGTCGTCGTCTGCGGGCCCGTGACGGTGACGCTCAAGGGAATCACCGTGTCCGCGGCTTGGCCGTCAAACACGTGCTACGACAGCCTCTACGGCATTCTGGTCGCGGGTGGGGCGACGCTCAACTTCACCAACTCGTCGGTGAGCGCCGCTGGTGCTGTGCCGCTCAACGGGTGCCAGGGTGGGGTCGGCATCCAGGACGGGATGGCCTGGACCACGCCGGTCGAGGTCGGGCACCTAAACCTCGTCAACTCGAGCGTGTCTGGATACCAGAAGAACGGGCTGACGATCGATGGCGCTGGATCGACGGCGGATATCGACGGCGCGACCGTCACCGGCATCGGGCCGACAACCCAGATCGCACAGAACGGGATCCAGGTCAGCAACGGCGCCACGGCGCAGATCAACGGCTCGACGATCACCGGCGATGAGTGCAACGTCGCTGTCGTTTGCGGTCCGGACGCATCGACCCAGTACGGCGGCACCGCGGTTCTGCTCTACGCCGCAGGGGCTCTGACGAGCGTCACCAACTCGACAATCTCCAACAGTGATGCCGGCGTCTACTACTCCGCCGATCCGAGCGGAAAAGCACCCGTGTTGCCGTTGACGACGATCGCCAACGACACGCTCACCAACGATCGCTACCAGGGCGTGCAGCTCGACCAGGGCGCGGCCTCGATTGACGGCGTCGTCATCAACGGCGGCAACGTGGGCATCCAGGTCCTCCAGTACGTCGGTCAGACGTTTGGGGTGCGTTCGTATGCGCTCGCCGATCTGATCAGGAACGAGAGCGTCGCCGCGGTCCAGGTGCTTTCCGATCAGGCGCCCTCCGGCGACCTGCCGGGAACGTTCACGATCGCGGGAAGCGGGCTCGGCGCGACCAACGCCGCGACGGTGCTGAACAACAGCAGCAACGTGCACGTCGTTCAGGTCGCGAACCACTAACGCATTCGCCGGGTGTGGGCCGGTCCTTCGGGGCCGGCCCAGCTCGCGCGGCGCCTCAGTGGCCCCTCACGTCGGAGTCCCAGGCGACCGCTCCCTCGCCGCGGTCGAGCGCCGCGATCGCCGACACCTCCTCGTCGGTCAGCGCCCAATCGAAGACATCGATGTTCTGGCGTATCCGGTCCGGCCTTTGCGACCTCGGCACCGTGGCGAGTCCGAGCTGCACGTGCCATCGAAGGATGACCTGGGCCGGGGTCTTGCCGTGGCTCTCGGCCGTCGTTACGATCACGGGCTCGGCGAGGACATCCCCGCCGCCTCCCAGTGGGTTGTAGGACTGCGTGAGGATTCCGTGCTCGGCGTGGTAGGCGCGGAGCTCGTCCCGGGTGAGATACGGATTCAGATGGATCTGATTAACATCGGGTACGAGGCCCGTCTCGCGCAGGACGCGTTCGAGGTGGGCGGGTTTGAAGTTGGAGACGCCGATCGCGCGGACGCGGCCGTCCTCGAGCAGCTTGGCGAGGCCGCGCATCGCCTCGACGTAGCGGTCTTGGGCGGGTAGCGGCCAGTGGATCAGGAACAGATCGAGGTAGTCGAAACGCAGGCGCTCGACGCTCCCGGCCCAGGCCTCCTGGACGCCGTCGTAGCCGTGCCATTCCCCGTTTAGCTTGCTCGTGATGAACAACTCCTCCCGCGGGATTCCGGACGCCCTGAGCGCTCGCCCGACGCCCTCCTCGTTGCCGTAGGCGTAAGCGGTGTCGAACAGGCGGTACCCGGCCTCGACGGCAGCGGCGATCGCGGGCTCGACCTCGCGGCTCGACATCGGCGAAGTCCCGAGGCCGAGCTGCGGCATCAGGACGCCGCTGCGCAGTTTCATCATCGGGGCGGCTGGCGGCTCGCGCATGATCGGCAGGCTAGCGCTCCTGGCCGCGCAGGCGGTTCACAGCTTCGGCTGCACCGGCCAGAATCGCCGTTTGCCTGCTCGGCAGCCGGCTACTCGGGGCGGCTCCATTACGCTCCGAGCCATGGTGCGAGTCGCTGAGCGTCGTGCGCGAATCGCGCTGGTGACGCCGTGGCCGCCCGAACGGTCGGGGATCGCTGACTACGCGAGGCGCCTGTGCGTCGCGCTCTCGGACCTGGCTGAGGTGATCGTTGTTACGGGTGAGCCGATCGACCGGTACGCGCCGGCGCCGGACGGCGTGCGGCTCGTGTGCGCGAAGGACCGCTCCCTCGACGGGCTGCTCAAAGGCTGCGACGCGCTCGTCTACTTCTTCGGCAACTCGCACTTCCACCTTCACGCCCATTCGCTGCTCGCCCGCTTCCCGGGGGCCGCCGTCTTCCATGAGGTTCAGTTGACGGGCCTCTACCTGCGGATTTGCGAGCGCTTCGCGCCCGACCGCGCCATGCCGGCGCTGCTCGATCTCATCAGGGAGACCTATGGTGATGAGTTGCCGGCGGGCGCAATCGGCGAGGAGCTGCCGGAATGGGAGAGACTCTTTGAGCTCGGCGTCTTCATGACGCGCGAGATTCGGCGCCGCGCCTGCGTCTCGTTCGTTCACTCGCAGGCCGCACGGGGGCTGCTCGAGCGCGACAGTGGCGGCGTGGATGCACCTCCCGCAGCCGTGCTGCCGTTTGGGATGCCGGAGGTGCCGTTGCGCTCGGCCACGCGCGGCGAGGTCCGGGGGGCACCGCTCGTGGTGAGTCTTGGCAACGTCAACGCGATCAAGAGCACCGACCGTCTGATCGCGGCGTTTGGCCGTGTCGCCGCGCGGCGACCGCACGCTCGCCTGGTGTTCGCGGGTCCGGTCAGCGAGTCTGACGAGCGCCACTGGCTGTCGTACTCGCAGGAGCACGCACGTGGCGCTTGCGTCGAGTTCACCGGCTATCTCGAGCCGGCCGACTACGCCGCGATCGTCGGCCAGGCCGACCTCGCCGTTCAGTTGAGAGCTGTGAGCACCGGCGAGGCATCAGCCGCGATCGCCGACTGCCTGGCGGCGGGTATCCCGACGATCGTCAGTGCCGTGGGCTGGGCCGCCGAGCTGCCTTCGGACGCTGTCGTGCAGGTGGCGCCGAGCGCGGAACCGTCACTGATCGCAGAGCGGATCGACGAGCTGCTGGACGACAGCGCACAGCGTGCGGAGCTCAGCGCGGCGGCCGTCCGTCACGCGTCCGACAACAGCTTTGCGAGTGTCGCGGCGGCCTATCTCGCGGTGCTCGGGCTGGCCGGCGTGGGGTCGCCTAGTGGTAGATATGAATCCACTGGACGACCATCTTTGCTCCCGACGCCGCCGGGTTCGGGCACGGCTGCTGCGCCCCCGAGCAAGGCCACCCGCCGACCGAGAGGTCGATGATCATGTGGAATTTGCTGCGGTCGAACACCCACGGGACCGCGGGCATGTTCGGCAGCGCCGTCGTCGATCCAGCCGGATACTGCCCCGGGTTTGCTGCGATGTAGGCGGCCAGCGAAGCCGGCGTCATCGACTGATACGCGTAGCCGTCGACGGTCCAGGTGATCGACCCCGGGCTCCAGATCAGTCCGTAGGTGTGAAAGCCGCTCGAGAGATCGCCGAAGGCCTGCGAGGAGCCCTCGAAGGTTTGGTTGTTGCAGCTTGCCGAGCAAGGGGTTAGCGGCCCGTGCAGCGTCCCGATCGCGAACGTCGAATCGGTTTCGCCGCGGATCGTCGGAGCCTCGATGTCGTCCATCTCGCCGCAATTGGGGTTCGTGCCGAGCGCGGTGGTGCAATACGGGTTCGACACGCCCGGCTGCACGCTCGTGCCTGGCGTCGCAAAGAGCCAGAACGCTGGGCACATCCCGGCGCCGCTGGGCATCTTGATCGACGCCTCGATCGCGCCATATCCCAGGCTCAGGGTCCCGTCGAGCTGGCCACTGACCCAGTGGCCCGAGTTGTTGGTCGCCGTGATCGTCAACCCCTGGTTCGTATCCGTAACGCTCGACGCGGAGTAGCTGTTCGTGGAGTCACCGCAAACGTTCGCGCCGGTGTCGTAATTCCAGGCCGTGTCGGTCCCGCTGCTCCCGAAGGTCTTGTTCCCGGTCGTGAAGTCCTCCGACGTTGTGGTGTCAAGCGTCGAATACGGCCCTGTGCCGACGTAGGTGAAGCCGCCCGGCCCGGTCGGGGGTGCGGGCGCCACCGGCGCGGGCGTCGGGACCGGAGTGGAGGCCACAATCGCCGGCTTCGCGGTCAGCTTGACGCGCAGGTGTACGCGTGGGTGGGCGACCGCGCGGATCGTGAGCTTCTGTGCGGCCGTCAGTGAGAGCGTGTCCGTAACCAGTGCGTTTCGGGCGCGCGTGGTGCGTAGCCTGTCCTTGGCCAGCCCGGTGACGAACAGCGCGACCTTCTCCTTGCGCTTGCGGCTGTAGATCGAAACCTCGAGTGTGTAGGTCCCGGCGGTGCTCGCCGCGGTCGTCACGATCGTGCCTGGGAGCGTCTTGTGCTTGGACGGCGCCGCGGCGGTTGCGTTCGTCGCGAGGCTCATCAGGACGGCACAGAGCACGGCGATCGCGCTGGCGAGTGACTGCGCGCGCTTCGAATTACGTGACCTGGCGTTCGCGGCGGCTGCGAGCGTAATGCGCAAGCTAATCGGGCTCCTTGTGGGTCTGTTTGCGAAGGAGCGCCACGGCTTTGGGCGGCGCCAGGTCGGGCAAAGTCGGGGTGATCGGCTGCGGGTGGATCCTTGGGAGGTTTCAACTCCTCTGACGCGGGGAAGTTTCGTTCCCAGCGTCTGCCGCGCCCGCAAACTCCGCGGATGAAGGTCCGCCCGGGACGCCGACAAGCAGCATGGTAACGGCTTCGGCCGCTGTTTTGGGACGAGACCCTCCGACGAACGTCCAGAAGCGCGCGGTGCGGCTCCGACGGGTGTCTAATTCGCTCAAGCGGCCGCCCTAGATCGTCCGATGCCCAGGACGTGCCCCTTGCAGTCCTCGAATCCGAGTCGCAGCTGATCCGTCACACGCTGTTCGGCAGCGAGGCCGTGTACCGCGTGCTCGAGCGCGCCGGCGGGATCGTCACGACCGAGGTGGTCAGCGCTCCGGGCCTCGCCGCCGGAATGCGGGTCCGCCTCCTCGCGGACGCCGTCGAGCGCATGGAGCGCGCCGACTCGCGCCACTCACCGTTTGTGCGCAGCCACGGCTTTCTCTCGCCTGCAGCCGCCTAGCCCCGCGGGAAGCGGTGTCCTGGCCGGCGCCTCACCCTAAGCGTCGCGTCTGCGGAACAGCGCCGCGACCGCGACGGCGATCACGACGCTGTAGATGCTCAGCATCACCAGCGCGTGGTAGTAGGTCGCGTCGCTGTTGCCGCCGTGGGCCAGCGCTCGCATCAGGTGATCGGGGAGCCAATTGCCGCCACCGGACCAGATGCCCGCTTCGACGATGATCGCCTCGATCACCAAGAAGTAAAGGACGGCGACCGGGATCGCGACGGCCGGCGAGCGCAGGATGATGCCGAACGCGGCACCGAAGACGCCGTAGAAGGCGGCCGCCAGCCAGGCGTGAAAGACGGATTGGAAGAGCGCGTTCAGACCGGGGCCGCTCGTCCATGCCGACGTGCTGATCCCCTTGCCGGGCGCGAGGATGAACGCCACCGCGACCGAGATGCCGATCGAGACGATCACGATCACGAGCACGAACACGACGAGCGCCGCGAACTTGCCTGCGAGGAACTGTGTGCGGCGCGGCTCGCGCACGAGCAGGTTCCGCAGCGTCCCCTGGCTGTACTCGATCGAGAACGCCGCAGCGAACACGCAGAGCGAGACGACGCCGATCAGACTACTGACGTCCGTGACGCCGTGAACGAGCCCGTTCGCCTGTTCGAGCGCCGCGATCGGCAGGTGGCCGCGATCGAACGGGCCGTACCTGCTGGCACGCTCGATCGTCAGGATCGTCGCGAGCAGCGGAAAGAAGAGCCCGGCGCCGAAGCCCCAGAGGATCATGCTGCGGCGCCGGAGCTTGATCCACTCGCTGGTGAATGAGCCCCACATCAGGCCTCGGCCTCCTCGTTCTCGGTGATCGCGAAGAACGCCTCCTCGAGCGTCGCGCGTGACACCTCGAGGCCTGACAGGGTGATCCCGGCGGCGAACGCCTGACGGTTCAGCTCGGCGGCGAACGACTCCTCGGCGTTCACGTGCAGCGTGTCGCCCTCGACGCGCGCCGACTTGCCGGCGTCGGCGCACAGCTTCGCGAGCCGCTTCAGGTCGGCGCCGTGCTCAGGGCGCGCGATGATTCCCGTCTGCTGCGCGTCGAGCAGGCCGGCGATCGGGCCCTGAAAGACGATCCGGCCGTGGTCGATCATCATCAGGTGGTCGCAGATCGCCTCGATCTCCGCCAGCAGGTGGCTCGAGACGAGGACGGTTATGCCGCGGTCCGCGAGGCCACGCATGACGCTTCGCATCTCGCGGATACCCGCGGGGTCGAGGCCGTTGGTCGGCTCATCGAGAATCACGAGATCGGGATCCGGTAGCAACGCGGCAGCGACGCCGAGGCGCTGCTTCATGCCAAGCGAGTATGTCTTGACGCGATCGTCGGCGCGAGCGCTCAGCTCCACCAGCGCCAGCACGCCGTCGATTCGCGAGTCGTCGAGGCGTCCGAGGCGCGCGAGCACCTGAAGGTTGCGGCGGCCTGACAGCGCCGGGTAGAAATACGGTGCCTCGATCAGCGCGCCGACGCGACGCAGGTAGCGCTCCGGGTGCTGGATCGGCTCGCCCAGCACCGTCGCGCTCCCGCCGGTCGGCCTTACCAGGCCGAGCAGCAACTGGATCGTCGTCGTCTTGCCGGCTCCGTTCGGTCCAACGAACCCACCGACGACTCCCGCCGGTAGATCGATGTCGACGCCGTCCACTGCAAGGACTTCGCGGTAGCGCTTGCTCAGCTTGGACGCAACTATCGGTGAGGGGGCGGCATCCGGCGGTCCTGAAGCCGAGCGCACCGTTGAGTTGTCTGTGCTCACGCAAAGGTAACCCTAGTGGCCCGGATGAAGAAACCGTAAGGGACTTCGCCGCTGGCGGATCTGACGGTCAGCCTCGAACGTCGGACGTCCGTCCACCCGATGGTGCGTGTCCACTCGCGTGCGGATATGTCCGCGCGGTTGGACGCCGGGTTAGCCAAAGGGCCAATTCGTCGTCTGGCGAGAGCAGAGCGCCGACACACACTGCATGGGCAAACGAGCCGCAGTCAGAGGAATGGTGGCGGTGGTGGTCGTGATCGCGGCGCTCGTCCCTACGGTCGGTGACAGTGCGGCGTCGGTGACCCCTGCGAAGCGAAACGTCGTCACCGAGACACTCGGCGCGCCTGGCGCGTACAGCGTCGGAATCCGCGTGAGCAGCTTGTCGGGCCGCGCGCGGAGGGTCACCGTGCGTGTCAACGGGACGATGCGGGGCGTCGTCAAGGCGAGATCGCACCGTTTGGCGCACGTGTCGCTCAATGTCACCGCGGCCGGCGCGATTCTTGCCGTCCATGCCGTCGGCGCAAAGAACGCCCACCTGCGCCTCGCCGTCTCCACGGTCCCCACGACGGCGCCCGGCTCGACGAAGGGTTCGACCGGGTCGTCCGGAGCAAGCGCGGGTCCTCCCGACCTTTCGAGCTGGCATGAGATCTTCGACGATGAGTTCACTCAGCCCTCGCTGAATACGAGCATGTGGTCAACCGGCTGGTACGGGACCGGTTTGACCGGGCCGATTGACACGACCGACGAGCTCGCTTGCTATGACCCGTCGCATGTCGTCCTCGGAAGCGGTGAGCTCGACATCAACCTGACCGCGACGCCGGAGTCCTGTCAGAGCGGCTCGGGGATGCTGCACGAGCCCTACGCGTCCGGGATGATCACGACACGCGGCAGGTTCACGTTCACCTACGGCTATATCGAGGCGCGGGTGTGGCTCCCGGGTAAGGGGCAGATCAGCGACTGGCCCGCCGTCTGGGCGATCGAGTCCGGCGGCAGTTGGCCGGCCGACGGCGAGCTCGACATCCTCGAAGGGTTGAGCGGCAAGGCCTGCTTCCACTTCCACAACAGCTCGGGTGGTCCCGGGGGTTGCGCGCAGGCGACCTTCACGGGCGGCTGGCACACCTTCGGCGCCGACTGGGAGCCGGGGATCGTCACGTGGTACTACGACGGCGTCCAAGTTGGCGATCTGACGAGCGGTGTGACGAGCTGGCCGATGTACCTGCTGCTCGACCTCTCGATTGACCACGTGTACGGCGGTCCGATCCAAGCCCCCGCCACGACACGCTTCGACTACCTGCGCGTCTGGCAGCACTGACGCGGGCGTGAGCGTCCGCCTCGCACCGAGGTGACCCTCGGCAGATGTGCTCGGCGCGCTCGCAGGCATCCGCGGACATCCGTCGGGTGCTGGGCATCGGACGATCATTTACTCGGACCTCGGATGGTTGTCCAGTGCCGCTAAAGCACGTCCAGTTGCGTTTAGGCGTCTAGGCGACGTGTTAGCCAAAGCCCTGAATCTCGGGCAGTTCCGTGGTTCTGCCGTAGCAGTGCGCCGACTCAGTTCGTGTGAGCAGGCAAACGGCAATCAGGTTTCTTGGAGCGATCGTCGCCGCGATTGCGGTCGCGGTTCCGTCCTTCGCGGGCAGTGCTGCATCAGCGAGCCAGGCGCCTCCGAGTGTCGTCACACAGACGCTCGGTGGGCCGGGTTCTTACAACCTTCGCATCGGCGTGACGAGCTCCTCGCGTCGTCGCAGTCCGGTCAGCCTGCTCATCAACGGCGCCAAGCGGCGCGTTGTCAGCGCGAGCTCGCACCACGCCGTCCACGTGTCTGTGGACGTGAACGCCGCTAGCACGCGGCTCGTGGTCCGCGCCGTCGGCGCGGCTGCCTCACGCGTCCGGCTGATCGTGACCGTAACGCGGAAACCGCAGCCGGGAACGAGTGACGGTAACCATTCGCACGGCACGACGGCCGGCTCCAGCGGCGGATCTCCTGGAGGCCTCCCGGCGGCCGGCCCGACCGGGACGACGGGCCCAAGCGGCTCGACTGGCATCTCCGGTCCCACGGGTCAGACCGGCGCAACCGGTGGCAGCGGCTCAACGGGCGCCACCGGCGCTAGCTCCGGGCCTCCCGGCGCGCCGTCGAGCTGGCACCTCGGTTTCGACGACGAGTTCAACCAGTCGTCGCTCAACACAAGTTATTGGTCCACAGGGTGGTACGGCAGCGGGCTCACAGGGCCGATCGATACGAGCGACGAGCTCGTCTGCTACGACCCGACTCACGTCCTGCTCGGCGGCGGCGAGCTCAATCTGAACCTGACCGCGACGCCGGAGAGCTGCCAGAGCGGTTCGGGGATGCTGAACGAGCCCTATGCGTCCGGGATGGTCACGACCAACGGCAAGTACACGTTCACCTACGGGTACATCGAGGCGCGCGTGTGGCTACCCGGGAACGGCCCGATCACGAACTGGCCGGCCATCTGGGCCGTGGAGTCGGGCGGCACCTGGCCCGCCAACGGCGAGCTCGACGTCCTCGAAGGCCTGGGGGGCAAGGCCTGCTACCACTTCCACAACAGCTCAGGTGGCCCCGGCGGCTGCTCGCAGGCGACCTTCACCGGCGGCTGGCATACGTTCGCAGCCGACTGGGAGCCGGGGAGCGTCACGTGGTACTACGACGGCGTCCAAGTCGGCCAGCTGACGAACGGAGTGACGAGCTGGCCGATGTACCTCCTGCTCGACCTCTCAACGGACCACACCTACGGTGGGGCGATCCAGGCGCCGGCGACCATGCGGGTCGACTACCTGAAGGTTTGGCAGCACTAGTCCGGGCGGGCACGGCCCCGGCACGCTCTAAGGTCATGAGCGTGGAGCTCGGCGCACAGACGGTTTCGGTCGTGATCTGCACGCACACGCTCGATCGCTGGGACCAGCTGTGCGCGGCGGTGGAGTCGGTGCGCCGCCAGACGCTCCTGCCGCTGGCAACGATCGTTGTGGTTGACCACGACGACGAGCTGCTCGAGCGAGCGCAGGCGACGTTTGCGGACGCTGCCGTGCTCGCGAACGCCAATGCGGCCGGGCTCTCTGGCGCACGTGAGAGCGGAGCCGCCCACGCGACGAGCGCGGTCGTTGCGTTCCTCGATGACGACGCCACGGCCGACCCGGACTGGCTCGAACGACTCGTGGAGGCCTACGCGGACCCGCTGGTGCTCGGTGTGGGGGGGCTTGTCGAGCCCGGCTGGGAGGACGAGCGGCCTGACTGGCTCCCGGCCGAGTTCGACTGGGTGATCGGCTGCACCTACGCGGGCCTGCCCGTTGGTGATGGCGGCCGAATCCGCAGCCCGATCGGCGCAAACATGTCGGTGCGGGCGGAGGTGATGGCGCGAGCCGGGGCGTTCGATTCACGCCTCGCGCGGCGAACCAGCGCGAACAAGATGTCCGGAACTGCAGAGGAGACCGAGTTCTGCATCCGGGCAAGCCGTGCCCTACCGGGCCACTATTGGATCCTCGAGCCGCGGGCTCGCGTCGTCCACGCCGTTTCGCGCGAGCGCGGCACGTTCCGGTACTTCGTCCGCCGCTGCGTGCTCGAGGGCGACGCGAAGGGGATCCTCACCACGATTGCCGGCGCCGAGGACGGGCTGCGCTCGGAGCGCGCCTACGTCAGCAGGGTTCTGCCCCGCGCGTTCGCACGAGAGTTGATGCGTGGGGTACGCGGGGAGAGTGCCGGCTTCGCCACTGCCGGAGCGATAGTCGTCGGGCTCGCTGCGACGACCGCAGCCTATCTGCGTACACGAGCGATGCTCGCGGTCGGCCGGCGCTGAGATCTCGTACCCCACCGCGCACAGGCACCCCGTATGGGGCACGCGCCGGCGCAGGACCGCGGGTGTTCGTGTCAAACCTGGCTTGCATGTCCGAAACCGCGCAGCCGGGGACCGCGCTGCGCGTCCTGATGGTCACGCCGTTGTATCTGCCGAGCATCGGCGGAATCGAACGCGGGGTTGCCGAGGTCACGCGGCGGCTCGCGGCTGCCGAAGACGTCACGGTACGGATCGTCACGACCGACCGCGGCGGCGCGCTGCCGGCACTGGAGCGCGACGGAGCGGTCGAAGTGCGCCGCGTACCGGCCTACCCGCGCCGGGCCGACTGGATGTTCGCTCCGGGACTTCCAGCCGCGATGGCCGAGGGCGAGTGGGACATCGTCCACGTGCAGTCCTACCACACGTTCGTCGCTCCGACCGCGATGGCGACCGCCGCGAGGCGCGCCACACCTTACGTTCTTACTTTCCACGGCGGCGGTCACTCGAGCACGGTTCGCCACGAGGCTCGAGTCCTCCAGCGACTGCTCATGCGGCCGCTGCTGAAGCGAGCCGGTGCGCTGATCGCGACAGCGCAGTTCGAGATCGACGAGTACGCGCCGCAGCTTCGCCTCCCCGCTTCGAAGTTCCGCCTGATCCCAAGCGGCGTCGACCTTCCCGAGGTTCCGCCAGGTGACCAAACCGAACCGCGGGAAGGTGGCGGACCGCTGGTGGCATCGATCGGACGACTCGTCCGCTACAAGGGACATCAGCGAGTGATCGCTGCTTTCGCACACTTCGTTCGCCAGGAGCCGGACGCGCGGCTCCTGATCCTCGGCAGCGGACCCTACGAGGGCGAGCTACGGCGCCTGGCGAATTCGCTCGGGATCGCTGGGCTGGTGGAGATCGTTGCCGTCGGCCCCGGCGTCGAGATGGCACGGCGGCTGCACCAGGTCGACCTCGTGGTTCTCCTGAGCGAGTTCGAGACCCATCCCGTCGCTGCGCTCGAGGCGATCGGGCTCCACCGCCCGCTCCTGGTCGCCGAAGGCTCCGGCCTCGGCGAACTGGCTGCGCGTGGGCTGGCCCGGGCAATAGCGCTCGACGCATCACCAACAGCGACCGCGGACGCGATGCTCCTGGAGCTTCGCGAGCCCACCGAGCGCGGTGCGGTCGCGCTTCCGACCTGGGACGACTGCGCGGCCGAGCTGCTCGCGCTCTACCGTGAAGTCGTGGGGCGCGCACGCAAGACCCCGATCGGAGCATGAACGAACATGGGAGCATCGGGTGCTGAGACGGCTCCGCGGCAGCCTTCGCCGGCGCGAGCTGCTCGCGCTGCTCCCGGCCCTCGTGCTCGCGCGGCTGCCTCGCGGCCCGTACCTCACGCTGCGCCTGGCGGCACGCATGCATCGAGGGCCGGCGCGTGAGTCCGCGGAGGGGCGGGAGGTCGTGAAGGGTCGGCCGAGCGATGTTGCGCTCGTCGCTCTCCTCGCGATCGTTTGTGCAGTGGTCTCGTTCTCGCTGCCTGCCGGGCTTTACCTGATCGCTCGCGTGCCGGCCGGGCTCGCGCTCGTGCTGGCCCTGCCCGGCTACGCGATCGCTGCGGCGATCCTGCCGCCGGCGGAGCTTTGGCCTGCCGAGCGGTTTCTACTCTCGGGCGCACTCAGCATCGCGACGACGATTGCGAGCGCGCTCGTGCTGTCGGTCGCGCAGACAAAGCTCACGGCCCTGCCGTGGGCGTCGGTCATCGCCGCCATCACGGTTCTCGCCGCAGCCGTCGCCCGGTTGCGCGGCAATGCGCGCGCGGCGCGGTTACCGCGCCTCTCGCTGCGTATCACCGATGCGATCGCGCTCCTTCTCGCCGGGGCGCTCCTCGCCGGCGCGGCTTGGCTCGGTTTCAGGCCGCTGTCGGCCCCTCCGGGGACGCGCGGTACCACGGCGCTTTCGATCGCCAAGTGCGGGCCGCAAAGCTTCGAGATAGGCGTGAGCAGCGATCAGCTCAGCAAGGCGAACTTCACGCTGGCAATTCAGGTGAGCGGCGGCGGCGCGCAAATCTTCGGGCCGATCGAGCTCTCGCCGGGGTCGAGTTGGTCGCGAGTGGTGAGCACGATCGCCGGGTCCCCACAGGTCACGGCACAGCTCTTTCGAACGAACCAGCTTTCGCTCTATCGCTCGGTCAAGCTCGACCGCGGCTGGAACATCCCAACCTCACGGTGCGACACGGCAAGGCGCGCTTGACACGCTCGGCCGGGAGGTCGCGTCGGCGTAGGGGCCGGCGGCGCCGGTGAAGCTGCTGCTCGTCAGCCCGGTTCCGCCTGATCCCGAGGCCCCGATGGCCATCTCGTCGCTGCTGTGGGCGCAGATCGCCGGCCTTCGCGAGCGCAACGAGGTGACCGTGCTGTGCGTGGCGGGACCCGACCCGGGGGAGCTCGACAGCGTTGCTCGATTGCGCGAGCGCGGCATCGAGGTGCATGCGGCCGAGCGCCGCAACGGCGAGCGGGGCCGCCTGCGGCGAGCGGCGCGGATGGCGCGCGGATGGCTCCTGCTACGCCATCCATGGCGCACGGTGTGGTTCGACGACCCCCAGCTTCAAGTCCTCCTCGACGGGCTGCTCGAGACCCGTACCTTCGACCTGCTCGTCGCCGAGGACGACGCGATGGCCAACCTCGAGTTGCGCGGCGCGCTCCCCGCCGTCCTCACCATCGGCGAACTGGGGCGTGCGCGAGGCCGCGCCACGCGGGGACCGCTCGCCGCGCTTTGGAACCTCGTCGCGTGGATTGACTGGCGCCGTTGGCCGCACTACCAGCTGACCGCCAGCCGTCGCTTCACGCTGATCGTCGTGTTCACGGAGGCCGACCGCGAACGCGTGAGCGTGCTTGACCGTCGGCTCGGAGATCGGGTTCGCGTCGCGCCGTTCGGAATCGAGCTGCCGCCGCCGAGCGACCCGGCGCTCGAGCAGGAGGATCTGCTGCTGTTCGCGGGCGAATACACCCATCCACCGAACGTCGACGCGGCCCTGTGGCTGGCCACGGAGATCATGCCGCTGATCCGTGCCGCTCGTCCCGCAGCTCGTCTGCTGCTCGTCGGTCGAAATGCCCCGGAGACCGTCCGCGAGCTCGGGAGCTGCGACGGCGTCGAATTCATCGGGGTTGTGCCGGCGCTCGACCCGCTGCTCGCGCGCGCAGCGTGTGTGATGGCACCGTTACGCCTCGGCGGCGGGATGCGAATGAAGGTGCTGCACGCGATGGCGTGCGGGCGTGCCGTCGTCACGACCGAGCTTGGCGCTGCCGGGCTGGGCGCGCCGGCGGACCTGCCGCTGGCGATCGCCAACGACCCCGAGCAGCTTGCGGCGCTGACCGTCAGTCTGCTGGGCGACGGCGCCGCTAGGAGGGACCTCGGGCGGCGCGCACGCGTGTTTGTGGCCGAGCGGCACTCACCGCAGGCGGTCGCCGCGCGGCTCGAACGGATCTACTCGGAGGCCGTGGAGTTGGGTGCGGGGGGCGTCCTGTGAGGCGCGTCGCGATCTTGATCGAGTCCGATGAGCTCGGGGGAGCCGAGCGCAGTGCGTTGACCCTGACGGCGGGCCTCGACCGTGCTCGGTGGCAACCGACGGTGATCCATCACCCCGCGCCGGCGCTTGCGCCGCTGGTCGCCGAGGCGGTCCGTGCAGGCGCAGCGGAAGCGGTGGTTCCCGGCATGCCCGAGGGGGTCGGCGGCGCGCTGCGTGCCGTGTCGTTCGCGCGGTTCCTGCGGCGCGAGCGCTTCGACGTGCTCCACGCTCAGCTGACCTGGCCGCTGGCGGGGAAGTTCGCGCTTGCGGCGGCGGTCGCCGCGCGCGTGCCCGCGGTGCTCGCGACCGTTCACTCCTACCCTGATTTCAGAATGACCCGGCCGACCGAGGTCCAGCAGCGGCTGCTCAGCCGGCGCATCGGCCGCTACATCACGCCATCGGCCGACACCTCCGAGCGGCTTGCGCGGCGCCTTCACCTGCCCGCGGAGCAGGTCACGACGATCCCAAACGGCATCGTGCTGCCGGCCGCGGGGCGGCGCGTGAACGCGCGGCTACGCGCGGAGCTGGCCGGCCCCGACAGGTTTGCGGTCGTGGTCACCGTTGCTCGGCTGGACGCGGCGAAGGGACTCGACGTCCTGATCGATGCCGCAGCGCGAGTGCCCCGGGCGCGCTTCGTGCTCGTCGGAGAGGGTCCGGAGCGCGATGCCCTGGAGAGCCGGGTTGCGAGCCTTGGAATCGGCGAGCGAGTCTCCATGCTGGGTTGGCGCAACGATGTGGACGAGCTTCTCGGCGCGGCTGATGTGTTCGTCCTCGCGTCACGTCACGAGGCGCAGGGGATCGCACTGCTCGAAGCGATGGCGCACGGCATCGCGGTCGTCGCAACGCGGGTCGGTGGGGTCCCCGAGCTGGTCGAGGATGGGGAGAGCGGGCTGGTCGTCGCGAGCGATAGTTCGCTCGAGCTCGCAGCCGCGATCGAGCGTCTGATCGCCGACGAGCGCCTTCGCAGGAGGCTCGCGGCGGCCGGGCGCACCCGTGTCGCCGCCCGGTTCGGCGCGCAGCGCATGGTGGAGGCGGTGAGCGCCGTGTACGACGAGCTGCTCGAGGCGGGAGGCTAGCTGGGTGCGCTCGCCCGTGATCCTCACCTATCACCAGATCGGCTCACCGGCGCGCGACCCGTTCAAGCTGTTCGTCAGTGAACGGAACTTCGGCGAGCAGCTCGCCGTGATCGCCAGGCTCACGCCGCTTGGCCTAGCCGAGCTGGGACATCGGCTGGTCGGCGGATCGGCGCCCGCGGACGCCGTCGCGGTGACGTTCGACGACGGCTACGTCAGCAACCTGCGGATCGCCAAGCCGGCGCTTGTGCGGGCCGGCGTCCCCGCGAGCGTGTTCGTGACGACCGGCGCGAGCGGAAGCCGGCGCGAGTTCTGGTGGAACGAGCTCGCGGAGGCGATCGAGGCGGCGCCCGCAGGTGCCGGCGGGCTCGCGATCGCGACCGGCGAGGCCTCGCGCGAGTGGGGCGACGGCGACCGAAACGATCTTCTATTTGCGGTGTGGGCGTGGCTTCGAACGCAGTCGGGCGGCGCGGTTGCCGTCGGAGTGCGCGCGGCACGGGCCTGGGCAGGATTGGCGGCGAGTGCTGGTCCTGCCGATGACATGCGTTGCATGACGATCGAAGAGCTGCAAGAGCTGACCGACGACGGGTCGATCGAGGTCGGCGCGCACACGCGGACCCATCCGCTGCTGAGCGCGCGCCCACGCGAGGAGCAGGTGGCCGAGATCGCGGGGAGTCGTTACGACCTGGAGCAGTGGCTCGGGCGTCCTGTCCGGACCTTCGCCTACCCCTACGGGAGGCGTGTGAGCGAATACCGAGCGCCGGCCGTCACAGCAGTCGCCGACGCCGGCTTCGACTATGCCGTATCCGTCGGGGAGCTGCCGCTTGCGATCCGGGCTCGGGCGCTCGAGCTGGCGCGCCACGTCGTCCCGAACGTCGGCGGCGAGGAGTTCGAGCGCTGGCTGGAGGGGCGAACAAATCCGCCGGCGACCCGAGTCGGACTCCTCGACCGGCGGGCTCTGCGGGCTCTGCGCGAACGCGTCACGCCGCCTGGGAGGCTCTGATGAAGGTCCTGATGCTGGCGCAGTTCTACGCGCCGATCGTGGGCGGCGAGGAGCGAATGACCGAGTCGCTCGCGCTCTCGCTGGCGGCGCGCGGGCATGAGGTCTCCGTCGCGACGCTTCGCCAGCCGGGACAGGGCTCAGCGGAGACGCGGGATGGAATCCGGGTGCACCGACTGCCCGGCTTGACGCAGAGGCTTGGGTTCCTGTTCAGCGAGCATTCGCGTCGCCACGCCCCTCCGCTGGGCGACCCGGAAACGGTTCGCGCGCTCGCTCGGGTGCTTGTGCGCGAACAGCCGGATGTGGTGCACGGGCACAACTGGCTTGCGCATGCGTACCTGCCGCTGCGCAGGCGCAGCGACGCAGCGTACGTGCTGAGCCTGCACGAGTACAGCCTGGTCTGTGCGACCAAGCGAATGATGCGAAACGAGGCCCCGTGCTCCGGGCCCGGGCCGATCAAGTGCGCGCTCTGCGCGGGTGCGCAGTACGGCCGGCTGACCGGCCCGCCGATCGCGTTTGCGACAGCGGTTGCAAACCGGTGGGAGCGTCACGCAGCTGACCTCTTTCTGCCGATCAGCCATACCGTCGCTCGGTACTGCGCTCTCGAGGGAAGTGGGCTCGCCTACGAGGTGATGCCAAACTTCCTGCCCGACGAGCCGCGTATCGCTGCGGAGGATCCCGCGCTCGGGGCGCTGCCCTCAGGCGAGTTCATTCTCTACGCCGGCGACCTCACGCCGGACAAGGGGATCCATACGCTCCTTGACGCGCACGCGCGGATGCAGCGCCGTGTACCGCTCGTGTTGATCGGGCGGACGGTGGGGGATACGGTCCTCGCGGCCCGCGAGGATGTGGTACAGATCGGTCCGGTCGCGCACGAGGTGGTGCTCGCGGCGTGGCGGAGGAGCGCCGTCGCCGTCGCGCCCTCGCTCTGCCCGGAGGCATTCGGACTCGCCGCGCTGGAAGCGCTCGCGGCTGGGGTTCCGCTCGTCGCCTCGCGGATTGGCGGACTCGCCGAGCTCGTGACCGACGGAGAAAGCGGCCTGCTCGTGAGACCCGGGGACGCCGGCGAGCTCGCGGTCGCGATCGACCGCGTCCTGTCCGACGCGGCTCTGCGCAAGCGGCTCGCCAAGGGTGGGACCACCCGCGCGGCGGAATTCACGGCGTCGGCCGTCATCCCGCGCATCGAAGCCGCATATGCACGCGCGTTGAGCGCGCGACGTGAGAAGGTGGCGGCGTGAACGTCTCGGGCGCGGACGCGGGCGGAACCGGCAGGGACGGTCGCGCGTCACCGCCGGGCGAGGACACGCAACGCGGCAAGAAGAAAAGCACCAACAAGAAGCAGCGGAGCGGGAAGAAGGGGCGCAAGGCTGACAAGCAGCGCCGGGCCGCCCGGCCCGCGCCCGTCGCGACCGGGACTGCAGCGGCGCCTGGCACGACTGGCTCCACGCCGGCGCCTGGCACGACTGGCTCCGCATCGGCGCCGGCAGCGACCGGCCCCGCATCGGCGCCGGGCACGAGTGGCCCGTGGCCGGCGCCCGGCACGACCCCCTCCACGCCGGCGCCTGGCACGACCCCCTCCACACCGGCGCCTGGCACCACCGTCTCCACGCCGGCGCCTGCAGCGACCGGCCCCGCGCCACGCCCGCCACAGCGGCCCGCGCCGATCCCGCCCCCTTCACCGCGGCCTGACCAGCCAGGCACGACCGCCGGCGCTCTGCCCGGGCGTGTGCGGACGGCTGCGGTGACCGAACACTCGCGCGCGCCCGGTGAGCCGCGCCGGCGCAGCGCGCTCGCGTGGATCGTGCTTGCGGCGTCGGCCGGAATCGCACTCGACGCCTATGCGAACGCCCTTGGTCGCACCGGACGCACCGGCGGGCAGACGCTCTTCTGGGTGGCCGCCGCGCTCGTGCTGGCGCCGGCCGCGGCGCGAATGCTTTCGGCGGCCCCCGGGCGGGGCGAGCGGGCGGCGACCGTCGTGACGGTTGGTCTCGCTTTCTATGCCTTCAAGGTGCTTCAGAACCCCTTCACGTTCACCTACGGCGACGAGTGGGTGCACTTGCACAATCTGCAGAGCATCCTGACGACGGGACGTTTGTTTGGCACGAACACGATCCTGCCGGTGACGCCGCGGTTCCCGGGCCTGGAGGCGTCGGCGGCGGCGATAGTACGTACCACCGGCCTGCCCGATTTCGCTGCCGGCGTGACCCTGATCGCGGCCGCGCGCGGGCTGGTGATGCTGGCGCTCTACCTGATCTACGAACGTCTGACGGGCTCTGCTCGCGTCGCGGCGATCGGCGTCCTGATCTACACCGCCACGCCCACTTTCCTCTACTTCTCCTCCGAATTCAGCTACGAGTCGCTGTCGCTACCACTTGCGATCGTCGCTGCCTTCGCCTTGATCCGCTGGCTCGGCGCACCCGACCGACGCGCTCGGCGACGATGGGCCGTCGTCGCGCTAGCAATCGACGCTGCCGTGATCGCGACGCACCACCTGAGCGCATACGGCCTGCTGGCGTTTTTCGTCGCGGTCTGTGTTGTCCAGACGGTGCTGCGCGGTTGGCGCAGCGCGCCTTGGGCGATTGCCGCTGGCTCGCTCTCGATGACTCTCGCATGGCTCGCGGTGGTGGCCGGTCAGGTCGTGGGCTACCTGAGTCCGGTCGTGACCGGCGCGCTCAACCAGGTGATCCAGACGCTCCGTGGTGAGGTCGGCACCCGCACGTTGTTCGTCAACCAGAACGCCGTGGAGACGACACCGCCGATCGGACGCTACCTCGCGCTCGCCGGCCTCGCGGTGCTCGGAGTCACGCTCCTCCTCGGCCTGCTTGTCGTCTGGCGACGCTACCGGCGCCAGCCGCTATTCCTCGTCCTCGGGGTCGCCGGCGCGGCTTACATCGGCGCGCTTCCCCTGCGCCTCGTGCCGGCCGCTTGGGAGACCGCGAGCCGCGCGAGCGAGTACCTGTTCGTCGGCGTAGGGCTCACAGCTGGCCTCGGCGTGGTGACGTTGCTGCGCGCACGCGGCTGGCAGACGAAGCCGCGGCTGCTGGTGATAGCCGCCGCGATGACCCTCATCTTCGGCTCCGGGGTGATCGCCGGCTGGCCCGTGAGCCTTCTCCTCAGTCGCCCGCTCGAGGTTAGGGCAGGCAGTACGCGAGTCCTCGTGCCGCCGATCGAGGAGGCCGCCGTCTGGAGTGGTCGAATGCTCGGGCACCGTCAAAGGGTCGGTGCTCAGATTGCCGACGCGCGGTTCTTCATCGAGTACGCACACCAGACAGCCTTCGCCGGCGTCAATACCAACGGGGACATCCAGGATCAGCTCGACGCGACGCGGATCCAGTCCTGGCAGGGACCGGTGCTGCGCGGCCTGCGGATCACGCTCCTGGTCGCGGACCGGCGAACGATCGCGGCCGACAACATCGCAGGCTTCTTCTGGGACGTCGGGGCACCGCAGCTCAAGGCGCCGGGCACGCAGTCGAAGTACAACCGCGCCGGAGTCGACAAGCTCTACGACGCCGGCAACATCGCGATCTACGGCGTGCGGGGGCTGTGGTGAGCGCTCCCGGGGCGGTGGCGCTCGCGGCTGCGCGACCGCTACGGATCGATATCGCGGTCAACAACTTCAACTACGGGACGTTCGTCGCCGAGGCGATCGACAGCGCGCTCGCGCAGGACTATCCGCATGTTCGCGTCATCGTGGTTGACGACGGGTCCACAGACGACTCGCGGGAGATCATCGGAGGCTACGGCAAGCGGATCGCCATCGTGCTGAAGGAGAACGGGGGGCAGGGCTCAGCGTTCAACGCGGGCTTCGCCGCAGGCGACGGCGACATCGTCATGTTCCTCGACGCTGACGACCTGCTCGACCCGCTGATCGCCGCGCGAGTCGCCGACGCTTTCACCGTTCAGCCGCAAGCCGCGAAGGTGCAGTGGCACCTCGAGCTGGCCGACGCTTCGGGCGCGCCGACCGGAATCGTTAAGCCCGGGCCACACCTGCCGCTCCCCGACGGGGACATGCGGCGGGCGGAGCTCGCGTTCCCGTTTGACATCGCCTGGACCGCGACGAGCGGCAACGCGTACCCGCGCTGGGCGCTGAGCGAGCTCCTGCCGATGCCTGAACCCGACTACAGGATCGCCGCTGACGCCTACCTCCAACACCTCCCGGCGTTGCTCGGCCCGGTTGTCTCGCTCGAGCCGGTCGGTGCCCTGCGTCGCGTGCACGGGGCGAACCTGCACGAGCAGGCGACGAACGACTCGCTCGACGTGGCTCGCGTGCGCACATCGATCCGTTCCGCGCGCGTGACGAGCGCCCACCTCGACCTGCTGGCCGCGCGGCTCGGCCTCGACCGTGGCGAGCGCCGCCGCGCCCTGTCGGTCTCCTACCTGGCGCAGCGCCTGATTTCGCTACGCCTCGAGCCGTCCGAGCACCCGATCGCCGGCGAGCATCGCGCGCGCCTGCTGCTGCTCGGCCTGCGGGCCGCGGCCGGGCGTTTCGACGTCGCCCCGCCGCTGCGGCTGGCCTTCGCTCTCTGGTTCCTCGCGGTCGCCTTCGCTCCGCGCGCCATCGCCCGGAGGCTTGGAGAGTTGCTGCTGTTCCCCGAGCGGCGCGGCGGCGTCAACCGGGTCCTCGCCGTCCTTCACCGCGGCTACGAACGACTTGGTTCGGATTAGCGCGATCCGCCGGCTCCACGCAGGAGCCTGCGGGCGGCCCTGACGAGGCCCAGCGCGGCGCCGCGCTCACGCGCCGCAGCCGGGAACGAGAGGTAGATCGCGGCGTAGACGGCGGCGCCGGCAATCCCGCTCAGCGCGATCCAGGGGACCGTCGCCGGAGCGATCCACTCGCGGATCGCGACGAGCACGGCGGCCATGGGGATGACGGGTGCTATGACCGGCAGCCCGGCCTCGCGGGCAAGTTGTGTGGCGCGGATCCCGAGCACTCGCAGCGCGAAGGGAACAACGAAGAGCGCCTGGACGGCCGTTGCAATGAGCGTCGCACCGGCGACGCCGGCGACGCCGAGCGGTCCGACGAGCGCGATCGACAGAGCAAGGTTCAGCAGCCCGGCCCCGAGCGCGAACGCGACGAGCGGGCGGTGCCGGCTCATCCCCTGGAGCATCTGAGTTGCCGGTGCGAGCAGTGCCTGTGACAGCCCGGCAAGTGTGAGCAGCACGACGATGTCGGCGCTCCGCGCAACGCCGTGGCCGACCCAGACTGCGAGGAACGGGTGGGCGAATACGATCAGCCCGCCCCCGACGGCCACGTACAGACCGGTGCTGAGCCGCATCCCGGCCACGAACACGCTCGCAAGCAGCCCTCCGTCGCCTTCTGCTTGGAGCTGGCTTGCGACCGGGAGGAGCACCGCGACAAACTGCGCGGCGAGCTGACCGGGCAGCGTCGCGAGGCGCCGCGCAACCGAGTAAGGCGCGATGTGCCTCACGCCTATCGCCGCCCCGATCACGAATTCGTCGGTCTGCAGGTTGACGACGTTCGATACCTGGATGCCGAACATCGCCGACCCGAAGCTCGTCAGGTGACGGGCGCGGCGAAGCCTCGCCCCGCGGAATCCGAAGCGTATCTCGGGAGCGGTGCGATGGATCGCCCAGATCGCCGGGACCTGCCAGATGAACGTGAGCGGGATGATCGACGCGACGACCGCGATCACGTTTCCGCCGAGGAGCAGGACCGTCGCGATGCACAGGCCGATGCTGACGATCGCAAGCGAGGCGATCACGTTGATCAGGTCGTAGCGGGCAAGCCCCTGCAGGACGGAGAAGGACGTCGTGGCGGGCAGCTCGACTCCCACGCCGACGGCTGCGAGGATCGTCACGACGGTTGCCGTGTGGTGCTGACTGGCGGGAACGTGAAGCAGTGACGGCACAAATGGCGCAAGGATCACCCCGGTGACGATCGCGACTGCGCCGAGCGCGCAGTAGAGCGCCAGCCCCGTCGCGATCACCTCGGAGGCCTCGTCGTTCTCGCCGCGTGCCCGGTACTCCGCGACGTACTTGATCAGCGCGGAGCCGACCCCGAGGTTCAGCAGTGAGCCGTAAGCGGCGAGCGGCGCAACGAGCGCCCACAGCGAGAACTGCGTCGTGCCGAGCCTCGACAGCATGAACGGCGTGATGAAGAACCACGTCGCGAGGTTGACCAGCGTTCCGAGGTAGTTGCTGATCGCGCCGATCGCGATCTTGCGGCGTACCTCGGCGTGTTTAGGTGGTTCGGTCGCCAGAGCTGAGCCTCGCGACTCGAGATCGCGCGAGCTGGAATTGAAGCACGAGATCCCGCGTCTGTCGCGCGGGCGCTCCTGGCGCTAGAGCGACTGAGCGGCGGGCGCCGCCGTATGGCGCGAGGCAGTGATCTCGCGACGTGTCAGCGGGCGCAGCTCGCAGAACTGCGGATGCCAGCCGTTGGGGTCCTCAAGGCTCGATCCGGCCCGACGAACACGCTCAGCGACGATTGTGCGCAGGACGCGCCAGCCGTCCTGAATTGCGTTGAGATTGCTGACGCCGTGAAGCCGCGCGTGTTCGACGGAGGGAACCTCCGCGACCGAGAGTCCCGCACGCGCAAGGCGCGTGTTGATCAGGGTCTCGACCTCGAAACCGTCGCAGTCGACCTGCATGTCCGTCAGGCACCAGCGCCAAAACGCGTTATAGCCGTAGCAGAGGTCGGTATAGCGCGTGCGGTAGAACGTGTTGACGATCGCGACGAGGACACGATTGCCCGCGGCGCGAATCCGCGTGATGTCATCGCTGCCGGCGCCAGGCAGGAAACGTGAGCCTTTCGCAAAGTCATGACCGTCGAGCAATGCCTCGACGAAGCGCGGGATCTCGAGCGGATCGGTCGAGCCATCGGCGTCGAGCATCACGATGATGTCGCCGTGGGCCGCTGCGAATCCAGCGGCGAGCGCGTTGCCCTTGCCCTTGCCGGCCTGGAGCACGACGCGAATGTCGGGGCGAATCGCCCGCGCGACAGCGATCGTGTCGTCGACCGAATTGCCGTCGACGAGGATTATCTCGTCCACCATCGCTGGCATGCGAGCCAGCACGTGCGGCAGGTTCGCGGCCTCGTTCAGCGCCGGAATCACTGCGGAAATCGTCACCGCCGGCGTCTTCGGGCGGCCGGCAGCGGGGCCCCGGCTGGTTTCAGCATTGCTCTGTCGGGTGATCGTCGAGCCCATTGTCCACATCCTGTAGCGCTTCGTTCGACTTCCGTTGTCGGTCTCGCCAATATAACGCAGCCTCGGCGGGCAAACACCGGATCGGGGTACGAACTTCACCATCCGGCGGACGTTTGTCCGAGCCACCCGAGGCTTCGCCGCGCGCTCACCAGGTGCAGATCGTATCGGCTCGGGCGGCGTGCGCGAAGCCGTCTGCGCTACTGGTAGACGCGCACCCAGGCGACCTGCATCGTCGCTGGGAACCCGCTCGAGTTCGTCGGGGCATACGCCCAGCCGCCGACCGCGAGGTCGAGCAGGACCCGCATCGCCAACCCGTTGAAGACCCACGGTGTGCCGGCGGGGGTCAACGAGGCCGGGGTCGCGGTCGCGTAGGTCAGGCCGTCGAGGGTCCAGCTGACGCTGTTCGGGCCCCAGATGAGCCCGTAGGTATGGAAGCCGCCCGTAAAGGGTGTCGCGGCGGTCACGTGACTCTGAAAGACCTGTGCAGCGCTCTGGCCGGCGGCCGGGGCGTGCAGGTCGGCCCAAGCGATGTTGGGGAACCGATTGTTGATCTCTGCGACGTCCATCTCACCGCACGGAGCGTCGCAGCCGTCGTAGTTGGTAGCGGTCTGCAGCAGCCAGAACTGCGAGCAGACCCCGGAGCCGGGCGGGTACCAGATGCGCGCCTCGATCCGCCCGTAGTTGAAGGAGTAGTGAGTCGCAGTATCGAGCAGCGCCGAGGTGTAGGCCGCGCTCGCCGGGGTTGGGCTTCCCGGCGGGCTCTGAATCGCGGTGATGTTTAGACCCGTGCCGCTCAGTGACGCGTTTGCGGTGCTGGTCGTGTCCTGCGACAGCGTCCCCGAGCCGCAACTGTTGGTGGGGTCCAACGTCCAATTGGCGGGATTGGGCGGCGAGCCCGTGGGGCCTCGGAACTCGTCTGACCACACGAGGTTCGTGTGGGGCCCGGGGGGGCTCGTCGTGTCCGACTGCAAGGCGCTCGCGATCGCCAGTCGAGCGGGCTTTCGCGACGTGTAGAACTCATCGACGTGGTAGCGCCCCCGCAGCGGCACGAAGAACGCCAACTGCTGCGGTGCACCGGGGCCGACGCTCACGCCGGTCTGCTCCTGGTGCCCGACGGCGACCGTGACCGTCTGCGCGGTGCTCGTAGGCTTGACCGTCACAAGGACCGTGTATGTGCCCGGCGTGGGAGCGGTCCTCACGATGCGCATCAGCTTCGTGTGGTGCGTCGATCCCTGCGCGGCGATCGCCGAGCCTAAGAACGCGAGCAGCGCCGCGAGCGTGACGGCGCCGGCGCCGGCGCGTCGTCGCGGTGCGAACGGGGATTTCATAGCGGTCCGTTTTTCATGTTGCTCACCCTGGAAGCGTGACAGGCGGGCCGGGCGGGCGCCGCGGTCAGGCTGGCTCCGCGTTGGCGGCCGCGGCCTCGCCGGGGAACCGTGGTTTGGAGAGCAGGAGTTGGATGACGCCGATGCGACCGCCGCCGAAGCCGCCCTCGCAGTAGGCGAGGTAGAGCTCCCACATCCGCTGGAAGCGGCCGTCGTATCCGAGGGAGCGGACCTTGTCGAGGTGGGCGTGGAAGTTCTCTCGCCAGCAGCGGAGCGTTTGCACGTAGTGGGTCGTGAGGTCCTCCAGTTGCAGCGGGCGCATGTCGGTCACGCGCGCCACAGAGCCCCGGATCACATCGATTGAAGGCAGGCAGCCGCCCGGGAACACATGGGTGTTTGCAAAGCTCTTCTTGGCCTTCTCCACGTGGTAGGCGCGCTCGTCGATCGTGATCGCCTGAAGCAGCATCGCTCCCTCAGGCGTCAGCAGGTCGGCGCAGCGCTTGAAGAAGGTGTCGAAGTACTGCCAGCCGACGGCCTCGATCATCTCGATCGAAACGAGCTTGTCGTATGTGCCTGTCAGGTTGCGGTAGTCCTCGAGCAGCAGAGTCACGCGGTCCTCGAGCCCCGCGGCGGCAATCCGCTCGCGCGCGAGCGCGTGTTGCGCCGCGGATATCGTGGTGGTCGTGACGCGGCAGCCGTAGCGGCTCGCCGCGTAGATCGCGAAACCGCCCCAGCCGGTCCCAATCTCGAGTACGTGGTCGCTGGGTGAGAGCGCCAGCTTGCCGCAGATTCGCTCGAGCTTCGCGAGCTGAGCGTCGTGCAGTGACACCCCCGGTCGCTCGAAGATCGCGCACGAGTACATCATCGTCTCGTCGAGCATCAAGCTAAAAAGGTCGTTCCCGAGGTCGTAATGGGCCGCGATCTGGCGCCGAGCTCGTGCCGGCGTGTTGCGGACGAGCCAGCGAATGCCCGCCTGCGGAAGCGCGATCGCCGGTCGCAGCGCCCGGCGCCAACGATCGCTCGCGGGCATGTTGAGGGCCGCAAGGCGCGCCAGGCCGGCCAGGTCGGCGCAGTCGAACCAGCCGTTTGCATACGCCTCGCTGAGACCGAGCGAGGCACGCAGCAGTGCGCGGTAGGCGCGCTGATCACCGATCACGACCCGCACGTTCGGACCTCCGTCGGTGGCCCGGCCAAAGCGCCAGATCCGCTCGGATCCGCGGCGTCCGCCGCCTTCGACCAATTCGAGTGTCCCGTGGCGGGTGGCGCGCAAGACCGTCAGTACCAGGCGGCGGGAGAGCGCCGTCGCCGCGGTCGCGAGTGCCACGCGACTCGCGCGGAAGGCACGAACCGCGGCGGGAACGGCGGGTCGCCGCGGACTGGCGAGCTCGCTCATCAGAGCGCCGCCTGTTCGCGGGAGGCCCGGGCGCGCCGTCGACGCTCGCGGCCGAGCGGGGGAGTGCCGCTTGGGTTCGGGAAGTAGCGCGCGCCCTTCAGCTTGAGCCGCAGCCCGTGCGAGTAGATCTGCCGCAGGGAGCGCAGTGTGATCATCGGATGGCGCGCGAGCAGGCGCCGCATGGCAGCAGGGCTGAGCTCACGCCGCCGCAGCGACAGCGTTGCGTCGAAGGCAAGCTCGCCGGTCTCAGTGCTCGTGCTCTGGATGTGCGCGATCAACCGCTCGCCCGGTTGTGTGAGGTGCCACGAGTAGTCGTGGTTCATCCCCATGAACGGCGACACGTGAAACTCCTTCGCGAAGCTTCCACGCAGGACGCCGCCTGGCGGGCGGCCCGGCTCGGGCTCGAGCACGTACGCGTGGCGCTCGCCCCAAGGCGTGTTGGTGACCTCGGCGACAATCCACTCGACATTCTCACCGGCGGCGTCGAAGCAGTAATAGAAGCTCACCGGGTTGAAGCAGTGGCCGAAATAGCGGAGGTTCGTCAATAGACGGATCGGCCCGGGCGCCGCGCGACCTGTGCGCGCCGCGACGAGCGAGCGCACCTCGGCAGCGAGTGGGCGGAGCGGGTCGCCGAGATGATCCTCGCGGCGGAAGGAGACCAGGGCACTCCCGCGCGCCGACCACAGACGGCTCGTGTCGAACAGATGCGGCAACTCATCCAGGTCGAGATAGGCGGTGAAGAAATCGGTCTGCAGTCCGTGCGACACGCCGCCGAAGCGGCGGTGACGCACCCAACCCTCGTAGAGGCAGCTCTGTGGTGCGTGGGCGCTCATAGTCCCTCGACAGCGCGCAAACCCGACACAACCCCGTCCTCGTGGAATCCGAAGCCCCAGTAGGCGCCAGCGTAGCGGGTGCGGCCACCGCTCGAAATCTCGTGCCAGCGTGCTTGTGCCGCGACGCTCGCACGCGTGAAAATCGGGTGCGTGTACTCGATCGTGCGGATCACCTTCGACGGGTCGATGCGATCGCTCATGTTGAGTGATACGCAATAGGTCTCCGCGCAGTTCAGTCGCTGAAGATGATTCATGTAGTAGGTGACGGTAGTACGCGGCCGGGGTTGCGAGAAGAGGTGGTAGTTCCACGCTTGACGGGCAGCCGCGCGGCGTGGAAGCAGAGTCGCGTCGGTATGCAGCACGGCGTCGTTCAGTGAGTAACCAAAAGCAGCGAGGACCTCTCGCTCGGCTGCGCTGGGGTCGGCGAGCATGCCGAGCGCCTGGTCGGCGTGGCACGCAAGCACGGCGAGGTCGAACGCCTCGTCTTGCCCATTGCGGAGGCCTACCGTGACGTGGTCAGTCGAGCGGCGGACCGACAGGACCGGGCTGCCGAGGCGAATCCGGTGCCCGAATGGCGCCGTGAGCGCCTCGACGTAGGTCTTTGACCCGCCGACCACGGTCTGCCACTGCGGCCGGTGGCGGAAACCGAGCATGCCGTGGTTGGCGAAGAACCGAGCGAGGAAGCGGACCGGGAAGTCCCACATGCCGGCTGGGTCGGCAGACCAGACGGCGCTGGCCTGCGGCACGATGAGGCGGTCAATGAACCAACGCGAGTAGCCGCCCTGCTCGACGAACGCCCCGAGCGAACGCTGATCGGGCTCGTCTGCCGCGAGCAGCTTCGCCAGCGAACTGTTGAAGCGCAGGAGGTCGGAGATCATGCGCCAGAACCGGGGTTGCGCGAGGTTCGCCCGTTGGGCGAACACGCCGCGGGGGGTGCCTGCGTACTCGAAGTCCTCGTCCTCGCCCTTGACCGAGAAACCCATGTGCGTCGGCGCCACGGCGACACCGGCAGCTGCGAGAAGCTCCGTGAACCGGGGGTAGTTGCGGTCGTTGAGCACGATGAAGCCGGTGTCGATCTGGAGCGGCGGGTGGTCGTCGCGCTCGACGGTGATGGTGTTCGTGTGCCCGCCGAGGTACGGGTTCGCCTCGAATAGCGTGACCTCATGCCGGCCGTAAACGGTGTGCGCGGCCACGATCCCGGACACGCCGCCGCCGACGATCGCGATTTTCATGAGAAGGGAGAGAGGCGTTCGTGGCGAACCATCGTGGCGAAGCCTAGTTCGGCCCTGCGGGCCGCACGGATCACGAGCCCTTAGAGGAAGTCAGGAGCCGACCGTCGAATGAACGCCCCACTGATGACCAAGAGAGCCCCCGCAAAGGAAGCCCCGGTTGCCGCCGGCGGCGACGACGGCGCGGTTCACACGTTGTCGACCTACATCCAGTCGCGCTTCGATGAGTGTTCGCGCTCGCAGAAGGACGTGGCGCAGTACATCATCGACCACCTCGACGAGGCTGCCTTCCAGACCGCGGAGGAGCTGGCGCGCCGCGCGAACACGTCGAGCTCGACGGTCGTGCGCTTCTCGCAGGCTCTCGGCTTCGAAGGTTTCCCCGAGCTGCAGCGCGCAGCGCGTGAGGAGTACCGCCGGGCGCACGCCGGCGTCGGCGAGTCGCCGCTCTTCTCGGTCGAACGCAGCGATTTCGAGACCGCCATCGCGGCCGACCACTCAAACGTTGAGGAGACGGCACGCAAGGCGACGCCGGCGACCATCGAGCGTGCGATCGCGGCGATCAGCGGCGCCAGCCGTATCGTGATCGCCGGCACAGACCAGATGGCATTCTTCGCCAGCTACCTGCGTCACCTGCTGATGCTGCTCGACCTGCGGGCCGAACTCGTCGCCAGCCCCTCCCAGGAGGCTCTCGGCCGGCTCGCGCGGATCGATTCCGACACGCTCGTTATCGCCCTTTCGGCCGGCCGCCCGCACGCGCTGGTGGTACGCGCCATGAAGCTCGCCCACCATCGTCAGGCGTCGACGATCGCGATCACCGACGCGACGATGTCCGAGGTCGCGAAGCTGTCGCAGATCAAGCTTTACTACTCGTCCAACAGCCCCGCCTACGTTCGCTCACACACCGCGCTGCTGTCGATGATCCAGGCGCTCGCCTACGGCGTCTACTCGCGCGACGAGGAGCAGTACGTCGATCGCATTAAGGCCTTCCGGCTGAAGTAATCGGCCGAGGCGTGGCCGCCGGCTGCTCGGCTGCTCGGTTGGTTGGTTGCCGACGATGGCGGGGCGCCGATGGGCGCGCGTGCCGAGTACCTGGCGTCGGTCAGCCCCGAGCATCGGCCCTGGCCCGCGTCGCTCTCGAACAAACGTCGAGGCCTACCGGCGCCGTCCCAGGTTTCTCCCAGGTTGACCCCAGGCCTGGCTCGGGATCGGGCCCGACACTGATCGTGCAGCTTCCGCCCACACCTGAAAGGAAGACGACATGATCAGCACGTTCGTCGTTATCAATGCCGTGGCCGCCGTCACGATCGTCAGCGCTCTCGCGTTCATCATGCGCGGTGCTGCTCGCGTCGGATCGACGCGGCACGCATAACAGCGCAGCCATTCAGTGGCCGGAACGCGCCGCGCTCACAGCGCGGCGCTTCGCGTTAAAGCGCCGGTGGGACGAGAGGCACGGTCGGGGCGCTCGCAAACCAGCGACCCGTTGCGGGGCTCCCGGCGCAGCGGGACGCCTGGCGTAGAATTGACGTGTATGCGTGACGAGGCGACATTTCGCGTGAAGGCCGGCCTGGCCGAGATGCTCAAGGGTGGCGTCATCATGGACGTCGTCACGCCCGAGCAGGCGAAGGTTGCGGAGGACGCGGGCGCCTGCGCGGTAATGGCACTCGAGCGCGTGCCTGCCGATATCCGGCGCGATGGCGGGGTCGCTCGGATGTCCGACCCGGCAATGATCCGCGGCATCCAGGAGGCGGTGACGATCCCGGTGATGGCGAAGGCGCGGATCGGCCACTTCGCCGAGGCCCAGGTGCTCGAGGCGCTCGAGGTCGACTACATCGACGAGTCGGAGGTGTTGACGCCAGCCGACGAGTCAAACCACATCGACAAGTGGTCGTTCAAGGTGCCGTTCGTCTGTGGCGCGACGAACCTCGGCGAGGCGTTGCGGCGGCTCGGCGAGGGCGCGGCGATGATTCGCTCGAAAGGCGAGGCGGGCACCGGCGACATTGTCGAGGCGGTGCGCCACCTGCGTTCGATCACAGGTGAGATTCGGCGGCTGGGTGGTCTCGATGACGCGGAGCTCGCCACGGCGGCCAAGGAGCTCGGCGCTCCGCTCGACCTCGTGATCGCCACCGCGCGTGCGGGTCGGCTGCCCGTCGTTCTGTTCTGCGCCGGCGGAATCGCAACGCCCGCCGATGCTTCGCTCGTGATGCAGATCGGGGCCGAAGGGGTGTTCGTTGGATCGGGGATCTTCAAGTCCGACGATCCTCCGGCGCGGGCGCGGGCGATCGTCGAAGCAACGACGCACTTCGCCGATGCCGAGCGAGTGGCCGCGGCCTCGGAGGGGCTCGGCCCGGCGATGGAAAGCCTCGAGTCGCGCAGGCTTCCCGAAGACCAGTTGCTCGCGCCGCGCGGCTGGTAGGTCCGGTGCTCAGAACGCCGGTCGGCGTTCTCGCGCTTCAGGGCGACTTTGATGCGCATGCGCGCGTCATCGAGCAGATCGGCGCGAAGGCGCGGGAGGTGCGCGTCCCGGCCGACCTCGAGGGGATTGGCGCGCTGGTTCTACCGGGTGGGGAGTCGACGACGATGATGCTCGGGATCGAGCGTGAGGGGCTCGCGCAGCCGCTCCGCGACCTGGCGGCGTCGGGCCTTCCGATTCTGGCCACCTGCGCCGGGCTGATCCTCCTGGACCGTGACCACCTGGCGGTGCTCGGCATGCGCGCCGAGCGCAACGCCTTCGGGCGCCAGGTGCGCAGCTTCGAGGCGGACGTCGCACTCAACGGGTTCGCGGACCCGGTCCACGCGGTCTTCATCCGCGCTCCCTGGGTTGCCGAGCACGACGGCGACGTCGATCCGATCGGAGCGGTTGAAGGCCACGTTGTTGCTGTCCGCCAGGGGCCGATTCTCGCGGTGGCCTTCCATCCCGAACTCGCAGGGGAGACGCGCCTTCACCACTGGCTGCTCGAGCAGGCCGTCGCGCGGGAGGGGTAGCGAGCTGCCCGAGCGAGACGCCGCAAGCGTTCGCGATCGATGTGGTGGGCGCCGGTGGGGGAATCGAAACGTGTCCTTCCTTCCAGATGCGCATGCGGCGCCTCATGGTCACGACGATCATCCTGAAGGCACGAAGACCCGATTCGCCATACTCGGTCGATGCGGATTTCGGTTGCCGCGGACGAGTTGACCGGGATCGCCGTGATCCTCCCGCTCGAGCTGAGCGAGCGCGGGCACGATCTCTTGCTTCACGGCGCGCTCGCCGAGGACGAGGAGCCCGATTGGGTGGAGGCTTCGGTCGCGGCCGCACGGGACGTTGTCGATGGGCGCGCCGACCAGGCGATCGTCTGCTGCTGGACGGGAACCGGCGCGGCGATCGCCGCAAACAAGCTGCGCGGCGTTCGCGCGGCCCTCTGTCGCGATGCCATGACCGCCGCCGGCGCGCGCCGGTGGAACGACGCCAACGTCCTCGCTCTCAGCCTGCGGGCGACCGCCGACGCGGAGCTTTGCGAGATCCTCGACGCCTGGTTCGCGACCGAGGTGAGCGTGAAGCCAGAGGACCGCGCGAGCATTGCGCACCTCGGCGAAATCGATCACTAGACCCAAGGCACCACCGCCCGAAAGTGCGGCCGCGGGGTTCTAAGCCTCCTCTCATCTTCGATCGGGTATATGAGTGGCCATGCGTTCAGCCACTCAGCCCGGCGAAACGCTCGCCGGGCCGGCCGCACCAGCGCTCGAGTCGGCGCCGGCCGTCCCGCTCGCCGCGCCGCGCACCGCGCTGAAGCGCGCCGTTCGCCACCTTCGTTCGCTACAGCACGACGATGGGTGGTGGAAGGGTGAGCTCGAGACCAACGTGACGATGGACGCCGAGGACGTGCTGCTGCGCCAGTTTCTCGGGATCCGCACCGAGGACGAGACACGCCGGGCCGCGCAATGGATCCGCAGCCGGCAGCGCGAGGACGGCTCGTGGGCGAAGTTCTTCGGCGGGCCCGGCGACCTTTCGACGACCGTCGAGGCCTACGTGGCGCTGCGACTCGCGGGCGACACCCCGGAGGAGCAGCACATGCGCTCGGCCGCCGCGATGATCCGCGCAGCCGGTGGACTCGAGCGGACGCGCGTCTTCACACACATCTGGCTTGCGCTGTTCGGGCTGTGGTCGTGGGACGACATTCCGGCGCTACCGCCGGAACTGATGCTGCTCCCGCCGTGGGTTCCGCTCAATGTCTACGACTTCGCCTGCTGGGCGCGTCAGACGATCGTGGCGCTGACGATCGTCGTCTCTGAGCGTCCCGTGCGGCCGCTGCCGTTCGCGCTTGAGGAGTTGCGCGGCGAGGAGCAGTGGCAGCGGCCCCGCGCCTCAACGATCCGTGGGCGCACGATGACCGCGATCGACCGTGCGCTGCACATCTACCAGCGCCGCCCCCTGCGCGTGCTACGCGAGCACGCGGCGATGCAGGCCGAACGCTGGATCGTTCGCCGCCAGGAGGCTGACGGATCGTGGGGCGGAATTCAGCCGCCGTGGGTCTACTCGCTGATTGCGCTCCACCTGCGCGGGTACCCGCTCGAGCACCCGGTGATGAAGGCGGGGCTGGCTGGTCTCGAGCGCTTCACAATCGACGACCCGGCGGGACCGCGCCGCCTCGAGGCGTGCCAGTCGCCGGTGTGGGACACCGCCCTCGCCGTCGTCGCGCTCGCCGACGCCGGCGCGCGGCCCGACGATCCGGCTCTTGTCAAAGCCGCTGACTGGCTGCTCGACGAGCAGGTCCGCGTGCCCGGCGATTGGTCGGTTCGCCGCCCCGGTCTCGAGCCGGGCGGCTGGTCGTTCGAGTTCGCGAACGACAATTACCCCGACATCGACGACACCGCTGAGGTGGTGCTCGCATTGCTGCGCGTCGAGCACCCGGACGGCGAGCGCATGCGCGAATCGATCGACCTCGCGCTGCGCTGGCTCGAGGGGATGCGCAGCGCCGACGGCGGGTGGGGCGCGTTCGACGCCGACAACACACGCCCGCTGATCCGCGATCTCCCGTTCTGTGACTTCGGCGAGGTGATCGATCCGCCGAGCGCCGACGTGACGGCGCACGTGCTCGAGATGCTGGCCGCCGCCGGGGAAGCAGGCGGGGACTACGCTCGCACCGCGCTCACGTGGCTGACGGGCGCCCAGGAGGTCGACGGGTCGTGGTTCGGGCGCTGGGGGATCAACCACATCTATGGAACGGGCGCTGTGGTTCCGGCTCTGATAGCCGCGGGGGTGCCGAGCACAGACCCGCGCATCCACCGCGCGGTGCGCTGGCTCGAAGCCCACCAGAATCCCGACGGCGGCTGGGGCGAGGATGCGCGCTCCTACGACGATCCGACCTGGATCGGTCGCGGCGAGAGCACCGCGTCGCAGACGGCGTGGGCCCTGCTCGCGCTTCATGCCGCGGGACAGCACTCGGATGCCGCGCGCCGCGGTCTGCTTTGGCTCTCCGACACCCAGCTGCCGGATGGCACCTGGTCCGAGCCGCAGTACACGGGTACCGGCTTCCCGTCGGACTTCTACATCAACTACCACCTCTACCGGCTGGTCTTCCCGATCATGGCCCTAGGCCGCTACGCGCGATGAGTGCGATCGCCTATCGGCCTGCTCCCGTGCGCGACGGGCAGCCGAACCTCGTTGTGCTGACGCCGATGTCGATCGAGGCCCGCGCGATCAGGGCCGGTGCCCCGTGGGCGAGCGTGCACCAGTTCGGGATCGGCCAGCGCAAGGCGTTGGCGTCGGCCGGCCTCGCCGGCTCCGCGCAGGACGCGGTCCTGATCGCCGGCTTCGCGGGCGCGCTCGACCCGCGGCTGGCACCCGGCGACGTGGTGCTTGCGAGCGAGCTGCGCGGTCCCGACGGCGATGCCGTCCCGTGCGCCGACCCCGCGATCCTTGCCGGGGTGCTGCGCCGCGGCGGTCTGCGCGTTCACGTCGGCCCGATCGTCTCCTCGCCCAAGCTCGTCCACGGCGCGCGACGGCGCGAGCTTGCGCAGACCGGGGCGCTCGCGGTCGACATGGAGTCGGCGTGGATCGCCCGCGACGCGCAAGCGCAGCCGCTCGCGACCCTGCGCGTCGTCTCCGACGCTCCGTCGGGCACCCAGCGCCACGAGGCCTACCGGCCGCTTCGGATCGCCTCCGGTGTGCTCGCCGCATACCGCAGTCTGCGCCGCGCCGCGGGCCTGCTCGGGGAGTGGGTAGAGGTCCTCGGCGAGCGGGAGATCACACTCGGGTCACCTCGCGCCTCGTGCGCGGGTGTCGTTCGCGCGGTGGACATCGTGCGTGAGGCGCTCGCTGAGCGGGGGGCGCCGATCTACGTGCGCAAGCAGATCGTCCACAACGTCCACGTCGTCTCTGAGCTCGAGCGGCTCGGCGTGGTGTTCGTCGAGGAGGTGGACGAGGTGCCGGAGGGGGCGACGATCATCTACTCGGCCCACGGCGTCTCGCCGGCGGTCCGTGAGTCCGCCGCAGAGCGCGGCCTCGAGGTGATCGATGCGACCTGTCCGCTGGTCGCGAAGGTCCACGCGGAGACGCGCCGCTTCGCCCGCGAGGGATTCGACATCGTCCTGATTGGCCACGAGGGGCACGAGGAGGTGGAAGGCACCATCGGCGAGGCGCCCGATCGCGTGCAGGTGATCGCGAGCCAAGACGAGGTCGCCGCGGTTGCGGTTGCCGATCCTGAGAAGGTCGCCTACATCACCCAGACGACGCTGGCGGTGGACGAGACGGCAGTCGTGGTCCACGCGCTGCGCGAACGTTTCCCGGGTCTTGCAGGGCCTAAATCGGACGACATCTGCTACGCGACCCAGAACCGCCAGGACGCGGTCCGGGCCCTGGCGGGCGACTGTGACATCGTTCTCGTCGTGGGCTCGCCAAACTCGTCGAACTCGCGCCGTCTGGTCGAGGTTGCCGAACGAGCCGGCTGTCGCTCCGAGCTGGTCGAGCGCGCTGACGACATCCGCCCCGAGCTGTTGCGCGACGCGCGCTCGGTCGGGCTCACGGCTGGCGCCTCTGCGCCCGAGGAGCTCGTCGCGGGCGTCGTCTCGGCCCTCGGAGGCCTGGGCAGAGTGTCTGTGTCCGAGCGCGTGGTCGCCACTGAGCAGGTCCACTTCAAGCTGCCACCCGAGGTCCGGAGGACCGCATGACCGTCCCAATTCGCCAGGGAATGAAGATCGGCGGCTACATTGCCCGCCAGAGGCTCGCGGGCCGCGAGAAGTTCCCGCTGCTTGTCGAGCTCGAGCCGCTGTTTCAGTGCAACCTCGAGTGCGTCGGCTGCGGCAAGATCCAGCACCCTGAGCACATCCTCAAGCGCCGGATGCCGGTCGAGCAGGCGATCGGCGCGATCGAGGAGTGCGGCGCGCCGATGGTCTCGATCGCCGGTGGCGAGCCGCTGATCCACCCGGAGATCGACGAGATCGCACGCCAGCTCGTGAAGCGGAAGAAGTACGTCTTCCTGTGCACGAACGCGATCCTGATGAAGCGCAAGCTCGAGCTGTTCGAGCCGAGCCGCTACTTCGCCTGGGCGGTGCACGTCGACGGCCTGCGCGAGCGCCACGACGAGTCGGTCGACCGCGAAGGCACATTCGACAAGGCGGTCGAGGCGATCAAGGCGGCGAAGGACGCCGGCTTCCGCGTCACCACCAACACGACGATCTTCACCCACGACTCACCCGAGAGCGTCCGCCAGGTCCTCGACTTCCTCCAGTACGAGCTCGACGTGGACGCGATGATGATCTCGCCGGCCTATGCGTACGAGAAGGCCCCCGACCAGGAGCACTTCCTCGGCGTCAAGCAGACCCACGACCTGTTCAAGGCGGCGTTCGCCGACGGCCGCCGTCGTAAGTGGCGCCTCAACCACTCACCGCTGTTCCTCGACTTCCTCGAGGGCAAGGTCGAGTACGGCTGCACCGCGTGGGGGATCCCGAGCTACTCGCTGTTCGGTTGGCAGCGTCCCTGCTACCTGATGTCCGACGGATACGTCGAGACATATAAGGAGCTCATTGAGACGACCGACTGGGAGGCCTACGGTCGGGGGCGCGATCCGCGCTGCGAGAACTGCATGGCCCACTGTGGTTACGAGCCGACAGCGGCCCTCGCGACGAGCCGCTCGCCGCGCCAGTCGTTGCGCGCGCTGCTCTCGAGTTAGCGGCGGCTGCCTTTCGCCCCGATGGCCTAAGGGCAGTGCGCGGCGATCCGGCTGCTCTGCGATTCGACTCCGGCGATGACTGGTTTCGCGAGCGCGTCGGCGCTGCTGGCGGTCGCGTTCGGCAGGTCGAGACCGGAGCCGAGCATGCAGCGGCCGACGGTCCAGTACGCGTTTGCCAGGCTGACCGGCGCGCCCTGGCCCGTGAATCCGCGGGCGCTCCGCACGCCCGCGACCGTGAACGGACGTATTTTGCGGGGCCGAGCGCCGCTCTCCGCGGCGCGTAGGTAGCTCGAGGCCGCGGCAAGCGCGCCGGTCCTGGTCCTGAACACGACAATCAACGTGAAGCCGGCTCGGCCCTGCGGCGCGCCGAGGGTTTCCTGGAACCCTGTCTCAAAGCCGGGTGCGGCGAGCTCGACGTGATTCGGAGTGCTGGTCACCGAGTATCCGGGCTGCTCGCCCGAGCGCAGCAGGTAGCTGCGTGGGCCGGTCGGTCCATGGTGTTTCGAGCCACCAGCCAAGAGCGCGGCTGCGACACCGGCGAGCACCAGCACCGCGAGGACCGTCAGGGCTATCCGGAGTGGGGACAGGCGGCGTGGGGTCGGCATCGGTTCCTTCGGTCGGCGAGTCCCCGGATCGACCTCGGGGAGACCCCGGATCGGGCGCGATCATAGCGCCCGTGCGCAGGAACTCGGCGCGGTCGCCACCTTCCGCGGACGAGGCTCTCGGCGGGGAGTCGTGATCGCGGCGTCGGAACCGAACGCGCAGGCTACCCGAGCGACACCCCGACATAATCAATCCCATGCGCGTCTTGGTCGTGGAGGACGAGCGGAAGCTCGCTGAGCTCCTGCGCCGCGGGCTTCGCCGCGAGGGCATGGCCGTCGACCTTGCGCGTGATGGGGAGGAGGCGATCGTGCTCGCCAGCTCGACGGTGTACGACGTGATCGTGCTCGACGTGATGCTCCCGGGTGCGGACGGCGTCGAGGTCTGCCGTGCGCTGCGTGCCAACGACGTATGGGCGCCGACGCTGATGCTGACCGCGCTCGGCGAGGTGGACGACCGGGTTCGCGGCCTCGACGCGGGCGCCGACGACTACCTGACGAAGCCGTTCAGCTTCGAGGAGCTGCTGGCGCGGATCCGCGCGCTGATCCGCCGCCCGGCGCTGCCGCGCTCGGCCGTCCTGAGCGTCGATGACCTACGGCTCGATCCGGCGACGCATCGGGCGTGGCGCGGCGAGAGCGAGCTGTCGCTGACCGCGCGCGAGTTCGCGCTGCTAGAGGCTTTCATGCGCCGACCGGGAGAGGTGCTGAGCCGCTTCGAGCTGCTCGAGCACGTCTGGGACGGCAGCTACGAGAACCGCTCGAACGTGATCGAGGTGTACGTCGGCTACCTGCGCGACAAGGTCGACCGACCTTTCGACCGCCGGTCGCTCGAAACGGTGCGCGGCGCCGGCTACCGGCTCCACGACGGAGCGCAGGCGGGGCAATGAGCGGGGCTCGGCGCGCGCTCGCACGCTGGTTTGCCCGGCTGTCGATCCGCCTCCGCCTGACACTGGCGTTCGCCGGCGCCGCCGCGGTGCTGCTCGGCGGGCTCGCGCTCGCGCTGTACGTCAGCTTCGAGTCGGGCCTCGATGGCGGCATCGACCGCTCGCTGCAGGCGCGCGCCGCTGAGCTGACCGCGCTCGCACGGGAGGCGGGGCCAAACCTTGGGCGCCTCCCGCTCGCGGGCGGCTCGGGCTCGTTCGCCCAGATCCTGGACGGCCACGGCCGCGTGATCGACGCGACGCCGGGACTCGCGGCCGGAGCGCTCCTGCAGGACGGCCGGCTACATGCCGCTCTTGGCACGACGGTGAACGAGGGCGACCGGGCGAGACTGCTCGCCCGCCGGCTGCCGGGCGCCGGGGGCCAGATCGTCGTGGTCGGCGAGCTGCTCGAGCAGCGCAACCACGCGCTCAACGTCCTGGGCGATCTGCTGTTCATCGGCGGGCCGTTGATGCTGCTCCTCGCCTGCGGTGCCGCGTACTGGCTCGCGGCGGGTGCGCTCGCTCCCGTCGAGCGTATGCGGCGCCGGGCGGCGGAGATATCCGGCGGTGAGCGGGAAGCTCGTCTGCCGGTGCCGGAGTCCAAAGACGTTCTCAGCCGTCTCGGCGAGACGCTCAATGAGATGCTCGGCCGGATCGCCGACGCGGTGGCGCGCGAACGCGCGCTTGTCTCCCACGCCAGCCACGAGCTGCGGACCCCGCTTGCCGTGTTGAAGCTCGAGCTCGAGCTGGCGCAGGGCCCGGAACGCTCGCCCACGGAGATGGCCGACGCGCTTGCCTCCGCTGCGGTGGAGGTTGACCGCCTGACGCGGCTCGCCTCCGATCTGCTTGTGATCGCGCGCGCCGACCAGGGTCAGCTGCCCGTCCGCCCGGTGCAGCTGGATGTCGCAAACGCGGTGCAAGCGATCGCCGAGCGCTTCGACCGGATCGCGCGGACCGAGGGCCGGCGGGTCACCGCCTCGCGGGTCGAGCCGGTGCTCGCCCAGATCGACCCCGACCGCCTCGAGCAGGCCGTCGACAACCTCGTTGCGAACGCGCTCCGCTACGGGGCGGGAGCGGTCGAGCTCCAGACGCGCAACGCCGGCGAGTACGTCGAGATCCACGTGACCGACGAGGGCCCTGGCTTCCCGGCGAGTTTTGTGGCCCACGCGTTCGAGCCGTTTTCGCGCGCGGACCCATCACGCACCGGCGACGCCGCCGGGCTCGGCCTGTCGATCGTGATGGCGATCGCCGCGGCGCACGGCGGCACCGCCGCGGCGGAGAACGCAGCGGCGGGCGGCGCGCACGTCTGGGTCAGCCTCCCCCGGCGCAACGTCGAGGTGGCGGCTGCCGGAACACGTGCGAATGAGCCGGCGGCTGCCGCGCCCGCAGCCCGAGGTTGACAGCGCCGCCGCGCGCAACCATGATGCCAGCGATGCGTCGTGGCTTCCTGGCTGGTGCTGTGCTCGTCGCGTTGATCGCGCTTCCACCCGCCGCACTCGCCGGCCCGCATCGCGCGAGCGCGCACGCGGCCAAGCATCACAAGCGCAAGCACAAGAAGCACAAGCACCCGACGACCACGACCGGCGGCGGGCCATCGATGACCGTCGTCGGCTTCGGCATGAACCATCTGTACGTCGCGGACGGGAAGACGGTCAGCGCGCCGGCGGACTGCAGCACGATGGTCCAGGGCAACGGGTACCCCTACGGGCCGCCGCAGAACGTCTACGTCGAGGCCTACATCAAGGCGAGCGGCATCCCCGCCACAGCCCCGACGCAGATCGGCGAGTCGTTCCCGGAGGCCGCAGCGCCCGACATCCACAGGACGCGCATGGCCCTGCTGCTGTCCTCCGCGATCCCGTGGTCGCAGGCCTTCGACGCGAGCACGCTCGGCTTCGGCACGCCGCCCGGCTCCCAGGCCGACATTTTCCGTGGCGGGCTGTTCAGCACCAACGCTCCGAACGGCCCGTCGGCATCGGACTTCGACGGCACCTACAGCTTCGAGGTCTCCGTGATGGTCGCCGGCAAGACACTCGACTCGACAGCGACGGTCACGATCAGCTGCTGAGTGTTCCGGGCTGGCTCGTACTGTATCACGGGTGATACGATGTGTTTGTGGCCGACGTCAGCATCCGGGACCTGCGGAACAAGGGCGGCGAGGTGGTTGAGCGAGCGTCGCGCGGTGAACCGATCAGGATCACGAGGGCAGGCAAGCCAGTGGCGGAGCTCCGCCCTTTGACGCGGCCGGGTCTGTCAGGGGACGCGCTGCTCGCGCGCTGGCGCCACGTGCCGCCTGTTGACCCGATAGCACTCCGCCGCGACGTCGACGAACTGATCGACCCCAAGTTGTGAGCTCAGCCGCTGAACGAGTGCGCGGCGTGCTTGACACCTCCACGGTCATCTTGTTGCCGTGTTTCACGGCCGCGACCGCGCTGCCGCAAGAGCCGGTGATCACCGCGGTCACGCTCGCGGAATTGTCGGTCGGCCCGTTGGTAGCCCAGGATGAGCGCGAACGCGCGGCACGTCAGGCGCATCTGCAGCAGGCTGAGGCCGACTTCGATCCACTCCCGTTCGATGCGGCCGCAGCGCGCGCGTTCGGGAGGGTCGCAGCCTCCCTGCGACGCGGAGGGCGCAAAACCGCCGCCCGAACCTACGACGCGATGATCGCTGCGACGGCAATCGCCAACGAGCTCCCCTTGTACACGTGTAATCCAAGCGATTTCGCAGGGATCGACGACCTGGCGCTCGTCGCGCTAGCCACGCCGCGAGTCCCCGACGCCGACTAGCCCGAAGCGCGTCCGCAGATTGCACTCGAGGAACGGCCACGCACTCGAACGCCAGTCGACGCCTAGCCTTCGCGTCGGCTACGCCCGAATCAGCTCCAGCACGTCGTCGCGGCGGCGCTCCATGTCCTCAGGGGAGACGAGCGACTCGAGGCACAGGCGCAGCAGCGGCTCGGTGTTCGAGGAGCGGACGTTGAAGTGCCAGTCCGGGTAGTCGATTGAGATTCCGTCGAGGGTGTCCTGCTGGGCGTCGGAGTAGCGCTCGGCGATCTGAGCCATCTTCGCCTCCGGGTCCGACACCTCGCTGTTGATCTCGCCGGAGATGAAGTAGCGCTCGCGGAAGGGTGCGAGCAGCTCGGACAGCGGCCGGCCGGCGCGCGCGCACAGCTCGAGCATCAGGAGCGCGGGGATCGTGCCCGAGTCGGCGCAATAGAAGTCGCGAAAGTAGTAGTGGCCTGAGACCTCGCCGCCGAACAGCGAACCCTCTTCGCGCATCCGCCGCTTGAAGAAAGCGTGACCGACGCGGTTTCGGTAGGCGGTGCCGCCGGCCGCCTCGACGGCGTCCGCGACCGCGCGGCTGGCGCGGACGTCGTAGAGGATCGTCTCGCCGGGGTTCTTCTCGAGCAGCGACTGGGCGAGCAGCGCGGTGAGGAAGTCACCGTCGATGAACTGGCCCTTCTCGTCGATGAAGAAGCAGCGGTCCGCGTCGCCGTCGAACGCTATTCCGAGGTCGGCCTTCTGCTCGCGGACCTGGGCGATGATGAACTCGCGGTTCTCGGGGAGCAGCGGGTTCGGCTCGTGGCCGGGGAAGTTGCCGTCGGGCTTCCAGTAGCTCTCGATCGTCTCGATGTCCATCTGTTCGAGCAGCGGGCCGATCGTCGGGCCGGCCATGCCGTTGCCGCCGTCGAGCACCACGCGCAGGCCCTTGATCACCGTGGGATCGACGAACGCGAGGACCGCCTTCGCGTAGCCCGCCTGCCACTCGACGTTCTCGTGGCTGCCGCCGCCGGGCGGGCGGGGGAGGCCGGCAGCGATTTTGCGGCCGACCTCCTGGATGCCGGTGTCGCCCGAGAGGGCGAGCGCGCCCTCACCGATCAGCTTCGCGCCTGTGTAGCGCGCCGGGTTGTGCGAGGCGGTGCAGATCAGGCCGCCGTCGAGGCGTTGCGAGCCGACGAGGTAGTAACAGACCTCGGTCGCCGCCTCGCCGGCGTTGACGACGTGGACACCCTCGGCGGTGAGGCCCTTCAGATAGCGAGCGGCAAGCTTTGGTGCGCTCAGGCGCATGTCGTGCGCGAGCGCGATGCTGAGGTCCGCGGTCGGCTTGCCCTGGAGCTCGGAGAGGACCCGCGCGAAGGCGCGGGCGATCTGCTCGGCACCGTCGCCGTCGATCTGCTCGCCGTAGACGCCGCGGATGTCGTAGGCCTTGAAGATGGTGGGGTCGAGGTCCGGCACGCGGGGGATCGTAGGCGTTCGCGTCCAGGCGACACGTGCCCGACCGCGGCGATGGGGCCATCGGCTCCCCGGTCGCGTCTCGCGGCTCGTAGAATCGCTCTCATGTCCGGACATTCGAAGTGGGCGGGGATCAAGCACAAGAAGGCGATCGTCGACGCCCGGCGCGGTCAGCAGTTCACGAAGCTCGCTCGCGCGATCACGGTCGCGGCCCGCGAGGGCGGCGGCGAGGTGGACGCCAACGCGGCGCTTGCGAACGCGGTGCAGAAAGCCAAGGACGCCTCGATGCCGAAGGACAACATTGAGCGCGCGATCGCAAAGGGCAGCGGCGCGGGCGCGGACGCGGACGCGATCGAGGGCGTCCTCTATGAGGCCTACGGCCCCGGCGGCGTCGCGATGCTGATCGAGGCCTTCACCGACAACCGCAACCGCACTGGCGCCGACGTCCGCCACCTGCTCTCGAAGGCGGGAGCCAGCCTCGGCGAGCCAGGGTCGGTCGCCTACCTGTTCGAGAAGCGCGGCGTCGTCTTCGTCGACGCGAGCCGCTACGGCGAGGACGACCTGCTCGTCGCGATCGAGGCCGGCGCGCTTGACATCATCGCCGACGACGACGTGCTCGAGGTGATCTGCGAGCCGACCGACCTGAGTGCCGTGCGCGCGGCCCTGGAGGGCGCGGGCGTCGAGCTCGAGAGCGCGGAGCTCGTGCAGCGTCCGACGATGCGGGTCGAGATCGACGAGGAGGCCGCGTCGAAGCTCTTTCGCCTGATCGAGTCGCTCGAGGAGAACGACGACGTCGGCGCCGTGCACGCGAACTTCGAGGTCTCCGAGGAGATCCTCGAACGCGTCGCCGGCTGAGCGTCCGCTTCGCCGCGCTCGAGCGGGTCGCGCGCAGGCGTCCGGGCCGCCGCGCAGAATCACAGGCGAACAGATGATCGTGCTTGGCATCGACCCGGGGCTTGCGAACACCGGCTACGGCGTCGTCGCTCGCCGCGGCGGGCGGCTCGTCGCGCTCGATGGCGGCGTGATCGAGACCTCGCCCTCGAGCGCGACCGAGCAGCGGCTCGCTGAGCTCCACGCCGCTCTGGCCGAGCTCGTGGCTGAGCACGCGCCGAACGCGATGGCGCTCGAGGACCTGTACTTCGGTGCCAACGTGCGCAGTGCCTTCGCGGTCGGGCAGGCGCGCGGTGTCGCGTTGCTCGCTGCGGGACAGGCCGCGGTCGGCTGCTTCGGCTACACGCCGCAGCAGGTGAAGGCGGCGGTATGTGGCAGCGGCCGCGCCGCCAAGGGCCAGGTCTCGGTGATGGTGAAAACGCTCCTGAGCCTGCCGGCCGAGCCGGCGCGCGACCACGCCGCGGATGCGCTCGCGGTCGCGATCTGCCATTGCAACCATGCGCCGATGGCCGTGGCGCTCGCGCAGGCCGCTCGATGATCGCGCTGGTCCGCGGCGAGGTGGTCGCGCGAGCGTCAGACGCCGTGATCGTCCTCTGCGGCGGTGTCGGCTACCGGCTCGCGGTCTCGGCGCAGACCCTGTCCGCCGTACCGCCGGTCGGACGCGAAGCCACACTCCACGCTCACCTCATCGTTCGCGACGATGCACTCCAGCTCTACGGATTCGCAACGGAGGCAGAGCGCGAGCTGTTCCTGATGCTGCTGGGTGTGCAGTCGGTCGGGCCAAAGGTCGCTCTCGCGGTGCTCGGTGGCGGAACGGTGTCCGAGCTCTATAGCGCGATCGCGGTCGGGGACCTGATGCGCTTCCAGGCGGTCCCAGGGATCGGTAAGCGCACCGCCGAGCGGATCATCGTCGAGCTGCGCGAGAAGGTTGGCGACGCGCTCGGGGACGCGATCGTGGTGCGCCGGGGCGCCGATGAAGGGCCGGCGACGCTCGCCCGCGAGGGGCTTGTCGAGCTGGGCTTTGCCCCGGCCGAAGCGGAGAGCCTGCTCGCCGAGGCCAGCGGCGAGACCGCTGAGGAGTTGCTCGCAGACGCGCTGCGGGCGACGCGCCGGAGGCTCGCTCAGTGACCGAGCCGTCGCGCATCCAGACTCCGTACCTCGCTGTGGAGGACGAGTTCGAGGTGACCCTGCGCCCCCGGCGGCTCGACGAGTTCGTCGGTCAGTCGCAGCTGAAGGAGCAGCTTGCGGTGGCGATCGAGGCGGCCAACGCGCGGGGAGACGCGCTCGACCACGTGTTGCTCGCGGGCCCGCCGGGGCTTGGCAAGACCTCGCTTGCACAGATCGTGGCGACGGAGCTCGGTGCCCCGTTCGTCCAGACCGCCGGCCCCGCGCTGGAGCGCAAGGGCGACATTGCCGCGTTTCTCAGCTCGCTCGAACCGCGCAGCGTCTTTTTCGTCGATGAGATCCACCGCCTCCCGCGCGCCCTCGAGGAGACCTTCTACCCGGCGATGGAAGACCATCGCCTCCCGATCACGGTCGGGCAGGGTGCCGGCGCGCGAGTGGTGACACTCGAGCTGCCGCCGTTCACGCTGATCGGGGCGACGACGAGATCCGGGCTCCTGACGACGCCGCTGCGCGACCGGTTCGGCATTCAGGCGCGTCTGGATCCCTACACGCACGAGGAGCTCGCGGCGATCGTCGCCCGTGCCGCAAGGATCCTTGCGGTCGATCTCGACGAGGCCGGCGCGGTGGCGATCGCGAGCCGTAGTCGCGGGACCCCCCGCGTCGCAAACCGTCTCCTGAAGCGGGCGCGCGACTACGCCGAGGTGCGCGGGGACGGCACTGTGAGCGCCGACGCCGCCGAGGCGGCTCTCGCCCTGCTTGAGGTGGACGCCCTTGGCCTCGACCGCCTCGATCGCGAGATCCTGCGCGTGATCTGTGAAAAGTTCGCCGGCGGGCCGGTCGGCCTCTCGACGCTGGCTGCCGCGATCGGCGAGGAGGCCGACACGATCGAGGACGTCTACGAGCCCTACCTGCTGCAGCTCGGGATGCTCAAGCGAACACCGCGCGGGCGCTCGGCGACGGCGCACGCGTATGGCCACCTCGGCCTGGCGCCGCCGGAGGCGCTGCCGGCGCTGTTCTGACACTGTCGCCACTGCGCCGCCACAACGTGGCTCTGTAGGCTTCGTTCGGTAATGGCTCACCCGTTCATCTGCCCGAACTGCGGCGAGCGCTCGCTCGCATCGGACCGCTACGAGGCGTTTCGCCGCGATGAGCGGGGCTGCTCGCACTGCGGCTTCTCGTTCCTGTTCGAGCTGCTCGACGACTATTACCCCGCACCCGACGCCGCTTTCTTTGTCGCCGACAAGGAGGGCCGCGTGATCGGCTGCGGGCGCGGCTCGTTCGAGCTGACCGGCTACGAGGAGGAGGAGGTCGTCGGACAGCCGATCGCGCAGGCGCTCGGCCTGGCCTTCGAGAACGGCGAGGACCACGTGCAGACGGTCCTCGAGTGGGGGGTGCGCGCACTCGGCAAGCCGGCGACGCTCCGCACGGAGGCCGATCGGCCGGCGAGCGCGACTGCCGACCTCTTCCCCGCCTACGATGATGATGGTGGACTGCTGCTCGTGCTCACGCCGTCGCGCTGAGCCCCGACTCCTCCCGCAGTTTCAAACCGCCATCCTGCAAACCGTGACCCCGTCAACACATCGTGTGCGCGAGCTGAGCGCGGGTGAGCGCCGATGAGCGACCGCCGGCGCAACGCGTTCGTGATGGCGCTCGTCGCCGCGCTCGTCATCCTCTCGCTGCTGGCGACAGTCGGAATCCCCGGCGTCACCAAGCCCCGCAAGACGCAGCTCGGCCTCGATCTGCGCGGCGGCGTCGAGCTGATCTTCCAGGGCCGCGCGAGCGGGGGCTCAAAGGTGACGCCGGCAACGATCAGCCAGGCGATCACGATCATCCAGTCACGCGTCAACCAGCTCGGCGTCAGCAACGCGTCCGTCACGAGCGCCGGCAACAACGAGATCGATGTCAGCCTCGCCGGCGTGAAGAGCGTCCAGCAGGCGGAGAACGAGGTCGGGACGACCGCTCAGCTCTACTTCTATGACTGGGAGGCGAGCGTGATCGGGCCCAACGGAAAGGTCGCCGGCCCGAACGCCTTCTCCGTCACCGGCGACAACAGCGCGGCCGCCGCGTCCGGCGGCAACCCGGGCGGAGCCGCGACGGCGCTGACCTACTACGACGCGGTGCTTCGCGCCGCCAAGCAGCCGGCAATACCCGAGTCGCAGATGAAGCCCTATCACCTCGAGTCGGCTCCCTACGGAACCTACTATTACGTCGATCCGGCGAAGAAGGCCGTGCTGACGCCGAAGGGGGAGACAGCTCGCAGCCGCGCACAGGCCGTCGGCTACCTGCGGGCTGACATCTCGCAGGCGGGCCGCAAGCTTCCGGCCGGCGCGAAGCTGATCTACGTTGAGCCGGGGACGATCGTGCGCCAGGCGTTGACGCCGAACGACCAGGTTGATCCGAGCTACGACTTCTACTACGTCCTGCGCGACGACCCCGCGATCTCGGGCAAGGACATCTCGAACCCGCTCGAACAGCTCGATAGCACCTCGAACCAGCCGGTCGTGTCGTTTGGGTTCCGTGGCTCTGCGGCGCAGACCTTCCAGCACGTGACCGCCGTGCTTGCTCATCGCGGATCGCAGAACACGATCCCGCCGAACAACAACTTCCAGCACTTCGCTGTGACGCTCGACCAGCGCCTGATCACGATCCCCTACATCGACTTCAACCAGTACTCCAACGGAATCGACGCTTCGCAGGGCAGCCAGATCTCCGGGAGCTTCACGATCGGCACCGCGCAGCAGCTTGCGAACCTCCTCTCGAGCGGCGCCCTGCCGATCAACCTCGCGGTCATCTCGAGCCAGCAGGTCGGCGCGACGCTCGGCCATCAGTCACTCAACCAGGGCCTCGTCGCGGGCGCCGCCGGTCTGCTCGTCGTTGCGCTCTTCCTGATGCTCTTCTACCGCGTTCTCGGCATCATCGCTGTCGCTGCCCTCGCGATCTACGCGATCTACTTCTACGCGCTGATCAAGCTGATCCCGATCACGCTCACCCTGCCTGGCATCGCCGGTCTGATCTTGACGATCGGCGTCGCGGCCGACGCAAACGTCGTGATCTTCGAACGCGTCAAGGAGGAGTCCCGTGCCGGCCGCTCGCCCCTGAACGCGATCGCGGCCGGCTACAAGCGTGGTTTCGCGGCGATCGTCGACGCCAACGCGGTCACGTTCATGGCGGCGTTCATCCTCTTCATGCTCTCGCAGTCCGACGTCAAGGGTTTCGCGTTCACGCTCGGTATCGGGGTGATCGTCTCGCTCTTGACCGCTGTCGCGGCGACGCGCGCGATCCTCACCTCAATGGGCTCGACGCGCTTCGTGCGCCGCCCCGCCGCGATCGGTGTGGGCAAGAGTCGGCGCACCTGGACGTTCGACTTCATGGGCCAATCGCGCTGGTTCTTCACGCTCTCGGGCACCATCCTGGCGGTCGGCGCGCTCGCGATCGGGGCGAAGGGCATCGACTTCGGGATTGACTTCGTCTCCGGGACCCAGATCCAGACGACGTTCGTGCACAAGGCGAGCGTCAGCCAGGTCGACCGGGTGCTTGCCCAGGTTCAGGGCAGGAGGATTCACACCGCGCTTCAGAACCCGGTTGTCCAGCAGGTGAGCGCCAAGACCTTTGGCGGCGGGGCGAAGGCCGTGCCGCTCGCCAACAGCTTCCAGATCTCGGTCAAGACGCTTTCACCGGCGCAGATCGGCGACAACTTCACCCCCGGAACCGTCGCCTACGCGCTCAACAAGGCTTTCACGATCAAGTCGGGCAACTTCAGCTCGACATCGGTCGGCCCAACGTTCGGCAAGACGATCGCCGACGCGGCGATCGTCGCGATCATCGCCTCACTGCTCGCGATCAGCGCCTACATCACACTCCGCTTCGAGTGGAAGTACGCGGTTCCGGTTCTGATCGCGCTCGCCCACGACCTCCTGATCACGGCCGGTGTGTACGCGCTCACGGGAAGGCAGGTGACCGACTCGACCGTCGCGGCCCTACTGACGATTCTCGGGTATTCGATCTACGACACGATCATCGTGTTCGACAGGGTGCGCGAGAACGTGAAACGGATGCAGAATGCCGCGTTCTCGCAGATCGTCAACCGTTCGATGTCCGAGGTCCTCACGCGTTCGCTGGCGACGAGCTTCTGCACGCTCCTGCCGGTGCTCGCGCTGCTCCTGTTCGGCGGCAGCACGCTCAAGGACTTCGCGTTCGCGCTGCTCGTCGGCGTCGCCTCGGGCGCCTACTCATCGATCTTCATCGCCTCGCCGGTGCTGACGCACTGGAAGGAACGCGAGCTCGTCTACCGCCGCCGTCGGGCTCGGATCGCGGCCGCCAACGACGGCTTCGTGCCTGCTTACGCGACCGCCGGCGAAGCCGCACGCGAGACCGCGGCCCAGCGGTCTGATCGGCCGCGTGCCGGCCGCCTGACGCAGCCCGATCTGCCGGGTGCCGGCGTATCGCGCTCGGAGTGGGGTCAGCTCGTGCGTGACCTCCACTCCGACCGGCCCGCCGGATCGCCGCTCGTGCCGGAGCCGGCGCCGGAGCCCGACCCGAGCGCCGACGCACGGCCGGAGGATGTCGTGATGCCGAAGGAGGAGCGTCCGCGCGGCGCGTCCAAATCGCGCCAGCGAAGCCGCCGCCACGGAAGGAACCGATAGATGGCCGACTCTCGGAAGGACTGCTGATGGGCCTGCTCGCCTGGGTGATGATGGGCCTGGCGCTCTGGCATTACACGATCTGGCTCCCGGATCGCTTCTGGGGCGGGATCGTCGGCGCGCTGCTCGCATCGATTGCCGGATCGATCATCGTCGGTCTCGTCATCTTTGCCCTCGGGCATCACGGCCTGGCGATCCCTGGTCGCCACGACACGCACGTATCGACCGTGCTCTACGCGATTCCCGGAGCGATCATCGGGATGGCGCTGGCCTACGCAGTCGGTGCACAGCGCGAGCGTCCGCGGCGCCGCGCCTGATAGCGCGCTCGACGAACGCTCCTAGATCGGGTCGAAGCCGTAGAGAGCCTGAGGGTTCTCAACGAGAATCCGTCGTAGCAGCGCCTCGTCGGAACACCACTCGGCGAGCAGGTCGAGGACATGTCCGACGTCCGGCGTCTCCTGCGCCGCCTGCACGTGCGGGTAGTCGCTCCCCCAGAGGAGGCGGTCCGGTCGGGCGCTGGCGAGCGCCTCGAAGAATGGCCGGACATCGCCGTAGTCGGGAAAGCGCCTCGAGACGCGCTGCGGCGGCACCTTGACCCACACCGCCGGTTCGCGGGCGACGGTATCGAGCAGCGCCTGGAAGGCGATGTCGCCGATTCCGCGACGGACGTCAAAGATGCCCATGTGGTCGATCGCGATCGGTATGCCGTGCGCGAGCAGTTCGGGCAGCCGAGCGACAATCGTCTCGCAGGGCGCCCACAGCTCGACATGCCAGCCGAGTTCACGCAGCGACGGCGCCAGCGGTTCGAGCGAGTCGAAGCCCTGCGCGTGAGGCAGCGCCGAGCCGTCGGGCAGGCGCACCTCGGTCAGGCGCAGCCCGCGGACGCCGCGCAGCGCAAGCGCGGCCAGCTCGTCGTGGCGCGTGTCGGTCCCCACCACCGCGATCCCGCGAAGGCGGCCCCGCCCGCCGTCGAGCGCGTCGAGCATGTTCGAGCAGTCGAGGCCGTTCTGGCTCGCATGGACGAGGACACCCCGGTCGCAACCGATGCGGTCGAGCATCGCCAGGTACGCGTCGGCGGTCCCCAGCGGCGGGTAGTACTCGATCGGCTCGGCGAGCGGGTAGCGATCGTAGGGACCGAAGACGTGTGCGTGCGTGTCGCAGGCCCCTGGCGGTAGGGGCCGCGAGGGCGGACTTGGGACCGCCGCTGGCACCGCCGGGGAGAGCACGGCGCGGAACCATATAGCGGCAGTCGGCGCAGAATGGGCGCTTGGCGGCAATTCCGTCGCACCGGCTGCGTAGGCTCGTGGTCTGTGAGTGCGCTCAGACAGAGTGAGTCGAAGGCGGTCGCTTTCGACCTCGAACCGGTGTCGTTTGCGGCGGTGCTCGAGCTGGAGCGCGAGCTTGGGGTCAGCCACGTCCTGGCCCAGGCCCTCTGCCGCCGCGGCTTTGCAAACGTCGCTGACGCGCGGGCGTTTCTTGCCGCCGAGGAGATCCATTCTCCGGGTGCCTTCCGCGCGATCGATACCGCCGTCGCGCTGGTAGGGGCGCACATCGCCGCCGGATCGGTAATCACCGTGCACGGAGACTACGACTGCGACGGCGTCTGCTCGACTGCGATTCTTGTCGGCGCCCTGCGCTCGCTTGGTGCCGATGTCGACTGGTACCTGCCCGACCGCGCAGCGGACGGTTACGGCTTGGCCACGCACACCGTCGAGCGCCTGCGCTCGCGCGGCACAAAGCTCCTGGTCACGGCCGACTGCGCGATCACCGCGGTTGAGCAGGTGGCCAGTGCGCGCGCCGCCGGCATCGATGTTCTCGTCACCGACCACCATGCTCCGCGCCCCGACGGGCAGCTGCCGGACGCACCGATCGTGCACCCGGCACTGAGCGCGTATCCCTTTCAACACCTGTGCGCGACAGCCGTCGCCGCCAAGCTCGCCCAGGCGCTTCGCGCCGCTGCCGGCCTCGAGGACGCCGAGCTCCCCGCGGAACTCGAACTGGTGGCGATCGCGACCGTGGCCGACGTGGTTCCCCTGGTCGGCGAGAACCGCCGTCTCGTCCGTGCCGGGCTTGCAGCGCTCGCGTCGACCGCACGGCCGGGGGTGCGCGCGCTCATGCGCGTCGCGCATGCCGAGGCGCTGTCGCTCGATGAACGCGCGCTGGCGTTCAGGATCGCTCCCCGCATCAACGCCGCGGGCCGCTTGGCGCGCGCCGACCTGGCTTTGGAGCTCCTGCTAACCGAGGACACCGCGCGCGCCGATGAGCTCGCTCGCGAGCTCGACCGCCTGAACGCCGAACGCCGCAACCTCGAAACGCGGATTCGATTCGAAGCCGAGGCCCAGGTCGCCGCAGCGGGCCCGGCAGCGGCCTACGTGCTCGCGGGCGAGGGCTGGCACCCTGGTGTGATCGGGATCGTGGCAGCGCGTATCGCCGAGCGCCACCACCGGCCGACCGTGGTCGTCGCGACCGGCCGCGACCCGAGTGCGCCCGCCGTCGGGTCGGCTCGTTCGATCCCGACGTTTGACCTCTTGCGCGGACTCGGTGAAGCTGATCGCGAGCTGATCACCTACGGCGGCCACCGTGCCGCCGCGGGACTGCAGGTGTCGGGCACGCGGATCGACGCCTTTCGCGCGGCGTTCGTCGCCTACGCCGCACGCACGCTGACCCCGGCCGATCTTCTCGTGCGCGAGCGGGTGGACGCTGTGCTCGACGCTGAGGACGTCGGCCTCACTCTGGCCGACGAGCTTGCCACGCTCGGGCCGTTCGGCGCCGGCAATCCGGCGGTGTCGCTGCTGTTCGCGGCGGCGACGGTGAGCGAGGCGACCGCGTTCGGGGCGGGGGGGCGCGGCGAGCATGCACGGTTCAGCATCAGCTCCGGCCGGGCCCGATCACCGGCCGTCGCTTTCGGCGTCGGCGGTCGCCTGCCGGTCGCGCACCGGGTGCCGGTGGACGCGGCGTTTGCGCTGGAGCGAAACGAATGGAACGGTGCGGTCGAGGCGAGACTGGTGCTGCGTGCCATCGCGCCGTCCGCCCCCCGGCCGGTCGTGATCGTCGGCGCATCGGCTGACTATCTCGAGCGGGCGTTCGCCGAACTCGACCACGATCCGGGCGGGCGTCGGCAGGCACAGGGGGGACCCGCGCGCCGAGTGCACGACCGCCGCGGGCGCGGCATCGCCGCGACGATCTCAGAGCTCGTGGCGACCGGCGAGAGCGTGCTCGTCCTATCGGCGGCGCCGTTCGAGCGCGCTCGGCACTTGCAAGGGCGTCTCGGAGGGTTCGACCTCTGCTCCTACGACGCGACCCTGCGCGACGGCGAGCTGGCAAATCGCTACGTACACGTCGTGCTGCTCGATCCACCGTCCTCCGAGGATCAGATGGCCGGTGCACGAGTCGGCCGGGAGATCGATTTCTGCCATCCCGCATGGGGGGAGCCTGAGCTACGCTTTGCAGTACACCAACACGAGCGGGAGTATCGACTCCGCGACTCGCTTGCCGACTGCTATCGGCGGCTTCGCGCCGCTGGTGGAGCGGAGGGCGAGGCGCTCGAGGCGGCACTGAGCGGGGACGGCGCGCGGTCGGCGGAACTGGCCGGTCGAATGCTTCGAGTCCTGACAGAGCTCGACCTCGTCACCCTCGACCGCGGGCGCCGGGAAGCGCGCCTGGGTGGCCCCGGCCGAGTCGCCCTGGACCGATCACCCGCTTACCTGGCCTATGAGCAGCGACTGAAGGAAGGACTGCGATACCTCGAACCCAGCAAGGAGCAGGCGGCGTAGACCCGGTGGAGAGCCGGGGGCGGCGTCGCGCGCCGCTCGCGCGACGCGATGGCGCGCTGCGCACGCCCGATGCGCCAGATGCACTGACCGACCGTGAACGGCAGCTGCTCGGCGACCTGTTTGCGATCGTCGAGGAGCACGGCGAGGATTCGCTCGTCGAGATCGATCGCGCTCGCGTTGAGGACGCGTTCGTCTTCGCCTGCGAGCACCACGCCGACCAGCGACGGCGATCGGGTGAGGAGTTCATCGTTCACCCGGTCGGTGTTGCGTTGATCTGCGCCGGGATGCTGCTCGACACGGAGACGCTCTGCGCGGCGCTGCTGCACGACACGGTTGAGGACACCACGGCGTCCCTCGACGAGGTGCACGAGCGGTTTGGCGAGGAGGTGGCGAGCCTAGTCGACGGTGTCACAAAGCTCACGGGTATCACGTTCTCCTCGCGCGATGAAGCGCAGGCCGAGAACTACCGCAAGATGATCGTGGCGATGGCAAGCGACGTTCGCGTCGTGTTGATCAAGCTCGCCGACCGTCTGCACAACATGCGCACGATCGGCGCGCTGCCCAAGCAGAAGCAGCTCGAAAAGGCCCGCGAGACACTCGAGATCTATGCGCCGATCGCCCATCGCCTCGGCATCCATGCAATCAAGTGGGAGCTCGAGGATCTGGCGTTCGCCGTGCTGCACCCGCGCAAGTACGCCGAGATCAAGGGGCTCGTCGCGCAGCAGCGCGAGGAGCGCGAGACCTACGTCGCCACCGCAGGCGAGTACCTCCAGGCGGAGCTCGAGGCGGTCGGCGTTGAGGCGCTGATCTCCGGCCGCGCGAAGCACTTCTTCTCGATCTATTCGAAGATGACCCGTAAGGGCCGCGAGTTCAACGAGATCTATGACCTGACGGCGATGCGCGTCGTCGTCGCGAACGTCAAGGACTGCTACGGGGCTGTCGGGGTGATCCACTCGCTGTGGAAGCCGCTCCCAGGGCGCTTCAAGGACTTCATCGCGATGCCCAAGTTCAACATGTACCAGTCGCTGCACACGACGGTGATCGGGCCGGAGGGCCAACCGCTCGAGATCCAGATCCGCACACGTGAGATGCACACGATGGCCGAGTACGGCGTCGCTGCTCACTGGATGTACAAGCGCTCCGCCGACGCGGCCAAGGGCAGCAAGGCAGCCTGGTCAGAGGACGGCGAGAAGCTCAAGTGGCTGCGGTCGATGGTGGACTGGCAGAGCGAGACAAGCGACCCGACGGAGTTCATGGAGACGCTTCGCGTCGACCTCTTCGAGGACGAGGTCTACGTGTTCACCCCGAAGGGCGAGGTCAAATCGCTGGCGGCCGGCGCGACGCCGCTCGACTTCGCCTACGAGGTCCACACGGATGTCGGGCACCGCTGCGTCGGCGCGAAGGTGAACGGGAAGATAGTTCCGCTGCACTACGAGCTCCGCTCGGGCGACATCGTGGAGGTGCTCACCTCGAAGCGGGAGCGCGGTCCCTCGCGCGACTGGCTTGCCGTCGTCAAGACGACGCGGGCGCGTAACAAGATCAAGGCCTGGTTCAAGGCCGAGACGCGGCAGGACACCGAGCACACGGGCCGCGAGGCGCTGCAGGAGGCGCTGCGCAAACAGGGCCTACCGGCACAGCGTGTCTCGGGGTCGGCGCTGATGGCCGATGTGATCCGCGACATGGGATTCCGGCGGGCCGAGGACTTCTATGTCGCGCTCGGCTCGGCAAAGATTGCGCCGAAGACGGTCGTTGCGAAGATCCTGACTCGCCTCAAGCGCGGCGAGGCCGCCGAGGAGGACCAGAGCGCGAGCACGATCGTAGCCTCGCGTCGCGAGCGCCGCCGCCCGACGAACTCCTCGAGCGAGTTCGGAATCCGCGTCGAGGGAGTCAGCGACGTAATGCTGCGCCTGGCGAAGTGCTGCCGCCCGGCGCCCGGCGACGGGATTGTCGGCTACATCTCGCTCGGACGCGGCATCACGATCCATCGCGAAGACTGTCCAAACGCGCGCGCACTGGCCCGCGACCCCGATCGCTTCACGCCTGTCGCCTGGGAGGGGGAGCTGACGACCGGCTTCAAGGTCGAGATCCAGATCGACGGCTGGGATCGTCACCGCCTGCTAGAGGACCTCTCGCGCACGTTCTCCGAGGCCGGGATGAACATCGTCGAAGCCCAGTGCACCGCAAATCCGCCGATGATCCGTAACCGCTTCGTCGTTGAGTGCGCCGACACGCAGATGCTGAAGTCGACGATCCAGCGCCTGCGCAACATCGACTCGGTCTTCGACGCGTTCCGCGTCACGCCGGGTGGCGGATAGCGGCGGTCTAGGCGATCACGGTGAGCGCGCGAGGACGCACGCTGAACAGCGCCTGCGTCACCTCGCCGATGTAGTCACCGTCGAGTTGCAGCGGAATGGGGCGTCCGTCGGTGCTCTCAAGCGACACTTCGCCCGCGCTGGTGAACGAGCTGACCTGTCGATGTGCGCTCACCCGGCCGGCCCCGGCTAGGCCGCGCCGGAGTAGCGACGGTAGATCGCGTATGTCAGCGCGATGCAAGGCGAGCCCGGAAAGCGTTCCGCTGCTGAGCGACGCGCCCGCGGCCATGTCGATCGGGTGCTCCCCCCAGTAGGTGTAGTGCTCGGCGTTCTGGATGATCGCCGTGACGGCGGCGATCCGCTGCGCGCCGACGCTCACCACGATGCGCGGCGGGTCGTGCAGGTAGTGGCGGGGCAGCGTCCACAGGGCGCTCGCCAGAAAGAACTTCGGGCCGAAGCGGCGTTTCAGCGCCGGGTGCGCGTCGACCTGGCGTACAACGGTCGCGTCGATCCCGATGCCCGCGCTGAACGTGTAGTGCCGCCCCGCGACGAACGCGAGGTCGACCTGCCGCGGCTCCCATCGGTCGGCGAGCGCGAGGAGATGCTCGGTCGCGTCGACAATGTCTGCGGGGACGCCCAGGAGCTTGCAGAAGACGTTCGCGGACCCGCCCGGCAATGGGGCGAGCGGCGTCTCCGAGCCGGCGAGGCCGTTGGCCACCTCGTTGACGGTGCCGTCCCCGCCGAACGCGACGACGACGTCACAACCGCCGCTCGCGGCGGTCATCGCAAGCTCGGTCGCATGCCCGCGGTGAGTTGTCTGAGACGCCTCGACGTCATAACGCGAGGCCAGCGCCGTCACGACGAGGTCGCGCAAACGCTCCGATACGGTCGTCGCGTACGGGTTCACGATGACGTGTGCGCGGCGCCGTTCCGCGGTTGAGATCGCCATCAGCGCCGCGGACGGGCGCTCGCGCGATTCTCTGTGCGGCGAGCTCATCGCGCCAGCCTATTGGGCGCCGGTTGCCGTTGAAACTGCTGCGGCGGAGGCGTTATGATGTTGGGCACATAGCTGGACGCATCCAGAGGGGTGGAGGGACTGGCCCTATGAAACCCCGGCAACCATGCCGCGTAAGCGGCAAACGGTGCCAATTCCAACAGGCTCCAAGAAAAGCCTGGGAGATGTGGCCGGGGGTTACGTCAAGGAGCCTTCGCCACAAACCGGCGGAGGTTCTTTTTCATGGCGGCAGAGAAGTTGAAATGCAAGGAGTGCGGGACCGAGTACCCGCTTGAAGCGCTGTATGTGTGTGGGCGTTGCTTCGGTCCGCTGGAGGTTGCCTACGACCACAGCACGCTCGACGACACAGCGGCGCTCCGGCGCCGGATCCAAGCCGGCCGCGAGGACGTCTGGCGCTACGCCGATTTTCTACCGCTGAGCGGCCCGCCGCCCGGGCCCGGAAACCGGGCGATCCCGCTCGCCGGCGTCTCGGCAGGCTGGACGCCGCTCGTGCGGGCGGAGCGGCTCGGCGAAGCGCTCGGGCTGCGCAACGTTTACGTCAAGAACGACGCAGCCAACCCGACGCACTCGTTCAAGGATCGCGTCGTCGCGGTCGCTGCAGCGCGCGCTCGGGAACTCGGCTTCGCGACGCTCGCTTGCGCGTCGACCGGCAACCTTGGCAACGCCGTCGCGGCGCAGGCGGCGGCGGTGGGCCTGCCCTCGTTCGTGTTCGTTCCGGCCGACCTCGAGGAGCAGAAGCTGCTCGCGACGGGGATCTATGGGACGAGCCTCGTCGAGGTGCGCGGTAACTACGACGACGTGAACCGGCTGTGCACCGAGCTGTCGGGCGAGCACGACGACTGGGCGTTCGTGAACATCAACATGCGGCCCTACTACGCCGAGGGATCGAAGACGCTCGCCTTCGAGATCGCCGAGCAGCTCGATTGGGCACTGCCAGATCGCGTGGTCGCGCCGATTGCCTCCGGATCGCTGTTCACGAAGGTCGCACGCGGGTTCGAGGAGTGGCTCACTCTCGGCCTGGTGGCGGGTGCCGTTCCTGTCATGCACGGCGCCCAGGCAAGCGGCTGCTCGCCGGTCGCCAATGCGTTCGAGGCCGGCGCCGACTTCTGTCAGCCGGTCAAGCCAGACACGATCGCAAAGTCGCTCGCGATCGGTAATCCCGCCGACGGACCCTACGCACTTGACCTCGCACGCCGCACGGGCGGAACGATCGAGGCGGTCACCGACGACCAGATCCGGGACGGAATCGCCCTGCTCGCGCAGACCACGGGTATCTTTACCGAGACCGCAGGGGGGGTCACCACCGCCGTCCTGAAGGCTCTGGCAGACCGTGGCGAGATCGACCCGGAGGAGACGGTCGTGCTGCTGATCACCGGAGACGGGCTGAAGACGCTCGACGCTGTGCGCGGAAGCTACGAACGCCGCGAGATCGATCCCACGCTCGAGTCGTTCGAGGCCTCGACGCCGGCCGAGCCGCGAATCGCTCGGGCGGTCGCCTGATGGCGGTCTCGGTGAAGATCCCGGTCGCCCTGCGCCCCGCAACCGGCGGCGAGAGCGAGGTGCGCGTCGAGGGGGCCACGGTTGCCGAGGTTCTCGACGCGCTGTTCGAGCGTTTCGGCGAGTTGCGCGAGCGGATCTCGGACGAGCAGGGGGCGCTTCGGCGCTTCGTGAACGTCTATGTCGCCGGCGAGGACATCCGGTTCCTAGAGGGGCTCGACACCCCGGTCGCCGATGGTGCCGAGATTACGATCCTGCCGGCCGTCGCCGGCGGCGTCTAGCCTGCCGCGAGCTTCGATTGCCTCCCGGGACGGGCGGGGCGTGCGTCGCGGCGTCAGCCAACCTCCGGTGTCACGGTGACACCGGGACGTGCGCCCGCAGCCGCGGGCTCGCTGCCTGCGACGTCCGGGAGGGGGGACGCGGCAGCCTTCGCGGCCGCTTCGTTTTCGCGCTTGACCTCGATCCAGATCTCCTCGCGGAAGATCGGGACCGAGCGCGGGGCGTCGATGCCGAGCCTGGCGGTCTGACCCGAGACCTCGAGCAGGGTCACGACGATGTCCTCGCCGAGAATTATGCGCTCGCCGATGCGCCGGGTGATCTTCAGCATCCGGTGCCTATCGTCGCGGCGATCGGGGCGGCCGTCAAGCGGCCGAGGAGCGCGTGAGGTCTCCCGCTTGTGGGAACAGCGGCGCGCGAAGAGGGCTCGAAGGATCCTGGTTGATGACCTGGTGCCCGGTGCCGGCGCTGATCACGATCGGGGCACGGAGGTTGGCGACGAAGTCCTCCAGAGCTGGGGCGGACCGCACGGTTACGTAGATGTCGATTGGCGTCTGTTCGTCAATCTCCAGGCGCCGCGCCTCCGTCTCGCTCAGCTCGAGACGGTAGTCCGGGAAGAACTGCACAGGGTTGGTGATCGGGAGCGCGAGACCGCCGTCGTCAACAGACTGCAGCCAAACGAACGGGCTGTTGGGGTCGGTGACGATCAAGGTGTAGCGCAGGCCGCCGAGTCCGATCAGCCCGTCCGGGAACGCGACCACGGCCGCCGGGGGAATCTCGACGTGCCCGAAGCGCGAGCTCTCGATCGCGATCAGCGCGTCGGCTGGCTGCTTTCGGTCGCTCACGGGTTGAGGAAGTTGAGCAGTGATTCCTGGATGATCTGCGCGCCCGACTGAAGCGCCGCCTGATAGGCGGCGGTCTCCGTCGAGTAGGTCGTGGCAAGTTGCGCCATGTTCGCGTCCTGCGTGTTCGCCAGCTCGGTGGTCGCCGCTGACTGGGTGGACTGTACCCGCGCGGAGGCCACCGAGAGTCGTTCGCTGAGCGCGCCGACGTTCGCCTGTGTCCCCTGGAGCGTGGACAGGTTGCCGTCCAGTGCAGCGAGATCGGTGGTCCCGAGCGCGGACTGTGCGGCCGGCGTGCCCGTGCTGAGGTCCGACGCGATCTGGCGAAGCGTCGAGAGGAGCTGTCCGTCGGAGCCGCCGCTGCCGAGCACGCTCGAAAGGTCGGTGTTCACCTGGACGCTCGCGCCCGGTCCAATCTGGCGCGTGACCGACCCCGTGTTGCCCTGGTAGGCATCGTTGCTACCCGCTTGGTAGGGGGCGCTCTGCGTGGCGGAGCCCGAGAAGATGTAGTTGCCGTTGTAGGTCGTATTCGCGGTCAACTTGATCTGGTCGATGAGCTGGTTGACCTCCAGCGCCGCGTTCTGGTCGGCGGCCGCGTTGTTGCTTCCGTTTGCCCCCTCGACCGCCAGCTCCCGGACCTTCTGCACGAGTGTCTGCATGTCGGTGAGGGCGCCCCCAGCGGTGTTGAGCCAGTTGGTGCCGTCCGAGATGTTTCCGGAATAGCTGGACAGCGCCGAGAGCTGCGAGTTGAGCTGGAGCACCACGCTCGCGCCGTACGGGTCATCAGACGGCTGGTTGATCGTCTTGCCGGTCGACAGCTCGTTCTCGGTTTTTGCGAGGCGGGCGAAGTCGGTCGAGAGGTTCTCGGTCGTGGCCTGCGAGATCATCAAGGCCGTAACGCGGTCGAGTGACATCACATGCCCGCCGATCCGACCTCGGTTATCAAGGTGCCCAGGACCTGCTCGATCGTGTTGAGCGTCTGCGCGGAGGCCTGGTAGCCGCGCTGGAAGGTGATCATGTTGGCCATCTCCTGGTCGATCGACACTCCGGAGGCGCTCTCGCGCTGGTTCTGGAACGCGGTCACGATCGCCTTCGAGTTTGCCTGATTCGTCTGCGCAGTTTGGACGGCGCTGCCAAGCCCGCTAACGAGCGCGGTGTAGGCCTGATCGGCGGTCCCGCCCTGCAGCGCGGCGATCGCCTGTGCAACGTCGTTGCCGCCGGGCGTGCTCGTGCTGCTCGTCTGGACATTGCCCGCCGTGACAGCCACAGCGAGCGTCGAGGCGGTGTTGCCGGTGAAGAACGGGGTTGTCGTCGAAAGGCCGTTGACAGACCCCGCGAGGTCGGCGGCGACCGTGTTCAGCGACGACATCGCGGTTCCCACCTGGCCGGTCGGGGAGGCGCTGTCGAGTAGCGCGCCGAGCTGCCCGCCGCTCGCGCTCGTGATCGTTTGCGGCCAGTTGACCGTCGTGCCCTCCACGAGTGGGGAGGAGGCGTCGCCGAAGCCGACGGTGACCGTCCCGTCCGGTTGGCTTGAAACCGAAACGTTGCCGAGTGAGGAGAGATCGTCGAGCGCGCTGTCGCGCTGGTCTTTGAGCGTGTTCGGGCTCTGTCCGTCAGCGATCGCCTGGCTGATCGCGCCGTTGAGCGAGGCGATCTTGTTCGCGTCGCTCACGAGCTGCCCGCCGCTCGAGGTCATCGCCGTGAACTGCGCGGTTGCCTGCGACTGCAGCGTCGAGAGCTGCGTGTACAGGCCACCGAAACTCTGCGCCAGAGTCGTCGCGTCATCGACCAGCGCTTGCTGCGCCGGGAGGCTGGTCGGGTTGTTCGCGACCGAGTTCCAGTCGCTCCAGAACCTCGCCATCTGCCCCGAGAGGGCCGTGCTGCTCGGCTCGGCGAATACCGACTGCGCGTCGCCCAGCTGAGTGGCGTTCTCGGTGTTGTGGCCGAGCATTGAGTTCTGAGCGCGGTACTGGACGTCCAGAAACTCGTTGCGCTGGCGCGTTATCGAACCGATGTCAACGCCGGTGCCGAGCTGTGTCGCCACGGCGCCCTTGTTGTAGGACTCCGCCGCGATCTGCTGTGGCGTACGCGAGTTGAGGTTGACCACCTCCTCGGTGTAGCCCGGCGTGCTGGCGTTGTCGATGTTGTTGCCGATCGTGTCCAGCGCCGCCTGGTCGGCCTCCAGGCCGGAGAGAGCGGTTTGTACTCCGGTCAGGCTCGGGATCGACATCTCACGCCTGCATGTCGAGGACGCGGCGTGCGCCGACGCTGGTACTCGGCTGGCTCGAGCGGCGTGCGGCCTGGCTGCCGTAGGCGCCGGAGCCTTCGAGGTCGACGAGGCGCAGAAGGTGGTCCAGAAAGGCCAGCTCCTGGGTCATCAGAGCGCGATTGACCGCGTGGTCGCGCTCAATCTCCGAGAGCATGCCACGCAGCTCAGCGCTGCGCGTGCGGGCCGCGAGTGCAGCGTGCGGGTCCATCAGAGCCGTGAGTGCCTCAAGCGTGACAGCACCCGACGCAAGGCGAAGCCGCACGCCGGCGCGGTCGAGCAAGAGTGAGCGGTCGGACTCGATCTGGCGCCGACGTTGCAACTCGGCCTGGAGACGGCCGGCCTGCAGGACCACCTCGTGAACGTCGCGCGAGCGGATCGCTTTGCCCTGCTCAAGAACGATCTGCAGGAGCGCGCGTGCGGACGTCAGCTGCGCGTCGAGGTGCGCGAGCACATCAGCTGTGAGCAGTGCGTCGCCGGCCGCCTCGGGAAGTGACGCCGGGGGTAGGGCGGCGGCGCTCATGCGACCCCCGTCGAGCTGCCTGTGGCTGCGTTGCTGGCGCGCTCGATCGCAGGATAGAGTTGGTTGGCGATACCCAGTCCCCCGCCGGACATGATCGCGCTGCTCAGGGCGCCGGGGAGCAGTGAGCCGTAGGCGCTCGCGGTCGGATCGCCGGCCGAGCTGCCTGCGTCGCCCTGACCGCTCGCGCCGCCGCCGAGCCCCGCCGAAGCGGCGAGCTGCTGGCAGAGCTGGCCGACAAGCACGTTCTCGAAACTCAGCGCCTCGGCGTAGGCCTGCTTTACCGCCGGCGAGCCGTTGCGCACCGCAGCCGGTTCGAATGCCTGACTGCGCCCGGGCGCCGTCGTCGCGGCGGATAGTGGATCGGGCGTCATCCGCGCACCTGATTGGCGATCTGAAGCATCTGGGTTTCGATGTTCATCGCCTTGCTCGTGAGCGAGTAGGCGTTCTGGGCATCGGTCAGCTCGGTCAGCGCCCTGGCAAGGTCAACGTTCGATGACGTCAGCGATCCCTGAAGAACACTCGCCCCGCTGGCGGGCTTGACAGGACCACTCGCGGCGCCCGGCAGCAGCAGGCCGTCGCCGATCGGCGTCAGCTGTTCGGGGGCCGCCACGCTCACCAGCGCCAGCTTCCCGAATGTCTTGCCGTTCGCGCTCAGCGTGCCGTCGGTGCCGACGGTGATCTCGCTCTCCGAAACGCCGGCTGGGACCGTGATCGGTGGCTGCACAATCAGGCCCGAGCCGGTGGTCAGCCGGCCCTTGGCGTCAAGCTGCAGCTGGCCGTCGCGTGTCAGTGCGGTCCCGCCGCCCGGCTGGCGCACCTCGAAATAGGCAGCGCCGGTGATGGCGAGGTCAAGCGGGTTGCCGGTGCTCTGGACGGCGCCCGCGACCTGGCTCGGACCGAGCTCGAGGGCCTGTGACCCACCCCCGACGGTCACGCCGCCGGCCTGCGTTGGCGCGGCTGCGTTGTAGAGCAGGTTCTGAAACCCAACTCGCTCGGACTGGTACCCCGGGGTGTCGAGGTTCGAGATGTCGTTCGAGAGCGAGTCGAGGCGTTGCTGCTGTGCCTCCATTCCAGAGGCAGCTGAATACAGGCCTTCAAGCATCGGTGCTCCATGTCTCGTGGAGCACAGCCTCCGCACGATGCGGTCCAGCTGGGTGCTCCGGGTCGTCTCGCGACGTGATCGGCGCTGTGTTGTTCAACTTGAGCTCGCTGGACGGGTGATCCCTACGCGCCTGGCAGCGATCCGGCGCTTGTGGCGCTTTCCTGAAGCGTCTGGTTGATCGCCTGAATGGCCTGCTGCCCGGCCTGATAGGTGTTGAGGGAGGCGATCATCCCCACGATCGTTTTCGCGGGGTCAACTCCCGAGCTCTCGAGAACGCCGGCTTCGATCAGGCCGTTCGGCTTTCCGGCGGCGCTGCCGGTGAAGAGGTTGTTGCCGACGGCGACCGGTGATCGCACGTTGAACAAGCCGATCGTCGAGACAGGGACGCTGCCCCCGGCCGACACCTTGATCGGCTGGCCGCTCTGGCTGAGGACCTGGTTGCCGTTCGCGTCCACGAGATCGCCGCTCGCCGACTGGCTGAACTGCCCGTTGCGTGTGTAGTGCACGCCGTTGGCGGTCTTGACTGCGAAGAATCCGGCGCCCGACACGGCGAAGTCCAGCGGCTGGCCAGTCGACTGCAGGGCGCTCTGGGTGACGTCGGGCACTTGGCCCGTGATCTCCGTGTTGGTGTCGATCTGGCCGACGCTCTGGCCCTGGCTTTGCATCAGGATCGCGCCGAACGCGCTCTGCACGTCGGCCGTTGCCTTGTAGCCTGGTGTCGACGCGTTGGCGAGGTCGTTTGCGTACTGGTCCTCCCGAACCTGTTCGGCGACCATCCCCGACGCGGCGATGCTGAGCCCCACATCCATCGCACAGAGTGGTCGGCGGTGCGCGATGATCCTTGAGCATGGATCCGATCCTCGTCGACATCGCGCAGTTGCGAGCGCTCGAGGTTCCGACGCTGACGCTCACGCCGGGCCGAGTGCTCGCCGCACGAGTGATTGAGGCCGCCGGCGTCCGCGGCCAGCTCGCGATTGCCGGGATGCGTGTCGCAGCCGCACTGCCGCCCGGCGTCCGACCGGGGGACGAGCTGCGCTTGGTCGTGAAGGAGGTGTCGGCCGAGCGCGTTGTCCTGACGATCCAACCCGACGCGGTTCCGGCTGCTCCTCCGCACGAGGTGCGCGAAAGCGACCCCGAGGGCGGGGGTGGGGGCGCCGATCCCACCGGCGCACCGGCGCACGTGCTCGCTCTGCGCTACGAGACACAGAACCTGGGCCCGCTCGATCTGCGCTTCGCGCTCCACACCCACGGAGCGATCAGCGTCTCCGTCGCCCTGCACAGCGAAAGCGCGCTCGCGCAGGCTCGCGAGAGCACCGACGCCCTGCGTGAAGCGATCGACAGAACATCGGTGGGGGAGATCGCCGTAACCGTCACACGAGCCCGGCCACCGCTCGACACCTATGCCTGACCGCCCGCCGCCCCAGAGACGACGCGCCACGGCGCTGACCTACCAGCCCGGCAGCGCCGCCCCGCGGATCGTCGCCAGCGGCGTCGGTGCTGTGGCGGAGCGGATCCTCGAGACCGCCCGCGAAGCAGGCGTCCCGATCCGCGAGGACGCCTCACTCGCGCAGGCCCTCGCCGCCCTGGACCTCGGCGACGAGGTTCCCGAAGCCCTTTTCGTCGCCGTCGCCGAAACGCTCGCCTGGGCCTACCGCCTCGACCGCCGAGCGGGAGGCGAGGTCAAGCGAAAGCCCCGCTGAGAGCCCCGACAGGCCCGTGTCGAAGGAGTGTCGCTCCTAAGCCTGCGCGCCCGCGACGCCGTCCGCCGGCGCGCAGCCGGGCAGAGCGAGGCGAGCACTGCCGGACTACGCAACCTCAGAAAACAGCGCCGCGTCGTCGTCGAGTGCGGCGCGGAGGGTCTGGCGCAGCTGCGTGTGGATCTGGCAGACGCGGCTTTCGGAGACGCCGAGCACCTCGCCGACCTCGCGCAACGTCATGTTCTGCACGTAGAGCAGAACGGCGACGCGCCGTTCGCGGTCGGGTAGGCGTTGGAAGGCGTCACGGAAGCGTTGCTTGGCTTCGCCAAGCGCACTCGCGTGCTCGGGGTCCGCTTCGCGGTCGCCGGAAGCGAGCGTGTCGATCCGCTCGAGCGAGCCGTCCTCGCTGCCGACGACGAGGGCGTTGAGCGATCCGACGTCGGCGATCGCGATGTCGTCGAGCTGGTCACGCAATTGCTCCGGAGTCAGACCCACGAGATCCGCCAGCTCCTCGCGGGTTGGACGGCGACCGTGAAGGCCGATGAAGCGATCACGCGCCCCCGAGATGTCGCGCTCCCAGCGCCGTAGCGAGCGAGGCGCCCAGTCGTGGCGGCGAAGCTCGTCGAGCACCGCGCCGTGAATTCGGGTCCATGCGAACTGCTCGAGCGTCGCGCCCTTGGCCGGGTCGTAGCGGTCGATCGAGCGAATCAAGGCCTCGAGGCCGCACGAGATGAAGTCCTCGACGTCGCAACGTGCGGGGATCTCGCGGATCTTCTTGTAAACGATGTACTTGACCATCGGCGCGAAGGTCAAGACGAGGCGATCACGGAGACGTCTGTCACCTGACTTGCGGTATTCGGTCCACAGTGAGAGAACTTCCTCTGCGGAGATGCGGTGCCCCTCCTGGCTGCTCACTGCGGCGGCTCCTTCCGGTGGACCTGGCCCGCGGTCGGCCCGCGTCCCGGCGGATATCGGCGTTCTGTCCACCCCGCTGAACACTGCAATTCTTGTTGCAAATCAGCTCAGGAATGGGGCTTTGCTGCCGATGACTGCGGCGCACCGCCTTCCCGGCGGGTGCGCCCCCTCGAATGGCTCTCCGTCTGACAGGCCCATCGCTGCGTGCGGTCTCCGCTCCCGAGCCGGCGTCGCTTGCGGCGCAGGCAGCGGTCGCGCTGGATGGCGGCGATGTGGGCGCGTACGGGAGGTTGTTCGAGCAGGCTTCGGCGCACGACGACGAGCATCGCCGCTACCGCGCACAGACGATTCTGCTGGAGCAGGGCTTCGCGGCGGCGGCCCGGGGCCGCGCTTCGCGTGCGCGCCAGATCTACCCGGAGATCGCGCGCCGGGCCGTCGATCTGCTCGAGCAGAATCCGCTCGAGCCGGTCATCCTGAACCTTGCCGGAATCGCGTTCCATGAGCTGTGGAGCCTCGATGCGGCTGGCGCGCTCTTCAAGGCGGCCCTGCGACTGGACCCGAACCTGCCGCACTGCCGCGCGAACCTTGCGGCGTCGGCGGAGCGCCGGCGCGCGGTCAGTGCACGTGGACAGGCCACGGCAGTGAGCGTGGCGGGGCTCGAGACGCGCGCCCGGAAGGTTGCGGCGCGGGCGAAGCCCCGCGAGGGCCTGCGCCTGAGCCTGTGCATGATCGTTCGTGACGAGGAGGAGATGCTGCCCCGCTGTCTCGCCGCAGCGGCGCCCGCGGTCGACGAGATCGTTGTTGTCGACACGGGCTCCCAGGATCGGACGATCGAGATCGCACGCGAGTTCGGGGCGCGTGTGATCGAGTTCGAGTGGACCGGATCGTTCAGCGAAGCGCGCAACGTCTCGTTCGACGCCGCGAGCGGTGACTGGCTGATGTACCTCGATGCCGACGAGGTGCTGGTCAGCGAGGACGTGGAGCGGTTGCGTGCGCTGCGCGGACACACCTGGCGAGAGGCCTTTTACCTCATCGAGACGAACTTCACCGGTGATATCAGTGACGGCACCGCCGTCACTCACAACGCGCTGCGCATCTTCCGCAATCGCCCTGAGTATCGCTTCGAGGGTCGCCTGCACGAACAGATCGGGCAGCGGCTTCCGGGGTACCTCCCGGAGCGAATCGAGCAGACGCTCGTGCGCCTCGAGCATTACGGCTACCTCGGCGCGGTTCGCGACGCGAAGGGCAAGTCGCGGCGCAACATCGAGTTGTTGCGCGCCCAGCAGGCCGAGAGTCCGCCGAGCGCGTTTTTGCACTTCAACCTCGGATCGGAGTACGCGGCCGCTGGCGACGGCACCGAGGCGCTGCGCGAGTTCGAGGCGGCATGGGAAATGGTGGAGAACGAGGACGCGGGCGGGGCGTATGAGTTCACACCGGCGCTGGTCGCCCGCCTCGTGAAGTCGCTTCGGGTCTGCGGCCGCCCGCAGGACGCGATCGAGCGGGCACGCGACGGGCTTGCTCGCTTCCCCAACTTCACCGATCTCGTGTTCGAGCAGGCGACTGCCGCCCTCGCGCTTGGCCGCGAGGCGGAGGCGATCGCCTTCTTTGAACGCTGCATCGAGCTCGGGGATGCGCCGGTCCGCTACACGGCAACGGTCGGCTGCGGTACGCATCTTCCGCGGATCGCGCTGGCCGAGCTCCATTTGCGTCGGGGCGAGCACAACGAGGCCCGCGAGCTGCTCGACTGGTGCTTGACCCACGTGCCCGGCTTCTTTGGAACCGTCCTGCCATACGCGTCGGCTCTGCTGGCCGGCGGGACCACTCCCGCGAATGTCACCGAGGAGATCGAGCGTCGTGTGAGCGAGCCCACCCCAACGATCCGATTCATGCTCGGGACGGCGCTGTTCGAGGCCGGAGCCGGCGAGTGCGCCGAGCGGCAGTACAGGCTCGTCCTCGAGCGCCAGCCACACAATCCACAGGCACGCGTTGCGCTCGCCGAGGTACTCCTGTACCAACGCAAGTTCCGTGACGCTGCCGACGAGGCAGCCGCGCTCCCGCCCGACAGCCCGCTGGCGGTGATGGCGGTTCGCTCGGAGTTCTTCGGTCGCATCGTCGATCGACAGCTCGACCGGCTCGAAGACACTCGCCGGCGCGCGCTCGAGGCGGGCCTGCCCGCCCCGGAACTCGACCTGTTCGATGGCTGGACGCGCCTCGCCCACGGCGAGGACCCAGGCGTTGCGCTCGCCGGGGACGCGGTACCACTCCTCGGCGCGACACTCGAAGCGTTGCTGCGGGTCGAGCAGTTCGAGGCGTTTGAGTGCCTTCTCACGCTACTGCGTGCGAGCCGGTTGCCCGAACGCGAACAGTCCGAGCTACTGGCGACGATCTACCTGCGACGCGGGTTCGTGGCCCTGGCTGCGCAGGAGTGGCTGGCGGTCTGTGCTCGTAAGCCTGACGCGCGGGCGCTCGTGGCTCTGGCGCGAATCGCCGCGGCCCAGGGGCTCGACGAAGACGTGACGGTGTTTGCCGCGAGCGCATTGGAGCTCGAGCCGGACAACGCGCAGGCGCGTACTCTCGCGGACCGCGGCACATGCCTCCCCGGGCAGCCGGAGGTCCAGGCCGCCTGACGCGTCGCCCAAAGCGGTACCCGGATCGAATGGCCAGTCCGCCTCAAGTTCCAGTGCTGTTCGTTCGATTACGCGACCAGGACCGGCGGGCGGCGGTACCACCCCAATGAACCCCGTTCGCGGCGGTGCCTACGCGCGCCGCCCGGAAGACAAGGATTCTCGTGAACGCCGACATCGACCCCGTCCACTCCACACCCGCCGGATCCACCGCGCAGCCCCAGACCGCGGGCGCCCGCAATGCGCCGCCGAGCGGCGTCTTCGGCGCGGCGCTCGCCAAGGCGCAGAAGGCCGGCGTCGAACCGGCCACCGAAGTGCCGCCGAGTCCCCCGCCCGAGCTTGCCGCCAACATCGCCGCAGCCGCGCGCGCATGGGAGGCCCTCGCGGCCGGCGGGCAGCATGTCGCCTTCGGTGACCCCGCCGAGGGCCGCTTCACGATCGAGTTGCAGGATCCGCACGGTGCCGGGTCGCGGACGCTCACGGGCGCGCAGCTGTTCGAGTTGATCGACGAGCAGCGGGGGCGCTAGCAACGTGTCGTCCGTTGCTTCCACCGTGGCGAGCAACCTGACGTTCGGCACGTCCACGGCGAGCTCGGGGGCGATCAGCCTGCCGGGTCTGGCGAGCGGACTCAACAGCGCCGCGATCATCAGCGAGATCATCGCGCTCGACAGCCAGCCGATGATCCAGCTCGAGATCGAGCAGGCCCGGATCGTGGGGCAGAGCAACCAGCTGGCGAGCCTCCAGAACTCGCTTCAGACTGTCGCGAACGACGCGCTGAACCTCTCCGGACCGAACCTTTTCGATACCTCGCAGACGGTCACCTCGAGCGATCCGACGGTGATGACGGCCACCGCCGCGACGGGCGCCGCGATCGGCGGATACCAGATATCGGTGTCACAACTGGCGACTTCGGCGCAGCGAACCTTCACGTTCTCGAGCCCGGGCACCGACGATGCGATCACGATCGACGGCCAGTCGGTCACGATTCCCGCGGGCCAGTCGCTACAGGCTTTCGTCAACAAGATCAATTCGAACTCGAACCTGGACGTCGAGGCAGCCATCACCGGCGCCAATACGCTGGTGCTCTCGAGCACGAAAACCGGCGCGCAGGGCGCCGGGTACATCTCCGTGAGCGACTCCGGCGGCTCGCTGAGCGAGATCGCCGCCAACGCACAAGCCGGCCAGGACGCCCAGTTCTCCGTCGGCGGCGGCAGCGTGCAGAGCTCGTCGAGCAACACTGTTACAAACGCGATCCCCGGCGTCACGCTCAACCTCGGCGGTGTTACTTCAGCAAGTAGCGGCCCGGTCACGGTCGTCGTGTCCTCTCCGACGGCCAACACCTCGAAGATCGAGACGGCGATCAAGCAGTTCGTCACCGACTACAACAGCGCCGTCAACGCGATCCAGGCCCAGACGACACAGGCCCCGATCTCGCATCCGCAGAACTCGACCGATGCGCAGCAGGGAACGCTGTTCGGCGACAGCGAGTTGGGCTCGCTCCTGAACAGCATGCGCCAGGCGATGTACACGCCGGGGACCGGCCTGCCCGCGGGTATGGCCGCGCTCAGCGACATCGGAATCACAACGGGGGCGCCGAGTGGCACGGGCGCGCCGTCCGGCGCGTCGCTGGCCGGGAACCTCACGATCGATACGGCGACGCTCGAGAAGGCGATCTCGACCAACCCTGCAGGTGTCGCGGCGATCCTGAGCAGCTTCTCCCAGGGCTTTCAGACGCTCGTAGGAAACGACGCCGGTCCTGGAGGGGTGATCAGCGATCGGATCAACCAGAACAGCAACACGACGAGCCACATGTCAGACCAGCTGAGCACCATGCAGTCCAACCTCGCTGAGCAGCAGAATCAGCTCCAGAACGAGTACAGCCGTCTCGAGGCGACGATCTCGCTCAGCAACTCGCAGGAATCGCAACTCCTCAGCGAGATCGGCCAGCTCGGCACCAGCACCACACGGTCAACGACCGGCTAGACGCGCCTCAACTTCGCGCCTCGGCGGCCGATCACTCGGAGTGAGACGGCACGACGCCAACCTCACCAGCGGGCGCGACAGCGCCGGCCACAACCGCCAAGATGAGCACACGTCTAGCCGCATCACCAAACGCCTACCGCGAGAGCGCGGTTCTCACGGCTTCGCGCGAGCGTCTCGTGGTGATGCTCTACGACGGCGCCTGCCGCTTCCTCGAACAGGGCGCCGCCGCCATGCGCGCCGGCGACATCGGGGCCACGCACGTGAAGCTCCGTCGTGGTGAGGCGATCATCTCGCACCTGCAGCACACCCTCGACATGGAGCAGGGCGACATCGCGAAGAACCTGCTGACGATCTACCTCTTCTGCCGGCGACACCTCAATCGCGCGCGGATCGAACGCGATCCGAGCAAGGTCGACGACGTGATCCGCCTGCTGAGTCAGCTGCGTGACGCTTGGGAGGCGATCTGCCCCCAGTGAGCGCGCCGGCAACCGCAGCGGTGGCGCCCTACGACGGGCTCCGAAGGATCGCCGAGGCGCAGCTAGAACTCGCGGGCGAGGGGCGCTACAGCGAGATGGCGCAGCTCTCGGGTCAGTGGCAGGAGTTGATTGGCCGGTTGCCGCAGCCGGCTCCCGCGGTCGCACGCGAGCGGCTCGAGCAGGCTCTCGCGCTCCAGCGGCGTGTGACGATCGAGTTGCTGCGCCGGCGCGAGCAGGTGCTGCTGTCGCTGCGGCGCGTCGAGATGAGCCAGCGGGCTGCCACCGCGTACGCCCGATCGTTGCCATCGCGCGTCGAGAGCGTGTTGGGCGATCGCCTCTGAGCAACCTGTGCCGGCGCGCTCAAGATGGCGCGCGCCCGGTCGATGATTTGATCGGACCCACACGGACTGGGGTCGTCGATAGCCCACGGAGGGCGCCGAAAGGACTCTTGGATGGCTTTCTCCGTGGTCGACCCTACCCAGGCAGTGCTCGAAGCCGCGATGCGCGGCGCCGAGCTTCGGCAGACGCTTCTGACGAGCGATCTCGCGAACGCCGACACGCCGGGATTCCAGCCGCAGGACGTCAACTTCCAAACTCAGCTGGCGACCGCGCTGAGCCAGGGCACGCCGCCCGCCCAAACGGGGTTCCAGGCGAGCACGCAGCCGCAGACTACGAACACCAACGGCAACGGTGTCGATCCAAGCCAGACGTCGGCTGATCTGGCGCAGAACGGCTTGATCTACGACGCGCTCGCGCAGGTGCTTGCGAGCCGAAATCAAACGATGCAGTACGCGATTCAGACGGTCTGATGAGCCTCTTCAACGCTATCCAGATCGCCGGGTCGGGCATGAACGCCGAGCGGATCTCGATGGACGTCACAGCCGAGAACCTGGCGAACGCCCAGAGCACGACGAGCGCGTCGGGCCAGCCCTACCAGAGGCAGATCGTTCAGCTCGAGGAGACGGGTCAGCTTGGTTTTCAGACCGCACTTCAAAGCGCCATATCAGGAACGGGCAGCGACTCTGGTCCGGTCGCGGGCGGGGTGCAGGTTGCCGGGATCGCAAACGACAAGACACCCGATCAACTCGTTTACGACCCCGGCAACCCGAGCGCCAACAAGCAGGGCTACGTGAAGATGCCGAACGTCAACACGGTCACCGAGATGGTCAGCCTGATCGATGAGTCAAACGCGTACCAGTCGGACGTGACTGCAATGCAGACGGCCAAGGCGATGTTCACGTCGGCCCTCGGCGTGCTCAAGTGATGATCGGTCCAGTGGGCGCGCTCGGCGCACTCGGGCCCGGAGCGGCAATCGGCCCGATCGGCGGGCTCGGCGGCGCCGCAGGATTGACGCCGTCATCACACGCGCCCGGCGCCGGAGGCTTTGGCGGCGCGCTCCTGTCGGCGATCGACTCGCTGCAAAAAAGTCAGGACACCGCGTCGGCTCAGGAGGTCGCGCTCGCGACCGGCAAGACCACGGACACGACCACGGTTGTCGCCGACGTGGAGGCGGCACAGCTTGCGATGGAGATGGCATCGCAGGTGACGGGCAAGGCTGTGCAGGCCGTTCAAACGATCTTCCAGACCCAGGCCTAGACGGTGCAGTTGCGCGAGATCATCAACCGGCTCTCGATCAAGTCTTGGGCGATGCTGGGCGCCGCGGCCGTCGCGGGTCTCATCTTCATCACGCTGCTCTTCCAGGTCGCTTCGCAGCCGAGCTACACGACGTTGCTGAGCGGCGTGAACCCGACCCAGACAGGGAAGATGACCGCGCAGCTGTCGACCGCCGGGATCCCCTACCAGCTCCAGAACGGCGGCACTGCGCTTGCGGTTCCGCCGAGCGACGTCGCCCAGTCGCGGATCGTGCTCTCGACTGCGAACCTATTGACGCCGAGTCAGAGCGACTCGCAGCTCTTCAACACGTCCTCGCTCGGCCAGAGCGACCAGCAGCAGCAGATTCAGTATCAGGTCGCCCTCGAGCAGCAACTGGGCGACACGATCGACCAGGTCCAAGGGGTCCAGGGGGCCCAGGTCGAACTGGCGCTGCCCAACCCGAACAACGCTGTGTTCACCAGCACCGCTCAACAGGCCTCCGCCGCGGTCCTGCTCTCCGGAGGTAGCAGCCTCGATCCCGGGGCGGTCCGCGGGATAGCCGAGCTCGTTGCATCGAGCGTGCAAGGGCTGAGGATCGACAAGGTCACCATCACGTCGGACACCGGGGCGTTGCTCTGGCCCACCGGCGCATCTGGCAGCGGCGGGTCGCTCGCCCTCGAGACAGCGGATGCGAACTTCGACCAGCAGCAGCAGAGCCAGATCGCAGGCATGCTCGCCGCGACGCTCGGCCCGGGACTCGCGACTGTCGCGGTGGACGCGCAGCTGAACGCCAACCAGGAGACGATCGACCAGCTGACCTACGGCAAGACGGGCGTGCCGCTGACGACCCAGTCGCAGAACGAGAAGCTGACGAACAAGGGCTCGACCAGCACGACGACCGTCGCCAACGGCCAGACGGCCGGCGGCAACTCGAACTACACGAACACGACGAGCAACAAGACGCTCGGAGTCGACAAGACGGTGACGACGACGACCGTCGCGCCGGGAAACATCATCAGCGACAACGTCTCGGTGCTCCTCTCGACAAAGGTCCCGAAGGGAGAGCTCGGAACGATCCGCCAAGCGGTGCAGACCGCCGCGGGCATCACGAAGGCCCAGATCACGGCCGGGACGAGCAACGTCGTCGTGAGCCAAGTCAAGTTCGCGCCGACGCCCGCCTCGTCTACCACGACGACCGGGGCAACCCCGGCCTCGAGCGGCATGATGGGCATGATCGAAGACGCGGCCGTAGTGCTCGGCGGTGTCGTCTTCATGTTCTTCATGACGCGGATGCTGCGCCGCCGCGAGCGCGAGCCGCTTGCGAGTCGCCAGGCGACATGGCTCCGCGAGCTCGACTCGCCGCGTTCGTTGATAGAGCTGGAGGACGAGTCATCGCCGACCGAGCCGATGCGCGTGAAGCGCCTGCGCCCGGCGACCGCGGCACCCGCGAAGCTTCAGGTCGAGGACCTCGTGGAGCATGAGCCCGACCGTGTCGCCTCGCAGGTGCGCGAGTGGATGGCCGAGGAATAGCCGATGGCGACCTGCCGAGAGCTAGATGGCGACTGAGACCCTCGAAGGGGTCGGGGGCGCCCTAGGCGAGGGCGCCGAAGCGAGCGCGCCTCGAATCAACACGCTCACAGCCCGCGCGCTGCGCATGCCCGGGCCGCGGAAGGCCGCGGTGCTGCTCGTCGCGCTCGGTGCGGAACGCGCCGCGCACGTCTTCCGCCATCTGCGCGATGAGGAGATCGAAGCGATCGCGATCGAGATGGCACGGCTCACGCACGTCGAGCCGACGGCGAGCGCCGCCGTGTTCGAGGAGGTCGCGCTGACGATCCAGGCGCGTGAGCAGTCCGCCTCGGGCGGCGTCGACTATGCCCGCGACGTCCTCGCCGCCGCTTTGGGCGCCGACCGAGCCGCCGCGATCATCGGTCGACTCCAGACCGTTATCGAACGCCGCCCGTTCGAGTTCCTGCGGCGCGTTCCCGCCGAGCAGATCGTGGGGTTTCTGCGCAACGAGGCGCCGCAGACCGTCGCGCTCGTGGTAGCGAGCCTGCACAGCACGCTCGCCGCGGAGGTCCTCGGCTACCTCTCCGACGGTGAGCAGGCCGAGATCTCACTGCGCATCGCTCGAATGGGCGAGACCAGCCCGGAGACCGTCCGACAGGTGGAGAACGTGATGCGCCAGAAGGTTGCGTCGGTCGTGCAGCAGGATTTCGCCACGGCCGGCGGCGTGAAGTCCCTCGCCGAAATCCTCAACCAGGCCGACCGCACCACCGAGCGCAACGTGCTCGAATCGCTGACGAGCATCGACGCCGAGCTGGGCGAGGAGGTCCGCCGCCTCCTGTTCGTCTTCGAGGATATTGCGAAGCTCGACGACCGAGCGATCCAGCTGATCCTCCGCGAAGCCGACCAGAAGGACCTGGCGCTCGCCATGCGCGGCGTCGGCGAAGACGTGCGCACGAAGATCCTCGCGAACATGTCCGAGCGCGGCGCGCAGATGCTGGTCGAGGAGATGGAGTTTCAACCCCCGCAGCGCAAACGCGTTGTCGAGGAGGCGCAGGGGCGCATCGTTGCGATCGTGAGGCGCCTCGAGGAGGCCGACGCGGTCGTGATCGGCCGTAATGACGGTGATGACATCGTCTGAGGCGCATGGCGCGTACGCGTTCGAGCAGCTCGAGGTGAGCGACGTCGTACGGAGTCGTCTCGGCGGCGTCGCTCCACACGAGGAGGACGATGCGTCCGCCGGCGAGCGCGAACGCGTCGACGCGATCCGCGCCGCGGTCGCCGACGCGCGCTCGGTGACATTCAACCAGTCACGCGACCAGGTCGCGGCCGCCCTTTCCGCGCTGTCAGCGGCCGCCACGGGCATCGACGCGCTCCGCACTCAGACCGTCGAACGAGTCGAGCGCGACGCGATCGACCTCGCTCTTGCTCTCGCGGAGCAGATCGTCGCCGGGGCGATCGCCGTCGAACCCGAGCGCGTGGTCGACGTGGTCCGTGGGGCGCTCCGTCGCATCACCGATCGCCAGACGCTCACGATTGTCGTCAACCCGGACGACGCTGAAGTGGTCGCCGAGCACATGCAGTCGCTGCGCGACGAGCTCGGAGGTCTCGACGACAGCACGCTTCTCAGCGATCGCAGGGTCGCCCGCGGAGGGGCACTCGTCCAGACGGTCGAGGGCACGCTAGACGCGCAGATCGCGACTCAACTCGAGCGCGTTCGCGCGCTGGTGGCCGAGGAGTTGGCCGGCGCATGAGCGACGCGCATGAGGCGCCGGGGGACGGGAACTTCGCGCGGGCAGCGGTCATGATTCGCGACGGGGATTTCGTGCGGCGAGATGGCCGCGTCACCGACCTGATCGGTCTGATCATCGTGGCGAGTGGACTGTCAGTCGAGGTCGGTGAGCTGTGTCACGTCGGCGGCGGTCGCAACCGCGCCGCGGTTCCGTGTGAGGTGGTCGGCTTTCGCGACGGCAAAACGCTGCTCATGCCCTTGGCTGAGCTTCATGGGATCGCCCCCGGAACGGTCGTGCGCGCAAGCGGCGCTCCGCTTCGGGTGCCGGTCGGAGACCAGCTGCTCGGGCGTGTGCTCGACGGGCTGGGAGGCGTGCTCGATGGCGGCGAGGACCTGGATCGCGAGCTCGCTAGATCGACGGTCGGCCCGCCGCCGGACCCGCTGACGCGGCCTCGGATCTCCGAGCGCGTGGGCCTCGGCGTTCGCGCTCTCGACTCGCTCGTGCCATGTGGTCGAGGCCAGCGACTTGGCATCTTCTCGGGGTCCGGCGTCGGCAAATCGTCGCTGCTCGGCATGATCGCGCGCTCGAGTGGCGCAGACGTCAACGTCATCGCGCTGGTCGGCGAACGCGGGCGAGAGGTCCGCGAGTTCATCGAGCGCGACGTCGGAGCGGCGCTCGGCCGCTCGGTGGTCGTCGTCGCCACCTCCGACCAGCCGGCTCTGGTTCGCATCCGCGCGGCGTTCACCGCGACGGCGATCGCGGAGCACTTCCGCGACGGCGGCGCCGACGTGCTACTGATGATGGACTCGGTAACGCGCTTCGCGATGGCGCAGCGCGAGGTCGGTCTGGCGATCGGCGAGCCCCCGGCGACACGGGGCTACACGCCAAGCGTCTTCGCGCTGCTGCCGCGGCTCCTCGAGCGGGCCGGCACAAGCGTTGCCGGTTCGATAACGGGCCTCTACACGGTGCTCGTGGACGGCGACGACATGAACGAACCTGTGGCCGACGCGGTCCGTGCGATCCTCGACGGGCACGTCGTGCTGGGGCGCGACCTCGCGCACGCCAGCCACTACCCAGCGGTCGACGTGCTAGCAAGCGTCTCACGTCTGATCGGCGACATCGCACCGGGCGAGGTTCGCGCCGCGGGCCAGCAGCTCCGTGCGGCTCTCGCCGCGTACCGCGAGAAGGAGGACCTGATCGCGATCGGCGCCTATCAGAGAGGGAATCACCCGCTCGTCGACGCGACGATCGACCTGTACGACGACATCGAGCGCTACCTCTGCCAGGCAGTCGACGAGCGCAGTGATCTCGCCGAGGCTGACGATCGGTTGCTCGAGCTGGCGGCCGAGCTTGGTAGCAGCGCACGACCCCGGGGCAGCACCGCGGAAAGCGTGGATCCGGACGTCGTTGAGGTTGTCCCGGGCTTCACGCCGCCGATCCCGACCCTCCTTCTGAACCCGTGACGGTCCATCGAACAAGCGTCCAGATCGTCTGCACGAGAGGGTGCGCGCGTCGATGACCCGAGGCGTGTACGGACCCTCGTTCCGATTCCGGTTGGAGCGCGTGCGCGCTGTGCGAAAGCACGGCGAGCAGCTCGCGCAGCAGGAGCTGGCTGGGGCCCTGGGCCGCCGCGATGGCTGCGAGGCCGAGTTGCGTCTGGCCGAGCAGCGTGCCGGCGGCGCGTTGAGCGGCCTTCGTGCAGCAGCGGAGCGGACCTTGAGCGCAACTGAGCTTCAGCGAAACCAAGATTGGATCGAGAGGACTGAACAGGCGCAGGCAGTCGTGGCGGAGAGCCTCGTGCTGCACGAGCGCGAGGTGCAGCGGCGACGCTCGGTGCTCAGTGCGGCCGCCCGCGAGACCAAAGCGCTCGATCGACTCGAGGCACGACGGCGCAAAGAGTTCAACAACGCTGCGGCTCGCGCGGACCTGAGGGTCGAGGACGAGATCGCGCTCAACGTTTTCAGGAGCGACGCGGCGTGAGCGCGCAGGCAATCACCCCGACTCCGCCGACCGACGCGGCGGCGGCGAGCACACGGATCGCGCAGATCGACCAGTTGATCGCTCAGAGCGCGAACGGGTTCGCGCCGGTGCAGGCGGCCGGCGGCGGTACCGTGGCGCCGGCGTTTTCCGATGTGCTCGCGACAGCCTCGTCAGCGGCACCGCCGTCAACAGCCGCCAGTGCCGGCGCCTACGCGCCGTTGATCGATGCGGCGGCGGCTCGCTACGGCATCAGCCCAGCGATCCTGACTGCGCTGATCCACCAGGAGTCAGGCTTCAACCCCGGCGCCGTCAGCCCGGCTGGGGCAGAGGGCCTGACGCAGGTGATGCCGGAGAACTTCGCCGCCGACGGGATAACGAACCCGTTCGACCCGGCGCAGTCGATCAACGGCGGGGCCAAGCAGCTGAGCGCGGACCTGAGCCAATTCGGCGGCAACGTCACCGACGCGCTCGCCGCGTACAACGCCGGATCGGCGGCAGTCACGCGGTACGGCGGAGTGCCGCCCTACGCTGAGACTCAGAACTACGTCAAGGACGTACTTGCGTACGCGCAGCAGTACGAGTCCCAGCAGACCGCTGTGGTGGGACCCCCAGCTGGGCTCAACACCGCAGCGGCGGTGAGCGTCCCATGAGCGTGACGCCCCCGGTGAGCACATCGCCGCAGCCAGCGACCGAGGCGAGCGGTGCCCCGCCCGGGGCCCCACCCCCGAGCGGACCTCCGTTTGGGGAGGTTCTCGACAACACAGTGGCCCGGACCGCCCCGGCGGAAGGCCAGAAGAGTGGAGCCTCGAGTTCCACCAGCGCCGACACGGCAGTTTCGAAACGTGAGCAGTCTGCCGACGCTGGCGGCCAGCCACAGTCGTGTGCGCCGCAGGCGCCTGCGAGTCCGCCGGCCACGAGCGCGGACGCCAGCGTGCTGGCAGGCACGCTCGCCGCGCCCGCGCAATCGCCGGCCTCAAACGCCGAAACAGCCCCCGCGGCCGCTGCGAGCGCCGATCCAACTGGTGGCAGCGGTGCAGTCGCGCCTCTCTCCGCAGCCACCGCCGCGGTTGCCGCACTAGCGTTCGGAGCAGCCGCGGAAACCACCTCCGCGGGTTCCACCGGTGCGCAAGCAGGCGCCGCCGCTGCCGCTACCGGCGACTCGGCCCACGGCGACGACGCCGTGAGCACCGCCGAGCGCCCTCCTGAGCACGCCGACCCGTCACCCGCCGGCGTCGCGGACCCCGCGCCTGGCGATCCGGGCGCGGCATCCTCGTCCGCGAGCGCGGCCGGCGTCCGTGTCGCGGTGGCGCCGCTGATCGCGCTGGGACCGGGTGCCGCACAGGCGCCTGCGCCCGCGAGTGACCAGGTGCCCGCCGCGCCGACGGGCACGCCCGGGCCACCGGCAGCGGTTACCACGCCCGTCCAGTCCCACGGAGGAACATCAAACGGTCCCCGAGGCTCGGCTGCGAACGCGAGCGGGAACCCGGCGCCGCAAGGCCAACAGGGAAGTCCCGGTGCGTCGCCGATCGCGGCGGTGGCGGACGCCGGCGGATACAGCGCGGCGGCCGCTCTTACAACAGCGCGCGGCTCGGGGCCGACGACAGCTCCCACCACGCTCCATCAGCTGCCGGATGCGATACGCATGACGATCCAGACACAGAGCGGGGCCGGCAACACCGTCGTGCGCATACGCCTGTCACCGCCCGAATTGGGCGACGTTCGCGTTTCGCTGCAGCAGACTTCCGCCGGCGTCGTGGCGCGCGTCGTGGCAGCGCATCCAGCTGCTGCGCAGACGCTCGCGCAGTCCGCCGGCGATCTACGTCGCGCGCTCGAATCCTCGGGCGTGTCGCTACTACAGCTCGACATCGGTGCCTCCGGCAGCGAGAGCGGTGCCGCCGGTGGCAACGGCGATCCGTCACGCAGCTCCGCGCGTGGCGCCGAAGGCTCCGCCGCCACCGTCGCCGACGAGCCAGACCCGGGCGACGAAACACCGCGGGCGCTTCGGCTATCGAGCGGCGCCGTGGTCGACGTACTCGCTTGAGACGACAAGGAGAAACGCGATGAGCACCCAACCGATCACCAACCAGACCACGCCGCAGGGGGCGCAGACCGCGACGCCCGCGAACCCTGCCAGCACGTTGAACGACAACCAGTTCCTGCAGCTCATGGTCGCGCAGCTGCAGCAGCAGGATCCGCTGAACCCGACTGACAGCACGAGCTACCTGTCAGAGCTGGCGCAGTTCACGACGCTCGAGCAGGAGACGAATACGGCGAACAACACGCTGAAGCTCGAGAACTCAAACCAGACCGACGAGGCGCTGCGCCTGCTCGGCCAGAACGTCACCTACACGGATGCGACAGGGAACGCGGCAAGCGGCCTGGTCTCGAGTGTCGATCTGACCGGATCTGCGCCGACGCTGACGATCGGCGCCACCAGCGGCATCACGACCGGACAGGTGCAAACGGTCTCATGAGCACCGTGCTCCCGAACTCGCCGCTCTTTCCAACCGCAGCAACCGGGGCGAGCGCGCCGGCGAGCGTGCAACGGCCGGCGAAGGCGCCCGCAGGCGCGTCGTTCGCCGATGTGCTCTCCCAAACTGCTGCGGCGCCTCAGTTCTCGCGTCATGCGCTTGAGCGCCTGGCGCAGCGCGGAATCGCGCTGAACAGCGCGACGGTAGCGCGGGTCAGCGACGGGATCAGCAGAGCTGCCGGCAAGGGATCGCGCGACTCGGTGGTCTTCGTGGACAACACCGCGTTCGTCGTGTCGGTCCGAAACAACACCGTGATAACGGCGGTGGACTCGGGACACATGCGCGAGCACGTGTTCACAAACATCGACAGTGCCGTGATCGCATGAGCGACGCGGATACCAAGCAGCGGCCGGACCTCGATCGAGGAAGCCGCCACGAGAAAGGGACATTCCAGTGATTGAGGGAATCTACGCCGCGATCAGCGGCCTCGAAGCGAACCAGACGATGTTGGACGTGGTTTCGAACAACCTGGCGAACCTGAACACCGTCGGGTACAAGGATCAGTCGGTGACGTTCTCCTCCGCGCTCAGCCAGGTTCTGAGCGGAGCAGGCGGGCCGACCAGCCAGCTTGGTGGCACGAACCCGATCGAGGTCGGCGTCGGTGTCAACGTGCAGGCGATCGATACCAACGAGAGCACGGGCACGCTGCAGTCGACCGGAAATCCGCTCGATGTCGCAATCCAAGGGAGCGGCTACCTCCAGGTTGGTGATGGCTCGCCGCCGACGTTGCCGGCCGCGATCAACTACACGCGCGCCGGAAACATGACGACCGATGCCGCCGGGTATGTGACGACGGCAAGCGGCCAGTACGTGGTTGGGATCGACGCGACCGCGAGCGGCACTCCGCCGAACGTCACCTACACCCCGGGCAGCACGCCGAGCTACCTGTTGATCCCGCCCGGATCCAGCAATATCCAGGTCGGCACCGACGGGACGATCAGCTACACAGATCAGGATTCGACGAGCGCGACCTATGGACAGACCGTTGTCGCCGGCTATCTCGCATTGGCGAGCTTCGCGAACCCGCAGGGACTCGCGTCAATCGGGGACAACCTGTACGCACAGTCGCCGAACTCCGGTACGCCGACGGTGTCGCAGGCGAGCACCAACGGTGTCGGCGAAACCATCTCGGGCGAGCTCGAAACCTCGAACGTCGACCTGGCAGCCGAGTTCACGAACATGATCACGGCTCAGCGGGCCTATGGGGCCGACTCGCACGTGATCACCACGGCGAACCAGATGCTTCAGACACTCGAGCAGGCGACCGCATAACTTCGACGCACGGAGCGGCGACAGCGGGGTGCACCGGCGATCGAGGGCTCGCCGGTGCACCTCCGTGCCGCAGGAAAGGAGCACGATGATAATTCTCCACAGGCTCGGCCATCAGGCCGAACCCTTCTATCTGAGTCCCGAGATGATCGTGACGGTCGAGGCCAACCCCGACACCGTCGTGACGCTCACGACGGGCGCAAAGATCATCGTCAACGAGACGCCCGAGATCGTCGTGGCGCGGATCAAGCGCGCGCGTGTCGAGGTACTCGTGGAGGCGGCCCAGACGCGCGATGACGAGCGCGACGGCGAGCAGCATCACGGTGGCGGTCGGCGCGGCGTAGGCGAGATCCTGCGCGTGCTCGAGAGCCCCCGGCCCGCTGTAGAGGCGAGCTGATCCGCGCGCGCCGACGCTCGAAAAGCTCCCCTCCAGGTTTTTTCTGAGCGGCCGATCTAGCGATATATGAAGGCAGCTTCAGCCATCGGAATAGGCGTGGCCGTGTTCGGGCTCCTGGTCGGCGCGGTAATGGTCGGCACCAGCCCGTCGTCGTTCATCGACATCCCGGCTCTGCTGATCATCCTCGCTGGGACAGGCGGCGCGACGCTCGCCAGCTGCGGCATGGAATCGATGAAGAAGGTCCCCGGGCTGTACAAGATCGCCTTCTCGGTCCAGCCGCCGGACATGCCGGGGCGCATCGAGCTGATCGTGTCGCTGGCCGAGCAGGCGCGCCGCGAAGGGCTGCTCGCGCTCGACGCGCGCCTCGCCACGATCGACGACGAGTTCACGCGCAAGGGCATCCAACTCGTCGTCGATGGCACCGATCCCGAGCTCGTTCGAGTGATCCTCGAAGCCGAGATCGACGGCATGATGGCGCGCCACGCCGAGGGCGCGGCGCCGTTCGAGAAGGCTGGTGGGTTCTCGCCGACGATGGGCATCATCGGCACGGTCATGGGGCTCGTTCACGTGCTTCAAAACCTGGCAGCTCCGGCTACGTTGGGCCCGGCGATCTCCTCCGCGTTCATCGCGACGCTGATGGGCGTCGGCTCGGCGAACGTGATCTTCCTGCCGATCGCGAACCGCCTCAAGGGCGTGTCGCGCCAGGAGGTCGAGCTGCGCATGCTGACACTGGACGGCATCCTCGCCGTCCAGGCGGGTGACAACCCGCGCCTCGTTGCCGACCGGTTGAACTCGTTTGTCGCACCGACGGAGCGCGCCGGCGAATCGGTGGAGACCCCGTCGGTACCGACCGAGGTTCCGTACGACGAGGAACAGCGAGAGGCGGCGTAGCCATGGCCCGCCGAAACGCCCACGCAGGGGCGCACGAAAGCGAGGAGCGCTGGCTGCTGACCTATGCCGACATGATCACGCTGCTGATGGCGCTGTTCATGGTGCTGTTCTCGATCTCCTCGGTCAACATCTCGAAGTACCAAACGCTCCAGGAGGCGCTGAAGGCGGCGTTCTCGGGCTCCGTGCTTCCGGGTGGAACGTCGTTCGAGCAGACCGGCAACTCACCGAGCTCGAGTCACTCGCCGGCAACCGCGGCCGAACCGACGGCGATCGTCCCGTCGACGCCGACACTCGGAACCAACGGCCAGCTCAACTCGAGCCAGCAGGCGGCGCTCGCGGCTCAACACCAGCAGTACCAGTTCGAGGCGCTCAAGGCGCAGATCGACAAATACGTCGCCACGCATGGGCTGTCGGGCTCCGTCAAGACCTCGATCGATCCGAATGGTCTGCAGATTCGGATCCTGAGTGATCGGGTTCTGTTCGCCTCGGGCCAGGCGAACCTGCAGCCGGCGGCGGCGCCGCTGCTGAGCGATATTGCGACGCTGCTGCGGGTCGTGTCGAAGAACCCGATCGTGATCCAGGGTTACACGGACAGCATCCCCACGAACAGCGCGCGCTTCCCATCCAACTGGTACCTGTCGACCGACCGTGCCAACGCGGTGCTGCAGTTCCTGCTCGGCCGCGGCGTCAACCCGCAGCGGCTCGGAGCGGAGGGCTACGCGAGCCTCCACCCGGTTGCGAGCAACGCGACGGCGGCGGGACGCGCGCAGAACCGGCGCGTCGTGATCGGGATTCAGCGGACTGCCGGCGCGCCGCAGACACAAAGCACCACAACCATCCAGCCCGGCGTAGCGGCTGCGAACGTCCCCTAGCCAACGAGCGGAAACCAAACGATGAAGAGCAAGCTCAAATTCATCCTGCCCGTCCTGATCCTCGCGATCGGCGGCGGCGTGTACTACAAGATGTCGCACAAGCCGGCGAAGGCGCCCAAGCCGAGAGTCGCCGGGGCGATCTATGTCCTGCCGCAGGACTTTCTGATCAATCTCGCAGACGGGCAGTTCGCGAAGGTCGCGATGGCGCTGGTGCTTGCTCCAACGCAAACGGACGGCGCCAGCGCGAGCGCATCGGCGGCCGCTGCGAGCTCGAGCTCTGGCGAGACGATCGGAACGCTGCCGGAGGAGGCGGTCGTACGGTCGATCGTCACGAACATACTCACGAACGACACCAGCAGCGAGCTGCTCGGCGCGGGGACCCGGCGCCAGATCGAAACCACGATCCTCGCCGCGATTCGCAAACAGACCGATGTGAAGGTCAGCCAGGTGCTCTTTCCGGACCTGACCGTCCAATAGGAGACGGCAATGCCCGAGGATCTCGACTACGAGCCGTTCGAGCCGCAGTTCACCGCGGACCCCGCAAGCGTCGGGCAAGGCGCAGATCTCCGGCGGCTGCGCGACGTGCCGGTCGACCTTGCGGTCGAGATCGGTCGCGCACGAATGAGCGTGGGTGAGACGCTGGCGCTACGGCCCGGATCGATCATCAAGCTCGATCGGCTTGCCGAGGAGCCACTCGATCTGCTCGTCAACGGAACACGCATCGCGCGCGGCGAGGTGGTCGTGATCGACGAAGACTTTGGACTGCGGATCACCGAAGTGGTGGTCGCCGGAACGTCTGTCGCCGGCATCTCGGCGAGCTCGGCAACCTCGCCGGGAGAAGACGAGCTGGCCGCAGCGCTCGAAGCAGCGGTTGCAGGCGAGCTGGCGGCCGGCGAGCAGGACGCCGGGGTGCCAGAGGCCAACGCGGCCTGAGCGCGGGCGGCGCCGAGCTCGGCGCAGACACGTCGGCGTCCCCTGGATTCAATCGGGGGTGGCGCGGCACGCCGCGCTGTGACCGCCTTTGCGCTCCTCAAGGCCGCATTTAGACGGTCGATTACGAGCGTGACTCCTCGGAGTCAGCCCTCGATGACGGTACGTCGCTTCCTTTTCGCGACCGCTTTGGCGGTCCTGATCGGCGCTCAGACGAGCGCCGCATGGGCCGACGGCGTCTCCGCGTTCGACGGCGGTGCACGCGGGCCCGCGTCGGCAGCGGTGACGATCGCCGATGTTCACAGTACTCGGCACGCCCCGGCGAAGCAGCGCGAAACGGGCATCTTCTCCGGCGAGAACAAGCCGCTCGGACTCGGCCCGACCACAACCAACAAGAAGAGCACCGCGACGGGCGGCGGCAGCATCCTGCGCACGCTGCTCGGGCTGGCGGTCGTGGTCGGCTTGATCTACGCGGTGACGTGGGTGCTGCGGCGGGTCAAGCGAAGCCGCGAGGAGCAGGCGAGCGGACGCGGACTGGCGAGCGTCGCCACGCTGCCGCTCGGTGGCGGTCGGACACTCCACCTGGTGCGTGCCGGGACGGACGTGATCCTCGTCGGTTCATCCGAGCACGGGGTGGCGCCGATAGCTCGCTACACCGAGGAGGAAGCACTCGCCAACGGGGTGCTCACCGAAGCCGGCCAGGAAGCCGTGATGACCGAGGCGGCCGGTGCGCCGACCACGCAGGCTTCCGCGCTTTCCAGCGTCGAGAGTCCGGGCCAGTGGCGCGCTGTCGATCCCGCTGGCGCGCGCAGCACGACGACGATCATCGACGCTCTTCGTCGCCTCACGGTGCGTTCGTGAACCTTACGAACACCAACGCCGTCGAGATCCTGCTTCTCGTCGGCGGTCTCTCGCTGGTTCCCGCGTTGCTGTTCACCGTCACCGGCTTCACGCGGATCGTGATTGTTCTCGGTTTCGTTCGAAATGCGCTCGGCCTGCAGACGACGCCACCGAACCAGGTCGTCGTCGGAATCGCAGTGTTCCTCACCCTGTTTGTGATGGCGCCAACGATCTCGGCGATCAAGAAAGACGCCTATGTGCCGCTCGAGCATCACCAGATCAGCATGGGAACCGCGATCACGGACGCAATTGAGCCGCTGCGCGAGTTCATGTTCAACCAGACCAACAGCGGTGACATCGAGCTGTTCGAAAACCTCGCGCATCAGAAGCCGCCGAAGACGCGCGCGGACGTCCCGACCTACGTCCTGATTCCCGCATTCATCGTGAGCGAGCTGAAAGCCGCGTTCGAGATCGGATTCCTGATCTTCCTGCCGTTCCTGATCATCGATCTGATCGTCAGTTCAACGCTGATGAGCATGGGCATGATCATGCTGCCGCCGACGTTCGTCTCGCTGCCGTTCAAGATCCTCCTGTTCGTCCTCGTCGACGGCTGGGACCTCGTCATCAACTCGCTCGTGGCGAGCTTTCACTAGGCGGCCGCCGTGGACCAGAACACAGCCGTCAACTTGACGACGCAGGCGATGACGTTGGCGATGGAGGTCGGCGGCCCGCTGCTGCTCGTCGGTCTTGCGGTCGGCCTAGTCGTCAGCCTCTTCCAGGCTGTGACGCAGATCCAGGAGCAGACGCTCACCTTCATCCCGAAGATCGTCGGCGTCGGCGTCGTGATCGTCGTGCTCGGCCCGTGGATGCTGAACCAGCTCGTTTCCTACACGCAGAATCTGTACAACTCGATCCCCGGTCTCGTCGGCTGATGAGCGCCGCCCAGGCCCAGCAGCTGCTCGGGGCGCTCGGGACATCGAACATCCTGGCGTTCTTCCTCGTCCTCGCGCGCGTCGGTCCGCTGTTTGTGCTCGCGCCGCTGTTCTCGTCGCACTATCTCCCGCCGCAGGTCCGCACGATCGTGGCCGTCGGCCTCGCGATCGGCCTGACCGGGATCGCCGCACACGGGCAGCATGTTCCCGGGTCGGTGCTCGCCTACGGCGGTCTCGTGCTCGAGCAGCTACTTGTGGGCGGCGCGCTGGCGTTCGCGGTCGGGGCGCTGTTCGCAGCCCTCCAATCCGCCGGAACGCTCCTCGACGGGACCTCCGGCTTCTCCTTCGGCGCCATGCTGAACCCGCTGACCGGCACGCAGGATGCGATCCTGACACAGCTGTACGCACTCGTCGGAACCGCGATGTTCATCGGTTTTGGCGGCGAGGTGTGGGTCCTACGAGGTCTCGGCCGGACGTTCGCGCTGGTTCCGCTCACGGGCGCTGTGCGGCTGCGCTCAGTCGTCGGCGGGTCACTCAGCATGTTCGCGAACATCCTCGTCCTGGCGATCGAGGTTGCGGCGCCGGTGATGCTCGCGGTCCTCGTGACCGATATCGCCTTCGGGATGCTCTCGCGCGTCGTCCCGCAGCTCAATGTCTACGCGGTCGGCTTTCCCGTAAAGATCGGCGTCGCGCTGATCGCCGTCACGATCTCGCTGCCATTCGTCGGTGGCTGGTTTGGCGAGCAGATCCAGGGGACGGTCGGTAACGCGCTGCGAGAGCTGGTCGCGTTCTAACACCATGGCCGACGCTGACCGCACCGAGAAGCCGACACCCAAACACCGCAAGGAAGCGCGGCGCAAGAACCGCGCGCCGAAGAGCAGCGACCTAAACGGCGCGATCGTCCTGATCGCCGGCTTCATCGCGGTCCTGACCGTCGGGTCCACGATCGTCTCGAGCGCCGCCGGGGCGATGCGCTCGGCGTTCGCCGCGATCGCCGATCCGGCGGCCGTCGGAACGCAGGCGGGGCTGAATGGGCTTCTCGCAATGACGATGAAAGTGCTCGTCACCGCCGTTGCGCCTGTTGCGCTCGCCTGCATGGTGGCCGGAGTGCTCGCGAACGCCGCCCAGGTCGGCTGGCAGCCGTCGTTCGCGCAGCTGAAGCCGACGTTCTCGCGCATCAACCCGATCGCGGGGTTCAAGAACCTCGTCGGACCGCGCATCATCTTCGACACTTTCAAGTCCCTCGCGAAGGTCAGCGTCGTCGGCGTGGTCGTCGCAATGACGCTGATCCCGCAGCTGACCAGCCTCGCGGCCGGCGTGGGCACGCCGCCAGGCGCGCTCGGGGCCCTCGTGTCGTCGTCGGTCACGGCGATCGTGGAGCGCGCCGCGATCGCCTATCTGCTGATCGGGATCGCCGACTACGCCTATCAGCGGCGACGGTACGAGAAGAGCCTCAAGATGACCCCCCAGGAGGTCAAGGACGAGGCCCGCCAGCACGCGCTGCCGCCCGAGGTTCGCTCGGCGATCCGTCGCCGCCAGATCCAGGCAGCCCGCGCGCGCATGATGGCCGCTGTCCCGACCGCTGATGTGGTCGTCACAAACCCGACGCACTACGCCGTCGCGCTCATCTACGACGCCACCAAGACAGCGCCCGAGGTCGTCGCCAAGGGGCAGGACCATGTTGCGCATCAGATCCGCACGATCGCCGAGGAGCACGGAGTGCCGGTCGTGGCAGACCCGCCGCTCGCTCGCGCGCTTCACGGAGCCGTCGAAGTGGGCCAGCTCATCCCCGAGCAGCTTTGGCAGGCCGTCGCGCAGCTGCTCGCCTACGTCTACCGGCTCGCGGGCCGCCGCAGGGCACTCGGATGAACCAGACGCCTGGCGGCGGTGTGATGAAGGCGCTCCTGAAGCACGTCGACCTCGTCGCGGCGCTCGCGGTCGTGCTCGTCGTGAGCATGCTCGTGATCCCGCTCCCGTCGCCGCTGATCGACCTCTTCATCACGCTCAACATCTCGGCTGCGCTCGCCATTGCGGTGGCGACGATGTACCTGACGAAGGCGCTCGACTTCTCGTCCTTTCCGAGCCTTCTGCTTCTGACGACGATGTTCCGCCTGGCGATCAACGTTTCGGTCACCCGACTCATCCTGACGCACGGGAACGCAGGCAACGTGGTCAGTGCGTTCGGCAAGTTCGTCGTCGGTGGCAACGTTGTGATCGGCCTCGTGATCTTCCTGATCCTCGTCGTGATCCAGTTCGTCGTCGTGACGACCGGTGCCGGGCGAGTGGCGGAAGTCGGGGCACGATTCACGCTCGACGCGATGCCCGGCAAGCAGATGTCGATCGACGCAGACCTCAACGCAGGTCTCATCACCGACGAGCAGGCGCGAGCCCGGCGGCTCGAGATCGCACGCGAAGCTGACTTCTACGGTGCGATGGACGGCGCTTCCAAGTTCGTCCGCGGCGACGCCGTCGCCGCTGTCGTCATCATCCTGATCAACCTGCTCGGCGGGATCGTCGTCGGCGTGGCGCAGAACCACCTGTCGTTCCCGACCGCCGCCCACACGTATTCGCTACTGACGGTGGGCGACGGGCTCGCCGCACAAATCCCGGCGCTCCTGATCTCGGTCGCGACGGGCATCATCGTTACCCGCTCGGCGTCCGACCGCGACCTCGGCAGCGATATTGCGACGCAGATCCTCAGTCAGAAGAAGGCGCCGCTCGTCTCCGGCGCCGTCGTGTGCATGTTCGGTCTCGTTCCCGGCCTGCCGACGATCCCGTTCCTGCTCGTCGGCGGTGCGCTCGCGGCGGTCGGTTGGGCGGTCCGCGACGGGCTGCCGGACGCGGTCCACGCGAAGGCCGACGAGGCGGCCAAGAAAGCCGAAAAGCCCGTGCTCCCGGCATCCAAGGACGCGGTCCTCGGCGAGCTGCCGCTCGACCCGCTCGAGCTGCTGATCGGCTTTGGCCTCGTTCCGCTGGTCGACCGACGCGGCGGCGGGACGTTGGTCGGTCGTGTATCGGCGATCCGTCGCCAGATCGCCGGAGAGCTCGGCATCGTCATACCGGCTGTGCGGATCCATGACGAGATCGGACTGGACTCGCACGAGTACGTCGTCAAGGTTCGTGGCGTCGAGGTGACGCGCGGGCAGCTGATCGCCGGGCACCATCTCGCGATGGACCCGGGCGATGCGGTCGGTGGACTGTCCGGGATAGCGACGACGGAACCCGCGTTTGGCCTGCCCGCCACGTGGATCGCCGATGCCCAGCGCGCCGAGGCGGAGGCCCGTGGCTTTACGGTCGTCGACGGCGAGTCGGTAATCGTCACCCACCTGACGGAGACGATTCGGGCGCATGCCGCCGATCTCCTGACGCGGCAAGACACGCGTCAACTGCTCGATCGGCTCAAGGAAACGAACGCTGCGGTCGTTGACGAGGTCGTGCCGGAGGTCCTGTCCCTCGGGGAGATCCAGCGCGTGCTCCAGTCGCTGCTGAGCGAAGGCATCTGCGTGCGCGATCTCGGCACGATCGTGGAGGCGGTCGGAGACAAGGCTCGGATCACACGCGACCCGAGCGTCCTGGCCGAATACGCGCGCCAGGCGCTCGGCCGCGCGATTACCGCGCCTCACCTGGACGCGCAGCAACGGCTGCGCGCAATCACGCTCGACCCGGCGATCGAGCAGGAGTTCGCGACCTCGATCACCCAGACCGCGGACGGGGAGCACCTGGTGATCGATCCGTCGCGTGCCGATGCCGTGCTCGGAGCGCTGCGCGTTCAGGCCGACCAGGGCGCGGCGCGCGGAATGCGCCCGGTTCTTCTCTGCTCGGCGCGAGTTCGGCGCCACCTGCGGCGACTCGTCGCGCAGGCGATCCCGCAGCTCGCGGTTTGTTCTTACAACGAGATATCTCCCGGCATCAGCGTTGAGACGATTGGAGTGGTTCACGCATGACACCCGCACAGGCAGAACTCACCCAGGCAGCGGCGAATGGGGCGCGGCGCACCTACCGCGGGCGCGATCTCGCGGAGGTCCTGCCGCGGATTCGTGCTGAGCTCGGCCCCGATGCTGTTGTGACCTGCCAGCGCGAGGGGCTGGTGGGAGGGATTCGGGGCTTCTTTGCGCAACGCTTCGTCGAGGTGGAAGCGATGCCGGCGCACACTGTTGCAGCCGTGGACGTGTACGACGGCGAGGACGCCGACCCGGAGACGGCGGAGTACGAGGCGCTGACGGGGCCGGTCCCCGAGTCGCCTGCCGACGCACCGGTTGTGGTCGGGGAGAGCTTCACCGAGACGCTCGACGGCGTGGTGGCCGTTGCGTCGCAGGACGGGTTCGCCGCGCAACTAGCGGCAGCGGCGACGCTGCCGGCTGGCGATGCGACGGAGCCCGTCCGCTCTGAGCGCCGCCAACAGCCTGATCCGTTCGCGTTCGACACCGAGCCGATTCGCTTCGGCCAGTCCGTCCCGCCTGCAACCGCCGCTGCCCGAACGCCGGCGCCGCCAGCCCCCGCTGCAATTGAGCGTGAGGCGGGATGGGCAGCCGAGCCGCCGACGGCCATGCCGCGATTCGTTGACGTCAGGCCAGAGCCGGTCACAGAGCCTGCCCGTTCGCCTCAGGCGGCGTCGGCTCAGGTCGCGGTGGATGACGCCGAGGTGCACAGGCTCCTGCTCGCACGCGGCATCAGCCGGCGACTCGCGGAGGACCTGGTGAGCGAGAGTCGTGCCCACGACCTCCCGTTTGCGGGGGGAAGCGGAATGCGCGATGCGCTTCGAACGTGCGTCGCACGTCGCCTTCCCCGCCACCGCGGGATCACCAGCGATGGCGCTTTGATCGCAATAGTCGGCGGCGGCGGGTCGGGCAAGACGCGCTGCGCCGCAGCTATCACCGCGTCCTACAGGAGCGCTGGTGCGCTCGAGGTTCGGGCGGTCGTCCTCGGGCGGTATGACTCGGGCGCTACGCTGGCCGCGCTTGTGGGGCCGCTCGGCGTCGCCGTCCAGACCGCCGAGCGGGGGAGCCGCGCTGCGGCAGAGATCGCGGAGCCGCGTCGCGGAGCTCTTGTTGTCGCCGACACCCCGACGGTATCGCCGGGTGACCCGGCGGGCATCGGAATGCTTGCAGTCGAGCTTGCAGCGCTGGCGCCGGAGGAGGTCCTGGTCACACTCCCTGCGACAAGCAATGCGATCGCCGCCAAACAGCTGCTCGCCGCGCTCGCGCCGCTCTCACCGAGTGGGATCATCGTGACGCACGCCGATGAGACCGACCAGCTCGGCACCGCGGTGGAGCTGTCGATCGAGTCGGGTCTCCCGCTCGTCTACGTCCACAGCGGATTGGACCTGCCCGGCGCATTGACCGGCGCGGATCCCGCGACGATCGCGGAGCATCTCCTGCGATGAACCGAAAGAAGTCCGGCGAGGATAAGCAGTCGCTCCCACCGCTGACCGGGGCGTTTGGCCGCCTGCTACGTGGACCGGGACGCGATATCGCCGTCGAGGTCGTCTGGCAATCGGGCGTGGAGCTGACGCTCTCGGTGCTGGCGATGGGCGCCTCGTTCAGTTTCCCAGCGGTCGAAGAGCTCGTCCTCGAGTGCAGCTCGGCTCGGGGCATGACGCGACTCGCGGGCGAGACCTCCCAGGCCGAGGGAACTCGCCTCCGCTTCGTCGTGCACGATGTGATCGAGGTCGAGCAGCGCCGCCGCTTCGTCCGAGTGAGGATTTCACGCCCTGTTCGTCTGGCCCGCGAGGCAGACGGTGCGGTGAGCCACACTTTCGCGCTGGACCTGAGCGGCGGTGGTCTGCTGCTGGCCGGCCCTGATCAGCTGCGCCCGGGCGAGCACGTCAGCTTCAGGATGCGCCTCGAATCCGGAGGACAGCCGATCGAAGGCTACGCGCGCGTTGTTCGTCTGGCCGGCAGCGGCCACCCGGCACTAACGTTCGACTCGATCAAGCCTGCCGATCGCGAGCGACTGATCCATTTCATCTTCGACTGCGAGCGGCGGGCACGCGCCCTCATCGGCGAGCCGCCGCAGCCTGAAGGCGATGACGCCCACGAGCCCGGCGGCGCGCGGTGAGCGAGAAGACGAAGGGCAGAAAGGCGAAGGACTCGAAAGGGAAGGGCAAGAAGGGCAAGAGCGGGCCGGCGGTCAGCGCGATCAGCATCGCGGGACACCCGTATGCGTCCTCGTCGGTACGGTCGTTCAAGGCCTGGGGAGGTTTGATCGGATTCTCGCTCGCCGCGTTCCTCTCGAGCCGTGCCGGTGTGCCGCTCACCGTTCTGGGACTGCGCGCGATTGTCGCCGGCGTCGCCGGATACATGATCGCCTGGTGGTGTGGCGTTGCGGTTTGGCGTGCGATCGTCGCCGCCGAAGCACGGGCGATGCTCGACCGTCGATCAACCTCCGACAGCGCTGAGGCGACGAGCGTAAAGAACTAGACGAGCAGGAGGGCACCCGTGGAGCGAATCGAGCCAGTCGGTCCATGGTCGAGCGGACCGGGCCGAATAGAACGGTCACAACCGCCGCAGCGCATCGGACCGGACCGGCGCGACCCGGGCGGGCGCGACGGCGCCGCTGGCAGCCGTGACACTGACAAGGAGCAGGAAGAGCGCGCCGACGACGGCGACGACGACGACGGGCTCGAACACGTCGACGTGACTGCCTGAGAGCCAGAAGTGTCCAGATTCATCTGGACGCGCTCAAGGGGTTTGTCCAGGCGACGATAACTGATGGCGTAGGGCTGACAGGGAGTCGGCCCGGGACTATTACAACTGTCATCAAGGAGATGAACGCGTGTCCCTGTATATCAATACGAACCTAGCGGCGATGAACGCCGAGGGAAACCTCGTCAACACGAACGAGGCGCTCTCGACGTCGATGCAGCGGCTGTCTTCGGGCCTGCGCATCAACAGCGCCGCTGACGACGCCGCTGGCTTCACCATCAGCGAGAACCTGATGGGTCAGGTCAAGGGCGTCGGTCAGGCGCAGCAGAACACCCAGGACGCGGTCTCGCTCGTGCAGACTGCGGACGGATCGCTCAGCGAGGTCGAGCAGATGCTCCAGCGCATCCGCGAGCTCGCCGTTCAGTATCAGAACGGCACGCTGAACACGACCGATCAGACCGCGATCCAGACCGAGGTGAACCAGCTTGCCTCGGAGATCGAGCGTATCGGCAACACGGCGCAGTTCAACGGCATCCACCTGTTGAACAGCACGCAGACGATCACGTTCCAGGTCGGCGCGAACGACGGCGAGGTAATCGCCGTCTCGACGATCAGCCTCGGCTCCTCGATCGGGACGTTCAGTCTGACTTCGTCAACCGTGCTCGCATCGATCGACGCCGCGATCAACGCGGTCGCCGGTCAGGACGACACGTTCGGTGCAGTGCAGAACCGACTGCAGTACACGATGAACAACCTGTCCACCTACGAGGAGAACCTCACGGCGGCGAACAGCGCCATCGTCGACGTCAACATGGCGTCGGAGATGACCAAGTTCGCCAACCTGCAGATCCTCTCGCAGGCGGGCACGGCGATTCTCGCGCAGGCCAACCACCTGCCGCAGTCGATCCTCACTCTGATCCAGGCCGGCTAGCAGAGCTGATTCGGGCGGCGCCGTCTAGGCGCCGCCCGTGTTCTGCCACACAGACTTCACCTCGGCGCAAGCCGAGGGGAGAACAACACCCCGCGAACCGCCCCCCGTCGCGGGGTCACATAGACCGATCCATCGAGGGACCGGACCAGAGACGCGCGGCCATTCGTGGCCGTGCGTCTCGATTTAAGGACTGGAGTGGCGAAACGCTCGACTCACAGGCCCCGCGGGGCGAGGTTCGCCGGTCGCAGCCGCACGCGCCGTGGGCTCGCGCCCGGGGGAGGTCCCTCAATTCATTTCGGGTCCTGCCGATGAACGCGTGGATGTCCCTCGGGCCGATGCTTTCGCGGATCGCGGAGATCGAGTCGGCGATCGCCGATCCCGGTGCGCTGGTTGGCGGCACCCCGGCGCCGACGCCGGTGGCTGCTGCGGCGTCACCACCAACGGCCACGGCTGCCAGCGCTGCCACGTCCTTTGCGAGTCTGCTTGGAACCGCCGGCTCGAGCGTAACGTCGCCTGCCGGCTCCAGCGCAACTGCGATCACGACCGCACAGGCGATGGACTCGGTCTACAACCTCAGTGCGCTCCAGAGCCTCGCCGGAACGGGGCCTCAGTCACCCGATCCAGCGTCTGAGCTGGTGTCGCTGCTCGGCGGCGCTGCGGGAGCGCCCACCATGAGCAGTGCGCCGGTCACAGCCACCGGCGCGCTCACGACGTCGGGCGTGGCATACGGCTCCAACCCCACTGCCGGGAATCCGGCGATTGTGCAGATAGCGCAGACGCAGGTTGGACAGACCGAACAGCCATTCGGTTCGAACAATGGGCCGGCGATCGCGATGTACCGGAGCGCGGTGGCCGGTGCGCTACCCGGTGAGCCGTGGTGCGCCCAGTTCGCGTCGTGGGTCGCACGCCAGGCAGGCGTGCCGATCGGCGACCAGGGGCAGGGCCTCAGCGCGGTGTCAGACATCTGGTCGTGGGCGCAGCGGACTGGTCGCGCGATCCCCAACGGACCCGGGGTCGTGCCGGCGCCGGGTGACCTGATCGTCTTCGGTGGTGAGCACGTCGGAATCGTGACGGGCGTGCAGGCGAACGGACAGATCGACACCGTCGAGGGTAACTACGCCAACCAGGTTTCAGCCAACGTGCGAAGCCCGAGTGAGGCGACGGGCTACGTGAATATGGGCGGTTGAGGGGATGAGCGCTTGGACACCCCGAGTGACCCTCGGAATCGCCACGTACAACCGCGCGAGATACCTCGGCGCCTCGATCGCGAGCGCGCTCGCGCAGGACTACGACGACTACGAGGTGCTCGTCGTTTGCGACGGCAGCGATGCCGCAATCGAGGGCGTTCTCGCAGGGTTCGATGACCCGAGGCTGCGGATCGTTCGTCACGAGCGCAACCTGGGTATCGCCGCCGCGTACAACACGTTCATCAGCGAGGGCCGTGGCGAGCTGATCGCGATGATCGGCGACGATGATGTGTGCGTCACCGACCGGCTGCGGCGCGAGGTCGAGGTATTCGACCGCTACCCGGAGACCGGTGTGGTTCACGGTGACGCGGTCATCATCGACGAGACGGGCGCTGGCGTCGGCGTCTGGTCGAGCCGAGAATTCACGCCGGCGCAGCTGCTTTCGACGCAGTTTCGCGTCCACAACCTCATCGTCGACCCGTCGCGGATGGTTCACCGCCGTGTCTACGATGCGGTCGGCGGCTACAGGTCCGATTTCCCGATCGCGCAGGACTTCGAGTTCTGGCTGCGCGCCGGCCGCGACTTCCGATTTCGCCATTGCCCGGGAGGTCCGATCGTCGGGGTGCGCCGCCACGCCGAGAACACCTCCAACGAGTCGGCGCGCGAGCGCGAGGTGGCCGATGTGGAGCGCGCTCTCGAGTCTGCCATCGACCGCTACGGACTGCGGCGGATTGTGCCCGAGATCGACTGGGCCGTGCTCGAGCCGGCGCGCGCCGAGCGCGCTGCCCTCCACCGGCTGGCCGAGCTGCTCGAACAGCGGGACCTTGCCCTACCGGCGCTCGCCGCCCGCATTCGCTCGCGCGCAAAGAACCTACCGACACCCACGGAACGGCGGCCCGAGCGGTCCGGCTCGCGGCGGATTCTCCTGACGGCGTTCGGTTGGGATGACGCGGGCGGGGGCACCACCGTCCCGCGGCTCGCGGCCAAGGAGCTTGCGCGCCGCGGCTGGGAGGTCACCGTCTTTCACGCGGCGGTGGCGCCGCTCGTCGGCGCCCCGCCCTACGCGATCCGTGAATGGGCGGAGGATGGAGTGTCGCTCGTCGGCGTCCACAACCGGCCGAGCACGCTGTTTGACCTCGGCAACCCGGACCGTGAGCTGGACGATCCGGTGATAGCTGCTGCGTTCGAACAGGTGCTGGATCGGACGCGACCGGACGTCGTTCATTTCCACAACCTCCACAACCTCGGGGCTTCGCTGATGGATCGAGTCGCCTCGCGCGGCATCCCGTCGTATTTTTCGGCTCACAACTATTGGCTGATCTGCCCCCGCGCCTACCTGATGACGGGAAGCGGGGCGCTTTGTCCCGGGCCTGGCGACCGTGGCGGGGACTGTGCCAACTGCGTGGGGAGTCACGATCGGGGCGGCCACCAGCGGCGGCTGGCCGAGCTCCGTGCCCGCGCCCAGCGTTCCCTGACCGCCTGCCTCGCACCGTCGAACGCGGTCCGCCAAACGCTCCTGAGCGTGGGCTACCCGGCGGACCTCGTTGACGTCGTGCGCCAGGCGATGCCGCACGACGAGGAGATCTGGGAGCAGGTTGGCTCGCGCCGCGAGCCAGGGCGCCGAGCGCAGGAGCTGACGGTTGCGTTCATTGGATCGGCCTACCCGCACAAGGGCCCGCAGCTCCTCGTCGAGGCGGCGCAGCGAACCACCGCGAAGCTTCGCGTACAGATCCATGGCGAGGTCGTCGACGAGTTCGCCGAGCAACTGCGAGCGCTGGACGAGCGGGGTGTCGTTGAGCTGTGCGGCAAGTTCAGCCCGAGCGAGCTGGGCGAGATCCTTGCCGAGGCAGACGTTGCGTGCCTGCCGTCGCGCTGGTGGGACTGCGCGCCGCTTGCTGCCGCCGAATGTCTTGCGGCGCGGGTGCCCCTGGTCGTGCCGCGACTCGGCGGCCTGGCGGAGGCCGTGTGGGACGAACACGACGGGCTGCTGTTCGACGGGCTGGACGCCGCCGACCTCGCTCGCGCGCTCGACCGCCTCGGCAGCGAGCCTGGGCTGCTCGAATCGCTACAGGCCGCGATCGCGCCGCCACGACCGTTTGCCGACTACATCGACACGCTCGAGGCCTACTACGAGGGCGGTCGTCCCGGTCTGGTCGATGCGGCGGACGCCGGGTCAGAGCCCGCCGTGCGCTGGCAGGGCGACCACGGCGTAGCGCTCAGCCTCTCGATCGTCAACCGACACGTGACCGAGCGCCTTCGTGGCCCGCTCGAGCGCGTCGCGCGCGACGGCACGAGCGCCGGTGATCCGCCGCTTCCGCACGTGGCCGACGTGGAGGTACGCCATCAATGGCCGCCGGACTTCCGGCCTGCGCCGGCGGGGCGCCTGGCAGTGATCCAGCCATGGGAGTTCGGCGCCGTTCCTCGTGCGTGGGTCGACGCGATTCGCGCCAACGTCGACGAGCTATGGGTCCCGAGCGACTACGTGCGGAACATGTACATCGCGGGCGGGGTCGCCCCCGAGCGCGTCGCAGTGGTCCCCAACGGCGTCGACGGCGGAGTGTTCACGCCCGAGGGGGCGCGCTACGAACTCGACTGCCCGGCGGACGCGGTGCGCTTCCTCTTTCATGGCGGACTCATCTGGCGTAAGGGACACGACTTGTTGCTCGAGGCGTGGCGGGAGGCGTTTGCGGATCGCGATGATGTCGTTCTCGTGGTCAAGAGCGTCGGCGCGAACAGCGTTTACCGAAACGGTGAGCGCAAGGACATCGCGGGCCACGCCGCCTCGGGCAAGCTCCCGCGGGTCGTCCTCGTCGAACAGGAGCTTTCCGACGAGGAACTCGCTTCGCTCTACCGTTCCTGTGACGTTCTCGTTCACCCCTACCGGGGCGAGGGGTTTGCGATGGGAGTGCTCGAGGCGATGGCCTGTGGCCTTCCGGCGATCGTGACCGGTGGCGGTCCGACCGACGAGTTCTGCCCGCTGGAGGCGAGCTGGCGGATCCGCTCACGCCGCACCCGATTCCCTGATGACCGTGTCGACGAGCTCGAGACCGTCGGTCGGCCCTGGGTTCTCGAACCCGACCGCGACCATCTCGTCGAACTGCTGCGCGTGGTTGCCGGCGATCGCCCCGAGCGGATCAGGCGCGGCCGGGCGGCGCGGGAAGCCGCCGGAGCGCTCGGTTGGGAGACTGTCGCGGAGCAGTACACGCGGCGCCTGCGCGCGATCGGCGCCGCACGGCCGCTGAGCGCCGGCGCCGACCAGCCGGAGCCTTACCCGCTTAGTGGGGACGGCGGTTTGCAGTTGCTGGCAACGCCGGCGTGGCGGGGCCGCGACCGGCTCGGCGAGCTGCTTGCCGAGTGGTGTGAGCCGTCGGCGCGCGCGACGCATGCCACCCTGATCCTGCTCGCCGATCCGACGGTTGATGGGACGCCGGCGGAGCTCGAGGCGCGCGTTCACGCAGCCGCCGAGGAGCAGGGCGCCGATCTCGGTCTGGCCGGCGACATCAACCTGATTCTCGAGCCGCAGGTAGCAACTCGCGACGTGCGCCTGCATGCAGCGATCGACGCTTACGTCGTCCTGCACGACGGCGCGCCGGGACACGAACGGCTCGCACGCGAGCATGCGAACCTGCTGCTCGCGCCTGGGACCGGGGCGATCGGCGGTCTGCTCGAAACCGTCCTCGCGGCGGTCGCGTGATGCAGGCGCACTCGCGCGCCATCAACCCGCTCGCACCGCTACCGACTACCAGGCCGTGAAACCAGCCACCCTTCAGACCCCGGCCGTGGATGGCGCGCGGCGGGCGGTTCGCGCGACCGGCGCTCGGGCAGTTGTCCCGATTGACGGCGCCGTCCCGGCGGAGGTGGCCGACTCGGTCCTGCTTGTCGACTCGGCTCCGAGCGACGCGCTGCTCGGTGATCTGGCTGCCGCGCTCGAACGCGCGAGCGCGGTTGCGATCTGGGCTCCAGGATGGGATCAGAGTGAGGGGCTCGCCGCCCTCGCAGCGCATGGGCTCGAGTACGGGAGCGTTGACATGCTCGAGCAGCCACAGGCCGGGATGCTCGCGGTTCTCGTCCGCGACGCGCCTGCTGCGCGTCGGCTCGTGGCGGAGCTTGCACGGCCCGCCTTCAGCGCTCTGGCGATAATGCCGGCGTTCAATGAGGCGGACGTGATCGGCCACGCCATTGGAGCGCTGGTTGCGCACGGCGTCGACGTGTACCTCATCGACCACGAGAGCACCGACGACACCGCTGCGGCAGCCACACCTTGGCTCGGTCGCGGGCTGATCGCGATCGAGCGGTTTCCTGACGACGCCGGGTACTCGGAGCGTAACCACGGCGAGATGGTCTGGCGGGACATCCTGCGTCGCGTGGGGGAAGTCAGCGGCGAGGTCGAATCCGACTGGTACCTGTTCGTGAACGCGGACGAATTCCGCGAAGCGCCGTGGCCGGCGACCACCCTCGCGGGGGCGCTGGCGCAGGTCGATGAGCTCGGCTATTCCGCCGTGAACTTCGAGCTGTTCGACTTTCGCCCGACCGACGATCGCTTTGAGCCGGGATCAGATCCGCGCGTCCATCTCCGCCACTACGAGCCGCCAGGCCGCCACGACCTGCTGCAGGTGAAAGCATGGAAGCGCCAGCCGCACGTCGTGGACCTGGTGCACCATGGCGGACACGACGTCCTGTTCGAAGGAAAGCGGGTCTTTCCGATCCCGTTTCTGCTGCGGCACTACCCGATTCGCAGCAGTGCGCACGGGCGCCGCAAGGTGCTGGCTGAGCGGCTGCCAAGGTTCGCGGCCGAGGAGCGTGCAGGCGGATGGCACGTCCAGTACGACCGGTACGCGGCCGGAAGCGACTTCCTCCACGACCCGTCGTCCCTGGCGGAATGGGACGGCGACCGCGTACGACTCGAACTGCTGGCGGACGCGACACGCCGGTTGTTGCTTCTCACAACCCTCGCCGGAATCGACCTCGGCGCCGCGGCGCCGGATGCCGAACTGATCGCGGGCTGGGCAATTCGTCGCGGCGCGGCTCCCGGCGTCGACCTCTCGGCCGCGAAGCAGCGCCTTGCCGCCGCCGCCGGCGCCGTTCCGGCTGACGCGTCGGAGCTTGACGGGGTGGCGGGCGACCTGGGTCTGTTGCTGGAAGCGCAGGCGAGGCTACGAGGCGACATGGTGCTCGCGAGTACCCTTGCGCAGGCTCGCGAGCGGCTCCTTGCGGTGAGCTTCCCGGCTGCGGCACCCGCGGCGCCCGCCGGCTCGATGGCATCGGCCGCCTGAACGCAGGCCGGCACGTGTCCGGGAGCCGTTGCTCTACGCTGCGGCGGCGCTCGGCTCGCCGGCAGTCATGTCCGCGACGAACTCGACGATCGGCCCCGACGCGCTTCGCAGCCTGACCGTCGGATGGAGACGATCTCCGTGTGGCAGCTTCACCACGACGCCCACGCGCCCGTCGGGCACATGCACCTCGTGGCCGACGGGATGGGGCGGCACGAGCGCCTTGAAATGCGCGACCAGCGATGGATCAAAACGCGTGGCGGACCCCCGCTCGATTGACTGGACCGCGCCGTGCCCTGGGAGTGACCGGCGCTCGACGCCGGTCGCGATCATGCCGTCGTAGGCGTCGGCGATCGCTGCGATACGCGCGTTGATCGCGGTCGCGTCACGACACTTGCGGTCTGGGAAGCCCTGCCCGTCCCAGCGCTCGTGGTGAGAGCGGATCGCAACGCGCATCGCTGCCGCAGTGCTCTCGGCGGCGAACAGCGAGGCACCGCGATGGACATGGTCGGGATCCTGCTCACTCTCGGGCGCCATGCACCCTACGTGGGTGCCCAGCCCCGCTGCCCACGGCGGCACGCCGATGTCGTGGACGAGCAGCCCCATCGCGAGCGCGCTGAGTCGCTCATCGAACCCATCGAAACGCTGAACTCCCTGGTAGTCGATCCAGCCCGACTTCACAAGCTCCCGCCGGCCGATGAAGGTTCCGAGAACCGCGACGCGTACCGCGTGCCATGGAGCTGTGGCGACCGCGACAGCGAAATCGGCGACCGGGCATTCGTTCGCGGGATAGGCGAGGACGGCGTCCGCGATCTCACCGGCCGCGTCCTGTAACGAGCGGACCAGCTTGATGTCAAGCTCGCGGCGAGCGCCAATCGCGACCGGGGCAGCCTCCAGCGCCCGGCGCGTGGCCTGCAGTGCGATCCCGATGACGTCGGCCGGGAACTCCGGCGGTGGCGTGATCTCGAGCCCAAGCTCGTCGTCGATCCAGGCGCCGCGAATCCCGCTGCCGGCGAGGCGGGCCGCGATCGACGGGTTCACCTTGGTCCCGGCGCGCAACAGCGCCGCACCGTCGGGTCGCTCGCTCGGGACGTTGCGAGCGAGCACGACCTCGTCGGTCACCGAATCGATCGACACGAACCTCATCCACCTACTGATCGGCGTTCCAGCCCAGGGGTTGAGGGTTTCTACCCAGATCCGTCGATTTAGCGCGAAATAGCGTCTGCGAGGGGGGCGGGTGCGAGTTTCGCGCCTGCCGAGTCCATTATCTTGTGCCACAAGCGTCGCCGCAGGAAAGGGGCAGCCGGAGTTGGCAACCGTGTTGGAGGATCAGCGGCAGGCACATCGGGCACCGACCCAGGGACCACGCGGCGACTTTCAGATCGTCCCGCGCCAAGGGCTTCCGATCGTCGCGGTCGTGCTCGCCGGGATGATCGTCGCCATAGCGACCAACAGCGCTTGGGCGCTCGACTTCTATCACGTCGTCGGTGGCGGCCTTTGGACCGCCCTCGACCTGTTCCTCGGGCTCGTGCTCGGTCCGATCATGGGCACGATGTCGATCCCGTCGCGGATTGAGTTCACGACACGGCTGATGCCGAAGATGGTGCTGATAATGCCGACGCTTGTCACGATGACGCTGGGGTCCGGCTTTCAGCTCGCTCGCCACCTCGGGAATCTGGCCGCAGCCTCACCCAATCACGACTGGCTGGTCGCCTCGTACGCCATCGTCGGTGTGATGGCAACGATCGCCCTCGGTCTGCTGGAGCCGGCGAACATAGCCGTCCTCTTCGAGCTGCGAAAGCCGGTGCCCAACGGCGCGCGGATCGAGCGTCTGATGAAGGTCTTCATCTACACCGCAGGCATCACTGGACTGATGCAGATCGCGACGCTCGTGATCATGACCCATCTCGCGGCGGGCTGAGGGATGGAGGATCAACCAGACCGCCCGGCGCGCGTCCCCGGCGACGGCGCGCTGCCTCCGGTCCAGCAGATTGCGGTGGTTGTCCTGGGACTGATAGTCGTGGGCGGCGTCTACACCGCGGCCCACCTGCCGCGCCACGTCCCGCAAGGCCCCACGATTGGCCTCCTTGCCGTCGCCGGCGCGCTGCTGGTGCTCAACGCCGTGTTGCTCTCGCGGATCGAGTCGTTCAACTGGAGGATCTTTCGCCAGGTGGCCGGCTGGGTGCTCCTGGCCTACGCCGTGATCGCAGGGATGCTGGAATACGTCTTCATCTACGACCACACCAGCGGCTCACAGCTCCTGATCCTTTCCCTGATGCTGGTCGTCTTCGCGCTCGACATACCGATGCTGCTCGGCTTCAGCGTCGCGCGCTTTCAGGCTGCCGACGGCTGAGGCGCGCCACGCGCAGAGCCAAGGTCCACGCCGCTCCTGGCATGCTCAAGCTTCGCAGCGCAACGCCGAGTAATCCGCTATGCCCGCGGTCGCAGGAGGTCAAGCGTCGACCCGACGGAGTCTGAGGCTCGCAAGGCGGCTGGGCGTCGGTGGGCGGATCGCTACGCTCGGCCTCTCGGTCGTGCTGCTGGCGACGATCTGCCTCTCGGTAGCGCTCTCGGGCATTGTCTCCGCACGCGCCGACTCCCGCGAGGCCCGGAGGGCGGCGGCTGGCGCCCGGCTGGCCGAGCACGCGCTCACCGGATGGCAGCTTTCGGTGGACCAATCGGTGGCGGCGTTTGCCGCGACCGCCGGCGGTGCTCCCACAGCGACGGTGGCGGCCGATTGGCGCCGCGCCGAGCTCGGTTACCGCCTGACGACGGCGCAGCTGAGCCTGCTCAACGTCGCTGCGCCGACGGCGGCGGCGCGTAGTGCCGCGCGTCGAGCCGCCGGTGCGCTCGTCGCCTACTACCGGCGGACAGCCGAGCTCCGTCAGCTGGTTGCGACGGGAGGGTCCACGCACGCGATGCAAACGGCGCAAGTTGCCCGCGACGCCGCAGTTGCGCGCGCGGACACCACGTTCTCCGTGCTCGAACGGGAGCCGTCGCTGAACCCCGTTGGCGCGGCGGCGCGGTCATATGCCGCCCTGAACGGCACGCTCGCCCTCGTGCTCGCGCTCGCGTTCGCAGCTCTGGCCGGTGCCGTGGCGGTCACGCTGGCGGTGGCGCGCTCGATCACGCGGCCGCTGGGCCGGGTGACAAACGCGGCGAAGCAATTGGCGCAGGGGCACGTCGACGTCGAGATCGGCGTCGACTCCGATGACCAGATCGGGCAGATCGCCAAGGCGTTCGAGGGAACGATCAGCTACCGCCAGAAGATGTCTGCTGCAGCGCGCGAGTTGGCCGCTGGAAACCTGGCCGTCGACATCACCCCGCGCTCGCACGACGACCGGCTCGCCGTTGCGTTCGCGGCGATGCGCACCAAGATCGTGACTCTGATGAGCGAGATCTCGGATAGCTCCCGAACCGTTGGCGCGGCGTCGGCGCAGATCGCGCGCGGAGGAGAGCAGACCGGTATGTCGGTCAGCGAGATCGCTCACGCCGTCGGCTCGGTTGCGCAGGGCGCTGAGATCCAGGTCCGCTCCCTGACGCAGGCGCTATCGGTGACCGAGGAGGTCGCCACCGCCTCGCAGGCCTCGGCCGCCGAGGCGCAGGAGACTGCCACCGCCGCACGCGAGACGCGCGCGGCGGCCGACGACGGCGCGGCGGCGGTCAGGCGCGCGACCGAGGTGATGCAGGCGATCAAGGTCTCGAGCGCCGATATCACGAGCACGATCCATGGCCTCGGCGAGGCGAGTGAGCAGATCGGCAGCATCGTCGACACGATCGCCGCAGTCACAAAACAGACGAACCTGCTCGCGCTCAACGCGGCAATCGAGGCCGCGCGAGCAGGCGAGCACGGTCGTGGCTTCGCCGTCGTCGCCGAGCATGTGAGAGAGCTCGCCGAGCAGTCCCAACGCGCCGCAGCGTCGATCAGCGATCTGATCGGAAAGATTCAGGCGGAAACCGGGGTTGCGGTCCAGGTCGTGCTGGAAGGTGCCCGGCACACCGATGAGGGCGTCGCAACAGTCGAGCGGGCGCGCGCAGCGTTCAGCCGGATCGATGCAAGCGTGGCCGACATGAACGGACGTGTCGAGCGAATCGCGAGCTCGATTGAGCACATCGCGACCTCGGGTGCACGCATGCAGGAAAGCCTTGACGAGGTGCTGGCGGTTGCCGAGCAGTCGTCGGCGTCGGCGGAGCAGGTCTCGGCGACGGCTCAGCACACGAGTGCCACGACGCAGGAGATCGCGGCGTCGGCGCATGCGCTCGCGGGAACGGCGCATGAACTCGAACGGCTCGCGACGGCGTTCACGCTGGCGTAGGCGCCGCCGCGACGTCCCAGCCCTGGTTACCATAACCACGTTGGCCTCATGTCGTAGTTCCCTTCAGCGGTGGGCCTGCGTTGCCGAAGACTGAGACGATGGCTGGCAGCTCTCGGCGCCGCGGGCGGCATGGACACTCGGTGCCCGACCCTGGCCCGCTGCCCGTGTACGGGGGCCGTTTCGGGCGCGAGCAGGCAGAGCGACTGCTGTGGCGAGCCGGGTTCGGGCCGCGTCCCGGCGAGGCGGATTCGCTCGCGAAAGTTGGCCTGCGCGCTGCGGTCCACTCACTGACGCGGCCGTCCGCGCGTGGGCTGGTCGGGCCTCAGCCACACCTTCAGAACGGGCAGCCAATCGAGCCGTTCGACGTTTGGGGCAATGACGTCCTTTGGTGGCTCGACAGGATGGTGCGCTCGCAGGCGCCGCTGATCGAGCGAATGACGCTTACCTGGCACGACTGGTTCGCGACGAGCAACGAGATGGTCGACTCGCAGCGCTTGATGATCGGCCAGAACTGGACGATCCGCAAGCTCGCGCTTGCGAGCTTCCCGCGCCTGCTCACGGCGATAACAGCGGACCCGGCGATGCAGATCTACCTGTCCCTGGTCGGCTCCACCAAAGACGATCCGAACGAAAACTATGCGCGCGAGCTGCAGGAGCTGTTCACGCTCGGTGTGGACGATGGATACACCGAGGATGACGTCAGGGAACACGCGCGAGCGCTGACTGGCTGGACCAACACTTGGAACTCGAACACCGGCCAGCCCGAGAATTTCCACTTCGATCCGACGCTGCACGACACCGGCGTCAAGGTGATCTACGGCAAGCACGGGAATTTCGGCTGGAAGGACAGCCTGCGACTCGTTCTGGGCCACCCGGCACACGCGCGGTTCTTCGTGACGAAACTGTGGTCCTACTTTTCACCGGCGGTGCTTTCGGCGCGCGACACGAGGGCCGCGGAATACCTCTACGTCTCGTCCGGCAAGCAGATTCGTCCGGTCGTCGAGGCGTTCCTGATGCATCCGCTGCTTCACTCCGGTCCCCGCATGGTCAAGCCGCCGGTGGTTCAGCTGGCGGGGATGCTGCGCGGAATCGGGCGCTACATCGACACCGACGCGTGGGCGTGGGAGTCGAGCCAGATCGGCCAGATGCCGTTCTACCCGCCGAACGTCTCCGGCTGGGACGCAACCCGTTGGCTGAACACGGGAACGTGGCTGGCCCGGTTCAACCTCACCGCTGAGCTCATCGGAGATAGCCGTGTGCTCGACCCGGCCAAGGACAAGGTTGCGTCAGATCCGAACGCGATGACACAGCAGGCAATCGATTTCTGGGGCGGCCCGACGATCAGCGCGGCGACGGCCGGCGCACTGGCCAGCTACGCGCGCTCTGCCGCTATCGATGCTGCGACCGCGTCGTGGGAGCGCCAGCAGTACCCCGTCCTCGCGGTGAACGCGCTGCGTGCCCTCGTCGTCGCAAGTCCCGAATACCAGACGTGCTGACATGAGCTCGCGGCCAACATCCAGACACTGTGCCTGCCTCGACTTCAACCGCGCAGAGCTGCTGCGCCGCGGCGTCGCGCAGGCCGGTCGGGGGCTCCCATCGGTCGAGCCGGGCATGCCGATGCCCGCAGGAACGGGCCTCAACCGCAGGCAGTTCGTGCTTTCGTCGGCGGGGCTGTTGCTGTCGGTGTACGGCGCTGGTCGCATGCTCGATCCGGCCGCGTTCGAGGCCGGGATCGCAAACGCCGCGATCGTGCCGGGGAACCGCGTGATCGTCAGCGTCTATCTCCAGGGCGGAATCGACTCGATGTCGGTGCTCTGTCCGACCGGGGATCCGCTTTACGGCAAGTATCGCCAGGTCCTGGCGGTCAAGGAAGGTGCAGGCCCCGCGTTCAGCGAGGATCCGCGTCTCGAATGGCATCCGGCGGCCGCGCCGCTCGCACAGCTGCACGCCGAGGGTAAGGTGAGCGCGCTGCCGACGGTCGGTTACGCAGACCCGAACCAGTCGCATTTCACCTCGCGGCACTACTACGAGGTCGGCGCCACAGACCCCAACCTGCTGACCGGATGGCTCGGGCGCTACCTGGATGTCGTCGGCACGCCTGACAACCCGTTGCAGGGATTGTGCCTTGACGACTCGCTGCAGCCGTCGCTGGCGACGGCGCACGTCCCCGTCGCGACCGTCGACCTGCCGAGCGACTACTCGTTCTGGGCGCAGGGCGTCTGGGGGCCACCGCAGGACCTGATGTACGACGCGTTCGGCTCGCTCGGCGAGCTCGGCGCCCATTCGGGTGATCCTGCGCTCGCGCAGTCCGGAGCCGCGGCGGTGATGTCGAACACGCTGCGCCAGCAGCTCGTCCAGTTCCAGCCGGCGGACGGCACGACGCCCACACTGCCGGCCGGCTATCCGACTGCCTCTGACCAGTTCCCGGCGCGCATGGCGGCGATTGCCCAGATGCTCGCTGCCGGGCTCCCGATCAACGCGGTCACGGTGACAACCGACTCGGTCTTCGACACCCACGAGGACCAGGCGTCCAGCCTTGCCAGCGGTCTCGGTGAGGCGGTTCAGACGCTGTACGCGTTCCAGCGCGACCTCGAAGCACGGGGGTTGGCTGACCGTGTTTTGACGCTCGTCTGGTCCGAGTTCGGGCGGCGCCCGCAGGAGAACGCATCGGGCGGAACCGATCACGGAGCGGCCGGCTGCGGGTTCGTCATCGGAACGCACTCGGCTGGGCGGATGATCGGCGAATGGCAGGGGCTCGCAGCCGGGCTCGACCCGCTCGGCAACCTTGTCGAAACGGTCGATTTCCGCAGCGTGTACTGCTCGCTGTTGGAACAGTGGCTGGCGCAGGATGCATCCCAGATCATCCCGGACGCGTCGACGGTGCCCCGGGTCACGGTCGTCAAGTGAGCGCGGCGCGGCTGCGCCGTGCCGGCCACATCTTGCTGGGCGCTCTCGCGGTCGCGCTGGCGCTCGCCAGCGCCGCCGGCGCGGGCGCCCTGCCCGCGAGCGCCACCGCGCGCGCTGCGACCGCGTCCTACGTGCAGGTCACGCAGGTCGAGTACAGACTGCTGCTCTCTCGCGGCGTCATCAGGGCGGGCCCGGTGAGCTTGGAGGAGATCGACGGCGGGATGGACCCGCACGATCTGCGTCTGCGGCGCGGGCGCTCGCCGAGTGCGATCGCAGAGCCGCTCCTGACCCCGGGACAGCGCTTCGACACCGTCGTGTATCTGCGCCCCGGCAACTACCACCTGTGGTGCTCGCTGCCCGGGCACTGGAAGCTCGGGATGCACGCGACCCTCCGGGTCGTTCGCTGACGCCTACGGCGGCGAGGACTGGCCTTGACCTGTTGCGGAATCGTTACGAGACTTGCTCTGCGCGCAGAGTTTGCTAACGTGCCGCCGCCGTGGAGCTGGCGAACATATGACCGAGACACTCTGGCAGCGAATCGTGGCTTTCTTCCGCGGCAGCGGCAGCGCACGCGCAGCTTCTTCGGCGAGCGCGACAGCGCCCGCTAAGCCTGCGGCCGCGGCAACCGCGCCGGCAGCCGCCGCCTCGAGGGGCCGCTCAACGACCGCCGCTCGGTCGAAGAGCGGCACGGCATCGCGCGGAGCTGCGAAGCGCAAGCCGGCATCGAAGGCAGGTGCAATCGAGGAGCTCGAAGGCATCGGGCCCGCCTATGGGAAGAAGCTTCGCGCGGCCGGGATCGCGACCGTTGCGGCGCTGCTCGACGAGGGCGCACAGTCCAAGGGTCGTGCCGGCATCGTCGAGCGCACCGGTCTCGCGCACGACAACGTTCTCACCTGGGTCAACAACGCCGACCTGATGCGCGTCAACGGCGTCACGCCCCAGTTCGCTGAGCTGCTTCAGCTCGCCGGCGTCGACTCGCCACTCGAGCTGGCCAACCGCAACGCGGCCAACCTGACGAAGGCGCTGCGTGACCGCAACACCGCCGGCAAGCGGCACATCGTGCCGGAGCTCCCGAGCGATGAGGCCGTCGCCGGCTGGATCGCCTCAGCCAAGAAGCTCGAGAAGCGCGTTTTTCACTAGAGCGCACGCTCGCCGCGCCGGGCGCGCGCGGCGCGAACGCGAGCTTGCCTGGTGGGATTCGGGCGCGCGCCGAGCATCGACGCGCGCCCTGCGCACAGTTCAGTCCGTGACGATGCCGTAGTCGATCAGCCCGACCGCCACGATAGGCGTTGTCGTCTCGCTCTGCGTGTACACCTCGAGCGTGTCACCGACCTTGACGTCCGCGCCGAACCCGCTGATCGGTGTGCGAACCGTGAGCATGGAGAAGGATGTAGTCGACGTGACGCTCACGCGTACGGACTGGCCGATCAGCGGCCCGTTGATCGCGGTGACGGTGGCGCCGTCGCCGCCGACCGCGCTGACCGTAGCGGCGAACCGCATCGTGCTGCTCGGAGGGGAGGTCGAGCCCTGCCCGCCGCCGTCACCGCCGCTTGGTGGGGTGCTCGGCGGCGGGCCTGCGTCGTAGAGCGAGAACGCGATCATGCCGGTCGGGCTCAGGTTCGTCGTCGCGATGCTCACGAGGTCGCCGACCTTCACCTGAGCCAGCGTGAACTGAGCGCCGTCCCCGCCGGGGCGCCCGAGGTGCGTGGTCCCGTTCACGGTGACGAGCACCGTGTCGCCCGCGAGCGGCCCCTTCGGTACCGCAACCGTGATCTGCGACTGCGTCAGGTCTACGCTCTGGACCGAGCCACCGAAGCTGACGAGGTTCGTGCTCGGAGAGGTATCACCGCTGTGCCCGTCACCGCCGCCGTCTCCGCCTTTGGGTGCGCCGCCGTCGAGGATCCCGATCGCGACTACTGGACTGGCTGTCGCGTCGTCGGTGAACACCACGACGTGGTCGCCAACGGCGATCGAGGCGAGCGTGACCCCACCGGTCGCGCCGGGAATTGCGAGCACCGTCGTCGCGGTGACGCTGACCTGGAGCGAGCTCGATCCCGTCGCGAGCGTGAGACTCCCCGACCCAACGTCGATCGCCGTGACGGTTCCCGGGATCGCAGCTCCCTGACCCGCGTCCCCGCCATTGTGCGCTCCGATCACGTCGATGGCCGTCGCGACGTTCCCGCCGCCACCGCCTGTCGTCGTGATCGTCACGTCGTCACCCACCTCGACGGCGCCGTTGCCACCGCTGACGTCTGCCTGCCCGAACGCGATGGTCAAGGTCGAGCCGCCGGCTGAGGCGACGCGCGCCGCGGCGGCGTGCCCCACCCGAAGCTTCAAAGTGTGGCGATGGGCGTTAATCGCAAGAACCACGCCCGACACCTTGCGAGCGTGGGCGACATGCGTCTTGTGCGCGAGCGCGGCCGCGGGCCCAACCGCGAGCGCGGCGCAGGCGACTGCAAGAGCGATTGAGCGACGAAACGGCGACACGGCGGCACCCCCATGGGTCGATTTGAAAAGCCTGACCAAGGGCTCGGCCGTGGCGGCAACCGGCTTGAGACGGCGACGCGAGGGTCGGCCACGCGTCTAGTCGGACGGTCCGAGCGAGCCAGAACCGGTGCACGATGGGGCTGCGGTCGCGCGCTGGCGCCCCACGAGAGCGCGAGAGCTCGGGGCCCAACCTCCCGCCTACTGGAAGGCAGCGTGGACACGGGGCATTCCAAAGCGCGCCCGGCAGGATTTGAACCTGCGACCTCTCGCTCCGGAGGCGAGCACTCTATCCACTGAGCTACGGGCGCTGGATGCGTGGTGCGTCCCGCCCAGCATAGTTGTGGCGCGCGCTGTCGGGCACGCGCGCGCGTCGGTGCGCCTGCGGGCGCTAACCTCGGCCGGTGGAGCTCTCAGTCCTCTTCGTCGGCACCGCCGGCTCGGTTCCGAGCGCGCGACGCGGCCTTCCCGGGCTGCTTGTGCGCCACGGCGGCGAGCGGATACTCGTGGACTGCGGGGAGGGGACGCAGCGCCAGTTGATCCGCTCGGCGGGCCTCGTCGAGCTGACGGACATTTTCATCACGCACCTGCACCTCGACCATTGGCTCGGTCTTCCCGGCCTGCTGAAGTCGCTCGATCTGCGTGACCGCGAGCGCCCGCTACAGCTGCATGGGCCGCCCGGACTGGGTGAGGCGATGGCGACGATGCGCAAGGTCTACGGCAAGCTCGGCTTCAAGCTCGAGGTGATCGAGTTGCAGGCGCAGGACACGGTGCGGCGCGGCGCGCTCGAGATCGCACCGGTGAACGTGCGCCATCGCACGCTCGCCTACGGCTATGTGTTCACCGAGGACGAGCGGCCGGGGAGGTTCGATGCGGAGCTCGCGACGAAGCTGGGCGTCGAGTTCGGGCCCGACTTCGGGCGGCTCCAACGTGGCGAGACGGTGGCCGGTGTCAGTCCCGAGCAGGTGATCGGCGAGCCGCGCGGCGGACGTAAGCTCGCGGTGTCCGGTGACACGTCGCCGTGCGAGACGCTCGCGATCGCGGCTCACGGAGCGGACGTGCTGGTCCACGAGGCGACGTTCGGCGAGGACGAGCGCGATCGCGCCGGCCTGACCGGCCATTCGACGGCGGCGCAGGCGGCGCGCATCGCGCTGGACGCCGACGTGAAGCTGCTCGCCCTGACCCACGTATCGGCCCGCTACGGCGGGCGAGAGCTGCGTGACGAGGCGCGCACGATCTTCCCCGACACAGAGCTGCCGCGGGATTTCGACACGATCGAGATCCCGTTCGCGGAGCGCGGAGCGCCGCGCCTGGTCCGCTTCGACGACGGCGCGCCACCGGCCCCGAAGCTCGAGCCGGCTCCCGCCGAATCAACGACGTAGCGCCCCGACAGCGCTACCGCGTCGGCGCGCGCTGATACATTCCACGCGGCTCCTTTAACCCGGTCCCGAGAGGCCAGGAAGGACGTAGGCTGTGAACGACGTGCCGGAAACGGTCGTCCTCGAGCAGGACGACATCGCGCGAGCGCTGACGCGTATCGCGCACGAGATCGCCGAGCGCAACCCCGCCTCCTCTGACGGGAACGGGCAGGCAGCAGGCGCCCTCGCCGTCGTCGGGATCCACCGTCGCGGCGTCCATCTGGCCAAGCGCCTGCACCCCCAGCTCAGCGAGCTGATTCCCGGCGAGCTGCCGCTCGGCTCGCTCGATATCGCCTTCTACCGCGACGACCTGGGGCTGCGGCCCGAGGCGCCGATCGTCGCCGGCACGCAACTCGACTTCGCGATCGACGGCGCCACCGTTGTGATCGTCGACGATGTCCTCTTCACCGGGCGGACGGTGCGCTCAGCAATCGACGCGCTGCTCGAGTACGGCCGGCCGGCCCGCGTCCAGCTTGCGGTGTTGATCGACCGCGGCCATCGCGAACTGCCGATCCGGCCCGACTACGTTGGCAAGAACCTGCCGACCGCCCGCGGCGAGCGGGTGAACGTCCGCGTGCGCGAGCACGACGGCGTCGACGAGGTCACGATCTCCCGTGCGGCGGTGCTCGCGTGAGGCATCTGCTCTCGATCGAGGATCTTGAACGCGAGGACATCGAGCGAATCCTTGGTTCCGCCGCCTTCTTCGCCGAGGTCGCCGACCGCCCGATCAAGAAGGTCCCGAGCTTCCGGGGACGCCTCGTGATCAACCTCTTCTACGAGGCCTCGACCCGCACCCGCAGCTCGTTCGAGCTCGCGGCCAAGCGCCTCTCGGCTGACGTGCTGAACGTCGTCTCGAGCGGTTCCAGCGTTGAGAAGGGGGAGTCGCTGCAGGACACCGTCGCGACTCTCTCGGCCTACGGCCCCGATGCGATCGTGATCCGCTCACCGAGCGCCGGGACGCCGGCGCTGGTCGCCGGCTGGACGGACGCCGGGGTCGTGAACGCCGGCGACGGCAAGCACCAGCACCCAACCCAGGCCCTGCTCGACGTCTACGTCCTGAGCCGGCGGCTCGGCGATATCGAAGGCCGCAGGATCTGGATCGTCGGCGACGTCCTGCATTCACGCGTTGCTCGCTCGTGCGCGCAGGCCTTTCGCAAGCTCGGCGCGGAGGTGACCTTCGCCGGACCGCCCACGCTGGTGCCCGGCGCGCTGACCGCACTCGGCTGCGAGGTTCGCCACACGCTGGAGGGGATCGGCGAAGCAGACGTCATCTACGCTCTTCGCCTCCAGCATGAGCGGATGAGCGACGCGTTCCTGCCCTCGCTCGGCGAGTACGCCGCCAACTACCAGATCAACTCGCGTCGTCTGGGGCCGCGCCAGCTGCTGATGCATCCCGGGCCGGTGAACCGCGGCGTGGAGCTCTCGGGCGAGGTGATCGACGGGCCACAGTCGTTGATAGTCGAGCAGGTCCGGGCGGGGATCGTGGTGAGGATGGCGGTGCTGGTCGAGGTGCTGGCCGGGTCGCATTCCGACGATTCTGCCGTCGCCCCGATCACGACGGCGGAGCCGCAGCTCGCATGAGCCCGGCCCGCGTCAGCGCCGCCAAGCGCACGAAGGTCAGCGAGCCGCGTCTGTTCGCGGCACCCGCCCCGAGCACCGATTTGCTGATCCGCGAGGCGCGCGTGGTCGACCCGCGCGCCGGCATCGACGCTCCGCACGACGTGCTGATTCGGGCCGGCGAGATCGCCGAGCTCGCGCCGCCCGGCTCGCTGCAACCACCCGCGCGCGTCGAGCTGATCGAGGGAGCGGGCAAGCACCTGTTCCCGGCGTTCGTCGATCCGCACGTCCACCTGCGTACCCCGGGGCAGGAGCACAAGGAAGATCTCGAGACGGGGACCCGCGCCGCTGCTGCCGGCGGCTACTGCGTGGTGATAGCGATGCCGAACACGACTCCGACCCTCGATCAGCCGGCGCTACTGCGCGGCCTCGTCGCACAGGCGCGTGAGCAGGCGCGCGTCCAGGTCGGTTTCATGGCGGCTGTCAGCGTCGGCTTGCGCGGTGAGCAACTGACCGAGATGGCGCGCCTGCGCGAGGCGGGCGCGATCGGCTTCACGGACGACGGTAAGCCCGTGGTTTCGGCCGGCCTTCTACGGCGAGCGCTCCAGTACCAGCGGCTGTGCGGCGGTGTTGTCGCCCTCCACGAGGAGGATCCGACGCTCTCCGCGGATGGCGTGATGAACGAGGGCGAGGTCTCGGCAGCGCTCGGGCTGACCGGGATCCCGGCGGTCTCCGAGGCGACGATGATCGCTCGCGACTCGCTGATCGCCGCCGCGGAGCGGGCGCGGGTCCATTTTCAGCACCTTTCCTCCCGCGCGTCGGTCGAGGCGCTCGCGCATGCTCGCGCCGGCGGGGCGCGGGTCAGCGGCGAGGCATCGCCGCACCACCTGCTCCTCACGGAGGAGGCCGTCCGCTCGCTTGACACGAGCTTCAAGATGAACCCGCCGCTCCGCACCGAGGATGACCGCGTGGCACTCGTCGAGGGTCTCCGCGACGGGACGATTGAGTGCATCGCGACCGACCACGCCCCGCACTCGCGCGACGAGAAGGCGGTCCCCTTCGAGCAGGCACCGATGGGTAGCACCGGACTCGAGACGGCGTTCGCCGCGCTCTACACCGGCCTCGTCCTGCCGGGTGCGCTGACGCTGGGCTGCCTGATCGAGCGCCTCACCGCGGGGGCCGCGCTGTTCGAGCTCGCGACACCCACGATCACCCCGGGCAGCGAGGCCAACGTCTGCCTGATCGACCTCGAAGCAACATGGCGGGTCGGCGAGTCAGGCTACGAGAGCCGCTCCGCGAACTGCTGCTTCGCCGGTCGCGAGCTGACGGGCCGCGTGCTCCTGACCGCCTCGGCGGGCAGCGTCGCTTACCGCGAGCGGAGTTTCGCCCTGCGTGTGCCCGTCGGAGTGAGTGCCGTATGAGCTTTGTCTATCTGGAGGACGGCGCCCGGTTCGACGGGGTTGCGTGTGGGGCTGCGGGAGCCGCGGTCGGCGAGGTCGTCTTCAACACGGGGATGTCTGGCTATCAGGAGTCGATCACCGACCCGAGCTACGCGCGCCAGCTCCTCACGTTCACCTACCCGCACATCGGCAACTACGGCGTCAGCGAGGCGGCGATGGAGTCGAGCGCCGTCCACGCACGGGGGGCGATCATGCGGGCAGCCAGAAACGGCCGGCACTGCGCTGGCGCGGAATCCGGCTGGCTCGATTGGTTGGCGGGCCGCGGGGTGGTTGCGATCACCGACCTGGACACGCGGGCGCTGGTGCGCCACATCCGCGAAGCGGGGTCGATGCGGGGCGGGATCTTCCCGGCGGAGGTCTCGGAGCAGCGGGCGCGCGAGCTGATCGCGGCGGAGCCTTCGATGAATGGCCGGGACCTGGCGCAAGAGGTGAGCCCGGCGGAGGCGTTCACGCTCGAGCCGACCGGCGCAGGCGGGGGCGACGGGCCGACGATCGCCGTGATCGACACGGGGATCAAGTCCTCGATCGCGTCCAACCTGCGTGCACGCGGGGCCCGACTCCGGGTCTACCCGTGCACCGTGAGCGCCGCCGAGATCCTCGACGGCGAGCCAGACGGGGTGTTCATCGCGAACGGTCCCGGTGACCCCGCGGCGCTGGCGTACATCGTCGAGGAGTTGCGCAGCCTGGTTGGGCGGCTCCCGGTCTTCGGTATCTGTCTCGGTCACCAGCTGCTGTGCCGCGCCGTCGGCCTCGAGACCTACAAGCTGCGCTTCGGGCATCGTGGCGCCAACCACCCGGTCAAGGACCTCGAGACGGGGCGCGTCGAGATAACGAGTCAGAACCACGGTTTCGCTGTGCTCGGGCCGGCAGGCGAGCGGACACTCGACGTCGATGAGCCGGTCCGCTGGGAGACCGACTTCGGCGTCGCCGAGTTGACGCACATCAACCTCTACGACCACACCGTCGAAGGCCTGCGTCTGCCGGAGGCCGGCGCCAGCACGGTCCAGTACCACCCGGAGGCGGGGCCGGGCCCACACGACGCGCTTCACCTCTTCGACCGCTTCATCGGCGAGCTCTCGCGCGCTCGCGCAGGCATCTGATGCCGCGGCGAGATGACCTGAAGCGAATCCTGATCCTCGGCTCGGGGCCGATCGTGATCGGACAGGCGGCCGAGTTCGATTACTCGGGGGCGCAGGCCTGCCGCGTGCTGGCGGCCGAAGGCTACGAGGTGATCCTTGTGAACTCGAATCCGGCGACGATCATGACCGACCCGGACTTCGCGACCGCGACCTACATCGAGCCGTTGCTGCCCGGTCCGGTGACGCAGGTGATCGAGCGCGAGCGCCCGGATGCGCTCCTGGCCACACTCGGCGGTCAGACCGCGCTGAACCTCGCGAGCACGCTGTCGGCGGACGGGACGCTCGACCGTTTTGGCGTCGAGCTGATCGGCGCCAGCGCGGACGCGATCCGTCGCGCCGAGGACCGCGAGCTGTTCCGCGAGACGATGGTGAGTGCGGGACTGCGCGTGCCGCGCAGCATGATCGCGTCGAGCGTTGCCGAGGGCGAGGCCGCGCTGTCGGAGATCGGGCTGCCGGCGATCGTCAGGCCCGCGTTCACGCTCGGCGGCCAGGGCGGCGGGATCGCGCGCACGCGCGCCGAGTACGAGCAGATCGTCGCCGGCGGTCTCGCCGCCTCGCCGATCGGGCAGGTGCTGATCGAGGAGTCGGTGCTCGGCTGGGGCGAGTTCGAGCTCGAGGTGATGCGCGACCGGGCCGACAACGCGGTGATCGTCTGCTCGATCGAGAACGTGGACCCGATGGGTGTCCACACGGGTGATTCGGTCACCGTTGCGCCTCAGCAGAGCCTCAGCGATGCGGTCTACCAGGAGCTGCGCGACCAGGCGATCGCTGTGATCCGCGCGATCGGCGTCGAGACCGGGGGCTCCAACGTGCAGTTCGCGGTCAACCCGACCACGCACGAGATCGTCGTGATCGAGATGAACCCGCGCGTCTCCCGCTCATCCGCGCTTGCCTCGAAAGCAACTGGGTTCCCGATCGCCAAGATCGCCGCGCGCCTCGCGGTCGGATACACGCTCGAGGAGATCCCCAACGACATCACGCTCGCGACCCCCGCGAGCTTTGAGCCCACGATCGACTACGTCGTCGTCAAGTGGCCGCGCTTTGCGTTCGAGAAGTTCGCCGGAGCCGAGCCGGTCCTGACGACGCATATGAAGTCGGTCGGCGAGGCGATGGCGATCGGTCGCACGTTCGCGCAGGCGTTCGTGAAGGCGATGCGCTCGAGGGAGCTCGACGTTTCGCCTGAGGTGGACCTGCCGGTCGAGGAGCTCCTCTCGCGGGCGCAGCGGCCGGGTGCCAGTCGCTACGACGAGATCCTCGAGGCACTGCGGCGCGGGGCGAGTGTCGAGGAGTTGCATGAGCGCACAGCGATCGACCCCTGGTTCCTGGCCGAGTTCGCTGAGATCGCGCGGGATCCCGACAGCACGTTCCGTGGCGTGCGGACGTTCAAGGCCGTCGACACGTGCGCGGCCGAGTTCGCGGCGAGCACGCCCTACTTCTACTCCGGCTGGGAGCGCCCCGGTCAGGACGGCAAGCCAACCCACGAGGCGGCCCGCGGGGAGCGAGCAATCGTGATCCTCGGCTCGGGACCGAACCGTATCGGCCAGGGAATCGAGTTCGACTACTGCTGCGTCCATGCCGCCCAGGCCGTCCGCGCGACCGGTCGTGAGGCCGTGATGATCAACTGCAACCCGGAGACCGTCTCGACCGACTACGACACCTCCGACCGCCTCTACTTCGAGCCGCTGACCCTCG